>CAWEYT010000023.1:0-210241 GCA_963813375.1 uncultured Acidimicrobiales bacterium | reverse complement strand
GCGCAGGCTCCTACGCCGGGCGTTGCCGCCGTGGCATGATCATGGCATAGTCATGGCATGGCCCGCGTCAGAATCAGCACCACCGTGGATCACCAACTCCTCTCAGACGCACGATCGGTCGGGGCGGGGCGGACGGATGCCGAGCTCATGGACGAGGCACTGGCGGCACTCCTCCACCGCTATCGCAGCGCCGAGGTGGATCTCGCCTACGCCGCGGCGTACGCCGCCCATCCGATCGACGAAGCCGACGAGTGGGGCGACCTGGCATCGTTCCGTGACGCAGCCTCGGCGACGTGACCGCTCTTCCTCGCCGGGGTGAGATCTGGTGGTGCGAACCGCCAGAGATCGGTCGGCGCCCGGTGGTCGTTCTGTCTCGTGACGCCGCGATCCCGAGACTCCGACGCGCCCTGATCGCGCCATGCACCACCACGATCCGAGGCTTGCCGAGCGAGGTGGTGCTCGAACCGGATGAGGATCCCGTCCCTCGGCGGAGCGCGGTCAACCTCGACGCCGTCGAGTCCGTGTCGGTGGCCGTGCTCCTCGAACGATTGGGCACGCTCAGCGGACAAAGGATGCGGGAGCTGTGTGCTGCGCTGGAAGTCGCCACGGACTGCGCGTGACCGCCGTGGCGTCGCTAGATCGAGATCGGCTGCGCCTCGAAGATCGCCAGCTCGGGTGGATCGACGGCGAGCGCAGCGGCCTCGCGCACGAACGCGATCGACGCTGGTACGGCGAAGTGCGCGCGCAGGGTATCGACGTCCGCCCAGTGCTCCAGGAAGACGAGACGGTTGTTGTCCTCGACGTCGCGGTGGACGGCGTGCAGAAGACATCCGTGCTCCTGCCGTGAACGGTGGACGTGCTCGAGGCTGAGTTCGAGCACCCGATCGATGTGCTCCGGCCGCGCCCGGATGCTGCCAGTCACGATGAGCATCGCCGGACGCTACCGACTCGGCAAGACCGACGATTGCGGATCGCGAGACCGGGTATGTCGCCAGTGTGTCGACGAGAGTGGTGGAGCCCTCGGGGGATGCTCCCCGCGCGCCGAACAACCTCCTGGGCCGCATCGACAGCTGGCAGCGGCGACATTCGCCGGTCGCCTTCGTCGTAGCGGTGTGGAAGAAGTTCGGCGACGACGACGGTGGCAAGCTCGTCGGTCACCTCACGTACCGCGGGTTCCTCAGCCTCTTCCCGCTGCTGCTGGTCACGGTGACGATCCTGGGCTACGTCCTCGACGACCGACCCGATCTCCAACAGGACGTGCTCGACTCGGCGGTCGCCCAGTTCCCGGTCGTCGGCGACCAACTCAGCCAGAACGTCGGATCCCTCAGTGGCAACATCTGGGCACTCCTCATCGGTTTGGGCACGGCGCTCTGGGGTGGACTCGGCGTCACCCAAGCCGCTCAGGACGTGCTGGCCTCGGTCTGGAACATCCAACGGCGACACCGCCCCGGGTTCCTCCCTCGCCTCCTGCGCAGCGTGCTCCTCCTCCTCGTGGTCGGGCTCGCGGTGCTGAGCACCGCCTTGCTCACCAGCCTGGCCACCGCCCTCGACTGGCTCGGCGCTCCGGCGCGGATCGGGCTCGTCGTCGCGGCATTGGCACTCAACGTCTGCTGGTTCGCGCTGGCATTCAGAGCACTGACGCCGACGGGGCCGTCGTGGCCCGAGCTACTGCCCGGCGCTGTCGTCGCTGCGGTCGGACTTCAAGTCCTCCTCGTCCTGGGGACCACCATCGTCGACCGACAGCTCTCCGGGGCGTCCGCGTCCTATGGGCTCTTCGGCGTCGTGCTCGGGCTGATGGCCTGGATCGCGCTGCTCGCCACCGTCTTCGTGTACGCCGCCGAGGTGAACCCGGTGCGCGCCCAACACCTGTGGCCGCGCAGCATCTTCACCGCAGGGCTGACCGAGCAGGACCGCGCCGTCCTCAACGCCGAGGTGGAAGCCGAGCTGCGGGCACCTCATCAGTCCCTCGCCATCAGCTACGAGGACGAAGCCGATTCGGGCGGCGACGGCCGCTGACACCTGCACTCACCCGGGGCAACACCACCGTCACTGTGTGCCGGCGAGGAAGCTCATGGCTCGCTCGAGGAGCTCGCCCGTGTCGGTGAACCAGAGTGAGTCGGTTCCTCCGACGAGCTCGAGTCGAGCCTCCGGCAGATGGTCTGCGAGGTACCGGGAGTGGCCGACGTCCACGTTGGTGCAGTTGCGCCGATGGACCACGAGCGTGGGCGCGGAGACGGTCGGGAGGCGGTGACGGAGGTCGGTCCGGGTGGCGATCGCCCGGATGGTCGCCGCGGTACCGGGACCGGCCGCCCGCTGGCCGATGCGGTTCCACCACTGCCGGAACGCATCGTCGTGGGCTGCGCTGGGTGCGGCATGGGCGATCCGTGTCCAGCCGCTCGGCGGGGTTGACCGGGTTGGTGGCATCCCGGATGAGCGAGTCGGCCGTGGCCGCGTCCAGGCCATCGGGTAGTCGTCGCTGCGGAGCGTAGGTGGCGAGGCTCTGCGGCCAGGACGACGCCGGCCAGCGGACCCTGCCCGCCTACTACCTCGGCCGGTCGGCGGAGACCTGGCGCCGGGGGTTGGACGGCGGGCGGCGAGCGCTGGAGCCGCCCGACCGGCACGTCGGCGGGGACCGGTCCCGTCGTTCAGGTGCGACCTTCGGATCCCTGAGCGTCGCGGAGGGCTCGGGTGCTGTCGGCCGTGCGGGCTTCCCAATCGGCCGCGAACACGGGATGTCCGGCCCGCCGGACGGCATCCAGGACTGCCGGGTCGTCGTCGACGACGATCCCGATCGGTTGCCGGCGCGCGAACTCCTCCAGCAGCTCGAGCTTCACGACCGCCGCGGGCCGCCGGTCCCCGGGAGGCCGCATCACCAGCCGGTTGCCACTGAGGCCGTGACGATCCAGCCATCGAAGCGTCTCGTCGCGCAGCTGCTCGGGACGACCGGTCAGGAAAACGATCTCGTGGTCCTTCGAGAGCGTCTCGACGATCGCGAGGCCCTCCGGGTGTGCCTCGTCGTCGCGTGCCGCGGCGAAGAACGCGTCCCAGTCCTTCGGCTTGGCCTTCAGGTGGTGCAGCCGATGGCGGACATCGGCGATGACACCGTCGAGGTCGATGACGGCGAGCGGGGACGGACGCGGCGACACCTCGCACCCATGCTGCCAGGAACCGTCGGGCTGCGGACGTGGCGGTGTTGAACTGTGCCCATGCGCCTCGAGCCCTTGTACCGGATGGAATTCGACTACCCCCAGGCATGGAGCGTCGCCCTCGGCGCCGATGGGAACGAAGGCCAACATCTGTTCCTCGCCGAAGGTCGATGCCATGGACGCCTCAGCGGGTCCATGCAGGGCGCCAACCACCCTCACCGTCGAGGAGACGGGACCTACTGCCCCGACTTCGACGGCGTGATCGTCACCGACGACGGCGCCACCGTGCTGTTCCACTGCGGCGGGTACGGGCGGGCGTATCCGCAAGGAGCACGGCAGATCGTGTGCTGGCTGACTCATCTGAGTGACGATCCCGGCTATCGCTGGCTGAACGACGTGGTCTGCGTCGGCACGGGCGAAGTGCGCCCCGAACGACTCTTGATCGACGTCTCCGAGCTCGTCTGGGAGCCACCCACGTCTACGTGAGCAGCTCGATCTCACACCTCGGGCCCGGGCGAATGGCGTCGTAGATCTGTGCGAGGGCGTTGAAGGTGAGCCTCCGGTCCGTCAACCGGGCCATTCGGTCAGCCGGTCAGGACCTGGATGGCGTCCGCGGGGAGGGACGCCGTGACGGTCTCCCCCGGCGCGGGTACGGCGCGGCCGTCGTTCGGCAGCACGACCTGCAGCAGCGCGCCGTCGGCCAGCACCACCTCGAGCTGACTCTGCGCTGCCGACGTACACCTGCTCACGCACCACGCCCTCGACGGCGTTGACCTGGCCGTCGATCGGGCCTTCGAGCAGCCGCACCCGCTCCGGGCGCACGACGATGCGGCCGAGGCCGGCGGGCTGGCCGGCGTCGACGCGGATCGCGTGACCGGACACCGTGCAGACGCCGCTGGCGTCGAACTCGACGTCGAACAGGTTCGCCACGCCGAGGAACTCGGCCACGAACGCGGTGGCGGGCGCCTCGTAGACCTCGCGCGGCTCCCCGCACTGGATGATGCGCCCGTTGTACATCACGGCCAGGCGGTGGCTCATCGAGAGCGCCTCCTCCTGGTCGTGGGTGACGAACACGAACGTGATCCCGACCGTGCGTTGCAGCGATGTGAGCTCGGCCCGCAGCTCCTTGCGCAGCTTGGCGTCGAGGGCGCCGAGCGGCTCGTCGAGGAGGAGCACCCGCGGCCGCAGGACGAGGGCCCGGGCCAACGCCACCCGCTGCTGCTGCCCGCCCGAGAGCTGGCTGGGACGGCGGCGGGCCAGGCGGGTGAGCCGCACCAGCTCCAGCGCCTCGCCGACCTGCCGCTTGGCCTCCTCCTTGGACACCTTCGCGAACCGCAGTCCGAAGCCCACGTTGTCCGCCACCGACAGGTGCGGGAACAGCGCGTAGCTCTGGAACACGGTGTTGACCGGGCGCTTCTCGGGAGGGATGGCCGAGACGTCGTCGCCGTCGATCAGCACCCGCCCGCTGGTCGGCCGCTCGAACCCGCCGATCATCCGCAGCGTCGTCGTCTTGCCGCAGCCGGACGGACCGAGCAGGGCGAAGAACTCCCCCGCGGCGATCTGCAGGTCCACGCCGTCCACCGCGACCTCGTCGTCGAAGCGCTTCTCCAGCTTCTCCAGCGTGACGGCGCCCCCGCCGGCCGATCGCTCCTCCACTGCGGGGATTCCTAGCAGATCGCGCTCCGGCAGGATGGCTATACTGACTGACGAGTCAGTTGCGCGGAGTCCCGCACGCCGGTTCGGCGCAAGGCCCTCAGGAGGAGCTGTGACGGTCATCGATCCCCGGGCGGCTGCGGTGCCGGTGTCCCTCACGACGGCGACCACGCTCCCGGCGGCCTGGTACCACGACGAGGCCCACCACCGGCGGGAGCTCGACGCCATCTTCCGCACGGGATGGAGCTGCGTCGGCGTCACGGACGACGTGGCCCAGCCCGGCAGCTACCTGGCGACCACCAGCGCGACCGGCCTGCCGCTCCTCCTGACCCGCGATCAGGAGGGCGTGCTGCGGGGCTTCGTCAACGTCTGCCGGCACCGGGGCGGCCCGGTGGCCGAGGGCTGCGGGGCGGCCCGGGCCCTGTCATGCGCCTACCACGCGTGGGTCTACCGCCTCGACGGGACCCTGGCCCGGGCTACCGGCATGGAGGGCGCGGAGGGCTTCGATCCCGCCGACCACCACCTGTACCCGGTGTCCGTCGCCACCTGGGCCCGCTTCCTGTTCGTCCACCCCGAGCCGGACGCGCCACCGCTCGACCTCGGTCCGCTGGCCGCCGCCATCGACCCGTACCCGCTCGACGACTACCAGCTCGCGGTCCGGGAGTGCCACGAGCGGGAGTTCAACTGGAAGGTGCTGGTCGAGAACTACTCGGAGAACTTCCACACCCCGTTCGTGCACCCGAACCTCATCGTGGCCGACTGGGAGTACCCGATCACGACCGCGGGCCCGATCGCGCTGGCCTGGGACCGGCCGACCCGGCCACGAAGCGCCGCCGAGCACGCCCTCGCGGCGTCGTCACCCGGCGAGCCCGGCTGGGCCGAGGTGGCCGCCAACCAGATCGAGGACGTGTTCATCGCCGGCATCTACTTCACGGTCTTCCCCAACCTCCTGGTCAGCACGTTCCCCCGCTACCTGTCGGCCCTGCACCTCACCCCGCTCTCCCCCACCCGCACCCGGGTCCAGGCCTACCGCTTCTGGACGGCCGACGTGCCCGAGGACCGGCGGGCTGCCGACCTGGCCGCCAGCCAGGAGGTGGCGGCGCAGGACCTCGACATCTGCGAGCAGGTGCAGCGGGGCTACACGGCCGGAGTCGACACCAACGGTCGGCTCTCGGTCGTGCACGAGGCCGGAGTGCACCACGTCCACCAGCTGGTCCGAGCCGCCACCCGCTGACACCCACCGCTCCGACCGTTCATGGCCGACGCCACCGGAACTGTTGCGGTCAGGTCGGCCATGAACGCCTCGCCGCCGACCGCCGGCCTCCCCCGGTGGTGGTCCCACCACGAACGGAGAGCGGGCGCCGGCCGCGCGGCCTGACCGGGCGGCCCGACGTCTGCGATGCCCGGCGAGAGCAACCGCCCGCCGAGTACAACAGCGAAGGACATGTGAACAGGTAGCGGGGCGCGCAGGGGTCCTGACCGTCAGGTCGGGACCCCTGTGGCGCGTCTTAGTGGCGGATCGTCATGCCGCCGTCCACGACGACGACGGCCCCGTTCACGAAGCTGGCCGCCGGCAACACCAGGCTCAGGGTCATGTGGGCCACCTCCTCCGGTTCGCCGTAGCGGCGTAGCGGCACCCGGCGACGGGCATAGGCATCCTTGACCTCGTCGGGGATGGCCGCGGTCATCGCGGTGGTGATCGGCCCGGGGCAGACGCAGTTGACCGTCACGCCCGTCCGGCCCAACTCGACGGCCAGGCTCCTCGTCAGCCCGATGACGCCGTGCTTGCTGGCTGTGTAGGCCGTGATCCCGGCCGTGGCGATCAACCCGTCGGTGGAGGCGATGTTGACCACCCGGCCGCCTCCGGCGGCCTGGAGGAACGGCAGCGCGGCGCGGACCATGCGGGCCTGCGCGGTGAGGTTGACGGCGAGCGTCGCCGCCCAGACCTCGTCGAACTCGGCGTCGTCCGAGGCTGCGCCTGCGGGGCGGGAGATGCCGGCGTTGTTGACGAGGATGTCGAGACCGCCGAACGCGTCCCCGACCTCGCCGACCACGTGGCGCACCTGCTCGCCGTCGCTCACGTCGACGGTCCAGCCCTGCGCGGCCTCCGGCCCGTGCACCGAGCGGATCTCCTCGACGACGGCCCCGACGCGGTCCTCGCCCAGGTCCAGGACGGCGACGCGCGCTCCTTCGTCGGCGAACAGGTGGGCGGTCGCTCGGCCCATCCCGGAGGCGGCGCCGGTGACGATGGCCCGCTTCCCGGCGATGGACCGGGAGAGGTGGGTCAGCCGGCCTTCCACCGGCTGATCCCGCCCATGCCGTAGGCCTTGAGGTAGACAGCGCGGGACGGGGCGACGGCGATGAACGCGGTGCCAGGGGCTTCAGGTCCACCGGCGGCGAAGTCGTCGAGGTTGTAGTCGAACAGGCCGGTCCAGAGGCGCCGCTTGGTGTCGACGTCGGTGTGGACCGAGGCCGTCCCCCACACCTCGAGGCCGTCACCGCTCTCGGTGACCTGCCAGTGCAGCGCCACCTCCGGCTGGTGGGCGATGTTGCGGCACTTCACCGAGTCCTCGGAGGCGAACACCCAGAGCGTGTCGCCTTCCCACGCCGGGTGCACCGGCACGACGTCGGGCTTGCCGTCCGCACCGACGGTCGCCATGTGGGCCCAGGGGCTCAGTCGATGGCCTTCGGCCTTGATCTCGTCCAGTTCCATCGTCGACTCCTCAGGTCTCGGCAGGGGCCTCCGGCACGGGGAAGTGCATGCCGGGAATGCCCATCTTCCACTGCTCGAACTCGTTCGGTACCAAACCTGGGTAGGTCTCGCCGACCTGTGGTGCCTCCTTGTTCCAGAAGAAGTGCGACGGGGGGATCTGCCAGGCCCCGCGGCTGGCCTCGAAGCCTCCGTCGACGAACAGGTTGTGTCCGGTGACATAGCTGGAGGCGTCGGAGGCCAGGAACAGGATCGGCCCGCGGAGGTCCCGCTCGGGATCACCGAGACGGCGCATGGGTGTGCGGCTCTCGATCCAGGGGGCCATGCCCAGCATGTCGAAGATGGGGCGGGTCATCTCGGTCACGAAGTAGCCCGGGGCGATGGCGTTGACCCTCACGTTGCGGTCGGCCCACTCCACCGCGAGCAGCTTGGTGAGCTGCACCACCGCGCCCTTGGCCGCGTAGTACCACGGGTTCACGAACTCGCTGCCGCCGCTGGCCAGGATCGAGGCGATGTTGATGATCGAGCCCGAGCCCCGCTCGAGCATGTGGCGGCCGGCGTCGCGGGTGAAGTACCACAGCCCGAACAGGTCCACCTCGACCACCCGCCGGAACGTCTCGTGGTCCGAGTGCTCGCTCGGCAGGCCCCGCAGGTCCGAGATGCCGGCGTTGTTGACGAGGACGTCGATCCGGCCGTGCTCGGCCACCACCGACGCGATGACCCCGGCGACGGCGTCGGCGTCCGTCACGTCGGCCGGGTGCACGCTGACCCGCCGCCCGTGGCGCTCCCGCAACCCGGCGGCGTTCTGCTCCAGCAGGTCCTCCGTGCGGGCGGTCAGCGCGATGTCGGCGCCCGCCTCGGCCAGGGTGTCGGAGAACGTGAGGCCGAGCCCCATGGACCCGCCCGTGACCAGCGCCACCTTCCCCGAGAGATCGAACATCGCCCCCAGACCCCCTGCCGGCGGCCCCTGCGCCTGGCCGGGGCAACCTAGCGCGCGGGTCGCCCGTGAGTAGGGTGCGGCAACGGTGAAGAGGGCGACGGTCGCGCAGCGGCGCAACGAGATCCTGGAGACGACCTGCCAGGTGGTGATCGACCGCGGTTTCGCCGCCACCCGGGTGTCGGACGTGGCCAACCGGCTCGGCGTCTCGACCGGGCTCATCCACTACCACTTCGACTCGAAGGAGCTGCTCCTGGCGGAGGCCTTGCGCTACGCCGCCGAGCAGGACATCGCCCGCTTGGAGCTGGAGCTGGAGCAGGCTCCCACCGCGCTGGCGAAGCTCGACACCATGTTCTCCTTCGACATGCCGGAGGCGGGCGAGCCGTCCTGGACGCTGTGGATCGACGGCTGGAGCGAGGCCGTGCGCAACCCGACGATGCGCCGGATCAGTCAGGACCTCGACCTGGCCTGGAAGGACCGCCTCCGCGACATCATCCAGGACGGCGTCGCCGGTGGGGAGTTCGCCTGCCCCGATCCCGAGGGCTCGGCCTGGCGGCTCTCCGCGCTCCTGGACGGGTTGGGCGTGCAGTTCACCGTGCACGAGGGGGTGCTTTCCCGGGCCCAGCTCCTGCGCTACATGCGAGCCGCCGCGGCGCTGGAGCTCGGCCTCGAGGACGGCGCCTTCAAGCGCCTCCACCGCCGCCGCGTGCCCGCGCCCGCCTGACCGTGACCGACTGGTCGGCTATGCCACAGCCATCTCGGGCTCGGCGATCGGGCTCGGCCTGAAGCCCTTCCACGCGCAGTAGACGGCGAGCGACGCCTCCCACGCGATCTCCGGCAGGGCCAGGAAGAATGAAGGTCCGGACCCGTTGTCGTAGGCCCCGAACAGGATCAGCACGAAGGAGAGGATCAGCAGCGGGCCACCGATGAGACCCAACATCGCCATGCCCCGAGGCACGAGGCCGGAGCGGTACATCAGGTAGCCCAACATCAAGCCGTTCCCGAAGCCCACCACGAGTCCGGGCCCGAACTGGAAGGCCCAGTCATAGACGGACACCAGGGTGTTGCCTTGGACTTCGAGCGCGGTGGCCTCCGCCCCACTCGCACCGAGCCAAGCGTCGTTCACGTCCACCACGGCGATGATGCTGATGAGGCCGATCGCGATGAACACCGACTCCATGATGCGAGCGGTGACATATCCGAGCCCGACGGTTGCGCTCTGTCGCTTCACGAGCGGGTAGATGACGACCGCAGTTGCGATGTTGGTGACGATCACTCCGAACTCGAAGATCGAGCCGAGCTGCAGGCTCGTGTCGGAGACAGCCCCGGGGTTGAAGAAGGTGTCGGTCCACGTGGCGCCCAGCCCGTCGACGAAGAGAAGCCGCGCTGGGATGCTGGTGATGAACGTGCCGATGAAGAACCAGCCGAAGATCCGTCCGGTTCTCCGAGTATCCAATCTCGCCTCCATTCGCTGCTACCTACCCATTTTGTGTCTGGCGTGAAACAGGCCAGGACGGCTCGCCCCTGCTGATCAATGGGGGCCGGTTCACACGGTGCGTCCGGCCCTGCTGATGACGTGGGGCCGGCGCACCGCAACGGAATCCGACGCATTGCCGAGCGCAGCGAGTAGGAGCCAGCCGCGGGCGAAGCGCCGGATGGCGACGCAAAATCAGAAGAAGCCGTGGTGGGTGGGGTCGGGCGTCCAGCAGTCGAGCTGGCTCAGCTCCTCGGTCATGCGCTCGACGTTGGCGACGAACCGGTCGGCGTCCTCGGTGCCGTGCTGCGCGGACAGCGTCCACTGCTCGCTCTTGCCCCACGGGGGCAGGAACACGCCGCCGTTGTGCTGGATGAGCCAGTGGGCATGCGAGAAGTAGCCGTCGACGGCGAGGAACTCCCGGTAGTCGCGGACGGGCTGCGGGTTGAAGACGAGGCACCCCTTGGCCCCGAAGCGGTGGCCGTACACCGGCGCCCCGATGCGGCCCAGAGCGGCCATCGCTCCGTCCAGCATTCGCTGACCGAGCGCCTCGAAGCGCTCGTAGGCCGCAGGCACCAGCACCTCGGTCAGCGCGGCCCGGGCGGCCGCCATGGTGAGCGGGTTGCCGTTGAACGTCCCCACCTGCTCGTACGTGCCGTTGGCGATGTTCTCCATCACCTCGGCCGTGCCGCCGATGGCGCCGCACGGCACGCCGCCGCCCATCGCCTTGGCCAGGCACACGATGTCGGGCTGCAGACCGAGGAGGGCGGTGGCCCCGCCGGGACCCACGGTGAGACCGGTCTTGACCTCGTCGTAGGCCAGCAGCACACCGTGGCGACGGGTCAGCTCCCGCACGCCGTCCAGGTAGCCGGGGATCGGCGGCACGATGCCCGCGTTCATCATGAGCGGCTCCATGATCATGCCGGCGATCTTCCCGGCATGCTCCTCCAGCGCCCGCTCCAGGACGGCCAGGTCGTTGAACGGGACGACCACGACGAGGTCGACCATGGCCTGCGGGATGCCCCCGCCGGCCGCCACCGACCACGGACGTTCTCGCGGACCGAGATCGTCGGCGTCGCTGTACATCGACACCATGACGGCGTCGTGGTGCCCGTGGTAGCTGCCCTCGATCTTGATGATCAGGTCACGGCCGGTGATGGCCCGCATGAGGTGGATGGCGTCCATCGTCGCCTCGGTGCCCGAGTTGCAGAACCGCCAGCTGGGCAACCCGAAGCGCCGGGAGAGCTCCTCGGCGACGACGATGGCGTCCTCCGTCGGCTGGGCGAAGTGGGTGCCGAGCCGGACCCGCCGCTCGACCGCCTCCACGACGGCCGGGTGCGCGTGCCCGACCAGCATGGCGCCGTAGCCGGCGTGCAGGTCGACGTACTCCGTGCCGTCGACGTCGTAGACCTTGGACCCGCGGCCGTGGCTGATCCACACGGTGCCCGGGCGGGCGATCATCCAGTTCGAGGTCGCTCCGCCGGCCAGGCACGAGCGGGCTCGTTCCGCCATCTCCGCCGAGCGGGGCTGGCGCTCGAGGAAGCGAACCTCCTCCCGGGCGATCAAGTCGGTGATCGTCGTCCGGGTACTCGCGGCATCAGCGAGCGCTGCCATCGTGGTCAACCCCTTCGGTGCCGGCAGCGGCGTAGCCACGCGCCCGTCATCCGGCGTTCGTCCTCTGGAACTTCCGCTTGGAACCAGTGCGCCGGACTTCGCCGACACTGGCTGACTGATGCGTCAGTTTACTGACGGGCCCGCGCGTTGTCCACGATCACCCGGCCTGCCCGACCGCGGACTTCGAACAGAGATGTCGAAAAGCGCGGTCAGGCTCGCCGATCGGACGAACTCTGTGCGGAAGGCGTGGTGGGGCGGCCACATGGCGTGAGCTCGTGCCCCCGCACTATGGCCGCAGCTCGTAGAAGGCGTTGATCGGATGCTCGATGTCGAGGCGGCGGAAGCGGGTGAAGCCGGCGGCCTCGGCCATCGAGCGGGCGCGTGACTCGGGGAGGCCGAGGGTGCCGAGGCCGGCGCCATCGGGCTCCGACAGGGCCGACGACAGGCAGGACAGGACTGACACGCCGTACATCAGCGCGGCCATGGGGTTCTTGGCCGCGTTCTCCGCGAAGGAGTCACGGGCCTTGATGTCGACCAGCAGCCACACCCCGTCGTCGTGAAGGGCGGCCCTGATGGCCTCCATCATCTGCTGCGGGTGGGTCATGTCGTGGAGGCAGTCGAAGGTGGTCACGAGATCGACCGAGCCGTCCCCTGGCAACGGCTCCTGGCGGGCGTCGTGGAAGCGGGCGTTGGTCAGGCCGAGCTCCTCCCGCCGCCGGCCGGCACGATCCAGCGCCAGGCGTGAGATGTCGTACCCGTGGACCTCGCTGGCCGGGAACGCCTCGGCCATCAGGCACACGGCCACCCCCGCGCCACACCCGACGTCCGCGGCCACGCCGCCGGCCGCGAGCCGGGGCACGACGCCGTCCAGCGCGGGCAGGGCCACGGGGATGAGGTAGTTGCGGTACCAGGGCTCGAAGGCCCGCTCGACCCCCGCCGCGCCGTCCTCGCCGTGGCTGTCGTAGTCGTAGCCGAGGCCGGTCCGGAACGCCTCGGGCATGGCCTCCAGCGTCGCCATCAGGCCCGGGAACCGCGTGAACTGACCCATGCCGAAGGCCGGCGAGTCCTCGTCCGCCAGCACGGCCACGGCCTCCGGCGAGAGCGAGAACCGCTCGTCGCCATCGGGACCCTCGGCGTCGATGAGCTTGGCTGCCGCCTGGTTGTAGGCCCACTCCCGGACCCAGCGCTCGTCCAGGCCCGTGCGCTCGGCCAACTCGATGCTGGTGAGCGGTGCGCCGGCGGCCAGGGCGCGGTAGAGCCCGAGCCGATCGCCGAGGTGGACCATGCCGCTCGTGACCGCGCCCTCCAGCTTGGTGAAGAGGGTGAAGGCGTAGAGCTTGAGCTTGTCGGGGTCGGTCTGTGGCGGCACGCGGCGCTCCCAGGACTCAGGCGAGGTTGATGTAGATCTGCTTCGACTCGAGGTAGGCGTCGAGCGCGTACGGCCCGAGCTCGCGCCCGATGCCGCTCTGCTTGAACCCGCCCCACATCGACTCGCTCGGCGCCGGTTGGCTGTCGTTGATCCACACCACGCCGGCCCGCACGGCCTTGGCGGTGGTGAGGGCGCGGCCGATGTCCCGCGTCCAGATGGCCGCGGCCAGGCCGTACTCGGTGTCGTTGGCCAGGTCCACGACCTCCGACAGTTCGCGGAACGGCAGGACCGTCATCACCGGCCCGAAGATCTCCTCCCGGGCGATGCGCAGGTCGTTCGACCGGGCCTCGAAGATCGTGGGCGCCACGTAGTAGCCACCGGCCAGCGCCGGATCAGCAGGGCGGGTGCCCTCGAACGTGAGCGTGGCCTCGGCCCGGCCGACGTCGACGTACCCCTCGACCCGCTCCTTCTGCTCCCGTGAGACCAACGGGCCCATGGTGGTGTCGGGGTCCAGCCCGCTGCCGAGCCGGATCCCGGCGGCGAAGCCGGTCATCGCCTCGAGCACGTCGTCGTACACGGCGGCCTCGACGAACACGCGGCTGCCGGCGGAGCACACCTCGCCCTGGTTCCCGAACACGCCGTTGCTGGTCCCGGGCACGGCGGCGGCCAGGTCGGCGTCGGCGAACACGATGTTCGGGCTCTTGCCCCCGAGCTCGAGCGTGACCCGCTTCAGCTGGTCGGCGCAGGTACGCATGATGAGCTTCCCGATCTCCTTCGAGCCGGTGAAGCTGATCTTGTCGACGAGGGGGTGGGTGAGGAGCGGACCGCCGGCGTCGGGGCCGAGGCCGGTCACGACGTTCAGGACGCCCGGCGGCAGGCCGGCCTCCTGCCCGATGCGGGCCAGCTCGAGGGCGGTCAGCGGAGTCTGCTCGGCCGGCTTGAGCACGACCGTGCAACCGGCGGCCAGCGCGGGTGCCACCTTCTGGCTGGCCATGAGCATCGGGTAGTTCCACGGCACGATCAGGCCGCACACGCCGACGGGCTCCCGCACGACGAGGCTGAGCGCGCCGGGCCCGACCGGCGGGATGTCACCGGTGATCTTGGTCGCCCAGCCGCCGTAGTACTCGAACATGAACGCGACCTCGTCGATGTCGCCTCGGGCGTCGGCCAGCGGCTTGCCGCAGTCCCGCACCTCCAGCTCGGCGAGCTCGTCCCGCCGGTTCCGCACCAGTTCGGCCATGGCCAGGAGGACCCGGCTGCGCTCCCGCTCGGCCACCGCGGCGCCCCAAGATCCGTCGACGAAGGCGCGGTGAGCGGCCCGGACCGCGCGGTCGACATCGGCCGAGGAGGCGGCCGGCACGGCGTCCAACACGGCGCCGGTCGCGGGGTCGAACGTCTCGAACGTGCGGCCATCGAGCGCGTCGACCCACCCGCCGTCCACGAACATCTGCCGCACGTCGCTCTCCTCCGTCAACCGAAGAGGGCCGGGGCCAATGCTTCGTAGCTGGGCGGCGTCCAGGCCGTCACCTGCAGGCGGTCCGCCTCCGCCTCCTGGGCGATCTGCCTGAGCGTGGCGGCCACCGCGCCCGGCTCCCCCACGAGCTGCCCGTACAGGCCGTCGCCGAGCGCGCTCGCCATCTTGTCGACGTCGGGACCTTCGCCGACGGCGACGAAGGCGAGCACGGACACCGCGATCCCGGGCGACACCTCACGCACCTTCCCCACCATGGCCTTGACCTCGTCCAGGGTGGCCGTCGCCATGACCGGCAGCTCGTTGACCCCTCCCCTGGTCGCGCGGCCGATGGCCAGTTCGACGCGGTCGACCAGCGGCGTGATGTGCTCCATCGTCCACGGGCCGCCGACCGATGCCACGAGCGGCGGCGGGGTCTCGCTCAGCGGCCCGAGGACCGGGACGTCGATCGTGTAGTGCTCGCCGTCGAAGCGGCAGGTCCCGCTGCGCAACAGCTCCCGCACGATCTGCAGCGCTTCGCGGAACATCCGGGCGCGCGTGGGCCCGTCGGGGAACGGCAGCCCGGCCGACCGCACCTCCACCTCCGCCCACCCGGCGCCCAGGCCCGCTTCGGCCCGCCCGCCGGACATCGACTGCAACATGAGCATGGCCTGGGCGAACTCGACCGGTGAGCGCAGGAGGTTGTTGCCGAACGCGGGCTGGAGCCGCACTCGCGACGTGACGGCGGCCATGGCGCCGAGGCTGGTCCACACGTGGGGGAACCCGCGGGCGGCGCGACCGACCGAGAAGTAGTGGTCGGCGCAGGCCACGCCGTCCCAGCCTTCGCTCTCGCGCTCGCGGGCCCAGGCCGCCGGGTCGTTGCACGGTTGGGACAGGTTGGCGAAGAGCTCCACGAGGCGGTGAACCTAACCGGCCGGCGCGACCGCTGAGTAGGGTCCCGGCGGTGAACCGGCACCAGCCGCGCCGCGGGCCGGGCGACCGCTCCAGCGCGGTCGGGCTGGCCGTGATCGGGCTGTGCCTCGCGGCGTGCGTGATGGTCGCGGTCGCGGCGGCCGGCGAGCCGTTGCAGGACGCCGAGGGCGCCATCGACCGTCTCACCCTCTCGCCGTGGCTCATCGTGGTGCCGGTGGCCGCCCTCTGCCTCCTTGGCCTCGTCGGCCTCACCGCCGTCCGGGCCGCCGGCAGTACCAAGCGGGTCTCGCGGCGGTCGATGTGGCTGACCACGATCGGCTTCCTGATACTGGTCGCGGCCTTGAGCCGCCTCGATCTCGACCGCACGACCGTCGACGAGCCCGCCACGCTCGAGATCGCGCCACCCGTGACGGAAGGCGGCAGCCAGTCCACGGCCTGGCCGACGTGGCTGGTCGTGGGGGCCGGGCTCGTCGTCGCCGCCGTGCTCCTGAGCCGGCGCCGCCGACCGGAGGAGCCGCCACCGGAGGCCGGGGACGATCTGGCGCAGGCCCGCCGGGCCATCGACGCCTCGCTGGCCGACCTGGCGACGGCGCGAGAGCCGCGGCGCGCCGTCATCGCCTGCTACGCCCGGCTGCTCGAGGGCCTCGAGGGGGCCGGAGCGGGCCGGCGAGGCTCCGAAGCGCCGTTCGAGTACATGTCCCGCGTGCTGGCGACGTTGGGCGTCCGGCCCGAGCCGGTCGAGCGTCTGACGACCCTCTTCGCCGAGGCCCGCTTCTCCACCCACGAGATCACCGAAGACCACCGCGCCGAAGCGGAGCGGGCGCTGGCCGACGCACGAGCCGACCTCGACCGGATGGTCACGACGTGAAGCTGACGATTCGGGTCCTGGCCGTCGCGTTGGTGGCGGTGACGGCGAGCGCCGTGCTGTGGCCGGACGCCGGTGAAGCCGTGATCCGCACGGCGCTGCTCGCGGCCGGCGCGGCACTGGTGGCCGACCTCGTGCTGCTCGTCACGCGCGCGTTGCCGGCCTCGACCCGTTCCCCGTTCGCACTGCCCCGCCGGGCCCCGGCCTCGGCCTGGTGTCCACAGGGCGTCACCGAGCTGGCCCGCGACCTCGCGCTGATGGACGTACCCGGCGACGGGCACCGCCTGCCGCTGGCGTCGCGCCTGCGCACGACGTGCCGCGCCGGGGCGCAGGCTCGCCTGGCCCCGCTCGGCCTCGATCTCGACCGGCCCGAGGACGCAACGGCCGTGACAGAGGTGCTGGGCCCCGGCCCGTACGCGTTCCTCACCGGCTCGGCCCGGATCGCCGATCCCGTGGAGCTGCTGGCGGCCGTCGCCCCGCCGCCGGAGGCCGGTGTCCAGGACCGGTTCGTGCCGTGACGACCCGGGCCGAGCAGCTGGCGCCGGCGGCCGCCGCTCGCGCCATCGGCGCCATCGTCGACGAGCTCGAGCGGGCCGTCATCGGCAAGCGGGCGGTACTCGAGCTGGTCGTGCTCGGCCTCGTCGCCGACGGCCACGTCCTGCTGGACGACCTGCCCGGCGTGGCCAAGACGCTGACCGCCCGGTCGCTGGCCCAGGTGACCGGGCTGTCGTACTCCCGGATCCAGTTCACCCCCGACCTGCTGCCGGCCGACCTCACGGGCGCGACGGTCTTCGACGGCGCCGGGGGTTTCACCTTCCGGCCGGGACCGGTCTTCGGTCAGCTGGTGTTGGGCGACGAGATCAACCGGGCGCCGGCCAAGACCCAGGCTGCGTTGCTGGAGGCCATGCAGGAGCGACAGGTCACGGTCGACGGCACCACCCACCCACTCCGCCGGCCGTTCATGGTCGTCGCCACCCAGAACCCGATCGAGCACGAAGGCACCTACGCCCTGCCGGAGGCCCAGCTCGACCGCTTCCTGCTGCGCACCCGGGTCGGCTACCCGATGCCCGACGACGAGACCGACCTGCTCGTACGCCGGGCCGAGCGCGGGACCGACGAGGTGGCCCTGGCCGCCGTCTGCGACGCCGAGGGTGTCCTCGCGCTCCAGCAGGCCGTCGAGCGGGTACACGTCGATCCCGCGGTGGCCCGCTACGTCGTCGACGTGGTCACCGGGACGCGGGACGATCCCGAGGTGGAAGTCGGGGCCAGCCCCCGCGGCTCGCTGGCCCTGCTCAAGCTGGCCCGCGCCCGCGCGTTGAGCGCCGGCCGCGACTTCGTCGACCCGGACGACGTCAAGACCGTGGCTCTCCCCGCACTCGCCCACCGGCTGGTGCTGCGGAGCGAGGTGTGGGTGCGCGGCATCGCGCCGGAGTCGATCGTGGCGCGGGTGGTCGGCTCGGTGCCGGCGCCGTCGTGGCGATGACGGGCGCGTCGCCAGTCGCGCCGGTCACGCACGTCGCACCCGTCGCACCTGTCGTGGCCTCGTCGCCGCGGCTCACCGCCTACCTCGCCGTCGGGGCGGGTGCGCTCGTGGCCTCGCTGATGACGGGACGGGCCGCCCTGGCCGCCTTCGGCGCTCCGCTGCTGGCCATCGCCGCGGGCGCGGTGTGGCTGGCGCGGCCGAGGGACCTGCCCCTGCGGGCGGCGCGTCTGACGCCCGAGCAGGCCATCGACGGCGACGACCTGCACGTCGAGTTGGACTTCGACCTGCCGGTCGGTCCCGCACGGTCAGGGCGAATCGACGTCGCGCTCGGCATGGCCGGTCCTGTCGCCCCGGGCGGTGGCCGAGGCGGTACCCCCGCCTGGACGGTCGTCCCGGGCGACGACCACGTGCTGCGGGCCGACCTCGCCACCACTGGATGGGGTCGGGTCACCATGGGCGGCGCCACGGTGCGGGCGTACGGCCCGCTCGACCTCGTCCACTGGACGTGGACGGCTCCGCTGGGCCCGACGGTGAGGGTGCTGCCCCGCCCCGAGGCGCTGGGCGCGCTCCTCGACCCACCCCCGCGGGCGGCGGCCGGGCGGCACCCCAGCAGGGCACGAGGGAGCGGCCTCGACTTCGCCGAGCTGCGGCCGCTGATGCCGGGCGATCGCGTGAGCGACGTCAACTGGCGAGCGAGCGCCCGGCGGGGTCCGCCCGGGCCCGGGCTGCTGGTCAACGTCCGCCATCCCGAGCGCTCCGGGGACGTCGTGCTGCTGCTCGACACCGCCGCCGATCTGACGGCCGACGGCGCCGAGCGGGCCCCCTGGCTGCCCAGGGCCGCGCAGGCGGCGTGGACGATGGCCCAGGCCCACCTCGAGACCCACGACCGGGTCGGGCTCGTGACCTTCGGGGGCTACACGAGCTGGATCAGCCGCGGCAGCGGCCGCCGTGCTGCCTATGCCCTGCTGGACAAGCTGCTGGCCGCTCGACCGGCCTCGACGGCTACCCGCTCGCTGGCCTGGCTGCCCGTTCGCCTGCTCCCGCCGGAGGCCGCCATCGTCGCCGTGACCCCGCTCCACGCACCCCAGGTGGGCGAGGCGCTCGTGGACCTCCGGCGGCGCGGTCGGCGCGTCGCCGCACTGGTCGTCGACACGTCGGATCTCCTGCCGGACGCCGAGCACCTCGACGCGGCCCGCCGCCTCTGGGCCGTGGAACTGACTCGCCGGACCGACCTCCTCGCGAAGGCCGGCATCGTCACGGCGTCGTGGTCGGCGGGGACGCCGCTGGCGCAGGCCGTCTCCCTGCTCGCCCGGGTCTCCGCTCCGCTCAGCAGGCCGGTCGCCGGGATGCGGCGGTGAGAGCACTCCGTCCGCGACGTTGGCGGTCCGGCTACGGGCGCTCCGCGTCGCCGCGGTGGCGGGCGGTCGTCGCCGCGCGTGGCGCTGCTGACCGGCGGCGCGTTGGTGGCCCGATCCGCCGTCGCCACGCCGGGCGGCACACGCGCCATCATCCTGCTCGGCACGGTCGCCCTGGGCCTCCAGCTGCTGTGGGTGACGAGAGGCCCGGGCGCCGCGGCCCCGGCCGCCATCCTGCTCGGCGTGGTGGGCGCAGCGGCGCTGTTGCCCGCAGCCAACCGGGGGCTGGCCGTCGAGCTGGCGGTGCTGTTCCTCGCCGCCTGCGAGCTGAGCGGGTGGGCGGCGAGACTGCGCGGCGTGATCCCCGAGACGGGCTCGTCGATCCGCCGCCAGCTCGGGCTCCTCGCCGCCACCCTGGCCGGCGGCGGCCTCGTCGCCGCGCTCGTGCTCACTGTGGGAGAGGCGCTCGAGGGGCCGGAGGGGCGAAGCGCCTTGGCCCTGGGCGTCGCCGCGGCCACGATCCCCGCCGCCCTGCTCGCCGCCGGCCGGCTGACCGCCGGCCGGGATGCCGGCCGCCGCCGGCTCGGCGCCCCAGGGTCCCGGTCGTGAAGGCCGGCCTGGTCACCGGTCGTGAGCGGTTCGAGCTCGTCGAGGTGCCCGAGCCTCGACCGCAACCGGGTACGGCGGTGGCGGCCGTCGCCCTGTGCGGCATCTGTGGCACGGACGTGCACGGGTTCCTGTCGGACCGGCCGTACAACCCGGCCATCTGCGGGCACGAGTGGGTGGGAACGGTGACCGCCGTCGGCCGCGACGTGGCCGGGCTGCGCGAGGGCGACCGCGTGGTGGCCGGCATCGCGCCGGCCTGCGGCTCGTGCCCGGAGTGCCTCGCCGATCGCCCCGACTACTGCGGGCCGGCCTTCCTGGGCATGGTGGGCCGCGATCCGCTGGCCCCACCGCACGGGGGGTTCGCACCGCGCGTCGCCGTCGACGCCCGCCGGCTGGTGCCGGTGCACGACGCGCTGTCGGACGTCCAGGCGGCCATGGTCGAGCCGGCCACCGTCGCCCTGCACGCGGTGCGGCGCACGCCGCCACGCCCGGGCGAGACCGTGGTGGTCCAGGGCTGCGGGCCCATCGGCCTCTTCGTGCTCCAGTGCGCCCGGGCCGAGGGGGCCGACCGCGTCGTGGTCGTCGAGCCCAACGCGGCGCGACGCGCGCTGGCGGTGTCGCTCGGAGCCGACACCGTGTGGACGCCTCAAGAGGCTCAGGCCGAGCTGGCCGAGCATCCGGCGGACCTGGTGTTCGAGTGTGCCGGTGCGCCTCCCGCCGTCCAGGCCGCGGTGGACCTCGTCCGTCGCGGCGGACGGGTCAACCTCGTCGGCGTGACGGCCACCGCCACCGTCCAACCCTCGGTCTGGGCGGTGAAGGAGGTGACCCTGACCGGCTCACTCGGCTACCGCAACGACGAGTTCGCCCCCGTCATGGACCTCCTGGCCAGCGGGGCGGTGCGGGTCGAGCCGCTGCACGACGCCACGGTCCCGCTCGCGGAGGCCGCCGGCGCCTTCGCCTCCCTGGCCGCCGACTCGGCCTTCGCCGTCAAGGTCCTGGTCGACCCACGGGAGCCGACGGAGTAGTCCCGTGTGAGGAGGTGACGTGTCCGAGCGGATGATCGAAGCAAACGGCGTGACCCTCTGCACGGAGCCGTTCGGCGACCCGGCCGACCCGCCGATCCTTCTCGTCATGGGTATCGGCGGGTCGATGCTGTGGTGGGACGAGCGCTTCTGCCGGATGCTCGCCGACGGAGGGCGACTCGTAGTCCGTTACGACCACCGCGACACCGGCCGATCGGTCACGTACGAGCCCGGCCACCCCACGTACAACGGCACTGACCTCGTGGCCGACGCCGCCGGTGTGCTCGACGCCTATGGTCTCCCGGCGGCTCACATCGTCGGCGTCTCGGCCGGCGGGGCCTTCGCGCAGCTCCTCGCACTGGACTTCGCCGATCGTGTGCTCTCGCTCGTCCTGATCAGTACCTCTCCTGCGACGCCCGGTGATCGTGGGCTCCTACCGCCGCGCGAGGAGTTCGGGCGCTTCGTGGCGACCGCCGAAGTGGACTGGTCGGATCCCGAGTCTGTGATCGAGTACCTGGTCGGATACGGCCGTGTCCTCAACGGCGTCGAGCGCCCCTTCGATGAGGCCGCATCCCGAGAGTTCGTCCGACGCGACATCGAACGTGCCGACAACGTTGCGGCTCTGCAGAACCACGACGCCATCGCGGACGACAATCGGGCACACGAGCCTCTGTCCTCGATCAAGGTTCCCACGCTGGTGATCCACGGCACCGCGGATCCGATGTTCCCGCTCGGCCACGGGGAGGCGCTGGCAAAGGAGATTCCAGGCGCAACGATGCTGGCGCTCGAGGGCGCCGGGCACGGCGTCGATGAGGCCGATTGGGAAACCATCGTGTCGGTGATTCTCGAGCACACTCGCTTGGCCGATCGCGGCACCTTCAGCATCGAGTGAGACGGCCACCCGACGTAGTACGAACAGCCAGTCGGCAAGCGTCTGGGCTGGGCTGGACGTACGATGCCTGCCAACGGCGGGGTCGCCAGGTCGCTGACCTGACATCCGTCGAACGAGAGGGGCCATCGCACCCGCAACACCTCACGTGAGGAGTGGAGCGGTGAGAGATCTGGAGGGAGCGCCGCCGGCGGTAGAGAGGTCTGGCTCCGGTTACGACGCGTTCATCTCCTACAGCCACGCTCTCGACGGGCCGCTCGCCATGAGGCTCCAAACCGAGCTCCAGCGGTTCGCCAAGCCGTGGAATCGGAGACGCTCGATGCGCGTCTTTCGAGATCAAGCGAGCCTGTCCGCGAGCCCGGCGCTCTGGACATCCATAGCGACCGCCCTCGACAACTCTCGCTTCCTGGTGTTGCTCGCTTCCCCCGAGGCGGCTGGGTCCGAGTGGGTCTCCCGAGAGGTGGATCGCTGGCGGGAGGTCAAAGGCCCCGACACGCTGCTCATCGCCCTGACCGCCGGTGAGATCGTGTGGGACGAGGAACGCGGGGACTTCGACAAGGCCCGGACGAATGCATTGCCTGACTCGGCAAGAGCCCTGTTCACCTCTGAACCACTGCACGTAGACCTGCGATGGGCGCGTGCGACCCCGTCACTCTCCCGGCGGGATCCCCGTCTTCTCGACTCCGTCGCTTCGCTGGCCGCGGTCGTGCACGACCGCCCGAAGGACGAGATGATCGGGGAGGACCTCCGCCAGTACCGGCGGACCAGACGGCTCGCGCGGACTGCGCTGGTCACCGTCGTTCTGCTCTCGATGGTGGCCGCGGCATCCGGACTGGTGGCGGTGCGGCAACGGGACGAGGCTCGCTCGCAGCGACGGGAGGCAGAAGATCAGCGAGCCACGGCCGAGCGCGAGCGTGCGGAAGCCGTCCGGCAGCGCGACCTCGCGACGTCGCGATACCTCGCAACCGCAGCCCGCGGGGAGATCGACACCGACCCCGGTCAGTCGCTGCTCATGAGCGTCGCCGCGTTGCACCTCGACGACAACCCGCAGACGTACGGCGTCCTCTTGGACGGCGTTCAAGCCACGACCGAGCTCGGCGCAATACTCTCGGAGACCTCTGGCAACGGGCTCGTGGAGTCGGTGAACGACGACGAAGCAATCCTGCTGGGCGCCGACGGCCAGCTGACCCGGTGGTCATTGGACGGCAATGTTGAGACCGGGCGAACTGCGGTGGCCCCGGATGACGAACAACTCATCACCTCCGCCGTCAGTGGTGATGGGACGACGATCGCGACGAGCGAGCGGGATGCGCGGGTCGTGATGGTCCGTGACGCCGAGAGCATGGCGGAGTTGGGCCGCGTTCCGATCCCATCAGGCGAGCCGGTCAATCTCCCCCTCAAGCTGACGCTGAACCGCGATGGCACGCTCATCGCGCTGCGCGGCGAGGACGAGGTCACCGTTTGGGACGTCGCACTCGGGAGGTTCGTCCACCGATGGCCGACTCCGCCAGACGGGCGAAGCGTCCTTGATCTGAGCTTCAGCGACGACGACCGGACGCTGGCCGTCGGCGGGAGCGTCGGGCGGTTGACCGACAGCCACGGATACATGCAGCTGTTCGACCTGGCGAGCGGGGAGCTGACAAGAGAGATCGAGACGACGTCGGGAGGAGTAGAGCGGCTTCGCATGAGTCCGAATGGCGCGCTGCTCGCGTCGCTGGAGGGTGGATTTGGTGCGCGAAAGGCTCTGGTGTTCAGGGACGCGGATGACCTCGAGCTGCGCACCGACCCGGCGGACGGAGACAGTGAGTGGACGACCTCATCGAGGCCCGAGACGTTGTCGTTCAGCAAGGACGGGCGGTTCGTCGCAACCGGCGGAGCCGACGGACTGATCGACGTCTGGTCGACCGATGATCTCGGCATCATTTCAGTCGGCATGCGAGGCGATCCCCAGGGTGTGCAGTCGCTCTCCTTCTCGCCCGATGGCTCGACGTTGCTGTCGAGCGGGCGCGGGGGCAGGCTGATGACCTGGCACCCCTTGAGTGCGTCCCCCCTGAGGCGGTACCTCTCCGCTCCGTTCTCGAATGACCCGTTCGCGCCGACGCTCAACCGTCTGGCCGTAGCACCTGACGGCCACATCCTCGCGGCCGCCGAGGTGTTCGGAGTGGCGACAACGTGGAGCTTTCCGGCCGGGACGTTTCTCGCCGAGTTCTCGATCGATACGGCCGACGTCACCGACCTCGCCTTCCTCGACGATGAGGAGGTCGCTCTGGTGGGGAACACTGGCCTGAGCGTGTTCAACGCGACGACAGGGCAACTGGTTCGCTCTGAGGAGTTCGAGTTTGCTGACGACGCCGCGCTCAGTCCGCGTGGCGATCAGCTGGCGATCGCTCGCGATGGTCGAGCCAGCTTGCGGCCACTCGACGGAGGTGGCGAGCTGCCGCTCAGTCGACCGCCATGCGAGCTCGATCGCTATGGGCTCGACAGCGAACTCAGGTTCAGTCCTGACGGGCACACGCTTCTTGGCTTGTGCCTTGATGCCTTGGTGATGTGGGACGTGGCGAGCCGTGAGATCACCCGCGTCGCCTCCCTGCCCTTTGAGACCGAAGGATTCGTCGTGAGTGACGACGGGCAGCTCGTCGCCGGATTCGGGGGTCAGGACGTCTGGCTCTACGCGGTCGGCGGTGAGCAAGCTGAGCGTGTTCCTGTGCAGGGAGTTTCTGGCCCGATCCAGGGCATCGACCTCTCCGCCGACTCGAGCTTGATCGCAGTGGTGGGCGAGCACGACAGCGTTGCCCTCTGGGACATCGGATCAGGAGCACAGGTTCAGGCTGACTTGGCCACCGACGCGCCGAGTGGTGACTGGCATGATGCGATGTTTGCCGGGGATGACTCGTATCTCGTAGCAGGGAACAATGGCGGGTGGGTCGTCGTGTGGGGCCTTGGTCGGGAGATGTTGATCGAACGGGCATGCGCGGTTGCTCACCGGGACCTGAGTCCGGCCGAATGGAACGACTTGGTGGGTGAGGCGACTCCGTACTTCGACGCCTGTTAGCTCGCCCGAGCCGGCGAGCGATGGGCGCGTCAGCCGAGGGGGACAGGCACCGCGTCGCCGGCGGCGGTGGCGTCGAGCCAGCTCGCGTACAGGCCCGCGTAGACGCCTTCCATGCCCAGCAGGTCGTCGTGCGAGCCCTGCTCGACCAGACGGCCGCGGTCGAACACGAGGATCAACTGGGCTCTCGAAGCGGTCGACAGCCGGTGGGCGATGGTGATCGAGGTCCGGCCGCGCGCCAGGCTGGCCAGCGCCTTGGCCAGGCGGGTCTCGGTGAGCGCGTCGACGGAGGACGTGGCCTCGTCCAGCACCAGGCACGGCGGGTTGGCGACGTAGGCGCGGGCCAGGGCCACGAGCTGGCGCTCACCCGCCGACAACGCGTCGCCGCGCTCGCCGACCTTCGTGTCGAGCCCCTCCGGGAGGGTGGCGATCCACTCCTCCAACCCGAGCTCGACGAAGGCCAGGGCGACGTCGTCGTCCGTGGCAGTCGGGCGCCCGAAGCGCACGTTGTCCGCGATGCTGGCGTCGAAGAGGAACGGCTCCTGGGGCACCATGAGCAACGACCGGCGCAGCGACGGCATGCTCACGTCCCGGAGCTCGATGCCACCGATGCGGATGGACCCGTGCTCGGGGTCGGCGAGGCGGGTGAGCAGGCGGGCGAGGGTGGTCTTGCCGGAGCCGGTGGCGCCGACCACGGCCACGGCCGTGCCGGGCTCGATGGCGAAGGTCACGTCGCGCAGCGCGGGCTTGTTGTCCTCGTCGGCCTGCCCGGGTCGGGCCCGGTACCGGAACGTGACGTGTTCGAGCTCGATGGACGGCGCCTCCCGCGGCAGCTCGAACCCGCCCTCGGGATCCGTGATGGTGATCGGGCGCTCGAGGATCCCCAAGACGCGGCGCCAGCCGGCCACCGCGGTCTGGGTCTGGTCGAGGATCTCGGTGAACTCCGCCACCGGCTCGAGGAACCGGTAGCAGAGGAAGATGAACCCGACCATGGCCCCGGTCGTGAGGCCGGCGTCCGGACCCATGGCGGTGCCGGCGACGAGCACGGCGGCGATGGTCAGGACCGAGAAGAGCTCGCCCGAAGGGAACAGGAACGCGGCGATGGTGCCGGCGCGGATGGACGCGCTCCGGTGACGGTCGATGCTGGTCCTCGTCTCCGCGGTCGTGCGGGGACCGATGCGGTAGGCGCGGATGACGGCCGCCCCGGTGACCAGCTCCGAGACGGAGGTCAGCAGTTCGGCGTTGCGCTCCCGCACCTGGCTGTACGCGTGGACCAGGTGGCGCTGCACCACCCGCAGCAGCAGCACGAGCGGCGCGGCCGCGAAGAAGGCGATGAGGGCCAGTCGCCAGTCGTAGACGAGCATCACGATGGCGGTGACGACGATCATCGTGCCGTCGAGCAGCCAGGCGATGCCGCCCCACGAGAAGAACTGGCTCAACGTCTCGATGTCCGATGTCACCCGCGCGACGAGCGAGCCGCGGCGCTCCTCCTCGTGGTCGGCCAGGTCGAGCCCGAGGATGTGGTCGAACACCCGCACGCGCAACGCGTACAGGGCCTCCTCGGCGCGGACGGCGAGGCGGACGATGGCACCCCACATGGCGATGCAGGCGATCGTGATGATCACCGTGGCGATCGCGCACAGGGTGGCGATCCGCCCGATGTCGACCTGTCCGTCGACGTAGCCGGTGTCGATGCTCTGCTGGATGAGGATGGGCACGGCCAGCCGGCCCCCGGTGCCGACGAAGGCGAGGAGGACGGTCAGCAGCGCCCCCCGCCGCAGCTCCGGGCTGGCCCGCCACCCGCGCCGGACCGTCTCGGAGGCGCCCCAGAGCGGGGTGCCGTCCGCGGCGACCTGCGCCTCGGTCGGGGGCACGCCGGTGCTCATCGCGTGGTCCCGTCGCTCTCGGCACGGTCGCGCTCGTAGGCCTCGACCAGGTGGCGGTAGCCGGGGATGGAGGCCAGGAGGTCGTCGTGGCGGCCCTGGGCGACGACCCGCCCGCCGACCAGGTAGACGACCTCGTCCGCCAGCGCGATCGTGGCCGGCCTGCTGGCCACCGCGACCGTCGTGATCCCGCTGAGGCGGGCACCGAGGCCGTTGAGGATGCGGGCCTCGGTCGTGGGGTCGAGGCTGGACGTGGCGTCGTCCAGCAGCAGGACGAGAGGACGGGTGAGCAGCGCCCGAGCCAGCGCGACCCGCTGCCGCTGACCACCGGAAAGGCTCACACCCCGCTCCCCTACGACGGTCTCCACGCCGGCCGGCAGCTCGGCCAGGAACGGCGTCACCTGCGCCAGATCGAGGGCCTCCTGCAACGCGGTCTCGTCGGCGATTCCCCGGACGTCGATGTTGCGGCGCAGCGTGTCGGCGAACAGGAACGGCTCCTGGAAGACGAGGGCCGGGTGCGGCGTGACCGCGCGCACCTCGCCCCGGTCGGGCACCAGGAGGCCGGCCAGCACGGCGAGGAGGGTGGACTTCCCGGCCGCGGTCGGCCCGACCACCGCGACGGTGCGGCCCGCCGGGATGACCAGGTCGAGCCCGCGCAGCACGTCCCGGCCCGGCTCGAAGGCGAAGTGGAGACCGCGGGCCTCCAGGCCGGGCGCGGCACCCGCCGGGCCGCCATCGTGCCCTGCGACGACGGGCAGCAGGTCGGCCACCGGCGCCGGGTCCGTGCGGTGGGTGCCGGCGGCCAGCACCCCCTGCATGCGGTCCCAACCGGCGAGGGAGTGGGGCAGGTCGCCCAGCGCGAAGCCGATGATCCGCAGCGGCCACACCAGCAGCGTGAAGAGGTACACGAAGCTCGTGATGTCGCCGAGCGTGGCGGCACCGGCCTCGACCCGGGTGGCCCCGACGAGGATCAGGAGCACGTTGGCGTAGGAAGGGACGGCGTCGAGGAACAGGTCGAAGGTGGCCCGCAGCCGGGCCAGGTGCACCTTCGACGTCCGCAGCGCGTGGGCCCGCTCGTGCAGGCGTTGGACCTCGCGCTGCTCGGCGCCAAAGGCCTTGATGACCGTCACCGCTTCGAGGCTCTCGTGGACCAGCGCCGACAGCTCCCCCAGCCGGGCCTGGGCCTCGTCCGCCGGGACGCCGCCCTTGCGCTGGAACACGACGTTCTGGATGACGAGGAGGGGGAAGAGGGCGAGGGCGAGCAGCCCGAGCACGGCGTCCGTGGCCAGCATCCAGATGGCCGACGTCGTCAGCAGCACGACCGTGCCCACCGAGTACGGGATGGGGGCCAGCACCTCCGTCGCCGCCTCGGCATCCACGCCGGCGTGGGCGATCAGTTCCCCGGTCGGGTGGGCCCTGTACCACCGGTACGGCTGGGCCTGGTAGTGGTCGACGACGTCCTCCCGCAACGTCCCGAGCACACGGAACTGGGTGCGGCCCGCCCAGGTGCGGCGCACGACCACGCCCACTGATCGGATGATGCCGATGGCGACGATGAGCGCCGCGCCGGCGATGACGGTGGCCGCCGCCACCGAGCCGTCCTCGAACCGGGGGACGATGACCTCGTTGGTGACCCAGCGGACGGCCCAGGACGAGGCCACGGTGGCCAGCGCGAAGATGGTCGCCCCGCCGACGGCGATGGCGAAGCTGCCCGGGTGCAGGGAGATCTCGCGGCGGATCATCCGGAGGCCGCGCCACCGCTCCCGTCGCTTCGCGCCCGCGGACGGTGGCGCTCCGGACCCGCCGGACCCGTCTCCGGGCGCGTCGACGACAGCAGGTGTGACGGCCACGCATCGTTTCTACCAGCGAGGTCACTGGATGGCTCCAGGGTTAACCCCTGGCCTGGGCGGTCCGGGCCGGACGTGTCATCCTGTCGTCGTGGAGCACGTTGACGCCGGACTGCTCGTGCTGCGACTGGCCCTGGGGCTGACCCTCGCCGTCCACGGCTACAACAAGTTCTTCGGTGGTGGCCGCCTGCCCGGCACCGCGGCGTGGTTCGAGAGCATGGGAGTCCGCCCCGGATTCCCCAACGCGGTGATGGCCGCCGGCACCGAGGTCGTGGCCGGGTTGGGTCTGGCCGCAGGGCTGCTGACACCGCTCTCGGCCGCGGGGGTCATCGCGCTGATGCTGGTGGCCATCACCACCACCCACTGGAAGAACGGGTTCTTCATCTTCCGGCCCGGCGGGGGCTGGGAGTACTGCGCGATCCTCGCCGTGGGCGCGTTCTCGATCGCCACCATCGGAGCCGGTGACTGGTCGCTCGACCATGCCCTCGGTCTCGACGTCGAGGGCTGGTGGGGCGCGGGGATCGCGGCGATCGTCGGGGTGGTGTCCGCCGCTTTGCAACTGGCCGTCTGCTACCGGCCGCCGAAGCCGGTCGCCGCCGCATCGGACCAGTGACACCGGTGACAGAACCCGTCGTCGGGCCGGAGGCGGGTCCGGAGGAAGCCGCTCCGCCGGGGCGGCGGTGGGTGCGCGTGCTCCTGGCCGGCATCGTGGTCGCACTCGGCGCGATGTGGGTCTACGTGCTCTTCATCGGCGACCCGCAGTCCCCGAACGTCCTGGACGACCAGACGTGGCCGGCGAAGGCGGAGGAGGTCTGCGCCGGGGTGGGCGCGGACGTGGCTGCCCTGCCACCGGCACGGACCTTCGTCGACATCGAGCCTCTCGAGGAGGCGCTGCGGCAACGGGCCGATGTCGCTGACCAGGCCACCGGCCTGCTCGACGGGCAGCTCGAGACGATGCGGGCGTTGCCCGCACCGACCGGTGAGTACGACGAGGAGCTCCTCGCGGCCTGGTTCGCCGACTGGGACACCTATCTGCAGGACCGGCGCGACCACATCGCGCAGTGGCGGGCCGGCCGGGACGGCCCGTTCGCGGAGACCGAAGCCGACACGGGCGGGCCGATCTCCAACCGGATGACCGCGCTGGCCAAGGAGAACGGGATGCCGAGCTGCGTGGTGCCGGGCGACCTGGGCTGACCCGGCCGGTTGGACGTGTTGCACCGACTCAGGTCGAGTCGGTCCGCACCCAGCCCTGACCGTCGACGAAGCGGCGCACCACCCTGGCCGGCGCGCCGACCGCAACGCAGTTGTCCGGCAGCTCTCCGACCACGACAGAGTTGGCTCCGACGACCACGTGACGGCCGATCCGGGCTCCCGGCAGCACGACCGTGCCGTGGCCGAGCCACGAACCGTCGCCGACGACCACCGGGAGCTCGGGCATCAGCTGGCGCGAGATCGGCAGGTCGATCTCCTCGTACCCGTGGTTCTGGTCGGTGATGTACACGTGGTGGCCGGTCCACACGTCGTCGCCGACCTCGATGGACAGGTGGCCGACGATCCCGCTCCCCCGGCCGATCAGGCACCGGTCCCCGATGCCGACCACCCGGTCGGACAGGCACTGCTGACCGGGCACCATGCCGGCCGAGAGGCTGACCTGGGGGCCGATCATCGTGCCTGAGCCGATGTGGATGTAGCGCTCGTTCACGATCGCCGTGGGCGGGAAGCAGATGATGCTGCGCTCGCCGAAGGATCCGAAGCGCCGGCCCCGCCGGCTGTCGGGCCCGATGGCGCCGAGCTCGACCACTCCGTCCCAGCCCCACCGCACCACCTCGCCGGCCAGCCGCTTGGCCGCGCCCCGCAGGCGGTCGACCGCCGAGGGGTCGGTCCACACCCGCTCGAGCACGGCCGCGGAGGGTACTGCCGCGCCGCCACGACCGCGGGGCGGGTCCGCTGCGCGAGCATGCGGGGTATGGCTCCGCGCGCCCTGGTCCTGACCGGCGGCCACGGCTACGACGAGGCGGCGTTCAGCGCGTTGCTGGACCAGCTTCCCAGCGTGACCGTGGAGCAGGTCGCCCACCCCGAGGCCGCGGGCCGCCTGCACCCGGACCGGCTCGACGCCGACGTGATCGTCCTCTACGACATGCCTGGCCTGCGGGTACGGCGGGGATCACCGGCGGAGGTCATCGACCCGCCGGCCAGCGTCGTCGAGGGCTGGGAAGCACTCCTGACCGACGGCGTGCCGGTGGTCGCGCTCCACCACAGCATCTGTTCCTGGCCCGCCTGGCCGCGCTTCGCCGAGATCGTGGGCGGGCGGTTCCACTACGCGCCGGGTCGCCTGGCGGGGCGGGACTGGCCCGACTCCGGCTACCGCCACGACGTCGAGCAGACCGTCACCGTGATGGCGACGGACCATCCGATCTGCGCTGGGCTGCCGCCGACCTTCACCCTGATCGATGAGACCTACCTCTGCCCGGTGTTCGAGGACTCCGTGACGCCGTTGCTCCTCACCGACGCACCGCGGACCGACGCCGACCACGAGTCCACCGCCCAGGCACTCCTGCCCGCCGGAGCGGAACGGCCGGCCTGGCACCACCCGCCCGGGTCGCCCTACGCGGCGTGGCACCACGTCGTGGAGCGGTCGACCGTCGTGTACCTCCAGCCCGGGGACGGTCCCAGCGCGTTCGGGAACCCCTGCTACCAGCGGTTGCTGGACAACGCCATCTCCTGGGCCGCCACGACCTGACGCGTGACTCAGCCGGTGTCCGGGTGACAGGAGGCCAGGTCCGGCACCCGCCCGGTCGGGCAGAGGGTCGGGTTGGCCTGCGCGAAGCGGCCCCAGCGGTTCGGGAAGTCCGCCATGGTCCAGGCGTGCAGCATCCACAGGTCGCCGGCCGCCAGCCAGCTCCCGGGGCACTCCGCCACGCGCTCGACCCCCTCCCGCTCGACCCATCCGTTCACGATGCAGAGGCCCGCATGCCTGTGCCAGGCGTCGTTCGACCCTGCGAAACCCTCGGGAGCGCTGGGCGCCTGGACCCAGTAGGAGTAGCCCACCAGGCGATCGACACCTCGGACGGCTGAGAACAGGAGCATGGAAGGGCGGGCTGGATCGAACGGCTGGCTGATCAGTTCCCATTTCACCCAGTGCGTACCGACGCCGGGTGCCCGGGTCGACGACAGCACGTAGCCCGCGGCTGCGGCCTCCTCCGTCGTGTCGAGGGCGGCGGTGCTGGCCACGGCCCGCGCCCACTGGTCGGTGAACCGCTCCGCGTCGGCAGGCGCCAGCTCGACCTCCTCTGCCGGCCCGAACAGATGGCCGCCTTCGGCGTCGTGGGCGTGCCCTGCTCCGTCACCGGGCTGCGACGTGGCGGCGAGCTGCTCGACGGCCCGCTGGGCGGGTGCCGGCAGGGGTGGGCGTGACGACCCGTTCACGGCCGGCCGTGGCGGCACGGAGGCTGGGCTGTCTGCACCCGCCCGCGCGGCCTCGGCTGCACGCGGCGCCGGACGGGCCGCCACCGCCACCAGCAGGGCCGCGACGGCGAGGGTGACGACGACGACCCGTCGCGAGGCCGAACTCGCGTCAGGACGCGCCTCCCCGCATCCCAGCGAGGCTACCCGTGGGCATCCCGTACCATCGGGCTGGTGCCGCTGCGGGTCGTCCAGATCTCCGACACCCACCTGTCCCACCGGCGGGCCTACGCGGTCCCCAACGTCCGGGCCGTGCTGGCCTGGCTCAGTGCGGACCCGCCCGACCTGGTCGTGCACACGGGCGACATCACCGCCGATGACCCGGACGATGGCGATGAGGCGGACTTCGCGCACGACTTCATCACGGGCGCCGGGATGGAGATCGCGGCGATCCCCGGCAACCACGACGTCGGCGGCTTCAGCGACGTGCTGTTCAGCGCCGATCGCCTGGCGTCGTTCCGGCGACGTTGGGGCGACGACACCTGGAGCCGCGACCTCGGCGGCTGGCGCCTGATCGGCGCCAACGTGTACCGGCTCCTCGACGACGAGCACGACACCTGGCTGGAGCGCGCGCTCGCCACGGACCGGCCGACGGCGCTCTTCCTGCACCAGCCCATCTGCCTGGTCGATCCGGACGTCGCCGATCGCGGCGACTGGTCCGTGCCGATGCCCCGGCGGCGACGGCTGATGGATCTGCTGGCGGGCCGGCCGGTCCGCGTGGTGGCGTCGGGTCATCTGCATCGGTACCGCAGCGGCGGCCTCCCGGGCGGCGCCTCCACGGTGTGGGCGCCGGCGGCGTCGTTCATCGGGACGGAACGCCCGGATGGCAGCACCTATCGCATCGGTGCCGTCGAGCACGTCCTCGGCGAGGACGGGGAGGCGTCCCACCGGCTGGTCGAACCCGACGGCGTCACCCAGCTGAGGCTCGAGGACCTGGTGCCTCCCGGCTCGGAGTCCCTCGGCGACGCCGATCTGCTCCCGCTGGCGGCCGTCTCGTGACCATCGACCACGGCGCGCTCGTCGAGGTCGTGCAGGCGCTGGTGCGCGTCCCCAGCGTGTACGACCCGCCGACCGGCCGCAGCGAGGAGGGCGCGGCCCGGCTCGTGGCCCACCAGCTCCGCGACTTCGGCTGGACGCCGGAGATGGACCCCGTCGCCCCCGGGCGGCCCAACGTGTACGCCGTCGTGGAGGGCGGGCGGCCCGGACCGACGCTCATGTTCGAGGGGCACACGGACGTCGTCACCGAGGGCGATCCCGACGCCTGGACGACCGATCCGTTCGGCGCCGACATCCGCGATGGCCGCCTCTACGGGCGGGGCAGCGCCGACATGAAGTCGGGCCTGGTAGCGGCCCTGTTCGCCGCCCGGGCCGTGGCCGACGAAGGCCCGTTCCCCGGCCGCATCGTGCTGGCGGCGCTGGTCGACGAGGAAGGGATGATGGCGGGCGCCCGCCACTTCGTCTCCACGGGGCGGGCCGAGGGCATCGACGCCGCCATCTGCTGCGAGCCCGAGGATGGCGAGGTCTGCAACGTCTCCAAGGGCGCGCTGCGCCTCCGCGTGGACTTCGCCGGCGCGATGGCCCACGGCGCCATGCCGTTCCAGGGCCGCAACCCGAACCCGGTGCTGGCCGCCTTCCTCGGCCGCCTCTCCGAGGCCGAGCTCGATCTCCAGGCGCGGCACCCGGCCCATCCGCACCTCGGCCAGGTCCACCTGACCCCCACGGTGCTGCGGGCCGGCCAGCCGGCCCAGATGAACGTCATCCCGGCCGATGCCAGCGCGTGGCTGGACGTGAGGACGATCCCGGATGTCGACCACGAGGGCGTGGTGGACTTGGTGGGCGAACTGGCCCGGGCCGCCGGCACGGCTGCGGGGGTCGAGGCGTCGGTCGCGGTCATCGACGACCGCCCGGCCGTCTCGACGCCGGAGACGTCCCCGGTCGTCAGGGCGCTGTGCGACGCCCACGCCGCGGTCACCGGAGAGCCGGCCCGGCTCGGGGGGGTGCCCGGCGCCACCGACGGAACCGTGCTCACCGCCCGCACGGGCATGCCGACCGTCGTGTACGGCCCGGGCGGCAAGTGGATCGCCCACCAGGTGGACGAGTTCGTGGACGTGGCCGCCATCGTCGAGGCGGCCGAGGTCTACCGGGAGGCTGCGCTCCGCTTCCTGTCCGCCGCGGACCGCTGATGGCTGGGCCGTCCGTGGCGGCTGGGCCGTCCGTGGCGGTCGGGCCTCCGCAACGACCTCACGGACGTGGAAGGTGTGCGCGTCGGTCATGCCCAGCGCCTCGGTCGGGGGTGGCGGACCGGGACGACGGTGATCCTCGCCCCACCGGGCACGGCCGGCGGGGTCGATGTGCGCGGTGGCGGGCCCGGCACACGCGAGACCGATGCCCTCGCCCCCTGGAACCTCGTGCCCCACGTCCACGCGGTGTGCCTGACCGGCGGGAGCGCGTACGGCCTCGCCGCGGCGGACGGGGTGATGCGCTGGCTCGAGGAGCAGGGCACCGGCTACCGGGTCGGCGACGACCCGGACCAGGTGGTGCCCATCGTGCCCGCCGCGGTGTTGTTCGACCTGGGCCGGGGCGGGAACTTCCGCCACCGCCCGGACGCCGCGTTCGGCCGGGCCGCCGCGACCGCGGCCGGACGCGGGCGCAAGGCCCGCAGGGTCGTCGAGGGGACGGTCGGCGCGGGGACCGGCGCGGCGGCGGGAGGCGTCGCCGGTGGGATCGGATCGGCCAGCGCGGTCCTCCCGGACGGCACCACCGTCGCCGCGCTCGTGGCGGTCAACGCGGCCGGCGCCGTGTTCGACGCCGCGACCGGCATCCTGCACGCCGCACCGCTGCTGCACCCGACCGCCGACCCCGCGCTGCGGCGTCCCGCCCGAGGCGACGTGGCGGCCGCACGACGCGCGCTCGCCCCGCCGCCCGACACGATGAACACCACGATCGGGGTCGTGGCGACCGATCTGGCGCTCGATCGTGCGGAGGCCCATCGCCTGGCCGGCGCGGCCCACGACGGACTCGCCCGCGCCGTTCGCCCCTCCCACCTCCTGACGGACGGTGACACCTTCTTCGGCCTCGCCACGGGCTCCCGGGAGCGGTCGGCGGCACCGTCCTCGGCGCAAGACGTGCGCCAGCTCAACGTGCTCCTGGCGGCGGCGGCCGACGTCGTCGCCCGGGCCATCGCCCGGGGCGTCCTCGCCGCCCGCAGCCACCCCGATCGCCCCTCCTACCGGGACCTGTTCCCGTCGTCGTCGCCGACCGGGCACCCGTGACCCAGGAGCGGCATCGCTAACGTGACCTGGTCGCACGTCAGGAGGCGCCGATGGACGCGGAGAAGGTCACGGCACCGGGCCTGGCCCGGCGCAAGGTGCGAGGCGAGGTGGTCGCCGACCGGATCGTGATGGTCACCGCGTACGACGCCACGTTCGCCGCCCTCGCCGACGAAGCAGGCGTCGACGTCGTCCTGGTCGGCGACTCGCTCGGCATGGTCGTGCAGGGTGTGGCCAACACGCTCCCCGTCACCCTCGACGAAGCCGTGTACCACACCCGCCTCGCCGCCCGCGGGGCCGTCCGTGCTCTCGTCGTCGGCGACCTGCCGTTCGGCTCCTACCAGGTGAGCCCGCAGCAGGGGGTCGAGAGCAGCATCCGCCTGATCAAGGAGGGCGGAGCGGCCGCGGTCAAGCTGGAGGGCGGGGTGCCGATGGCGGACACCATCGAGGCCATCACCAGCGTCGACATCCCGGTCATGGCCCACATCGGCCTGACCCCGCAGTCCTTCCACCGCATGGGCGGGCACCGTGTGCAGGGCCGGTCGAGCGGCAGCCAGGCGGGCGGACGGGACCGGTTGCTGGCCGACGCCAAGGCCGTCGAAGCGGCGGGTGCCTTCAGCGTGGTGCTGGAGGGGATGCCGCGGGAGCTGGCGGCCGAGATCACGGCCAACCTCTCCATCCCGACGATCGGCATCGGCGCGGGGCCCGAGTGCGACGGCCAGGTCCTCGTGCTGCACGATGTGCTGGGGCTGACGCCCAACCTCTACAAGTTCGCCAAGGCCTACGCCGATCTGCGGTCCGAGGTCGTCGGCGCGCTGGGCGCGTATGCCCGGGACGTGCGGGACGGGACGTTCCCGGACGACGCCCATTCCTTCCACTGACGTTGCCCGTGGACGAGCTCGGGACGCCCGCGGCCGCCCAGCGGTGGTCGGGGCTCCACCGCAAGGCCGGCCAGCGCATCGGCTTCGTGCCGACGATGGGTGCGCTCCACGCCGGCCACCTGCACCTGGTGGACGTGGCGAAGAAGCACACTTCCGTGGTCGTCGTCTCGATCTTCGTCAACCCGATCCAGTTCAACCAACGGGCCGACTTCGAGCGTTACCCGCGACCGATGGACGAGGACCGCCAGCTGTGTGCCGAGGCGGGGGTCGACGCCCTCTACCTCCCCACCGCCGAGGCCATGTTCCCCCCCGGCTTCCAGACCCACGTCGATCCCGGCCCACTCGCGGAGCCCATGGAGGGGACCTTCCGGCCAGGGCACTTCCGCGGCGTGGCCACGGTGGTGACCAAGCTGTTCCTGGCCGTGCGGCCTGATGTCGCCGTCTTCGGCGAGAAGGACTACCAGCAGCTCGCCATCATCAGGCGCATGGCCACGGACATGGACTTCGGCATCGAGGTCGTCGGCGTGCCGACGGTCCGCGAGCCCGACGGCGTGGCGATGTCGAGCCGCAACCGCCGGCTGAGCGACGCGGAGCGTCTCGCGGCCCGTTGCGTGCCCGCGTCCCTGCATGCCGCCTGCGACGCCGTGAGCAGCGGCGCCCGCCGTTCGGCCCTCGTCGTGGCCGCGGTCCGCCAGGTCGTGGCCGCCGAGCCACTGGCCCGGCTCGAGTACGCCGAGGTCTGCGACCCCGTCAGCCTCGAACGCGTCGATCTGGTGACCGAGCCCGCGGTTCTCGCCGTCGCCGTGTGGATCGGTCAGGTGCGCCTGATCGACAACGTCACGCTCGTACCACCGGCCTGAGCGCTCAGGGGTCGAGCAGGAGCACGATGGCCAGCACCGCCGCGTTGTACAGCGCGTGGCCCGCGATCGCCGGACCGAGCCGGCGCAGCAAGTAGGTGGCGCCGCCGAACACCACACCGACCGCGGCCAGCACCAGCATGAGACCGAGGTTCCCCCGACCACGCACCGGGTCGATGTGCGCAGCGCCGAAGAAGAGACCCTGGCCGGCGATGGCCATCCCGATGGGGGCGATCGAGGCCAGGCCCCGCAGCACGACGCCCCTGAACATCATCTCCTCGGCCACCGGCGCCACGAGCACGGCGACGATGAGGAACGCGATCAGGACAGCCCGATCGCCCGCGTACTCGTCGATGCCTTCGGTGTTGGAGGTCATGGGCAGCCGGATGGCCAGCACGACGATGGCCGCCACGATGCCGCCCGCCCACGCCGACAACCAGATGACCGGTGCCCACGCCAGGTCCTTCCAGCGCAGGCGCAACCCGAGGTCGGTGGCCAGGCTCCCGGTCCCCCACCGGCGGCTGGCGAACGAGCAGTAGGCCACCATCGGGCCGTAGCCGAGGATGGCCGCCAGGGCGGCGTAGACGAGGATCGGCCAGTCGAACCGCCCGAGCAGCTCGAGCGCGACCCTGGTCCCGACCAGCGCCGCCACGGTGACGGCCAGGCCCCACCAGGCGGCGACCGCCGGGAGCGTACGGAACGGCTCGCGACGGCTCGCGGCGGGCGGGTGTGCGGTGTGGAAGGTCCACTCGCGCCCGTCCCACCAGCGCACCGCACCCTCGTGCTCCGCTTGCCAGGGGTCCGGGTACCAGGCCGGCGGCCAGGCGGGCGCCGGCGGGGCACCACCGACCACAGGAGGGGGCCACACGACGCAGAGGCTACCGGCGCGCTCTCGCCGTCCGCCGGGTCGCGCTCGGGCCAGCACTTCGGGTCTGGGGACCCGGTGCGCCTTCTACGCTCGCCGCGGTGACGGATCCCCGCGCGCTCTCGCTGTGGCATGACTCGCTCCCGCCCGAGGACACGCTCGAGCGGCGGCCATCCCTCGATGGCGACACCGACGTGGACGTCGCCATCGTCGGCGCCGGTTACACCGGACTGTGGACCGCCTACTACCTGCTCGGGCTGGATCCCGGTCTGCGGGTGGTCGTCCTGGAGGCCGAAACGGCTGGCTTCGGCGCCAGCGGCCGGAACGGCGGCTGGTGCTCGGCGCTGCTGCCCATGAGCCTGTCGGCCATGGCCGCCCATGCCGGGAACGACGGCGCGCTCGCCATGCAGCGCGCCATGTTCGCGACGGTCGACGAGGTCGGTCGGACGGCCGCGGCGGAGGGGATCGACTGCCACTACGCCAAGGGTGGGTACCTCCACCTGGCGACCAACCCCGCCCACACCGTGCGGCTCCGAGAGGAGCTGTCCGAGGCCCGCCGATTCGGTCTCGGCGAGGAGGACCTGCGCTGGCTTGACCGCACCGAGGCCGCCGAGCGCCTCGACGCCGCGGGCGTGCTGGGTGCTCTCTACACACCGCACTGCGCCGCCATCCACCCCGCCCGCCTCGCCCGCGGCCTGGCGCGGGCCGTGGAGCGGCGGGGCGCCACGATCCACGAGGGCACCCGGGCCACCGCCATCGAGCCCGGTCGGGTCGTCACCGACCACGGCACCGTGCGGGCCGAGATCGTCGTCCGCGCCACGGAGGGTTTCACGTCGAGCCTCGACGGCGAGCAGCGGACCCTGGTGCCGCTGTACTCGCTCATGATCGCCACCGAGCCGCTGGCCGAGTCGGTCTGGGAGGAGATCGGGCTCCGTCAGCGGGAGACCTTCAACGACGCCCGCCACCTGATCATCTACGGGCAGCGCACCGCTGACGGCCGCTTCGCCTTCGGTGGGCGGGGTGCGCCATACCACTACGGGTCCGTGGTCCGTCCGGAGTTCGATCGGAACGCGGCGACCCACGAGGCGCTGGCCCGCACCCTGCGCGCGCTGTTCCCGGCCATCGGCGACGCCACCATCACCCACCGGTGGGGTGGCCCGCTCGGCGTGGCCCGCGACTGGACCTGCTCGGTCGGCCTCGACCGCGAGCGGGGCCTGGCGTGGGCGGGCGGCTACGTCGGCGACGGCGTCGCCACGACCAACCTGGCCGGCCGAACGCTGGCCGATCTGATCACGGGACGCGACACCGACCTGACCCGCCTGCTCTGGGTGGGGCACCGCTCCCGCCGTTGGGAACCGGAGCCCCTCCGGTGGCTGGGCATCAGGGGCGGCCTACGTCTCCCGGCGGGCGCCGACCGTGCCGAGGCCCGGACCGGACGGCCGGCCCGTGTCCGCTCATGGGCGACCGGCCGCCTGCTCGGTCACTGACGGGCAGGCCGGAGCGCCCGGCCGTACAGGACGGGATCAGGATGGGAACGGCCCGGTGATCTCGAACGTGACGCCGGCGCCGGTGGTCCCGCGCTGGGACGAGACGTAGAGGCGATCGCCGGCAGGGCTGAACGCGGCTCCGGTCAGCTCGCTCGTCCGGTGACCGACGGCGCGGAGGAACACGCTGGTGAGGCCGTCGGCTTCGACCACGCACACCTCCGGATCGGCCGGGAACCGCAGGGTCGACATGTCCTCGCAGACGAACAGGTCACGGCCGCGGCGGCACAGGTTGTCGACCCCCCGCAGGACGGCAACAGGGTTCGTCGTCCAGTCGTAGAGGACCGACAGGCGTCCGCTCACGACGTCGTAGGCCCAGATCCGATCGTCGAACTTGGTGGCCAGATTGACGACGCCGTTCTCGTACCAGATGCCTTCGCCTCCGCGGAACGGTGTCGCGCCGGGAACCTGACGACGCGTCGGCGTCGTCGTGGCCGAGGGATCGGGCACCGCCAGCCACGACACCACGCCGCGATCGACCCTCGCTGCTTCCAGCACACCCGTGGACAGGTCGCCGGGGGCGGCGTAGCGGTAGCGGTACAGGAGGCCTTCGGTCGCGTCCTCGGACAGGTAGACGGTCCGTCGAGCCCCGTCGACCGCCGCGCCCTCGTGGAGGAACCGGCCCATGCCGACGTGGGCGACGGGCGGCTGCACCCCCAGCGGATCGACCTCATACACGCGCCCTCTCGCCACCTCCTCGCACGACAGCCAGGTTCCCCATGGCGTGTGGCCGCCGGCGCAGTTGCGGCGCGTGCCGTCGAGCAGGCGGCGGGCGTCGACGATCGCGCCGCGGTTGTCGAACTGGACCATGCCCACCCCGCCGACGAGGTCGACCTCGCTGTTGGAGACGTAGACCCAGCCCCCTGGGACCCCGAAGCAATGACCCCCGTCCGGTGCCTGGTGCCAGACGTACTGCGTCGCGCCCACGCGTTGGCCCGAGCGGGCCACGATCCGGGACCGGTAGCCGGCGGGGAGTTGCAGCCCGTTGGCGTCCGGTGGACCGAGGCGGCCGTACCGGGTCGAGAGCCTGGGCGGGCCACACGCCTGCAGGGCGGCGACGAGACCGGCGAGGAGGCCGGCCTTGAGGACGTCGCGCCGGCCGAGCGATCCGGGATGGTGCGGAGCTACGGGCGGGAGCAGCGGCCAGCTACCGCGCCACCGGGGTACTCCGGCGGCACCTCGGCGGCGCTGAGCCAGGTGAGGAAGAACCCCGTGAGGTCCTCCCCCACGACGTCGGACGCGTGGTCGATGAACGCCTCGGTCGTGACCGACTGCCCATGGTGCTCGGAGACCCAGCGGCGCAGGATGGCGAAGAACATGCTGTCGCCGACGGTCTCCCGCAGCGCGTGGAGGACGACCGCCCCGCCGTCCGCGACCGCGGGGCTGGCCAGGTTGTCGGCCGACGGCTGATCCGGGGTTCCGAACGCGGCCCGCATGTCGTTGGTGCGGGCCAGCGCGTTGGCGGCCGCGTCGTCGACCCGCTGGAGGCCGACCTTCTCCATCCAGAGCCAGCGCGGCGTACGTCGTGAAGCCCTCGCTCAGCCACACGTCCTGCCAGCGCGCGGGCGTGACCGCGGCCCCGAACCATTGATGGGCGAGGGCGGTCGCGAGCAGGCCCTGCTGCTGCGGATCGAGGGGCGCGGCGAGGTCGGCGGCGGACATGAGCGGGCGCCCCTGGGCCGCCACCGCGAGGCCGGCCGGCGCGTCGGATGCTGTCAGCCCCGCCGTCGTGAAGGGATACGGACCGAACCGCCGGCTGTAGTAGTCGATCATCTGGCCGGCCAGCGCCAGCGCCGGCGCAGGATCGGGAGACCCGGTCGCGACGAAGTTCGTGAGCACTTGTCCGCCGGGACTCGTCGTGTCGAGCTGGTCCAGCTGGCCGATGGTCACCTGGAGCTCCGACGGCGCCATCGGCTCGGGCATCTCCCAGACGGTGGTCACCTGGCCGGCGGCTTGGTCCTGCGGGACCGGAACGCCGTTGGCCACCGCCCGGAAAGGCTCCGGCACGGTGAGGCGCACGCGGAACACGGCTTTGTCCCCCGGCCTGTCGTTGGTCGGGAGCCAGGTGCCCGAGCCGTTCGGGGTCGGGTTCGTGTAGCTCCCCTTCGCCGTGCGGATCCAACCGATGGGCGACCCGAGCGAGGGGTCGGCCCGGACCTCGGGCACCCCGCTGTAGCCGATGGCGAGGACGAACGGCGTGCCGGGCGCCAGCGGTTCAGCCGGGGTCACGTAGAGCTTGCCCGCCCGCTGCTCGATCGCTGCCGCGGCGACCTCGTTGACGGAGACGCCGGCGACCTCCATCTTCCCGAAGTCGACCGAGATCTCGTCGAGCCGTTCGGTGGCTCTCGCCGTCATCCAGGCGTTGGCCTTCATGGCGCCGGTCTTGGGGTCGTAGGCCAGGTCGAGGTCGTAGCGGTCGACGTCGTAGGCCGTCGACCCTGAACGGGGGAAGAGCTCCTCCGGCTCCTCGACGGGCGTCTGCGGCGGCGAGCGGAGGGGCGCCGTCGTGACGAGCGGAGGCGCGCCGCACGCGGCCAAGGCACCCACAGCCGCGCCGATCACCACCATTCGCACCCGCACGAACAAACGCTACTCCTCGCACCACCGCGCCACGTCGGCGGGATGGGCCACTTCGCGGTGGTTTGCGCGCCTGCCGGGCAGACTGGCGTCCGTGACGACCGGCGACCCGCGCCCGGCGACCCTCAGCCGTCGTGCGGGCATGGTGCGCACACTCGGCCTCGACCTCATCGGTCCCCTGATCGTCTTCCGCGTCTGCCGGCGGGCCGGGGTCTCCGAGGTGTGGTCGTTGGTCGTGGCCGGTCTGCTGCCCGGCATCGGCGTGCTGGTCGACTGGATCCGCTTCCGCGCACTCCAGGTCGTCGGGGTCGTGGTGCTGGCAGGGATCGCGCTGGGCGTCGTGCTCGCCCTCGTGAGCGACGACCCCAAATTCGTGCTCTTCGGGGACGCAGCGATCACGGCCGCCTTCGGGGTGGCATGTCTCGTGTCACTCCTCGGTCGGCGACCTCTGATCTTCCACTTCGCCCAAGCCTTCTACGGCGGCCGGTGGACGGCGGAGGGCGCGGAGCTCGACGACGACTACGAGCGCTACGAGGAGGCCCGCCACTTCTGGCGGACCGGCACGACGGTGTGGGGGATCACCTACCTGATCGAGGCTGGGGCGCGGGCCGTCATCATCGAGACCACGACCACCGGCACCGCGCTCGCCGTCAACCGGACGGCACCCTGGCTGATCTCGGCAGTGCTGTTCGCCTGGATGTACCGGTGGGGCACCCGCTTGAGGGCATCGAAACCCGCGGAAGAGGACGTCGACCCAGGCGGCTGACGGGCGGGTCGGCGGCACCAGGCTCGGCCCGTTTGCAAGCGTTCACCCCTGGTGCCGGAAACCGCAACGTCGAGTGCACGCTTGCAAATGCAACAACCGGCAGCAGGCCTCCCTCTGCGTCGGGGTTCGACGCCGGCGGGCTGCCTCAGCTGGCGCTCTCCTGCATCTGGTTGGCTCGCCGCAGACGGTCGGACAGCGACTGCATGACTTCGAGCGCGAAGTACGGCGTGTCCTGCACGAGCACCAGGAAGGCGCCCTGGCTGATCGGCGCGAGCACGACGTCGGTCACCGCGGTGACCGTCGCGCTGCGGGGACGCTTGTCGATCAGCGACATCTCGCCGAACGACTCTCCTGCTCCGAGGCGCACGGGGCGCCTCTCGTCGTAGACGACGTCGACCTCACCGTCGACGACGATGTACATGGTGGTCCCGGTGTCACCCGCTTTGAAGATCGTCTCCCCGGCCGAGAAGGTCCTCTGGTCGAGATGTGGGACATACCGGCTGAGATCCACGTCGTCTCCGTTCGGGCCAGGTGGTCGCCTGCGACGCCCGGACGCTAGTGGTGGGTCAGGTCAGGCCAGGGCGGCTGTCATCGCGGCGCCACCGCACCGCCATCTGATCGACGCCCTGACTTCACCGAGAGTTCAGAGTCCGCCCGCAATCGTTCGATCGTCACTGCGGTCCGCGGTGACGCATGGTGCGGACTTGGCGCCGGAGCGTGGAGACGGGTGCCGTCTCGACGTCGCCGCGCCGGCTGTGGCCGGCGGAGGGTGGGCCAGCGTCTTCTCGGCGCTCACCTAGCCTGAGTCTGAACCGGCGGGTTGCGGACTCGAGGCAGGGAGGGCGGTCACCATGCGCGAGAACAGGTGGAGGTCCGGGCGTCGGGTCGCGGCGGCCGGATGCGTGGCATCAGCGCTGTTCATGACGGCGCTGAGTGGGCCCGCGGCCGCAGCAGCCGGAGATCTTGATCCATCGTTCGGCTCGGGCGGCTTCGCCTTTGCCTCGTCGCCGGGCACCTACTCCGGTGCTCGCGCGGTGGCGATGGACCCGAAGGGCCGCATCGTCGCCGCCGGCTTCGCGCACCCGGACGGAACGATCGCGCAGAGCGTGATGGTCGCCCGCTTCACGGTGAACGGCAAGCCGGACAACGGCTTTGGCACGAGCGGGGTCGTGCTCACCGATCTCCCGGACCGTTTCGACGAGGCCACCGCGGTCGCGGTGACCCGCGAGGGAAAGGTCGTGGTGGCCGGGCGCTCGGGCGACGACGCACTGGTCGTCCGCTACCACGCCGACGGCACGGTGGATCGCTCCTTCGGAGGCGGACCGGTGCTCCTCGATCTCGGCGGCGAAGAAGCGGCATTCAGTGTTCGCGGTGGCAGAGTCCGGCAAGGTCATCATCGCCGGTCGCACGTTCGCGCCGTCCGGAGGGGTGTGCTGCACCCTCGACGCGCTCGTCGCGAGGTACCGCAGCAACGGGACGCTCGACCCTGACTTCGGCGGCGGCGACGGCGTCGCCACCATCGATCTCGTGCCCGGTTCCGCGGAGGGAGGCAGCGATCGGTTCCACTCCGTCGTCCTCGCACCAGGTGGAGGGCTCGTGGCCGCCGGCACCAACGGCGGCGACCTCGCAGTCGCTCGCCTCCTCTGGAACGGCTCGCCGGACCGGTCCTTCGGGCGGGGCGGCGTGGTCACCGCCGACGTGAACGGCTGGCCCGACGAGGCGGCCGCCGTCGAGGCTGCTGCCCAACGGCCGCGTGCTCGTGGCCGGCACGGCGTGTCGGGAGCCAGGCCCGTCCGACGAGGACTGTGACATCGGCCTCTGGCGCTTCCGCCACGATGGTTCGCCGGACAAGGGCGTTCGGCAGCAAGGGCAGGGTTCTCGCCGACCTGGGTGCCGCCTTCGGCGAGAAGTCCGTCGGCATGGTCCGCCGAGCGCGACGGTCGGATCGTCGTCGCCGCGCAGACCTACGCCGCCGGAGGGCTCGATCTCGCGCTGGCCCGGTTCAGGCCGGACGGCGACCGGGACCGCAGCTTCGGCCGCGGTGGGCTCGTGACGACCGACGTCGCCGGGGCCGCCGACGAGACCACCGGCGTCGTCCTCCAGCCGTACGGCCGCATCGTCGTCGCCGGGATCGCCGGGCTCGACACGACCTTCTCCTTCGTCGCGGCACGGTTCACGGCCTAGTTGCGCTTCGTCAGGCGAGGCCGCCGGCGCGGCGCCACGGTCCGCGGATCGCGTACACGATGCCAGGGTCCTGGACGTTGACGAACAAGGTCTTGGCATCGGGCGAGAAGACTGGCCCGGTGAACTCCGAATCGTTCAGCGTGTTGCGCGCCAGGAGGAACGTCGCGCTGTCGGGCGTGACGCCGAGGAGGTGTTGGACGCCTTCCCCGTCCTCGGCCAGCAGCAGCCCGCCGTAGGGAGAGACACTGATGTTGTCGGGGCCGTCCGGCCGGTCCGAGCTCGGGTCCGTGTTGACCGCGAACAGGACCTCCAGACGAATCCGCTCGCGCGCAGGGTCGTAGGTCCAGACCTGGCCGTCGTGCTCCTTGGCGCTACCGTCGTCACGACGGGCGTAGGAGCACACGAAGTAGACCCGTCCGTTCCCCCACCAGGTGCCCTCGAGCTTGCGGCTCCTGGTGATGGGATCGAGTTGCATCCTGGTCGGCGTCACCGCGGCCAGCGGATCCGGCACAGCCTTCCACCGGACTCGGTACGAGGACCCGATCTCGGTCGCCATGGAGAGGTCGGGGAGATCGCGCGCGTACATGGCCTCGAGGAGCCCACCGGCCCGCAGGCTGTGCACCGTGCTGGGCAGGCGCCTGGGGCTGAACCGATAGAACAGGCCGTTCGGCTCGCTGGCGTCTTCCGTCAGGTAGAGGCAGCCGCGATGAGGGTCCACGCACACCGCCTCGTGCTCGAAGCGGCCGAGCGCGGTGCAGCGGGAACGGATCACGGTTGCGATTGGGCTCTTGCGGTGACACCTCGAACACGAAGCCGTGGTCCTTGATGTAGCGACCCTCGGCCCGTTGGTCGGTCTCCTCGCACGTCAGCCACGTACCCCACGGGGTCCTGCCTCCGGCGCAGTTGCTGTTGGTACCGCCGAGGCTCACGTAGTGCTGGACGAGTGACCCGGCGGGATCGAGCAGCAACGTCGTCGTGCCGCCCTCCGCTCCGGGGTCGTACACGAAGCCCTGGGGCGCCACCACCGGCACGTCGGCTCCCTCATCCTGCTCGTGGTTCTGCACCAGAAACGTGTGACCCCTCGCCGCGGCGAAAGCAGCCGATCCGTCATGGCTGCCCGGGACCAGTCCGGCCGCGCCCTTGAGCGGCTCGCCGGTCTGCGTGACCACGCGATACGAGAATCCGCGCGGAAGGTCGAGCTGGCCGGCAGGATCAGGCAGCAACGGTCCGTAGCCGGCGCTGAGCTCGGACGTCGCCGCGTACGCAGGTGATGATCCGAACACCGTCTCCAGCCGTCCGAGCACCGCCACCCCCAGGCCCGCGTAGGCACTGTTCCGGATGAGCGCTCGCCGTGTCAGACCCATCGCCGTTCCTCCTTGGGCATCCTCAGTCGACGCCCTCGACCGTACGGAGGGCATGTGACGCCCACGCCACGTCCGGATGGCCGGCCGGCCGCGACTCGCCAACAGTTGGTCGACAACACTCGAGACGGTGTGATCCAACCCTCGACGCCCCCCGGTGGGTACCGTCGTGCGAGTGGTCGACGAGGAAGCTGCGCCGGAGCCGGATGGCGAGTCCACGCCGAGCTTCGCCGAGCCGATCCACATCGAACCGCGCTGGCCGATCGCATTGGCGTGCTCGCTCTTCATCATCCTGACCGTGGTGCGGCGCCTGGTAGAGCCGCACGGAGTGTTCGTGGGAGCACGCTGGCTCGTGCCGGCGCTCGAGATCGCACTCCTGGTCGTGCTGATCGCGGCCAACCCGACGCATCTCGCTCGACGCGTCAGGTGGTTGCGGCCGGTCTCGATCACGCTCATCAGTTCGCTCGCCGTCGTGACCATGGTGGCAAGCCTCCTGCTGATTGCCGACCTGGTCAGGGGCAGCACGGTGACCGAGTCGGCGGGCTCATTGCTCGCCGCGGGCGCGACCATCTGGCTCGGGAACGCCCTGATCTTCGGGCTGCTGTACTGGGAGCTCGACAGCGGCGGGCCGCTCGCCCGCTACCGGGGGGAGCGGCGCCATCCTGACTTCGCGTTCTCGCAACAGCTGAACCCTGAGCTTGCGCCGGCGGGCTGGCGGCCTGTCTACGTCGACTACCTCGTCCTCGGCATCACCACCAGCACCGCATTCAGCCCCACGGACGTCATGCCGATGACGGCCTGGGCCAAGCTGACGATGGCCTGGCAGTCAGCTCATCTCGCTCACCGTGATCGGGCTCGTGATCGCGAGAGCCGTGAACGTCTTCTCGTAGACCGTCGGCGCGATGGCGTTCACGCGCTTCACATCCGTACGTGAGCCCGGGCCTGTTCAGATCCCGGTCTGGGCGGCGACGACTCCGGACGCGACCGCGTCCTGCAACGCCGTGTAGTCACGCTCGTTCTGGTCCGCGTATGCCTCGGCGAACGATGGCCATCGCCCGGTCGAACGCATCACCCGACCCGAGATATGCGGCGATCGCGACCCGGTCCCCGGAACGCGCGTGCGCCCGGGCGAGCGTCCACCCGCACGACCCGCCCGTACGCCCGCAGCTCCGCGGCATTCATGAGCTCGATCTCGGCTGACGCCTTCGCGTCCCACAGTTGGCGGATGTAGAAGTCCTTCGTCTCGCCGTCGATCGCCACGACCCGCCCCCACCCGAGCATGATGTCGGACGCGGCCTGCATCATCCGCTGCCCCTCCACGACACGCTGCCCGTGCTGGCTCGAACTCGCTCTTCCCGAGGAACGGCTCGAGCACCGACGGCTGGGCCTCCTTGAACTGGAGGAACAGGGGATCCGACTCGTCGCGGCCGAGGAGAAGGACGATCCAGGCACGCGTTCCCACGCTGCCCACGCCGACCACCTTGCGTGCGGCATGCACGTAGCGGTAGCTCTCGAGCAGCGTTCGCCGGTCGCGCGGGAGCGAGCGGCTGTACGTGGCGATCATGTTCCGGATCGTGTGCTCGAAATGCTCCTTCTCGGCACCGGGCAGGACGTCCTCGATGGGGGTGATGAGCGGCGGCCGACCAACGAGTCGGAGCTCACCATCGACCGAGGTGCAGAGCTTGGCGAGCGCGCGCATGGCTGTCCTTCGTGTGCGTCGGCGCGATCTTGCGTCTGGAGCTGCCTCACCTTCTTCGGGAAGATCGCTCGAGCCGAAGCTCGGGGATGCTGCCCGCCACGTCGAGGCGTGTGTACCAGACGTCGAGGTTCCGCATCGTGGCGAAGCTCGCCATCGCCTGGCGGTACTCCCGGACGGTCGTCCGTCACCATGGCGCGCCGAGCGCCCTCGTCGTAGCCGAGCTCCCGACCGGCCACCGCGAAGCTCGCCGCGAGCCGCTTGACGTCCCACTCGAACGGGCCGCGGCAGCGTCTCGTCGAAGTCGTTGATCGAGAACACCAGTCGGCGGTCGGGGGCGGCGAAGACGCCGAAGTTCGAGAGGTGCGCATCGCCGCACAGCTGAGCGTGCAGACCTGTCCGCGGACCGTCAGCCAGATCCGCGGCCATGAGAAAGGCGCCGCCGCGATAGAAGGCGAACGGCGACTCGAGCATGCGGCCGTAGCGAATCGGGATGAGCTCGGGAAGCCGTGTCTTGGCCTGCTCCTCGAGGAGCTCGACCGGATTGCGCCGCAGCGGTGCCGGTTCCCAGCCGGCGTGAACCGATCGCGGCAGCTCGGCCCTGGCGGCCCGTCCACGCGCCACCCGCTCGGACCGGCGTGAAGTGTGGCACCGCGTGACAGCTCCGGCGAGAACGATCGTGACGACCCCCGGCTCGACCGGACCGAGGATCATCGGAGCGTGGGTCTCATGCTCGAGATGCGTCACGGAGCTACTCCTCCCTGTGCCCGCGAGCGCTCCGCTGCCTCGCCGACCTGGCGTAGACCGTACTCGCCACCACGGCTGACCGGCGCGACCACTGGAAGCGCGACTGCTCGACCGCCGCCGGCCGAGCCCGAGCGGGTGGCCCGTTCGGCCCGCAGCCGTCGCTGCAGCTGACCTTCGACGAGCAAACACCGTGGCGACCAGGTCTTTGGAGCCGGCAGGGCATTCGAGAGACCACCGGCCGAGCCCTCCGACGCTACGCGCGCGCGGTTGTCCAAGCATCCTCCATCAGGGCAACATGGTGCGGCTGGTGTTCGAGTCCTGTTAGGTGCACGTGGGAGCATCGAAGGGGCGCTGGCAGACCATCGTGCGCATGCAAGGCCCATTGTCCCTCCGGGCGCATCGGAAGTCGGGACACGTGACCGGAGCACTGAAAAATGCCAACCAAATTTGGTGAATCGTCGCGTCGCCATCGGCCGCACCGGAACGTCTACCGGCAGCGAAGGAAATCCACACTCGCGCGCTGTTCACGGCTCGGACGGCCCGAGACGTGCGGATGTGACGTAGGAGACGACGACGGCGACGATCACGAGCGGCGTCAGGGCGATTGCGTCGGCTTGCAGGAAGACGGCGACCAGCAGCACCGACGTCAGCGGGAAGCCCAACATGGCCACGGTCATCGCCCCGATGCCCATCGCAACCCCAGCGATCATCGGCAAGCCGGGAAGGTGGGAAAGGGCGATGCCGCCGACCGCGCCGATGTACATGCCGGGGAAGGTCGGGCCGCCTCGGAAGGCGCTGAGCGAAGCGCCGTAGGCCAGGCTCTTGCAGACGACGAGCAGCACGAGCGCGCCGACCGTCCAGCTCTCCGCTTGCTCGATGAGCCCCGGCAGCGCGTTCTGCCCGGAGAAGAGGACCTGCGAGGCGCTCTCATCGGACCACTCACCGAAGACGATGGCCAGGCCGGCGACCGCCATTCCTGCCACCGGCGTCAGCAACACCATTCTGCGCTCGACGACAGGCTGGAGCAGCAGGGCCATCCGTCGGATGCCGCTTCCGAGGACGGCCGCGGCGATCCCGATCCCGACCGCCCAGAAGAACTCGGCGACGTCCGGCGTCGTGAACGTCGGAATGTCGGGGACCGCGAGCGAGAAGTCCCCGAAGCCGGTCCATGAGTTCAGCCCGATGAAGATCAGCGAGCCCACGCCCGCGGCGAGCAGGCCCGGTACGAGCACGACGCCGAGCATCGCGCCCCCGAGCCCGGATACCTCCATGAGCAGGAAGGCTCCGGTGAGTGGAGAGCCGAGGAGTGTGCTGATCGCCGCGAAACTGCCAGCGGCCGCGATCACCACGCTCGCCCTTTGCGGAGCGTTCCGGCGGACCAGATGCACCGCCAGGACGCCCATTCCGCTGCCGATGGCGATGAGCGGAGCTTCGGGCCCGAGCACCGCCCCGCAGCTGAGGGTGGCGAAGGCCGCGATGATGATGCCGGGAAGCTCGACCGGAGGGACTGCACCGGAGGGCTTGAATCCCTCGGCGGGAGCGTGCCCGCCGGTTCCGGGCAGGTAGCGGATCGTGAGACCGACCACCAATCCGCCCAGCGCGAGGAGCGGAAGCGGCCACCACACCGGTGCCCCGTCGAACCCGAGATCATCGGGAAGGGTCGTGAAGAGGTACTCCTGCGCCTCGGCCACGCCCTTCAGGAAGAAGTACGCCACCGTGGCCACCACGATTCCGACGAGTGCGCCCAAGACGAGCAGCCCGACGTAGCTCCGACTCTTGAGGAGCTCGAGCGGTCCCGCAGGTGCCGACGGAGGTGATGCCGTCTCGCTCGTCACCGCGTCACCACGACGCTTGTACCGTCGTGCGCATCGACGGACAAAGGAAGCGTGTGTATCGGGCTCGAGGGCATGATCGTCGCAACGCTACGTGAATACATTCACGGCTCTCGCGATCACGAGCCCGATCACGGTGAGGGAGATGAGCGACTGCACGGCCATCGCCAGCTTGGCCCAGGCGCTCATGGGCATGACGTCCGTGGGACTGAAGGCTGTGCTGGTCGTGATGCCGAGGATGAGGTAGTCGACGTATCGGGGTCGCCAGCCGTCGGGCGCCAACTCGGGGTTGAGCTGCTGCGAGAAAGCGAAGTCGGTGTGCGCTCGTTCGTGCCGGTAACGGGCGAGCGGTCCGCCGCCGTCGAGTTCCCAGTACAGGAGCCCAAAGATGACGGCGTTTCCAAGCCAGATGTGCGCACCAGACGTCAGCAGTGACGTCGCCGATTTGGTCACCTCGCTTCCCCTTACGAGGTCGACGACGAGGATCGCGCTCGTGGCAATGGCTATGAGGGCAAGTGAACCGATCAGCGAGATCGCCACCGGACGGAGCCAACTCACCCGTCGGGCGAGGTGCGTCGGGTCGGCCGCGATGAGGACGACGAGCAGGGCGATCTCGAGTGCCGCCAATAGCCAGTGTGGACCGATCGATACGCGGTCCGGTTCTACGACCCGCAAGACGATCGTCAGGACGATGAACGTCGAGAGCACTAGAGCGAGCGGCCAGCGCGGTTCGATGTAGATCGGCTCATCGGCGGTCTGTGACAACTCAGGCCCTCGAATCCTCGCGTTCGAACTCGGCGACCACGGCGCGGATCTTCGACCGACCCCGGCCTTTGACCTGCCAACACGCGGGCTCGATCGCGACCGGCGAGCCCGTCCCAGCGAGCACGCCACGACCATGGCGGCCCGTCTCGGTCTGCCGGTCGTTGACTCAGTGCTCACAGCAGACTCAGCCGGCGGCGTTTGCATCGTCGATCGCTTCTGTGATGTCGGCGCCGAGATCCGCCGCGGTGCTGAACGTGGCAATCGTCGCGGTTGCTTGTGGGAGGAGCATCCCGACGTCCTCCCTCGTCCGGTCGACGGCGACGATGACGAGCCCGGCGGGGCTGGACTCGAGCAGGTTGGTCATCGTGTGAAGCGTCTCCTGGGGATGTCCTGCCAGAAATCGCCGACCATCGTGGCGACCCGGGCCCACCCGTCCTGGGTGATCGCGACGGGCTGGAGGAACGAGATGCCCACCGGGGCGGCGATGACGGCGAGAGCTGCGCCGAGAAGGGAACCCACGTCGGTGGCGACGCCGTCGCTCCGGTAGATGCTGAGCGCGCCGTCGGCCCCCTTCCGCAGGACTGCCGCGCCGACGTCGGCGTACTCGCCCCGTTCCCTCGCCGCGCCCCAGGGCGTCGAAGTCCTGCTCCGCAATCCCGGCGGAGGCGTAGGCAGCGACGGTCAGCACGACGCTGTGTTCGCTCAATGACCGGCTCCTGATCGCGAGTTGGAATGCGGGAGATCACGATCATCCGCCCGTCATACGCCGGCGCTCGTCATCCAGGCTGGATGATGTTCGAGAGTGGGCTCGCCGGTTCACCGGCTGTTCACCGAATGAGTGGAGGCCGTGCCGGCCGGCGCGATTAGCGTCGACTGGGTGACGACCCGGGCGCCCGCGCGCCCTATCCCCGTGTCACGGCAGGGTCGCCGGACGCGACCTCGGCTGTCGTTCGAGTTGGACGAATCCAAGCTCGAGCCTCCGCCGGTCCGCCAGGGAATCGTCGCCCGCACGGCCCTCGTCGATCACCTCGTCGCAACGCACCAGCCCTCAGTGATCGCCGTCGTCGCGCCGGCGGGCTACGGCAAGACGACCTTGTTGGCACAGTGGGCCGAGCGCAAGCAACCGAGAATGGTGTGGCTGTCGGTGGACGCCCGCGACAACGACCCGACCGTGCTCCTGACCTATCTCGCCGTGCTCTTCGATCGCGTCGAGCGGATCGAGCCGAGGGTGTTCCGGTCGTTGGCGTCGCCCGGCGCCGGCATGGCCAGCATCGATGGCGCTGGTGTCGTCGATCGCGTCGATGCAGGCCCGGTGGCCGTCGTCCTCGACAATGCCGAGGCTCTCACCGACCGTCGATGTCGGGACGTCATCGCCGAACTGGCGCTCCGCCTCCCTACCGGTTCGCAGGTGGCGATCGGATCTCGACAGGAGGTGCCGGTGCCCGTCTCGCTGCTGCGTGCCCGCGGCGGCATCGTTGAGATCGGGGTCGATGACCTCGCGATGAGCCGACCGGAGGCACGGTCGCTGCTCGTGGCCGCCGGTATCGAGTCCGCCGAGGACCTCGCCGACGAGCTGATCGACCGAACCGAGGGTTGGCCGGCGGGGCTGTACCTCGCGGCGCTCGCCATCAACGCCGGATCCCGAGTGGAGAGCACCCTCAGGTTCACTGGAGACGATCGTTTCATCGGCGACTACCTCCGATCGGAGTTCCTCCAACGTGTCTCGCGTGCGGACGTGTCGTTCCTGACCCGCACGTCGATCCTCGACCGCATGTCAGGCCCGCTGTGCGATGTCACCGCCGGTCGCACGGGATCCGGCCGCGTGCTCGATCGGTTGGAGCGCCGCAACCTCCTGGTACTCCCGTTGGATCGCCGCGGAGATCGGTACCGCTATCACCCGCTCTTCCGCGAGCTGCTGTACGCCGAGTTGACGCGGCGCGAGCCGGACATCGTCCCGGAGCTCCACTCCCGCGCCGCGGCATGGTACGAGGCGAACGACCTTCCCGAGTCGGCCATCGAGCATGCCCAGCACGCGGGAGATGCCGACCAGGTCGCACGGCTGGTGCTCAAGGTCGCCAACCCCGTGTGGGCCAGCGGGCGTCTCGACACGGTGCTTCGTTGGATGGAGTGGTTCACGGCCAACGAACTGATCGAGACCCAGCCCGCCGTCGCGGTGCACGGCGCCCTGATCTATGCGCTCATCGGCCGGGCGGGCGACGCCGAACGGTGGGCGAGAGCCGCGGAACGGACGACGTTCGGCGGCACCCTGGCCGACGGGAACACGATGGAGAGCTCGCTGGCGTACCTGCGCGCCCTGCTGTGCCGCAACGGGATCGACGAGATGCGCCAGGACGCGCACGTGGCATTGGATGGCCTCAGTCCGCTGAGCCCGTACCGGGCGGCCATGCTCCACGCACTTGGGGCGGCCGACCTGCTCCAAGGTGACCTCGACCAAGCCGACGTGTACTTCGCTCGCGCCGCGGACGAGGCGACGAGTGCCGGCGTCGTGCCGTTCATCCCTGTGGCCTTGGCTGAGCGAGGCATCGTCGCCATCGAGCGCGACGACTGGAACGAGGCCGAGGCGCTGTCGGGTCAGGCGCTGGCGATCATGCGGGACGGCAGCTTCGACGACTACTGGACGAGCGCGCTCGTCTACGCGTGGGCAGCCCACGTCGCGTCCCAGCGGGGAGACGCCGAAGCGGCCCGTGAGCTCGCCGGACGCGCGGGTCGACTGCGGCCGCTGCTCACCCACGCGCTCCCCATCGTCTCCGTCCAGGCGTTGCTCGAGCTGGCACGTGCCTACATCGCCGTCGGCGACCCTGGAGGAGCCCGCGCCGCCCTGCGGCAGATCCGCGACATCCATCAGCATCGACCGGCACTCGGCGACCTGCCGGCTCAGGCCGCTCAGCTGCTCTCCAAGCTCGAGATGCTCAGAGGCGAGATGCTGGGTGTGTCGTCGCTCACGACGGCCGAGCTACGCCTGCTGCCCTTCCTGCCCACCCATCTCTCGCTGGCGGAGATCAGCGAGCGGCTGTTCGTCTCCCGCAACACGGTCAAGTCTCAGGCGATCTCGATCTACCGCAAGTTCGGTGTTTCGAGCCGCGGCGAGACGATCGGCCGCATGCACGACCTCGGGCTGGTCGCCCACCTCTAGGACGCCACCCGCAGCTGCTGGGGTGGGTCATCCAGAGTGGATGAAGACCTCGGCGCGCGATCGGTCTCCAATGGATGCGGTGAGCATCCAGCCCCTGACCCCGATCGCCGCGTAGAAGGTTCGTGACCGTCGTGGCCGGGTCTGTCGAAGAGGGCAGGTTTCGCGGTGAACCGGCGCTGGTGGTCACCGCGGGAAACCTTTCGGCCACGTTCCTTCCTGACCTCGGGTTGACCGGTGTCTCGCTCCGGTATCGCGGTCGTGAGCACTTGGCGCTGCCGGGAGGCCTGCCTGCGCTGCGGGCGGGGGCCACCCTGGGCCTCCCCCTGCTGGCCCCGTGGGCGAACCGGCTGGGTTCGCGTCACTACCGCGCCGCCGGCGTCGACGTCGACCTGACCGGCCTCCCACTCGGCACCGACACCAATGGCCTCCCGATCCACGGTCTCCTCGTGGGCAAGCCGGGGTGGCGACTCGACCGACGCTCGGCTGGCGGTGCGAGGGCAGGCTTCCGGGCCTCGATCGACGTCGACGCGCCGGCCTTTCCGTACCCGCACCGCATTGAGGTCACCGTCGTCGCCCGCGACCAATCGCTCGCGCTCGACACGACGGTCATCCCCACCGGCCGCCGTCGGGTCCCGTGGCCTTCGGGTGGCACCCCTACCTACGGTTGCCGGGCACGCCACGCAGCCAGTGGCACCTGCGTTTGCCGGCTCGCACCCATCTCGCTCTCGACGAGCGCGGACTCCCGACGGGGAGCGACGCAGCCCGCGGCCCGGGAGAGCGAACGGATCGGCCGGCGTACCTTCGACGACCTGTACCTCCTCGGCCGCCAGCGTCGGCTCGCACTGGTGGCCGACGACGACTCCTCGATCACGCTCCGCTGTGGACCCGGCTACCCGTACGCGCAGGTGTGGGTTCCGCCGGGCCGACCCTTCGCCGCGCTCGAGCCGATGACAGCCGCGACGAACAGCCTGGTCGAGGGCACCACGCCGCTGGTCGCACCGGGCGATGCGTTCACTGCCCGGTTCTCGATCGCCCTCGAGGAGGCCCCATGACCAAGCCCTCAGTCGTCATCGTCGGCGGTGGCTTCGCCGGCGTGGGGTGTGCCAGAGAGCTGGCGAAGCATGACGTACCCGTGACGCTGATCGATCGGAACAACTATCACCAGTTCCAGCCGCTCCTGTACCAGGTCGCAACGGGAGAGCTGGGGACGCCGGACGTGGCCCGGCCACTCCGGGCCATCTTCATGAAGTCGCCGAGCGTTCAGTTCCATCGGGCCGAGGTGAGCGAGGTCGATCCCGCCACGCGGACGGTCACCGCCGCCGACGGCCGGACGTTCACCGGCGACTACCTGGTGCTGGCGGCGGGCTCGCAACCGAACTTCTTCCGGACTCCCGGGGCCAGGGAGCATGCGTTCCCGCTCTACACCGTCGAGCACGCCGCCGCCCTCCGCACGCGGCTGCTCGAAATCATCGAGGACGTGGACAGCGACCCCGGTCTCGTCGAGCAGGGCGCCTTGAACTTCGTCATCGTCGGGGCCGGCCCGACCGGTGTCGAGACCGCAGGGGCCCTCGCCGACGCCGTCAACCGGGTCATCCCCAAGCGCCACCACGACCTCGACGTCCACCGGGCACGGATCTACGTCGTGGACCACGGCCCGGTCGTGCTCGCGGCGTTCTCCGACAAGGCCCACACCTACGCCGCCGACAAGCTGCAGCACGCCGGTGTGCAGCTCAAGCTCAGCACCGGGGTCACGGAGATCGCACCGGACAGGGTGAAGCTGAGCGACGGCACGGAGATCCAGACCCGCGCCGTCATCTGGGCCGGCGGGATCCAAGCGCCCGAGCTGGCGGGCACGCTGGGTCTCGACGCAGGGCCGCGGGGGACGGGTGACGGCCCAGTCCGACCTCACCGTCGAAGGTGTTCCCGGCGTCTACGTGATCGGCGACATGGCCAACGTGCCCGACCACGACGGGATCGACTTCCCCCAGCTCGGTTCGGTCGCCCTGCAGGCCGGCCGCTGGGCGGCCAGGAACATCGTGGCCGAGATCGACGGCAAGCCGCGTCAGCCCTTCCACTACAAGGACAAGGGCATCATGGCGATGATCGGCAGCGGCCAGGCGGTCGCGGAGGTGGGTGCCCACCACCACGAGCTCCACGGCCATGCCGCCTTCGCGGCGTGGCTCGGTGTCCACGCCTGGCTGATGAGCGGCGTGCACGAACGGGTCGACGCGTTCGTGTCCTGGGGCTGGGACTTCCTCGGGTCGAGCCGGTCCGGCGCGCTGGTCGAGGGCCCCGGGACCGCCCGGATCGACTGGGGCGACGAGACCGACGAGGAACCGGCGTGAGCACGGACGATCGGAGACGAGCATGACCGAGCACTACGACATCATCATCATCGGCACCGGCGCGGGCGGCGGCACGCTCGCCCACACGCTCGCCGCGCTCGGGCAAGCAGATCCTGCTCCTCGAGCGGGGGAACTTCCTGCCCCGGGAGATGGACAACTGGGACCCCGAGGCGGTGTTCGTCCAGGGCAAGTACATCTCCAAGGACACCTGGTACGACGCCGACGGCAAGCCGTTCCAGCCCCAGGTCCACTACAACGTCGGTGGCGCCACGAAGCTCTACGGGGCGGCGCTGTACCGGCTGCGTCCGCAGGACTTCGGCGAGATCCGACACGTCGACGGCCTCTCGCCGGCGTGGCCGCTTGACCTACGACGACTTCGAGCCGTGGTACACGCGGGCCGAGTGGCTCTACCAGGTGCACGGCAACGCCGGCGAGGATCCGACTGAAGGGCCACGCTCGAAGCCGTACCCGTGGCCCGCGGTCGTCGCACGAGCCGCGGATCCAGCAGCTCTCCGACGACCTCGAGGGCGGCGGGTTACCACCCGTTCCACGCGCCGTGCGGCATCCTGCTCGACGAGGCCGACCGGGCCAGGAGCACGTGCATCCGCTGCACCTGGTGCGACGGCTACCCCTGCCTGGTGCACGCGAAGGCCGACGCCGAGACGATCGCGGTGCGCCCGCTGCTCGACGTGCCGAACGTGACGCTGCTCGTCGACGCCGAGGTCATCAAGCTCGAGACCGACGCGCCGGCCGCACGGTGACCGGCGTCGTGGTGTCCCGCGACGGTGCAGCGCGAGGTGTACGAGGCCGACATCGTCGTCGTGTCTGCCGGGGCGGCGAACACGGCCAAGCTGCTGCTGCGCTCGGCCAACGACCGCCATCCGACGGCCTGGCCAACGGCTCGGATCAGGTGGGGCGGAACTACATGTTCCACAACAGCAAGGCCATCGTCGCCCTGGCGAAGGAGCCGAACGACACCGTCTTCCAGAAGACGCTCGGGCTGAACGACTTCTACTTCGGCGCGCCCGGACTACGACTGGCCGGCCGGGAACATCCAGATGGTCGGGCAAGTCGAACGCCGAGGCCATGAAGGGCGAGGAACCGAAGCTCACCAAGCTCGCGCCCCACTTCACCCTCGCCGAGGTGGCCAAGCACGCCGTCGACTTCTGGCTCACCACCGAGGACCTGCCCAAGCCCGAGAACCGGGTCACGTCGACGGCGAGGCAACGTCCACCTCGCCTACCACTCGACCAACGACGAGGAGGCCGACCGCCTCTACCACGAGCTGAAGAAGATCCTGAACCACGTCGGGCATGGCCCAGCACCACGTGCTGCACAAGAACTTCTACATGCACATGGACATCTCGGTCGCCGGCGTCGCCCACCAGGCGGGCACGTGCCGGTTCGGCACCGACCCGGCGACGTCGGTGCTCGACACCAACTGCAAGGCCCATGAGCTCGACAACCTGTACGTCGTCGACACCAGCTTCTTCCCCAGCATCGGCGCCGTGAACCCGGCGCTCACGGCGATGGCCAACGCCATCCGGGTCGGCGAGCACCTCGCCGAGCGGCTCGGGTAGCGCCGACCGGCATGACCCGAAGCCGCCGACCGACCGTCCACACCACAAGGAGCAGCGCCATGAACCTCAAGGACAAGGTGGCCATCGTCACCGGAGGCAACAGCGGGATCGGCAAGGCCATCGTCCTCGCCCTCGCCGAGGAGGGGGCCAGCATCGTCATCGACTACGTCGCCCACCCCGAAGCCACCGAGGAGCTCGAGCAGCAGGTCCACGCCCTCGGCGACAAGGCCATCGGCGTCGAGGCCGATGTCAGCAAGGTCGCCGACCTCCAGATGCTGGTCGACACGGCGGTCAAGACGTTCGGCAAGCTCGACGTCATGGTCAACAACGCCGGCGTCGAGACCCGCACCTCGGTGCTCGACACGACCGAGGCGCAGTACGAGAAGGTCCTCGACATCAACCTCAAGAGCGCCTTCTTCGGCACCCAGATCGCCGCCAAGCAGATGATCGCCCAGGGCAGCGGAGGCCGGATCATCAACATCACCTCGGTCCACGAGGACTGGCCCATGCCCGGCAACACCCCGTACTGCCTGTCGAAGGGCGGGATGCGGATGCTCACCCGCACCGCCGGCGTCGAGCTGGCCCCGCACGGCGTCCTGGTCGTCGGGGTCGGCCCGGGCGCCGTGGACACGCCGATCAACGCCGCGACCGAGGCCGATCCCGCGGCGATGAAGCGGCTCGACGCCGCCATCCCGATCGGCCGCATGGCCGAGCCCAGCGAGATCGGCAGCGTCGTGGCGTTCCTCGCCGGCGACGGCGCCAGCTATCTCGCCGGCGACGACCATCTTCGCCGACGGCGGCATCATGCACTCCAGCCCCGGGCTCTGACCCACCGCGTCAGGAGAACTCCGGTAGCCACTCGGCCATGATGATGCGGCCGGCGGCTTCGATGAGTGCGAGGTGCGAGAACGCCTGCGGGAAGTTGCCCAGGTGGTAACCGGTGTCGACGTCGAACTCCTCGGCGTACAGGCCCAGCGGTGACGCGATGCGCAGGAGCCGCTCGAACAGATCGCGGGCCCGCTGCTGCTCTCCCACGATGGAGAGCGCCGACGACCAGCCAGAACGAGCAGATGAGGAACGTGCCCTCCTTGCCCGACATCCCGTCGTCGGTCTCGTCGGTGCGGTAGCGCAGGACGTAGCCATTCTCGGTCAGGTCGTTGGCGATCGCCATCACGCTGGCGTGCATGCGCTCGTCCGTGCCGGGGAGGAAGCCGAAGATCGGCGCCAGGAGCGTCGAGGCGTCGAGCGCGTCGGTGTCATAGTGCTGCCGGAGCACCCCGTCGCTGGTGAGCCCGTGCTCGATCACGTCGGCCTGGATCTCCTCAGCCGTGGCCTGCCACGTCGCGATGAGGTCGCTATCACCCCGCAGGTCGGCCAGCTTGGACGCGCGATCGAGCGCCACCCAGCACATGAGCTTCGAGGACACATAGTGCTGCGGCTTGCCCCTGGCCTCCCAGATGCCCTGATCTGGCTCGCGCCACACCGCGGTGGCGCATGTCGCCTGCGCCTGCACGATGGGCCACAGACGGCGAGGCAAGCGCCGGCTCCGCCGCGAGTGCAGCAGGATCGCATCGAGCACCGCGCCGAAGACGTCGTTCTGGCGCTGGTCGAAGGCGCCGTTGCCGATCCTGCACAGGGCGCGCCCCCGAGTAGCCGCTCAGGTTGTCAAGGGTCGACTCCGTCAGGTCGCGACGCCCGTCGATCCCGTACATGATCTGCAACCCACCGTCATCGTTCCGTTGGACATCAGCGACGAACTCCATGAACTCGTCTGCTTCCCAGTCGAGGTTCAACCAGTGCAGCGCCTGGAGGGTAAAGGTGGAATCGCGCATCCAGCTGTACCGGTAGTCCCAGTTCCGCTCGCCGCCCGGCGTCTCCGGCAGCCCGGTCGTGAGGGCAGCGACGGTCGCACCGGTCGGCATGTACGTCAGCCCCTTGATGGTGAGCGCGGAGCGCTGGATCGGCTCCCTGTACCGGTGGTCCGGCACTCGCGCCCCGTCCAACCAACGCCGCCAGAACGCCACCGTGGCGGCGACCCGCCGCTCGGCGTCATCGACGTCAGCCGGCGCGTCGACTCCCTCCGCCCACGACAGCGCGCAGTAGACCCGATCTCCCGCGTCGAGGACATGACGACCCCGCACCCGGCCGCCTTCGACGCCGACCGACAAGTCGGTCTGCAACCGGACCTGGACGTCACCGCCCTGTCGCGTCCGCGACATGGCCAGCCTCGTCCACGACCTTCCAGGTGGCCGGCACCCGCCCGTAGTCGAACACCGGCTCGCACACCACCTCGACCTCGACGCGACCTCCGAGGCACTCCGCGACGCGGACCAAGGTGTGTTCGGCGTCGTCGTCCGCCGGCGGCCGCGTGTGAGGTGTCACGGTGTCGGGCCCACGTGATGGGCCCATCGTCAGCGCGTCGCGCACCACGATCCACCCCGACGGCGTCCTCCACGTCGTCACCACCACGTTGGTGCCGGGCTCGTAGGCGCGCGACGTCGGCACGTTGATGCCGAACGGACCGAACCTGAACGTGCCCGCCTCCCGGTCGAGCAGGCTGCCGAACACGCTTGCCGAGTCGAATCGAGGAACGCACAGCCAATCGACCGAACCGTCAGGCGCCACCAGCGCACCGGTGTGGCAGTCCGACAGGAACGCATACTCGGCGATCGGCGGGAACGGTGACGGCAAGGCCGCGCTCGGCAAACCGGCCCCTTCGGCATGCGCGACGCGGCTTCCTCCGCCGTGAGCCGCGCGCTGCTTGCGAGTCGCCATCGTGAGCCTCCTCGTTCGGGCTGCATCGGTATTGGACCTCGCGGCGCCAGCGACAACATCATCCGCGGCGGATGAAACCGCACACTGCCGCGGCACGTCGCGGGGATTTCATCCGCCCTGGATGACGGCGTCAGCGGCAACATGGGTTGTGCTGGGGGGAGCGAGGAATGGTTGGAGTCGGAGGTGTTCGGAATGGGCGACGGCCCGTTGATTGACCGGTGAGCGTGGGTCTCGCCTGGGTCGCGACACCGATCCTGGCGGTCGACCCGGTGCCGTGGGCCCGGGCGCAGATGGCGTTCACGCTGGGCTTCCACATCATCCTCGTGCCGCTCGGGGTGTCGTGGGCGTTCATGACGCTCATCGCCAACTACCGCGGCATCAAGCACGACGACGCCGACGCGATGCAGTTGGCCCAGCGCTGGTCGAAGTACATGGCGGTGACGTTCGCGGTGGGCGCCGTCACCGGCACCGTGCTCACCTTCGAGTTCGGCCTGCTGTGGCCGCGTTTCATGGGTCAGTGGGGGGAGGCGTTCGGTGTCCCATTCGCTTTCGAGGGGCTGTTCTTCTTCACCGAGGCCATCTTCGTCGCCATCTACATCTACGGATGGCGGCGGCTGAAGCCCTGGACGCACTTCTGGACCGGGGTCCCCCTCGTCATCACGGGCATCCTCGGCAGCGTCTCGGTCGTCGCCGCCAACGCCTGGATGAACGACCCGTCGGGGTTCACGCTGAACTCCGACGGCGAGGTGGTGGACGTCGACCCGCTCTCGGTGATCTTCAATGACGCCATGCCGCTGATGGCTGCCCACATGGTGATCGCGGCCTACGTGGTAGGAGGCTTCCTCGTCGCGTCCGTCTACGCGTTCGCCATGCTGCGAGGCCGGCGGGACCGCTACCACCGCGTGGGCTTCCTCATCGTGTTCAGCGTCGGCGCGGTGGCCATCCCGATCCAGATGGGCGTCGGGGACTCCCTCGCCCGCTGGGTCTACAACAACCAGCCGGTCAAGTTCGCCGCCATCGAGCTCGTTCCGGAGACCGCCGACGACGTGCCGGAGACGCTGCTCGGCCGTCTGAACTCCGACGGCACCGTCACCGGAGGGATCCGGATCCCCGGTCTCGCTTCATGGCTGTCTGACCCCTCCAGCGGCACCAGCACCGTGATCCAGGGCCTCGACAGCGTGCCCGCCGATGAACGGCCGACCGACTCGGAGGTCAACACGGTCCACCTCGCGTGGGACATCATGGTCGGGCTCGGCACCCTGCTGTTCCTCCTGTCGGTCTGGTACGGGTTGTGCTGGCTGTTCCGGCGGGACATGCCCAGGAGCAGGTGGTTCCTTCGTGCCGCCTCGATCGCCGGCGTGGCCGCCATCGTCTGCATGGAGGCGGGGTGGGTGGTCAGTGAGGTCGGCCGCCAGCCGTGGATCGTCTACAACCTGATGAAGGTCGAGGACGCGGCCACGGCCAACACCGGGGTCTGGATCACCTTCGTGCTGGTGACCGTGCTGTACCTCGGACTCGGGGTCACCACGGTGCTCATCCTGCGGAACATGAGCAGGAGGTTCCGCGAGCGCGGGGTGGCCGAGCAGGACGTGCCCTACGGCCCGCGCGGCCCGGTCCGAACCGCCGGTGCCGTCAGCGGAGGAGTTGGCGCGGCGATGAGCACGGCCGTCGCCGTGGTGCTGTTCTGTGCCGTCACCGCCTACGCCATCTTCGGCGGTGCCGACTTCGGCTCCGGGTTCTGGGATCTCGTTGCCGGCGGTACGGCCCGCGGCGAGCGTCCCCGCGCAGGTGATCGATCACTCGATCGGCCCGGTCTGGGAGGCCAACCATGTCTGGTTGATCTTCGTCTTCGTCGTGCTGTGGACCGGCTTCTCCGAGGCGTACGCCTCGATCACCCTGACGCTGTTCGTCCCGCTGACACTGGCCGCGTTCGGGATCGTCCTGCGCGGGTCGAGCTTCGCGTTCCGCAAGACGGTGTTCCGCACCCGCTTTCGCCGGGACTTCGGTGCGGTCTTCGCTCTCTCCTCCGTCCTGGTCCCCTACTGCATGGGCGCCGTCGCCGGCGGCATCGCTTCGGGACGGGTACCGGCTGGCGGCCAGGCCGGAGACCCCTGGACCAGCTGGATGAACCCCACGTCGATCCTGGGCGGCGTCCTGGCCGTCGTCGTCGTCGCCTACCTCGCCGCCGTCTACCTCGTGTGGGACGCCCGCAGGCTGGCTGACGGAGCCATGGAGGAGTACTTCCGCCGCCGGGCCATCGCCGCCGCCACCGTCGCCGGCGTCACCGCGCTCGATCGGCATCTTCGTGCTGCGATCCGACGCCCGCTACCTCTTCGACGAGCTGGCGTCGCGGGCCTTGCCGCTCGTCTTGCTCTCCGCGGCGTGTGGTGTCGCATCGCTCTTCCTCCTGGTGCGCCGAGCCGCACGGGGCGCACGCATCCTGGCGATCGGAGCGGTGGCCGGCGTGGTCATCGGGTGGGGCGTCGCCCAATGGCCCTACATTCTCCCGACCAGCCTGACGGTCTCCGAAGCCGCGGCGCCCTCGGGCACGCTCGCCGCCCTCCTGGTCGCCACCGGGCTGTTCGCGCTCATCGTGCTCCCCGGCTTCATCCTCCTCTACGTCCTCGACCAGAAGGACCTGTTGCCGGAAGAAGGTGCCGCCTGAGAGTCGCTTGACGATGGAGCGAGGCCGGAGCCCATCCGTTTCCTTCGCCGCCCATGAGGTGCTCCTGCAGAATGCGCTCGATGTCCGCTGCTTCGGATCTGGTGCGGGAGGCGTTTCGCACGGAGGAGCGACGGGTGGACTGGCAGTCCGGCCTGGCGGGCGCACTGGCCGCGGTCGGGCCGCTCGCGATCGGGCTGGCGGTCGACGAGCCCGCGGCCGGGTTCATGGCCGCCCTCGGCGGGCTGAACGTCGCGCTGTGCGTGCCACGCGCCGATCTGAGGGCGCGGCTGTGGTGGGGCTCGCTGGCGGTGGTCGGCTCAGCGGCCGCGGTCGTGGTCGCCGGTGCCGCCAGCAAGGGCGACGCCCGCCTGGTCCTGCTGTCGTTCGTCTGGGTCGCGGTCTGGGCCTTCTTCCGGGCGGCCGGACCGAGCGGCGCGCTGCTGGGCTTCGCGAACTCGGCGGTCTTCGTGGTCGTCGCCGGCCTCCCAGCCACCGCCCCCCTCGGCGAGCGGCTCACCTGGTTCGCGTTCGGTGCGGTTCCCGGCCTGGCGCTGATGGTCCTCGCTCGCCGGCGCCCGGGGCGGTCGATCCTGGTCGGCCTCGAGGCCCTGCGGAAGGTGGGTTCGGCGCTGCTGCACGACGCCGCCCTGCGGGCGTATGCCCTGCGCCTGGCTGTCGCCGTCGGGGCGGGCAGCCTGTTCTACCGCCTGGTCGATCTGCCGCACGGCTACTGGGTGCCGCTGACGACCCTCGCGATCCTCCAGCCGACCAGCCACGGCACACTTCTGCGCAGCCTCCAGCGTGTCGCGGGCACGCTGCTCGCGGCGGCCCTGATCGTGGGCGTCCTCGTCGCGACGGACAACCGTTGGCTTCTGGTGGCCTGTGCGGCGGCCACCGCGTTCCTGCTCTACGCGCTCGACGAGCGCGGATACTTCTGGCTCGTTGTGCTGCTCACCCCTACCGTGCTGCTGATGATCAGCGCCGTCGAGTTCGAGGGCGACACGGTGGCCCTTGACCGCGTAGGCGACACCATGCTCGGCATCGTGATCGGGCTGGCCTTCGGCGAACTTGCCAACGTTCCTGCACGGATCCGTGTTGCTCGCCGACGGTGACACGCCTCACTCGACACCAACAAGTCTCGACGGTCGAGAGCGCACGACTGCGCGCAACCGGGTCGGCCATCGAGAGTCAGTCAGCGTCGCGGAGCCGTGGCGACGGTTCGTAGGCCTCGCCAAGCAGCGCGCAGCTCGTCGTCGACGTCGTGGGGACCCGACCTCACGAAGTTCGCTTTCTTCGTGACGAGATCTCGTCGACCTTCACGACGCGCGGCGAGTCGAGGCACCTGTCGAGAAACACGCCGACCAGCAGGCGTCCGGTCTGAACGACGACGAACGCGAACGTCGTGCCAACTGAGAACACGATCACCGACTTCAGCGCATCGACATGGACATCCGAGGGCAGCGAACCCACCAGTTCGTCGAACGACCTCCGCAGCATCTCATCGCGATCAGCGAAATGATGGTCAACGTCCCCTGTGTCATGAGAGTGGAACTGACCCTCGCGCTCGAAGCTCCTGCAACAGCACGGGCAGCGCCAGGTCATGTCAGGCGTCGGGGACCCAGTTGCCGTGGAAGCCGAAGGGCACGCGCTGGGGAAGGTGGACGCGCGCCACGGGCTCGCCCGAGAAGTCCTGGGCGTCCAGGATGACGAGGTCGGAGCGGTCGGTGGCGCGGTCGTAGACGAGCGACATCACCCAGCCGTCGTCCTCGGCGGCGTCATCCGAGCGGGGCACGAACACGCCTTCCCCGCTGCTCTGGCCGTCACCGAAGGGCTGTGCCTCCGACGTGCCCCGCTCGAAGTCGTACTTCAGCAGGGCGCCGTGCTCGACCCCCTTCTCGCCGAACCAGGCCGCGTAGCCGTAGCGGTGCGGCCTGCCGACCAGTCGCTCGTCGACGCGCGGGAACTCCTGCCCGCGGTCGTCGATCCGTTCCTCGACCACCTTGCCGGCCTCGGCGTCGATGGTCCAACGGTCGAGCGTGGGCGGGCCCTCGAACGGGCCGTTGATGTCGGTGGCGAACATGCGCGGGTGGCGCGCCACGTCCATGACGATCCGCCCGTCCGGCAGGTCGTAGGCGTTCATCGGGTGGAAGACGTAGCAGGGCTCGACCTCGGCCCAGCGCACGTCCTCGCCTCCGCCCTCGCGTGGCAGCACACCCACCCGGGGCTGGTAGCCGTCGTCCCAGCGGTACGGGAACGGATAGCCCTCGGCCAGCGCGTCCAGCTGGAAGGTCACCGGCAGATCGAAGATCACGATGCTGGACTCGGTGATCGCCACGTCGTGCAGCATGATCGCTCCGGGCACCGGGACCTCGACCACCTTGCGGATGCTCCCGTCGGGGCGGACGACGAGGTACTTCACGTGGTCCCACTCCCAGTAGTACGCCATGACGTGGAGCTCCCCCGTGACGGGATCCTTCTTGGGGTGGGCCGAGAACGAGCCGGGGTACGCGCCGTCGAAGTCGAGGTAGCGGACCGAGTCGAGCTCGTACGTGAGCTCGACCGGGTAGCCGCCGGACTCGACGATCGCCCACGTGCTGCCGGCGTGGCCGATGACATTGGTGTTGGGGGCGCCACCGCCGAACATCGCGTGCCGCGGACCCGGGAGGGGGTCGAGCCCCTGTGCCGCGGCGACGTCATCGCCGCGCACGAACCGGTTGCGGTACCACTCCGCCTTCCCGTCGCGCAGCCGCACGCCGTGCACCATCCCCGTCCCGATGAACCAGTGGTGGGTCCGTAGGTCGACGGGCCCGATCGGGTTGGGGCCGTTGCGCAGGTACCGACCCTCGAGCTCGGCCGGGATGGTCCCCGTGACCGGCAGGTCGAGCGCGACCACCTCGTCGGTGACGGGGGCGAAGTTGCCCTCCAGGTAGCGGTTCTCGGTGGCGGTGGCCATGGCTGTCCCTTCGTCGGGTCTGGTCGGGCGGATGATCGAGGGGTGTGACAGGTGAACACTGTTCATGTACAGTGTTCAGACAATGCCCGCGGCTGTCAACCCCCGATCCGGACGGCGGACCCGTAGCCCGCGCGGCCAGGGTGACACGCTGCGCGACGAGCTCATCGCCGCCGCTGCCGCGCTGCTCGACGAGACCGGTGACCCGGACGGCGTGACCGTCCGCGGGGTGACCTCGGCCGTGGGTGTCGCCCCCACGGCGCTCTACCTGCACTTCAGTGACCGCACCGAGTTGATGGTGGCCGTGATCGAGGAGCGCTTCGCGGAGTTCGCCCGCACCATCGACGCCGCCGATCCTGGTGGCGACCCGCTGGAAGGACTCCTCCTGCGCGGCGAGGCCTACGTCTCGTTCGCGCTCGAGCACCCTGGCCACTACCGCGCCCTCTTCTTCACCGGCTCCCACGCCGCCGCCGAGCGCCCGGACCTCGTGGCTCGTTGCCAGGCCGCGGGCGCGCCCGCGTTCTTGGCCCTCGTCGACGCGGTGAAGCGATGCCAGGACGCCGGGCGCCTCCACGGCGACGACCCCATGCCGGTGGCCGTCGGCCTGTGGTCGCTGGTGCACGGGTACGCCGACCTCGCCCGCGGCGGACACCGCTGGCCGTTCGTCACCGACATCGCCACGACCTTGCGCGGGTTCGTGGGCGCGTTCCAGCCCGTCAGCTGACCCGGATCACCAGACCCTTGAGGTAGGCGGCCTCCGGGAACGTCAGCAGGACGGGATGGTCCGTGGCCTGCGTCAGGCGGCCGATCACCTGGGCGTCCCGGTCGGCGTCGAGCGCGGCACCGAACAGGACCTTCTGGAAGAGGTCGTCGCTCATCAGGCCGCTGCACGAGAAGGTGACCAGCACGCCGCCCGGCGCCAGCAGCTTGAGCGCCAGCAGGTTCAGGTCCTTGTAGGCCCGGGTGGCCCGGTTGAGCTGGGACGCCGACCGGGCCAGCTTCGGCGGGTCGGCGACGACGAGATCGAACTGGGCTCCCTCGTCCCGCAGCCGGCGCAGGTGCGTGAAGACGTCGGCTTGCACGTACGAGACGTCGGCCGTGACGCCGGGGGCGCTGTTGCGCTCCACGTTCCTGGCCGCCAGCTCGAGGGCCGGCGCCGACGAGTCGACCGCCACCACCGAGGCCGCACCCCCAGCGGCCGCGGCGACGGTGAAGCCGCCCGTGTAGGAGAACAGGTCGAGCACCCGCCGCCCGGCTGCCGCCTCCGCCACGCCCAGCCGGTTCTCGCGCTGGTCGAGGTAGAAGCCCGTCTTGTGGCCGGCGGCCACGTCGGCCACGAAGGTCCAGCCCGGACCCTCGGCGGGAGGCCGCTCGGCGATGGTGACGACGGGCGGCGGCGCGTCGCCGGCGAGGTGGCCTGTGCGCGGTGGCAGGCCCTCGCGCTGGCGCACGTCGAGATCCGACCGCTCCGACACCCCGGCCACGCCGGGGAGCTCGGCGAGAGCCTCGGCCACGGCCGACCGCCAGTGATCCGCACCCGCCGACGAGAGCTGGACGACGACGTGGTCGTCATAGCGGTCGGCGATCACGCCGGGGAGACCGTCGCTCTCGGCGAACACCAGCCGGCAGGCGTCGGTGCGTTCCGCCAGGTCGGCCCGCGCCGCGACCGCCTTCTGGATCCGACCGGCGATGAACGCCTCATCGATCACGTCGTCCTCGTCCCATGACCAGACTCGCGCCGCGATCTGCGAGGACGGGCTGTAGGCGGCGCGCGCCAGGAACCGTCCTCGGTCGGTCCGCACGGCCACCGTCTCGCCCAGCGGCCGGGCCACCTTCGACGCGTCGGACGGCGCCCGCGAAGATCCAGGGGTGGCGGCGCACCAGCGAGCGCTCGCGTCCGGACCCGAGGAACAGCGACGGCTCACCCACTGCCGGGACCGTAGCGGCCGGCCGGTACGGTCACGTCCTCATGAACGGTCCGCCGACCGGTCCTCGCAGCCGGCCGTTCCTGCTCGGCGTGGCCGGAGGCACGGGCTCGGGCAAGACGACCGTCGCCGAGCGGCTGGCCACGATGGTCGGTCAGCAGGAGCTGGCCCTCGTCAAGCTCGACTCCTACTACTGCGACCGCGCCGACCTCACCTTCGAGGAGCGGGCGGCCATCAACTACGACCACCCGGACGCCTTCGATTGGCCGCTCCTCATGGCCCACCTGGACGAGCTCGTGTCCGGAGCGGCAGCGCCGGTGCCCGTCTACGACTTCGCCAACTACCTCCGCACGGACCGGATCACGATGGTCGAGCCCGGACCGGTGGTCGTGGTCGAGGGCATCCTCGTGCTGTTCGAGCCGCGCCTGCGCGAGATGCTCGATCTCAAGGTCTACGTCGACACCGATCCCGACGTGCGCTTCATCCGGCGCCTCGAACGGGACATCGCCGACCGAGGCCGCACGCCGGCGAGCGTCATCGACCAGTACCTCACGACGGTCCGCCCGATGCACCTGCAGTTCGTCGAGCCGTCGAAGCGCTACGCCGACGTCATCGTCCCGCACGGCGGCATGAACGCGCCCGCGTTCGACATGCTCGTCGCCCGCGTCCGGTCGTTGCTCTGAGTCGCGGCCGGGATTCGCGCGACCATCTTCGCCATGAGCAGTTCTGACCTTCCTCCTCCCGGACCGATGGCCCTCGGCGTCGACATCGGCGGCAGCGGCATCAAGGCTGCGCCCGTCGACGTGGTGACCGGGCGGTTGATGACCAAACGGGAGCGCATCCCGACGCCGCGCCACTCGACGCCGGCCGCGGTCGGGGAGGTGGTGGCGCAGCTCACGGCCCGGTTCCGCTGGAGCGGAGCCGTGGGCTGCACGTTCCCGGCGGTCATCAAGAAGGGGGTCGCGCTCAGCGCCGCCAACGTCGACCGCTCGTGGATCGGCACCGACGTCGACGAGGTCCTCTCGAAGGCGACCAGTTGTCCCGTCACGGTCCTGAACGACGCCGACGCCGCGGGGGTGGCGGAGATGCGCTGGGGAGCCGGGCGCGATCGGGACGGTCTCGTGTTCATGATCACGCTGGGCACGGGCATCGGCAGCGCGCTCTTCATCGACGGCGTGCTGGTACCGAACACGGAGCTGGGCCATCTCGTCATCCGCGGCAAGGACGCCGAGGCCAGGGCGTCGGCCAACGCCCGCGAGGAGCGCAAGCTCTCGTGGGGCGACTGGGCCAAGCTGGTCGACGAGTACCTGCGGTACGTCGAGCGGCTCTTCAGCCCCGATCTCTTCATCATCGGCGGCGGGGTGAGCGAGCGGGCCGACCGGTTCGTGCCGCTGCTCACCGTGCAGGCCCCCGTCGTCCCGGCGGCCATGGGCAACGACGCCGGTATCGCCGGCGCGGCGCTGCACGCCCTGGCGGCCGCCGAGGCGCCGTGACGGCAGGCGCCCGCCGGCCGGCGCCGGAACTGACGCTGCGCACGGAGCGCCTGCTGCTGCGACCCTGGCGGGACGACGACGAGGCGCCCTTCGCGGACCTGAACGCCGATCCCACCGTCATGGAGCACTTCCCATCGACGCTCACCCGGGACGAGTCCGATCTCCTCGTCGAGCGGATCGGGGTGCGGTACGCGGAGACCGGGTTGTACCTGTGGGCGGTCGAGGTGCCGGGCTGGCAGCCGTTCATCGGCTTCGTGGGGCTGAGCGCGCCGACCTTCGACACCGCGTTCACCCCGTGCGTCGAGGTGGGGTGGCGCCTGGCCAGGACGGCATGGGGGCAGGGCTACGCCACCGAGGCCGCCCGGACCGCCGTGGCCGACGGCTTCGGACGGCTCCGGCTCGACGAGATCGTGTCGTTCACGACGACGACGAACCTTCCGTCCCAACGGGTGATGCAGCGGCTCGGCATGACCCGGGACCCGGCGGACGACTTCGACCACCCGAACCTGCCACCCGGGCACCGGCTGCGACGCCACGTCCTGTACCGGCTGGGAAGACCGTAGGGCGCGCGACGCCGGGAGCCGCCCGAGCCCCAGGGCGAGCGGGGATGAGTGGACCCGGCCCGGCAGTTGGCTACTGTCCGAGCCGGTAACACCACATGCCGGACGGCCGCGGGAGCGGTCCCGTCCGGCCAAGAAAGGAACGGCACGTGTTTGCAGCAGACTGGGGCGTGGGTCAGGTCCTCTGGACGATGATCTACTTCTTCTTCCTCTTCGCGTTCATCTGGATCCTGATCACGGTCCTGATGGACCTCTTCCGCGATCACTCGCTCAGCGGCTTCGCGAAGGTGATCTGGGTCATCGTCCTGATCTTCCTCCCCCTGATCGGATGCCTCATCTACCTGATCGCCCGCGGCCATGGCATGCAGGAGCGGGCCATGCAGCAGGCCAAGGAACAGCAGAAGGCCATGAACGAGTACATCCGGGAGACGGCCGGCACGTCGGGCGGCAACGCGGCCGACCAGATCGCCCAGGCCCACAAGCTCCTCGAGTCCGGCGCCATCTCCCAGCAGGAGTTCGACGCCATCAAGGCCAAGGCCCTGGCCTGACCCACCCCAACTCACGTTCCCGGGCGGCTGCCCGGGAGCTCGCCATGCGGACCGGTCCCCAGGGTTCTGGGGCCCGGTCCGCAGCGCGTCCGGGGCTTCGAAAAGGGGCTCCCGGAGCGGCCCCGGTGTGGACAGCGCTGTGCACATCCGGTGCATTTCGCGACGCCCCTGGGGATGAGGCGCGATAGTTGCGGATAACCCTGTGGACGAGCCAAAATGCGTCTTGACCTGGGCTTTCACTGCGGCGCATCATGCGCTCACCGAATGGTGCGAACGTCACCGGAAGGGATCGAGCCCGAAGGCCCACCAGCCCGAGGGGGAGGTTCGGACCGGCCGGTACGCAGCGCTCGGTGGAGGAACGACGCGGAGCAGCCCGACCAGGGGAGGCACGGACCGGCGACGGGACGTGAGGAACCTGGAGCCGGAGGGGTCGCACCCGAAGGCGGGCGCAAGAGCGTCGAGCCGACTTGGTGGCCCCGAGGCCCCCGCCCGACCCCGGTCGGGTGGGCAACTCGGGGCCACTGTCCATTTTTCGGCTCAGGCGGGCCGGCCAGTGCCGACTGAAGGCGTCAGGTCACCATCGACGTCGGGTCGGCGGTGGGCTCGGACAGCGGGCCGACCGGGCGGCGCGAGCGGGGCCGCATCGTCGCTGCTGCGTCCTCGTCGCGGACCAGCAGCGCCACGACCGCGGCCCCGAAGGCCAGCAACGACGCGGCCAGGAAGACCTCGTGGTAGGCGCTCACCTGGGCATCGATCGCGGCCAGCCCACCGGGCACCACGTCGGCCAGCCGTCGTGACGTGGCCGTGGTCAGGATGGTCGCGGCGGTGGCCACCCCGAACGCCGCCGCCACCTGGCGCTGCGTGCTGAAGATGGCGGTGGCCCGACCCGTGTCCGCGGGCGTGATGGTGGAGTAGGTGGCGGCCTGCAGCGGGATGAAGGCGAAGGCCATGAACACCCCGCGGGTGAACATCAGGCCTCTGATCACCCAGAGGTCCGTGCCCAGGTCGACCTGGGTGAACGTCAGCGCCGTGCACGCCGCGCCGACGAGGCCGAACACCATGAGGCGGCGAGGTCCGACGAACGGGTACATCCGGCCGGCGATCTGCGAGGAGATCAGCACGCCGATGGCCTGTGGGAACGTCGTGAGGCCCGACTGGAGGGCGGTGAGCCCACGGAGCTCCTGCAGGAACAGGGGCATCAGGAAGAGCACGGCGGCAAAGCTGGAGTACGACAGCGCCGACGCCAGGTTGGCGTTGCGGAACATGCGGTCGCCGAGCAGCCGCAACGCCAGCATGGGGTGCCGCTTGCGCAGCTCGATGCGGGTGAGCAGGGCGAACGCCAGCAGGCCGCCGACGCCCGCGACGACGATCTGCGGGGACCGCCACCCCTTGATCGGGCCCTCCGACAGCGCGTAGAGGAGCGAGGCCAGCCCGACGGCGCTCAGCACGAACCCCGCCACGTCGAACGGCCCGGCCGACGGCTCGCGGTGCTCCCGCAGCGCGACAGCACCGAACACGAACGCCGCGATGCCGAGCGGGACGTTGACGTAGAACACCCAGCGCCACGAGAACTGGGTCACCAGGAGGCCTCCGAGCACCGGCCCCATGGCCGGGGCCATCACCGTCGGGATGATCAGGACGGTCGAAGCCTTCGCCCGCCGCTCCGGCGCGAAGGCGCGGAACAGCATGGCCGTCCCGACCGGGGTCATCATCCCGCCCCCGACACCCTGCAGCACCCGGAACGCCACCAGCTCCCACAGGCCGGTCGCCTGCCCGCACAGCGCCGACGCCACGGTGAAGACCGCGATCGCGAACAGGAACGTCCGCTTGGTCCCGAAGCGGTCGCCGATCCAGCCGGAGGCCGGGATCCACACGGCCAGGCTCAGCAGGTAGGCGATGACCACCCACTCGACGTCCGAGGTCCCGACCCCGAACTCCCTGGCCAGGGTCGGCAGCGCCACGTTGACGATCGTGGTGTCGAGGATCTCCATGAAGAGCCCCGTCACGAACACGATGGCGACGACGTACTCGTAGCGGAGGCCGATCCGTCGCATCACGGCCACGGTACCGGCTTCGTTGTGCTCTGCAAGTAGTCCGCCCGACGAGCCGACCGGGTTCACATCCGGCATCCGCCAGACGCCGCGACGCCGACCACTACCGTCCGCACGATGCCCGTCGGCGACCCGCGGACGCGTCCCAAGCTGCCTCGTCGTCGCCCCGATCGCTACGGCGCGCTCCTCGTGCTCATCCTCGTGGACTGCGTGGCGATCTTCACGGCGTCGGCCAGCGGGATCGGCCGGTGGCTCCCGGGCGTCCTGGTCGCGGCCACGGTCATCCTCGGGCTGGAGACGTCCGCGGTCGAGGGTTGGTGGGTGTCACCGGCGCGGGTCCTCGCCTCGCTGGCCGTGGTCGCCGCCCTGGTCGATGCCGCCATCGGGACCGACACCACGCTGGCCTGGTTGTCCGTCGCCCAGGCACTGCTCCTGGTGATCCTCGTGCTGGCCATCGGGAGCCGCCTGGTGCGGCACCGGCGGGTGACCTCCCAGACCGTCCTGGCCGTCGTGTGCGTCTACGTGCTGTTCGGCCTGATCTTCGCGCTCGGCGAGTACGGGGTCAGCGGCCTGACCGACCAGCAGTTCTTCGTGCAGACGGACGATCCGACGGTGGCCGACTTCGTGTACTTCAGCTTCGTGGTGCTCACCACGCTCGGGTTCGGCGACTTCACACCCGCCACCGACGCCGGCAAGGCGATGGTCTCCTTCGAGGCGCTGCTCGGACAGATCTTCCTGGTCACCGTGGTCTCGCGCCTGGTCGGGCTCTACAGCCGGGCTGCCGCTCCACCGGACGGCGGTGACGCTGGCACCTCCGGCACGCCCGGCCCCACCGGCCCGTTCGGGCGGCGAGCCGGCCGACCGGCTGATCGGCCCGACCGCAGCGTCAGGCTCGGCCGAGCTCGACCGCCACGGCCTGCCGAGCTGCGGCCAGAAGCCGTGCTCGCGCCCGGGTGGAACCGGCCCGCACGAGCTGCACTCCGTACCCGTCGAGCAGGACCACGATCCGCTGCGCGCTCACCTCCGGGTCCGCGGTCACGAACACGCCCGCCGACCGGCCCTCCTCGACGACGGCGCCGATGGCCCGCTGCCACCGCTGGTCGAGCTCGGCCAGGAGGCGGCTCATCACGGGCGACCTCAGGCCCTCCCCCCAGGCGTCGATCCACAGCCCCCAGTCGGACACGGCCGCCCGGCCGAGCGACATGCGCACGATGCGCTCGATCTTGGCCCGCGGACCGGCCCTGCTGGACACGATGCGCTCCATCCGCTCGAGCTCCGCGGACGCCTCGGCAGCCAGCGTGGCCGCCATCAGCTCGTCCTTGCTGCCGAAGTGGTAGACGATGAGCGGTGCCGACAGTCCCAGCTCACCGGCCACGTCCGCCAGGCGCGTGGTGGTGAACCCCCGCTCGCGGACGAGCCGGCCCGACGCGGCGAGGATCTGGGCTCGGCGGGCCTCGCCGGACGATCGAGGCATCGGCCCCAGCTTAGCCGCCTAGCCGCCTGAACGATCGTTCAGTATTTGCAGATACAATCTTGAACGGCCGTTCAGGCACTGCTACAGTGTCGGCGCACAGCCCCACGGCCTCGAATCCGCATGACAAAGGAGCCACGATGCCGACGATCGCAGACGCCCTCGGCGAGGTGGGCCTCCCGGCTCCGATGGCCGAGCTGACCGGCCGCCAGTGGGACGCGGTGGTGGTCGGGGGCGGCCACAACGGTCTGGCCTGCGCGGCCTACCTGGCCCGGGCCGGCTGGTCGGTCCTCGTGCTGGAGCGGCGGGAGCGCCTGGGTGGGGCCTGCACCCTCGAGCGCCCGTTCCCGGACCCCCGGTATGTCGTCAGCCCCTGCGCCTACGTCGTCGGCCTGCTCGATCCCGTGGTCATCGACGAGCTGGACCTGCGCCGTCGAGGCCTCGAGGTCTTCGTGGCCGACCCCAACCTGTGGGCACCTTTCGAGGACGGCAGCTCGCTGTCCCAGTGGAATGACGACGCCGCGCACGCAAGCGGGGCTGGAGGCGCTCGGCCTCTCCCCCGCCGACATCCAGGGCTACTGGGCGTACGAGCAGGTCTTCGACGACATGCGCAAGCTGCTGCGCACAGGCAGCCGGGACAGCTGGATCGGGGACTCGCCCACCCGCGACGAGCTCGAGGCCATGCTCGGCCACGACCAGTGGATGATCGACATCCTCTTCGAGGCGTCGATCGCCGAGGTGCTCGACCACTACGTGCAGCGACCAGCGCATCAAGGACGCGCTCTTCGGCCAGGGCGTGATCGGCGCCTACGCCGGTCCTCGCGACTGGGGTACGGCGTCCGTCAAGCTGATGCACTACCAGGGAGACCTCGAGGGGCAGGGCCCGGTGTGGGGCTACGTGCGGGGCGGCATGGGCATGGTGAGCTTCGCCCTCGCGGAGGCCGCGGTCGAGGCGGGCGCGGCACTCGCCTGCGGCGTCGAGGTGGCCGAGATCCTGCCCGGCGAAGGGGTGCGCCTGGCCGGGGGCGAGCTGCTGCGCGCTCGGGCCGTGGTCTGCAACGCCGACCCGAAGCGTGCGCTCGGCATGCTCGAGAGCTCGGACGCCGTGCCGGACCCTTACCGGGAGCGGCTGGAGGCCTGGCAGATCCGCAGCCCGGTCGTGAAGTTCAACGCCGCGCTCTCCCGTCTGCCCACGTTCACTGCGGCCGCGGGCGAGACCTGGCCGTTCCGCTCGATGATCTCCGTGACCCAGGGCCTCGATGCCGCCCAGCGGGCCTTCGAGGACTGCCAGGCCGGGGTCGCCAACGTCGGCTACGGCGAGGTCTACTTCCAGACCGGCTACGACCCCTCCCCCGCCCCCGAGGGCCGCCACCTCATGAGCGTGTTCGGGCAGTACGCGCCGTACGAGCTGGCCGGCACGACGTGGGACGAGCAACGCGACGCCATCGGCAAGCAGTTCCTCGATCTCATCGGGCGCTTCGCCCCGGACATCGCCGACTGCATCGAGTACTCCGAGGTGCTGGGCGCGCCGGACATCGAGGAACGGGTCGGCCTCACGGGCGGCCACATCTTCCAGGGCGAGACCATGCCGGACCAGATGTGGGAGCACCGCCTGACCGCCCGCACCCCGGTTCCCGGCTTCTACCTGTGCGGTGCAGCCACCCACCCGGCGGGATCCGTCATCGCCCTGAACGGTCGCAACGCCGCCGACGCCATCCTTCACGACGGCCGCAGCGCGCCCGGCGGCGCCGCGGGCTGACAGCGAGGGCTACCGTCCGCGACGGTGACCGCACCCGAGCGCCGAGGACGGGAGCTGCTGGCGGACCGCTACCGCACGAAGGGCACGGCGTTCACCCTCGACGAGCGGGACCGGTACGGGCTGAACGGGCTGCTGCCGCCCGGCGGTCGAGGACCTCGAGACGCAGCTCCAGCGGGTCCGCATGGAGTACGACACCAAGCGCACCGATCTCGGGCGCAACGTGTTCCTCCGCCAGCTCCAGGGTCGGAGCTCGGTGCTCTTCTACCGCTTCCTCGTGGACCACGTGGAGGAGCTCCTGCCCATCGTGTACACGCCCACGGTGGGCCTGGCCTGCCAGGAGTGGTCCGGCACGTACCGCCGCGAGCACGGCTTGTACGTGACCTGGGACGACCGCCACCGCATCGACGAGCTCCTCTTCAACGCCGCCGGCGACGACCCGGTCCGGGTCATCGTCGTGACCGACGGCGAGCGCATCCTCGGGCTCGGCGATCAAGGCGTCGGCGGGATGGGGATCCCCATCGGGAAGCTGGCGCTCTACACGGCCATCGGCGGCCTCCATCCGGCCGGGACGCTGCCGGTGATGCTCGACGTCGGCACCGACAACGAGGCGCTGCTGTCCGACCCGCTCTACCTCGGCACGCGGCGGCCGCGGCTGCGGGGTGACGAGTACGACGAGCTCGTCGACGCCTTCGTGGCCGGCGTGGGCCGATGCTTCCCGGGCGTCCTCCTGCAGTGGGAGGACTTCGGGCAGCACAACGCGGCGCGGCTGCTCGCCCGCCACAGGGACCACCTGTGCTCGTTCAACGACGACATCCAGGGCACGGCCGCGGTGACGGTGGCGGCGATCCACGCCGGGCTGGCCGCCGCCGGCACGCCGCTCACCGACCTGCGCCTGGTCGTCGCCGGGGCCGGATCGGCCGGGCTCGGCATCGCCCGGGAGGCGGTGCGGGCGATGGTGGCCGCGGGGCTGGCCGAGGACGAGGCCGAACGACGCTGCTGGTTGGTGGACCGCCCCGGACTCGTCCACGACGCGACGCCCGAGCTCACCGACGGCCAGCGCGTGTTCGCCCGACCGTGGGAGGACGTGGGTGGCTGGGACCGGGACGGCGACGGACGGATCACGCTGGCCGAGACCGTCCGCAGGGTCGCCCCGCACGTCCTCGTCGGGGTGACGGGGGTGCAAGGGCTGTTCACCGAGGAGGTCGTGCGGGCCGCGGCCGCCGGGGTCGCGCACCCGATCGTGCTCCCGTTGTCGAACCCCACGCTGCGAGCGGAGGCCGTGCCCGAGGACGTCCTCGCGTGGACCGACGGGCGTGCGCTCGTCGGCACCGGGAGCCCGTTCCCACCGGTGGTGCTCGACGGCGTGGTCCACGAGATCGCGCAGGTCAACAACGCCTACGTCTTCCCCGGCGTCGGGCTCGGTGTGGTCGCCGTCCGGGCGAGGGCGGTCTCGGACGCCATGATGACCGCGGCCGCCACCGCGGTGGGCACGATGACCCCTGCGGCCGACCGGCCGGGCGCTCCCCTGCTGCCGTCGCTCACGCAGGCGAGGACGGTCGCCCGGTGCGTCGCCGAGGCGGTCGCCTGCTGCGCCGTCGAGGAGGGCCTGGCGCCACCGCACACTCCCGCGGAGGTAGCGGCCGCCGTGGCCGCCACCGTCTGGGAGCCGCGTTACGACCCGGACTGAACGGCCGGCTCCGTCGTCGCCGTCGTGGCCGTCGCCACCGGGAGGCCGGCGGCCACCCACGCCGCGAACCCTCCCTGCAGGTCGGCCACGCTGGCGAAGCCGTAGGCCCGCAGGAGGGACGCGCCGATCGAGGAGCGGTAGCCGCCGGCGCAGTAGACGACGGTGGGGACGCCACGGTCCAGCTCGTCCATGCGGTCCAGCAGCCGGGCGAGGGGGATGCGGGCGGCGCCGTCGATGGTGCCGTCCTCCTGCTCGCCCGGGTTGCGGATGTCCACCACCTGCAGTCCGCCGGGACCGGCGCGCAACTCGGCCACCTCGACCGCCGAGAGGCGCCGTGACCGCTCAGCCAGGTCCGGGTGCTCGAGGAGCGTGCGCTCCACGTCCTCCAGCGCGCCGGCGACCCGGTCGAAGCCGATGCGGGCCAGCCGGACCCTGGCCTCGGTGCCGCAGCCGCCGTCGGCGGCGATCACGATCGGCTGGTCCGGGCGGATGACGTCCCCGGCGTACTCCGCGAAGCGTCCTTCCAGGCCGACGTTGATGGCGCCCCGGAGGTGGCCGGAGGCGAACTCCCCCGGAGTCCGGGCATCCAGCAGCACGCCGCCCCCGTCGACGATCTCCATTGCCCTGTCGAGGGTGACCGCCTCCGGAGGCTCGCGGTCGTCGAGGAGCTGGTGGTCATGGCGGTTGGCGTCCGCGGCGTAGGCGAAGTAGAGCGGCGCCACCGACTGGCCCTCGGTGACCACGGCCACGAACTCGTCCTCGGCCATCGGGCGCAGCGCGTAGTTCGTCTGCCGTTGCTCGCCGATGGTCGACGTCACGGCGTCCGACATGGCCTTGCCGCAGGCCGACCCGGCGCCGTGGGCCGGGTACACCCTCGTGGTGTCCGGGAGCGTCAGAAGTTGATCCTGCAACGAGCGGTAGAGGTGCCCCGCGAGGTCATCAGCCGACCAGCCCGCCGACGACAGCAGGTCGGGACGCCCGACGTCGCCGATGAAGAGCGTGTCGCCGGTGAGCACGCCCCACGGCTCCTCGTCGTCGGCGTGCTCCCAGATCACGATGGAGATCGACTCCGGCGTGTGACCGGGGGTGTGGCGCGCCTCCAGCACGACGTCGCCGAGCGAGAGCCGCTGGCCGTCCGCCAGGGGCTCCATCGGGAAGTCGGTGCGAGCCTCGCTGCCGTAGGACACCGCGGCACCCGTGGCTGCGGCGAGCTCGAGGTGACCGGACAGGAAGTCGGCGTGGAAGTGGGTCTCGATCACCCGCTCGATGCGCAGCCCGAGCTCCTCGGCGTCGGCGAGGTAGCCCGAGACGTCCCGCTGCGGGTCCACGACCACGGCCCGTCCGGTGCCCTCGTCGCCGATCAGGTAGCTGAACAGCGAGAGGCAACTGAGCTGGTACTGCCGGAAGATCATGCCAGCCTCCTCCCCGGTCGACGCTGACCGTGACCCCCAGGATGCGACGTGGTCGGCACGGACACAACCCGCCCGGGTGTGATGCCCGCCTCACGGGTACCGTGGTCCCGTGGGCACCGTGGGCTCCGTGGGACCCGCCCCCGTCGGCTGGCGTCCACGTGTCGCGGTGGCCGCCGTGATCGTCGCCCTCGTGCTGCCCGCCGTGCGCTACCGCGACAGCTTCCCGCTCTCCACCTATCCGATGTATGCCGGCTCCCGCAGTGACGTCGCGACGCTGCCGGCGGTGCTCGGCACCGACCGGCGGGGGCGGGTCGAGCGCCTCTCCACCGAGACCATCGCCCGCTCGGACGACCCGCTCATCACGACCTCACTGCTGCGCCAGACGATCCGATCCGGGCGCGCCGAGGCGCTGTGCGCCGACATCGCCGGGCGCGCACCGGAGGGCACGGTCACCGTCGAGATCGTCGAGGAGCGGCTCGACCTCGTGGCCAGCGCCGCCGGGGACGAGGAGGTCCTGGACCGGACCGTCCACGCTCGGTGCCCGGTGACGGCATGAGCGAGCGAAGCGAGCTCAGGCCGGCCCGGCCAGCGAGCAGGAGGAGCGGAGCAGGGTGGACGGCTGGACTGTTTGCGGCGGCGCCGGCCGAGCGCCTCGCGGTGCTGCGGCTCCTCACCGGCGGCTTCGCGGTGATCTACCTCGCGGTGCGCCTCGGCGCGTTCGCCAACCTCGCCCACGCCGACGCGGGCCGGCTCGATCCCGTCGGCGTCCTCTGGCTCCTCGACGGACCACTGCCCGACAGCGCCCTCGTCGGCCTCCTGGTGGTGGCGCTGGCGGCCGGGGTGGCGTACACCGCTGGAGCCTGGTTCAGGGTCAGCGGCCCGGCGTTCGCGCTCACGCTGCTGGTCTTGACCACCTACCGCAGCTCGTGGGGCCAGCTCCTCCACTTCGAGAACCTGATGGTGCTGCACGTGCTGGTGGTGGGCCTCACCCGCAGTGCCGATGCCCTCTCGTGGGACGCCCGGCGGCACCGGAACGGCCCGGGCCGGGAGCCGGGACCCGAGCCGGCGTACGGCTGGCCCGTACGCCTGGCTGCGCTCATCACGGTCGTGACCTACGTGCTGGCCGGGGTGGCCAAGCTGCGACTGGGCGGCATCGACTGGTTGGTGGGCGACACCCTGCGCAACCACGTCGCCTACTCGGCCGTCCGGCTGGAGGTCCTCGGCGCCCGACCGTCGCCGCTGGCCTCACCCCTCGTGGACCAGGCATGGCTCTTCCCCCCGCTCGCCGTGTTGACCGTCGTCGTCGAACTGGCTGCGCCGGTGGCGCTCCTCGGCGGCCGGATCCGCGACGTGTGGGTGGTCACGGCATGGGCGATGCACGCCGGGATCGCCGCCCTCATGCTGGTCGTCTTCCCCTACCCGCTGCTGCTCATCGCCTTCGCCCCGTTCTACCCCCTGGAAAAGGTGGCCCGTTGGATGTCAGGCTTCCTGACACGACGACAGGTGTTGCCGTCGGCGTGAGCGTGTACGATCCCACGCAGGAGGCACGACCATGAAGCGAAGCACCGACCGGATCCTCACCACCCACGTGGGCAGCCTGGCCCGGCCCCCCGAGCTCCTCGACACCATGAAGGAGAAGGAGAACGACCGGCCGTACGACCCCGAGCTCTTCGATCGCCAGGTGCAGGACGCCGTGGCCGAACGGGTCAAGCAGCAGGTCGCGTGCGGCATCGACATCGTCACCGACGGGGAGATGAGCAAGAGCAGCTTCCTCGGCTACGTGAAGGACCGCCTCGGCGGCTTCGAGGTCGACACGGGCACGTCCCGAATGGCGCCTTCGTGGCAGAAGGAGGTCGACGACTTCCCGGACTACTACGCCGAGTACTTCAAGAAGTACTCCTCGACGGTCGCGCCGCTGCGCCGCCTCATCTGCACCGGGCCGATCAGCTATGTCGGCCAGGAGCTGGTGCAGAAGGACATCGCCAACCTGAAGGCGGCGGTCGAGGGGTTGGACGTCGAGGAGGTGTTCATGCCGGCCACCGGGCCGAGCGGCTTCGGGCGGAACTCCTACTACGACACCCACGAGGAGTACCTCAGCAACGTGGCCGAGGCCATGCGCGAGGAGTACCAGGCCATCGTGGACGCGGGCTTCGTGCTCCAGGTGGACGATCCGTTCCTCATCGGCATCCTCAGCGATCCGACCGATGAGCCGGCCGAACGGCATCGCGCCGCCGAGGTCCACGTCGAGGCGCTGAACCACGCCCTGCGCGACATCCCGACCGATCGCATCCGGCACCACACCTGCTACGGCCTCAACCACGGCCCGCGCATGACCGACATCCCGCTGTCGGACGCGCTCGAGTTCACACTCAAGATCAACGCCGGCGCCTACTCGTTCGAGGTGGCCAACCCGCGCCACATGCACGAGTGGCGGGTGTGGGAGACGATCAAGCTCCCCGAGGGCAGGATCATCATCCCCGGGCTCCTCGGTCACGCCAACAACTACGTCGAGCACCCCGACCTGATCGCCGAGTACATCGTCAAGTACGCCGGGCCTGGTCGGCAAGGAGAACGTGATCGCCGGCGCCGACTGCGGCTTCTCGTCCCGCGCGTCGTACGCACCGGAGGTGCATCCGACCATCGTGTGGCCCAAGTTCGAGGCCCTCGCGGCCGGCGCCGCCATCGCCAGCAAGGAGCTCTGGGGGTAATCTCCCGAGTCGGGGTAGGACGCAGAGTTCTCAGGGGGGTTGACATGACGGCAACGACGAGTGACGAGATCGTCTTTCCGGGTCCGGACGAGATCGAGGGCTTCTGGGCGCTCGACAAGATGCACGCGCCCCGGCCGGTCACACCACTGTCCTTCGACGTGATCGTGCGCACCCTCTCCGAGGGGTTCACCAAGGCCCAGGCCGAATACGACTGCCCGATGATGGCGTCGTCGCGGGAGATCAACCACTACTTCTACATGGCGTTCCACCCCATCCCGGACGAGGCCGAGCTGGCGGACCGCATGACCCGCTACCACGACAAGCTCGCCGAGAAGGTGCCGGGCGTCGGCAAGACCTGGGAGGAGGAGTGGAAGCCGGCCGTGCGGGCCCGGAACGAGGGCGAGCGCACCGCGGACTACTCGGGCCTGAGCGACGAGGAGCTGGTGGCCAAGCTCGACGAGTACACGGACGAGATGCGGCACCAGTGGTGGATCCACGGCCACATCAACTTCGTCCTGCTGTCGAGCAGCGCGTTCTGCGACCTCTACGACGAGCTCATGGAGCCCGAGGAGTCGACCGAGTCCTACCAGACGCTCCAGGGCTTCCACACCCGCTCCGTCGACGCGCAGCGGGGGCTCTGGGATCTCAGCCGGCGGGCCAAGGCCAGCCCCGCGCTGAGCGAGCTGCTGCGCACGAAGGAGCCGGCCGACATCCTCGTCGCCCTCGAGGAGACCGAGGAGGGTCGGGCCTTCAAGGCCGAGCTGGACGCCTTCCTGTTCGAGTTCGGCTGGCGCCACGACGCGGTGTACGACCTGGCCGACGTGCCGTGGCGGGAGGACCCGTCCATCCCGCTGGCCAGCATCGCCGGCCTGATGGACTTGGGCGACGACGAGGACCCCGAGGCCCAATACCAGAAGAACGTGGCCACCCGTGAGGCCCTCATGGCCAAGGCGCGGGCGAAGCTGGCCGACGACCCCGAGAAGCTCGCCCGGCTGGAGAAGCTCTACGAGGCCGCCGTCTACAGCTTCCCGCTCACCGAGGACCACGCCTTCTACATCGACCAGCTCGGGGTGAGCGTGTTCCGGCGCTTCGTGCTGATGCTGGGCGACCGTCTCGTGGCCAAGAGCGTGTTCGACGCCGCCGACGACGTGTTCTTCCTGTACCGGGACGAGCTCGTCGACGCCCTGCGCAACGGCGGCGATCGTCGTGCGCTGGTGGCCGGGCGGCGGGCCAGCATGGAGAAGGCCGCCCAGGTCGTCCCGCCGGGCGCGCTGGGCACGCCTCCCCCGCCCCCCGACGCGCCCGACCCGTTCATGGACGCCCTGGTGATCCGGCTGCTGGGGGTGGTGCCGCCGGAGGAGAATCCGGACCCCAACGTGCTCAGGGCCGTCTCCGGATCGCCCGGCTCCTATACGGGCACGGCCCGGGTCGTGCGCTCCCTGGCCGAGGGCACGGACCTGGAGGACGGGGAGGTCATGGTCTGCGAGATGACCCTGCCGCCCTGGGTGCCGCTGTTCTCGATCGCCGGTGCGATCGTCTCCGACGTCGGCGGCGTGCTCTCGCACTGCGCCATCGTGGCCCGCGAGTTCGGCAAGCCGGCTGTCGTCGGCACGCAGGTCGGCACCAACGTGATCCAGAGCGGCCAGACGATCACTGTCGACGGCACGAACGGCGTCGTCTACCTCGACGGCCGCCCGGTCTGACGAGCGGCGGCGCCAGCCGAGTCTCAGGTCGGCTGACATATTTGAAACCGCGGGCCGGGCGGGCTACCGTCCGGTCGCCACGTCCACGTAGGGGATGGGACGGGGCCGTCCATCAGGGCGCAGCCAAGACGGGCAATGACGCGTCGAGCGGTGCGGGGCCGGGGTTGACCGGTCGTCAAGCCGGTCGGCGGTCGACCCAGGGGGAGGATCCATGAGGCGTTCGTTGTTGGGCATCGCCGCCGCCAGTGTGCTCGTGTTCGGAGCATGCGGGTCGGACGACGACGGTGGGTCGGCGGACACGACGGCCGCACCGGCAGAGACCGAGGCTCCGGCCGAGACCGAAGCCCCCGCCGAGACCGAGGCGCCCGCCGACACGGAGGCTCCGGCCGACACGGAGGCTCCGGCCGGGGGTGAAGCTTCGAACATCCAGGCGACGGGTGAGTGCGGCATGGGCACCGGCGAGCCGGCCACCGGCGAGCCGATCAAGATCGGCGCCATGGCCACCAAGGCGCCGACCGCCGACTTCACCTGGATCACGCAGCCTGACGAGGGCCTACTTCGACTGCGTGAACGACAACGGCGGCATCAACGGCCGGCCGATCGAGTACATCGCCTACGAAGAGCAGGTCGATCCGCAGCAGATCGCCGGGTTCGCCCGAAGCTCATCGAGGAGGACCAGGTGCTCGGCATCGTCGGCAGCACCAGCCTCATCGAGTGCAGCGTCAACAAGGACTACTACGCCGAGCAGGACTACTACCTGATCATCGCCGGCGTGGCCCAGGACTGCTTCCAGAGCCCGAACTTCTCGGCCGTCAACATGGGCCCGTACTACTCCAGCCTCGGTGGCGCGCAGGCCGCGCTGCGAGCCGGCGCCGAGGGCAACGATGGTGGTCGTCTCGCCGAACGTCCCGGGCTTCGACCTCGTCAACAGCGGTGTCGTCGAGTTCGCGGAGGAGAACGGCCTGGAGGGCGTGAGCCGCCTCGAGGAGGCGCCGTTCACCGACGCCGGCCGGCCTGGCGCAGAGCCTCGTCCAGGAGGCCGGTGAGGGCGGCGCGCGTCGTCCTCGACTTCACCGGTCCCGTCGTCACCCCGCTCCTGCAGGCCATCGAGCAGCAGGGCCTGGTGGACTCGGTGATCTGGGCCAGCTCGACCCCGCCGAACGATCCGTCGGTCGCCGAGTCGCTCGGCCCGGCATGGAACGACAAGTTCCTCATCAACGCCGAGTTCAACGTGCTCGACTCCGGCAACCCGGACCAGAACCACATGAACGAGGTCCGGGAGCAGTACGCGCCGGACGTCAACAGCTCGAGCTTCGCCCAGATGGGCTACCTCGCCGGCCGCGTGGCCACCGACGCCCTGCTCGGCATCGAGGGCGACATCACGAAGGAGAGCGTCAACGAGGCGTTCAAGGGCGTGAAGAACTTCGTGAGCGACATCTGGTGCAAGCCCTGGTACTTCGACAGCACCACCGGCTTCAACGTCTCCAACAACACCGACCTCACGGTGGTCCCGCGGGACGGGACGATGGTGCAGACGGAGGAGTGCTTCGACATCGCGGAGCTGCCCGGCAACCCGCTGGCCGAGATCCGGGCCGCCGAGCAGGAGCTTGGCCTCAACACGGCCACCACCTAGCTACCAACACCACTCGATCGGAGATCAGGGCGCCCGAGCGACACCCATGCCTACGCTTGACGAGCTCAAGCCGTTCATCGTGCTCGGCTTGGCCCTCGGTGGGGTGTTCGCCATGTCCGGCGTGGGCCTGGTGGTCCTCTTACCGGGCCACCGGGGTGCTGAACCTGGCCTACGGGGCCATCGGCACCACCGGCGCCCTGATCTCCTGGTCGCTCCTCGGCGGGTGTCAACCGGTGGTTGGCGTACGCCGCGTGCATCGCCTTCGGAGGCGCGATCACCCTGCTCTACGGCGTCGTCCTCGGGCCGCCGTTCGCGGCCCGAGACCCGCTCGTCAAGGCCACCGCCACCATCGGGCTGCTCCTGATCCTCCTCGGAGTGATGCTGCGGGTGTGGCCGCCGTCGACCACCCGCAGCTACATCCTGCCCACGCGCCTGTGGGACTACGAGATTTCCGGCGTCCGCGTCAACTGGACGCAACTCGTCGGGATGATCTTCCCGATCGTGGTCACGGCAGGCACCGCTATCTACCTGCGGGTCACCAAGGTCGGCACTGCCATGCGGGCCCTGGCCAACGACCGAGAGGTCACCGCGATGCTGGGCGTCCCGGTCCGCCGGGTGGAAGCCGCGGCGTGGCTCGGATCAGGCCTCCTCTGCGGGGTGGCCGGGTTGATCCTCGGTGACATGCTCGGGCTGGACATCGTGGCGTCGACGTTCTTCGTCATCCCGGCCCTGGCGGCCGCGCTCATCGGGCAGCTCCGCTCGCTCTGGGTCACGCTGATCGCCGGCTTCGTGATCGGCATCGTCCAGTCCTGCCTGACGGCGTTCTCCATCCAGATCGGCGACACCAGCCTGGCCGAGTACCGCACGATGGCTCCGTTCGTCCTGGCGATCATCGCGCTGCTCTGGTTCGCCCGGGCCCGCCCGACCGGGGTGAAGAGATGAGCGCCGGCCGCCGTTCGGTCCGTCACTGCACCGTCGGCGGAGGGCGGCTAGCCGGTGGACACCGTTCGCACCCCGGAGGTGGCCGAACCAGCGCCGAACCCGGCCGATGGACGGCGGCTGCCCTCAGTCAACCCGGTGAAGGCCGCCCTGTTCGCCGTCTTCATCATCGTGGCGTTCCTGCTCCCTGGCCGCTTGAACAGCTACTGGCTGCTGGTCATGACCGGAGTGGTGATCTACAGCATCGTCACGCTCGGGCTCGGCGTCCTCATCGGGCGCGTCGGGCATGGTGTCGCTGTGCCAGTTCGTGCTCGCCGCCATCGGAGCCTGGGTCGCGCTACGCCTCAGCTACGCAACGGACCTCCCGTTCCCGCTCCTGATCCTCATCGGAGGCGTCGTCACCGCGGTGATCGGCACGCTCATCGGTCTGCCCGCGCTCCGGCTGTCCGGCCTCTACCTGGCCCTGATCACCCTGATGGCCGCCGGAGCCATCACCATCTTCCTCCGCACGGCCCAGTTCCCCAACGGCGGCGGCGGCTTCTTCGGCAACGACTCCGCGGGCGGCGCGTCGTCGTTGCTCCCCCGCCCGTCGATCGCCAAGACCGACGTCGCCTACTACCGGTACTGCGTGATCGTGGCCCTGCTCATGTTCGCCGCTCGCCGTGTGGCAGGTCCGGAGCAAGCCCGGCCGCGCGTGGGCCGCCATCCGCCAGAGCGAGACCAGCGCGGTGGCGGCCGGCGTCAACACCACGCTGTACAAGCTGTGGGCGTTCGCGCTCGCCTCGTTCATGGCCGGCGTGGCGGGAGGACTGCTGGCGGCGGCGGCCGGCGGGGTGGCCATCGCCCAGTTCCCGGTCTTCAACTCCGTGCTGCTCCTCGCCGTCGTCCTGATGGGCGGGGTGTACAACCTCTGGGGTGCCGTCGTGGCGGCCCTGTTCCTTCGCTTCCTCCCCGCCCTGCTCGACGACTGGGGCGTCGACACCGAATGGCTGACCATCCTGTTCGGCATCGGGGTCATCCAGGTCCTGCTCACGGCCCCGGGCGGCATCGTCGAGCAGATGCCCAAGGATCTCGGCCGGCTGGCCCGCAAGCTCACGGGTCGGGGCAAGAAGCCCGAGGCTTCGCCGTGATCACGGTCGACGACCTGACCGTCCGCTTCGGCGGCGTGGTCCCCATCGACCGCATGACCGTCACCTTCGAAGCCGGCACGTGTGGCCTCATCGGGCCCGAACGGGGCCGGCAAGACCACCTTCTTCAACGTGCTGAGCGGCTTCGTCAAGCCGCTGGCGGGAAGGGTCGTGGCCTTCGGCGAGGAGCTCCTCGCCATGCATGACTTCCAGCGGGCCCGCTGGGGCATCCGCCGCACGTTCCAGACCGAGCAGGCCATCGCCCAGCTCTCGGTGTTCGACAACGTCCGCATGGTCCACGAGCACACCGGCGGAGAACGAGCGGGACGCCGCCAGGCGGTGTATGGAGGCCATCAGCTTCGTCGGGCTTGAGCCGATTTGCCCACCAGCAGGTGGGCGGCCTGGGCGCAGCCCAACGGCGCCTGGTCGAGGTGGCCCGGGCCGTGGTCGGCACGCCGCGCGTCGTGCTCCTCGACGAGCCGGCCGCCGGGCTCCCCGACGACGAGACCGAGCACCTGGCCGGCGTGATCCAGCGCATCCCGGAAGAGACCGGCGCTCTCGTCATCCTCGTCGACCACGACATGAGCCTGGTGTCGGCCTGCTGTGCGACCGCCGCCGTCCTCGACTTCGGCCGGCTGATCGCCTCCGGCACCACGGCCGAGGTGCTGCGCAACGAGCACGTCATCCGCGCCTACCTCGGCACGGAGACCGAACTGTGACCGAACCCGTGAACGGACCGGCGGACACGCCCGCCAGCGAGCCCGTGAGCAGCACGAGCCTGAGGATCGAGGGACTCAGCGTGCCGCGCGCCGAGCGGCTGGTGCTGAAGGACGTCTCGCTCGAGATCACCCCCGGCGAGGTCACGACCCTCCTGGGGCCGAACGGTGCCGGCAAGTCGACGCTCGTCCTCACCGTCGCCGGGGTGTTGCGGGCGAGCGCCGGCCACGTCCTGCTCGGCGAGGAGGACCTGACCAAGCGGGCGCCGGAGAAGGTGCGGGCGGCCGGCGTCGCCGTGGTGCCAGAGGGCCGGCGGCTGCTCTCCGATCTCACCGTGGCCGACAACCTGCGGATCGCCACCTACAGCCTCTCCCGCGAGGACGCGGCGACCGGGACGGCGCACGCGCTCGACCTGTTCCCGGAGCTACGGGAGCGGCTCGAGGTCCCGGCCCGCTCGCTGTCGGGCGGGCAGCAGCAGATGGTCGTGCTGGCCCAGGCCCTGGCCTCGCGGCCGTCCTTCCTGCTGGTCGACGAGCTCTCGCTCGGGCTGGCGCCGATCATCGTCAAGCGCCTCGTTCCCACCCTGGCCGCTGTCGCGGAGTCGGGCGTCGGCGTCCTCCTCATCGAGCAGTTCGCGCACGTCGCCCTCGGTCTGGCCCGCCGCGCCTACGTGCTCGAAGGAGGGCGCATCCGGTACGACGGTACGGCCGAGGAGCTGAAGGCCAACCCGGACCTCCTCCACTCCGCCTATCTGCTCCGGACCTGATGGTGTCCCGCCGCGCCCCGGCCGCCCGGTCGACCCCGTCGCCAGGCCCTCCGGCGTGCGAGGAGCTCAACCTGCTCTACCTCATCGGTCGCGTCGATCGCGTGGTGCGCCGCGAGATCGACGGGGTCGTGAAGGCGCACGGGCTGACTGCTTCGCAGTACACGACGCTCAGTGTGCTGTCCCGGCGGAGCGGCCTGTCGAACGCGCAGCTCGCCCGACCGCGCGCTGGTGTCGTCGCAGTCGATGAACGAGGTGCTGCTCGCCCTCGAGCACCGTGGCCTGGTCAGCCGCAAGGCCCACCCCGACCACGGCCGGATCCGCCAGACCCGCCTCACGGCGAAGGGCCGCAAGACCCTCGCCCTGTGCGACGCCGAGGTCCGGGAGGTGGAGTCCACCATGGTCAGCGGTCTGAGCCGGCACGACCAGACGGCGTTGCACCGTGGCCTCCTGAGCTGCGTGCGCTCGCTGCACGGCGGCCTGTCCCTCGACTGACGCCCACCGACGGGCGCCGCGCCATCCCCCGGCGATAGGTTCGCCGCTCTATGTGCCAGGCCAGCCCGATGCTCCGCGCGATGGGCTCGTCCGCGACATCGACAGCCGTCGCGGCTGCCGCCGAGCGCCCGGCCCGCCGCACCACCGCCCGACACAAGGTGGTGCTCCTGGGCACCGCCGGTGGCTCGAATCCCAAGGCCAACCGGTTCGGCATCGCCAACGCGGTGGTCGTTGACGATCACGCCTACGTCATCGACTGCGGGGAGGGCGTGCACAGCCAGCTCTGGCGAGCGGGCATCGCGATGCACCGGCGTCGCACGCCCGCGGGCGGAGCGACCGTGGGCTCCATCTTCCTGACCCACCTTCATTCGGACCACGTGATCGACCTGGCCAACCTGCTGCTCGGGTTCTGGCCCGACCACACGGTGCAGATCTTCGGGCCCGGCCCCTCCGTGCTCCCTTCGCCCGAGCCGGTCGACGGCGTCATCCCCCGGCTCTTCCGACCCGAAGCGCCGGCGCCGGGCACGAAGGCGATGGTGGAGCACCTTCTGAGCGCGTACGCGTACAACATCAACGTCCGCATCGCCAGGGAAGGACGCAAGGACTTCACGGACCGCCTCGTCGTCCGAGAGATCGGTGTCACGGGGGACGGGCCGGCGCCGGACATCGACCTCGGGGTGGTCGCGAACGGCGAGTCCCCAGACGCCGCGGCTCCCGCCATGGAGCCGGTCGAGATCCTGGCCGAGGACGAGCGAGGCGTGCGGGTCACGGCCATCCTCGTGCAGCACGCGCCCGTGTTCCCGGCGCTCGCCTACCGCTTCGACACCCCCGGCGGGTCGGTCGTGTTCTCCGGAGACACAGGGCCCTGTGACAACCTCGCCCGGCTGGCCGCCGGCGCCGACATCCTCGTGCACGAGGCCATCGACCTCGACTGGATGGCCGAGCAGGTCCGCAACCTCCCGAACCGCGACGCCGTGATGGGACATCTGGCCAGCTCGCACTGCCCTCCGGAGGACGCAGGTACCATCGCGACCCGGGCCGGCGTGCGGACGCTCGTGCTCTCGCACCTGGTCCCCGGCGACGACGACGTGCCGGCGGAGCAGTGGGAAGCGCGGGTGCGGCCCCACTTCGACGGCGAGGTCCTCTGCGCCTCCGACCTCGATGAACTCCCCCTCGGGGACTAGCACGCCTCCGTCCACGCGGAACAAGTGGAATAACATAAGTGATCACTTGTTAAACTCGCGCAGAGACGGAAGGAGCAGCCCATGTCCCCAGCCCCCAAGTCGGTCGCCATCGTCACCGGGGCGTCCATGGGGTTCGGTCGAGCGTTCGCCGAGGAGTTGGCGAGTGACGGCTGGGACCTCGTGATCGACGCCCGCCACCAGAAGGAGCTCGAAGCCGCGGCGACCGCGCCTCCGCAGCGCACGGCGGCACCGTCGTGGCCATCGCCGGCGACGTCACCGATCCCGACCACCGACGGGCCCTGGTCGAGGCGGCCGTCGCCCTCGGCCCTGTCCGTCTGCTGGTCAACAACGCCAGCACACTCGGAGCGAGCCCGCTCCCCCGCCTCGCCGACCTCCCGCTCGAAACGCTGGCCGACGTCCACGCCACGAACGTGGTGGCGCCGCTGGCACTCGTGCAGCTCGCCCTCCCGGCGCTCACCGCAACAGGCGGGACGGTGGTCGACATCACCTCGGACGCCGCCGTCGAGGGGTACGAGGGATGGGGCGGGTACGGCTCCTCGAAGGCGGCACTGGACCAGCTCGGCAAGGTGCTGGCCGCCGAGCACCCGGACCTCCGGGTGTACTCGTTCGACCCGGGCGACATGCGGACGCAGATGCACCAGGACGCCTTCCCGGGTGAGGACATCTCCGACCGGCCGGAGCCCGAGCAGGTCGCACCGGTCCTGCGCCGGCTCGTGGCCGATTCCCCGCCGAGCGGCCGCTACCGCGCCGCCGACCTGCGGTCATCCGCATGACCGCCACCGGCGTGGAGGCCGGCCGGCTGGCCTTCGAGCTGCCGCCCGCGCTCGAGGCCGGGTCCCCGCCGGAGGCGCGAGGCCTGACCCGTGACGCCGTCAAGATGCTCGTTGCCCATCGAGAAACCGGCGCGCTCGAGCACAGCACGTTCACGATGCTCCCGACGTTCCTCGAACCCGGGGACCTCGTCGTCGTCAACACCTCCGCCACCATCCCCGCCGCCCTCGATGCCGTGGCCGCTGACGGGACGCAGCTGGTCGTGCACCTCTCGACCCAGGTGACTGCCGAACGTTGGGTGATCGAGCTGCGCCGGCCGACGCCGGGGAGCACGGCGCGCTGGGTCGGGCCCCCGCCCCCGTCCCCCTTGGGCCTGGGTGAGGCGGCCACGGCGACCGTCGAGACGCCGTACGGCGCGGGCGGCCGGCTCTGGCTCGCCCGGCTGCAACTGCCGCAGCGGCCACTGGCCTGGCTGGCCTCCCACGGCCGGCCCATCCGGTACGACTACGTCGAGCGGCCGTGGCCGCTCAGCGCCTACCAGAACGTGTACGCGCTGGAACCTGGCAGCGCCGAGATGCCGAGCGCCGGGCGCCCGTTCACACCCGAGATCGTCACCCGCCTGGTGGCCAAGGGAATCGGCGTCTCGCCGATCGTGCTGCACACCGGCGTGGCCTCCCTGGAGGCCGACGAGCTGCCCTACCCCGAACGGGCCCGGGTGCCCGCCGACACGGCCGAGCGGGTGAACGCCGCGCACCGTCTCGGCCACCGGGTCATCGCCGTCGGCACCACCGTGGTGCGGGCACTCGAGACGGCGGCCGACGGAGCCGGAGTGGTCGCGGCCTTCGACGGTTGGACCGACCTGGTCATCACCCCCGAACGGGGGGTGCGCACCGTCGACGGGCTCCTGACGGGGTGGCACGAGCCGGAGGCGTCGCACCTGCTGATGCTGGAGGCGGTGGCCGACCGGGAGCTCCTGCGCCGCTCCTACGAGGCCGGCCTGGCCGGCGGCTACCTGTGGCACGAGTTCGGTGACGTCCACCTGATCCTGCCGTAGCCGCCGGGCGGTGGGCGGTCGGGGTGGCGGTGGGCGGCGTGCTCAGGCCGGCGCGCCGTCCGGCGGGTCGCCGAAGAAGCCGGTGATGCTGACCAGGCGACCATCCTCGGCCACGACGCCGACGTCGACGCCGGCCACCGTCACCGCACCGTCGGGAGCGGCAAGGTCCCAGGTGAAGCGGACCTGGTCGTGGTGGGCGTCGACACCGCTCTGGCGCCGAAAGCGCTGGCCGGGGAACTGCGCCTGGATGGCGTCCACCATGGCGCTGAGGGCGTCGTGGCCCTGGGCGTCCTGGACCGGGTCGACGTATCGACCCTCGGTGGTCCACGCCCGCTCGATGAGCGCGAGGCGGGTGGCGCGGTCCGGCTCGTTCCACATCGCCAGGTAGGTGTCGACGGTCGTGGTGACGTCCATTGGGGGGAACCTCCTCGGGTTCGTTCGTGGTCGTGACCTGCACGATGACGGCCCAGCCGCGCCAGGACGATTACCTGTGAGGTAATCGTCCGCAATCGCCGCGAGACCCGCGTGCGAGCCGAACGAAGGCGGGAGTCGCCGTCGAGGTAGCGGGCGCGGTGTTCGTGATCTACTTCGCCCATGGACAGTGAGCTCGCCAACGACCGCACCTTCCTCGCCTGGCTTCGGACCGGAATCTCCCTGTTCGGCCTCGGGTTCGTTGTTGCGAAGATCGCCCTGATCGTGGAGCCCGACAGGACCCGCCTCGAGAACAAGGACCTCTACAGCACGGTTGGAGTCCTCATCGTCCTGAGTGGTGTGGCGCTCGTCGTGGTCGGCTACCTGCAACACGCACACGTCGGGCGACTCCTCGACCGGGACCAGGACGCTCCCAAGCCGCGGTGGCCGCTCACGATCACCGTGATCGCGTTCTGGGATCTCTCGTGCTGTCCGGTCTGATCATCGTCTCTACGTAGGATCTCCGACGCGCGTCAGGACCTTCGCCGCCAGCAGACGGGACCGGGACGCCCACACAGCGAGCCGTAGGCTCCGGGTCCGGACCGGCAGCCGAACCAGGAAGCGAGCGGTGAGGTGGCGAAGCGTCGACTCGAGCTCACCCGTGCGCAGGTCCTGGCGTTTCGACGGCGCTCGGGCGGCCTCTGCGAGCGGCTCCCGCGAGGTCCGGGTTCGCTGAGAGCCGCGGCGTGGGCGGGGTTGCAGGACAGCATGCCGCGGGCCGCGCTCCTGTCGATCCATGCTCGGGTCGAGGGGACCGAGCCTGACAGCTGGGAAGACCAGTCACTGGTGCAGCTCTGGGGACCGCGGTACAGCGCGTATGTCGTCGCCGCGCGCGACCGAGCCGTGTTCACCGTCGGGCGCATGCCGGACGATGCCGAGGCGCGCCGTGAAATAGAGCAGCTGGCGGACCGGCTCGAGGCGTTCCTCGACGGCCGGCGGATGACATACGGCGAGGCCGGCCGCGGGCTCGGCAAGCATCCCAACGCGTTGCGCTACGCCGCGCCGACCGGTCGCGTGGTGATGCGATGGGATGGGGCGCGACAGCCGACGATCTGGATGGTGCCGCAGCCGCCGCTCGATCCGGGCGACGCTCGACTCGAGCTGGCGCGCCGGTACCTCCACGTCTTCGGCCCCGCGACGGCCGGGGCGTTCGCCGAGTGGGCCGGGATCGCGCCACCACGCGCTCGGACCACCTTCGACGCGCTGGCCGGATCACTGACGCCCGTGCGCACACCTGCCGGCGACGGCTGGATCCTGACCGAGGACGAGAAGGCGTTCCGCACCTCCGTCGGGCGAGATGCTGCGTCCATTCGGCTGCTGCCCAGCGGCGACGCGTACTTCCTGCTCCAGGGGTTAGACCGGGAACTGCTGGTCCCCGATCCGGTCCGCCGCGGGCAGCTCTGGACCCCACGGGTGTGGCCCGGCGCCGTCATCGTCGAAGGCGAGGTCGCCGGGACGTGGCGACGGGCGGGCGCGGTCGTCACGATCCAGCCGTGGCGTCGCTTCCCACCCGCAGCCCGCGAGGCCATCGAGCTCGAGGCTCAGTCGTTCCCCCTGCCTGCGCTCCAGGGCCGCATCCGCCTCCGATGGGTGGGACAATCGGCGCTGTGAGCCGGCTCGAGCACCGAGACAGCACGCTCGGCGTCGAGTCCGAGGTGAGCGCGTTGCTGGACGCCGGTCACTCGCGCGGTCGACGCCACCATGCTGGTGATCGGGCGAATCGCCGCTGAGGCCCGGCACGCGAGAACCGTCGTCCTGGTCGAGGGCTTGAGCGATCAGATCGCACTCGAGGTTCTGGCCGAACGTCAGGGAGGAGCATTGCGAGCCACGGGCACGTTCGTCGTCCCGACGGGCGGCGCGATGAACTTCGAGCGACTCCTGACCTTCTTCGGCCCTCGCGGAAAGGACGTGCGACTCGCGGGCCTCTATGACTCGCCGGTCGAGGCTCGGATTCGGCGCAGCCTCAACCGCGCGGGCATCGGCCCGGGCGACGCGCACGCGTCGTTGGAGCCCTTCGGGTTCTACCGCTGCGTCACCGACCTCGAGGAGGAGATGATCCGGGCGCTCGGTGCGCCTCGAGTCGAAGAGGTCGTTGCCGCGGAGGGTGAGCTTCGCCCATTTCGGAAGCTGCAGAGCATGCCGTTCCATCGGCAGCGGTCGCTCGAAGACCAGCTTCACCGATTCATCGGAAGTCGCTCGGGTCGAAAGTACCGGTACGCCCGCGCGCTGGCGCTGTCACTCGACCTCGCCGATCTCCCCACACCCCTCGCGCGCCTGCTCGAACATCTTTGACCGCCTGCTCATTACCTCACAGGTAAGGGACGAGACGCGCCGGCGGCGGTACCGTCGGAACCGGTGAGCGTGACGACGCCGGCCCGCGGGGTCGGAGACCTCCTGCGCGACTGGCGGCAGCGCCGGCGGCTGAGCCAGCTCGACCTGGCCGTGGAGGCGGACGTGTCGGCCCGCCACCTGAGCTTCGTGGAGACCGGGCGGTCCCGGCCCAGCCGAGAGCTCGTGGTGCACCTCGCCGAGCACCTCGAGGTGCCGCTCCGGGAGCGCAACGCGCTGCTGCTGGCGGCCGGCTACGCACCCGTCTACCCCGAGACGCCACTCGACTCGCCGTCGATGGGACGCATCCGGGACGCGCTCGACACCATCCTCGCCGGGCACGAGCCGTTCCCCGCCGTCATCGTGGACCGGCGCTGGGATCTGGTGGCCGCCAACCGCCCGGCACTGCTGATCCTGGGCGACGGCGTCGACCCGGTGCTGCTGGCTCCGCCTGCCAACGCGATGCGGGTGTGCCTCCACCCGGACGGGTTGGCGCCCCGCATCACCAACCTGGCGGAGTACAGCGCACACCTGCTGAGCCGCCTCCGCCGCCAGGTCGCGCTGTCACCCGACCCGGCCGTCCAGGAGCTCGTCGAGGAGCTCCGGCACTACCCCGGTGTCGAGGATTCCCCTACGACGGCCGTGGACCCGGCCTCGATGCTCTTCGTGCCCCTGTCCCTCCGCACTCCGGCGGGCGACGAGCTCACGTTCTTCAGCACGCTCGCCACCTTCGGCACGCCGCTCGACATCACGCTGGCCGAGCTCTCGATCGAGTCGTTCTTCCCCGCCGACGCGGCCACGGAGGCAGCTCTGCGCGCCGTGTTCGCTTGAACGGCCGCTCGTCGCCCGGCTACGGCAGCAGCTCGTAGTCGGCCGGATCCGGTTCCCGGGTACGACGCCAGAACTCGAGCAGGGTGAAGGGCCAGTTCTGCGAGACCCGACCGGTGGCGCTCTTGTACCAGCTGTTGACCGTGGACGCGCCCCACGCCATGCGGGCGTTCTCGGCGTCGACGGCGCGGTTGTACGCGTCGTGCACCTCGGGACGGCAGTCGAGCGCCTGGTGGCCACCGCGCAGCAGCAGACCGAGGCAACCGAGCACGTAGCGCACCTCGCACTCCGAGAAGTAGACGATGCTGCCGTTGATGACGATGTTGGTGTTGGGCCCGTACAGGCAGAACAGGTTCGGGAATCCCGGGATCGTGATCCCGAGGTAGGCGCGGGCGTCGGCGCCCCAGACCTCGTGGAGGTCGAGGCCGCCGCGACCGAGAACCCGCATCGGGGTGAGGAACTTCGAGGCCTCGAAGCCGGTGCCGATGATCAGCACATCGACCGGGTGCTCGGCCCCGTCGCCCGTGACGACCCCGGATGTGCTGATCTCCGTGATCTTCTCGGTCACGAGGCGCACGTTGTCGCGCCGCAAGGTCCGGGCCCAGATGCCGTTGTCGCGCAGGATCCGCTTCGCTCCGACCGGATAGGAGGGGATCACCTTCGACAGGAGGTCGGGCCGGTCGGCGAACTCGAGCTCCAGGTACCCGGTCAGGAGCGTCCGGGCGAGGTCGTTGAGCTCGCTGACCGACTCGGTCGTGGGGCTGCCAGGCGGGGTCGACCGTGACCGTCGGCAGGACGCCATCGCCGAGGCGCCAGAACATGAGGAACCGGTGCCACTGGCTGTAGGACGGCACGTGGGTGTAGAGCCACCGTTGCCCGTCCGTGACGCTCTCGTGGTAGTCGGCCGTCGGGGCCAACCAGTTCGGCGTCCGCTGGAAGACGAGCAGCTCGGCGGCCTGCTCGGCGACGATGGGGATGAACTGCGCGGCGCTCGCCCCCGTGCCGATCACCCCCACCCGCCGGCCGCGCAGATCGACGTCGTGGTCCCACCGGGCCGAGTGGAAGGCCGGCCCGGCAAACGTGTCCAGGCCCGGGATGTCCGGCATGAGGGGCCGGTTGAGCTGGCCGACGGCGCTGATGACGGCATCGGCCTCCAGGCGTTCGGTCGTCCCGTCCGGGTTCCGCACCACGAGCGTCCATCGGCCGCCGTCGTCGTCGTACACGGCGGAGCTGACCTCGGTGCCGAAGCGGATGAAGGGGCGCAGGCCGAGCTCGTCGGCACAGCTGCGGAAGTAGGACAGCAGCGCGCGCTGCGTGGAGTAGTGCTCGGGCCAGTCGTGCTTCTGGGCGAAGGAGTAGCTGTAGAGGTGGTTCGGGTTGTCGACCCGGCACCCGGGATAGGTGTTCTCCCACCAGGTCCCGCCGACCTCCTCGTTCTTCTCGAGCACGACGAAGGGCACCCCGGCCTGGGCCAGCCGATGGGCGGCGAGCAGGCCCGACATCCCAGCCCCGATGACGGCGACGGTGAACGGACGATCGGGCGCCACCTCGTCCTTGTGCCAGGTCGGTGCCCGGCGGTCGTCCGGCGTCACGCCCAGCTCCTCCTCGAGGAGCGGCAGATAGTCCTCCATCTCGCCGCCCCCGACGGCGAACTCCATGAGCTCCAGCAGCAACTCGTGCGTCGGCGATGCCGCCGGAGGGCAGCCGTCGTCACGCCATCGGGCAAGGACACGGGCCGCGATCGTCCGGATCCGCGTCTGTTGATCGGGCGTGAGCCCGGCCTGAGGCTCGTTGGCCAGCAGGGGGTCGACACGTAGATCGCGGTCGAGCAGCGTGCGGTCGCCCGTCAGGTGAACCAGCGCAGGAAGCAGCGCCGGCAGCTCGGCTTCGGCCAGCGCGGCAACGATCTCGCCGTCGGAGGCGGTCAGCGGCTCGGTCACGGGGAGAGGCATGGCGGTCCTGGCTGGTCGTCGGCGATGCGACATTCTCACCGGCCGCCCGCCGCACCGGCGACTCCGCGGGCCGCGCCGGGGCCTTCTGGTGAAGGATCGTCGCGCCGTCCGCGACAGCACCGCGCCAGAAGCCCCGGGCGGCGGCGCGCCGCAGGAAGGGATGGGCACGGGTACCCTCACCGTCTCGTGGGCCCGTTGCCGACTGCCACGACCGCGGCCATGGGCCTGACGGCCGCGCAGGTGGCCGAGCGCGTGGCGGCGGGGAAGGTCAACCGGGTCGACAAGCAGACCAGCCGGCCGCTCTCCGCCATCATCCGGAGCAACGTCTTCACGCGCTTCAACGCCATCCTCGGCGTGCTCTTCGTGGCGGTCCTCGCGGTCGGCTCGCCGGCCGACGCCCTGTTCGGTCTGGTGGTGGTGTGGAACGCGCTCATCGGCATCGTGCAGGAGCTGCGCGCCAAACGCACACTGGACCGCCTCGCGGTGCTGAACGCGCCGAGCGCCCGGGTGGTGCGGGACGGCGCAGACCAGGAGATCGCCCTCGACGATGTCGTGCTCGACGATGTGCTCCGGCTGCAGACCGGGGACCAGGTGCTGGCCGACGGCACGGTGCTCGAGACCGACGGGCTGGAGATCGACGAGTCGCTGCTCACCGGCGAGTCGGACCCAGTCGACAAGAAGACCGGCGACCAGGTGCTCTCCGGTTCGATCGTGGTGGCCGGGTCGGGCACGTTCCAGGCCACGGCGGTCGGCGCCGACGCCTACGCGCAGCGGCTGGCCGCGGAGACCAAGAAGTTCACCCGGTCGAAGTCCGAGCTGATGGCCGGCATCAACGCGCTGCTGCGCTACATCAGCTGGGCACTGGTCATCATCGGGCCGATCCTGCTGGTGAGTCAGCTGACGCGGGGCAACGAGACCAGGGAGGACGCCGTCGTGGGCACGGTGGCTGCCCTGGTCGGGATGGTGCCCGAAGGTCTGGTGCTGCTCACGAGCATCGCCTTCCTCGTCGGCGCCCTGACGCTGGCCCGGCGCCAGGTGCTGGTCCAGGAGTTGCCGGCGGTGGAGGGGCTGGCTCGGGTCGACGTGGTGTGCCTCGACAAGACCGGCACGCTGACGGACGGCACCATCACGTTCGGCGCGCTCGACCTGGTGGGCGGGGAACAGGACCGGACGGAGGCCGAGCTCGCGCTGGGCGCCCTGGCCGACGACCCGCATCCCAACGCCACGCTCGGCGCGCTCGGCGCCGCCTTCCCGCCGGCGGACGGCTGGCACCGGACCGCAACCGTCCCCTTCTCGTCGGCCCGCAAGTGGAGCGGCGCCACCTTCGACGGCACCGGCGGCGCGGGCGCGACCAGCTGGGTCATGGGCGCGCCCGAGATCCTCCTCACCGCCTGCCCACCCGATGACGTCCTGCGCGCTCGTGTGGACGACCTGTCGAGCTCGGGCCAGCGGGTGCTCCTCGTCGCCCGCTCCGACGCCGCGCTCCAGGACGAGACGCTGCCCACTCCCCTGGCGCCGGTCGCCCTGCTCACGTTCGAGGAGCAGGTGCGCCCGGACGCCGCCGACACGATGCGCTACTTCCAGTCGCAGGACGTCGGCCTGCGGGTCATCTCCGGGGACAACCCGCGCACCGTGGGGGCCGTGGCGACGAGGGTGGGCGTTCCCCACGCCGACCAGCCCGTCGACGCCCGGAGACTGCCGGAGGACCCGGCCGCGCTGGCGGACGTGCTCGACACCAGCACCGTGTTCGGGCGCGTGACCCCGAACCAGAAGCGGGCCTTCGTGCACGCCCTGCAACAGAAGGCCCACGTCGTCGCCATGACCGGAGACGGCGTCAATGACGCCCTCGCCCTCAAGGACGCCGACATCGGTGTCGCCATGGGCAATGGCGCGCCGGCGACCCGTGCCGTCGCCCAGATCGTGCTCCTCGACGGCCGGTTCTCGCAGCTCCCCCGCGTGGTGGCCGCAGGCCGGCAGGTCATCTCCAACATCGAGCGGGTGGCCAGCCTGTTCCTGATCAAGAACGTGTACTCCGCCGCGCTGGCGGTGACCGTGGCCATCGTCGCCGTGCCCTACCCGTTCCTGCCCCGCCACCTGACGCTGGTCAGCATGCTCACCATCGGCCTCCCTGCGTTCGTGCTCTCGCTGGCGCCGAGCAACGAGCGCTACCGGCCGGGATTCCTCAACCGAGTGCTGGCGGTCTCCGTGCCCACGGGCCTCATCACGGCCATCGCCGTCATGATCGCCTACGCCCTCGCGCGCGCCCAGGAGGTCCAGCCGGATGAGTCGCGCACGGCCGCCACGGTCGTCGCCATGGTCATCGGGCTCGTGGTCCTGTTCCTCGTCGCCCAGCCCCTCGTGCCGTGGAAGATCGCGCTCATCGCCTCCATGGGTGGCCTCTTCACGCTCGCCATGCTCCTCCCCTCGACCCGGAAGTTCTTCGCCCTCTACATCCCGTGGACGACCCTGGTGGAGGCGCTCGCCATCGGCGCTGCCGCGAGCGCCGTGGTCGTCGTCACCTGGCGGATGGCGCGACACCGACTCGACGCCAAGAATCGTCCAGCCGTCACTCCCGGCTGACGTCCTCCCCGTAGAGGCCGGCCAGTTGGCGGCCCAACCAGCCGAGGCGCTCGCGCACTCCCGGCGGATCGAGGATCTCCACCGAGGAGCCGAACGCGCACAGCGCCCGGGCCAGAGCCCAGTCGCTCTGGGCCCGCACCTCGATGGCCACGTGCCCGTCGGGCCCCGCCGGGCCGATGCGGACCCGGTGGCCGAAGACCGATCGCAGGTAGCCCACGACCCCCGGGTCGGCCGTGCCCCGGGCCCACGCGCTGAGCCGCTGCTGGTCGACGGCGTCCGTGATGAGGCGCCAGGCCTCCGCCAGGTCGAAGCCGTCCGGTCGCACGACCGGCTCGTCCGTCAGCCCGACCGATCGCACACGATCGATCCGGAACGTGCGCAGCCCGGCGTCGGTCGCCGCCACGAGGTACCAGACGGTGCCCTTGCTGGCCAGGCCGAGCGGGTGCACCTGGCGCTCGGTCTCGGCGCGGGCGCGGTCCACGTAGCCGAGCACCACCTGGCGACCCTCGACCACCGCGGTCTGCAGCGTGTCCAGGTAGGGCGGCGGAGGCCGGGACGGCACGGTCTGGTCCCAGCCGGCCGGGTCGACGACGATGGCGCTGGACGCCGCCTCGGCCTGGGTCCGGAAGGACTCGGGCAGTGCCCGGATGAGCTTGCGCAGCGCGGCCCGCACCTCCGGGGTGGCGGCCGAGGAGGGCCCCGCCACGAGGAACAGGGCGCGGGCCTCGGGCTCCGTGAGACCGCTCAGGTCCGTCCGGCCGCCGCCGGCCAACCGCCAGCCACCGTTGCGCCCCCGCAGCGAGTAGATGGGCACCCCGGCCATGCCCAGGGCGTCGAGGTCACGGCGGGCCGTGCGCTCCGACACCTCCAGCTCGGCGGCCACCTCGGCCGCCGTGACCTGACCGCGGGTCTGCAGGAGCAGGAGGATGGCAACGAGCCGGTCGGCGCGCACGGCGGCAGCCTCCCACGCCAAACCGGTCGCCCTCTGACCGGTTCAGCCGAGCAGCGGGAGCCCGTCTGACTGCGGCGTGGCGTCCATCCGGCCGCCGAGCCGTTCGAGCCGGTCGAGCGCCGACTCTCGCGGAGCACCGTTGCGGATTTCGCCACTGGGCTCCGCGAGACGATCCTCCTATGGCTCGGACGTGGCCGTAGGCTCGCAGGGGTGACCGCGATCCCCAGCCCGGCGGGCGTGGCCACCGCCGGCCCCGCGCTGGTGGTCCTCCCCGGGGGCGACCTCGATGCCACGGTGGCCTACTTCCTGGACCACCTCGGATTCCGCCTGCTGTCGATCTCCCCCGCCGACGACCCGCAGGTGGCGACCATCGAGGGCCACGGGCTCCGCCTCCAGTTCGACCGCGGGGTCGACGGCGCCCCGGGGCTGCTCCGCCTGCCGGTGACCGCCGCCGACGGCATCGCACAGGGCGAGGACGCGCTGGTGGCGCCGAACGGGACACTCATCGAGCTCGTCCCGGACGACCCGCCGCTCGAGATCCCACCGCTGCAGCCATCCCTGGTGATCACCACGGCGGACGGGCCCGACCGCTGGGTCACCGGTCGCGCGGGGATGCAGTACCGGGACCTCCTCCCGGACCGGCTCGGCGGGCGCTTCATCGCCTCGCACATCGCCATCCCGGAGGGCGGGCCGGTCCCCGACTACGTCCATCACCACCGCATCCGCTTCCAGCTCATCTTCTGCCACCGGGGCTGGGTGCGCGTCGTCTACGAGGACCAGGGCCCGCCGTTCGTGCTCCAGGCCGGTGACTGCGTCCTGCAGCCGCCGGGGATCCGCCATCGCGTCCTGGAGGCCTCGCCCGGGCTCCAGGTCGTCGAGTTGAGCTGCCCGGCCGAGCACGTCACCCTGCTCGACCACGAGCTGCCGCTGCCCACGGCGGAGGTGCGGCCGGACCGGGACTTCGGCGGCCAACGCTTCGTGCGCCACGAGGCCACGTCCGCGACGTGGCAGCCGAGCTGGCTGCCCGGGTTCGACGCCCGCGACACCGGCATCGCCCGGGCCACCGACGGCCTGGCCGGCGTCAGGGTCCTCCGGCCTGGTCCGTCCGCGTCCCAGGCCTCCGCCCCCGTGGCGCACGACGGTGAGCTGCTCTTCCTGTTCGTGCTGCAGGGCGAGATCGAGCTCCGGCTGTCCGGATCGCTCGACGAGCCCACGGTCCACGCCCTCGGCGAGGCCGACGCGGTGGCCATCCCGGCCCGACTGCCGTTCGCGCTGGTCGAGCCGTCCGGAGACGTCGAGCTGCTGGAGGTCGCTGCCGGCTGAGCCGGCCGAGCAGGTGCCTCCTCCGACCGCTTGACGGGCGTCGCTGACGGGTACGGTTCTCCTCCACCGTCATGCTCGCCGCCACCTCCTCCTCGAGCACGAACTTCGCCAGCTTCGACGTCCCCCTCTGGGCCTGGGGGGCGCTGGTGGGCGCCATCGCCCTCCTCCTCGTCGCGGATCTGCTGATCGTGCACCGCACACCGCACGAGATCAGCTTCAAGGAAGCCGCCATCGAATCGGCCGTGTGGATCACCATCGGCCTGTGCTTCACGTTCGTCATCCTCGGCTGGCAGGGCGGGCAGGCCGCGGGCGAGTACCTGTCGGGCTACCTCATCGAGAAGTCCCTGTCGGTCGACAACGTCTTCGTGTGGGCCGTGATCTTCAGCTACTTCGCGGTGCCCCAGAAGTACCAGTTCCGCGTCCTGTTCTGGGGCATCTTCGGTGCCCTGGTGCTGCGGGCCATCTTCATCTTCGCCGGCGTCGCCCTGCTCGAGGCCTTCGACTGGATCCTCTACGTCTTCGGCGCCTTCCTGATCATCACCGCCTTCCGGGTCGCCCGGCACAAGGGAGCGGAAGTCCACCCGGAGAACAACGCGATCCTGAAGCTCGTCCGGCGCGTCGTGCCGTCGACGCCCGAGTACGACGGCCAGAAGATGTTCACCCGCCGCACCGGCAAGCTGCTGGCCACGCCGCTCTTCGCCGTGCTCATCCTCGTGGAGACCACCGACGTGGTCTTCGCGGTGGACTCGATCCCAGCCATCCTGGCCGTGTCCCGCGAGCCGTTCATCGTCTTCGCGTCGAACGCCTTCGCCATCCTCGGGTTGCGGGCGCTGTACTTCCTGCTGTCCGGCATGGCCGACCGGTTCCGCTACCTCAACATCGGTCTCGGCGTCATCCTGGCCTTCGTCGGCATCAAGATGATCATGGTCGAGGTGTACCACATGCCCACGTACGTGAGCCTGGGGGTCATCGCGCTGGTGCTGACGATCACCATCGTCGCGTCGCTCCGGGCCGAGAAGCGGGACGCCCGCCGGCAGGACGACGGCGACAACGACCCGGCCGCGAGCAGCCAGCCGGCCGATGTCGACCCCTGAGGCCAGAGTTGAGCGCGGGGAGGCGGCGCTCACCCGGCGGGTCATCGCCCGCAACGACGCCGAGAAGTCCGAGAACCGGATCCACGACGATCGGGTGGCCGCCGAGTACGGCTTCCGCGGTGGCCTCGTCCCCGGCGTCACCGTCTACGCCTACCTGAGCACCCTCCCGGCCGTGCGCTGGGGCAGGGACTGGCTGGAGCGGGGGACGATGACCGCCCGGTTCTTCCAGCCCGTCTACGACGGCGAGGAGATCGAGCTCCGCCTGGTGGCGGGCCGGGACGGCACCAGCGAGCTCGAGGCGGTCGGACCCCAGGGCGACGTCCGGGCGCGGGGGACGGCCACGCTGCCCATCCCAGGAGCCAGCCCACCGCCGCCATCCGTCCCCGCGGCCGTGGCCCTGCCCGACCCCGAGGCGCGCCCGCCGGCCGAACCCGATGTCCTCGAGACGGTCGCGCTCGGGACCTACGACCGGACCTGGACGGCGGAGGCACAGGCGACGCTGCTGGCGGCCATCGGCGAGCAGCCGGCGAGCTGGCCGTTCCCTCAGCTCGCCCACCCCGGCTGGCTCATCCGGGGAGCCAACGACGTCCTGTCCCGCAGCGTGCGGCTCGGTCCGTGGATCCACGTCTCCAGCGACACCACCCATCACGGGACCGTCACGGAGGGCCAGCAGGTCTCCACCCGCGGGTCGGTGACCAGGGTGTTCGAGCGCAAGGGCCACGACTTCGTCGAGCTCGACGTGGTCGTGGTCGCCGACGGTGCGCCGGTCTGGTCCATCCGGCACGTCGCCATCTACCGGCCCCGGCCCGTATCGTCGGGCATCGATGACGGCCACACCTGAGACCGCCTCGTGGGGGACATTCGCCGCGGACGCCCCTGAGCTCGCGGCGGCCGTCGAGGCCCGCCTGACCGCCACGAAGCACCACGTGCTGGCATCGGTGCGCAGCGACGGCGCGCCCCGGGTGAGCGGGACCGAGGTCGTGCTGCGGCCACCGGATCTCCTGCTGGGCAGCATGCCCGAGGCCGTGAAGGCGAGGGACCTCCAGCGCGATCCCCGGTTCGCGATCCACGCCAACCCCGGGGACGGGTCGATGGAGGGGGGCGACGCGAAGATCGCCGGCCTCGCCGTCGAGGTCACCGATCCGGACGAGATCGCCAGGCTGATGGATGACGTCCCCGCCCCGCCGGGGCCGATGCACCTGTTCCGTCTGCAACTGACGGAGGTGGTGCTGACCTCGTTGCATCCCGACGGCGACCGTCTGGTCATCGAACTGTGGCGACCGGGCCAGGGGGTCAAGCGGACCGAGCGGGCCTGAACGCCTCGACATGCCCGACGACGCCGCGACCGGCGGCCCGCCCGACAGCGCGCCAGCAGACGACGCACAGGAACCACGCCACGGGCACCTCGCCGGGCGGCGGCGCATCGTCGTGTTCGTCGGCTGCGGCGTGGTGACGTTGGTCGCCGCGCTCGTGCTGTTCCTGCGGCCCGGCGGAGGCGACGACACGCCGGAACCGACCACCGGGCTCGATGCCTGGGCGCCGTACTGGGCCCTCGAGGACTCATTGCCGGAGGTCGCGCAGCGTTCGGACGAGCTCCGGGAGCTCTCGCCGTTCTGGTACGCGGCCGAGGGCGTCGACCGCATCGTGGTGGACGGCAACGCGCCCGCGACCGAGGTGGAGGCCTTCCTGTCCTCGGCGCGGGATGCCGACGCCAGGATCGTCCCCTCGGTCGTCGACGCGCTCCCGCCGGGCGAAATGGCTGCGCTGCTGGCCGATCCGGCGCAGCGCGCCCGGCACGTCCAGGCGCTGGCCGATTTCGCCGCCGCCGGCGACTTCGCAGGGCTGGACATCGACTACGAGCAGTTCGCCTTCGCCGACGATCGCTCCACCTGGGCCACAACCCGCCCGAACTGGGTGGCGTTCGTCGGCGAGCTGGCCGAGCGACTCCATGACGATGGGCGCACGCTCACCGTCAGCATCCCGCCCGTGTACGACACCGGCCAGACCGCGGACAGCGGCTACTGGGTCTACGACTACGCGGCCATCGCGCCGCTGGTCGACCGGATCCGCGTGATGGCCTACGACTACTCGACAGCCTCCGCCGGTCCGATCGCGCCGCTCGACTGGGTGCAGCAGGCCATCGACGGGACGGTCGCGGCCAGCGGCGACCCGGCCAAGCTCGTGCTCGGCATCCCGGCCTACGGCTACAACTGGGTGGTGGCCACCACGGGCACCTGCCCGGCCGGCGAGGAGGAAGGTCGCACCGGCGTCACGGCCCGCTCGGCGCCCGAGTTGGCCCGACGGCGCCGAGCCGAGCCCGTGTACGACGAGACGACCGGGGAGTGGGCCTTCACCTACCAGTTGGAGCTGTCGGACGGCGCGAACTCGTGCACCCAGACCCGCCAGGTCCGCTACGTCGACGGTGAAGGTGCCCTGGCCCGGGCCGCGCTGGCCGAGGCGGCCGGCTTCAGCGGGAGCTCCCTCTGGGCCCTCGGCTACGAGGACGAAGCGTTCTGGAACGGGTTGACCGACGTCGGCCCGGACGGAGCCTGACGCTCGACAGCGTCGCCCTAGGACAGTCCGACCAACTCGTAGGGGATGCCCAGGGCCCGGTAGGCGCGCTCCGCGCGGCGGTCCCGGGTGATGAGGACCTGGCCCGCCGCCCGCGCCGCCCAACCGACCAGGGCGTCATAGACCGCACCGCCGACCAACCCCGACCGGGCCAGCTCGGCCAGAGCTCCGCGTAGTCGTCTCCGCTCGGCCAGCTCCGCCGCGGGGAAAGCCTCGTCGAGGACAGCGACCGCGCTCCGAGGTGTGAGTCGGAACGGTGCGGGTAGCCGGGTGAGGACCGAGAACGTCTCGAAGAGTGCGTGCCCAGCCAAGGCCGGTCGCCGCCGGATCAGCACCTCACGGCAGACCGCGTGGGCCTCGTGGCTGGCATCCAGGGAGGCGACTGCGACGCTGGTGTCGACCGCCCAACGAGTGTCAACGCTGCTCATCACGGAGGGCGCGGACGACGTCGTCGGTGAGCACGCCGTCGGGCACGGCGCGCAGGACAGGCAGACCGTCACGGTGGTCGACGACGCGCTCGTGCGTCACGCACCGGCTCGAGCCGGATGGCGAGGCCATCGAACACGATGTCCAACTCGGTGTCGGCCGTGATGCCAGCCTGCTCCCGCAGCCGCTTGGGGATGACGATGCGGCCCACCTTGTCGACGATCACACGCACGAGGCGGATCGTACCCAATTCCATCCCATAATGGGTGACCATTCCCAACTCTCCCCTCGCGCCATCTGACGGGACCGGGCGCGTACGCTCGGCGGCCGTGCGCGCCCTGCTCTGCCACCAGTTCGGACCGCCGGAGTCCCTCGCGGTCGAAGACGTCGACGCTCCCGAGCCGGGGCCGGCCGACGTGGTCGTGGACGTGCGAGCCTGCTCGGCGACGTTTCCCGACGTGCTCATGATCCAGGGCCTCTACCAGTTCAAGCCCTCCTTCCCGTTCTCACCCGGGGGCGAGGTCGCCGGGTTGGTGTCCGCGGTCGGTGGCGAGGTGAGCACGGTCTCGGTCGGGGACCGCGTGATCCTCCCGCTCGGCTGGGGAGGCATGGCGGAGCAGGTGCGGGCCCCGGCGGCTGCGGTCGTCCCCCTGCCCGAGGGCGTCGAGTTCGAAGCCGCAGCCGGGTTCCTCTACGCCTACGGCACCTCGTTCCACGCGCTGCGGGACCGAGCTGCGCTGCAAGCCGGCGAGACCCTGCTGGTGCTCGGCGCGGCGGGCGGTGTGGGCCTGGCCGCGGTCGAGCTGGGCGCCACCATGGGGGCCACGGTCATCGCCGCCGCGTCCAGCCCGGCCAAGCTGGCCGTGTGCCGCGAGCGGGGTGCGGCCATGACGATCGACTACGAGCGGGAGGACCTCAAGTCTGCGGTGCGCGAGCTCACCGGCGGCCGGGGCGCCGACGTCGTCTACGACCCGGTCGGTGGTCGTTTCAGCGAACCTGCCCTCCGCTCGACGGCCTGGGCGGGCCGCTACCTCGTGATCGGCTTCGCCGCCGGTGACATCCCCAAGCTCCCGCTCAACCTGCCGCTGCTCAAGGGGTGCTCGGTCGTCGGGGTCTTCTGGGGCGCCTTCGTGCAGCACGAGCCCGACCGCGCCGCGGCCAACGGCCTCGAGCTCGTCGCCATGCTCGGCGACGGCCGGCTCCAGCCCCACGTTTCGGCCACGTTCCCCCTGGCCGAGGGTGGTCAGGCCATCCGCCACCTGGCCGACCGCAAGGCCGAGGGCCGGGTGGTTGTCACCATCGGCGCCTGATGGACGATCGCACCCTCCGGGCGCTGAGCGACGATCTGACCGTCGACATCACGACGATCGGCGCCCGCACCGGGCAGCCCCGTCGCATCGAGATCTGGATGCTCCACATCGACGGCCGCTACTTCATCACCGGGACTCCTGGGCCGCGTGACTGGCTGGCCAACCTCGCCGCCCATCCGGACTTCACCGTGCACCTCAAGCAGCGCGTGCACGCCGATCTGCCCGCCCGGGCCGCGCTCGTCACGGACCGGGAGACCCGCCGCACCGTGCTCGCCCACGCCGCGGCGACGTGGTACCGGGGTGAAGCGGCCCTCGACGATCTCGTCGCCACGGCACCGATGGTCGAGGTCACGTTCGCCGATTCGTGACCCCGGCGCCGCTAGCCGAGGAGCGAGCGGACGGCCGGGATGACGTGCGCGGCGATGCTCTCCTGTCCCTGCGGCGTGGGATGGAAGGGCGCCTGGCTCTCGAAGCTCGAGGGTTCGGTGACCTTGTAGATCGACAGCCCGTACGCCCACGGGGCGTCCGTGCACCAGATGTGGGAGACGCCCTGGGGCTCGTAGGCCGTCGAGATGTCGGCGAAGCCCACGTCCGGGCCGAGGCCCTCGACCGTCTGGCGGATGGTGCCGTTCAGGTCGTCGACGAGGCTGGCCAGGTACTCGGTCTGCTCGGGGTAGAGCCAGTTCGTGTCGGGGCACTTGGTGCCGGCGGCGGGGAGCGGGTTGGCGTAGTTGGTGATGACCACCTTCGGCGCCACCACGCTGTTCGCCTTCGCCCGCGCTGCGATCCAGTCGACGAGCGTGGCGTAGTTGGCCCTCAGCGTGGGCAGGAAGTCGAAGTAGTCCTTCTGGATGGTGGCCCCGGGGTTGGTGCTCGTGCACTCCAGGTCCGCGAGGTCGAAGGCGTACTCGTAGCCGTTCTCGATGCACGCCTCGACGATGGACACGAAGTGCAGGTCGTCCGCGCCCAAGGTCACGAGCACCACGTCCGGCTGGGCCGCGTCGTACTCGGCGTTGAGGTCGGCCTGCGTCGCCCAGTTGCCGAACTGGGCGGGGCGCAGCACGGTGCCGTCGTCGGTCTCGGGCGCCGAGATGCCTGCCGCGAACGTGGCGCCGGTGCACGCGAACTGGGCGAACTCGGCGTCGAAGTAGGCGGCGACGATGTTGCCGTAGGCGTCGGGCGAGTCGTGACACAGCGGGTACGGGCCGGGCCACTTCACGGAGATGTCTCCCCCGGTCCACTCCTGGGTGTGGGCGTCGTACTCGTAGCCGTACAGCGTGCCCTCGCCGGAGGCGATGGAGTCGCCGAGTTGCACGATGGACAGCCCGCCCGCGCCGGGGACGCTGCTGCTCGTGGTGGCGGCCGTGTCCGGCGTCGCGGTGTCGACCACGACGGGATCGCCGCACGCCGCCACCCACGCCGCCAACCCCAGCCCGAACAGCGCCGCTCGCGACCGCCGCACCGTTCAGCCCATCCTGTCCAGGGACACCACCGCCCGCTCGTGTGTCCCCCGGCTGACGACGCCCTGCGGGCCAGTCACCTCGACCTCGAACGTCAGCCGGCGCCGGTTCACCTCCGCCAGCCGGCCGACGATCTCGAACTCCTCACCCTCGAAGACCGCCGCCTCGTGGCTGACGCACACATGGGTGCCCACGGTCGTCTCGCCGTCCTCGAGGTGCTCCTGGGCCGCGTGAAGGCATGTCATCTCGATGAGCTGGATCATGGTCGGGGTCGACAGGACGACCCGCGGCAGGTGCGGCGGCGACATGTCGGCCGTCACGGCGTGGCGGGTGAGGCCCTCGACCCCGATCGTCAGGCTGTCCTTCATCGTCCCAGCCTCCCCGCCTGCTCAGGCGCTGGCGAGCGCCGCTCAGGCGAGCAGCTTGGCCTTGGCGGAGGCGAACTCCTCGTCGGTCAGGATGCCCTGCTCGTGGAGACCGGCCAGCTCCTTCAGCTTGGTGACGGTCGGGTCCTCGGCCGGAGCGGCTGGTGCTGCGGCGGCCTGCTGGGCGGCGGCGTTGGCGGCCGCCTGGTCGGCCATGGCCTGCTGCTGGGCCATCTCCTCCTGTTGTTGAGCTGCCTCGGCATCGGCCTGGTCCTGGGCCTTGGACTGCTGGTGGCGGGAAACTCCGCCCGCCACCGCCGTCGCCGTCCCGGCGACCACCGCTGTGCGGGCCATCGTGCCGACCAAGCCCGGCCGACCGCGTCGTCCGACCCCTCTTCGCATCATCTGTCTCTACCCTCGCTTCCTGCTCAACCGGCCGAGATGCCCTCGAACGCGGCTTCGACGATCTCGTGGGGAATGCGTTCCCCGCTGAGAATGACCCCGCCGGCGTCGCGTAAGGCCGCGGCCAGCCGGGTGGCCCAAAGGTCCTCCCAGACGATCATGAGGCCGGAGGAGTTGGGCTCCAACACCTCCGACACCATCTCCAGATCCTCTTCGCTGAGGAGGCCGTCGGCCTCCCCCTCGAGGTCACTCATGCCGGGAAGATCCTCGTACTCGACCGTGGTCACGGTGCCGTCTGCGTCCTTCATGACGAAGACCAGATCGAGGATGCGCACCGTGCCGCTCTCGACGAGGTCGGCCAGCGCAGGGACGATCTCGCCCTTGAAGTTGTTCTCGGGGAACCCGATGATGATGTACTCCACAGGCCCGATGGCCATGTGCACCCCTCCTGGTCGGCGGCTGAACCGGCGGCCACCCTAGCCCGACCCGGGGGACGGTCAGCCAGCGAGGAGCCACGCCCGCGCGCCCGGGAGGGGGCGACGATCGGGGGCGACGAACACGGCGGCGGCACGCGGATCGGTCAGTGTGGCCGGCTCGTAGTAACGGTCGAGCAGACGCCGCTCGAGGAGCTCGGGGCGAAGCGACGAGCAGTTCGGCGAACCCGACCCCGCGGGCCCACCGCCGCCCGGGCCGCCCGTACGACGGCGAGCCAGGCCGTGGTCCGCGTGCAGTGGACCCGACCATCGGTGATCCGGGCGCGGCGCCCCAGCGCCACGAACAACTCCCGGTCGGCCGCCCCCTTGTCACGGTCCAGGAGCAGCCAGGCCAGCCGCAGGTTCGCCACGTGGTCCCGTGGCTCCCGTCCGGCGTCGACGGCAGCGAGGAAGGCGTCATCGGTCATCGCCCGGCTCTTCGATCCGGCAACGCCGGCGGATGGGTCCGCGGAGGGACGCGCCTCTACAGTCGCCGGCGATGGAGCTGGTGCTGGTCCGCCACGGAGAGCCCGAATGGGTGAGAGACGGTTTCAGCGTCGACGACCCTCCCCTGACGACCCGCGGGCACGAGCAGGCCGAGCGCCTCGCCGACCGCCTGGCCGGCGAGCACTTCGACCAGATCTTCGTCTCGCCCATGACCCGGGCCCGGCAGACCGCGGCACCCCTCTTGGCCCACCTGGGCCAGGACGAGGTGATCGATGACTGGCTGGAGGAGATCCGCAACCCGGTGTGGCACGGCACCCCGGCCGAGCGGGCCGAGGAGGCCTTCGCCGAGGAGCGGGCCAGGCCGCCCGATCAGCGCTGGGACGGGCTCGAGGGAGGCGAGCCGGTCCGGGACTTCGTGGCCCGCATCCGCCTCGGCGCGCAGCTCTTCCTGGCCGAGCGGGGCATCGAACCCGCCCACGAGACCTTGCCGGTGTGGCGGGTGACGAACCCGGAGCTCCGCGTCCTGCTCGTGGCTCACGCCGGCACGAACACGGTGACCATCTGCCACCTGCTCGGACTGGCCCCGGTGCCCTGGGAGTGGGACCGATTCATCCTCGGGCACGCGTCGCTCACCCGCGTGGTGTCCCTGCCGACCGGGGAGGGCTGGTGCTTCGGGCTCTCCCGCCTGTCCGACGTCGAGCACCTGCCGTCAGACATGCGCACGGTCTGAGGAGCGGCTGCCGCGGCAGGCTCCGAGCGGCCCGGGCGGGACTCGGGCGGCGTCAGCCCGCGGGCTCGTCGCAGGTCGACCGCAGCATCTCGAGGGCGTCCGCGAGCTGGTCGAGCTGGGCGTCGTCGAGGCGGTCGACGAGCAGACGGCGCACCCCGGCCACATGGTCCGGCGCCGCGTCCTCCAGGCGCTGGAGGCCGGCCGGCGTGAGGCCGGCGTAGACCGCGCGGCGATCCGTCGGGCACGCCTCGCGGGTCACGAGGCCTTGCCGGGCCAGACGGTCGAAGCGGCGGGTGAGCCCGCTGGGCGACAGGTGCAGCCGACCGGCCAGGTCCGTCATGCGCAGCCGCTGCTCGGGCGCCTCGGACAGTTCGACCAGCACGGCGTACTCGCCCAGCGACATCCCGTGGGCCGCCTCCAGCTCGGCGTCCAGCTCGGCCATGACCACCGAGGAGACGGAGACGAACGCCCTCCAGGCCCGCTGCTCGCGCTCGGTCAACCAGCGCGCAGACGAAGGAGCCGAGGTCACAGGGCCCATGCTACGGTCGGGACCAATAGTTGTGTCAACAAATATTTGTGCTACAATCATTGTCTAGGCAACCGCTCTCCCCCCTTGGAGGTCTTCCATGAGCACCCTGTCCGACCTCACCCCTGGCGTGTGGAACGTCGACCCGAGCCACAGCATCGTCGGGTTCAGCGCCCGCCACCTCATGATCAGCAAGGTCCGCGGCCGGTTCACCTCCTTCACCGGGACGGTCACGATCGCCGAGAGCCCGCTCGAGTCGCGGGTCGAGGCCAGCGTCGACCTCGGTTCGGTGACCACCGGTGACGAACAGCGCGACGCCCACCTCAAGAGCGCCGACTTCTTCGACGTCGACAAGCACCCGACCATGACCTTCACCTCCACGGGCATCAAGGACGACGGCGGCGACTACGTGCTCAGCGGCGACCTGACCGTGGCCGGAACGACGCGCAGCGTCGACTTCGAGCTGTCGTTCGACGGCGTGCAGCAGGACCCGTGGGGCGGCACCCGGGCCGGCTTCACCGCCGAGACGGAGATCAGTCGCAAGGACTGGGAGCTGACGTGGAACGTCGCCCTGGAGACCGGCGGCGTGCTCGTGGGCGACAAGGTGAAGATCGAGCTCGACGTCGAGCTGGTCAAGGCCTGAGCGCTCCGCCTGCTTCACCCCACCGCCGGGCGGCGCGATGATCGCCCCATGGCTCCCACCGAGCCCGAGGGCGGCCCGCTGCCGCTCTATGTCGTCGCCCCCGGCACCGAACGGGACGAGCAACACGAGCCGACCCCGGAGGCGCCCCGCCCGCACCTCACGGGTGCGGTGCACGAGAGCTGGGTCGCGCTCGGGCGCGCTGCGCACCAGCTCTCGGAGCGGATGGCGACACCGGCCGCCCCCAACGCGGGGGCCGGGTACGAAACGTCGCGCGGCCTCGTCATCGCCATCGCACGGCACCTCGTGATGGCACCGGGCGACGCCGTCCGCGCCTTCGACGCCGTGCTCCCCCACCTGGCCGAACCGATCGTGACACCGCGAGGCACGCTCACCTTGTCGGTCGATTCGGCCGGGCGGAGCCGGTCCGACGCGTCGCAGCTGCGAGCCATCGCCGGCCGCCTGCACCTCTGGCTCTCGCCGGTGCCGCTCCCCGTCGAGCTCGACCTGGTCCCGTGGGGTCGGTGGCGGACGATGATCACCCTGCACCCGGACCGACGCTTCGGTTGGAGCGTGGGAGCCCACCGCCGCTCCCGCTACTTCGCGACCGGTCATGCGGCCATGGACGTCCTGATCGACGAGCTACGCGAGCACGCGGGCCCGGAAGCACGACCCTCCTACGATGCGCCGCGATGCGGGCGCTCGTGGTCCATGCCCATCCCAGCCCCGACAGCCTGAGCGCCGCGCTCTTCGCCACCGCGACGACCTCCCTGCGCCGAGGCGGCCACGAGGTGGCGGCCATCGACCTCTATGCCGAGGACTTCGCGCCCGCGATGTCGGCCGAGGAACGAACGGCCTACCTCACCGACTCCCCCATCTGCTCCCCGCAGGTGGCCCGCCACGCGGAGCTCGTCCGCTGGGCCGACGCCCTGGTGTTCGTGTACCCCACCTGGTGGGCGGGGCCACCGGCGGTGCTGAAGGGTTGGCTCGAGCGCGTGCTCGTGCCCGGCGTGGCGTTCCACCTGGACGAGCGGACCCACAAGGTCGTGTCCGATCTGCGCCATGTCCGCACCGTGGTCGGGATCAGCACGTACCGGTCCTCGTGGGCGGGGGTCCGGCTCGTGCACGACAGTGGTCGCCGCATCTTCCTCCGGGCACTGCGCATGGTGTGTGCGCGAACCTGCCGCACGACGTGGCTGGCCCTGTACTCGGTCGACGCCGCGACCGCAGCGCAGCGGGAGGCCTTCCTCGCCAGGGTCCAGCAGCGCCTGGGCCGGCTGTAAGGACGGCTGTGAGGGCGGCGATGGACCGGGGCTCGTCGTGAACGTGCTGCTGGTCTCGGCTCACCCGCTGGCCGACAGCTATGTCGCCGCGGTGAGGGCCGCCGCCGTCGCCGGGCTCGAGGCCGCGGGGCATGCGGTGGACGTGGCCGATCTCGACGCCGAGGGCTTCGAGCCCCGCCTGTCCCGGTGGGAGTGGGAGCGGTCGAACCGACCGTCACGACCGGCCGAGTGGCCGGACGACGTGCAGGCGCACGCCGCTCGTCTCCGGCGAGCGGACGCGCTGGTGCTCGTGTACCCCACGTGGTGGGGCGGGCAGCCGGCCATCCTCTCGGGCTGGCTGGACCGGGTCTGGATCGACGGTGTGGCGTTCACCCGGCGTCCGGGGTCCCGGCGCACTCAGCCCGGACTGCCGAACCTCCGCCACCTCGTGGCCGTCACGACCCATGGCTCCCCGAAGTGGATCAACGCGGTCGAGGGCGAGCCGGGCAAGCGGGTCGTGCTGCGCCGGATGCGGGCCTGTTGCCACCCGCTGGTCAGGACCCGCTGGATCGCGCTCTACGGCGTGGACCGCTCGGACGAGACGGATCGCCGAGCGTTCCTGACCCGGGTCGAGCGATCGATGGCGGAGCTCGAAGCGGTCACCGGAGCTCGCGGTCGGCTTCGGCCAGCAATCGGGCGCCGCGGTCGTAGGTGACGTAGTTCCAGGCCCAGTTGACGAGCACGTTCAGGCGGTTGCGGAACCCCATGAGCTGCACGAGGTGAAGGCCCAACCAGGACACCCAGCCGAGCCAGCCCCACAGCCGGATGCCCCGGGGCAGCTCCGTCACCGCCTCGTTGCGCCCGATGGTGGCCATCGATCCCTTGTCGTGATAGCGGAAGGGCTCGCCGGGCAGGCCCTGCAGCCGGCGGCGGATCTGGCGGGCGGCGTGGCGACCGCCCTGGATGGCCGGCTGCGCCACCTGGGGTAGCGGTGCGCCGTCGAGGTCGGTGGGCGGCGGCGACGTCCCCGACGGCGAACACCTCCGGATGGCCCGGCACCGACAGGTCGTCGTCGACGAGCAGCCGCCCTCCCCGGGCGAGGGGCAGGTCGAGCAACGCGGCCAGTGGGCTGGCCCGCACCCCGGCCGCCCACACGACGGTCCGGGACGGCAGCAGCCGGCCGTCGACGAGGTGGACACCACCGTCGTCGACCCGGGCCACGCCCGTTCCGAGCAGCACGTCGACCCCTCGCCGGCGCAACGTCCGCAGGGCCCGGTCCGACGAGAGCGTGGAGAACGTGCCCAGGAGCCGGTCGGCGGCCTCCACCAGCACCACCCGGGCCTGGCCGACCTCGTCGCCGGGGAAGTCGCGGCTGATGACCTTGGTGAACAGCTCGCGCACCGCACCGGCCATCTCCACCCCGGTCGGGCCGCCACCGCAGATCACGACGTCGAGCTCGCCGTCGCTTGGTGGCTCCGGCGACGCCGCCACCTGCTCGAAGCGGTCGAGGATGGCGTTGCGCAGCCGCACGGCGTCGTCCACGGACTTGAGGGGGAAGCAGTGCTCCTGCACGCCGGGCACGCCGTAGTCGTTGCTCACCGCGCCGGCGGCGACGACCAGGTAGTCGTACGGGAGCGGCAGGCCCCGGTCGACGCGGACGAGCCGATCGTCGAGGTCGACGGCGGTCACCCGGGCCATGCGGATGGTCACGTTGCGCTGACGGCGGAAGATCCCCCGCACCGGGTAGGCAACGTCGTCCACGTCCAGGCCGGCCGTGGCCACCTGGTACAGGAGCGGCTGGAAGGTGTGGAAGTTGTTGGCGTCGACGAGGGTGACGTCGACGGGCGCGTCGCGCAGGCCCTTCACCGCCGCCAGGCCGCCGAACCCGGCTCCGACGACGACGACCCGGTGCGTCACGAGCGCCGGGCGGCGATCGCGGAGGCGACCTCGGTGGCCACCCGGCAGTTGTTCTCGGCGAGGGCCAGGTTGGCGGGGATGCTCGTGCCCGAGGTGACCTCGCCGATCCGGCCGAGCACGAATGGCGTCACCGCCGCTCCGGAGATGCTGCTGGCCTCCGCATCGCCGAGGGCGGCGACGAGGACCTCGTCGAGGTTGGCGGCGTCGAGCGCGTCGGCCTCGGGGATCGGCACGGTGAGGAGGATCCCCGTCGCCGGTCGGGCCCGGTGAGCGAGCGCCTCGGCCACCACCGCCGCCGACTCCACCCGGTGGGGCACGGGCAGGCCCGACGAGCGGGTGTAGAAGGCGGGGAACCAGTCGTGCCGCCAGCCGAGCACCGGCACGCCGGCCATCTCGAGGTGCTCGAGGGTGCGGGGCAGGTCGAGGAAGGCCTTGGCGCCGGCGCACACCGTGACCAGCGGGTGGTGGGCGATGGCGTCGAGATCGGCGGAGATGTCACCGGTGGCGTCGGCGTTGCGATGGACGCCGCCGATGCCCCCGGTCGAGAACACGCTGATCCCGGCGGCGGCGGCCAGGGCGAGCGCTCCGGACACGGTGGTGGCGCCGTACTCCCATCCCATGGCGACGGCCATCCCCAGGTCCCGCTCGGCGGCCTTGCGGGCCGGACCGCAGATGCGGGCGTGCTCAGCGGCGTCGACGCCCACCCGTGGCACCCCGTCCAGCACCGCCGTCACGGCCGGCACGCCACCGCCGGCCCGGACCACGGCCAGGCACCGCTCGAGCGCCTCCCGGTTGGCCGGGGAGGGCAGCCCGAGGTGCGAGAAGATCGTCGACTCGAGCGCCACGACCGGCGCGCCGGCGGCCAGCGCCTCCGCCACCTCGGGCGCGACGCGGGGCGTGAGCGGCACGGTGGCCATCCTGCCAGGTCGGCCGCCGACAGGCACTCAGGCGACCGTCCCGGCCAGGAGCGCCGGCTGCGTCGACGACGTCACGCCTCCGGCCACCTCGTCGGTCACGACCAGGGCGCTGAGGTCGCCCCTGACCGTGAAGGGCTCCACGCCCGGTCGGTTCCCGAGCACGCCGAGCGAGATCACCTCGTCCTCGATGACCCCCCAGAGCTGATAGGTGCGCTCGGGTCCGAGGTCGGGGAGGTCACGGAGGGAGATGACGCCCAGACCACCGGGCTCCAGCACGGCGACGGCCCGCTGGGCGTCGTCCTCGCTGCGCAGCACCACCCTGGTGGCGTCCGGATCGGCCATGGCGCGGTCGAACACCTGCGCCATGCTGTCCAGCGCCGCGGGGGGCGCGTCGGGCTCCCGGACGGCAGCCACGGTGATGACCGCGGCCGCCACCGCCGCCGCGGCCGCGGCACCGACGAGCACCGCGGTCGACCAGCGGCGCCCTCGTGGCGCCTGCGGTCGCGCCGGCAGCACCTTGGCCAGCTCGGGACCGGGTTCCGGTGCCCGCTCGTCCAGCGAACCCGCGATGCGGTCCCACAGCCCCTCCGGTGCCGCGGCGCCGCTGAAGGCCATCAGCGTGGCGACCTCCCGGTGCATCTCGACCTCGGCGCGGGCCCGCGGGTCGACGGCCAGGTAGGCCTCGATCTCCCGCCGTTCCTCGTCGTCGACGGCGTCGAGGGCATACGCACCGAGCAGGGCCTCGATCTCGTTCGGCGTCATCGTCTCACCCCTCCCCCAGCGAGATCCCGGCCGAGACGAGCTCGCCCCGCAGCCGCTTCAGCCCGTTGCGGATCCGGCTCTTGACGGTCCCCTCGGGCTCGCCGAGCCGGGTCGCCACCTCCCGGTAGGTGTACCCGCCGAAGTAGGCCAGCTCGATGGCGAGGCGCTCGCCCTCGGGCAGGCGTCCCATCGACCGGCGGACCTGATCGGCCGTGGCCAGATCCCACACCTCGTGCTCCACGTCGTACCCGCCCTCCGCGGTGCGCCGGGCGTCCTTCTCCTCCCGGGCGCGGCGGGCGCCCTCCGAGCGGAGCAGATCGACGGCCCGCCCGTGGGCATGCGCCAAGAGGTAGCTCCGCAAGCTGCCGCGGGACGGATCGAACCGGTCGGGGTCGTTCCAGAGGCGTAGGAAGACCTCCTGCACGATCTCCTCGGCCAGTGCCTGCTCGCCCAGCAACCGCCGGGCGAGGCCGAAGACCGCGCCGGCGTGACGACGGTACGCCTCGGCCAGCGCCTCCTGGTGGTAGCGCGCGATGCCGAGGACGAGCGCCGCGTCGGAGACTTCGGCGAACGAGTCGCGCACACCTGGTGTACGGAGCTGCGGTCCGTTCGGATCAGCGCTGGCCGGGGTGGGCCGGGCGTCGTCGGCTACCGTCCGCCTCGGTGACCTCATCGCCCGACGTCCCGGACCGGTCCGACCTGACGCCTCGCATCCGCATCACGCCGTCGGTCCTCCCGGCCGACATGGCCCATCTCGGTGACGAGGTCGCCGCGCTCGAAGCGGCGGGCTGCGACCGGATCCAGTGGGACATCATGGACGGGCAGTTCGTCCCCAACCTCACCTTCGGCCCGGACGTCATCCGGGCGGCGAGGAAGCACACGACGCTGCCGTTCGAGGCCCACCTCATGATGCTGACACCTGACGTGCTGGCCGCGGACTTCGTGTCGGCCGGGTGCGAGCGGCTCATCGTCCACGCCGAGTCCGTCACCCACCTGCACCGGACACTGGGCCACGTGCAATCACTGGGCGCCTCCGCCGGGGTCGCGCTCAACCCCGCGACCCCGGCGCTGGCCTGCAGCGAGGTGCTCGACCTCGTCGACCTCGTGCTCGTCATGACGGTCAACCCTGGCTTCGGCGGCCAGGAGTACCTGTCGTCGATGGAAGGCAAGATCGCCCGCGTCCGGGCGATGGTCGAGGCCTCCGGCCGGGCCATCGAGATCGAGGTGGACGGTGGCATCAGCGCGGACACGATCGGTGGCGCGGCGCGGGCGGGGGCCAACGTGTTCGTCACGGGCACGGCCCTGTACCGCCACCCCGAGGGTCTCACCGCGGCGGTGTCCGAATTGCGAGGCAAGGCGGAGGCGGCCTTCACGGGCTGAGCCGCCAGGCACGACGGCGCAGGATCGTCGACGGCCGGAACGGGGCTTCCCCGCTCCACCCCCTGCGTACCATCGAACCTCATGGCCCTCGAGCTCGTCAGCGTTCCCTACGGCGCGGCCGCCGTGGACGCCCTGGCGGAGGGCGTGGCGCGGGCCAAGGCGGGCGAGCCCCTCCGGCCGGTGACCGTCGTCGTCCCCTCGAACTACGCGGGCGTGGCCGCCCGGCGGGCACTGGCGCGGCGGGGCGGCGTGGCCGGACTCACGGTGGTCACGCTGTACCGGCTGGCGGAGCTGCTGGCCGGGCCGGCCCTGGCCCGGTCGGGGCGGGTCCCGGTCTCCTCGCCAGTCGTGTCGACGGCAGTCAGGGCGGCACTGGCCGAGGAACCTGGTCTGTTCCGACCGGTGGCCGAGCAGCCGTCGACGGTGGAGGCGCTGCGCCGCGCCCACCGCGAGCTGCGCGATCTCGACCCGCAGGATCGGGACCGTCTCGGTCAGGACGCACGGGCGGCCGCGGTGCTGGCCATCGACGCCCGCGTCACCGCCCGACTGAGCGGGCAGTGGTTCGACGAGACGGACCTGATGGTGGCGGCGGCCGCAGCGGCCGGACCGGCGGCGGCGGAGCTCGGACCGCTCCTGGTCTTCCTGCCCCAGGACGTGACCGGCCACGGCGCCCGGCTGCTGCGAGCCCTGGCCGAGCATGGGCAGGTCACGGTCCTGCTCGGCGACACCGGCACGGCAGGCGGCCCCCGCGATCGGATCGCGGACCGGTTGGGGCGCGCCCGCACCAGCGGTCGCTGACCGCGGAGCCGGTCGCACGCTCACGGCCCGGCTTCGAGCTGGTCGTCGCCGCCGACGAGGACGACGAGGTCCGGGCCGCCATGCGCAGGGTGCTGCGCGCCGCAGAAGAAGGCGTCCCGCTGGAGCGGGTCGCCGTGGTCCACGCGCCCGGCGCGGTGTACGGCCGCCTGCTGGTCGAGCACCTGGAGGCCGCTCGCCTCCCCTGGAACGGGGTGACGGACGTGCCGCTGGCCGAGCGGGTCGCCGGCCGCACGCTGCTGGCCCTGCTGGACGCCGACCTCCCGGTGCTGCGCCGCCGGGACGTGTTCGCGCTGCTGGCCTCGGCACCGCCGACGTCCGGCCGGCCGGTGACCTCATGGGAGCGGCTGGCCCGCGAGGCCGGCGTCGTCGCCGGGCGTGACCAGTGGGAGCACCGCCTCGCCGCGCTCGCCGCGTTCGAGCGCGACCGCGCCGTCCCGGCCCCGCGCGGCGAGGATCCCGGAGCTGCGGGCGGACTGGCGGGAGGAGCGAGCGGAGCGGGCCGAGGAGCTGGCCCAGTTCGTGGCGACGCTCGCGGACCTCCTCGAGCCGCCGACCAGCCGGACGTGGTCGGCCTACGCCGCCTGGTGCCGGACGTTGCTGGACCACGTCCTGGGTCCGCCGTCGCGACGATCTGCCTGGCCACCCGACGAGATGCGGGCGGCGGAGGACGTCGAACGGGTGCTGGCCCGCCTGGCGCGGCTCGACGCCGTGGCCACGGCCGGCGGGATGGATCCGGACGCGACGGGCCGTCGCGACCTGCGGTCGCGGTGCGGACGCGACCTGCGGTCGACGGTGCCGCTCCGCGACCTGCGGTCGACGGTGCCGGGACGCGACCGGCCGTCGACCGTGCCGTCCTGCGGGCCGCCGTGGACGCGGAGCTGTCGGACGGCCTGCGCACCGTCGGGCGTCTCGGCGAAGGGTTGTTCGTCGGGCCCATTCCCCTGGCGGTGGGGATCGACACCGACCTGGTCATCGTGCTGGGGCTCGTCGAGGGCGGCCTGCCCGGCGTCCTGACCGACGATCCACTCCTCTCGGAGGCCAGCCGTCGCCGTACCGCCGGGGCGCTGCGCACCGCGGCGGACCGGCGGGCCTTGCTCCACCACCAACTCCTCGCCGTCGCGGCAGCCGCCCGCACGACCGTCGTGGCCAGCCGGCCCGCAGCGGAGCTGCGCACCGGGCGGGCGCACCCGCCGTCCCGCTGGCTGGCCGACCTGCGCGGCGAAGGCCCGCCGGCCCGCTCGGTCCGTCACCGCTCCTTCCTCGACGGCCTCGGCTCGGCGACCGGAGGGCCGGGGTCGACGGCCACCGGCCCGCCCGGCTCGGAGCAGGAGGCAACGGTCGCGGAGCTCGCCGCGGTCTGGCGCACCGGCTCCCCCCTCGAGGCCCACCCCCTGGCCGCGAGCGACGGTCCGCTTCGCCATGCCCTCACCCTCGTCCGGGCCCGCGCCAGCGACCGCTTCACTCCCTACGACGGCAACCTGGCCGAGCTGGCGTCCGAAGGGGTCGACCTGAGCCCCCGCCGGCCCACCTCGCCGACCACACTGGAGGCCTGGGCCCGCTGCCCGTACGCCTACTTCGTCCGCTCTGTGCTCGGGGTGCGGGAGCCTGACCGGCTCGACGACCTGTTGAGCCTGCGACCCAGTGACCGGGGCGTGCTGGTCCATGCGGTGCTGGAGGCGGTGGTCACGGCCACCGTCGCCCGCGGCGACGTGCCCGGACCGGGCGAACCATGGTCCGAGTCGTTCCACGCCGCGCTGCTGGCGGAGTTGGACGCGCAGTGCCGGGCGGCCGAGCTCCGCGGCATCGTCGGCGTCTCGCTGCATTGGCAGCGCGAGCAGCGCCAGCTGCGTCGCCGTCTGGCCGGCTTCCTGACCACGGATCTCCTGGCTCGCACGGAGCTCGGGGTCACCCCGAGGGTCGCCGAGCTGTCGTTCGGCCGGGACACCCTGGTCGAGCTCACCCTGCCCAGCGGCGAGCTGCTGGCCCTGGCCGGCCAGGTCGACCGCGTCGACGTCGGTCCTGGGCGAGTGGCCGTCATCGACTACAAGACCGGGCGGCGCCGAAGTGAGGCGGGTGAGAAGGAGGACCCGCTGCTCGGCGGGCGCCGGTTGCAGCTCCCGGTCTATGGCCTGGCGGCGTCGCGGCAGCTCGGCCTGGAGGGGGTGGAGATCGTGGCCGAGTACTGGTACCTCGACCACCAGCAGGCCGGTCGGTCCCGTCAGGCCGTCACCCTGGACGAGCACCTGCTCGACCGGCTGGGCGAGGTGCTGGGGGCCATCAACGGCGCCATCGCCGCGGGCCTCTTCGTCGCTCATCCGGACCCGCCCGACCCGTGGCGCTGGGCCCGCTGCGCGTACTGCGACCCCGACGGCGCCGACACCGCGACCCTGTGGAGCCAGTGGCGGCACAAGCAGGACGATCCCGCCCTCGCGCCGTACCTGGCCCTGGTCCCGTGAACACTGGACGACGACGCGGGCGACACGGGCGACCTGCCCGGCGGGCCGCCGGCGGACGGTCCGCTGGCCGACGACGACGCTCGGCGCCGCATCGCCACCGACCTCGGCACCACCCTGTTCGTGGCCGCGGGCGCCGGCTCGGGCAAGACGACGCAGCTCGTCGAGCGGGTCGTGGCCCTCGTCCTGGCCGGTACGCCGATGGAGTCCATCGCCGCCATCACCTTCACGGACAAGGCGGCCGACGAGCTGCGCCAGCGGGTGCGCACGGCGCTCCAACTCCGGGCGGCCGGCACCGGCCCCGACACCGCCGACGACACCGCCGGCCGCTGCCGCCGCGCCCTCGACCAGCTCGACCAGGCCGCGCTCTGCACGCTCCACGCGTTCGCGCAGCGGATCCTGACCGCCTACCCGGTCGAAGCGGGCCTCCCCCCGGCCGTCGCCGTACTCGACGAGATCGCGTCCGACATCGACTTCGAGGAGCGCTTCCAGGCCTTCTACGCCGAGCTGATCAACCGGCCCGATCTCGAGCGCACCCTGACGCTGGCCCTGGAGCTCGACATCACCCCGGAGCAGCTGCGCGGCGTGGCCGAGCGCTTCGACGACAACTGGGACCTCGTCCGGGTCGTCGGACCAGCCGATCCCCGAGCCCCCACCACTCGACCTGGCCCCCGTGCTGATCGCCGGCCGTGAGCTGCTGGCGAGCTGCCGGGACGTCGGCCCCGGCGACAGCCTGGCCGCCTACGTGCAGGAGTGGCTGCCCCCCTGGCTCGAGACGCTCGACGAGGCCGTCCGCGACGGCTGCGACGAGCTCGACCTGCTGGAGCTCGTGCAGCACGGCGAGCGACCCGACCCCGGCCGGTTGGGCGGGAACGCCTGGAGCAGCACGGTCTACGGCTCCCCCAAGGTGGCCCGGGACGCCCTCAAGGGACTGGTCAGCCACAAGCAGGAGGGCAGCGTCCTCGCGTCGGTCCGCGATCGGCTCGTCGAGCCGATCCTCGCCCGCCTGGGCGACGAGCTGGCTCGCTTCACGCTTCACGAGGCCGAGGCCCGCCGCCGGTCCGGCCGGCTGACCTTCCACGACCTCTTGGTGCTGTGCCGGGCCGTCGTCCGGGATCCGGTCCACGGCCTGCGGGTCCGGAGCGAGCTGGCGCAGCGCTACCAGGCTCTCCTGCTCGACGAGTACCAGGACACCGATCCCCTCCAGCTCGACATCGTCCGCGCCATCGCCGTGCCTCCCGAGGCGAGCGACGACGGGCCCCCACGCCCGGGCCAGCTCTTCTTCGTCGGCGACCCCAAGCAGTCCCTGTACCGCTTCCGGCGGGCCGACATCGACCTGTTCCTCCGCACCCCGGACCTCGTCGCCGCCGAACCGGTCTCCCTCACCAGCAACTTCCGCTCCACCCCGCCCCTCATCGATTGGATCAACCACGTCTTCGGGCAGCTCATCACCCACACCGAGGCCGACGACGGGAGCCAGGCCCAACCGGATTTCGAGGCGCTGTCGGCCCGACCGACGACCGAGCTGGTGGGGTCGCCCGTGACGGTCCTGGGGGCCGAAGCCCACCCTCCGAAGACGCTGGTCGGCGCCGTGCGGCAGGCCGAGGCGGTCGAGGTGGCCGCGCTCATCGATCGCATCGTGCAGGAGGGCTGGGAGGTACGGCCACCCGGCGGGGCTCCCCCGGTGCCGGCCCGGCGACGGGACATCGCCATCCTCATCCCCGCCCGGACGGTGCTCGGCCACCTCGAGACGGCGCTGCGGGAGGCCGGCATCCCGTACCGGCTCGACACGGGCTCCCTCGTCTACGCGGCGGACGAGGTGCGGACCCTCCTCCTGGCGCTCAGGGTGATCGACGACCCCACGGACGACCTCGCGGTGGTGAGCGTCCTGCGCAGCCCGCTCTACGGCTGCAGCGATGTCGACCTCTACCGCTGGCGTCGCCAGCGGGGCGGGACGTGGAGCGCCCTGGCCCCCCGGCCCGAGCGGCTCGACGGGGACGATCCGGTGTGGGACGGCCTCGCCGACCTCGGGGCTCGGATCGAAGCCCGGTCGTGGCGCACGCCCAGCGAGCAGCTCGACGGGCTGGTGCGGGACCGGCGGGTGCTGGAGACGGCGTTGGCCGGCTCGTCACCGCTCGACGCCTGGCACCGGGTGCGGTTCGTGATCGAGCAGGCTCGGGCCTGGAGTGACGCCGGAGGCCGGTTCCTGCGCGACTACCTCGACTGGACCAAGCGCCAGACCGGCCTCACCGGCCGCGTGGCCGAGGCCGTGCTCGACGACGAGAGCGTCGCCGGCCACGACCGCGACGAGGCCGACGGTCGCGAAGTCGCCGACGTCGAGGATGCGGTCCGGGTGCTGACCGTCCACGGCGCCAAGGGCCTGGAGTTCCCGATCACGATTGTGTGCGGTTTCAACAGTCTGGGGGGCAGCCGCCAACGCGGCGTGCAGGTCGCCTTCGGTCCCCACGGCCAGAGGCTGCGGCTGCGGGCGGGGCTGGAGCAGCAGGGCTTCGACGCCACGCGGGCCATCGACGAGCAGATGGACCAGCACGAGCGCATCCGCCTCCTCTACGTGGCCTGCACCCGCGCCCGGGACCACCTCGCGGTGTCGGTCCACCGCGTGGAGCCCGCCAAGACGGAGCGACGGCGGTACACCGGCGCGCAGCTGCTCGCTCCGTGCCTGGTCCCGCCGGACCAGCAGGAGGCGCTCGCGGGAAGCCAGGTCCTCCTGCCTCCGGTCGCCGAGGCCCCGCCCCCACCCGCGGCGGTCGCCGCCACCGCGCCGCCTGCGCCGGCGGTGAGCGACCTGGCGGCCTGGCGTGCGGCGCGAGCCGAGCTGATCGCGACCGCTCGGCTCCCCCGGTCGGTCTCGGCCACCAGACTGGCGGCGGAGGCGCTGGGATCGGCCGCGGCCGACGCGGTGGACGTCATGGTCGACGGCGACGACGATCGGTTCGCGGAGCTGGCCGGCGCGCCGGAGCCCGACGACGTCGAGCCGGGGCTGGCCAAGCGTCCCGTCGACCTCGACCTGCCGGCGTGGCGCCGCGGCCGCTACGGCACGGCGATCGGCCGGGCCGTGCACGGGGTCCTGCAGGTGGTCGATCTCGCCACCGGCGACGGGCTCGAGGCGCTGGCCCGCGCGCAGGCGGCGGCCGAGGGCATCGAGGACGAGTGGGAGCGAATCGCCCGCCTCGCACGATCCGCGCTGGCCGCGCCGTGCGTGGCCGAGGCGGCCGGCGCGCCGCACTGGCGGGAGGTGTACGTCGGGGTTCCCTTCGGGGACACCGTGCTCGAGGGCTACATCGACCTGCTCTACCGGCGGTCCGACGGCCTGGTCGTCGTGGACCACAAGACGGACCGCATCGTGACGACCGGCGGCGGCGCCGCTTCCGGCCGAGAAGCTGGCCGCGTACCGGCGCCAGCTGGCCGCCTACGCGGTGGCCGTGGAGAGGGCCACGGGCGAGCCGGTCGTCGCCGCGCTCCTCGTGCTGTGCGCACCGGCGGGCGGGCAGGAGGTGGGGATCGACGATCTCCGGGCGGCGATGAGCGAGGTGCAGGCCATGCTTGGTCCCGCCCCGCCACCACCGGCCCTGCCACCGCCGGCCCCGAGCGCAGGCCGGTTGTTCGACCCGGACGGCTACGTGGTTCCGGATCCGCCGGAGTAACGCCGGCCGGACAGCGGCTCGGTGCGCAGCACCTTGGCCACGAGGTGCTTGAGCGAGACGATCAGCACGAATGCGGCCATGACGGCGACCGATGGCACGAGGAACGCGAGCAGCACCTTGTTCCACCGTCCCGACATCCCTGAGAGCAAGCCGGTGTTGACCGGCGTCCCGTCGGCCAAGCGGGTGATGATCGGATCGTCGCCGGGGCAGGTGCCGGGGCCGGGCTGCGTCCGGAAGGAGGTCCGCAGCTTCGAGTAGAGCTTGCCGGTGTCCGGATCGACCTGCGCGGCGACGAGGTAGGTGGGCCCGATCCGCATGAACCCGGCGTCGTCGACGAAGTCGACGTCGATGAGGGGGCCGGCCCAGGTGCCGGACACGACGCGGTCGACGTTGAAGCGGAAGGTGGGCACCTGATACGCCGTGATGCGACCCACGAAGACGACGTACGGCGGCGGGATCTCGGTGCAGTTCAGGGGCAGGGTGGAGGTGGTCGGCAGCACCTGGGACGGCGGGGGCGCCGTGGGAGGAGCGGTGGCTGCCGGATCGACGGCGGGTGGGACGGCGGGCACGGTCGGCGGCGGCTCCTGCGCGCCGGCGGTGCCGAGGGCACCCGACAGCGAGGCGACCACGCCGGCGAGCCCTGCTGCCACGGCAGCCGCGACCCACGCACGCGTTCGACCCGCACCGATCACGCGCTCACCGTAGTCGTGGGGCGGCGCACGGCCCTGTCATGCCCCGGCGCCGCGACCGGAGCGCGCGCGACCCGCCGCGACGCCTCAGCGGCCTTCGAAGCGCGGGTCCCGCTTCTCCAGGAAGGCCGACATGGCCTCCGCGGTGTCCCGGGTGCTGAAGTTGACGGTCTGGGCCGCCCCCTCGTCGTCGAGGGCTTCCTCGAGGGTCACGGCCATGGCGTTGTTCAGCAGGCGCTTGGTCTGCGCCAGCGCGATGGGCGGTCCCGCGGCCAGCTTGGCCGCCCAGTCGTCCACGAACGCGTCGAGCTCCCCCGCGGGAACGACCCGGTTGACGAGACCGAAGGCCTCGGCCTCCTTGGCCGAGATGATGTCGGCGAAGAAGGCCAGCTCCTTGGCCTTGTGGAGCCCGATCAGACGGGGCAGCAGCCAGGATCCGCCGAAGTCGATGGTGAGGCCACGGCGGGCGAAGATCTCCGTGAACCGGGCGTCGTCCGACGCGACGATGAGGTCGCACCCGAGGGCCATGTTGGCCCCGGCCCCGGCCGCCACTCCCCCGACCTTGGCGATGGTCGGTTGCGGCAGCCGGTGGAGGGCGAGGGCCACGTCCCCGACGTGGCGCATGGACGCCAGCTGGTGCCGGTGGCCGACGAGGTCGCCCCCGCCGCCGGACAGGTCGGCACCGGAGCAGAACGCTCCACCCGCCCCGGTGACGACGACCACGCGGTCCTCACCGCTGCCCGAGATCTCACGCAGGGTGGCCAGCAGCTCGTCCCACATGAGGAGGTTGATGGCGTTCTTCTTCTCCGGACGGTCGAGGGTGATGGTGACGACACCGGACGCCCTCGTGACCCTGATGGTCTCCATGGGACCGACCATAATCACCGCGATGGGCCTCAATCCCTACCGCCCGCAGCGACGCCGCCCGTCGGACATCGTGTTCGTGGTCGCCGGCCTCGCGGTGGCCCTCGCCTTGCTGCTCTGGGCGTTCCTCGGGTGAGACCCCGGTGACGGGCTTCGCCGCCGACCTCGAGGACGTCGAGGTGCGCACCATGCACCCGTACCAGGCGGCCAAGCACTACGTCTGCCCAGGCTGCCACCATGACATCGCCGCCGGGACCGGCCACCTCGTGGTCATCCCCCGCCGCGCCCCCGACCTCCGGCGGCACTGGCACCGGGCATGCTGGCACCGGAAGGTCAGAACGCGGACTCGATGACACCGGCGACGCGGCCCCGCACCACGCTGGCCACGTCGAAGCGCACGACGCGCCAGGACCGGCCGTCCGCAGCCAGCCAGCGGACCGCGAGGCGGCGCAGGCGGGCCTGCTTGGCCGGGGTCACCGCCTCGAAGGGCTGCCCGAAGGCGTCGCTGGACCGGCTCTTCACCTCGCAGAAGGCCACCACGTCGTCCCGCGCCACGACGAGGTCGAGCTCGCCTTCGCGGACCCGCCAGTTGCGGGCCAGCACCTCGTAGCCGCGGTCCTCGTACCAGCGCGCCACCTGCTCTTCGCCCCACGCGCCGGTGGCCCGCCGCCCGGCCGTCAGGTCAAAGCTCCTGCTTCGGGAGCTCCTCGACGTTGACGTCCTTGAAGCTCAGCACCTTCACCGTGGGGACGAACCGGCTGCGGCGGTACATGTCCCAGACCCAGGCGTCCTTGAGCTCCAGCTCCACCAGCGGTCGCGGGCCCTCGTCGACCACCCGCACGCTCACCTCGTTGGCCAGGTAGAACCGGCGCTCGGTCTCCACGGCGTACCGGAACAGGCCCGACACGTCCTGGTACTCCTGCGCCAGCTGCAGCTCCCGCTCGGCCTCGTAGTTCTCGAGGTCCTCGGTACTCACTGGTGCTCGCTCCGCTCGCTCATCCGCCCCGCCCGACCGCGAACCGGGTGTCGGCGGCTCTGGCCGGCAAGATCAGTACTCGCGCTTCTCGCGGATGCGAGCCGCCTTCCCTCGGCGGTCGCGCAGGTAGTACAGCTTGGCTCGCCGCACGTCGCCGCGCTTCAACACGACGAGCTTGGCGATGATCGGCGAGTGCAGGGGGAACGTCCGCTCGACCCCTACCTGGTAGCTGACCTTGCGGACTTTGAACGTCTCCTGCAGGCCGGAACCGGACCGGGCGATGACGTTGCCGTGGAAGACCTGGACCCGTTCCCGGGTGCCTTCCTTGACCCGCACGTGCACCTCGACCTCGTCGCCGGCCGCGAAGTCGGGGATGTCGGGCCGGAGGCTGTCCTGGTCGATGAGATCGGTGGCTTTCATGGCGCGCTGGTCCTACGTCTCGCAAGAGGGTCGGTCAAGGATAGGCGACCGGGTCGAACTCTTCCAACAGGCCCTGCTCCTCGGCCGTGAGCCCGCCCCGGGCGGCGATCATGTCGGCCCGGTCGCGGACGGTGCGGTGCAGGGCCTGGGCCCGGCGCCAGCGCTCGATGCGGGCGTGATCCCCCGAGCGCAGGACGTCCGGCACGTCCCAGCCCCGGAACGAGGCCGGACGCGTGTACTGGGGCTCCTCGAGCAGGCCGGGCGGATCGGATGCTCCTGCTGACGGTACGACCGCCGACCCGCTCCGACCACCGAACGACTCCCGCTCGGCCGAGCGCTCGTTGCCCATCGCCCCGGGCAGGAGGCGGCTGACAGCCTCGATGACGACGCAGGCCGCCACCTCCCCGCCAGCCAGCACGTAGTCGCCGATCGAGAGCTCCCCGTCGACCAGGTGCTCCCGGATCCGGTGGTCGACACCCTCGTAGCGTCCCGCCAGCAGGCTGAACCCGTCGCCCGAGGCCAGGCGGCGGGCCGTGGCCTGGTCGAAGCGCCGCCCCCCGGGGCCCAGGAGGAGCAGCGGGCGGGGCGGATCCACCGCCTCGACGGACGCGAAGACGGGCTCGGGCCGCAGCACCATGCCGGCTCCACCGCCGAACGGGCTGTCGTCGACGGTCCGATGGACGTCCGTGGTGTGGTCCCGCAGGTCGTGGCAACGCAGGTCGAGCAAGCCCGCCTCCCGGGCTCGGCCGAGGAGGCTCTGCCGGCAGAAGCCGTCGACCAGGTCGGGGAAGATGGTGAACACGTCGATGCGCACGGGCTCAGCCCCCGTCCGAGGGCGCAGCCGCGGGCGCCTCGAACAGGCCTTCGGGGACGGCCACCACGGTCACGCCTTCCTCGCAGGACCGCACGAACACGATCGGCACGAGGGCGCCGGACTCCAGCTCGAGGAGCTCGTGGGCCGGGTTGGCGACCACGGACACGACACGACCCCGCTCGACGCCGGTCCCCTCCTCCACGACCAGTGAGCCGATCAGCTCGTGCACCCAGATGGCCTCTGGATCCTCCAGGGCCTCACCGTGGAGCGAGCGTCCGGCCATCGCCTCCGCGGCCGACCGGTCGACAACGCCCTCGAACTGCACGAGCCAGCGGCCCTGGTGCGGCCGCGCCGACTGCACCACGATCTCCCGGTCGCCGGTCCACAGCCGGCTCCCCGGCGCCAGCCGCACCTCCGGGTAGTCGGACACGAGGCTCACCACGACCTCCCCCCGGAGACCGTGGGCCTTCACCACCCGCCCGACCTCCAGGGGGATCAGCACGGACCCGGTGCGTCCGGCCTGCCGAGCGCACCGCACGCTGCTCGAGGCTCTGCCGAGCGAAGCGAGTAGGCAGGGCGAAGCCTGCATGGCGACGAAGCCGTCTACGAAGTCGACGTCGATCTCGACGCCGTCGCGTAGGCGGCGGCCCGCACGACGGTCCGGATGTTCTGGGCCGTCCGACCCCTCCGGCCGATCACGCGGCCCAGCTCCCCCGGCGCCACGTGCACCTCGAGGATCGTGCGACGGCCCCGCTGCTCCGTGTCGATGCGGACGGCGTCGGGCTCGTCGACGAGGGCTCGGACCAGGTGATCGAGCACGGCCGCCGCCGTGGGGGCGACCACCGTGTTCGGGTCGCTCACGACGCGGCCTTCGTGGACTTCCGCGCCGCCGGGGCCGCGACCTTCGCCGCCACCTTGGCCGGGAGCTCGACGCCCGCGATCTGCAGCAGCTTGGCGACCCGCTCGGTCGGCTGCGCGCCCTCGGCCAGATACCGGGCCGCCTTGTCGGCATCGAGGTTGACCAGCGATGGCTCCTGGCGCGGGTTGTACTGCCCGATGATCTCGATGAACCGCCCGTCGCGCGGCGAGCGCGAGTCGGCGGCCACGATCCGGTACTGCGGCTGCTTGGTCTTCCCCACCCGGGTGAGGCGCAGCTTCACTGCCATGACGTCGTCTTCTCTCCTAGTTCATGCCCGGGAACCCGGGCGGCAGGGACGGCATCCGCCGCTTGCCCTTCTTGCTGCCGAGACCGCCCATGCGCTTCATGAGCTTCTGCATCTCCTGGAACTGCTTGACGAGGCGGTTGACCTCACCGGTCGTGGTGCCGCTGCCGTTGGCGATCCGGAGGCGGCGGCTCCCGTTGATGAGCTCCGGCTGGCGTCGCTCGTCAGCGGTCATCGAGCAGATGATCGCTTCGACCCGCTTGAGCTCGCCGTCGTCGATGTTGACGTTCTTGAGCTCCTTCGGGACCCCGGGCATCATAGCCATCAAGCTGGACAGCGACCCCATCTTCTGGACCTGGCGCATCTGGTCCAGGAAGTCGTCGAAGGTGAACTGCCCCTCGAGCAGCCGGGTCGCCGCCTCCTCCGCCTGGTCCTTCTCGAAGACCTCCTCGGCCTGCTCGATGAGCGAGAGGACGTCCCCCATGCCCAGGATCCGCCCCGCCATGCGGTCGGGGTGGAACTGGTCGAAGGCGTCCATCTTCTCGCCCGTGCTGGCGAAGGCGATGGGCCGCCCGATCACCTCCTTGACGGAGAGCGCGGCGCCGCCGCGGGCGTCACCGTCGAGCTTGGAGAGGATGACGCCGTCGAGCTCCAGCGTCTCGTGGAACGCCTCCGCCACCGTGACGGCGTCCTGGCCGGTCATGGCGTCGACGACGAGGAAGGTGTAGTTGGGGTCCACCGCCTCCGAGATCCGCCGGACCTGGTCCATCATCTCGGCGTCGATGGCCAACCGGCCGGCCGTGTCCACGATGAGGACGTCCTTGCCGAGCCGCCGAGCCTCGTCCAAGCCTCGCTTCGCCACGGCGACCGGGTCACCCGTCCCGGACCGGGCCGCCTCGTCGTCGCTGTAGACGATGACGTCGACCTGGCGGCCGAGCGTGCGCAGCTGGTCCACGGCGGCCGGCCGCTGGAGGTCGGCACCGACCAGCAGCGGGTTGCGACCCTGCCGCTTGAACCAGCGGGCCAGCTTGGCGGAGCTGGTCGTCTTGCCCGAGCCCTGCAGGCCGGCCATCAGCACGACCGTCGGCGGGCGGGAGGCGTAGGTCAGCTTGAGGGTCTCGCCGCCGAGCAGGTTCGTGAGCTCGGCGTTGACGATCTTGATGATCTGCTGGCTCGGGCTCAGCGCCTTCGACAGCTCCAGACCGACGGTCTGCTCTCGGATGCGGGCGACCACCTGGCGCACGACCCGGACGTTGACGTCGGCCTCCAGCAGGGCCGTGCGGATCTCGCCCAGGACCTCGTCGACGTCGGCCTCGGACAGCCGGCCCTTCCCGCGCAGGCGCTTGAGGATCCCGTCGAAGCGGTTGGACAGCGTGTCGAACATGCGGCGGGCCAGGCTACCGGACCACCCGCTGGGCCGGCTTGCCGAGGTCTCGGCGTCGATGTCACCGGAATCGGCGGCATGCGCCGATCGGCGCGACACCGACGATGCGTCGGGGGTGATGTCCTAGCGTGGCCAGCGTGAACGCCTTCGCGCTCGATGGTCGGACTGCCGTCGTCACCGGTGCGTCACGGGGCATCGGGGCCGCGATCGCGTCGGCCCTCGACGACGCCGGGGCCCGGGTGGCGCTCGTGGCCCGGTCGGCGGAGGATCTGGGCAAGGTGGCGAGCGGACTCCGCAACGACCCGGTCCTGATCCCGGCCGACCTGGCCGAGCCGGACGCGCCGGGCGTGGTGGCCGCCGCGGCCCTGGACGCGCTCGGTCCCGTCGACGTGCTGGTCAACAACGCCGGGGCCGGCGTCCGCACCGACTCCACCGACCTCGACGCCGAGACCATCGACCGCCTGCTGACCCTCAACGTCCGCAACCTGCTGCTGCTCACGACGGCCTTGCTGCCCCCGATGCTCGAGCGGGGCCGCGGCTCGATCGTCAACGTGTCGTCGGTGTCTTCCCAGATAGGCACGCCCCGCCGGTCGGCCTATGCCGCATCCAAGGGCGCGGTCGACGCCATGACCCGGTCCCTGGCCATGGAGTACGGCCCGCGCGGCGTCCGGGTCAACGCCGTGGCGCCGGGCGTGATCATCACGTCGATGTGGGAGCGCAACCGGGCCGTCCCCGGCGTGATCGAGCAGGTCGAGGCCCAGATCGCCCTGCGGCGCTGGGGCCTGCCCGACGACGTGGCCGATGTCGTCGTCTTCCTGGCGTCGGATGCGGCGCGCTACGTCACCGCCCAGACGATCGAGGTGGACGGCGGCATGGCCTCCACGCTCGATCTGTACGGCGGTGCGGTGTGAGCGCGGCGCGCAGGATCAGTGCCAGGCAACGGCAGGCGATGACCCGCTGCAAGGACTTCGCGCTGTCGTTGCCCGGTGCGTGGGAGGACCACCCGTGGGGCGACACCGTGGTCAAGGTCGGCAAGAAGATCTTCGTCTTCCTGGGGATGGACGGCGACGACGCGGTCGGGGCATCGGTGAAGCTGCCGGACTCGAGGGACCAGGCCCTCAGCATGTCCGGTACGGAGCCCACGGGCTACGGCCTCGGCAAGGCGGGCTGGGTCAGCGCCCAGTACGGCCCCGGTGAGGACGTCCCGGTCGACATCCTGTGCGACTGGATCGAGGAGAGCTACCGGGCCATCGCCGGCAAGAAGCTGATCGCCGAGCTCGACGCCCGCCCCTGACCGCGCTTTTCCAACAGAGCTGTCCAGGTGCGCGGTCCGACCGCGCTTCTGGACAGGACGTGCGCGAACGAGCAGCGCGCAGCGGCGGCGCCAGCGGGCGGCGGCGGGCGGCGCCAGCGGCGGCGCGCTGCGCCAGCGGCGGGCGGCGGCACGAGCCCGCGGCGGTCACTCCTCGAAGAGGGCGTCGACGAACTCGTCGGGGTCGAACGCGACCAGATCGCCGATGGCCTCCCCGAGGCCGACCAGCTTGACCGGGATGCCGAGGTCCGTCTGGACCGCGAAGACGATGCCGCCCTTGGCCGAGCCGTCCAGCTTGGTCAGCACCACGCCCGTGACCTCGGTGGCCTCGGCGAACTGGCGGGCCTGGACCAGGCCGTTCTGGCCGGTGGTGGCATCGATGACGAGCAGCACCTCGGTGACCCGGCCCGGCTCGCGGTCGGCCACCCGCCGCACCTTGCGCAGCTCCTCCATCAGGTTGGTCTTGGTGTGGAGCCGGCCGGCCGTGTCGGCCAGCACGAGGTCGTAGCCCCTCGCCGCGGCGCGCTGCACGGCGTCGTAGATCACAGAGCTCGGGTCGCCGCCCTCGCTGCCCCGCACGAAGTCGGCGCCGGCCCGATCGGCCCACGTGTTGAGCTGTTCGGCCGCGGCGGCCCGGAACGTGTCGCCCGCACCCATGACCACCTGATGGCCGTCGGCCCGCTGCTGGGCGCCGAGCTTGCCGATGGTGGTCGTCTTGCCCACGCCGTTCACGCCGACGAACAGCCAGACGTTCGGCGACCCCTCCGGCCCTGGCTCGAGGTGGAGCTCGCGGTCGAGGCCCGCGAGCTGCGCCTTCATGTCCTCCTTGAGGGCGTCGAGGAGCGCGTCGGGCTCGGTGATCTCCTTGGCCCGCACCCGGGCCTTGAGGTCGTCGAGCAGCGCGTCGGTGACGGTCACCCCGACATCGGCCCGCAGCAACGCCTCCTCCAGGTCGTCCCACGTCTCGGTGTCGATCCCCGAGCGGCTGCGCACGCCGAGCAGCGCCCCGGTGAGCGCGGCCCGAGCCTTGCCGACCCGGTCCCGCAGGCGCGGGCGCTCCTCGACCAGCACCGCGCCAGGAGGCTCCTCGACCAGCTCGTCGGGCACCTCCGGCTCGACGCCGCCTTCGGGGCCAGGCCCGACGGGCGCTCCTCCAGGACGACGGACGGCGCCGCGGCCGCCGCACGATCCTGCCGGCGGACCCGGGACCGGCTGACCAGCAGGACGCCGAAGCCGAAGACCAGGACGACGGCGATGAGGACGAGGAAGAGCAGCTCGGTACCCATGGCGGCGCCACCCTAACGATCAGTGGCCGGTCGTCAGCCCGGGTGGTTCACCGGTCAGACGCTGGGCCAGCCACGCCAGCGGGATCGACAGCAGCATGACGACCGTGGCCACCACGGTCACCAACGGCACGTTGTTCGGGCGGGCGAAGTTGTTGAGGATCCACTGCGGCAACGTCTCGATCCCGGCGCCCGCGGTGAACGTGGTCACGACGATCTCGTCGAAGCTCAGGGCGAAGGCGAGCAGCCCACCCGCCAACAGCGCGGAGCGGATGAGCGGGAAGGTGACGTGGCGGAAGGTCTGCCATCCGCTCGCCCCCAGGTCGGCCGAGGCCTCCTGCACGTTGGGCGACAGGCGGCGCAGCCTGGCGACCACGTTGTTGAAGGCCAGCACGATGCAGAACGTGCCGTGGCCGATGACGACCGTCGTGAAGCCGAGGTCCCAGCCCAACCGGATGAACGTGTTGCGCAGTGCCACGCCGGTGACGATGCCCGGGAGCGCGATGGGGAGCACGATGAGGAAGGACAGGGAGCTGCGGCCGAAGAACTTGTAGCGGTGGAGCGCGAACGACAGGCACGTCCCGAGCACGAGCGCCACGGCGGTCGCCGCCAGCGCCAGCTTCACGGAGGTCCAGAGCGCCTCCCGCGGGGCGTCGGCCTCGTAGGCCCGGCGCCACCACTCCAGCCAGAACCCGTCCGGTGGCCAGCTCAGCGAGGTCGCCGTGTTGAAGCTGAGGATCACGATCAGCGCCAGCGGCAGGTAGAGGAACCCGAGGACCGCCCAGGAGAAGATCCGCAGGAACCAGCGGGCCGGGGCCGACAGGGTCATCGGCGCGTCACAGGCTCTCGAAGGCGCCGAGCCGGGCCATGACGAACAGGTAGGCGACCATGATCACGATCGGCCACAGCGTGAACGCCGCCGCCAGCGGCACGTTGGGCGCCAGCAGCGTGCGTTCGATCAGGTTGCCGATGAGCTGCGTCTTGCTGCCGACGATCTTGACGGTGATGTAGTCGCCGAGCGACAGGGAGAAGGTGAAGATCGAGCCGGCGGCGATGGCCGGCACCAGAAGGGGCAGGATCACCGATCGGAAGGTGCGGAACGGACGGCCGCCGAGATCACCCGAGGCGTCGAGCAGCGATGACGGCAGCCGGTCCAACCCGGCGTAGATGGGCAGGATCATGAACGGGACCCACAGGTAGGTCAGGGTGAGGACCACCGCGGGCAGGCCGAAGCCCGGCGTCCACCCGATGGCGCCCTTGGAGGAACCCGCCGCCCCCGCTCGAGCCGCCGGGCTCGAACACGGCCCGCATGGCATAGGCCTTCACGAGGTAGCCCGCCCACAGCGGCAGGGTGGCGGACACGATCAGGCCCCGCCGAGCCCACGGCTTGGCCAGCTTGGCGATGTAGAACGCGAGCGGCAGGGCGATCACCAGGCTGAGCAGGGTCACCGCCGCCGCCACGCCGATGCTGCGGATCACCGTGTCCCAGTAGGGGCGTGTCCCGAGGACCTCCTCGACGTTGGCCATCGTGAGGTCGGTCGTCGTCTGGTTCGTGAACTCGTCGATCGAGAAGAACGCGCTGACCACGAGCACGGCCAGCGATCCGAGGTAGATCACGATGAGCCACAGGAGCGGCCAGGTGAGCAGGGCGGCCAGCGACGCCCACGGGTGGCGGCGGAAGAACCGGGACGCGCCGCGACCCAGGCCGGCGGGCCGGGCCGGGGTCTGATCCCCCGGCCCGGCCGGCACGGCGACGGTCGGGACCGTCAGGCCCGGAGCTCGTTCCAGGCGTTCACCCACTCCGTGTACGGCACGCACTCCACGTCACGGCCGTCCAGGCAGGTCGACGTGGGCGTCGTCCAGTACCACACGTCGGTCCAGTAGTCGGTCTCCTCGGCGTGGAACGTGGCGCAGTGCTCCGCGTCGGCGGTCAACGCGCACGACTTGGCGTTGCTCGGCGCCTCCCCGAACCACTCGGCCACGCCCGCGTTGGCCTCCGGCGAGATGATGTGGTTCATCCACATGTACATGCAGTTCGGGTGCTGCGCCTTGCTGGAGATCATCCACGTGTCCGACCAGCCCGTGGCGCCCTCCGTGGGCTTCACGGCGTCGATCTTGGCGCCGTTGCCCTGAGCCAGGTTGACGATGACCTGCCAGGTCGTCCCCGCGGTCACGGAGCCGGCCTCGAGCGCGGCCTGCTGGTCGGTGTAGAGCGACCAGTACTGCCCGGCCAGGTCCTTCTGCTGGTTCAACAGGTCGACCGCGGCCGCGAACTGGGTCTCGTCCAGCGCGTACGGGTTCTCGATGCCGAGATCGGGCTGCGTGGCCATCAGGTACAGCGCGGCGTCGGCGATGTAGATGGGCGAGTCGTACACGGACACGCCGCCCTTGGCCGGGCTGTCGGCTTCGAACATCACACCCCAGGAGTCCGGCGCCGCGCTGAACTCGTCGGTGTTGTAGACGAGCAGGTTGGCGCCGCGGCCGTGGGGCACCCCGTAGGGCACGCCGTCGACGGTGTTGTGCGGCTGGTCCTTGAGGTCGGGGAAGACGTCCGCGTAGTTCGGGATGAGGTCGGTGTTGACGGGCGACACCTCACCGCCGGCGATGAGGCGCAGCGTGGCGTCACCGGACGCCGACACGCCGTCGTACTCGCCGCTCTGCATCAGCGCCACCATCTCGTCGGAGGTGTTGCCGAGCTTGACGTTGACGCTGCAACCGGTCTCCTCCTCGAAGCCGGTCACCCAGTCGACGGCTCGGGTCCGTCGAGCCGTCCTCCACGTAGCCGGCCCAGGCGATGAGGTTGACCTCGCCCTCGCCTTCGCCCAGCTCGGTCAGAGCCTCGCCTCCGGCCGCAGCCGAGGACTCGGGCGCCTCGGCGGAGCCCTCGGGTGCCGCGGCCGTCGTGTCGGCACCGCCGCCACCGTCGTCGTCGCTGCCGCATGCGGCGAGGACGAGGGCGGAGACGGCCAGGCCGGCCAGCCATCGCTTGTGCTTCATGGGTTCCCCCTTGTGGTTGCACTTGTGGTCGTGGGATCGGAGATGAGGCGGACGTCGTCCTCGCGCCATGACAGGTCCACCACGCTGCCGGGTGCGGCGTCCGTGTGGTCGCTCGTGTTGGGCCGGCTGACGACGAGCCGGCCGCCGGCCTCGAGGGCGACCACGAAACGGGTTTCCGCCCCGAGGTAGAGCACCTCGTACACGGTGCCGCGGCAGCGGATGGCACCGTCGGCGACGGCCGCTTCGGGCGCGACCATGCGGATGCGCTCGGGCCGGACGGTGGCGACGACGTCCCGGCCGAGGACGGCGCGCGCGGCGTCGCCGCTCAGCAGGTTCGTGGTGCCGACGAAGCCGGCGACGAAAGCGGTCGCCGGATGCTCGTAGATCTCGCGCGGCGTGCCGACCTGCTCGATGCGACCGTGGTTGAACACGGCCACCCGATCGCTCATGGAGAGGGCCTCGTGCTGGTCGTGGGTGACGAACACGAACGTGATGCCGACGTCGTGCTGGATGGCCTTGAGCTCGACCTGCATCTCCTCGCGGAGCTTGAGGTCGAGGGCGCCGAGCGGCTCGTCCAGCAGCAGGACCCTGGGCCGGTTGACGAGCGCTCGGGCCAGCGCCACGCGCTGGCGCTGGCCGCCGGAGAGCTGGCTCGGCCGGCGGCGCTGGAACTCGGCCAGCCGCACGCTGGACAGCGCCTCGGTGGCGCGACGGCGGCGCTCGGTCCGCCCGACCCCTTTGACCCGCAGCCCGTACTCGACGTTCTGGCCCACGTCCATGTGCGGGAACAGCGCGTAATCCTGGAACACCGTGTTGACGTCGCGGTCGTAGGGCGCCAGATGCGACACGTCCCGGCCCTCGAGCAGCACGGCCCCCGCGGTCGGCACCTCGAAGCCGGCGATCATGCGGAGCACCGTGGTCTTGCCGGAACCGGACGGTCCCAGCATGGAGAAGAACTCGCCATGGCGGATGACCAGGTCCACGGCGTCGACGGCCACGACGTCGCCGAACTCCTTGCGCAGGTGCACGAGCTCGACGGCGGCGCCATCGCCCGGCGCATGCCGCCGCGCTCGACGACGGCAGCGTCTCCGTCACTCGCCCCTACCCTCCGAACCCCGGCTGACCAGTTGGAGCGGTCACGTTACACCGCCGCCCTGCGGCCGAGCCTCAACGCACGGCCGCCCCCGGCCATGCCCGCACCGGACCTCACACCTGCGTCGAGATCCGCTCGACGAGGACCTTCGAGGAGCCTCCCGGCTGCATGGTGACGCCGATGAGGGAGTCGGCCGCCTCCATCGTGCGCTTTTGATGGCTGACCACGAGCAGCTGGGCGTCGGCGCGGAACTCGGCGACGAGGCCGAGGAAGCGGTGGAGGTTGACGTCGTCGAGGGCGGCCTCCACCTCGTCCATGACGTAGAAGGGCGACGGGCGGCTCCGGAACACCGCGAACAGGAAGGCCAGCGCGGTGAGCGAGCGTTCGCCGCCCGACAGCAGCGACAGCTTCTTCACGTTCTTGCCCGACGGCTTGGCCTCGACCTCGATGCCGGTGGCGAGGAGGTCCTCGGGTTGCGTCAGCAGCAGCCGCCCCGCTCCACCCGGGAACAGGGTCGTGAACAGCGCCGTGAAGTTCTCGCTGACGTCGGCGAAGGCGGCGGCGAAGACCGACTGGATCTCGGCGTCGACCGAGCGGATGACCCGTTGCAGCTCGCGGCGGGTCGAGCGGACGTCCTCCAGCTGCTGCTCGAGGAAGCCGTGGCGCTCCTGCAGGGCCGTGAACTCCTCCAGGGCCAGCGGGTTGATGGGACCCATGAGGCGGATCTCGCGCTCCAGGTCCCGCACCCGGGCCGCCGCCGTGACACCTTCGGGAAGGGACGGCTGCTCGGTCGCCATGGCGACGGACGGCTCCGTGTCGAGCTCGTGGCGAACGTGCTCGACCGCGGCCTCGAGGCGGGTCCGCACCTCGGCCTCCGAGATCTCGCAGCGACGCTGCCGCTCAGCCACCTCGGCCAGGCGCCGTTCGGCATCCGCCCGTTCGACCCGAAGCTGCTCGAGCGCCAGCGTGGCCGCGCGCGCCTCCTCCAGCTGTCGGCGCCGTTGCTCGTGCAGCTCGGTGAGGCGCAGCTCGACCGTGCGCCGGTGGCGCTCGACCAGCTCGGCGAGGCGCTCGACCGCGCGGGACGAGCGCTCGATGAGCTCGACGCGAGCACCGGCGTCGGCCTGCGCCCGGCTGCCGGCGGCCAAGCGGCTCTCGACGTCCTGCAACCGCTGCCCCAGCACGGCAGCGCGCTCGTCCACACCGGCGGTCCGCACGGCCAGGTCCCGGCGGCGGATGGCAAGGGCCTGGGCCCGCTCCTCGCGGCGGCGGCGCTGCTCGTAGCGCAGACGCGCCGCCTCCACCTCCGTGGCCTCGTCCGCCTCCAGGGCCTCGAGGGACCGCTCCAGCTCGGCGATGGCCGCGTCCTCCCGGGCACCGGCGGCCACGAAGGCGTCGCGCTCGGATCGGGCCTGGTCGAGCGCCGCCCGCAGGTCGTCGGAGCGGCGGCGCGCCCCGTCCACGGCCTGCTCGGCCGCGGTGCGCTCGGCGACCAGGGATTCGAGGCGGGCCCGGAGCGACTCGTGACCGGCGTGCAGCGCGTCCCGCTCCTCGCCGACGCTGACCAGCCGGTGCTCGGCGGTCGTCACGTTGACGGCCACGGCGGCGCTCGTGGTACGGGCCTCGTCCAGCGCAGCGGCCGTGGCCCCCGCACCGCCCGATCCGACGCGGAAGCCGGCCGGGGAGAAGCGGTCACCTGCCCGGGTCACGACCGTCACATCCGCGTGCGCGAGAGCGAGGTCGAGCGCGTCGGACCACTGTCCGTCGACCACGACCGCGCCGGCCAGGAGATCGTCCAGGAGGGTCGCCACCCGCGGGTCGTCCGCCCGCACGAGAGACCGCACGGACCGGCCCCTGGTCAGGCCCACGGCGGGGGTGGTCGTGCGCCCGGACGGCGCCGTCCCTGGTGCGAGCACCCCACCGTGGACCCGGGCCTCGTGCAGGTGGCCGAGCGCACGGCGCGCCACGCCTGCGTCCGTCACGACGACCGACGCCAGCGCCTCACCGAGGGCCGCCTCGACGGCGGCCTCCCACCCGCGCTCGATCTCCACCAGGTCCAGCAACGAGCCCAGCACACCGTCGACGTCCTCGAGGTGCTCGGCGCCCGCCTTGGCCCGCGCCGCGTCCAGCGCCTGGGCGAGCGCCTCGACGCGGGCGGTCCACGCGGTGGCGCGGGCCTCGGCCTCTCGGTGGGCCGCCTCCGCCGCCGCGACCTCCGCCTCGCGCCGCTCGAGCGCGGCCCCTGCGGCCTCGACCTCGGCCGCCAGCGGTCCCTCCGTCTCGACGAACTGGGCGACCTGCTGGTCGAGCTCGGTGATCCGGGTCGCCAGCAGCCGCTCCTCCTCCTCGAGGGCGGCGATGCGCGTGCCGGAGCGCGTCAGCGCCTCGGATCCCTGCAGCCGGGCCGCGCGCCGGGCGTGGAGCTCGCCCCGCACCTCGGCGGCCGCCCTGGCGGCACGCGTGCCGTCGGCGGCGTCCTCGTCCTCGGCATCGCCGTCGGTTGCCGGCTCGGCGCCCCCCGCGGTCCACTCGTCGTCCTCCAGGGCCCGCAGCTCCGGCTCCAGCGCCCGCCGGGCGTCCGCCACGACCGAGAGCTCGGAACGCAGCCGGGCCGCCTCGGCCTCCAGGCTCACGGCGACGCTCTCGTCCATGAGTTGGACGCGGTCACGATCGAGGCTCCGGCGCCGTTCCAGCAGGACGGCCGACAGGCCCCGGGCCCGCTCACGCAGTTGCTCGACCCGGACCAGCGCGTCGCCCACCTCGCCGACACCGCCGGCGCCGAGGCTGGCCTCCGCGGCCAGGACGGCGGCGTCCATGCGGGCCAGATCCCGGCGGACCTCACCCTCCTGGTCCTCGAGCTGGCGTCGCTCCTGCGCCAGCGTCTCCCCGCGGCGTTGCAGGGCCGCGAGGTCGCGCCCCGCCACGTGGATGCGCAGCGCCGTCAGCTCCCCGACGACCTCGCCGTGGCGGCGGGCGGCCTCGGCCTGGCGCTCCAGCGGGCGGAGCTGGCGGCGGACCTCGCGCAGCAGGTCCTGCACCCGGACGAGGTTGCCCTCCGTGGCGTCGAGGCGGCGTTCGGCCCGCTCCTTGCGCTTGCGGAACTTGAGGACCCCTGCCGCCTCCTCGATGATCGACCGCCGATCCTCGGGCCGGGCGTTCAGGACGCCGTCGATCTGCCCCTGGCTGACGATGACGTGCTGCTGCCGGCCGACTCCCGAGTCGCTCAGCAGCTCCTGGACGTCGAGGAGCCGGCACGGCACGCCGTTGATGGCGTACTCGCTGTCGCCCGAACGCCAGAGCGTGCGGGTGATCGTGACCTCGCTGAACTCGATCGGCAGCAGCCCGGCGGCGTTGTCGATGGTCAGGCTGACCTCGGCGCGGCCCAGCGCGGGGCGGCGGGCGGTGCCGGCGAAGATGACGTCGTCCATCTTCTGGCTGCGCACGCTGCTGGGCGCCTGCGCTCCGAGGACCCAGGCGATGGCGTCCACCACGTTCGACTTGCCGCTGCCGTTCGGGCCCACGACGACGGTCACGCCCGGCTCCAGGTCGAGCGCGGTGGTGTCGGCGAAGGACTTGAAGCCCTTGAGGGTGAGCTGGCGAAGGAACACGGCGAGCGTCGACGCTACCTGAGGGTCTCGGCGCGATCGGGGAACCTCGCGTGCCGCGAACGAGCGGGCGCGTGACCGCCGTCGCCGTCGCCTACGCTGGAACCTGCCCATCACCGTGGAGGCATGCCGCATGGCCCGCAAGCAGGCCCAGACCGAGCCGCATCCGTTCGCCAAGAGCCTCCAGGCCGTCGACCTGTTCGCCGAGCTGGAGCCACGGGAGCTGGACGTGTTGGCCAACGTCGCTCGCGACTACCACTACGGGCCGGGGGAGGTCGTGGTCGCCGAGGGCGACGAGAGCGGACGCTTCCATCTCATCGCCAGCGGACGAGCCACCGCGTCCGTCGGCGGCACGGTCGTGGCCGAGTTCGGCCCCGGCAACTACTTCGGCGAGCTGGCCATGATCGACCGGCAACCCCGCTCGGCCACGGTGACGGCCGTCGACGACCTGGAGACCCTCTCGCTGGCGTCGATCTCCATCCGGCCGGTCCTGCGCGAGCACCCGGACATCGCCTTCAAGATGCTGGAGAAGCTGGCCGCGCCGCCTGCGGGCGACGGACGCCCAGCTCCACTGAGGGTGAGGTTCCCGGCCGGGTTCGTCTGGGGCGCCGCGACGTCGGCGTTCCAGATCGAAGGGGCGAGCCGCGAGGACGGCAAGGGCCCGTCGATCTGGGACACGTTCTGCCGGCAGCCCGGCCGGGTCGCGGACGGGGCGACCGGCGACGTCGCCATCGACCACTACCACCGCCACCGCGAGGACATCGCGCTGCTGGCCGACCTCGGCTACGGCGCGTACCGCTTCTCCATCTCGTGGCCGCGGGTGCTGCCGCAGGGCCGCGGCACCGTCAACCGCGCCGGACTCGGCTTCTACGACCAGCTCGTCGACGAGATGCTGGAGGCAGGGCTCGAGCCGTACCCGACGCTGTACCACTGGGACCTCCCCCAGGCCCTGCAGGACGAGGGAGGGTGGCCGACGCGGGTCACGGCCTCGTGGTTCGCGGACTACGCGGCCCTGATGATCGATCGCCTCGGCGACCGCGTGACCCGCTGGGCCACCCTCAACGAGCCCTGGTGCGCGGCGTTCCTCGGTCACTTCGCGGGTATCCACGCGCCCGGGGTGCGGAACGCCCGCGCCGCGGTGGCTGCGTCCCATCACCTGCTGCTGGGCCACGGGCTGGCGGTCGACGCGATGCGGGCCGCCCGCCCCGGTGCCGAGCTCGGCCTGGTCCTCAACCTGGCGCCGGTGATCGGCCTCGACGGCATCGGCGACGACGCGGTGCGGCGGGTCGACGGCCTCCGCAACCGCTGGTTCCTCGACCCGGTCCTCACCGGCGCGTACCCCAAGGACGTCCTGGACGACCTGGCTCCCGTGCTCGACGACCTGATCGAGCCTGGAGACCTCGAGACCATCGCCGCGCCCCTCGAGTGGCTGGGCGTGAACTACTACCACGACCTGCTGTTCGAGCCGCCGGCTGAGCCCGAACCGTGGCCGTATCCGTTCGCGCCGCCGGCCCACCTCGCCGCGCGCACCGACCTCGTCACCGACCTGTCCTGGCCGGTGACGCCGAACGGCCTGGCCGACCTCCTGCGGCACCTGCGCGACACCTACCCCGGGCTCCCGCCAGTCGCCGTCACCGAGAACGGCGCCGCGTTCACGGACGCGCTGATCGACGGGCGGGTCATGGACGACCGCCGCATCACGTACCTGGCCGAGCACTTGGAGGCGATGGGGTCAGCCATGGCCGACGGCGTCGATGTGTTCGGCTACTTCGTGTGGTCCGCCTTCGACAACCTGGAGTGGCACGACGGCTACGGCCCCCGCTTCGGGGTGATCCACGTCGACTACGAGACCATGGTGCGCACGCCCAAGGACAGCGCGCTGTGGCTCCGCGAGTTCATCGACACCAACCGACGCTCGTAGCCGGGCGTGTTGGGGCCATGCCCTCCCCCTTGCCACTACTTCTGGCAACGCGGACAGAAGTAGGTCGAGCGGCCCCCGAACCGGACGCGCACGATCGTGGACCGCCGGCAGCGGGGGCAGGGTGCGCCGGCTCGCCCGTAGACGCGGTGCTGAAGCTGGTAGCGGCCGGGTTCGCCGAACAGGCCGACGTACTGGTTGTCGCCCAAGGTCGAACCGCCGGCGGCGATGGCCGCGGCCAGCACGTCGTCGATGGCCTGCCGCAGGGCGCGGATCTGCCGGGTGTCGACGCTCCCGGCCGGCCGGTCGAAGCGCAGCCGGGCGGCGTGCAGGACCTCGTCGGAGTAGATGTTGCCGAGCCCGGCCAGCAGGTGCTGGTCCAGCAGCCAGGCCTTGAGAGGCCTGGAGCGGCCGGCCAGCCCGGCCCGCAGCAGAGCCGTGGTCAGACCGTCCACCAGGGGGTCCGGGCCGAGCCGGCTCAACTCGGGGACCTCGACCTCCGCGTGCGCGGGATCGAACACCACGACCTCGCCGAACGTGCGGGGATCCACGAAGCGCAGCTCCTCGCCGTCCAGGGACATGACGATGTGACTGTGGGGCGGCCTCGGCATGCCGAGCGGGGCCAGCAGCAGCTGGCCGCTCATCCGCAGGTGGATCATGACGGCGTCGCCGGAGTCGAGCGCGCAGACGAGGTACTTGCCGCGCCGTGCCGCGGACGTCACCGTCGTCCCGGTCAGGCCGTCGATGACCGCTTGGCGCGAGGTGCGCCGTACCGTGCGCTCCCGCCCGACATCGACCCGCTCGATGCGCCGGCCGACGACCCGAGCCTCGAGCCCGCGCCGGATGGTCTCGACCTCGGGCAGCTCCGGCATGACCGCTCAGGCGTCGGTCGGCAGCGCCGCGGTCTCCTCCGCGCTGCTGACCAGGGCCTCGAACGCCTCCCGGGCCGCTGCCTGCTCGGCCTGCTTCTTGCTCCGCCCCTCGCCCTGCCCCCACACCCGGCCGGCCACCTCGGCCTGGGCGAAGAAGCGCTTGGCGTGGTCGGGCCCCTCGTCGCGCAGGCGGTAGAGCGGTGGGGTTTCGAACAGGCGCACGGCCAGCTCCTGCAGCGCCGTCTTGTGATCGAGCGCGCCGAGGGCGTGGACGGTGTCGACGATCCGCTGGCCCAGCAGCCGCTGGACGAACTCGTAGCCGACCTCCGCCCCGCCGTCGAGGTAGACGGCGCCGATGATCGCCTCGAAGGCGTCCGAGAGGATCGAGCGCTTCTGCCGCCCGCCCGCCGCGGCCTCGCCCTTGCCGAGCAGCAGGGCGTGGCCGACCCCGAGCTCCTCGGCCACCTTGGCGAGCGCGTCGGCGTTGACGATGGCCTTGCGCAGGTCGGTCAGCTTCCCCTCGTCCAGGTCGTCCTCCTGGCGGTAGGCGAGGTCGGCCACGACCCAACCGAGGACGGCGTCGCCCAGGAACTCCAGCCGTTCGTTGGAGGCCTGCCCGGCGACTTCCGCGCACCACGAGCGATGGGCGAGAGCTTGGCGCAGCAGGGCCACGTCACCGAAGACGTAGCCGAGCCGCCCGCTCAGCTCATGGATCTGCTGGTCCGTGTCAGCTCCCCTTGACCCGGTCGTACACGTAGTCGACGGCGTCCCGCACGCTCTTCAGGTCCGCGAGGTCCTCGTCCTCGATGCGGAAGCCCACGCTCCGCTCCCCCAGCTCCTCCTCGAGGGCCTCGACCAGCTCGATGAGCGCCAGCGAGTCGGCGTCGAGGTCGTCGACGAACGACTGGCCCTCGGCGATGGTGGCCGGATCGATCTCGAGGATGTCGGCCAGCCGATCACGCACGATCTCGAAGATGGCGTTGCGGTCGAGCGGGCCCTGCTCGACGTGGGTCTCGGCCGGCACGTCTGACCTCCTGGGTTGAGCGCCTGCTGATGGTAGCGGCCGGTGGGCGCCCTCAGTCGTCCGTCACCGCCGCCCGCAGCTCGGCCACGACGTCCTCGACGACCATCTCCCGGGCCATCTTGATGGCGTTGAACATGGCCTTCGCGCTCGACGAGCCGTGGCTGATGATGCACACCCCACGAACACCGAGGAGCATCGCGCCACCGAAGCTCTCGGGCTCCAGGCTCTCGTACAGGCCGTCGAAGACCGGCCGCATGGGCTCGAAGCCGGCGGCGAGGTGGTCTTCGGATGTCAGCGCCTGCTCGACGGCGTTCATGATGGCGGGGAGCGCCCCCTCGAGCGACTTGAGGACGACGTTGCCGCTGAACCCGTCGGTGACGACGATGTCGACGTCGTCGGTGAGGATGTCGCGACCCTCGACGTTGCCGATGAACGTCACGCCCGGCGCCTCCTGCAGCAGCGCGTTGGTCTCCTTGACGAGGGTGTTGCCCTTGGTGTTCTCCTCGCCGATGGAGAGCAGGCCGACCTTCGGCGTGTCGAGGCCGAAGCGGTGACGGGCGAAGACCGAGCCCATCTGCGCGAACTGGACGAGCCATTCCGGCTGGCACTCGGCGTTGGCACCGGCGTCGAGCAGCACGGTCGCCCGGGTGCTACCGGGTACGGGGATGACGGTGGCGATGGCCGGCCGGCTCACGCCCTTGATCCGCCCCATCCGGAGCAGCGCGGACGCCATGGCCGCGCCGGTGTTGCCAGCAGAGACCATCGCCGACGCGGCGCCATCGCGCACCGCCTCGGCGGCCCGCACCAGCGAGGCGTCCTTCTTGCGGCGCACGCCCCCGGCCGGATCCTCCCCCATCCCGATCACCTCGGACGCCGCGAGGCGTGGGAGGCCGCCGGTGTCGAGGCCCTCGGGGCCGACCAGGACGATCTCGATCCCCAGCTCGTCGGCCGCCCGGCGGGCGCCGGCGACGATCTCGGCGGGCGCCTTGTCGCCGCCCATGGCGTCGACGGCGATGGGGAGCATCAGCGGCAACGACCTGGCAGCAGCCGCTTCGGAGCGTGCCGGAGGTTCAGACGTCGACGGCGACGCGGTTCTTGTACCAGCCACATGTCGGGCAGACCACGTGCGGCACCTTGGCCGATCCGCAGCGGGGGCACAACGAGCGCGCCGGCTCGGAGAGCCGCCACGCTCCGGCCCGGTGGCTGCGCGCCTTGGCCTTCGACCGCTTCTTCTTGGGGACTGCCATCGTGGGAACCTCTCGTGGGGACCGGTCCGGACCCGCGCCGCGGGCGTGTCGGACGGGCTATCCGAAGCCGATCGATCCTACCGGGCGATCGGGCGCCGCAACGACCCGGGCCCGCATGGCGCGGCGATCACGCCTCGCTCTCGAGCCGTGTGCGGAGCTCGTCGAGGCCGGCCCAGCGGGGATCGACGGATTCCGGCGCGCACGGGCAAGGAGCGGCGTTGCGGTCCGCACCGCACTGGGCGCAGATGCCGGCGCAGTCCGGGCGGCACAACGGCGCCGGCGGCAGCTCCATGAGGACGAGCTCCCTGACCATCGGCCCGAGATCGAGCTGCTCGCCGTCGAAGGCGAACGCCTCTTCGCTCGTCGGGTGCACCTGGTAGAGCTCCGACACCTCGGCCACGACCTCGCCGGACGCCGGCCCCAGGCAGCGGCGACACGTCCCGCGCCATTCGGTCCGGACCTCCCCGTTGACGGTCAGCCCGTCGGAAAGGCTCTCCACGACCACGTCGACCGCCACCGGCGTGCCGTCCTCCACCCGGGCCCCCACTCCTGCCCGGCCACCCAGCGTCAGACCCTGAGCCGGCACCACCAGCTCGTACCGCTTGCGTGTGGCCGGCCGCCGAGTCAGCTCGGCCACGTTCAGGACGAGGACGTCCGTCAATACTCGTCCTGGTCGAAGAAGTTGGACACCGGCTCCGGATCCGGCGGCGCCGGCGGCCGGGTGTCGTGCATCCGCCCGTTCAGCTTCTCCCGACCCACGACGACCGTCTTCAGGGTCCGCTCCAGCAGGATCTCGAAGCTGGCCAGGCGCTGATCGCAGAAGTCCTCGATCTCGAGCTTCATGCGCCGGGCTTCGTTCTCGGCCGCCTCGACGATCTTGCGGGCCCGCATCTCGGCCGCCCTCACGACCTCGGTGCGCTGGACCATGCGCTCGGCCTGGGCCCGCCCCGCGTCGAGGATGTCCTCGGCCTCCCGCTTCGTCTTGTCGATGAAGTCCTGCCGCTCCTTGAGCATCCAGCGGGCCTGCCGCAGCTCGTCGGGCATGCGGTGGACGGCCTCCTCCAGCAGCTCGATGATCTCCTCGCGGTTGATCATCGGCGACGACGACAGCGGCATGGTGCGGGCCGTGGCGATGATGTCGACGGCGCGGCGCAGCAGGCCCTCGGAGTCGTTGATGGGCGACGCGGGCTGCTCGTCGTCGTCGAAGTCGTCGTCGTCTTCGAAGTCGTCGTAGGAGGTCATCGGTTGGTGCCGTCCTTGAGGCGCCGGGCCACGGCGTCCGGAACGAGGTGGCTGACGTCACCACGGTAGTGGGCGATCTCCCGGATGAAGCGGGATGACAGGAAGGAGAGGTCGGGCCGGCACGGCACGAACACGGTGCGGACGCCGCTCACGGAGTGGTTCGTGTGCGCCATCTGTTGCTCGACCTCGAAGTCGGCCGCGCTGCGGAGTCCCTTCACGATGAAGTCGGCGCCGACTGCCCGGGCGGCGTCGACCGCCAGGCCCTCGAACGACCGCACCTCGACGTCGGCCAGGTGGTCGAGGGCCTCCTCCAACATGGCCTGGCGCTCGTCCAGGGAGAAGAAACCGCCGGTCTTGCCCGGGTTCACCATGGTCGCCACGACCACGCGCCCGAAGAGCGTGCGTCGCCTGCTCGACCACGTCGACGTGGCCGTTGTGGAGGGGATCGAAGCTCCCCGGGTAGAGGACGGTCGGCACGTTGCAACCCCTGTCCGCCTGGAGACGAACAAGGGTACCCCGGCCCGCCGCCGACGCCCCGTCATGGTCTCACCACCCGTTCACGGCCGATCGCGCCGTACCGGTTGCGGTCAGATCGGCCACGAACGGCTGTCACGACGGGTCTGGGTCAGGTGTCAGCGGGCAGCCGTCGCTGGAGGAAGGTCACGTGGGTGGTGCCGTAGCGCTTGGCGCGGACGACCTCCCAGCCGGGTGCGGGCTCGACGGGCCGGTCGGACTCCGCCACGAGGAGGTCGGCGTCGAGCGCGCCCATCAGCCCGGCCCAGCCGTCGAAGGCGTAGGGAGGGTCGGCGAGGACCAGGTCGGCGTCCGGCCCGGTGGTGAGGAAGCGATCGACGTCCATCGGGGCGACCGTCGCTCGGTCGTGCAGCCCGAGCGTGTCGAGGTTGGCCCGGAGCGACGCCAGCGCGGGGCGGGCCGACTCCACGAACGTGCAGTGCGCGGCTCCTCGGGACAGGGCCTCGATGCCGAGAGCACCCGAACCGGCGAAGAGGTCCAGCACGACTGCGTCCGTGACGGCGCCGAGGCTGGCCAGCGCGTTGAACATCGCCTCCCGCACGCGGTCGCTGGTCGGCCGGGTCGCCTCCCCCGCTGGCGCCTGCAGCCGGCGCCCGCGGAGCGAGCCGGCCACCACGCGGACCGGCCCACCCTACGGGGGGCAGACTGGGCGGCGATGGAACCCGAGGCGACCATCACCTGCGTCGACTGCGGGGGTCGCGCCCACCGGCTGAGCTACCCCCGCGAGGACGGCGTGTGGCTCCCCGGCGACATCGTCGCCTACCGCTGCGCGGACTGCCTCGACCGCTGGGACATCGTCCTCCCCGACGACTGGGGCGAGGAGGACGACGTCCAGGGGGACTGAGCGCGGACCGCTACGCCAGGCGGCGCAGCAGCATCGTCGCCGCACCGGGCTGGTAGCAGGTGCTGGCCCTGTTCATCAGGTCCTGCCAGCCGGCATCGCCGGCCATGGCCCCGTTGTCGGCCTCGAGGGCGGCCAGGTCCGGGAAGCTCGTGATCCAGCCGACACCGGCGAACGCGCCTGTCAACGAGCGCCCGAACAGAGGACTCCGCCCGGTGAGGCTCGTGAAGGTGTCGACGATCTCGACGCCGACCGCCATCGCCTCGCCTGCCTTGCCCGGAGCCCATTGGGCCTGGACGATGGACACCCACGGCCCGGGTTCCCCCGCCGGCGCGCCGTGGAGGACCTCCGTCAGCGTGTCGTTGGTCGGGCCCTCGTAGAGGTGGTTGTTCTGCTCCGTCCATTCCATCGTCGCCTCGTCCGCCCCGTACTTGTCCGCCGCTGTCTCCAACTCGGCGAGGCTGGAGACCCGGGCGGACCACAGCACGGTGCCCACGCCAGGGGAGAACATCGTCGTCCACGTGTAGACCGGCAGCCCGATCACCTGGGCGGCTCGAGAGCCGGCCTCCACCGCCGAGGCCATCGCCTCGCGGGCGTGCCCGGGCGCGATCGAACGATTGCGTCCAAAGAGATACATCTGCCCCTCCCTTTCCCAGCGCCCGTACCCGGACGCCGGTCAACGCTCGCGCCAGTAACCCGTCAGGTCAACCGCCGTCAGCTCAGGTCGCTCCGACGACTTCGACGTCGTAGGGGTCGAACGCGGGGTCGGCGGTCACGATTGGGACGCCGAGGTGTCGCGCCTGCGCGATGAGCAGGCGGTCGAACGGGTCCCGATGGTGCGGTGGCAGCTCGGCGACGGCCAGCGCGTGGGCGTGCTCGACGGCCAGCCCCGCGGTTCCGGAGCGGCGCATGCGGTCCGGCACGTAGCGCGCCGGTGGCTTCCGGAAGCGGCAGCTTGCCGAGCCGGTGCTTGATTGCGATCTCCCACGAGCTCGCCGCCGAGAGCAGCAGGACGGTGCCCGAGTCGGCGAGCTCGGCCAGCAGCCGGCCGGACACGCGCTCGGGATCGGTCTGCAGCCAGAGCCAGACATGGGTGTCGAGCAGGTAGCGGGTCATCCCTCGAACGCGTCGAGGACTGCTGCCTCGAGCGGCTCGTCGAAGTCCTCGGGCACGGTGAATGCTCCACGATCGACCCCGAAGACCCGTGGCCGCCGGCCCGACGGGGGAACGAGTCGCGCCACGGGCTCGCCGTTGCGCTGGATCTCCACCTCCTCGCCGGCATCGACCAGCCGCAGCAGCTGCGACAGCCGCGTCTTGGCCTCGTGCACGCCCACGGTCACCATCGACTTAGTCATGGACTTAGTCTACTTCGATCGTGGACGTGCAGCCCGTCCCGAAGGCTCTCAGGTCAGAGCGAGGCGCTGCCTCGGCAGTTCTGGCCGGCCGTCGTGGCCGTGAAGCTGACCGTGTCAGCGCCGGCGCGGCCTTGCAGAACCCGATCCAGGCGGACGTCGCCCACGGCATTGGCCCGCCGGCTGACGCTGACGGCCTGGGTCCCGTTGACCTGTACGACGATCTGCCAGTTGGCGTTACGGGGGCCGTCCTCGATCTCCAACTCGGTCTCGAGCCGATTTCCGTTCTCTCCGCCGACCTTCAACTTCCAGTCAGCCCTGGCTGAGCACGAGCCCCGGCGGACGACCTCGGGACCCTTGGCACTCGCGGTTGCAGTGCTGAGGCCGGCGGTGGCGACGAGCACGGCGAGGCCGGCGGCGATGGTTGCGGGGCGACGGTTCATGGCTTCCCTCTCTGCGACGGACGAACCGCCTCGGTGCGGTTCGATGGAGACACGTCCGGATCCAGAGAACGGTTTGGTCAGGATCGGCCGGCGCGCCTTCTCCGGGGCTTCTCAGGGATGCCTCAGGTGCGAGCCGTGATACTCGGCGGGACGAGAGGACAGGATCATGACGAGGGTGCGCACGGTGTCGGTCTTCATCCTCTTCCTGGTCGCTGCCGGTTGTGGTTCCGACGACGATGCGGGTGGCAGCGGGGTGTCCGCTGGCGACACGGCCGCCAGCTGTCCCACCGAGGGCGCGGAGTTCAGCGACGCCAAGATCTTCATCGAGCACAACGCCACCGACGAGGACACAGGGGTGCACGCGTTGTTCGCTGCAGACGGCTGGAGGGAGCTGTGCGTCACCGATCCCAATGGGCAACGGCTCGTGGTCGTCAGGCCGGAGGGGCAGCTCGGCGACCTGGGCTTGGCCGATCTGTTCTGGGAGTCGCGTGAGCCCGAGAACAGCGAGTACTCGATCGACGATCTGAAGGCGGACTTCCCCGAAGGTGACTATCGAGTGAGTGGCATCGACGTGGAGGGCAACCAGTTGGTCGGCACCGCGGAGTTCACCCACGCGATCCCTGCTCCCGCAACGATCACGGCGCCGTCGTTGGCCGACGAGGCCGAGGCGGCCGCCGAGACCGCGCATGCCCCAGAAGGTTTCGAAGTGCGCTGGGAGCCGGTGACGCAGACGATCGACGGTGAACCGCTCGAGCTGACCGGCTACGAGGTCATCATCACCGACGAAGCATTCGAGGACGCAAACGGCTTCTCCAAGCCGGTCTACGACGTGCACCTCCGGCCCGAGGCCACGTCGCTGACCGTGCCGCCGGAGTTCTTCACGCCGGACACGGTCTACGAGCTCGAGGTGCTGGCGTTGGAGGCGAGTGGCAACCAGACGATCAGCCTCGGGTTCTTCTCCACGACCTAGCGCCCGGTGGCGCTCCTTCTAGACGCCGACCTGCGCCGGCGCGGTTCCGCGCCAGACGTCCTTCGCCAAGACGTAGGCCCGCTGATCCAGGTGAAGGACCTTGGCGATGGCTTCGTCGAGCTCGGCCCGCGACAGTTGCTCGTGCTTGGCGAGAACCAGCGTCTCCTGTTCTTCGCCCCCGACCGCCTCCACGCGCACGATACCGACACCTGGCGCGCTGTACTTCAGCTGGTGGCCGTCCTCGGGCTGCTCGAGCGGCGCCCACTCGTCTGTGACGAGCACCCCGTGGTAGCAGCCGGTCGGCACACACGTCCGCTGGTCGGCCGCCTTGACCCGAGCCCGATCCAGGAACTCGACTGCTGGCGCCCGACCCTGGAGATATGAGCCCCCGCCCGGCCGGGGATCGGCCAGCATGTGCACGCCCGCGCGTGCCCGCTGCGTGCCGTTCAGCCACGCGCTGGGGGCGCCGATCAGCACGCCGTCCTCCCACTCCTCGGGGTACTCGCCCAGGTTCCACACGTTCCCGGCGTCATCCTGGGCCCAGAAAGAGATCTCGCTCTCGACCAGCTCGCCGTCCTGGAAGTCGCGGTCCCACACGACGAGGGTGCGCAGCCCCGCGACCTCCTTCGTCACATTGGTGACGGTCTGGACGACCCGGTGGGCACGCTGCCCTTGCCCCTGGTTGGCCGTGCCGACCAGCACCAGCTTCGTGCCGGGCACCAACGGAAGGAACGGATTGTCGATCGTCGTGGGGTCGGCGAACGTCGCGTCTTCGAACCGCGGACTGATGTCCGCCTCTTGCTCCGCCGCGCCGGCCGGGATCGTGCCGATCGCCAGCGCGGTGAGCATCGCGACAGCCGCGCCGTACGCGCGTGCGGTCCTTCGCCTACGAGAACGCATTTCGATCGTCCCCCAATCCCGGCTGCGTTCCACCGTACAACCGAGGTCAACCGGTTGGCCCCGACGTCAGGTCGTCGGCAGGCGCACGACGAAGCGAGAACCGGCCGGCACAGGCTCCAACTCGATCGTCCCACCGTGTCGCTCGACGATCTCCCGTGCGATGGCCAGGCCGAGCCCGGTGCCGCCGGTGCCACGCGATCGCGAGTCGTCGAGACGAGCGAAGCGCTCGAAGATCCGGTCGCGGCTGTCCGCCGGGACCCCGGGCCCGTCGTCGGCGACGACGAGGCGTGCCCACCCGCCGGTCGAGGACAACTCGACGGTCACGGTGGAGCGGGCGTACCGGCACGCGTTGTCCAACAGGTTGCGCACGACACGACGGAGCTCGTCGGGGTCACCCCGCACCTCCGCCGGTGCAACGTTCGGGCTGTCGATGGCGATGCCGCCCAGCGGCCGCTGCCGTGCGATCTCTGCCGCCACCACGTCATCGAGGTCGACCGGCACCTGCCGGGGGACGAGGGTGCCGTCGTCCGCCTGCGCGACGTAGAGCAGGTCGCTGACGAGGCGGGACATGCGCTGGGAGTCCGAGAGCAGGCCCTGTGCCGTCTCCTCCCAGCGCGCCTGCTCCGGATGGGCCAGGGCCACCTCCAGGTCGGCCATGCTCGACGCGAGCGGGCTCTGGAGCTCGTGCGAGGCATCGCCCACGAAGCGGCGCTGGCGCTCGGCCGAGCTCTCCAAGCGGGCCAGCATGTCGTTCAATGTGCGGGCCAGCCGGCCGATCTCGTCGTCCGTCGCGGGCTCCGGGACTCGACGGCCGAGGTCCTTTGCACCGATCGCTGCAGCTTCGGCCCGCATCGCCTCGACCGGCCGGAGGGCCCTGCCCACGACGAACCAGCAGATCACTCCGACGACCAGCACGAGCGCCGGCAGACCGAAGCGCAGGAGCCGTGCCACCGCCTCCTCGGTCTCCTTCACCCGGTCCAGGTTGGCCACGACGTAGACCGTCGCCGGACCGCTCCCGTCGCGGGCACCCAAGGCGACGATGTGGAACCGGTCGTCCTCCTCGTCGGGCACAGGGATGTAGGCCGTCCGTACGAGGCGCTCGCCCTCTGGGGGATGCAGGTCGGCGATCGGCCCGACCCCCGCGAGGTTGGAGCTGGCCGCCACCACCTCGCCGTCCGGCCGCACGACCTGGACGAAGGAGTCCTCGTCGCCGTGGACGGGCAGCCCGTCGGTCAGCGTGCCGTCGACGAGCTGCCGCGCGATGTCGTCGGCCCGCAGGCGCGCCGCCTCGTCGAGGTTCTCGACCAACGAGTCGCGCAGGACGGAGAGGACGACCAATGTGCCGGCGATGCAGCCCACGGCCAACGCCAGGCACGCGACGATCGTGAGGCGGGCGCGGATGCTGCGGACCCGCGCCAACCAGCGATGCGGCGCAGTCCTACCCCCCATCGGGGTCGAGGCGGTACCCGACCAGGCGGATGGTCTGGATCGCCCGGCGATCGAAGGGGATGTCGACCTTCTTCCGGAGGTAGCCGACGTAGACCTCGACGATGTTGAGGTCGCCGTTGTAGGCGAAGTCCCACACGTGCTCCACGATCTCCGTCTTCGAGAGGACCTCGCCGGAGCGGGACATCATGAACTCGAGGAGCGAGAACTGGCGGGGTGTGAGCTCGATCTCTGTGTCGCCCCGCCAGCACCGATGCTGTGCGGGATCGAGACGCAGATCGCCGGCGGCCAGTACGACGGGCTGCTGGCGGCCACGGCGCATGAGGGCCCGTAGGTGGGCCAACAGCACGACGAACGTGAACGGCTTCGTGAGGAAGTCGTCGGCGCCGGTGTCGAGCGCCTCCGCGTGCTCCTGGTCGCCGGTCCGCGCGGTGAGCATCAGGATCGGCGTCCAGACGCCGGCATCACGCAGCTCCGAGCACACTTCGAACCCGCTGCGCTTCGGCAGCATCAGGTCGAGCACGATGGCGTCGTACTCGTACTCGCGCGCCAGCCACAGCCCCTCGTCACCGTCGAAGGCGAGGTCGACCGCGAAGCCCTCGTGCACGAGCCCCGTCTTCATGGTCTCCGCCAGGCGGACCTCGTCCTCGACCACGAGTACTCTCACGGCTCCCAGCGTCGCGTGGTCACCTGAGTGTGCGCTGAAGTCATCGGGAGCCTCAGCGTGGCTTCAGAGGGCGATCGGTAGCGTCGGGGTACACGGAGGTGATCGCGATGCGGAAGATCTTGATCGGTGGAGCGGTGGTGGCGATCGTGGCGGCCGGCGTCGCCGGTGGCGCAGCGCTTGCCAACGCCCGCGCCGGCGACGGTGAAGGCGGCGTCACCGGAGAGAAGGCGGACCGAGCGATCGCTGCCGCCCTGGCGGAGACGGGCGGCGGCACCGCCAACTCGGTCGAGCTCGACAACGAGAACGGCGCCACCTGGGAGGTCGAGGTGACCAAGCCGGATGGGGCCACCGTCGACGTCCGGCTGGACGACGCGTACCAGGTCGTCGTGGTCGAGGGCGACAGCGAGGCGAACGACCACGACGGTGACGGCGGCTGACCGGGAGAGATCACGACAACCCCAGAGCGGCCTTCTCCTTTCGGCTCTTGCCGAGGAACAGATAGAGCGACGGCACGACGAAGAGGTTCAGAAGGGTCGAGCAGATCAGTCCACCCATGATGACGATGGCCATCGGGTACTCGATCTCCTGCCCGGCGATGTTGCCTGCCAGCAGCAGCGGCACCAACGCCAACCCGGTGGTCAACGCCGTCATCAGGATCGGACCCAGCCGCTCCTTGGCACCCTGTATGACCAGCGCCGGCCCGAACGGCACGCCCTCCTCGGCCTCCAGGTGCTGGTAGTGGCTGATGAGCATGATGCCGTTGCGGGTCACGATGCCGAGCACCGTGAAGAAGCCGACCAGTGATCCGAGCGAGATGATGCCGCCGAACCAGTAGACGGCGACGGCGCCACCCACCAGCGCCGTCGGGAGGCTGATGAAGGTCAGCGCCGCGAGGCGGAACCGCTTGAACACCGCCATCAAGAGCACGAAGATCCCGGCCGCGGTGATGAGCGAGAAGGCCAGCAGGCGGTTGCGGGCCTGCTCGGTCTCCTTGTACTCCCCCAACAGCTCGGCCGAGTACTCGAGCGGGAACTCGACCTCTTCGAGTCGGTCCTCGACGGCCTCGGCCACCGACCCGAGGTCGCGCGAACCATCTGGGTTGGCCAGCACGTCGATGCGCCGGAACAGGTTCTGGTGCCGGATGGCGTTCGGCGTCGTCTCGACCTTCACCGCCGCGACGTCCGCCAGTCGGACCTTGTCCCCGAGCGGTGTGTCGATGAGGAGGTTCTCGACGTCGGTGAGGCTGGCGCGGGCCTCGGGGACGCTCCAGACCTGGATGTCGTACGCCTTGCCGCCGCGGAACAGGTCGGCCACCTCCTCCCCTGCGATCAACGTCGAGGCGGCGCGGCGGACATCGCCCGGCTTGAGGCCGTAGCGCTCCGCGGCCGCGAGGTCGACCTCGACCGTGATCTGGGGCACCTCTGTCAGCTGCTCCGCGTGCTCCTCCTCGAGTCCGGGGACGTCGAGCAGGATGCCCTCGACCTCGGCCGCCTTCTCCCGCAGCACGTCGAGATCGGGACCGTAGATCCGCACGACGATGGCCTCGCCGGCCCCGGTCAGCACCTCCCTGATCCGCTCCTTGAGGTAGGTCTGAACGTCACGGCGCACCCCCGGATAGCCATTGACGACCTCTTGGATCCTCGCCACCGTCTCGTCGTAGGGCGCATTCGGGTCGACGCTGATCCAGTTCTCGCCGAACTCGGGGCCGACCGGCTCGTCCGACACGAGCGCCTGACCGATGTGGGCGCCGAAGTTCCGCACGCCCGGGATGGCTCGCAGCTCCTTGCTCGATTGAGTGGTGATCCTCACCTCCTCGGCCAACGAGGTGCCGGGCTTCGTGACCCAGTGCATCAGGAAGTCCCGTTCCTTGAAGTCCGGAAGCAGCTCCTGTCCGAGGCGGGGCACCACGAAGACGCCGGCCGCGGCGATCACGCCGGCCGCGGCCATCGCCGGGATCGGATTGCGCACGATCGGGGTCAGGCTGCGCCCGTACACCCGCTGCAGCCATCGCACCACGGGCGCGTCGGCCCGCCGCAGCTTCGCCCGCGAGAACAGGATCATCGAGAGCGCCGGCGTCATCACGAGCGCGACGACCAGGGACACCAGCACGGCCAGGGCGTAGGAGAACGCGAGCGGCCGGAAGAACGCACCCGTCAGGCCTTGCAGGAAGAACACCGGCAGCAGGGCCAGCGCCTCGATGAACGAGGCGTACACCACCGCGCCTCTGACCTCCAGCGACGACTCCAGGATGATCGACGCCTTCGACTGCTGAGAGCCGGACGCCGCGGCCAGGCGCAGCCGCCGGACGATGTTCTCGACGTCGACGATGGCGTCATCGACGATGGCACCCAAGGCGATGACGAAGCCCGCCAGCACCATCGTGTTGATGGTGGCGCCGCGGGCGTAGAGCACGAGCCCGGCGGCCACCAGCGACATCGGGATGGTGATGACGCTGATGAGCGCGCTCCGCCAATCGAAGAGGAAGAGGAAGAGAACGATCACGACGAGGACCGAGCCCAGGACCAGCGACGTGCCGAGGTTGTCGAGCGCTTCCTCGACGAACGTGGCGGGGCGGAAGATCGTGGTGTCGATCTCGATCCCCGGCAACCCGGGCCGCATCTCGTCGATGGCGGCCTCGACGCCCTTGGTGACGTCGAGCGTGTTCCCCCACGGCAGCTTCTCGACGATCATCATGAGACCGGGACCGTCGTTGATGACCGCGTCACCGATCAGGGCCTGGTGGTCGTGCACGACCCGCGCCACGTCGCCGATGCGGACGACCTCGTCGCCCCGCTTGGCCAGCACGACCTCGGCCAGCTTGGCGGGCTCGACCAGCGGCAGGACGTGCCGAACGGTCAGGCGCTGGTTGGGCGTGTCGACGAAGCCGCCCTTGCCGACGACCGAACCGCTCGTGTACTGCAGGATCCCGGCGTCGAAGGCGTCGGACGTCGACTGCATCACCTGGTCGAGCGTGATGCCGCGAGCCTGTAGCAGCTCCGGCACCACTTGAACGACCTGCATGTCGATGCGCTCGCCCCAGATCACGGCGTTCGCCACCCCGGGAACCCGCAGCAGCCGCGCCCGGATCTTCCAGTAGGCCGTCATGGACTGGTCGATGACGGAGACGTCGTCGCTGGAGATCCCGATCTTCATGACACGGCTGGTCGACGACAGCGGTTGCAGCATCACGGGCGGGGCGGCCCACGTCGGCAGGTTCGGAGCCACGTGCTGGAGTCGCTCCTGGACCAGTTGGCGGGAGCGGATGAGGTCCGTGCCCGGTTCGAAGATCATCTCGATCTGCGAGAGCTGGCCGAGCGACCTCGACCGCAACACGTCGAGATCCGGCACGCCGGCCAACGCCTGCTCCAGCGGGATCGTCACCAGGGTCTCGGTCTCCTCGGGCGCCAGCCCGAGCGTCACCGTCTGGATCTCGACCTTCGGAGGCGCGAACTCGGGGAAGACGTCGACGGGCATGCTCCGCAACTGCGCGAAGCCGAAGGCCATGAGCCCCACGCCCAGGGCGACGACGAGGAAGCGGAACCGGATGCTCGTGGAGACGATCCAGCGCATCATGACGACCGACGCCTCCCTTCGCTGGGGCCGGGCGCCCGGGCGAGCTGCGTGGCGCTACTTGCCGACACCGAACTCGAATCCCCAGAGTTCGGATGCGCCCACCGTGACGACAGGTGTTCCCACGGCAGGACCGGAGCGCAAGAGCGCGACGTCGTCGTCGATGCGCTCGACCTCGATCGGCTCCCGCAGGTACACCCGTTCTCCGGGGCTCGTGTACACCCACGTCGTCCCGTCCGGCTGGTAGATCACCGCGGCATAGGGCACCTCCAGCGACGCCCCCTGCGAGCCCTCGCTCACCGGTGCCGTGGTGATGTCCAGCCGCTGCGCGGCCTGCTCGGTGAGTGTGATGCGGCCGATCTCTCCCTCGGGCACCGAGTCCATCACCGCCGGGGGGACGGGCTCGGCGTCGGCGCCCGCGTCACCGCAGGCCGCGAGGCCCGCGGCGACGCACAGCACCAACCCGAGGTAGGCGACGTTCCTCGCACGATGCAGATCAAACATCGTCGATCCTCCCTGTTCCCTCGGAGTAGGTCATGGGCGTCAGTCCCGTGCGGCGCGCCGCGCCGACGGTCTCACCCACCGGCACGCTGACCTCGACCGGCGCAGGCGCGACCAACGCCACCTCGTCTGGCCAGGAGCGCGGCCCGAAGCGCGCGTAGAGCGGCGGCACGACGTAGAGCGTCGCGAGCGCCGTGGTGATCAGACCGCCGATCATGACGATCGCCATCGGTTGGACGAGCTCCTGCCCGGCGATCGGGCCCAGGACGAGCATCGGCAGCAACGCCAGCCCGGTCACCGCGATCGAGGTGACGACGGCGCCGACCCGGTCCGGAGTCACGCGCGCGACCACGTCGGCCCTCGGCGTCTCCGGGTCGGATCTGGCCACCTCCTGATATCGACCGATCGACGCGAGGATCTGGCGGAGCGCCAACGCGAGGATCGCCAGGAGCCCCGCGACCGTCGCCATGGTGACCGCGCCGCCGTCGAGCCACGCCGCGAGGGCGCCACCCGCGACCGCGACGCCGAGCGCGAACGCGCCCACGCACGGCTAGCCGCCAACTGCTGAACGCCGCCTGCAGCAGGAGGAAGATGCCGAGCGCGGCACCGAGCGCGAAGACCAGCACGCGCCGCTCGGCGCCCGTGTGCTCGCCGTAGTCCCCGAGGACCTCGGCGTGGTATTCGAGGGGGAAGGCGACGTCCGCCAACCGCTGCTCGATGTCGCCGACCACGTCGCCCACACGCCGACCCGAGACGGCGGCCGTCACGTCAAGGCTGCGTGAGGTGGCGTCGTGCTCGATCGACGTCGGCGAGGCACCGATGCGCACTTCAGCCACGTCCCCGAGCGTCACGTGACCGCCGCCGGGAACGTCGAGCAGGAGTTGTTCGATGTCGGTGACGTTCCGGCGGACCTCTGGAACGCCCCACACCTGCACCTCGAAGATCTTCTGCTCCTCGAACAGCGCACCGACCTGGATGCCCGAGACCAGCGTCGTGGCGGCCCGCCGCACGTCGCCGGGCTTGATGCCGGCTTCCTGCGCGGCGGCCAGGTCGACTTCGATCTCGATCGTCGGCTCGGTCGTGATCTGCTGCACCCGGACGTCGCGGGTGCCGCCGACGTCGGACACGAGCGCGGAGACCTCGTTCGCCTTGTCCTGGAGGACGCCGAGGTCGTGGCCGTAGAGCCGGACACGGACCGGGCTGCGCTCGGTCGCCAGCGTGTCGCTGATGCGGTTCTGTGAGTAGGTGACGACCTTGCGATCGAGCCCGGGGTATCCCCCCACGACCGTCTCGATGTCTTGCACGGTGTCGCCGTAGTCGGCGGAGGAGTCGAGGCTGACCCAGATGGTCCCGCTGTTCGCACCGCCGACCGCGTCGCCCCGCACCGCCCGTCCCACGTGGGCGTCGACGTTCGAGACGCCCGGCAGCCGGGCGAGCTCGTCGGCGGCGCGGTTGGTGATCCGGTCCATCTCCGGCAGCGACGCGCCGGGCGGACCCTCCCACGTGATCAGCAGGTCCGTCTCCTTGAGCGGCGGCAGCACCGACCGGTCGAGCTGCAGGAAGGCGACGACACCGAGGACGATCAGCGCCACGCCGCCGACCGCGATGACGGCGCCGCGTTGGACGGTTCCCGCGAGCGATCGCTGGTAGAGCCGGCGCGCCGCGCTGACCAGCGGCGAGCCACGTGTGAGCGAAGCCTCGGCCGGGAGCAGGAGGAGGGCGAGCGCGGGCGTGAGCGTGAGGGCCACGAGCATCGACAGGGCCACCGCGACGAGGAAGGCGACCGCGAGCTCGGGGTAGAACGACTCTCCCGCCAGCCCGCCCAGCACGAACGTCGGCAGGAGCGCGAACACCATCGCCGCGAGCGCGAACCCGATGGTGCGACCGGACTCGAGCACCGCGCCGAGGACGACCTGGAACGATCCGGCCGGCTCGGCTTCGCTCGCGCCGACGTCCGACGCCCGCCGGAGCCGGCGCGCGGACCGGTCGACGTTGACCACGGCGTCGTCGACTACGGCGGCCAATGCCATGAGCAGCCCTGCCAGCACCACGACGTTGAAGGTCGCGTCTCTCCAGTAGAGGACGAGCGCTGCGGCTAGCAGCGACATCCCGATCGCCACGGCCGAGATGAGGACTCGGCGCCAGCTGAACAAGAACACGCCGAGCCCCAGGAGCAGTAACGCCCCGCCGATGAGCGCGTAGCGCCGGAGGTTGTCGGCAGCGTGGTCGACGTAGGTCGCGGGACGGTAGACGCCGGTGTCGATGTCCACGCCGGACAGGCCCGGGCGCATGGCCTCGATGGCATCCTCGATGCCCTCGGTCACCTCGGTGGTGCTGGCGCCCGGCAACTTCTCGACGACGAGAATCATGCCGTCGCCGTCTCGGAGCACGGCCTCGCCGATGAGCGGTTGGTGGTCCTCGACCACGTCGGCGACGTCACCCAGGCGCAGTGGCGACCCCGCCGGGGCCGCCGCGCTCTTCCGCCGGTTCGATGGCGACCTGCGCCAGCTCCTCGGCGGTCTCGATCGGCGACAGGTGCTGCACCCCGAGCCGTTGGTTGTTCAGGTCGATGAAGCCGCCGGTGCCGGGCGTGGACGCCTCGAGGAACGTGAGCGGTGACGCCCAGAGCGAGTTTCCGGTCGTCCTGATCACCTGGTCGAGGGTCACTCCGGCGTCGGCCAGCCGCTCCGGATCGACCTGCACCTGGAGCTGGCGCTCCTTCTGCCCCCAGGTGACGACGTTCGACACGCCGGGGACACCGGTGAGGCGCGGCACGATGGTCCAGCGGGCGAGCACGCCGAGCTCGAGCGGAGTGAGCTCGTCCGACGTCACGCTGACCATGAGGGCCCTGCTCGTGGAGGACTGGGGCTGCAGCATGGCCGGAACGCGGGACACGTTGGGCAGTGCGTGCGCCTCGTTGAGGCGCTCTTGCACGACCTGACGAGCGCGATACAAGTCGGTGCCGGGCTCGAACTCCATGACGATGTTCGACAAGCCGGGGACGGACTGGGAGCGGATGGAGTCCAGCCATGCGACCCCGTTGAGCAGGTCCTGCTCCAGCGGGGTCGTGATCAGCTGCTCCATCTCCTCGGCCGACAGCCCGAGCGCTTCGGTCTGCACCTCGACGATGGGCGGATCGAACTCCGGTAGGGAGTCGAAGTCGGCATGCCGCAGCTGCAGGAATCCGAACGCGAGCAGCACAGCGCCCACGAGCACGACGGCCTTGCGGCCGCGAAGGCTGGAGCTGACGAGCCAGCGCATCATCGCCGTCCGGTTCCCGCCGACGCCGCGAGCTGCGGCCGTTGGTCGCTCAGCGTGCCTTCAGCGACGCCTCCGTACAGTGACCCCCGATGAAAGGGGGTGACGTGTGCGGTTCGGGCCTGCCCCTGCGGATCCATGAAACCGCCCTTCCCGTTCCGACCAGATTCCAGTAAATGAGCGCAAAATGAGCGCGCAAGATTCCGCTTGGACAGCGCGCTACGACGGAGTTCTCTTCAGCCATCAAAGAGATGCGTTGAAGACGCGTTCTACGACCTCCTTCGTGCTGAGGTCGGAGCTGGACGCACGCGCCAGATCTCCCGCGAGCGACCAGAAGGCCGTTGCGCAACGCGGAGGACCAGCCTCGTGGAGTGCGTCAGCGCTCCCCCCCTCTTTCGCCGGGTAGCACTCGGCTGCCCGCCTTCTCAGGGAAACGTACGCAGCGCATTTCGCCGTTGTCAACGAGTTTCTACGCGCCCGCTACGACTTGAACAGGAACTCCTCGTCCTCGGCGTCGAAGAAGAGGGTGAGCTCGTCCCGCAGGTCGGCGTGGCCGGCGAGGCCGGGGTCGGCATCGACGATGGCGAACGCCGCGTCACGGGCCTGGGCGACCAACTCGCGGTCGCGTCGCAGCGACGCCAGCTTGAGGTCGTTGCGGCCCTTCTGGGCCGTGTTCATGATCGTGCCCTCGCCCCGCAGCTCGAGATCGACCTCGGCCAGCAGGAATCCGTCGGTGGACTCGACGAGCGCCTGGACGCGCGGGGACGGTTCACCGTCGCCCGTCGTCACCAGCCAGCAGGTCGAGGCCTCGCTCCCCCGCCCGACCCGGCCTCGGAGCTGGTGGAGCTGCGCGATCCCGAAGCGGTCCGCGTCGAGGATCACCATGGTCGTTGCATTCGGAACGTCCACGCCGACTTCGATGACCGTGGTGGCCACGAGCACGTCCACCTCGCCGGCCCGGAAGCGCCCCATCACCGCCTCCTTCTCGGCCGGTGGGAGGCGCCCGTGGAGCAGCCCCAGCCGTAGCCCGGCCAGCTCGCCCGAGCGCAGCCGCTCGTAGGTCTCCTCGGCCGACGCCACCTCCAGCTTGTCGCTCTCCTCGATGAGTGGACACACGACGTACGCCTGGCGGCCGGCCGCCGTCTCCGAGCGCACGTGGGCCCACACGGCCTCCTCCATGAGGGGGCCGTTGGCCCAGGTCGTCGTGATCTCCTGTCGCCCCGCGGGCTTGCTGGTGATGGTGCTCACGTCCAGATCGCCGTACACGGTCATCGCCGCCGTCCTGGGGATCGGGGTAGCGGTCATGACGAGCACGTCCGGGACCGCTCCTCTGGACCCCTCCTCACCCTTGGCCCGCAGCGCCGCCCGCTGCTCGACGCCGAAGCGGTGCTGCTCGTCGATCACCACGACGCCGAGGCTGGCGAACCGCACCCCTTCCTGGATGAGCGCGTGGGTGCCGATCACGATGTCGACCGCGCCGTCGGCCAGGCCGGCCAGGAGCTCGCGCCGCTCGGTTCCGGTCACCCTGTTCGTGAGCAGGGCCACCTTCAACGGCCGGTCCTGGAAGAGGCTGTCCGGCGCCGGCACGGTGACGCCCTCGAGCATGGCCATGACGGTCGCCGCGTGCTGTTCGGCCAGCACCTCCGTGGGCGCCATGAACGCACCCTGGTGCCCTCCCTGGACGGCGGCCAGCAGCGCGCTCACGGCCACCACCGTCTTGCCCGAGCCGACGTCGCCCTGCAGCAACCGGTGCATCGGGTGCGGTCCGGCCAGGTCGAGCTCGATCTCGGCGATCACCGATCGTTGGTCGTCCGTCAGGGTGAACGGGAGCTGCTCGTGGAAGCGGGCGACGAGCGCGCCCGAGACGTCGTGCCGGATGCCCTTCGCGTCGCGTTCCAGCGCCTGCTTCCGCAGCACCAAGACAAGTTGCACTCGCAACAACTCGTCGAAGGCCAGGCGACGGCGGGCCTCCTCCTTCTCGATCATCGTCTCCGGCTCGTGGATGCCGAACAACGCCTGCTGGCGGCCGATGAGCCCGCGACGGGCGAGGACGTCCGGCGGCACGGGATCGGCGATGCCTCGTGCCCTGCAGCGCTGCAACGCGCTCTCCACCCAGCCGGCGATCTCCCAGGTGCTGAGCTCGGCCTTCTCGCTCTGGGGATAGATGGGGACGATCCTCCCGGTGCGGTCCCCGATGAGGTCGACCACCGGATTGGTCATCTGGAGGCTGCCGCGGTACGAGTCGGCCTTGCCGAACAGCGCGACCGTCATGCCCGGCTGCAGCTGGCGCTCCCTCCACGGCTGGTTGAAGAAGACCGCGCTCATGCGACCCGAGCCGTCGCCGACCTGCGCCGTCACCATCATGCGGCGGTTGCGGGTGGGGCGCTTCGACACGGTCCGCACGGTCACGAGCACGAGCGCCTCGCGGCCGGGCACCAGGTCGATGACGCGGGCCTCCTCGGTGCGGTCGACCCATCGGCGGGGATAGGTGGTCAGGAGGTCGAGCACCGAGGTGACGCCCACCGACGCGAGGGCAGCCACCTTCTTCGGCCCCACCCCCTTCAACTCGGCCACGGAGCGCTCGTCGAGCTGCTGCAGCGTGATGGCTCCTGTCATCGCGCCCCGTTCACTCGGCACCGAACAGGAACGGGTACAGAGGCTGGCCGCCGTCGTGGACCTCGACCTCGACGCCGGGCCGGGCCGTCGCCAGCCAGTCGCGAAGGGCGGTGAGCTCGGACGGACTGGCATCCGCGCCCTGGATCAGTGTCACCAGCTCACGGTCGACGGTGACCAGCCGGTCGAGGGTGGCGATGGCGGCGCCCGCAGCTGACGACGCCACGGCCACGATGCCCTCGCCCTTGATCAAGCCGATCCAGTCACCGGCCTCCACCGCACCGGCGGAGCTCGCGGCGGCGCGCACCGCCTGCGTGACCTCGCCCACGGCGACACCCGCCATGGCCTGGACCATCCGCTCGGCGTTCTCGGCCGCCCCGAGTCGGGCGTCGTAGGCCACGAGGGAGGCCAGGGCTTCGGGAATCGAGCAGGCGGGCACCACCCGGGCCACCTTGCCGGAGAGCGCGGCCGCCTGCTCGGCCACCGGGACGATGTTGCCGTTGGCCGGCAGCAGCACCACCTGTCCGGCGGCCACCCGCTCGACCGCCTCGAGCAGCTCGGCCGTGGACGGGTTCATGGTCTGGCCCCCGGCCACCACCTCCAGGACGCCCAGGCGTCCCAAGAGCTCCCGCAGCCCGGCGCCGGTCGCCACCGCGACGACACCGCACGTGCGCGGGCGCCGCATCGCCTCCTCCCGGATCGCATGCTCCGAGGCCCGTTCCTCGGGTGAGGGGCGCAGGGTGGGCTCGTCGTACAGATCCGTGACCCTGATCTGCCAGGGCCTCCCGCCAGCGGTCAGCGCGGCCTCGATGGCGCCGCCGACGTCATCGGTGTGCACGTGGCAGTTCCACAGCGAGTCGCCACCGACGACGACGATCGACTCCCCGATGCGGCCCCAGGCCTCCTTGAACCGACCGATGTCGGCATCGGCCAGATCGAGGAAGAACATCACCTCGTAGCGCGGCCCTTCGATGGACCCTCGCTGCGGTTCTGCCGGTCGGGCATCGACAGCGGTCGCGACGTCTGCGTCGTCGTCGGCCGGGCGGCAGGCGCGGTCGGCAGCGGCCGCCCGTCCACGACGTGCAGGGCGGCGTCGAGCAACAGCACGAAACCCGCCGCTCCGGCGTCGACGACGCCCGCCTCCTTGAGGACGGGCAGCAGCTCCGGCGTGTGCTGCAGGGCCTCGTGCGCCCGCCGGCTGGCCGCGGCCAGCACGTCCCCCAACGTCGCCCCGGCATCGGCGGCGATGGACGCCGCGGCCGCCGCCTCCCGGACCACGGTGAGGATCGTCCCCTCGATGGGGCGCAGCACCGCCTCGTACGCGGCCGCCGAGGCGGAGGTCAGCGCGGCGGCGACCGCACCGGGACCGACGTCGACGGCCTGCTCGAACGAGCTGGTCAGTCCCCTGAGGATCTGGCTCAAGATCACGCCCGAGTTGCCGCGGGCCCCCATGAGCGAGCCGTGGGCGACGGCCCGGCACGTCGCGGCCAGCTCGACCGGCGCCGCATCCATCTCGGTGACGACGGCGTCGAGGGTGCGGGCCATGTTGGTGCCGGTGTCGCCGTCGGGAACGGGATAGACGTTCAGGCGGTCGAGCTCGCGGGCGTGGGCCCGCACCGCGTCCCGGAAGCAGGTGATGGTCTCCCGGAGGGCGTCGGCGCCCAGCCGTTCCACCGTCGCTGCCCTCAGCCCAGCGCGCGAGCCAGGCGCGCCGCGGCCTCCCCCAGCTCCTCAGGGGTCAGGGTGGCGAACGACAGCCGGATCCTGTCGGCACCGGTCCCGTCGACGTGGAAGGCCTCGCCGGGCACGAACGCCACACCGGCCTCCACCGCTCGCGCCAGCAGCTCCCGGGCCGGCGGTGCGGCGCCCTCCACCCGCAGCCACAGGAACATGCCGCCGTCCGGCACGTCGAAGCTGACCCGGTCCCCGAGCTCGGCCTGCAGCGCAGCGGTCAGGGCGTCGCACCGGCTCCCGTAGAACGGTCCGAGCCCGGCCAGGTGGGTGGCCATGAACGGCTCGTCCGACAGGACGTCGACCGCCATCCGCTGGCACAACGTGGACGTGTGCAGGTCGGCGGCCTGCTTGAGGCGCACCAGGGGTCCGTGCAGCCACTCGGGCGCAGCCAGCCAACCGACCCGCAGCCCCGGGGCCAGCAGCTTGGACACGGTGCCGAGCGTGACGGCCAGCTCCGTGAAGGTCCGCACGGGCGGCACTGCGCGGCCCCGGAAGCGCAGCGCGCCGTACGGGTCGTCCTCGATGATCACGAAGCCGTAGCGATCGGCCAGCTCGGCCAAGTGGCGGCGCCGGTCCAGCGCCAGCGTCCCGCCCGACGGGTTCTGGAAGTTGGCCACCACGTAGCACAGGCGTGGCCGCAGCCCCGCGACCAGCTGCGCTTCGAGCAGGTCGGTCCGTAGGCCGTCCCGATCGGCGGGCACCGGCACGAGCCTCGGTTCGCTCCCGCGGAGCGCCTGCAGCGCGCCGACGTAGGAGGGCGCCTCGACCACCACGTCGTCGCCGGGATCGACGAGCGCCCGCGTGAGGAGGTCGAGGCCCTGCTGCGAGCCCGTGGTGATGAGCACGTCGGCCGCCGCACAGTCCCGGCCACCGGCCGTGTACCGCGCCGCCACCCATTCCCGGAGCGCCGGGACGCCCTCGGTCGGGCCGTACTGGATGGCCTCGGGCCCGTAGCGGCCGGAGCCGGAGAGCACGGTGTCGGCGGCCGCCCGCAAGCGGTCGACGGGGAAGCTCTCGGGCGCGGGCAGGCCGCCGGCCATGGAGAGGATGTCAGGACGGTGGGTGAGCTGGAGCAGGTCGCGGATCACGGACGAGGTGGCGTCGCGGCCACGCCGGGACAGCAGCTCGGACCGGGCTGCTCCCGGGACATCGGTGGCGGGCAGGGACATCGCGCCAGCGTTCACCCTGCGCGTGGTCGTCGGCAAGCACCATCGGGAGTCGAGTCCGAGGGCACCCGACGGTCGTTGGGGCGTTGGTGAGCCGGGGCTACCCGCTGGTAGCGTGGTCGGACGTTTCGATCTCCCGGAGAAGGCGAAGGACCATGGCAGCAGTCTGCGATCTGTGCGGGAAGGGCCCCTCCTGGGGCATGAGCGTCTCGCACTCGCACCGCCGCACCAAGCGGCGCTGGAACCCCAACATCCAGCGTGTCCGGGCCCTGGTCGACGGCACGCCGAAGCGCCTGTACGTCTGCACGTCGTGCATCAAGGCCGGCAAGGTCGTCAAGCCCACCCGGACCGCCCGCGTCGACTGAGCGCGGGGGACGGATCGATCCCATGCAGGGCGTCATCAAGAGCTACGACCCGGTCTCGGGCGGTGGCCTGGTGATCACCGACAGTGCAGGCCTGCCCGAGTACGAGCTGGCAGGCAACGCCCTCGAAGGGCTCCGTGTTCCGGATGCTGCGCCAGGGTCAGCGGGTCATCTTCGACCTCGACGAGGACGGCCGCGCCACGCGGCTGCGTCTCGGGAGCGAGGTCGACATGGGCACGCCCGGTTACCGTCCCACCGAGTTCGAGTAGACGCCAACCAACCTCCGCTGCCTCCCCCCGAGCACCAAGGAGCCACGATGCCTGCCATCACCACCAACGAGCGACTGAAGTCCTGGGTGGACGAGTGGGCAGCGGTGCTCGAGCCGGATGCCATCCACTGGTGCGACGGCTCCCGAGAGGAGTACGACGAGCTGGCGGCGCGAGCTCGTCGCGGCCGGCACGTTCACCCGCCTGGACGAGGCCAAGCGCCCGAACAGCTACTGGGCCCACTCCGACCCGGGCGACGTCGCCCGGGTCGAGGACCGGACGTTCATCTGCTCGGCCACGGAGGCGGCGGCAGGGCCGAACAACAACTGGCGCCAGCCGGACGAGATGCGCGCCGAGCTCACCGCGCTCTACCGGGGGTCGATGAAGGGCCGCACGATGTACGTGGTGCCGTTCTCGATGGGCCCGCTCGGTTCGCCGATCGCCCACATCGGAGTGCAGCTCACCGACTCCGCCTACGTCGCCGTCAGCATGCGGATCATGACCCGCATGGGGCAGGCCGCGTTGGACGTGCTCGGCGACGGGGAGTGGGTGCCCTGCCTGCACTCGGTCGGTGCGCCCCTCGCCGAGGGCGAGGCCGACGTGCCCTGGCCCTGCAACCCGGACAACAAGTACATCGTCCACTTCCCCGAGACCCGCGAGATCTGGAGCTACGGCTCGGGGTACGGGGGCAACGCGCTGCTGGGCAAGAAGTGCTTCGCGCTGCGGATCGCCTCGGTCATGGCCCGCGATGACGGCTGGCTGGCCGAGCACATGCTCATCCTCAAGCTGACCAGCCCCGCGAACGACGTTCGCTACGTGGCGGCGGCGTTCCCGTCGGCCTGCGGCAAGACCAACCTGGCCATGCTGGTCCCGACCATCCCGGGCTGGAAGGTCGAGACCGTCGGCGACGACATCTGCTGGATGAAGTTCGGCGCCGACGGCCGGCTCTACGCCATCAACCCGGAGGCCGGCTTCTTCGGTGTGGCTCCCGGCACCGGCATGGACACCAACCCCAACGCGATGTACACGCTGTGCGGCAACTCGCTCTTCACCAACACCGCGCTGACGTCCGAGGGCGACGTGTGGTGGGAGGGCATGACGGACGAGCCGCCGGCCCGCGCCACCGACTGGAGGGGCGACCCGTGGACCCCCGAGTCCGAGACGCCTGCCGCCCATCCCAACGCCCGCTTCACCGCCCCGGCCAGCCAGTGCCCGGCGATCGCCCCCGAGTGGGAGGACCCCGCGGGTGTGCCCATCTCGGCCATCATGTTCGGTGGCCGGCGGCGCACCACGGTGCCCCTCGTGAGCCAGGCCTACAACTGGGAGCACGGCGTGTTCCTGGGCTCGATCATGGCCTCCGAGACCACGGCGGCGGCCGGCGGAGCGGTCGGCAACCTCCGCTTCGACCCCATGGCCATGCTGCCGTTCTGCGGGTACAACATGGGTGACTACTTCGCCCACTGGCTGGCGATCGGTGCCAGCGGGAAGGCCGAGAACCTGCCGCAGATCTTCTTCGTCAACTGGTTCCGGCGGGACGAGGACGGGCGCTTCCTGTGGCCGGGCTTCGGCGAGAACAGCCGGGTCCTGAAGTGGGTGTTCGAGCGGGTGGCCGGCGGTGCTGAGGCCGTGGAGACGGCCATCGGCTACCTGCCCGCCCCGGGCGCGCTCGACGTGGAAGGCCTCGACGTGACCGACGAGGACCTCGCGGAGATCCTGTCCGTTGACGTCGAGGGCTGGCGGGCCGCCATCCCCCAGATCGAGCAGCACTACGCCCGGTTCGGTGAGCACATGCCGGACCAGCTGCGCGACGAGCTGGCCTCACTCGAGAAGCGGTTGGCCGCGACCGGCTGACGCCGCTGACGAAGGGGCCCGGCCGGGCCGTCAGCCGGGCCGGGCCGGCCGTACCGTCAGCGCAGCACCTGGTAGGTGGCCAGGTTGAGCCCGTCCTGCCCGGGCTCGATGGTCAGGAGGGCGCCGTCCGGCCGCGCGAACACGGGCTCGGCGCCGTCCGGGAGGCGCAGCCACGTGCCCCCGCCGCCCGGGCGGAGGCCGGCCACGATGGGTGTGTCCGGATCGCCGGCCACACGCATCGCCACGACCACGCCGCCGCCGTCGACCGCCCACCCCTGGATGGTCTCGGGCTCGGCGCTGGTGTCCCGGCGCACCCTGCCGGCGACGTTCACCAGCCACACCTCGCTGACCCCATCCGGGTCCACCCGGCGGACCACCACCCGGCTGTTGCCGTCGCGGACGCGCACGGCGATGGCGACGTCGGCCAGCTTGGGCGGCGTCGGCCCCAGGACCGACTCGCCCAACACCTGCACCACGTCGGCACGGTGAGGCGCGGCCGCAGCGGGGTCGACCACCAGATCGGGCTCGGCCGGTGGTTGCAGCCCCCGGGTGCCAGGGCCGGTCACGCGGGTGACCGAGTCCGGCGGGACCTCGACCGTGGTCGGCGCGTCCGCGATCGAAGCCGCGACTGCGTTCGGGGCCGCCGTCTCCGTGCTCCCGTCGTCCCCGCCGGGAGCGGTGAGCGCGGCGACGGCCAGCAGTGCCGCCAGTGCGCCGGCGCCCACGACCAGGGTCGTGCCTACCCGCCTGGCCTCCTGGGCCGGCGGCACGTGGTGCTCTTCGACCGGGACGGCGTTGAAGCCCTCCCACCCCAGCGGGTCCTCGCCCTCACGGCTGTCCGGCACCCGCCAGGCGTCGTCGTCGGCGTAGTCGGGTACCAGCGCAGCCTCGACCGCCACCCATACCCGGTCGGCCAGCGCGTCCGGAGGCCCCGGGACGCTGCGCACCAGGCGGGCATAGGCATCGGCGCCGGTGCCGTCGTCGAACGCACCGATCACGGGCGCCAGGCGCTCACGGGCGGCGCCCAGGATGGACTCCGCCTCCGGATAGGAGACGCCGAGCGCGGCGGCGATGTCGGGGAGCAGCAACCCGTCGTGGTGGCGCAGGACGAGAGCGATCCGTTGCTCGCTGTCGAGCGCCGTCAGCGCGGCGAGCGCAGAGGCGCCAGGGGTGAGCTCGGTCCCTTCGGTGCTGTGGCGGCGACGGCGACGGCGAGGCAGACCGTCCAGCACCTCCCGGCGCACGACGAGGTTCAGGCGGGTCGTGGAGACCGGCGCGGCACCCACGGCGTCGACGTGGCGAGCCAGGCGGAGCGCGGCGGCCGCCGCCAGCTGCTCGGCACGGGTCGTGGAGACCGTGAGTGCGAGCGCGTAGCGGTACACGTCTCCCACCGCCTCCCGGACGAACCCCCTCAGCTCGGTCGTACTGGCGACCACGCGGCCGTACACGCCCCCACGGTCCCACATGCGGGCACCCTGGGGGAAGCCTTCGAGGGTCACCTGTGACGGCCGGTACAGTCGCTCCTTCAGCGAGCGAGGAGGACGACATGTCGGTTCGCGCCTACATCCTCATCCAGACCGAGGTCGGCAAGGCCGGTGACGTGGCCCATCAGATCCGGGAGCTGTCCGGCGTCACCGAGGCCGACGACGTGACCGGGCCCTACGACGTGGTGGCCAAGGCCGAAGCCGAGACCATGGACGAGCTCGGCAAGATGGTCCTCTCGAAGGTGCAGATGATCGGCGGGATCACCCGCACCCTGACCTGCCCGGTGGTCAACCTGTAGCGCGTCACGCCGCCGGGACCAGGGGCGGCACTGCGGCCGCGCACACCTCCGGGTCGGCGACGGCCAACGTCTGCACGAACTCCCGCACCACGGTGAGCGCGCACGGCGTCTGGAGCACGGGGGTGTGCCCGACGTTGGGGAAGCGCACGAGGACGGCACCGGGCCAGTCGGCGGCAATCTGTTCGGCGGCCGACATCGGGGTGATGAGGTCGAGGTCGCCGTTCATCACCAGCGCCGGGACGTCGGGCAGCGGCTCGGCCTGCTCATCGCCCGATGCGCGACTCCGGCACCGGCCAACCGCACGCACAGCGACCGGATGCCATTGACGCCGTCGGACGACGCCGCGCCCACTCCTGGGCGGTGAACGGCGCCAGCTCGGCGGCCGGGAGCGCCGCGACCTCGGTGTCGACCTGGGCCTCGCGAGCGGCTCGATCGGACGCATCAAACTCGCCCGGGAAGTCGTTGCACGCGATGCTGGCCGACAGTGCGGCCGAGAACGACTCGATAGGTGGCACAACGGATCGGCGGCGCTGACATACGGGGCAGCGAGCTGCTCGAGGCGGCCGCGGTCACCCGACGCCGCGGCGCGCAGCGCGGCGGGCAGCTCCGGCAAGTTCGTAGAGTCGAGCAGGACCCGGGCCAGGACCGCCCCATCGGGCAGGCCCGGCGAGGGCGCAGTCCTCACCTGCTCGGCCACGGCGTCGAGATCCGCTCTCACCTGGTCGGCCAGCAGGCGCCGCTGCTGCGCGCGCAGATCGTCTCGAGCGCGGCGACCGCCGCCCGCAGGTTGGGGATGCTGTAGCGCCCGAACCAGTTCGCCTCGGTGCTCTCCGCCAGGGGCACGGCGCCGTCGAGGACGGCCGAGCGCACGCTCTCCGGGTGGCGCGAGGCGTAGACCTGGGCGACGTAGGTGCCATGGGAGAGGCCGAGAAGGTCGAGCGGCCCGAGCCCGAGCGCGGTGCGGACGGCCTCGAGATCGTCCGCGGTGCGCCACGGTGTCGAAGTACGGGATCTGGTCCTCGATCTCCTGAGCACAGGCTTCGACAGCGCTTCGCGCCGCCGGCGATCTCGTTCGGGAACGGGTTGTCCTGCGCCGCCGCAGTACCGCAGGGCGGCGGAGCGGCCGGTCCCGCGGTAGTCGGTCAGGAGCAGGTCGTACGGACCGGCGGCCGCGGCCCAGTCCGCCCACACGCCAGGGCCGCTCTCGAGCGTCGACGGGCCCGGGCCACCGGTCAGACCGAGGATCGTCCCCGCCGCGGGCTGGCCGGTGTCGGCCCGCGGCACGAACGCGAAGTAGATGTCGATCGTCCCGGCGTCCGGGTTCGCCCGGTCGAGCGGGACGGTCACGGTCCCGCAGCGCGCACCCGGCGCAGTCGTGCCAGTTGGGCACGGCGCGTCGACGGCCGCGGGCGGCGCGGTCGTCGTCGTGGCGATCGTCGTCGGCGCCGCGGTCGTCGTCGCGGCGCCTCGGTCGTTGCGGGCGCAACAGTCGACGTCACCTCGGCAGGCGCGGTTGAGCCGCCGGCCTCACCGTCGCCGTCGCCACCTCCGCTGCACCCGGCGAACACGACGAGCGCGAGCGCCGCCGACACCCGCCTCCGACCACTGTTCATGGCCCCTCCCGAAGGTCTGCGGCGGCGCTAGCGCCCCAGGCCTCGCGCAGTACGTACTACGTAGTACGCGCTACGCAATGCCCACGGCCAGTGTGCCCGCGGCGGCTACTTTCGTCAAGCAACCCGCCACGGGCCGCGAACCCCATGTACCGTGGGACGGGCGATGTCGTCGACCCGCCGGCCCACGAGAAACGTCACGCAGACCCGGGACGACCTGCTCGCGGCCGGTGCCCACCTGCTCGCCACCGATCCGTCCCATGCGTTCGGCGTGCTCCGCGCGTCGCACGTCGCTCGGGAGGCGGGGCGCACCACAGGTGCGTTCTTCAACATCTGGGCGACGCAGGAGGCGTATCTCGACGACCTCGTCGACTACGTGCTGTCGCCGGAGCGTGGCACGACCGGGGCGGCCGTCGGCGAGGTCGCGGCCGAGGTGCTGCGCGCGGGCGGCGACGAGGACGCCCTTCTCCTCGCCATCGCCGAGACAGTGCTCAAGGAGGTGCCGAACGACCCCCAGACGGTGCTCGAACTGTTGCTGTGGAGCCGCGCGCACGGCGACCGCGCGTTCCGGCGGCACCTGGCCGAGCGCTACCGCCTGCTGGACGAGGCCGGCGCCGACTTCTTCACGTGGTACCTGAAGCGCAACGGCCGCCGGATGCGGCGCGGGTTCGACGCCGCGCTCTTGTCGGCGACCATCCAGGACGTGAGCCAGATCATCTCGCTGCGCGAGGCCGTCGGTCGCGGGACGTACTCCGCCGAGCACCTGGCCGCGCTGTACCGCTTGATCCTCGAGTACATGACGTGCGACGTCGCCGATCGGCGCACACCGGCCGGATTCCTGCGGTCGATCAGCGCGGCGACGCGCCGCCGGCACTGATGAGGTCTGGCTCAGGTCTGACCGACGAGCATGGCCCTGATGCCGAGCCCCATGAGGAACAGGCCGCCCACGCCGTAGAGCAGGTAGAGGCGGTGGCGCATCTGCGCCCGGTAGCTGTAGATGATGGCAACGGCGATGATGGCCACGAAGCCGTAGAACATGTGGAACTTCGGGGCCACGAAGCCCTGGCCCGACACCAGTCCGACACCGAGCCCCACCTGGACGAAGATCGTCAGTTCGGCCAGGCCGGTGAACCACCACAGCGCCCTGGTCCGCAGCGACGGCAGCCAGTTGGCCGCCAGGGCCCACGCGCCGGCCAGGCCGTTGCCGATGATGACGAACCACGCCCAACCGGTGTGGAGCTCGAGCAGGGTCGCGGCCAGCGTCGGACCGACGGTGGCGACGGCGGCGTCAGGGGTCAATCGTTGGTCGCGGCGAGCGCCGCCTCCTGGCCGGCCGCGGCCTCGGCGTAGGCCTCGGCGGCGATGTCGACGAGGTCGGAGATCTCCTCGTCGGAGAACCCGGCCAGGCGGCGGAAGTTCCGGGCCAGGTGGACCGGGTTCTCGTCCTGCTCGCCCCGGAAGCCCCCGAAGCTGAACACCTTGTCGACGGCGCGCTGGAACTCCAGCGCCTGCTTCTGCCGGTCGGGATCGGTGGCCGTGAGACGGCGCAGCCAGTCCGAGCCCATCTTCACGTGGGTGACCTCGTCGGCCAGCATCCAGTCCTCCGCGAAGGCCAGGACAGGGTCGGTCAGCGTTTGCCCGAAGTCGCGCATCGTCTTGAACACGTCGATGGCCAGTCCCTCGAGCGCCCGGTTGACTCCGGTGAGCCGAAGCACGGGATCCGGGTTGCAGGCCGCCTCGTAGAGCAGGGTCTGCTCGGCGAACTCGCCGATGGTGGAGCCCATGTGGTCGGACAGCTTGCAGGAGATCTCGACATGACGAGCCTCGTCCCAGCACTGCCGAGCCATGTCGAGCTTCAGGGCGAACGGGGCGTCCTCACGCCCCTCGCCGGTCTCGAAGTCCCAGCAGGTCCGGCCGGCACCCTCGAGCGCCTGGATCTCGCCGACGAAGATGCCGTGCATGAGCGACCGGGCGTTCTCGCTGGCGTTCTCGTACGTCGGCGCCAGCGTGTTGATGCGGGCGTTGGGGCTGGCGTTGCGGGGGTCGAAGATGACCTCCTCCACGCTCATGTGGACGAAGCGCTCGTCCCGGGCCAGTTCGGTCACCGGCAGCATCCGCTTCACGTCGAGCTCCCTCTCTCCACGCCTACGGCTCCTTCTCTCCACGCCTCACGGCTTTGACCGTGTTTGGGCGCTGAGACTACCGGGGCGGTGCCTGGTGCGCGGGTTCGTACGACCAGAGCTCCGAGGTCATGGCCAGCGGTCTGGGATGCTTCGCGGCCTCTTCCTGCGCGCCGCCCTCGGCGGACGGCTGGGCAGCCGGGCCCTGGTGGCCGTGGCCGAAGGCCGGCGAGGAGACCCAGGCCTCGAAGGCGGCCTCGTCCCGCCAGCGGGTGACGACCAGCCACGTGGTGCGGTCGTCGGTGGGGCGGAGGAGCTCGAAGCCCTCGAAGCCGTCCTGTTGGTCGACGGCGCCGGCTCTGGCGGCGAACCGCCGGCCGAGCTCGTCACCCGATTCGGCGGGAACGGTGATGGCGTTGATCTTGATGATCGTCACGCCCGCGACCGTAGCGAGGACGCGCCCCGCCAGGTCACGGTCGATTCCCTCGCCCGCCGGGAAGTGCGAGCGGAGCGCGCTGTCAACGGCGCGTTTCCGGTCGCACTTCGGGGACTGCCGGACATCGGAGCCGACCCGCCCGCCGCTCTCACAGCGCCGCCGCCAGGACCTCCCCCACGGTCTCCTCGTCCCACGCGGTGGCCGGTTGGAGGGCCTGGGAGAGCCGGGCCACGGCCTCGATGTCGGCCTGCTCCACGCCGAGGGCCGCGAGGCGCGACGGCAGGCCAAGCCTTTCCACGAGCTCCGAGGCCGCCCCGGCGAGGTCGTCTGCTCCCATGGCTCCCATCGCCTGGGCGAGGCGGTCCATCCCCGGCCCGCCGACCCGGGCGAGGGTATGCGGCAGCAGCATCGCGGAGACCACCCCGTGCGGCGCGCCTGTCCGTCCCCCGAGCAGTTGGGTCAGGATCTGGTGCGGGCCGGGCCCGGTCCGCTGGAGCACCCGGGCGGCCAGGGCCGCGCTCTCCAGCAGGTCGGCCCGCAGGACGTCGTCATCCGGAGTATCCACCACGAGCGGGAGGACGCCGGCGACGCGGGGAGCAGCCGCCATGGCCAGCGCCTCGGCCTCGGCGCCGACTGGCCGCCGGACGCCCTCGATGGCGGCGGCCAGGGCGTCCATGCCGGTCCCGGCGATGGTGGCCGGGCCGAGGTCCGCCGTGAGATCAGGGTCGAACACGACGGCGCTCGGCGCGCACGTGGGGGTGCCGGCCCGGCCCTTCGTGCGGGTGTGCGGGTCCGTCATGGTGAACTCGCCTGACAGCACACCGGGCGAGTACGTCGTCGGGACGGCCACGTGGACGAGCGCCGGCCGGTCGAGCACGCTGCGCCCCGGCACGCCCGCCTGTTGCTCGGTGAAGAAGGCGACGGCCTTGCCGCAGTCGACCACCGCGCCACCGCCGAAGGTGAGGATCCCGTCGGCACCCTCACCCTGGACGGCGGCGTGGGCGGCGCGGACGGACTCCACGGGCAGATGGGGTTCCACGCCGGCGAAGGTGGACGCCAACGCCCTCCCGGTCAGCCGGACCAGCCGTGCTCCATCCTCACCGGCGGCCCGCCCGGCGCTGGTGATCAGCACCACCCGCCGCAGGCCGAGCTCTCGCAGCATCGCCGGCAGATCGGCCACCGCACCCGACCCGAAGCGCAGTCGCTGGGCAACGTCCTCCTGGCTCCACGCTCGCACGCTCACGGCTCCATCCTGCCGTCAGCGGATGAGGGTGTCAGCCTCCTGCCCGCCCTCCACCAGCGTCAGCCGGCCCTCCACGACGTCGACGACCGTGATCGAGCAGTTGTCGAGCATGCGGATCAGCAGCCGGTCATCGCCTGTCGCCGCGCCGATCGCGGCGTTGATGGCCACGAAGTGGGAGACCACGACCGTCGTGGCGGTGCAGCCCGACAGGAAGCCGACGACCCCGTCGCGGTACGCGACGTAGCGCGGCCCCAGGTCGGCCCACCGCCCGGCCATGGCCTGTCTGAGCCAGGGCACCCGCTCCCCCATCGGCACGCCCTCCGGCGACGGGATCTCGGCCACCCTCGGCTCCACTCGGACGTCGATGCCCCAGCGCGCCGGCCAGCGGCGCCGCGGTCTCGCGGCAGCGGCGAAGCGGGCTCGACACGACCGGCGCGCCGCCGGGGATGCGACGCGGCGAGCTCGCCTGCGACGTGCTCGGCCTGCTGGCGTCCCCGGTCGTCCAGCGGCGGATCGACGATCGTCGTCCCAGCCCCTGGCGGCGCGGCCGTGGCGGACGAGGTAGAGGCGGACGCCGGGCTGCGCGCTCAGGAGAACGGCCCGCCCGGACGGGGCCCGTCCGCCTCCACGCCGGGCTCGATGAACCACTCGGTGCCGAAGCTCATGGCGAAGACCTCCGGGGGCATCTCCAGGAAGAACCCGATGTCGGTGACCTGGCTCCGGTGGGCCGCCATGGCCGACCGCTTCTGGGCCAGGTAGGGGCTGACGTCGACCGACCACGTGATCTCGGCCTCGGCCGTGCCGAACGGGTTGCCGTCGTCGGCCGGGCCGGTCGGGTCGAACTCCTCGCCGTCCACCTCCATCTCCATTCCCTGCTCCTTGGCCGCGGCGATGAGGCGGGCGAGGTGATCCCGGTTCATGGTCGCTTCCAGCACCCGCGGCGTGGCCGCCAGCTCAGCCGCCCGATGGCCGACGTGGTGCACCTTGATGTGGTCGGGATGGCCGTAGTTGCCGTGCCAGTCGTACGTGGTGAGCACGTCCGCCTGCTCCTCCCGGAGGACCTCGGCCAGCCGGCCTGCGGCCTCGTCGACATCGGCCTGCATGAACGAGTTCGGGTCGGCGTTCTGCTCCCAGCCCGTCATGCCCGAGTCCGTGTATCCCAGCCAGACGATCCGGTCGATGCCGAGCGCGGCGGCCGAGGCCGCCGTTTCGGTCCGGCGCCGCTCGACCAGCGTCTCACCGGGAGCCAGATCGTCCGGGACCTCACCGTGGTCACCGTTCGTGGCGACGACGAGCACGACCCGGTGGCCATCGGCCGCGACCTTGGCGATGGTGCCGCCGGTCGAGGTGGTCTCGTCGTCCGGATGCGCGTGGAAGCAGACCAGGGTGCCCACGGCTAGCGCGCCGCTCCGGACTCGAGGAGGTCGTCGACGCGCGCCTCGTCCAGCCCCCAGTCCAGCAGGACCTCGCGGGTGTGCTGGCCGGGATGCGCGGGCGGGCTGGTGACCTCGGGGACCGTCCGGCTGAAGCGGGGGGCGGGAGCCGGTTGCGCGACGCCCGCGATCTCGACGAACGTCCTGCGCGCCACGTTGTGGGGGTGCTCGGCGGCCTCGCTCATGGTCAGGACGGGCGCGAAGCACACGTCGGTTCCCTCCATCAGCTCGCACCACTCGTCACGCGTCTTCGTACGGAACACCTGCTCGAGGCGGGTCTTGAGGACGGGCCACAGCGCCCGGTCCATCTGCGGCGCGAACTCCGGGTCACCGTCGAGCCCGGTGAGCCGCAGCAGCTCGGCGTAGAACTGCGGCTCGATGGAACCGATCGACACGTAGCCCCCGTCCTTGCAGCGGTACACGTCGTAGAAGTGGGCGCCGGTGTCGAGCAGGTTCTCGCCTCGCCGGGCCTCGTCGAACAGTCCGATGCTCCGCATGGCCCAGAACATGGTCATCATCACGGCCGAACCGTCGACCATGGCGGCGTCGACGACCTGACCCTGGCCGCTGCGCTGAGCCTCGAGCAGCGCGCAGACGACGCCGTAGGCGAGCAGCATCCCGCCGCCACCGAAGTCACCGACCATGTTGAGCGGCGGCGTCGGCGGCTCGCCGTGGCGGCCGAAGTGGGCGAGCGCACCGGCCAGCGAGATGTAGTTGATGTCGTGGCCGGCGGCCGCGGCGTACGGACCGTCCTGGCCCCACCCGGTCATGCGTCCGAACACCAGCCGTGGGTTCCGGGCCAGGCAGACGTCGGGACCGACCCCGAGCCGCTCCATCACGCCCGGCCGGAAGCCTTCGAGCAGCGCGTCGGCCTTCTCGACGAGGGTGAGCAGGGTCTCGACGGCCTCGGGGTGCTTCAGGTCGAGGGCCAGGTTGCGGCGACCGCGCTGAAGGACGTCCCACGCGGGACGCTCGGGCGTGGAGGCGGGCACGGCCTGCGCCCGCTCGACCCGGATGACCTCCGCCCCCATGTCCGAGAGCATCATGGCGGCGAAGGGCCCTGGGCCGATGCCGGCCAGCTCGATGATGCGCACCCCCTGCAACGGCCCTGCCATCGCGCGCCCGCCGATCAGTCGACGCCGGCGACCATGGCCGGCTCGTCCCCAGCTCGGCCGGCCCCGATGGTGGAGTCAATGGCGGTGGCGGTGAAGCCGATGATGGCGCCGGTGAGCAGCGGCCACAGGGGAATCGGCAGGTCGTGACCCATGTCGGCCACCATCAGCAGGCTGGCCCCAGGGATCAGCTCCGCGGTGCGCTCGCCCCCGCCGGGGGTGATCAGCGTGTCGTCGAGACCGTGGATGACCAGGGTCGGCGCGGTCACGGTCGGCAGGGTGTCCGTCCGGGGACCGGAGGCGTAGATGGCGGCGAGCTGGCGCGGCGCGCCCTCCGGGTAGAAGCGGCGGTCGTAGCTGCGGCCGTAGTTCTCCTGGGCCCGGGCCAGGTCGAACCACCGTCGGGACGACCACACCGCGCTCCCCGCGGCCGAGGCCACGACGCCGTCGCGGTCCGGGCGGCGGTGGGGTCATCAGCACGGTCATGGCCTCCGGCGTCGCTTCGCCGTACTCCAGTTCGCCGGTCATCGACATGACCGAGATGAGCGAGGCGACGCGGGCCGGGTGCTCGATCGCCACCGTCTGGGCGATCATCCCGCCCATCGACGCACCGAGCACATGGGCCCGCTCGATGCCGAGGTGGTCGAGCAGGCCCACGGCATCGGCCGCCATGTCGGACAAGGTGTAGGGCACTTCAGGCAGCGGCTGACCCGCCATGGCCGCGCCGATGACCTGGCCGAGGTCGATCTCCACGCCGTCGAGCGTGGTCGACAGCCCGCAGTCACGGTTGTCGAAGCGGATGACGTACCGGCCACCATCGGCCAGTCTCCGGCAGAACCGCTCGTCCCAGCTGATGAGCTGGGCCGTGAAGCCCATGATGAGGAGGAGGGCCGGGTCGTCGGCGGACCCGAAGGTGTCGTATTCGATCTCGATCCCGCTCGGGAGAGCTGCTCTCGGCATTGGGCAGAGTGTCACCGCCCGTCCGCCGGGCCGTCAATCCAGGCCCGTGTACGGTCCCGCTACCGCCGTAGGCCCACTTCACCACGTTGGTGCACCAGTGACCGTCTACGGGGTGCACGCCGGACTGCAGAACACCACCACGGAGGACCTCCGGGGCGTGTGGCGGGACATCGAGGACCTGGGCTTCGACTGGATCTCGATCTGGGACCACTTCTACTCCGCCACCCTGGGCGATGGGGCCAACAGCCTGGAGGCGGTGGCCACGCACACGGCGCTGGCCTGCGACACCCGGCGGGTCCGCTGTGGCTCGCTCGTGTACAGCGTCGGCTACCGCCACCCGGCGGTGCTGGCCAACGCCATCTGCACGATCGACCATCTCTCGGGCGGCCGGGTCGACCTCGGTCTCGGGGCCGGGTGGAGCCAGATCGAGTACGACGCCTACGGCATCCCGTTCCCGCCGGTGAAGGTCCGGATGGACCAGCTGGAGGAGGCGGTCCAGTGCATCCGTGGCCTGCTGCGCGACGAGGTGACGACGTTCGAGGGCCAATGGTTCCAACTGCACGAGGCCCGTTGCGAGCCGAGGCCCGTGCAGGCAGAGTTGCCGATCTGGATCGGTGGCGCGGGCGAGCGGCGGACCCTGCGCATCGCCGCCCAGTGGGCGGACGGCTGGAACATCCCCTTCGTCGGACCCGACACCTTCGCCCGCAAGCGCGAGGTGCTCCACGCCCACTGCGCCGATGTCGGCCGAGACCCGGGCGAGATCCGTGTGGCCGTCAACCTGGGCCTGGCCTGGGACGATGACAGCCTGCGGCAGCAGTTCGGCCGGATGGCCGACTTCGTGCGCCCCGGCGTGCTGATGGGATCCGACCACCAGGTGCTCGAACGGGTCGCGGAGTACGTGGAAGCCGGTGCCGACCAGGTCAACCTGGCGCTCCGGGCACCCTTCGACCGGGACGCCCTGAGCCGCTTCGCCGCCGCCCTGGGGCGCACCTGACCGTCGCAAGCGGTGGTCGGCGCGGCATCGAGCGTGCTCGCCGACCTGGGCAAAGGCCGGTGGCAGGGTCCGGGAGGGGCGCCTGTTCTCCGCAATCCTGCCCGCGTTCGCTACCGTCCCGTGTGCTGGGTGCGCGGACACCCGGCAGCATCGTCGAGGACCGGCCGGCGGACATGGCCCTCCTCGCACAACACGGCGGAAGGAGTGCCATCACCATGGCTCTCGCACTCATGCTCGGCGCGTTGCTCGCGCTCGTGCTCGTCCTGGTCTGGCTGGCCAGCGGCATCAGGATCGTGCGGGCGGAGCACCGCGCGGTCATCGAGCGGTTCGGTCGCTTTCGTCGGACCGCCGGTCCGGGGCTCACCCTCACATGGCGCTTCCTGGACCTCGTCCACATGGTCGACCAGCGGGAGATCGTCCAAGACGTCACCGTCGACGCCATGACCGCTGACGACATCCCGATCACCTTCGAGGTCGCGGTCTTCCACGCCTGCACCGATCCCCGGCGGTACGTCTACGACATCACGGACTTCCCCGTCGCCCTGGGCCGGCTGGTGGAGACCCATCTGCGGGGCCTGATCCGGGAGCAGACCCTCGAGGCCGCGCTGGCCGGGATCGACCGCCTCGGACAGATCCTCCTGCGCAGCGTGGCCGAGGTGGCCGAGACCTGGGGAGCCTGCGCCACGCGGGTCGATCTCGTGCGGGTCGAGCTGCCGCGCGAGCTGAACGAGGCCATGGCGGCACGCGCCGCGGCCGAGCAACGGACGGAGGCGCGCCTGGCCGAGGAGCGGGGCGCCATCCTCGCCGAGGCGCTGCGGACCGAGGCCGAGCACCAGGCCCGCCTGCGCCGAGCCGAGCTCCGCCAGACCCTCCTGCTGATGGAGGCCGAGCGGGAGGCCGAGGCGTTGCGGATGGCCGCGGACGCCGAGCGGTACCACCAGCAGACCCTGGCCCGGGCCCAGGCGGACGCCATCCGCATCGTCGAGCGCGGCCATCCCGCCGCCGGCCCTCGGACGCGCGGCAGGCGGTGATGTCGGAGAGGAGATCGAGGCCGAGTCCGAGGAGCTGCCGGTCCGATCGGCCTGAGCGGGCCCGCTACCGCTCCGGCGTGAACCGCAGGGGCAGGTGCTGTGGGCCCCAGATGCCGAAGGTGTCCGGCTTCCACGTCACCTCGCCGTCGACGGCCAGGTCGCGCAGGCGGCGGGCCAGGATGGGCAGCGCCTCCTGGAGCTCGGCCCGGGCCAGGGAGGCCCCGAGGCAGTAGTGGACGCCGCTGCCGAAGGTGAGCTGCGGAGCCGTCGCGGCCGGCTTCCTGATGTCGAAGGTGTCCGGCTCGTCGAACGCGTCGGGGTCGAAGTTCCCGGCCGCGAAGCTCGGGAAGACGAACGTGCCGGCCGGGAACAGGACATCCCGGTACTCGATGTCCTCCGAGGCGTAGCGCGCCGTCCCCCGGATCGCGCCCATGTAGCGCATCGACTCCTCGACGGCGCGGGCGGCCAGCTCGGGCTGATCGGCCAGGAGCGCCCACTGCTCGGGATGGCGGGCGAACAGCGCGACCGTGCACCCGAGCTGGTTGCGGGTGGTGTCGGTGCCCCCGACGATCACCGCCTCGACCATCGAGACCAGCTCGGCGTGGTTGAGGCGGTCGCCCTCCTCCTCGGCCGCGATCAGGGCGGTGAGCAGGTCGTCCGCCGGACGGTCGCGCCGCTCCTCGATCAGCGCACCGACGTACTCGTCCAGCTCGTCCTGGGTCCTCAGGATGATCGGCGCGTCCTCACGGAGGTTGCCGTTGAAGACGCGCAGGAGGTCGGACGCCCACACGCTGAAGCGCTTCCAGTCCTCCTTCGGCGCGCCCAGGAGCTCGCAGATGATCGGGATCGGATAGGGCTCGCAGACGTCGGCCACCAGGTCGCAGCGACCCTCGGGCGCGAAGGCGTCGACCAGCCCGTTGACGACCTCGCGCATGAAGGGTCGCAAGCCGATCGGCCGCCTTCGGGGTGAACGCCGGGGCGACCAGGCGCCGGAGCCGGCTGTGGTCCTCGCCCTCCGTGCTCAGGATGGACGGCCGCTCGTTGCCGCGGCGCAGGAACTCGGGGTCGGTGATCCCCTCGAGCTGGGCCACGAGGCCGGCGGCGGAGAAGAAGCGGCGGTCCCGCAGCACGGCCACGCAGTCCTCGTAGCGGGTGAGCACGAAACCGAACTCGTTGCGCACGACCCAGTTGGAGGCGCGGTGCTCGCTCAGGAAGGCGCGGGCCGCTTCCCGGTCGGTGGTGTCCGAGATGGACGGCAGGTCGAGCTCGAGGACGCTGGTGGTCACGACGGCACAGTACCGCCGGGACCCCTACAGTTGCCCGGGCACGACCCGGGGGTGTCAGCGATGGCCGACCGCATGCAGTCCTACGCGCACGGCGCGTCCGATGTCGCCCTGATCGGCCAGACCATCGGGGACAACCTGGCCGCGACGGCCGCCCGCTTCCCGGACCGGGAGGCGCTCGTCGTCCCCTTCCAGGACATCCGCCTCACCTACGCGCAGCTCGACGACGCGGTCGACGAGTTGGCGCGGGCGCTCATGGCGGCGGGGATCGAGCCCGGCGACCGCGTGGGTATCTGGAGCCCGAACAACGCCGAGTGGGTGGTGGTGCAGTACGCGACGGCCCGGATGGGCGCCATCCTCGTCAACCTCAACCCCGCCTACCGGACGCACGAGGTGGCCTACGCCCTGCGGCAGTCCGGGTGCCGGCTGCTCCTGGCCGCCACCGAGTTCAGGACCAGCGACTACACCGCGATGGTGGCCGAGGTGCGGCCCGAGCTGCCGGCGCTGCAGCGCGTGGTGTACCTCGGCACCCAGGACTGGGAGGAGCTGCTGGCCGGCGCGGCCTCGGTGAGCGACGAGGAGCTGCGGGATCGGTCGGCCGGGCTGCAGTTCGACGATCCGATCAACATCCAGTACACGAGCGGGACCACCGGGTTCCCCAAGGGCGCCACGCTGTCCCACCACAACATCCTCAACAACGGGTGGTTCATCGGCGAGGGCTGCCGGTACGACGAGCGGGACCGCGTCTGCATCCCCGTGCCCTTCTACCACTGCTTCGGCATGGTCCTCGGGAACCTGGCCTGCACGACCCACGGCGCCGCCATGGTCATCCCGGCGCCTGCGTTCGACCCCGAGGCCACGCTGCGCACGGTCGAGGACGAGCAGTGCACGTCCCTCTACGGCGTGCCCACGATGTTCATCGCCGAGCTGGCCCACCCGGACTTCCACCGCTTCGATCTGTCCAGCCTCCGGACCGGGATCATGGCCGGCTCTCCGTGCCCCATCGAGGTCATGAAGCAGTGCGTGTCCGCCATGCACATGGAGGAGGTGACCATCGCCTACGGCATGACGGAGACCTCGCCCGTGTCGACCCAGACGGGCGCCGACGACCCGCTCGACAAGCGGGTGGGCAGCGTCGGCCAGATCCACCCGCACGTCGAGATCAAGGTCGTCGATCCGATCACGGGTCGCGTCGTCGATCGCGGCGAGTCCGGCGAGCTCTGCACCCGTGGCTACTCCGTGATGCTCGGATACTGGGAGGACCCGGAGCGGACGGCGGAAGCCATCGATCAAGCCGGCTGGATGCACACCGGTGACCTGGCGACGATGGACGACGAGGGCTACGTCAACATCGTCGGCCGCATCAAGGACATGATCATCAGGGGTGGCGAGAACGTCTACCCACGCGAGATCGAGGAGTTCCTCTACACCCATCCGGACATCGTCGACGTCCAGGTGATCGGCGTGCCGGACGCCCGGTACGGCGAGGAGATCATGGCGTGGGTCAAGGTGCGCGACGGCGCGACGACCTTGTCCGTGGACGACGTGCGCGCGTTCTGCCAGGGCCGCATCGCCCACTTCAAGGTGCCGCGGTACGTGCACGTGACCGACGAGTTCCCGATGACCGTGACCGGCAAGGTGCAGAAGTTCAAGATGCGGGAGTCGGCCATCGAGCTCCTCGGCCTGGAGGCGGCCGCCGGCATCGAGACGGCCTGACGGGCGCCGGCCCGGTCAGGCGGCCCGCTCGACCATGTACGGGATGAGCTGCCGGATGAACCGGCGCGCCGGCCCGTCGGCCAGCCCCACGAAGGCCCGCTCGAACGTGCGCTCGGCCGCGGATGCCATGCCCCGGGCGAACTCGGCCGCGAACGGGATGCTCCCGTGCCGGAGCATGAGCCGGTGGAGCTGCCGTGCGCCCTCCATCGTCCGTGCCTCGAGCGGCTGGGCCAGGTAGTCCTCGATCCAGGCCCGCTCGGCCGGTTCCGCCGCCGCCAGCAGGTGGATGAGCACCAGTGTGCGCTTGCCTTCCCGCAGATCGCCCAGCTCCTCCTTGCCGTAGTGGCCGGCGTCCGGCACCAGGTTGAGGATGTCGTCGCGGATCTGGAAGGCGGCGCCGAGGTTGAAGCCGAAGTCGATCATCGCCTGCAGGTCGGCCGTGCCCCACGAGCCGATCAGCGCCCCGACCCGCAGCGGCAGGATCGTCGTGTACCAGCAGGTCTTCTTCATGATGAGCTCGAGGTAGTCGGCCGGGCCCAGGTCGAGCCGGTTGTCCTGCCGCCACCCGAGCTCGAGCGCCTGTCCGTCGACGGTCTGGCTGCCCATGAACTCGAACTCGGCCATCACCCGCTCGGCCATGCGGGGGCCGAGGCGCCCGATGTTGTCCCGGAGCGCGCCCAGCGCCAGCAGCGTCAGCCCGTCGCCGGCGTTCAGGGCGAGGGCCGTGCCGTAGCGGCGGTGCAGTGTCGGCTGGCCGCGGCGGAGCTCGCTCGAGTCCTCGATGTCGTCGTGGACGAGGAACGCGTTGTGCAGCGCCTCCAGGGCCACGGCCGAGGGGAGTGCGTCCTCGACCGGGCCGCCGAATGCCTCGCACGCGGCCAGGCACAGCGCGGGACGCAGGGACTTGCCACCCCGGCTCGGGTACTCGACCATCGGCTCGACCAGATAGGCGGGCGACGCGCCGGCCGGCACCAGGGCCACCAGCCGGGGACCGACCAGGGCGCCGTAGCGCTCGAGTGTCGCCTCAACCACGATCGGCATCCGGCCGGGCGGACCTCGGCCACGACGTGGAGAGCCAGCGTCGGCAGATGCTCGACCAGCACCAGGCCGTGGTACGTGCCGGGTACGACGTCCTGCGGCACCCGGAGCGTGGCCAGGAGCTGACGGCTCGCGCCTGGATCGAGCTGGGCGACGGCCGCGGGATCGAAGCTCAGGGCGTCACCCTGGATCCGATGGCCCTGGTGGTCGAGCAGGTCGGCGCCGCGCGGGGTCAGCCCGGTGGCGGTGTCCGGGGTGGTGTTGTGGAGCCAGGCGTACGCGCTGGTCGTGCCACCGGGTGACGCCGGCGGGAGCCGGAGCGGTTCCGGACCTGGGCTCGCGGGTGTTCCGGACGGCGTGGCGGCGAAGCCGGCGACGACGTCGAAGAGCCGCCGCACGACGTTGAGGTAGGCGTCGACCGCCCGCTCCGCGTCCGCCTGCAGCGGGCCGGGCGCGGCGGCCGAAGAGGTCGCTGCCGCGCCCTGCGAGCCGCGCCCGTCGCTCCCGCCGGCCGACGGCCACTGCCCGGCCAGCTCGCTGAAGCGGTCGATCACCATCTTGGCGGTGTCGAGGCCGAGCCGCTGCACCTCGGCCACCATCCGCGACGCCGAGGCGGTGTCGAGCCCGGGGAACATCGCGGCAAGGTCGTCGATCGGTGAGCGGCGGTCGTCATCCATGGCTGGGCACCATCCTCGCCGCGATCGCCTGCGCGGCCTGCACACCGGAGCGCGCCGCGGCTTCGACGCAGCCCGCGTTGAGCCCGCAGTCGGTCCAGTCGCCCGCCAGGTACAGGTTGTCGACGCCGCTGTCCCCGGGCGCCAGCCGGTACCGATCCGTGCCCGGCAGCGATTGGACGTAACGGTCCGACGGATCGGTGTTGGCCCGCCAGTACTGGGAGGCGAACGCCTCGGGTCCGACCTCGCCATCACGCCGCGGCGCCCCGTCGCTGAGGAGGTCCCAGCGGAAGTCGCCGGTGCCGGGATCCCAAGCGCCGGGCAGCAGCGCGGGCAGGTCGCGGCGGAGGAAGGTGACGGCCCGGTCGGCGACCTCTCGCTCCTGGCCCACCACCTCCCTCCGGTCGGTCACCGGCGGACCGGGGAGGGCGTTGCAGAAGTAGGCGATGGCGCCCGGCCGTTGAGGGACCGGCCAGTCTTCGCGGTCGATCAGGTGGCCCATCGAGGCCCAGGTGTCGAACGGCTCGACGTACCCGCTCAGCGTGATCCGCTCCGGCCCCCGCCAACCGAGCGCCCGCTGGTCCTCCCGCAGCCAGACCTGGAAGGACTGGGTGGACACCGTGCCGAGGTGCTCGGCCATGTCGCGCCACCGCTGGTGCCGCGCCATCAGCTCCCCGGCCACGAGCGGCACCATCCCCACCGAGAGTCCGAAGACGACGGCGTCGAAGTCCCGGCCGTCGTGCAGCTCCACGGACGCCGCGGACCCGCCGGCGTGGGACTCGAGGGCGGCCGCCGGCTCCCGCAGGTGACCGAGCTGCGCGGCCAAGGGAGCGGCCGGCCAGCACGGCAGGCCCTTCACCTTCACCAGCGGGTCGTAGTCCTCGCGTCCGTCCGCCAGGTCAGCCTGCTGCGACAGCCGGACGACGTCGATCCGCCGGCCGTCCTCGCTGAGCCCCAGGCCGTCGACGCGGTGGAAGAAGCGGAAGCGTACGCCTCGGCGCTCCAGCACCTCGTAGATCGGAGCGAAGATCACCTCGCCCATCCCAGCCTGCATGTGCCAGAAGATGGCGCCCTTGTAGTCGAGGAACATCCGGGTGGCGAGCTGCAGCCCGAGGCCGGCGCTGAAGCGGGGCCGCTGCGGATCGCCGCCCTCGTAGGCGAACACGAGGTCGTAGAGGCCACGGATCAGCGGGGACTCGAGCGTCTCGCGTGCCGCCCCGTGACCGGCCAGCCAGTCGCGGTAGTCCTGGTCGTCGATGGCGGCGAACCCGCCATCGGCGGTGAGGAGGCCGTCGGCCGCTATGCCCCGCAGGTTGGTGAGCACGAGATCGACCAGGGCGAACGTGCGCCTGCCCGTCGGCCCGTCCGCAGGAGCGCCGCGAGGACGCCGTCGCGGACGGCCCGCACGACCGGACCGAGCGCGCCCTGCGCCTGGGCCGCGGCCGCGGCGCCCGAGCACGTCCGTCACCTTCACGAGGGCGGCCAGCGCGGCGAGGCTGGCGCCGCGGAGCGCGGTGGTCAGGTCGTCGAGCCCACCGGCCGCCGCGGCCGGACGGGGGCGGGACGAGGCGGAGAGCTCCACCCGCCCGGCCGGCCTGACCTCGTCGTCGAGAGACCGGTTGAAGTCGATGAGGAGCTGCAGCGACCGGGCCACGAGCTCGGGCACCGAGAGGGGCCCGGGGTCGACCACGTCGCCGGGACGGGCCGCGTTGGGCGCGAACGTGGCCACCCAGGGCTCCCACGTCCCCCCTGCGCGGTCCATCACGCCCACGTCGTGCGACGGGCGCACGGCGTCGTCCCACGTCCGGATGGGGCAGGTGGGATCCGTGCGGGCGCGGTCGAGCTCGTCGTAGCAACGGCGCATGAGACGGAACGTCTGGTCGTAGTAGCCGAGCAGCACGTGCAGCCCGTGCTCCTCGATCCGCCCGTGCACGCCCCGGCTGCTCGCGCCCTTCCCGCCCAGGCGCCATCCGCGCTGGTACACGGTGACGGAGTCGAGCCGCGACCGCCAGTCACCCTCGGTCAGCTCCAGCGCGGCGGCGAGCGCCCCCATGCCGCCCCCCAGGATGACCACCCGGGGGCGCCCGCCGTGCGGGCTCACCCTTGCGCCAGGAGCTCGTCCGCCTGCACGACGTCGGCATAGGTGGACGCCGCGGGGATCCTCGACCGCGCGGCCACCAACCGCTCACGCCACTCCGCCGGGCGCACGTCATCGGGCAGCGCCGCGAGGCCGACGGCGGCTCGTAGCGCGTACAAGTGCGCACCCTGCTCCACGGCGACGCCGTAGGCGCGCTCGAGCGCGGTGGCCGCCTCGTCGAACCCTCTGGCCGGGGTGAGCGTCGCCACTTCGGCCCGGGCCAGCAGTACCCAGGGAAGGCTGACACGCTCACAGGACACCTCGATGCACTCCTCCGCGGCGTCGAACCCCGCCATGGCCTCCTCGACGCGGCCGTGGTGGCCGTCGGCGCGGGCCTGGCTCGCCTCCATGATCGCCCACATCGAGCGGTGACCCATGGCCTGCAACAGCGCGAGACGCTCGTTCGCCCGGTCGCGATCAGCGGGCGCGCCCGGGGTCGAGGGGTCCATGTAGACCCCACCGAGTCCGATGAAGTAGGGGAAGCCGTGGGCCTGTCCCACCTCGGCCGTCGCCTGGCCCAGCCGATGGGCGCCCTCGGGGTCTGCAGTCGCCGTTCGCATCCACGCGCCGTACACCCGCGCGAAGCCCAGGCTCCAGGCGCCACGCGGGAACGGTTGCGCCTCGGCCCGCTCGGTGGCCGTCCGCTCCCAGCGCTCCGCCTGCTCGCGGTCGCCCTCGAGGGCGGACACGCACGCCAGGCCGACCATCGAGGCGACGAGCGGGTCGTTGGGCAGCGGCCACGTCGGCAGAGGGTCGCCCTGCCCCGCGATCGCCTCCTCGAACAACTCCCGGGCCTCGACGAGGCGCCCCTCGTAGAAGGCCTGGTACCCGGCCACCGAGGCGACGTCGGGCCGGAGGGCGGCCAGCTCGGGCTCGGCGACGAGTTGCTGGATCACCTCCACCAGGCCGGCGGCCCGCGGGAGCTCGCCCTTCGTGAACGCGAAGCTCCAGACGACGATGAGCGCCGTGACGGTGAGCGCGCTGGGCGGGATCGACCGGCACAGCTCCTCGACGGCGAGCGTGTCCTCGCCCACCTCCTCGGCGCCGTAGCCCTTGAGCGAGCTGGCGCACAGCACGCGGAGCAGCCGCAGCCCGAGCTCGGTGACATCGCGATCGAGGCCGGCGGGCAACGCCAGGCAGAGCTCCAGCGCCCGCCCAAGCAGCTCCAGGGCCTCGGCATTGGCGCCGGACTTGTTGGCCTGGTCGGCGGCCACGAAGTACTGGGCGATGGCCTCGCGTTCCGCGCCCGAACGGTCGAGGTGGTGGGCGATGACCGCAGGAGGAGACTCGGTGGCCGAGGGCCGGCTGGCCAGCGCGGCGGCGACCCGGGCGTGGTTGTCGCGGCGAGTGTCGAGCACCTGGGTCTCGTAGGCGGCGTCGCGCAAGAGCATGTGACGGAACCGCAGGACCGTCTCGTCCCCCTCGGCCGCGGGCTCGACCAGGCCCACCTTCTGCATGCGGCGCAGTCCCCCCTCGACGTCGAATCCCTCGCCGGCCACGAGGCGCAGGAGATCGACCTCGAACGAAGCGCCGATCGTCGCCGCCATCTGCGCCAGGCGCAGGTCGACCCCGGGTGCCTTGAGCCGGCTGGTGAAGAGCTCGTTCAGCCGGATCGGCAGAGCGCCGCCCGCGGCCGTGAGCGCGGCGACCGTCAGCTCCTCGAGGAACAGCGGCATGCCCTCGCCCCGACCGACGATGGCGTCGCGCTGCTCGGTGGTCAGCGTGCCGTCGGACAGGCCGTCGACGAGCAGGCGCGCGTCCTCGTCGGTCAGGCGTCCGAGCGGGAGGTCAACCAGGGCGTGGCGCCACTCCTCGGCCGGCTCGCTGCGCGACGTGAGGACGATCAACACGCCGGGCGGCGGGTCGACGGCGATGCGGCCCAGCAGCTCGGCCGTCGACGGGTCCGACCACTGGAGGTCCTCCACCAGCAGCAGCCGGGGCTGCGCGGCGGCCAGTCGGCGGAGCCATTCGAGCATGAGCTCGATCTGCTGGTGCCGCAGCGCCGGCGCGCTGATCTCGGGAAGGGGCAGCTCATCGACGGGCCCGATCCCGAGGAGCGGTGCCAGCAGCGCCAGCACGGAGTCGTCCAGGTTGCGGAGGCTGAGCGATTCGCGCAGGGCCTCGAGACGGGCCGTCTTGTCGTCGTCCTGGGTCAGCTCGAGCTCTCGTTCGATCATGCGCGCCGCCGGCCAGAAGACGACGCGGCTGTGGTAGGCCGAGCAGCCCGTCTCGAGGATGCCGCCTCCCGCCTCCTCGACCCGCCGGCGGAGGTCGGCCACCAGGCGCGACTTGCCGACGCCGGCGTCACCTCGCACGAGGAACCCGGGCGTGGCGACGATCGGGCTGCTCCGTCACCGATCCCAGGCCGCGACCAGCCGTGCCCGTACGTCGTCCCGCCCGACGATCGCGGTGCGGTTGAAGCGGGCGGCCTCGAGGCGAGACGTCGGGTGGCGCGACACCCCGACGGTGAAGACCTCGATCGGTCGTGCGATGCCCTTCAGCTCGTGCAGACCGAGGCTGGTGGTCTCGAAGTCGGCCTCGATGATGTGATGGGTGACGTCGCTGACGACGAGGGTGCCTGGCGCCGCGACCGACTGGAGGCGGGCGGTCACGTTGGGCGGAGTGCCGACGATCGTGCCCCGCTCCCCCACCGAGGCGGCACCGAAGTTGGCCACGACCGCCATGCCCGTGTGGACGCCGACGCGGACCTGGATCTCGAGGCGCTGCTGGCGAGCGACGGCGGGGGTCGCCCGCACGAGGGCGAGACCGGCGAGGACGGCCCTCCGGGCGTCGTCCTCGTGCGCCTCGGGATGCCCGAAGCAGGCCACGATCCCGTCGCCCTGGAACTGGATGACCTGACCGCCGTAGCGTTCGACGGCGCCGTGGGCCACGTCGCGGTAGGCCCGGTAGAGATCTCGCATCGTCTCGGGCTCGACGGCGTCGGCCAGCGGCGTGGAGCCGACGAGATCGGAGAACAGGAGCGTGATGAGCGCCCGCTGGCCGGCGAACTGCTGTTGCTCGCGCGCCTGGTCGACCAGCCGTTGGGCGCGGGCATTGGTCGGGTCGACGGCAAGGACGTCGAGCGCGGTTTCGGTCGCGCGGTCCCACTCGCCCGCCGCCGCTGCGCTCTCGCCCGAGTCCAGGAGCCGGTGGATCAGGCGATCCAGGCGCTGCAGGCCGGTATCAGCCACCGGGGCCACTTCGGGAGGGTCAGCGATGCTCATGGTCAGACGGCGGCCCCCGCCGACCGCATGGCGTCCGAGACATAGAGCAGGACAGTCTCGGTACGAGCCCCGGCGTACAGCTCACCGATGTAGAGGCCCGGCGGCACCCCGGTGATACGAGCGGTCACCGTCACCACGGTGCCCGCGGCGCCGGTGGAGCTGATGGTCGCACCCGGCTCGACCTCCTTGGGCGACACGTCGAGGGCCGACGCCGGGATGGTGCGCCGGTTGCCGCCGATCCCGGCCAGGTCGGCGACGGTGATGTTGGTCTTCACGTCGACGGCCCCGACGACCACGGTCGCCGTCAGCGGTGGCAAGGAGCCGGGGTGCCCGGACGGGTCCCCCCGGTCGAGCCGGGCGACCTGCTCGACCACCTCCATCGTCCCCACCCAGGCCCGCGACCAGTCACGGGCCAGGTTCGTCCACAGCCACATGCCGTGCCGGCGGTAGTCGTCCATGTCGTAGCTGCCGCCGACGAGCTCCTGGGCGACGTCGACGGCGAAGTCGGTGTAGGCCGCGGAAGCGTCCGTCATGCACTCCGTCCAGCGCTTCCCGAGCTCCTCGGGATCCAGCGACAACGGGAGCGGCCACGGACGGACGGCGGCGCCTTGCTCACCGTGCCGGGACCGACTGGGGTCTCGGCCGCCTGTTGGACGCAGTCCGTCCAGAGCGGGCACATGATGTCCTCGTAGACGGCCTCGTCGCCGTCCGTGAACGACACCGAGCTTGAGCGCGCGCACTCGATAGCCGGGCCCGTCCGGATTACGGGTGACGGAGAGGTAGCCACGGTCGACGGTCAGCTCGTCGCCCACGCTCTCGTGCAGGTCGTACGTCAGCGCGGCGGAGTCGGCGCGGTTCCAGTACGAGCAGTCGAGGTAGGTGTTGAGCCGGCGGCCGATCAGCTCTACCTCCTCGAGGTACGTGCCACGCCAGCCGTCGCCCCCCTTCTCCGGCACCGTGATCCGTCCCCGGCGGGTCCACGACCTTCACCGACTTGAACAGCAGTGGGCCGCGGGCCGGCCACGTCGTCGGGTCCAGCCAGCCGACGAGCACCTGCGAAGCCACGGTGGTGTCGAACTGGCTGAAGAGGCACAGGGTCCGCTCGGCCGTCCCCGCCGTGGTGTGGGCGGTGACCAGATCGGAGCCGCAGATCCGGCTCGGGTCGAGGACGACTCGGGCTGCGTAGGAGAGGAGCTCCCTGTCGGGTAGGCGCCCGCCCTCGGTTTCGTGGATGTGTTCGACGAGCTCGGCTTCCTTGCCACTGTCGGCGAAGGTCGCGGCGTACTCGTGGTACCGGCGGATGCGCTCACTGCCGAGGGCTGACATAGCCCGGGAGGCCGCGCTCCGGCGCGACGCCCTCGCCCTCGAGCGGCCGGGCGAGCTGCTCCAGTGCGTGGTAGCGGGCCGCCGGGCTGATGATCTTGCTGGTGTCCTCGGCCAGGATCCGCAGCGCCTCGTCCAGATCGACCTTCGTGAAGTGCCGCTTCTCCTCCGGCAGATCCTTGAGTCGCACCCCCTCTGCGAGCAGGGAGTAGTACGCGTCGATGACCGTCGGCGCGACCTCCTCGTCGGGATTCCCGGTCGCCGTACCTCCGACCTGTGACATGCTCGCCCTCCCACGGTCGACTGCGCCTGACCGCGACAGCCGACCGCGGAGTGTAGGGGCCGGTCACCCTGGGTCAATGAGAGTTCGCTCAGCGTGGCGCCTGTAGGGTCCCCGACGGGGACGAACGCGACACGAGCGCTTGGGGGTGCCGGCGATGGCGACCGCGGGGGCAGGCAAGGCCGACCGTGCTGCTGGATGGTCTGTACTTCGGGGAGGGTCCCCGCTGGCACGACGGGCGGCTCTACTTCTCGGACTTCTTCGACTACGCCGTGAAGGCCGTCGACCTCGACGGAGAGGTCGAGAAGGTCGTCGAAGTCCCGCAACGTGCCGTCGGGACTCGGCTGGCTGCCGGACGGCCGCATGCTCGTCGTGTCCATGCGGGACCGGAAGGTCATGCGCCTCGACCCGGACGGCCTGGTCGAGCACGCCGACCTGTCGGGCATCGCCACGTTCGACTGCAACGACATGGTCGTCGACGCGACCGGGCGGGCCTACGTCGGGAACTTCGGCTTCGACCTCCACACCTTCCTCCACGAGCAGGGGGTCGAGGGCGCGCTGGCCGAGCCCGGTCCTCCGAAGGCCACGTTGGCCCGCGTCGAACCGGACGGCACGGTGCACGCCGCGGCACCGGACATGAAGTTCCCGAACGGGTCGGTGATCACGCCTGACGGCACGACGCTGATCGTGGCCGAGACGCTCGGACTGCGGCTGACCGCCTTCGACATCGCCGACCGACGGGAGCGCTGTCGAACCGGCGCATGTGGGCGGACCTGGGAGCGCGGCCGCCGGACGGGATCTGCCTCGACGCCGAAGGGCAACGTCTGGGTCGCCAACCCGCTGGCGCCGGAGTGCTTCCTCGTCGCCGAGGACGGTCACGTCCTCGACGTCGTCGAGACGGACCAGCCCTGCTTCGCCTGCATGCTCGGCGGCCCCGAGCGCCGCCACCTGTTCATGCTGACGTGCCCGGCGTCCGATCCGGCGATCGCCTCGGCGCAACGCGAGGGCCACGTGATGGTGGCCGAGGTGGGCGTGCCGGGCGCCGGCCTGCCGTGATCCTCCACCTCCTCCCTCGGCGCGAGTGGGAGGAGGTGCAAGGTGTCGAGCAGTACGTGCCGGAGACGTTCGAGGCCGACGGGTTCGTGCACTGCAGCGGGGACGACGAGGTGCTCCTGGCGGTGGCCAACCGCTACTACACCGCGGTCGATGACGAGCTGGTCGTCCTCACCGTCGACGAGCGCCTGCTGAGCGCCGAGGTCCGCTGGGAGGCGCCCGATCCGGGGCCGCCCCCCGGCGTCGACCCGGCGACACGGTTCCCTCACGTCTACGGCCCCATCGACCTCCGCGCCGTTGCGGGCGTGCGCAGACTCCGCCGGGACGAGGACGGCCGCTTCGCCGGCTACGAGCCGATGGACTGACGGAGGCGGCCGATGGCCGCGGGGGTACGGACCCCCCACCAGAAGAGGTCCTGGCCGTCGACGAGCCTGACCTCGGCGCCCAACCCCGCCACGTGGTCGACGTGACGGGCGGCGAACGGGTACGGCTCGGACGGGAGCAGCACCAGGTCGGGGCGGCGCGACGCGACGTCGTCGAGCTCGACGGTCGGGTACCGGTCGCCCGCATCGGCGAAGACGTTCACCAATCCGAGGTGGGCGAGGACCGAGGCTCCGTACGTGCTGGCGTTCAAGGTCATCCACGGCCGCCGCCAGATGGGGACGAACACCCGTCGTCCGTCGCCACCGTGCTCGTCCGGCGATTCGCCGGCGATTCGCCGGAGCGCCGCGCGCTCGGCCTGCGGCCGCACCGCGCCCACCGCGGCGGCCAGGGCGTCGAGCGCGGGATCGACCGCGGCGACCGACTCCACGTGCGTCACGTGCACGCGCAGCCCGGCGGCGGCGAGCGCATCGGCGTCCTCCCGCCGGTTCTCCTCGTCGTTCACGACCACCAGGTCCGGCGCGAGATCGACGATGGCGGCCACGTCGGGATCCTTCGTGCCACCGACGGCTCGAAGTTCGGGTTGCTCGCAGAACCGCGTCACCGCGATCGGGCGGACGCCCCAGGCGAGGAGCGACTCGGTGACCGAAGGGACCAGGCTGACGACCCTCAGCCCGGACGCGGACGGCCGGGTGTCAACCACCCAGCAGCTTGCGCTTCTGGTCCTCGAACTGCGCCTGGGTGATGGTCCCCCGCTGCAACAGGGACTCCAGCTTCTCCAGCTCGTCGGCGACACCGAGCGACGGTGCGGCCGGAGCCGCGGCCTGGGGCCGGCGCCGGGGGCGGCGGAGGCATCGGCGTCGATTCGACGTACCCGCCTCGGGGGCGATGGCGGTAGGCCTCGATCTGCTCGTGGATGATCCGCTGCACCTTCTGGGGCTCGTGGACGTCGGTGAAGTGGGACTGACCCTGTTCCCCACCCGACTCGATCATGAGGTTCCCGGCTCCGACGATGCGCTCGAGGACCCCCTGGCTGAAGTTCACGTTGTTGACGCGGGCGAGCGGGATCTCGATGCCCCGCTTGGCGAACACGCCCGACCGGTAGATGACGCGGTCGGTGGTCACGACGAACTCGACCGAGCGCCAGTTGATCAACCGGAAGAGCGCCCACAGGCCGACGCCGACCAACGCGAGGAGGCCCAGGGTGACGAGGATGTCGGGGATGTCATTGGTCACGATCGGAGAGGAAGATGAGCACGGCGATGATGGCCAGCGCGGCGAGGACGGGCTCGAGGAAGTAGAGCCAGTGCGGGTGATCCTCGACGACGATCTCCTCGTGCTCGTTGAGCAGGTCCCTCGGGTACGGCATGGCGATGAGCGTAGTGAGACAGGGGAGGCACCCGTGCGGACCCCGGCTCCGCGCGGATCCTCACAGTCAGACCGGGGCGTCCCCTTCCCCGCTGTCGTAGAAGCGCAGCTCGATCAGGTGGCGGTTCGGGTCGAGCAGGTACACGGCCTGGCCCGGCCCGCGGGCGCCATCCTCGGGCGCCGGCCCGCGTCCGTTGTCGGGCTCGTGGAACGCGTCGCCGAAGGCCAGGCCCGCGTCGCGCACACGACCGAGGACGACGTCGAACTCGCTCCGGTCGAACGCGAAGGCGAGGTGCCAGTGCCCTTCGGTGCCCCACGGCGCGAGCTGCAGCGTGAGCTCGGGCGTCACCCGCACGACCGAGAACGGCTCGCGATCGGGGTCGCGGCCGAAGCCGAGGACGCCCGTGTAGAACGCCACGCTCTCGTCGGCGTCGTTGACGGGGAGGATCATGTGGTCGAGCACGGGAGGCATGGCCCCCAGGTTCGCGCTGTGTGAGATGCGCCCGGTCCACCGGCCCACAGGCGGCTGGGCGATCAGTAGCGTGACCGGGTGGAGTTGGAGGCACTGCTGGCGGACCTGGATCCCGACCAGCGGCGCGCGGTGGTTTCTGACGGCGCTCCACTCTGCATCGTGGCCCCCGCCGGTAGCGGCAAGACGAGGGTCCTGACCCGGCGCATCGCCCGCCGCATCGCCGACGGATCGGCCGACGCCGGCCACGTGCTCGTCATCACGTTCACCCGGCGGGCGGCCGGGGAGCTGGTGCGACGGCTGCGGGTGCTGGGCCCCCGGGTCACGGTGACCGCGGGGACGTTCCACGGCATCGCCTACCGGTTGGCCCGGCAGCGCTGGGAGGACATCGGCCGCCGACCACCGGAGCTGGCGCCCGATCGTCGTCGCCTCGTGCAGGACGTCCTCAGCAACTCCGGCCGCCCGCCCCGCCCGGAGGTCGTACGGGAGGTGACGGCGGAGATCGACTGGGCCCGGTCGCGGCGAGTGTCGCCGGCGGCGTACGCCCGGGCGGCCGCGGCCCGTCGGACCGCGCTCGCCCGCTCCGAGGTGACCGAGCACTACGCCGCCTACGAGGCCCTCAAGCACCAGCGCCGCCTGATCGACTTCGACGACCTGCTCTCCCAGGGGATCGCGGAGCTGGAACGCGACCCTGCCTACGCGGCCGCCGTCCGCTGGCGCTTCCGGCACCTGTTCGTGGACGAGTTCCAGGACGTCAACCCGCTGCAGCACGCGCTGCTCGACGCGTGGCTGGGTGGGCGCGACGACCTCTGCGTCGTCGGCGATCCGCAGCAGGCCATCTACGGCTGGACGGGTGCCGATGGGAGCTGGCTGGAGGACTTCTCGGACCACCACCCCGGCGCCACGATCGTCCACCTCGGGCAGAGCCACCGCAGCAGCCCCCAGATCGTGAGCTTCGGCCACGCCGTCCTGACGGGCGGGACCGACGGCGCTCCGGTCGCCACCCGCCCCGACGGCGCGCCGCCCCGCGCCTATCGCTTCCGCGACGCGGAGGCCGAAGCCGCCGCCATCCCGGCGCTCGCCCGCGACGCCCGCCCGCCGGGCGGCCGGTGGGGTGCCATCGCCGTCCTCGCCCGCACCAACGCCCAGTTGGAACCGGTCGCCGCGGCGCTGAAGAGCGCCGGCATCCCCTCCCGTAGCCGGGCGACAAGCGATGCGGATGAGGCGGTGTCCGGGCTGCTCGCCTCGGCCGGCCGGACGACCGGGCGGCGCGCGCTCCGGGCCTGGCTCGACGACCACGCCCTGGCTGCCGATCCGCTGCCCGAGGCCGTCCGCGAGGCCGTCGAGGACCTTCTGCTGCAGGATCCGGAAGCTTCCGGCGCGGACCTCCGGGTCTGGCTGAGGACCGGTGGGCGCGGAGACGGCCCGCTCGTCGAGCGCACCGAGGACGACGCCGTGACCCTGTCCACGTTCCACGCCGCCAAGGGCCTGGAATGGCCCACCGTGATCGTCATCGGCGCCGTGCCCGGGCTGGTCCCGCACGCCAGTGCCCGTACGCCGCGTGCCGTCGACGAGGAGCGCCGGCTCTTCCACGTGGCCGTGACACGTGCCCAACGCGACCTGATCGTCACGTGGTACGGCGACGAGGGATCGCCCTGGCTCGCCGCGCTCGATCAGTCCGTCGAGCCGCCCGCCCCGCCACCAGCCGCCGCCGACCGCCCGGCCACGGCGGCGGGCGCTCCCGCTCCCGAGCCTGCACTGGAGGCCTTGCGAGCCTGGCGGCGACAGGCGGCCCGAGCGGCACGGGTGGACGAGTCGACCGTTCTCGACGACCGGACGCTGGCGGCGATCGCGGCGGCCGATCCGTCCACGCTCGACTCGCTGTCGGCCGTTCCCGGCTTCGGACCGCTGATGGCGCACCGCCACGGGGCGCGGATCCTGGCCGTCCTCGCCACCGGACGCACGAGCGCCACCGGGGGCCCGCGCCCACCGGCGTAGTCCACCGCGCCGGCGTCAAGGTTCGTTGACGCCGGCGAATCGGCGGCGATTCGCCGGCGCGGAACTGTGAAGAGAACGCGCTGTGGACGGCGCGTTCGGCTCAGACCTCCCGGCGGAGCACGCGTCGCCACCGATTCGATATCGATTCGGTGGACGCGCGGCGATGAACCTGCCAGGTGGGGGCCGGTCGTTCGGTTGCTGTGCCGAGCCCGTCAGGGCCAGTCGAGGTCGACGACGACTGGCGCGTGGTCCGACGGCTGCTGTCCCTTGCGGGCGTTGCGGTCGATGATGCACCAGCGGGTGGCGGTGGCCACGGTCTTCGAGGCAAGGACCAGGTCGATCCGCATGCCCCGGCCCTGGTGGAAGTCGCCGGCCCGGTAGTCCCACCACGAGAAGCACTTCGGTGAGGAGACGTGGCGGCGGAACACGTCCTCGAGGCCCCAGGCCTCGATGTCGGCCAGTGCCGCCCGTTCCGGTGGGCTGGTGTGGGTCACGTCGATGAACTTCGCGGCGTCGTAGACGTCGTCGTCGGTCGGCGCGATGTTGAAGTCGCCCGCCACGACGACCGGCTGGTCCGCGGTCACGGTGGTCGCCAGGTGCCGCCGGAGCCGGGCCAGCCAGTCGAGCTTGTACCGGTAGTGCTCGTGATCGAGGGCCCGACCGTTCGGCACGTACACCGAGCTGATGCGGATCCCCGCGCAGGTGACGGACAGCAGGCGGGCGTCCTGGTCCGGCGGATCGTCGTCCGCGAACCCCGCCACCACATCGTCGATCCCGACGCGCGACAACACCGCGACACCGTTCCACTGTCCCTGCCCATGGTGGGCCGTGGTGTAGCCGAGGGCTTCGAAGGCGAGGGCTGGGAAGCCGCTGTCGGCCAGCTTGGTCTCCTGCATGCAGACGATGTCGGGCTGCACCTCGGCCAGCCAGGCCTCCACGCGTGGCTGCCGGACCCGCAGCGAGTTGACGTTCCACGTGGCCAGCCGCACTGGGGCGACTGTACCGGTCAGGACGCGGCGACCTTCTTCCGCGTCCGCTTGACCGGCGCAGCCGGCGGCTCCGGCGGCGGGAGCGGCTCCGGCACCGGTGCGGTGGCCTTCTTGCGTGAGCGCTTGACCGGGGCCGGGCCGGCCGGCGCGGCGTCGACGGGCGCGGCGACCGCCGGCTCGGCTGCCTTCTTCTTGCGGGTCCGCTTCGCCGGTGCCGCGTCGGCTCAGGAGCGGCGGGCGGCGGGAGCGGCTCGGGTTCGGACGGGGCGGCGTCCGCGGTCACGAGCTCGGCCGCGGCCGGCTCCGCAGCCTTGCCGGCCTTCTTGCGGGTCCGCTTCGCGGGGGTCGCCGGGAGCTCGGGCACGGGCTCCGGCGCGGCCTTCTTCCGGGTGCGCTTGGCCGGCCGGGGCGCGGCCGTCGCCGCCGCCTTGACCTCCGGGGGCTCCATCCCCGGGACGCAGAGGTCGATGCTCCGGCGGGTCGCGTTGAAGCTCACGACGATCAGGTCGACGGTGTCCCCGAGCTTCATGACCGAGCGGGCGCTGCGGGGCGTGGGCACAGCCATCAGCCGCAGCGGCACGTAGCCGCGGGCGTCACCGATCGTGACGTACGCACCGTGGCTGGAGTACGACTCGACCACGGCGGCGACGGTCGACCCGACGGGGTGCTGCTCGACGAACCCGAGGAACGGCAGCAGCTCGTTGACCATGTGGGGTCGGGTGGCTGTCGGGGCGTCGGTGTGCTTGGCCGGCCGCGGCGCTGCGGGCTCCGCCGCGCGCTGCGGCCGCTGCGGGCTCCGCCGGCCGCGACCGGGCCCGAGAGGCGGTCCGCGCGCCGGGCGGCGGGGCCGACGGCACCGGCATCGGCTGCGAGGCCTCCTTGCTGGCCCGGCCAGCAGCCCGTCCGGCCTTCGTCGTCTTGACGGCCTTCTTCGAGTCCTTGACGGCTCGGCGGCTGATGGGCCCCCTCACGGGGACGCGCGGCACGAACACCCAACCCACGTTGGGAACCGGCTTTCCACCGATGAGGCGGCCCTCGTCGAACAGCCAGTCGTACTCGCCGTGGAACTCCTGGTACGAGTCGTTGGAGATGATGGTGGCGTTGACCTTGTTGGCGATGGTCAGCACGAAGGCGTCGCCCCGGCCGATGGCGCCCGCCGGCGGAGCGACGAGCTCGTTGTTCTCGACGGCGGCGTCGAACTCGGGTACCTCACGGGGATCGATCCGGTGCCCGAACGTCGCGTCGACCACGACGGTCACCACGTCGTCCGGGTGCTCCTCCATGTAGGCCAGCACAGCCTCGTTGAGTTGCTTGAGGCTGGGGAGGGTTCGACCCTCCGTCGCGAGGTTGGAGCCGTCGACGACGACGTGTCGTGCCTGGGTGCGGGTGGGCATACCGACCCGTCAGTCAACCACCTCGGGCACTCGCCGGGCGGGATCCGCCGAGACCACCGGCTCCGCCGTACGCTCGCCGGTCATGGCGCACCCGTCGATCGAGGCCGTCCTCTGGGACTTCGGCGGGGTCATCCTGACCAGCCCGTTCGATGCCTTTGCCGCCTACGAGCGGGAGCACGGCCTGCCCGACGGCTTCATCCGGCAGGTCAACGCCACCGACCCGCACACCAACGCCTGGGCCCGGCTGGAACGGGCCGAGCTCGACCCCGACGGCTTCGCGGCCGCGTTCGAGATCGAGGCGCGGGCGCTCGGCGGCGAGGTCTCGGGCACGCGCATCCTCGAGCTCCTGGCCGGAGAGATCCGCGAGGAGATGGTCACCGCGCTGGATCGTTGCCGCGCCGCCGGTCTGCGCACCGCTTGTCTGACCAACAACATCGTCTCGTGGGAGGCCGACGTCGACGAAGACCCCGTCCTCGCCGCTCGGGCGGTCCAGATCGCGGCGATCATGTCCCGCTTCGATGTCGTCGTCGAGTCCAGTGTGATCGGCGTGCGCAAGCCCGAGCCTCGCTTCTACGAACTGGCCTGCGAGCTGCTCGACGTCGCGCCGGAGGCCTGCGTGTTCCTCGACGACCTGGGGATCAACCTGAAGCCGGCCCGGGCGATGGGCATGACGACCATCAAGGTCACCGAACCCGCCGCGGCACTGGCCGAGCTGGAAGCCGTCCTCGGCCTCGCCCTCCGCTGACCTCCGGGTGGCCGAGGGAGGCCGCATAGTGTGGGCGCCCATGCACCCGGCCGCCGGACGCGACACTCCCGACCGCAACGGCCCCGACCGCAATGTGCTCGGTGGGGAGCTCGAGAGCTGCTCGCTCTCCCCGCTCACGGGCTTCTACCGCACCGGCTGCTGCGAGACCGGTCCTGAGGACGTCGGTGTCCACACGGTCTGCACGCAGGTCACCGAGGAGTTCCTGGAGTTCTCCCGTGCGCGCGGGAACGATCTGTCGACGCCGAACCCTGGGTTCGGGTTCGCCGGGCTGACCCCGGGAGACCGCTGGTGCCTGTGCGCCAGCCGCTGGCTGGAGGCCTGGGAGGCCGGCGCGGCCCCGCCGGTGTTCCTGGCGGGCACGCACGAGGCGACACTCACCGTCATGCCCATCGAGCTCCTGCTCGACCACGCCATCGACGCGCCCGCCCGCTGAGTCGTGGAGCCGGTCCATGTCTGGATCGTCATGTCCGACGGCGTGCGGCTGGCGGCCGATCTCTACCTGCCCGACGGTGCCGGGCCCTTCGCCGCGCTCCTCGAGGCCCTCCCGTACCGCAAGGACGACCTGACCGCGTCGTACCGCCCCGAGTACCGGCGGCTCGTCGCCGAGGGCCGGTTCGCGGTGTGCAGGATCGACCTCCGCGGCACCGGCTCGTCCGAAGGGGACGCCACGGACGAGTACCCCCCGTCGGAGCAGCGCGACCTGGCGGAGGTCATCGCCTGGCTGGCGGCGCAGCCGTGGTCCAACGGCCGCGTCGGCATGTTCGGCACCAGCTACTCGGGCTTCAACTCCATCCAGATGGCCTGCGAGCAGCCACCCGCTCTCGGCGCCATCTGCGCCATCTACGCCACGGACGACCGGTACACCGACGACGTGCACTACATGGGCGGAGCGCTGCGGGCCGTCGACCTCGTCGACTACTGCCACTACATGACGCCGATGAACGCCCTGCCGCCGGTCCCCGCGGTGTTCGGGGAGGGCTGGCGCGACGAATGGCGCCGGCGGGTGGAGCAGATGGAACCGTGGATGCTGACGTGGCTCCGGCACCAGCGCGACGGCGCGTACTGGCGCCACGGCTCGCTGCGCCCCGGGTACGAGCGGATCACCTGCGCGACGATGCTGGTCGGCGGGTGGGCCGACGGCTATCGCAACAACTCGCTGCGCACCTTCGCCGCACTGCGATGCCCCAAGTCGCTGCTGATGGGGCCTTGGAGCCACATGAGCACCGAGCACGCGCTGCCCGGCCCCCGCATCGACCTCGTGCCCGAGATGATCCGCTGGTTCGGCCGCTGGTTGCGGGACGAGGACACGGGCGTCGATGGCGAACCACCGATCCGCCTCTTCGTCCGCCACGCCACCCGGCCGGAGCCCGATCTGGCGGCGCACGAGGGTGTGTGGCGCTACGAGACGTCGTGGCCGCTCGAACGTTCGCACCGGCGGACGTTGACGGTGGACGGAACCGGCGCCGATGCCGTGCCCGTCCGGCCCGACGTGGGTGTGCGGGCCTGGATCTCCTGCGCCGGGGCACTGCCGTGGGGGCAGTCCCAGGACCTGCGCGAGGACGACGCCTGGTCGCTGACCTACGACTGGCCCGTCGAGGGCGGGCCGCTCGAGATCCTCGGCCATCCGTGCGCTCGCGTGAGGCTGCGCTCCGACGCACCGGTCGCGTCGTTGTCGGCGAAGCTCGAGGACGTCTTCCCCGACGGCACGTCGGCCCTCGTCACCCGGGGTTTCCTCAACCTGACCCACCGGGCGAGCTCGACGTCTCCGTCCCCGCTCCCGATCGACGAGGACGTGGAGATCGCCGTCGAGCTGGAGGCGGCGTCCTACGTGTTCCCACCCGGCCACCGGGTACGCCTGGCCCTGGCCGGGACCGACTGGCCCAACACCTGGCCGCCGCCGGCGCCGGTCACGCTCACGTCGACAGAGCGAGCGTTCGCCTCGAAGTTGCCGACCGTCGACGGACCCGCGCCGGTGGACGAGCCGCCCCGGTTCCGAGAGCCGACTGCCGAGGCGCCGGCGGCCGGGCACGAAGGCGACGCCCGCGGCGAGCGGGCACCGGTGTGGCGCCTGGAGCACGACGTCCTGGCCCGCCGCAGCCGGGCTGTCGTCGACCATGGTGGGACCTACCGCGGCACGCACGGTGCGCAGGTGACCGACGCTTACCAGGGCCAGGTCCAGGTATCCCTGCTCGATCCAGGCCTAGCCTCGGCCACGGCGCGTGCCGGTTCGAGCTGGCTTGGGCCGAGGTCACCTGTGCCGTGGAGGCCACCCTGGCCGTCACCAGCGACGCGGAAGGGTTCCACGTCACGATCACCCTCGACACGTCCGAGGACGGGCAGCCCTTCGTCGCCCGCCACTGGTCCGAGTCCATCCCCCGCGACCTGCTCTAGCCCTACCGGCCCCGGTCAGCAGTGCTCGGGTCAGCGGCGTCGATGCGCACCGCCACGGCGTGGCAGGCCACTGCCCGTCCCGGCTCCACCTCGGCCAGCGCGACATCGTCGTGCTGGCAGCGACCCGCCACCCCCAGTCGCTCGGCCCGCCCGTCCTGGAGGACCGGGCAGCGAGGGTGGAACCGGCAACCCTTGGGCACCAGAGTCGGGTCAGGCGCCTCGCCGACGAGGATCTCCTGTTCCATCTGGTGCGCCTCGGGGACGACCGACAGCAGGGCTCGGGTGTAGGGGTGGCGCGGCGCTTCCAGGATCTGCTCGGCCGGGCCGAGCTCGACGATCCGCCCCAGGTACATGACGGCGATGCGGTCCGCGATGTTCCAGGCCAATCCCAGGTCGTGCGTGACGACGAGCACCGTCACGTCCTCCTGGCGCACGAGATCGAGCAGCAGGCGCAGGATCTCCCCCCGCACGGAGGCGTCGAGGCTGGAGACGGGCTCGTCGGCCACCAGGAGACGGGGGGCCATCACCATCGCGCCGGCGATGACGACGCGCTGGCGCTGGCCGCCCGACAGCTCGTGCGGGTACCGCAGGAAGAAACGTTCGGGTGGGCGCAGTCCACACCGGGCCAGCGCGTCGGCCACCAGCGATTGCTCGTCCGGGAGGCGGTGGAGCCGGGGGCCCTCGGCCACGATCTCGTAGATCGTCTGGCGGGGGTTGAGCGAGCCGGTCGGGTCCTGGAAGACCAGCTGGGCCCGGCGACGCAGGGCCCGCAGCCCGGCACGCGTGCGCTCCACCGGCTTGCCCTCGAACTCCACCGTTCCGGCGGTGGGGGCCTGCAGCCCGAGCACGGCGCGGGCGAGGGTGGTCTTGCCGCAGCCGGACTCGCCGACGAGAGCCAGCACCTCGCCTTGGCGGACCTCGAGGTTCACACCGTCCACGGCCCGCGCCGTTCCGCCTCCTCGGCGTCGAGGCGGGAAGTGGACCTCGAGCCTGGAGAGCGACAGGAGCGGCGCGGTCACAATGCCCCCGCCGGGGAGGGGACGAGGAGGCAGGCGGCCTGCCGGTCGGTCGCCTCGCCCTCGCCCACGGGGCGAAGTGCGACGTCCGTGGTCGCGCAGGCCTCGAAGGCCACGGGGCAGCGGGGATGGAACGGGCACCCGGCCGGGACCGCGCTCGGGTCCGGCGGATCGCCCGGCAGCCCGGACGGCGCGAAGCGGGACGCGGCGTCCCCGATGGTGGGGAACGCCGCCGCCAACGCTCGCGTGTAGGGGTGCTTCGGGTCCCGGAGGAGCGCGTCCGCCGGACCCTCCTCGACGATGCGGCCCGCGTACATGACCACGAGCCGGTCGGCCACGGAACCCAGGACGGAGAGGTCGTGGGTGATGAAGACCGTGGCCAGGCCCCGCTCGGCCTGGATCCTCTCGAGCAGTCGGAGCACCTGGGCCTGCACCATCACGTCGAGCGCGGTGGTGGGCTCGTCGGCGATGAGCAGCCGGGGGTCGCAGGCCAGAGCCATGGCGATCATCACCCGCTGCTTCTGCCCGCCGGAGAGCTCGTGCGGGTAGTCCTCGCTCCGGCGGGGCGTCAGCCCGACGAGCTCGAGCAGCCCCCCGGCCGTGGTCCCCTTCGACGCGGTGCAGCTTGATGGCCTCGGTGATCTGCTCGCCGACCCGCTGCACCGGGTTGAGGGCGTGCTGCGCGCCCTGGAAGACGATGGACGCCCCGGACCAGCGGACGGCCCGGAGACGGCCGGCCTTCATCGTCAGCACGTCCTCGCCGTCGAGGAGGATCTGCCCTTCCGTCCGGGTGCCAGGCGGCAGGAGCCGCAGGAGCGCCATGGCCATGGTCGACTTGCCGCACCCGGACTCCCCCGCCACGCCGACCGTCTCGCCGCTGTGCACGTCGAGGTCGATCCCCCGCACGGCGGGCACGGCGCCGCCCGCGCTGCGGTACGTCACGTGCAGGTCGCGGACGGACAGGACGGGATGCGTCGCCACTCATCGGCTCAGCGGAGCGCTCATCGGCTCACCGGCAGGTCGGTCAGGCGGGGATCGAGGATCCGCTCGAGCGCCCGGCCGACGACCGTGAAGGCGAGCACGACGGCGACGATGCACAGACCGGGCGGCCAGTAGTACCACCACGCGTCGAGCGAGATGGCGCCGCTGTCCAGGGCGCCCTCGAGCATCTTCCCCCACGACGGCTGGAACGGATCACCGAAGCCGAGGAAGGCCAGGGTCGACTCGGCCAGGATGGCGCCGGGCACCGTGAGGATGGCGTTGGCGAGGATGAGCGGCGCGGTGTGCGGCAGCACGTGGCGGGTCACGATGTGCCAGCCGCCGGCCCCGAGCGCGCGCGAGCGCTCGACGAAGAGGCGTTCCTTCACCGACAGCACCTGCGCCCGCAGGAGGCGGCTGCTGCCGGCCCAGCTCGTCACGCCGATGACGACGGCCAGCGTGGTGGCCGACGACCCCAGCACGGCGGCCAGCACGATGGCCAGCGGCAGGAACGGGATGACGAGGAACCAGTCGTCGATGGCCATGAGCAACCGCTCGACGCGCCCGCCGACGAAGCCGGCCGTGACCCCGACGGCCGAGCCGATGACCACCGCCACCACCGTCGCCACCACCCCGATGAAGAGGCTGATGCGGGCGCCCCAGATGAGTTGGGCCAGGACGCTGCGGCCGAGCTCGTCCGTGCCGAGGGGGAACTCGGCGCTGGGCGGGGCGAGGTCCGGGTTGCCCCGCCCGGCCGCCGCCGTCAGCTCGCGGGCCGGCACCAGGAGGGGCGCGGCGAGGGCGACGGCCACGAACAGCACGAGCACGGCCAGGCCGGCCACACCGGCCCGATCGGAGAGGAACTGCCGGCCGAAGCGGGCGACCGTGCGTCGCCGCCTGGTCCAGGCCAGTTGCCGGACCGACGGGGCGGCACCCCCGCCGCCGCCGCCGGCCGTGGTCGCCGTCACCGGCCCGCCCTCCGGATGCGCGGATCGAGGTAGCCGTACAGCAGGTCGGCGACCAGGTTGGC
>CAWEYT010000022.1:0-130870 GCA_963813375.1 uncultured Acidimicrobiales bacterium | reverse complement strand
TGAGCAACGTCCTTGCAGCGCTCGGTCGCGCCCAGCTCGAGCGGCTGCCTGAGGTCAAGCTCGCCGGCGGGCGATCAACGAGCACTACCTGAAGCGACTGGCTGACCTGCCGCCTGTCCGGTTCATGCCGGTCGACCTGGGAGGTTGGAACGGATGGCTGACGTGCGTCGTGTTCGATCATCGACGGCTGCGCGGCACCGTGCAGGCCGGGCTCGCCGACGCTTGAGGTCGAGAGCCGGCCGCTTTGGCGGCCCGATAGCTGTCTGCGGCCACCATGTACGCGTCGTGCGACTCCGTGGTCGACGGAACGAGCCGAGCGTCTCTTCTTCGAGCACGGGCTCTGCCCTCCCGAGCGGTAGTTCCCTCGTGGACGATGACATCGACCGGGTGTGCAGCGTCGTGAGATCGACGCTGCACGTCTCGCCCATGAACTCCGGCATGGTCTCGTGGCCGGCGGCGCTCGCGCCGTTCCTCGTGGGCATGATTTCTCATCACGATGGTTCGGAGGTCCGGCCGCGCGTCGGTCGCTCGCCGGAGGACTTCCATCGAGGAAAGCGCGCGCAGACGGAATGGCCCGACCCCGAGTGCTATACCTCGTTAATCGAACCAAGTCGGCGGCCTGCTCGTCCGCGGGCAGTTGGGCTGCTTCAAACGCTCATGGATTCGACGTAGTCGATTCGGCACCCGCCTCGAGACTGGCGCGTGACGTGTCTTCAAGCTCTGCCGACAAGGGAGTCCACGTTGTCGACGTGCCGTTGATTACGTCGAGCCCTCACCAGCCCGCTGACGTCGGTGCACTTCGTCGCACACGCCAACTGATTCAGTCGAGCACGACCGTCGATCTCGACGCGTCGACACCGAAGGCTGGTCTAGTTGGGATGGTCGCGGCCGCGCCTGTCTCAGTGTGCCCGATCCGTGTCTTACGTCGTTCACGGGCTCCGTTCGAGACGGAGAAGGGCTGGCGGCGCCGTGTGTTTCGGGGGCTGGATCGGCTGGCGACGGCCTGTGCAACCGCACGTGCTGTTCGTAGAGCCCGAGTCTGAGGTGGCGGCGGAGCGGGAGAGGTGGTACGAAAGGGTAGGGCGAGGTGTGGACTGTCGGGCAACGGCATCGCTCTCCCCGCTTCGGCGAGCTGCCGGACGGTCGAACCGGCCCGTCGAACGCTTGGTCTCCCCTCGACGTGCGGAGTCGTTGGATTCGTTGGCCGATTCACTGCGCGACAAGGGAATTGGCGACCTCCTTCGAGCCGTCGCCAGTCGCTCGATCACCGACCGGGCTGCACGTGCTGTTGGTCGGCGAGTTCGAGGACGGCGACCCTGTCGACCCACTCGACACGCTCGGCTATCGAGCGGGATCCACGCTTCGTCCTCGTGCCATGGCTGAGCGGCCTGGTATTGCCTACCGCGCGATGGACGTTCTCGTCTTCCCGTCCTACCGAGAGGGGTTGCCGCCGCGCCGCTTGAGGCGCAGCTCTGCGGCACCCCTGTCGTCGGCTTATCGGCTACGGGGACAGTCGATGCGGTGCGTCCGGTAAGACGGGTGTTTGGTTGAGGTCGGCGACTTTACGTCTCGGGCGCGAAGCTAGAGCGGTTGCTCGACGACCCGGAGCGTCGAACATCGATGGGCGTCGCAGGCCGCAGCTGGGTCCGCGAACAGTTCGACCAGCGCTCGGATGTGGGATGACCTCGCCTTTGCGTTATCGGGACTGGCTTGCACGACCGCGAGGTAATCGTCCATCCACTCTAGAGTCTCGCGTAACCCCGTTCGAGAGAACCGGCTTCACGTCAGGAAACAGCCCGCGGAGAACGGTGTTGTCGGCCTGGCTGTGCGGTACGTCCCCGGGTCAGGGTTCCAGGTGGTTGCGTTTGAGCGGGCGACCGAGGATGTACTCCAGCATCGCAATGATCTCTAGCAGGCTGGTGCGCGTACCGAAGGCCAAGTTGACCGGGCGATCGTGCCTGACGCCCTCCGCCGCAGCCCGAGCGATGATCTCGGCGACCGTAGACCGAACGTGAAGTCACGGGTCTGGGTGCCGTCGCCGTACACCGTGAGCGCTTTGCCGCGTAGTGCCGCGGCGACAAAGCTCGGGATCGCAGCGGCGTACGCGTGATCGGGGCGCTGGCGTGGCCCGAACACATTGAATAGCCGAAGAGCAAGTGTGCGCATGCCATAGCTATGCTGCCAGGCCAACGCGTACTGTTCGGTCGCCAGCTTGCTTACTGCGTAAGGACTCAGCGGCATCACTGGCAAGCCCTCGTGTTTCAGCCGCGTCGGGTTGGCCCCGTACACCGAGGAGGACGACGCTACGATGACTAGCGGATCGTCGAGCCGGCGCGCCGCCTCAAGCACTCGAATGGTTCCCGTGGCGTTGGCTTCGTGGTTCGCCTCCGGATCCGCGAGCGACCGAGGGACCGATGACCGTGCCGCCAGATGGATGATCACACGAGCTCCACGACACGCCCGGTCTAGCAACTCGCTGTCCAGGAGCGAGCCGTCGACGACGGTGACGTCCAGTCCGTCGATGTTGCGGAGATCGCCTGACGAAAGATCGTCGAGGCAGACCAGCGCGTCACCATGAGCAAGGCTTCGGAGAACATGCGAGCCGATGAACCCGGCTCCTCCGGTGACAACAGTCCGCATTGCGATCGACCATAGCGACGACCCAGCCCGTCCTCGACGTTTAGGCTCACGATCGATGTCTGCCGCCCGCCGACTGACGCGTTCACCCTCGGGTCCGGTCGCGCTCGAAGCACGGACCCTGCTCGGGGTGAGACCGAAACCCCTGCGCGTCCGTCGGCGGAACCTGCTCTCGTCGCATATGCGCTACGGCAACGCCGGCGCGAGCCGACGAGTGAGGATTTCCGACTGGATCCACCATCTTGGACTCAACGCCGACGTCACCGACTACCTCGGCACACCCAACCTCTCATCACGGCTCCGCGACACGGTTGCCGATGCTGCCGATCGTCGAGGCCACAGTCCGCGTCCACGGCCATGCGATCAGGCCGCGGACTCTCATCTCTCGACAAGCGAGTCCGTTTAGCCGCGGAGGATTGGAGTCACGTCTGCTGCGACGAGCAGGCTGGGGCGTTATGACTTCGATGATGCGCTCTGGTCCGATACCGGGAGGTGTACACCGCATCTTCTCCCAGCCGGCGATGTGGCGGCGTGCTGTCGCCTCCGCCGATTGTGTTATCGCCGGAAGCGCCTTTCTCGCCGACGCAGCCGCGGAATACAACCGTAACGTCGTTATGATCCCTAGTTGTGTTGAACCGGCCGAGTATCATCGGCTGAAGGGCTACGAGTGTGCACCCGAACCGGTTCTCGTTTGGATCGGCTCACCCAGCACCGAGCGGTACCTTCAATCCATCACTCCGGCACTGATCAATGTTCATCGCCTACGAGGCGGGAGGCTCAGAGTTGTGAGTGCGGGTCGGCGTTCACTCGGGCCACTCGAAGCCATGACAGACCGCGTAACATGGACTCCGTCTTCGTTTGCCTCATCGCTCGCAGATGCCGACGTCGGAATCGGTCCGCTCGTCGACGACGCCCAGGCACGTGGCAAGTGCGCCTACAAACTGCTGCAATACGGTGCAGCCGCACTCCCCGTCGTCGGATCGCCGATCGGAGCGAATGCATCTGTGCTTGTCAGTTCAACGGCTCGCGCCGACTGCCCTCGAAGAATGGTCGGACGCAATGCTGGCGATCCTCGATGAGTCGCCCGCTCGTCGACGCGAGCGAGGGGGTGGCGCGAATGGCCGTCGAGCTGGGTTACAGCTTTGCTCGTTGGGGATCGACCTGGAAGCAAGCACTGGCTCTCTCGATCTAATGGTCCCCTTTCGTACCGTCCGAGGCCAGGATTGTGGGTCCCGGTTGGAGCCACCCAACTGCGGTTTTTGGGGCGGCGTGTCGAGGGCAATCTCTCCTCGTCCGCGCCGCCCGAACGCCGTCCCCCGACTCGTGACGCTGGACTGGATCTAGATGCTTGAACTGATCATTTGGGTGTGTCTCGGAGTGACGCTCTCCCTCGCGGGCAGCTGTAGCGCTCGGTGGTCCCACCCGGACCATCCTCAATCCCCTCTCTGCGTATCTCATGTCGTGGTCTGCTGTCCTCGGCCTAGCGTCGTGGAATCCTTTGGAGATGTACGAGCCGCCGGGTCAGGCATTCGCGTACTCTGATCGATTGGAACGATTGCATTTGTCTTTCCGTTCCTGGGGTTTCCGGCGCCATCGCGATCCAGGCAGGTAGTCGATCTCAGCGTCGCGCGCGGCATTATAGAGTAACGGCGACGCTTGGGTTTTCGTTATTTATTGTGTATTTGTGGGACGTACGTACTGTCGCGAACCCTTTGCGACTGGCAGACTTCCTGCTTATCGTCAGAACGCAATTGGGTAGCGGACAGACACCACTCGGTTTCCATTTCTTCTACTTCCTCGAAATGCTCCCACCGTTGGCGCTACTCCTAGCACGGCAGGTCGATGCTCGAAAAGCTCGACGCTGGTATCGACTCATCGCTATTGCTGCCCTGATCGCTCTCACATTGACCACCGGGCGAACGAATCTCCTGAGAGCGCTCCTATGGTCGGACTGCGCTTGCGATGGGAAGTCGCGTTCAAGCCAGACGCATTGGCACGTTCTCCAGGGGAGCCTGACCATCCTCGTCAGCGCCGTAGCGGCGGGCTTGCTCCTGTTCATCTATCTCGGCGAATCGATCGGCAAGACCTATGAGAACAGTGCACTTGCACGGAACCGATAGGCAACCTGCCCGCTACGCTAGCGCTTCCGACTGCCTATGCCTACGGGCCCTGGATGACCTTTGGTGTCGACCTCAATAGGGGCGAGGCTCCCTTGCCCGCAAGTGCACTCGTGAGACCACTCGCGCAACTTGTGCAACCCATCACTCGAGTGCCCCCTGCGGATCAGATCCAGCCTTTCAGGAGCACGCCCTACCCCTTCAACACAGCGACGTTCCTCAGTACGGCGTCGGCGTTCGAGGGCATCGTTGGCACTTGCCTCGTCGGTCTCGTGATGGGTACCGGCGGGGCTTGGGCTCTTCGTCGATGGCAACGGCAACAGTCCGTCTGCACGACGATGCTGCTCAGTCTCGTCACGCTGACGGTGGCGTTCTCGACCAATGACTATCCTTTGGCGAGATTGAGTCTCTATGTTCAGTGCGCCCTGCTTATGTTTGGCGTTCGGCGAGAGGCTAGGGCCTTGAAGCACGACTCCATCAAGTCCGCTCAAGGCCCAGCACGGCCGTCCCCTCTTCGAACGAAAACGTGCATCGCGGATCGGTCGCAGGTCAGGAGGGAAGGAAGGATTTGACGACGTCAGGTGTCAGCGTCATGAGGATACGGTTTAGATTCAGCCCCGGCCATCGCGACGTCAGGCGATCTACGCCGGTAAGGGCTACTCCGTTTCCAGGCGGAGCCTCCGAGCGGAGGAGAACTCCGCGGTAGCCGACTGATAGATAGAGGTGCCTCGCTTCCCGACCAGGGTGGAGCGAGCGGTATAGTGGTCCGCTTCCGCAACAGCAGCCCACTACTTAGGGGCACAAGAATCGCGCCTTCACGGCGCGGCGCTATTCGTACGGTCCCAGAAGGATATGGCCACTTCGCACGGCGGGTCTCGTAGCTCGTCGCAGGTTCGCGTGGCCTACGCAGCGGCAAGCGGGTAGCCAAGGTAGCCGCGACTAGATGCACCTGCGGCCCCTACCGATGGGCGAGCGCGACGTCCAAGCAGATCATGACGGCTGCGCCTGCGAGTAGTGCCACGCTTGCCGCGAGTCGCCGCTCTAGGGCGAGCAAGACATGGACGTCGATCAGGGCGTGGCCAAAAAGATCGCACCCACGCTGAGCACCGGCAGGAGAGCTGCGGGACCCAGCGTAAGCGGGGCCGAGTGTCAGGCTGACCGCCGGTCGACGAAATATTGTTAACAGGCCAGCCGCAAGGATCATCAAACGAGGATGTGGCTCATCACCGACCGGTACTTCGCCCGCCACGCTGGGTGCAGTCTCACTTCACGGATCAGCAACTGCGCGCCGGCGAGAGGAACGATCAGCACGTACTCGGTCAAGGCCACGGCGGAGGCGTACTCCCCGAGCTGGCTGTTCGGTATCAGAAGTGCCAGTGCCAAACGATCCGATCTTTGTAGTAGAAGAAGTGCGAAAGCAAATCCAAGACCCCCTAGTCCGAACCTGACCAGCATGCGTAATCGCTCGGACCGATAGGCCGGGCCGCGGCAATAGACCGCGCGAATGGAGACTGAACATCAGCGAACCCGCCTCGACAGCCGCTCCGACTCCAACGGACGCGATGTACCACGCGATCGAATCACACCCGCGCTGCCAAAGGACCACGACCAAGGACAATTGTGCCAGTGATCCCGCTAAGGCCGAAATCCCGATGACGGGCGTATGACCATGGCTGAACGTGAGATCACGAAGAAATGAAGCCAGGAGCACACAGCCTGTGGACGCCGCGAAGGTAGCCCACAGTGCGGCTGTAAGGTCGACATCAGCGAAGCGAGAAAGAAGAACTATCGGCACGATAGCGACGCCAACCGTCGCCACCACAAGCCGAAGCGCCGAGGCTTAGATAGCCGGCCGTGGCGATGGATCCCCCGAGGCGTGACCTTCACACGGATGGCGAGATTCGCTCCGAGCGTGCCGACCAGTGCGGTGAGGGACAAGGCGGTGATGATGACGGCCATCTCGCCCCGCCGGCTCGGCCCGAGCGCCGCGCGAGCCGCGAAGATCGCTGCGAGGCTTGTGAGGACGGCACTGCCCGCCACGGCGGAGGCAAGTTGCCGCCACGCAACGTGCAGCGGACGGGCACCGATCCGGTCCTCGTCCTGTTGCCTCACGGAGCACATTCTGCTTCGTGGCCGTGGATGGAGACGACGAGGGTGCCGCGGGTCGTGCCAGGCAGGCGACCGCGCCACCTGAACGCGATCGCGTCCACCCAGAGGCGAACTCCCGAGCCGTCGGCGTCACGGCGCTGTTCGGCCCCGCACACTCAAACGCCGGATTTGTCGCTAGATTCGTCGTCGGCAAGTCACGGCATGCCGCATCGGGCCCCACGTCGAGAACCTCCGTTGTACCCGTGAGGAGTTCACTGCATAAGTGCAAGGCGTAGCGAAGCGGACGATCGACGTCATTGGGGCAGCGGTCGGGCTCGTAGTGTCATCGCCGATCCTTCTCGTTACCGCGCTGCTGACTTGGCGGACGCACGAACGACCGACTTTCTACCGTCAGAGCTTGGCGCCGGCCTCCACGGACGGCCGATTACGGTCCTCAAACTGCGGACGATGACCGCTCGCCCGTACCGACGGCGCGCTGCTTCCGGATGTCGAGCGTCTCACTCCTCTCGGCTCACGTCTGCGCCGGCTGAGCCTGGACGAGCTGCCGCAGCTCTGGACCGTTCTGAAGGGGGACATGAGTCTCGTCCGGACCGCGGCCGCTTCCGCTCGAGTACGTCGAGCGCTACAGCGACGAAGCAACGTCGTCGGCTCGACGTCAAACCTGGGATCACCGGGTGGGCTCAAATCCATGGTCGAAACGCGCTCCTTCTGGCCGGACAGAGCTCGCTCTCGACGTGTGGTACGGGACGCACGCGTCAACCTGGCTCGACATCAAGATTCTCCTGCGCACGCCGGGTGTAGTCATCCGGAGCGACGGGGTAAGACGCCGAGGGTCACGCCACGATGCCGGAATTCGGCGGCGAGCGCTGAACATGTCTCCATCAGCCGTCTGTTCGGGTGCACGCGTACGATGCCGCAGCGCCCGAGGGATCCGCGAGGAACAGATATTGCTGCTGGGGGGAGGCGGGCATGCGAGCGACGTGCTGAACGTCATCGAGCGGCTCGGGTTGCTCCGCCGAGCGCAGGATGCTCGACGATGAGCCAACCCGTGGCGAATGCGGTCATGGGATGTGGGCCGTACCTCGGCAGGCTTGCAGGCAGTCGTCTCGAACCGGGCCGATTCGTTCTTGGGGTGGGAATGCCGACGTGAAGGCCGCTGTCCTCAGCACCGTGGACGCAGGCCGAGCACGCCCGATCACTCTCGTCGATCCCGGAGCAAGCGTAGGCCACGGGGTCGAACTCGGCGCCGGCGGGACCGTGGTGCTCGCTGGCGCATGTGTCTCCCCTCTCGCCCGCATCGGTTCGACATTGCCTTGTGAGCCACCAGGCCTCGATCGGGCATGACACGGTCTTGGGCGATCTCTGTTCGGTGATGCCCGGCGCTGCTGTAAGCGGCGACTGCGATCTGGGCGCCCAGGTCTTGATCGGAACGAACGCTGCTGTCGTTCAGGGAATCACGGTCGGCGATGGCGCGACCGTCGGAGCGGGCGCAGTCGTGACCCGAGACGTCGAAGCCGGTGTGACCGTTGTAGGGTCGCCCGCTAGGGACGTAACCAGGCGCCAGTAGGTGACATTCGCCTGTCGGCCGACCACGCCGAAACGGCGACAAGCCGGCCTAGTCGAGGATGGCGCGATTTTCCGGCATGATTCTTGACATCACAGCGGAGCCCATGTCGGGCTTCGGTTGATGGTTGACGGATCAGCGTTCGGTTGATCGTTGACACTGTTGGTTAGGATTGGCCGGCCTGTCCGGTGGGGATCGGATGCCCGTTTCTTGCGGACTGGCCCGTGGTTGGTGCGTTGCTCGGTGCGCAGTAGTTGGTCGCCGTCGAAGAACTGCAGGACGTCGTCGGTGACCCACACGTCGATGTTCTGGCCGGCCGCGGCGACACCGAGGCTGACCTGTTGCCAGTTGACGCACACGACCCCGACCGCGCTTGCTCGACGAGCGACCCACACACCGTCGCCGCGAACCTCGCGGCCGGCGTCCGCCACGGCGAACGGGGTCACCGTTGCCGCTCGCCATGCTGGAACCGCTGGGCCGGTGGGTCCATCCCGATCCCTTGGTGCGGTCGGTTCGTGTTGTAGTCGTCCACCCACTCGTCGAGCTCGGCCTGCGCGGCAGCCAGATCCGCGAACACCCGGTCGGTGCGGAACTCGGCGCGCAGACTGCGATGGAACCGCTCGATCTTGCCGGTCGTGGTCGGCGAACGGGGCTGAGTCAAGCGGTGCGTGATCCCGTTCTCACGACAGATCCGATCGAACAGCACCTCCACCGGCGGCTGGTTGAACCGGCCCGTGAACACCTTGCCGTTGTCGGTCAGGATCTCGCCCGGGCACACCCCAACGGCGCATCGCCACCGCCAACCCGTCACACACCTGCCGCGACGACTCACGCGGCATCAACCACGCCGACACACAGAACCGCGAGTGATCATCGACCCCGGTCAACGCCTTGGCCTTCGTGCCGTCAGCCAGCACGAACCCGCCGACCACGTCCATCTGCCACAACTCCATCGGCCGGCCACGCTCCCACCGCTTCCACTTCCGGTCCCGCGGCCGACGCGCGTCGGGATCGATCAAGTTCAACCGCACCAACGCCCGATACACCGCCGACTCCGACGGCAACGGCTCCACACCACGCTTGGCCAGCTCGAACACCAACCGTCGCGGACCCCACGACGGATGCGCCCGACGCAGCTCCGCCAACACCACCTCCACCGCCGCCGGCATCTGATGCGGACACGACACCGGCCGATGCGACCGATCACCCAAATTCTCCAACCCGCCGGCCTCATACTTCGCCAACCACGCATGCAACGTCTGACGCGACACCCCGAACCGGGCCGCCACCTCCGTCACCGTGTCACCCCTCGGCGATCACCGCCAACACCGCCTGATAACGCTGCTCACTCACGCTCATCTCCCTCATGGGATCGAGTGTCAAGCATCAACCGAAACAGCTGTCAAGCATCAACCGAAACACTGTCAACCATCAACCGAAGCCCGAACGTCAGGCATCAGCCGAAGTAACACATTTCGTGGAGCCCAGAGTGGGAATCGAACCCACGACCTACGCATTACGAGTGCGTTGCTCTGCCGGCTGAGCTATCTGGGCGAACGGCCCTGGAACTGTAGCGGCCGACCCCCGCCGCCCCACGGGCGGTTCCAGGCCCGACGGTCCGGAGGTATGCACCTCTCATTGCGAAAACCGCAACGAGACGTGCACGGTTGCCGATGGAACGACCGGGGCGGTCCTCAGAGCCCGGGGAGGCGCAGGAAGAGGGCTTGGAGCAGCAGGTGCTCGTTCGGGTTGCGCTCCAGCGCCTCGATGGCGCCGTGGAGCTCCTGCACGCCGTCGACGGCGGCGTCCGGATGGTGCGCGGTACCGGCGACGAGCGCGTCGCGGTAGGTCCCGGCCACGGTGGCCAAGCCGGCTTTGAGCTCGTCGGCGCGATGCCGTCGCAGCTCTCGCTTGTGGCGCTCCTCCAACCGCTTCTGGCCTGATCCCCGCTCGCCGAGCTCCTCCATCTCCCGCTGGAGGTCGGCCGCCTCGCGGGCCTGGCGGTCCTTGAGGGGGGCCGCGGCAGCGTCGATCAGGCCGGTCACCTCGTCCACGGCCAGGCACACCGCGTGGCCGCTGCCGTCGAGCCGGTACGGCAGGCGGGCGAAGGCCTCCGTCCGGGCGGCGACGGCCGGATCGTCGGCCAGGAGCCGGGCCCGGTCGAGGTTGCCCGCCGCCGCCCGGGCCGAGGCCAGCGCCGTCTCGGGTGTGGCGCCCTCCTGCTCCAGGACCTCGGCGATCAGCGCCGATGGCAGCGGCCGGAAGTCGACCCGGACGCAGCGCGAGGCGATCGTCACCAGGTCGTGGGGTACGTCATCGGCCACGATGACGAAGACGGTGGACGGCGGTGGCTCCTCGATGGTCTTGAGGAGGCGCGCCGCACCCTCGGGCCGCAGGAGATGGAACTCGTCCAGGATGAGCACCTTGCGCCGGCCCTCCACCGGCGACAGCGCGGCGAGTCGGACGACCTCCTCGGCCTGTGCCTTGTCGATGGCGGCGCCGACCCGGAGCACCTCTCGGACGTCGGGGTGCTCGCCGGCGCGCGCCAGGCGGGCGTCGCGTCCGCTGGCATCGCCGGAAGGGTCGAGCACCAGGCCGGCGAAGGCCCGAGCGGCCTCGAACTTCGTGCACCCGGACGGGCCGACGAAGAGATAGGCGTGGACAGGATCGGCCGCTGCTGCCGAGAGCAGCGTCACCGCGGCCGGCTGGCCGACGACCTGGTGCCAGACGTCGGCGACGGGAGGGGCGGAGCTCACACCCCCGACGTTGCCATGGCTCAGCCGGCCGTCACCAGCCCGGCCCGTGGGAGGTTGATGGCCCGCAGCACCCGAGCGACCTCGGACGAGCCCTTCTGCGCCGCTTCGGCCGCTGTTGGTCCGGTGTTGCTGAACGGCTTGACCTCCTGCGGGCAGACCGTGCCGGGGGGCGGAAGGGCGCCGTCGACCACGTAGCGGGTGACCACCTCGTCGGCGCAGAGGGACAGCCCGGCCGAGGTGTGCCCCCACGCCCGGACGGTCAGGAGCCGAGAGTTCGGCAACAGGCCGGCGACGGTCTTCGCTCCCTCGTAGCGGGTGGCCGGGTCGAACCGGGTCCCGACGACGAGGACCGGTGCCGCCGTGGTGGCGGTGAAGGGACCCATGTACCGGCCGGCGTCCCGACCGCGCCATTCCGCGCACAGGCTCGAGACCCACGTCCAGGCCCGTCCGAAGTAGCGGAACCGCTGATCGGCCGCCTTGCCCGCCGCGCTCCATGCGTCATAGTGATCGGGGTTGTCGGAGTCCGAGCAGAGCACGCCCGGGAAGCCCTCGATCTGGTTCTGGTAGCGGTCGAACAATGGATCCGTCACACCGAGTCGGTCTCGGAAGCTGGCCAGAGCCGCCCCGGTCTCCGTCGGGATCGACGTTGGCGTCGATGTACGCCAAGAGCTCGGCGAAGGACGGCCAGTCGGGCGAGAAGTACATGGCGCCGAGGGTGTCGGCCACGAGGAACGAGTAGTTGTAGTCGAACACCTCGCCGGTGACGGGATCCGCGATCGGTGTCGGGTTTTCCTTGAGTCGTTCGGCCAGATCGGCGTAGCGCTTCGCCGATCGGGGAGCGAACGCGCAGCCCGACCGGCCGGCGGCGTCGCAGAAGCGGAAGAACTCCTCGAGTGTCGCCAAAGCGCCAGCGTCACTGCGCAGGCGGGTCGAGACCGGCAGGCTCTGCCGCGCTGTTGCCGGCTCCGGTCGACCACGCCACCGGATCCAGGACGCCGTCCACCACCAGCGCCCGGAAGCGCTTGGGGAACAGGTTGGCGTAGGTGACGCCCAGGTAGCTGCCGTACGAGTAACCGACATAGTTCAGCTGGGCTTCGCCGAGCGCCGCCCGCAGGAGATCCATGTCCCTGGCTACCTCGGCCGTCGACATGTGGTTGAGGATGGCGCCGGCCCGCCGGTCGCAGGCCCTCAGCACGTACCGGTCGGCGGCGATCCATTGCTGCGTCTCGGCCGGCGTGATCGGAAAGGCGAACGGCGTGAAGTACGGCTCCCACTGCTCGGGGCTCTCGAAGCAGCGCAACGGGCGGCTGCGGAAGATCCCCCGGGGGTCGAAGCTCACCAGATCGAACCGGGCCCGCACCTCCTCGGTCAGGAGGAACGGTCCGGCCGCGCGCAGGAAGTCGACGCCGGATCCGCCGGGCCCGCCCGGGTTGAACACCAGCGAACCGATGCGGCGACTCGGATCCGTGGCCCGCTGTCGGATCAGCGCGATCGGGATGCGGTTGCTGGCCGGGTTCGCGTGGTCGAGCGGAACCTGCAGCGTGGCGCACTCGAACGCCCCGTCGCCTCGGAAGCACGGCGCCCACGCCAGGGATGCGGCTGCTGCTGCGGGCGCCGGCGGGGCCTGGGCCGGGAGTGTCTGTGCGTCCGCGGGCGCAACCACCAACCCGGCGGTGATCGCTGCCGTGACCACCGCGGCGGGCACTGCGCGCCGTCGCCTGCCCAGGATCGATCGCATCGGCATCGCCCACCGCCCCTTCCGGACAGCCCCCAATGGCTGTCCCACGCGTGCGACGACCGCAGTGTCTCGCGATCGGCTGCACCCGTCAATGGGGGATCGGGCCCCGCACGTTGCCGCTGCGGCCCGACGTCGCACCGCTAGCAGTGGAGCCGCTCGCGCACTGCCGTCCTGATCGCCGATGCCACGAGCTCCATCCGCCGGTTGCCGTCCACCACCACCCAACGCTCCGGCTCGGCGGCGGCCAGTTCACGGAACCCCTCGGCCACCCGGGCATAGAACTCGGGGCCGGAGCGTTCGAACCGGTCGAGCTCTCGCCGCCGCAGCCGCCGCGCCACCTGGTCGGGCGGCACATCGATGAGCACGACGAGGTCCGGCCAACATCCGCCGATGGCCCACTCGTTGACGGCTCTGACCTGGTCGAGCGGCAGACCTCGCCCAAACGCCTGGTACGCGAGCGACGAGTAGATGCTGCGATCGCTCACGACGGACCGCCCAGCCGCCAGCGTGGGCCGCACCACCTCCTCGATGTGCTGGGCGCGGTCGGCGGCGATCAGGAGCGCCTCGGCGGTGTCGGTGAGCTCGGCGTGCGTCGGGGTCGGCCAGGATCGAGCGGATCAACTTCCCGATCGGGGTCCCGCCGTGTTCGCGGGTGAGGACGGCGTCGAGCTCGAAGGCGAGGCGGCGGGCGTGGGTGGACTTACCGGTCGCCTCGGTGCCCTCGAAGGCGATGTACCGGCCGCGCTCCATGGCGGCAGCACGCTAGAACGGCCGCCGGCTCCCGTCAGGGAGCCTCAGCCGCTCCCGCGCGTGGCCGCCTTCTTCTTCGCCCCGGCCTTCTTCGCCCCGGCCTTCTTCGCCCCGGACTTCTTGGTGGCTGGGCCCTTCTCGGCCACCTGCTCGCGCCGGATGGCGAGGAGCTCGTACGCCCGCTCCGGCGACATCTCCTCCAGGCGGTCACCCCGGCCGAGGGAGGCGTTGGTCTCGCCGTCGGTGACGTAGACGCCGAAGCGGCCGTCCTTGGCCACGACCCCGCGCTGGCTGACGGGATCAGTGCCGAGCTCGCGCAGGGGCGGCTTGGGTGCGGCCCCCCCGCGACCGCGGTACTGCTTGGGCTGGGCCAGCAGGGCCAGGGCGGCGTCCAGCCCGATCTCGAGGAGCTGCTCCTCATTGGCGAGGGACCGGGTCTCCTTGCCCTTGCTCACGTACGGGCCGTAGCGACCGTTGGCGGCGATGACCTCCTGGCCGTCGGCCGGATCGGTGCCGACCACCCGAGGGAGTGACAGCAGTTCGGTCGCCTGGTCGATGGTGATGCGCTCCAGCGTCATCGTCTTGAAGAGCGACGCCATCTTCGGCTTGTCGGACCCGGGCGGCGGAGTACCGGCCTCGCCCCACTGCACGTACGGACCGAAGCGACCGTTCTTGGCGAAGACCGGCAGGCCGTCGAGGAACCCGATCGGCTCGTCGCTCTTGGGGGCGGCGAGCAGTTGGAGCGCGAGGGGGACGGTCAACTCGTCGGGCGTCAGCATCTCGGGCACACTGGCCGTGTCCTCGCCGCGCTTGACGTAGGGCCCGTACTTGCCCGGTTTGACCACGATCTCGTTGCCGTCGGCGTCGTAGCCGAGGAGGAACGTGTTGATCTCGGCCGCGTCGATCTTGTCCAGGTTGTCGGTCACCAGATCCTTGAGCCCGGGCGGGTGCTCGGTGCCGAAGTAGAAGTCCTTCAGCCACTCGACCTTTTCCTGGTCGCCCAGGGCGATGGCGTCGAGGTCGTCCTCCAGCCCGGCCGTGAACGTGTAGTCGACGAGCTCGTCGAAGTGCTGCTCGAGCAGACGGACCACCGCGAACGCCGTCCAGGTCGGCACGAGTGCCTGTCCCTTCTTCCACGCGTAGCCGCGGTCGAGGATCGTCTGGATGATCGACGCCCATGTGGATGGCCGGCCGATGCCCAGCTCCTCGAGCCGCTTGACGAGGCTGGCCTCGGTGTAGCGGGACGGCGGCACGGTCGTGTGCCCTCCGGGCGTCAGCGACTCGACCGGGACGTGCTGTCCCACGGTCAGCGCCGGGAGCAGCGCCTCGCGTTCCGTCTCGGGACCGTCGTCGGTCGACTCGACGTACGCCCGCCGGTAGCCGGCGAAGTTGATGGTCGTCCCGCTCGCCGCGAACTCACAGTCGGTGGCCCCTGCGGGCGTCGCGCTCGGCGCGCCGAGCCGCACGCTCACCGTCGTGCCGGTGGCGTCCGCCATCTGCGAGGCCAGCGTGCGCTGCCAGATGAGGCGGTAGAGGTCGAGGTCCGGCCCACGCAACTCCCCTGCGACCTGATCGGGCGAGCGCAGCGGTGTCGATGGACGGATGGCCTCGTGGGCCTCCTGGGCGTTCTTGACCTTGGTCGTGTAGCGCCGCGGTCCGGCGGCGAGGAAGCGATCGCCGTAGGTGCTGGCGACCGTGGCCCGCACCGCGGTCAGCGCCTCGTCGGACAGGGTGACCGAGTCCGTGCGCATGTAGGTGATGAAGCCCCGCTCGTAGAGGCCCTGGGCCACTCGCATCACCTGCTGGGCCGAGAGCCGCAGCTTGCGCCCGCCCTCCTGCTGGAGGGTCGAGGTCATGAACGGCGGCTTGGGGCTGGACGTGTAGGGGCGCTCCTCGACCGAGCGCACCTCCAGGTCACGTCCGGCCAGACCCTCGGCGAGGGCGACCGCCCGCTCCTCGGTGAGGACGACGACCTGGCCCTTGGTCCGCCCGTCGTCGCCGAAGTCCTTGCCGGTCGCCACCTTGGTGCCGTCGACACCGACGAGCGTCGCCGTGAACGCGGGATCGGTGGCCAACAGGGCTTCGATGTCCCAGTACGACGCGGCGACGAACGCCATCCGCTCCCGCTCCCGCTCCACCACCAGGCGGGTGGCGGGGCTCTGGACCCTGCCGGCAGCCAGGCCGCGGTTGACCTTGCGCCACAGGACGGGCGAGACCTCCCAGCCCACGAGCCGGTCGAGGATGCGGCGGGTCTCGGCGGCGTCGACCAGGCCCTCGTCGACGTCGCGAGGATTGGCCACGGCGTCGTTGATGGCGGACCTGGTGATCTCGTGGAACACCATCCGCTTCACCGGGACCTTGGGCTTGAGGTGCTGCAGGAGGTGCCAGGAGATGATCTCGCCTTCGCGGTCCTCGTCCGTCGCCAGGTAGAGCTCCGAGGCGTCCTTGAGCAACGAACGCAGCTCCTTGACCACGTCCTTGCCCCGCTGGGTCAGCTCCCACTGCGGCTTGAAGCCGTTGTCGACGTCCACGCCGAGGCCCTTGGTCGGGAGGTCGGCGATGTGCCCCACCGAGGCGCGGACGTCGTAGCCGTCACCCAGATGGCGGGCGACGGTCTTGGCCTTGGCCGGGGATTCGACGATGACGAGGGGACGGGACATCGCCGGAAAGGGTTAGGGGGAGCGGCGGGCGCTGTCAAGGCAGGCCCCGCACGGGCGCTCCCTTCGGGAGCGCCCGAAATGTTGCGTGACGAGCCATTGCCGGGCCGGTCGGAGCGGGTCGTGGATCGCGGCGCGCCGCCATTTCGTCGCCGGTCGGGCCGGGTGCGCGCCTACCGTCGGCCACCGATGCCCATTGATCTGCCATCGCTCGGATGGGACGCCGCGTGGGACGAGGCATGCCGGCTCCTGGCCGGGCCTGGGCGATCCCTGGCGTCGCCGGCCCGGGTCCGGCGCATCGATCGTGGCTGGTCGTGGCTGCTTCCCGAGGGCCGGGTGCGCAACCTGGGGGCGGCGGTGGCGGTGGGCGACTGGGTGGTGCCGTCGGAGGACGGCGAGCGGGTCGAGCACGTCCTGCCCCGGCGCAGCGTCTTCGTGCGGCGGGCCTCCTACGAGGGCGCTCGCGGAGAGCCGCAGCCGCTGGCCGCCAACATCGACGTGGTCTTCCTGGTCCATACGCTGACCACCGCCCTGAACCAGCGCCGCCTCGAGCGGGAGCTCGTCCTCGCCTACGACAGTGGCGCCACCCCGGTGATCGTGCTCAGCAAGTCCGATCTGGTGGACGACCCGCAGGAGTTGGTGGCCGCCGCCGAACGGATCGCGCTCGAGCGCGCCCGTCTACGCGGCGAGTGGCCGGACCGGCGCCGGCCTCGACGACCTCGCTGCGCTGGCCGCCGGCCACCGGACGATCGCCCTCCTGGGGGCGAGCGGGGTCGGGAAGTCGACCCTCGTCAACGGATTGGTCGGGCGAGCGGTCCAGGACACGGGCGCGGTCCGGGAGCAGGACGACCGTGGCCGCCACACCACGACTGCGGCCGAGCTGATCGGCCTGCCGGACGGCGGGTGGCTCATCGACACCCCGGGGCTGCGGGCCGTCAGCCTGTGGGCCAGCGGGCAAGGCATCGAGCGCGCGTTCCAGGACGTGTTCGATCTCGCCGAACGCTGCCGGTTCCGCGATTGCAAGCACGAGGGCGAGCCCGGGTGCGCGGTGCTCGACGCGGTGGCGGCCGGGCAGCTCGATCCTCGCCGCGTCGAGAGCATGACCCGGCTCGTCGCGGAGGAGGCGGCGCTGGAGGCGGAGCAGCGGGAGAAGGAGCGGGCCACCGACCGGCGCGGAGTGCGCAAGGCGGCGCGCGGGCGCTGAGCGACGGGCGGGGGCGCCGGCATGGTGGGCGGCCGATCGGCGTCGGTCGCTCGGCGCGAGGCGGTCTACGTTCCCGCCCATGGACTTCGCCTTCTCGGATCGATGCCTGGAGTACCGCGCCACGCTCGAGGCCTTCATGGACGAGTGCGTGTACCCGAACGAGCGGCGCTACGAGGACGAGATCGCAGCCAGCGGTGACCCCCACCACCAGCCGGCGGTGATGGAGGAGATGAAGGTCGAGGCGCGGAGCCGTGGGCTCTGGAACCTCTTCCAGCCCCATCCCGAGTGGGGCCCGGGGCTCTCGAACCTCGAGTACGCGCCGCTGGCGGAGGTGCTGGGGCGCAGCCGGATCGCGTCCGAGGCGTGCAACTGCTCAGCCCCCGACACCGGGAACATGGAAGTCCTCACCATGTTCGGTACGCCCGAGCAGCAGGACCAGTGGCTGCGCCCGCTGCTCGAGGGAGAGATCCGATCCGCGTTCGCCATGACCGAGCCGGACGTGGCGTCGTCGGACGCCACCAACATCTCCTTGCGCATCGAACGCGATGGCGACGGCTACGTCCTCAACGGACGCAAGTGGTGGATCTCGGGGGCCATGCACCCCAACTGCGCCATCTTCATCGTCATGGGCAAGACCGACCCGGACTCGCCCCCGCATAGCCAGCAGAGCCAGATCCTGGTCCCCATGGGCACGCCGGGGCTGACTGTGAAGCGTGCGCTCCCGGTGTTCGGCTACATGGACCAGGAGGGCCACGTCGAGCTGGAGTTCGATGACGTCCGCGTCCCGGCCTCCAACCTGATCGCCGGCGAGGGTGACGGCTTCGCCATCAGCCAAGCGCGACTCGGGCCGGGCCGGATCCATCACTGCATGCGCTCGATCGGGGCCGCCGAGCGGGCGTTGGAGCTGCTGTGCCAGCGGGCGCTGTCCCGCACCACCTTCGGCCGGCGCATCGCCGAGCGGTCCAACATCATGGACTGGATCGCCGAGGCTCGCATCGAGCTCGAGATGGTGCGGTTGCTCACTCTCAAGACGGCGTGGCTGATGGACACCGTCGGCAACAAGGCTGCGGCGGTCGAGATCAGCGCCATCAAGGTGGCGGCCCCGAACGTGGCGCTGAAGATCGTCGATCGGGCCATCCAGGTGCACGGCGCGGGCGGGATGAGCGACGACTTCCCCCTGGCCTACATGTACGCGCACCTGCGCACGCTGCGCCTGGCCGATGGGCCGGACGAGGTCCACAAGATGACGATCGCCCGCCGCGAGCTGCGCCGTCACGACCCGGACTTCCGCATGGACACCGTCATCACCCGCGACTGAGCGTCGCCGTCGCTGCCGGCGGAACCGCTTGCGGCGCCGTCAGCGCGCGCTGGACCCGGCCGCCTCCGCGACCGAGCGGTGGAGCACGAAGGCCGCGTCGAGGCCCGAGCCGGTGAACACGGTCGCCACCGACGTGCTGGTGCAGACGAGTTGGACGTCGCCTCCGCCGGCGCGTGCCTGTAGGCGGGCACCGACGAGGACGCCGACGCTCACGGGATCGAGGTAGCCCAGCCCGTCGAGGTCGACGACGACCTGCCGGCCTGAATGCTCGCTGATGAACTGCCGCACCTGGTCGTACAGCCGGGGCAGCGACGCCAGGTCGGCCTCGCCGTCCAGGCTCAGCACGGGGACGCCCTCGATGATCGTGGAGCGGATGCCGAGGTCCATGGCGGCCGCGACGCTACCGGTGGTGCCCTCGCCGTCCCTGCGACGACAGCCGTGGCGGTCGGGGTTCTCACGGCTCGGACCGCATGACGGCCGTCGCCCGGAGCGTGACGTCCCCGACCAACCGGCCCACGAGCGGCACGTCGGTCGGCGAGCGATAGTGCACCGTCACCCGCACCACCTCGCCGCGCGAGGCGTCGACGGTGAGGCGCCCAGGGTCCAACCGGGCCGCGTCGCGGGCAGCCGCCACCGCGTCGCCGGGCCCGGCGCCCGTCACCGCGGCGGCTCTGGCGCCCTCTCGCGCCGCGTGGACCACGGCCACCTGATCACGCACGACGACGGCCACCTGGACGAGTGCCAGCAACAGCAGCGCCAGGATGGGGAGGCAGAGCGCCAGCTCGAGGGCGGCCTGACCCTGATCGCCACCGCGGGTCCGTCGGCGTGTCACACCCGTGACGTGATCTCGTCGAGGACGCGGTCGAGCAGAGCACCGATGCGGCCGGCTCCGCCTCCTGCGGTGGCCCACGCCACGAGGAGGAGCGCGACCAGTGCGGCGCCGAGCAGGACGAGCGCGTACTCGGTGGTGGCCTGGCCCTGGTCGCCCCGGGCGAGGAGCCAGGCGTGGAGTCGGATGAAGAGTGTCGTCATGGTGGTACCCCTTCCGGGCCGTGATGGGAGGGTGACCGGGGCAGCGGTCGACCGAGTCAGAGGGCCACAGGGCCGAGGCGCCGCAGTCCCGCCGCCACGAGCGGCACGACGGTCAGCAGGGCGAAGGCGGGCAACGAACAGCACACGAGCGGGAAGCTGAGGCGAACGGGCAGGCGCCGGACGGCCGCCTCGAGATCGTGGCGGCGTTGGCGCCGGGCGTCGTCGGCGAGGCGGCCGAGCACCGTGGCCATGGGCGCAGCCGTCCTGTTCGGCGGCCACGATGGCGTGGACGATCGGTCGTGCTGGTTCACCGATGGTGTCGATCAGCCGAGGGACGGCCTGCGCCCACGGCTCTCCCGCACTGGCGCGAGCCACCACCTCGGCGAAGGCGGTGCGCAGTTCTGGAGGCCCTCGCTGCGCGACGAGTGCCATCGCTTGGCGCGAGGCCAGGCCGGCCGAACCGGCCACGACCAGGAGGTCAACAGCATCGGGAAGGCGGGCGCAGCGCACCGCGTGCCGGGCGCGGCCGGCCCGCTGCGTCCTCACACGGGCCAAGACGGGCACGGACACCGCGACCAGGCCAGCACCGACCGGCCCCATCGTGATCAGCCCCACGATGGCCGCCGCCGCGGTGAGCACGGCCACGCGCCGCCGGCCCGACAACCCCGACGGACGCCGCCGCTCCGGTAGATCACCGACGCCCAGTCCTGACGTCGTCATGAGTGGCCGCTGCCGCAGTTCGGCCAGCCGCGCCGCCGGCCTGCGCTCGGCCCCGCGAACCACGACGAGCACCACCCACACGGCGACCAGCAGGGTGGCCGGCCAGGTCACGGTGCCACCGCCGCGATGGTCCGGTGCATCCACAGCAGGCCCATCGCCTGCAGTCCCGCGCCGGCGACCAGACAGGCGGCACCGAGCAGCGTGCCGGTCAGGAACGAGAGGACGCCCCGATCGGCCAGCGCGCACAGGCCCGTGAAGAGAAGCGGGAGCGCGCTCAGGGCTGCCGCCGACGCCCGCGCTTGTGCTGTCTGCGCCCGCAGCTCCCCGGCGAGCGCGGCGCGCTCCCGCAGCGTGCGCGCAACGGTGTCGAACAGCACCGGCTCCGCTCGCGTCGCGCTCGGCCGCCAGCTCGACCGCTCCCGCGAGGAGGCGCTCATCGGCATCGTCGGAGCGGTCCGCCCAGCGCCGGGCCGCTCCGGGTACGTCGTCACCACGGCTGACCGGGTGCACCAGCTCGGCCAGCCGTGGCGCCGCCGCGCCCCCGTGCGCGGCGACCGCGCCCAGGGCCTGACGCAGCGACGCGCCCGAACGGAGAGCCGAGCTGATCTCGTCAGCGACGGACGGCCAGGCCAGCCGGCGCGCGGCCCGCGCCCGGCGCTCGTTCCACACTCGCGAGCCCAGCCACCTCGCCGCTGACGGCCCCGAGACGGGGAGCGCGCCGGCGGCTATCCGAGGAGGGGCCGCCGGGGAGTGACCGGAGGGGCACTCGGGTGAGCACGCGGACGACGAATCCGAGCATGCCGATCACCAGCGCGATCGTCACCGCCGTCGCGAGCGCTGCACTCGACACCTCGGCCAGGACCATCACCGGACCGCCCGTCCCCGTTGGAGCCTGCCGACGACCCGGTCTCCGGTCGCCAGCACGCGCTCGGGCCCGCCACCAGGCTCGGCTACTTCCAGCACGTGCTCCACGACCCTCCGACCGTGCCGGCCCCGGGCCAGATGGACGACGACGTCGATCGAGCGGCGGACGTGCTCCTCCGCGGTGGCCGGCGGCCAGCTCGGTGCGCCCATGAGGACCATGGCTTCGATGCGCTTCAGCACATCGGCCGGACCGTTGCCATGGCAGGTGGTGAGCGATCCGTCGTGCCCGGTGTTGAGCGCCAGGACCATGTCGAGTGCCTCGGCGCCGCGCACCTCGCCGACGACCAGGCGGTCGGGCCTCAGCCGCAGGGCGGCCCGGACGAGATCCCGCACCGTGACCTCGCCCGTCCCCTCGACCGTCGGCGGCCGGGCTTCGAGTCGCACGACGTGAGGGGTGGCCAGGCGCAGCTCTGCCGCGTCCTCGATGGTCAGGATGCGCTCGCCGGCTGGGACCGTCGCCAACAGGGCGTTGAGCAGCGTGGTCTTCCCGGACGACGTGGCGCCACTCACCACGAGGTTGGCCCGCTGCTCGACCAGTTCCGCGAGCAGTGCAGCCACCGGAGGGCCGGCGAAGCTGCTCAGTGGGAGGGAGCGCGCTGCGAACCGGCGCACGGCGAGACACGGACCGTCGATGGCGACCGGCGGGATGACGGCATGGAAGCGGGAACCGTCAGCAAGCCGCGCATCGACGGTGGGCCTGAGCCGGTCAACCCGGAGACCGAGCGGTCCGATGATGCGCTCGATCAGCAGTTCGGCTGCCCCGTCGGCGAGCTCGGCGACCCGCTCGAGCCGTCCGCCGCGCTCCACCCAGACCTCGGTGCCGGCGTTGACGAGGATCTCCGTCACCGTCGGATCGGCCGAGGAGGGGCTCCAACGGGCCGAGGCCCTGGGCCTGGGCCAGCGCGGCCCCCAGAACCTGTTCCCTGTCGTCGCGCGGCAGCAGCGGGGCCAGCGCTCGCAGGTGGCGTTCGGCTTCGGTCGCCAGGTCGCCGGTGGCGTCGTCGACGGCGACCTCGACCAGATGACGGTGGACCTGCTGGGCCAGGCCGTTGATGGTCGTGGACCCGGTCATGCGGCGGCCTTCAGCGTGCGGGACAGGCTGCGAGGGAGGCGCCCGGCCAGGAGGCCGGCGTCGACGGCGCGGGCGATGGTCGGTTCCACGTCGATCTCGGCCGCCACCTTGACCCCGATGGCGTCCTCGATGTCGCGCCGCCCCAGGGCTCTGCCGGGCTCCATGACGAGCACGATGCCCGTTGGTCGGGTGGGCAGCGCCGTGGCCCGCCGCAGCGCGAGGTAGCAGGGTCGCAGTACCAGCAGCGAACGGTCGGCTTGCGCCAGCAGCGGCTCCAGGTCCGGTGAGGGAACGCCGAGGTCGACCACGACCTCACCGGCGTTGGCCGCCAACGCCTGGCCGAGCAGATCGATCCGGGTGGACGGTACTGCCCGCGAGGTCGCCGCTCCGGCGGGCAGGAGACGAAGCCCAGGCGTGGCGGCCGTGGCCAGGTGGCCGAGGGCGTCGATCTCCACGGCAGGGTCGGCGGCCAGCCATTCGCGCACGCCGGGGCCGACGGGCTCCGGAAGGCCGAGCGCGGCAGGCACGTCGCCGGCGAGATCGACGAGCAGGGCGCCGGCAGGCGCCGAGGAGGCCAGCAGGGCCAGGGAGGCGGCGACGACGGTGGTGCCGCTGCCGCCCTTCACGGACCAGCAACAGGTGAGCACGGTTCCCCCTCGGGGACGAACGCCGAGCTGCCGGACAAGGACCGGACAGGGCTCGTCGACCAACGCTTGGGGGAAGGGAGCGGTGACGGTAGCGGGCGGGGTGACCGGTGGCAAGGGGCTTCTCGGCGCTCTCGGCCGGTACAGTCACCCTCGGAGGTGTCTGGGCACCTGGTGGGCTCCACCGCCTTCAAAGCGGCTGGAACGGGCGATCCCCGTTCGGCGGGTTCGATTCCCGTCCACCTCCGCCAGGAATGCCCAGGTGAACCGGCCTTCGGCGGGTCGATCAGGCCGGCGTGGTCACGAATGGTCGAGAGTTCCGTCCGTGACGGCGTCGACGGCGTCTGCGCGCGCCGTGTAGCGAGCCTCAGTTGTCGGTGCTTCGACCGATTCGGATGTGGTTGCCACTGGGATCGGTGAGGGTGAACTCGTGCATGCCCCAGGGCATGTCCTCGATCGGCGTGACCGACAAACCCGCGGCGACGAGCCGAGCATGCCAGTCGTCCACGTCGTCGGTGATGATGTAGCAACCAGCGTGGTTGGTCGCCGGGTCGAGCCCCTCGATTCGGGCGAGGTCGAACACGCCTTGGTCGTCCAGATGCACGAACGCGTAGCCCTCGTCGTACTGCTCGACGTCGAACCCGGCCGCCTCACAGAACTGCGCCGCCTGCGCCATGTCAGCAACAGGCAACCTCGGTGTGACGTCGACGCCTCCCGCCTGGCGCATCAACCAACCGATGCAGCCCCGACAGAGCTTGACCTCGTCGTGGCACAACAGCGAGGCCATCATCGAGGGGTCCCGCTCCTCGCCACAGCAGTAGCAGACCACCCCGAGAGGCTACGCGGCCGCTCGGCGCTTCTCCGAACCCCGCCGCGGCGGGAAGGAGGCCCGGGCGGCCTTGGCGGCCTAGGGTGTGGAGGTTCGGACAGCGGCGGTGCTCGAACCGGTCGTGGAGGTCCGTGATGGCGAACTTGGTGATGCTGCCCGCCGGCCGGAACAGCGCGGCGATCCGATGACGGTGGAGGTTGCCCGGGAAGGCTGTGCGGCATGTGGCGAGCTGGCCACGCACACCGCGCCGTTCTCTTCTCACTGGCGGCGGGTTCGGCCGAGCGAGAGCCCCTCGAGCATCACCCTTCGGGAGGTGCCGGATCCGCCGGTGTGCGAGCGCCACTGGGAGGACTTCCTCCATCGACAGGCGATTCCCATCGGGTGGTGTGTGGACTGTGAGGCGTACGGCACGCTCGCGACCGTCTCGCCCTGCGGACGTCGGTTCGAGTCGTTCTAGACCCTGCAGCGCCTGCTCTCTGCTCCGACGGCGACGGGTCAGGTCAACCGGTCGAGGAGCTGGCCCAGGGGGATGGTGGCGATGCCGACGTTCGCGTCCGAGATCCCGTACGGGAGCACGATGGTGTCGCCGTGCAGCATCGCTCCGCACGAGTAGACGACGTTCGGGACATAGCCGTCGCGTTCGTCCTCCGCCGGTGTGAGCAGCGGCTCCCTCAGGTGGCCGATGACGCGGGTGGGGTCGTCGAGGTCGAGCAACTCGGCCCCGATGGCGTACCGGCGCATCGGTCCGACACCGTGGGTGAGCATGATCCACCCGGCCGGCGACTCGATCGGCGATCCGCAGTTGCCGAGCTGGATGAGGTCCCACGGCTCGGCGGGGCGTTGCAGGGCGACCGGGTCATCCCAGACCGTTGGGTCGTCAGAGGTCACGATGGCGTTGGTCTCGCGGTCCCATCGAGAGAGCGCGACGTAGCGACCGCCTATACGGCGAGGGAAGAGGGCCATGCCCTTGTTCCGGGCTCCTCGTCCGGTGAGCTGGGTGCTGGTGAACGTGCGGAAGTCGGCGGTGGTCAGGAGCTGCGATCCGACGTGGGTCCCGTCGTACGCGGTGTAGGTCGCGAAGTAGGTGGCGATGCCGTCGTCATCGACGAACCGGACGAAGCGGGCGTCCTCCATCCCGTGGCTCTCGATCGGCGCCGTCGGCGACAGGACCCGCTCGGAGACGGACGAAACCGTCGGGAATGCGACTTCGTAGTTGGAGGACGCGACCCATCGGATGCGGTCGATCGTCTCCGTCGCGCCGCGGCGGGTGACCAGCTGGTCGTGCAGGGCCCCCATCGCCTGCTCGAGTTCGTCGCCGGTGAACGGGTCTGGCAGCGAGTCGAGCACGAACGCCGCGCTCGTGCCGTCGTCGCCGAGCGACCGCAGCACCCTGTGGAACACGTCCCGCTGGTAGTGACACGGGCCCGGACGTCCGCTGCACAGGTGCGCCCCGGGCGCGTCGAAGCGGACCTCGGATCCATGGGCGATGACCCCAGTGCGGAACTCGATCGACGAGCGGTGGCCTTCACCCACGGCCCGCAGGCTCATCACGAAGCGAGCGTCGTCCGGACCCAGCTCGCTCTGGTCCGGGTGGGGCACGATCGACGGGTTGCAGATCGCCGCGCTCTCGACCGCGTACTCCTGGGTGAAGTAGGCGCCTACCAGCCGGCGTCGAGCGGTCGACAGCTCGGCAGGGTGCTCGATCCGGTGCGAGACCAGCTCGAAGTGCTCATCCAGCGTGGCGCCGAGATCGGCGTGCCGACCCGAGAAGGAGGCCACGACCTCGGCCAGCGTCGCCGCCGCCTCGTCGTCGTCGAGCTCCAACACGCGCTTGACGACCGAGCCGGCCCGGGACTCGCCCTCGATCGCGCCTTCCTGACCCGGGATGAACAGCTTGGCCAGCACCCGACTCGGGTCGGGCCGCAGCCGTTGGCCGCTGCGGCGAACGTCGACGGCTGCCGTCGGCCTCACGACTGCACGAGCGCGCGAGCGTGCTGCAGCGTGGCGATCATGGCCAACGTCGATTCGGCGCCCTGGTTCTCGTTGCGAGCGTCCGCGTGGAGACCATCGCAGCCGCCTCCGGTGGAGGGCTCGTAGAGCGCGATCCCGGCGTCGTTGTCACCGAGGAACCAGCCGACCGCGCGATCAACGGTCTGGGCCCACCGCACATCGCCGCTCAGACGCTGCGCGCGGGTACACGCGTCGGCCAGGGCTGCGACCTCGATCGGCTGCTGATCGAAGGCGGGGCGGGGCTCGCCGAGCGACCAGCCCCCGACCGGCGTCACTGACAGGTGGCCGTCCCTTGTCTCGAGGTCGACCAGCCAGCCGAGGAGCTCAGGCCGTCGTCGAGGGCGCGCCGGTCGCCGAGGTGCTCGCCGGCCGCGAGGAGGACTTCGGGCATGGCAGCGTTGGCGTACGTCAGGCGTGCTTCGGGCCATGGCCACGTGCGGCTGCCGGTCGGGCGTCCGATGGACCGGACGGCGGCGGCGAGCAGCGACCTGGCGGCTGGGTCGCCGGGTGCGACGGTGAGGACCTCCGCTGCGCCGAGCGCCGCGAAGGTCATCGCCCGCCGGTACCGGCAGCGCCAGCGGGCGCTGAGCGCGAACGCCTCTGCGCTGCGCCGCCGGACGGTGTCGTCGCCGGCGCGGGCCGCCGCGGTCCCGAGGCCCCACAGCGCCCGTCCCCAGCAGTCGTCGACACCGGCCTCGTCCGTCCAGCGGCGGTCGAGGGCAAGGCGGTTGTGGCACCGCCCGTTCGGGGCCTGAGCGCGGATGACGAAGGCGAGGTAGCGGTCCATGAGGTCGCGGAGCAATGGCGTCGGGTCGGGTTGGCGGGCCACGACCACGAGTCCACGAGCGACGTCGTCGAGGCAGTACCCGAGGTGCCGCCGCGGCGTCGCTCCCTCGGCGTGCTCGAAGATGCCGACGTCGTCGCTGAGCCGCTGCACGTGCTCGAAGGTGACCTGCGGCGGCGTGCTCACGTCAACGCTGCCGCGGCGTCAGCCGTCACGAGGTCGTCAGCGAGTGCGCGGTACCGCGCGGCGACCGCCGACCACAGGAGATCGGGGGCGAGCGCGGCAGCCCGCGTGACCATGGTCGCGGCCTGCGCCGGTTCACACAGCACGAGGCGGATGGCCGCACCCATGGCGCTCGGATCGTCGTGGTCGACCACGATGCCGGCCCCCGAGGCCAGCAGCTCGACCGCGTGTGCGAACGCCGTGGCGACGACCGGCCGATGTGCCGTCACCGCCTCGATGAGCACCCCGGAGGTGACCTGCTCGCGGGAGTCGTACGGCAGGATCACCACGTCGGCCGACGCGGCGAGCGAGCTCAGCGCGTCGACGTCGAGGTAGCGGGACCGGAAGGTCACCATGTCCGTGACGCCGAGGGCGCGGGCGCGTGCGACGAGCCCATCCCGGTAGGCCTCACCGTCGCGTTCGAGCACCTTCGGGTGCGTCTCACCCTCCACCAGGTAGTGAGGCCGGGGGACGAGGTCCCGAAGCGATGGCAGCGCTTCGATGACCCGCTCGATGCCCTTGCCGGGCCCGAGGAGACCCCACGTGAGCATCAGCGGACCTCGCCCATCCGGCCGGTGAGGGCGGCCGTGGCACCCACCAGCGGCGCCGTGCGGGATCACCGCGACCTTGGCGTCGTCGACGTCGTAGTGATCGATGAGCCGCTGGTGCGCCGTCGAGGTCATCGTGACCAGCGCGCTCGCGCGTCGCCCGATCGCGTCCAGCACCTCGCGTTGATGCCGCGTCGGCTCGACCAACACGGTGTGGAGGACCACGATGCTGGGCACCCGGAGCAGGTCGAGGACCTCGACGACGCTGTCACCGTCGGGTCCGTCGTAGATGCCGTACTCGTGCTGCACCACCACCACGTCGAAGGCGTTCAGGACCGCGGCCGAGCGTTCCACCGCGCCGGGTTGGCCGTGCACCATGTGCTGCAGGACCGTCGACCCGGTCGAGGCAGCGGGCCGCTCGAGCACTCGGACGACGCCGGTCTCGTGCCCGGCGGCCGCGATCTCCGCCTCGAGGGCGGCCGTGAACGTCGCCAGCCCGCACTGGGTCGGGGGAAAGCTGCTCAGGAATCCAAACGACGTCGACATGCCAACAACCTCCAGGCTCGGGCGTAGCAGTCAACGACGGCTACTTCTGCCGCGACGGCCCAAGAACCGTCGTGCGTCGATGGCAACGCAGCCACGTCGACGTCACGCCGATCAGAAGGTCGGTGCGTCCAACATCCGGCCTCTCCTCCGTCGTGCCCGACCCACCAAAGCCGAGGTCGAACGTAACGAAGTCTGTGGAGAGGAGGATCTGACGTCGTCAGGCTACCAGCCGGCCAGCTGCGCCCACCGGCCGGCAGCCGGCCTGCGCGTGCTCGATCAGTCGCCGGCGACTGCTCAGTCGTCGAGCGGCCGCTTCAGCAGGACCGCGAAGTTGCCGTCCGGGAGGGCGGTCATCCCGAGCGCCTCCCAACCGTCCGCACCCTCGCGGTTGAGCCTCGTGACCGAGGCCGATCCGCCTTGCACCGCCTTTGCCGGCTCGAAGTCGGGAAGGGAGACGATCAGGTACTCCCACCTGGTCACGGCGCGCTCGCGGCAGCTGCCTCGGGCCCGCGCCCCGCTCTGGCGGCAATGGCGTCGCAGCGCCAGCACTCCTCGGTCGTATCCCGAGGATCGAGGTGGACCGACAGGCGGCTCGGCCGAACGACGCGGACTTGGCCGGACTGGCCGGTCACACGCACACCGACGTCGTTGGCGCGGTGGGCCGTCTGCACCATCGCGACGGTCCCTGGCTGGAGGCGCAGTGAGATGTCGGCGTCGTCGTGCACCAGCACCTCGTCGCCGACCTGCAACGCGTTCCACTGGAGCCTCAACACGGCTGACGCTCCGGCCCGAAGAGGGCGACATGACAGGCAGGGCACACCCACCAGTCGGGATGGGCGGTCCTCGGCAACGTCGGATCGCCTGGGAAGTTCCCGCGGCACCGTCCGCAACGGCGCGACTCGGGCAGCTCGACGGTGGGTGACGTGACGGTTTCGGCCATGACGCTCCTTGCGGATCCAGGAGAGGCGTCGGGCCTTTGTCGGGCGACAACCGATTCGGTCGTCCTGCGCAGACGGGCCGTCCCTACGAGGTGGTGACGCCACCCTACCCGGGCCGCGCCGAGGTCGTGCCCCGGCCCCCGGTGAGCCCGCGGGCTACGGTCGAGCGAGAGGCGGGCGCCTGGCGCACTCCGCCGACGATCGAGAGGCGTCACAGTGGGTCTTCGCGTCGCCATGCTGGCCCCGATCGCGTGGCGGGTGCCGCCTCGTCACTACGGGCCCTGGGAGCAGTTCGCGTCGCTGCTCACCGAACGCCTGGTGGAGCGCGGCGTCGACGTCACCCTCTTCGCGTCCGGTGACTCGCGGACCGCCGGCCGACTCTCCTCGGTCGTGCCGCACGGCTGGGAGGAGGATCCTGACGCGAACCCGAAGGTGTCCGAATGCCTCCACATCTCGGCCCTGTTCGAGCGCGCCGGAGAGTTCGACCTCATCCACAACAGCTTCGACTTCCTGCCGTTGACCTACAGCGCCCTCGTGTCCACACCCGTGCTGACCACGATCCACGGCTTCTCCTCGCCGGCCATCGTGGCCGTGTACGAGAAGTACGACCACCTCGGCGCCTACATCGCCATCAGCGACGCCGACCGCCATCCGCGACTCACCTACCTGGCCACCATCCACCACGGCATCGACCCGGACGCGTTCGAGCTGCACGACAGCCCCGACGGCTACCTGTTGTTCTTCGGCCGCATCCATCCCGACAAGGGAACCGCGGATGCCATCGATGTCGCGCGCCGGGCCGGCCTGCCGCTGGTCATCGCCGGCATCATCCAAGATCAGCAGTACTACGACGAAGTCATCGCACCAGCAATCGACGGTGTACGGGTGCGCTACGTCGGAGCCGTCGGGCCTGAGCTCCGGTCGGACGTGCTTGGCGGAGCCATCGCGCTGCTGCACCTCATCGGCTTCGACGAGCCCTTCGGCTACAGCGTCATCGAGGCGATGGCGTGCGGCACGCCCGTCGTCGCCTACCGGCGCGGATCCATGCCTGAGCTCGTCGAGGACAGGGTCACCGGCTTCCTGGTCCGCGACGCGGAGCAGGCCGTCGAAGCGGTGGCCGCGGTCGGAGCACTCGACCGGGCACGGGTACGACAGCACTCGGTCGCCCACTTCGGCCTGGATCGCATGACCGACGAGTACCTCGCGGCCTACGAGGCAGTGGTCAGCTGTCGGCGACATCGCGTGTTCTCGCTGCCCCCGACGCCTTGAACTCGGAGAAACAGCACGAGTGCCAACCGGTAGGGTCGTCCCACATCCTCTTGGAAGACGACGATCCACCGGGGAGATAGGACGAGATGGCCGACAAGTCGCCACGCCAACACCAATCGAAGAAGTCCGGCAAGACCCTGAAGGAGAAGCGGGCCGAGAAGAAGGCGAAGCAGGACCCGAAGCGAGCCGTGTGATCACGGCTTGCCGGTGGGCGGCTACAGATGCTCGCGGTTGAGGATGCGCCGAACTTCTCAAGGCGTCTGCTGAGCCGCTTCTGAACAACGCTGACCTGACGCCGGATGGCGCTGGCCCGGAGCCAGCCGCCACGAGCCTTCGACAGCGCAGAGGATGGGCCGATGCCGTGACCTCACGGTTACCGTGGCGCGCGATCGAGGAGGCTGACATGGACGAGGCCCGAGCAGCGACCGACGTCGACGTGCTGGTGGTCGGTTCCGGCGCGGCGGGTCTCTCGGCCGCGCTGACGGCGTGCGAGGCGGGCGCCCGACGTGTCCTGGTCGCGGAGAGCGAGGGTGTCGTCGGAGGGTCGTCGCGCCTGTCGGGTGGGCTCATCATGGGCGCCGGCACGCGGTACCAGCGCGCCCTGGGCATCGAAGACGATGCCGAGTCCCTGTTCCACGACTACCTCCAACTCAACCGTTGGGACGTCGACACCGCCGTCGTCCGTCGGTTCACGGAGCTCGTCGGCCCGACCGTCGAGTGGTTGGGGGACCTTGGCGTCGAGTACTACCCCCAGCTCGTCTACGGCGGTGACGAGCGCATCCCGCGCGTCCACGTGCCCATCGGGCGAGGGCAGGGCGTCGTCGACGTCCTCCACCGGCACTGCCGCGAGCACGACATCGACATCGCGCTCGGCCAGCGGGTCGACCGCCTGCTGACGGCGACCGACGGCTCGGTCACCGGCGTCGCCGTCGGCGATGACGAGATCACGGCCGGCGCCGTCGTGCTGGCGGCAGGTGGCTTCGGCAACGACGCCGCCAAGCTGGCGGCCCACTTCCCCTCGGCCGCGGCGACGGGATCGGCCTGGTACATCGGCGCCGAAGGCTCCCGTGGCGACGCGCTCGACCTCGGCGCCCAGGTCGAGGCGCAGACGATCGGTCACGACCGCGGGTTGCGGTTGCTGCACGCCGGCTTCGCGCCCATCTACGAGGCGTACCTGCCCGGGTGGCTGATCCTGGTCAACGCCGACGGTCGCCGCTTCGGCGACGAGACCGCGCCGTACGGGATCATGGACAACCTCATCCGGCAGCAGGGGGACCGGGCATTCGCCATCTGCGACCGGGCCACGCTGGAAGCGGCGACCGACGCCGGCATCGCCCGCTACAAGCAGGCCATCCCCGGCTCGAGCAAACGCCAGAGCCCACATTGGACAACGGACATCGTCGACCAGATGGTGCGCGAGGGTCGCGTCCACACGGCCGAGACGATCGATGGGCTGGCGGAGTCGCTCGGGCTGCCGGTACGCGAGTTCGCCGGGACCATCGCCCGCTACAACCGCGGTGTCGCCGCCCACGAGGACGACGAGTTCGCCAAGGACGCGAAGTTCCTCGAGCCCATCGCCACGTCACCGTTCTACGGAGTGGAGATCCGCCCGGCGACCGTGTGCTTCACCGCGTACGGCCTGCGCATCGACCGCGACGCCCGGGTTCTCGACCGGGCAGCAATCCCATCCCCGGGTCTCTACGCCGCGGGCGAGTGCACCGGCGGTGTGGTCGGGGCTCAGTACGTCGGGAGCGGGAACTCGTACGCCAACATCACCGTCTTCGGCCGGATCGCCGGTGCCTCGGCGGCGCGGCACGCCGTGGGCGCTCCCGGCGAGACGGAGCCGGAGAGCTCGCGGCTCCCGTCATGACGCCGCGACCGTTCATGGCCGATCTGGCCGCGAGCGTTCCGGTGACGTCGGCCATGAACGGACGGGGGCGCCGCCGTCAGCGCGACAGGAACCGGCCGATGACGTCCGCGACCAGGGCGGGATCCGTCTTGTGGGCGAAGTGCTCGTGGCCCTCCAGGACCTGGACCTCGGCGCCGGGGATGGCCCGCGCAGCCTGCGCGGTCGCCTCCTTCACGTCGGGCACGCTCTCGGATCCGGTCAGGAAGAGCGTCGCCGCACCGATCCCGTCGAACTGCCCCGGCTCGAACACCCAGTCCTCCTCGGCTCGGCACTCCCGCGGGATCGTGCCGGCGGCCGCCAGACGCGTGGGCCACAGCGGGCTGGCGCGGTAGCCGTCCATCTCCTCGTCGGTCAGCTCGAGGAGCTCCACGAGCACGATGGCGATGGCGGTGTCGGGGTCGCCGCCAGCCAGGGCCGCCTCGATGCGCTCGATGGCGCCAGGCGGGTAGGGAAGGCCGAGGCTCGGTTCGTAGAGCACGAGGTGGGAGACGTTCCGGGTCAAGGCGGCGGCGCCCATCGCGCAGTTGGCGCCGTAGGAGTGACCCCACAGCACGACCGGCCCACCCGTGCGCGCTGCCACCTCGTCGACCACGGCGGCGGCGTCCTCGAAGTCCCGTTCGATGGTGTACCCGGGAGCGTCACCGCTCGCCCCGAAGCCCCGCCGGTCCAACGAGAAGGTGGTGAACCGATCGCGCAGGACCGCCACGAGCGGCTCGAACGTCGTGTGATCGGCGATCGAGCCGTGTACCAGCACGAGCGCTCGGCCCCGACCCTCCGTCCAGACGGCGATCGATGTGCCGTCCGTCGAGCGGACGTCGAAGCGTACCTTCGCCGTCTCGGGCTTCGTGTTCATCGTCGGCCTCCTCTGCGGCGGCCGGCGCTGGCCGGACGGACCGATCCGCACCACGATGATGAGCGTGGATGGTCGCCCCGGCAATCGGGTGTTCACCCCATTGTCGTCACAGGCCGGGCGGTCAGCGTGCGAGCAGCCCGTTTTCCATGGCGAAGAGCGTCGCCCCCGCCCGGGTCGTGACGCCGGCCTTGGCGTAGATGTGCTCGACGTGGTGGCCGACCGTCTTCGGCGTGATCCCGAGCTCGCGCGCCACCTGCTTGTTCGCGTGGCCGCGGGCGATGAGCCGCAACACCTCGACCTCGCGGGTCGTGAGCCCAGCGGGATGCTCGGTCCGCGCCGAGGTGCCGGCGTGACCGGCCGCGGCGAGGACGGCATCCACCTCGACGCGCCCGAAGCGCCCGGCGTCGACCTCGTCGCGGAGCTGCGCGGCGGCATCGGCCGGACGGAGTGCGGGCCGGTGTGGGCGGGCTTCGGTCATGGCGTGGTACGCGTCGGCTGCCGCGAGCAGCCGCACACCGATGTCGAGGCGGTCACCGCCGAGGCCGCGGTGGTAGCCGGAACTGTCGGCGCGCTCGTGGTGATGGCCGGCCAGGACCGCGAACGGGGCCGTGGACGCGCAGCGACCGAGGACGCGTTCGCTCAGGTACGGGTGCAGCCGGACGCGTTCCCACTGCTCGGTGGTCAGCGCGGCCGGGCGATCCCAGACCCCGCTCGGGATCCCGACCTGGCCGACGTCGTGCACCAGCGCCGCCCGGCCCAACGTCGCCCCCTCGGCCGGTGGCAGACCGGCGGCTTCAGCAGCGGCGGCGGTGAGGTGGGCAACGCCGGCCGAGTGCCCGCGGAACCACGGTGACTTGAGGTCGGAGAAGTCGGCGATGGCGCTCAGCGCCGCGTCGAGTCGGTCGGCCCCGATCGTGCGTGTCGGCGCCGGCTCCGCGTCGAGCACCTGCGCACACGGATCGTCGCCGAGCTCGGCCAGCCAGCCCTGGCCTTCGTCCACCAGCGCATCGACCACCGCGGGGTCGTAACCGTGGCCGCGCCGGCGCGACAGCACCTCGACGGCGGCCGGCCACCCGGCGCGGGCGAACAGCTCGGCGTCGCGGGCGGCGGCGACGATCCGCACGGCCACCGGCACCTCGTCGCCGGCCAGGCCTGCCGGATGGCCCCTGCCGTCCCACCGTTCGAAGGCGTGGGCCAGTGAGTCGCAGACGGCATCATCCAGCCCGAGCCGTCGGGCCAACCGGGCCGCCACCTCGCAGTGAGCCGCAGCGCTGCGTGCCTCGAGGCCGGTGTCGGTGAGCGCGCGGGCAACCAACCCGACGCGGCGAGGCACCGGCTGGTCGTCAGCCAGATGGCGCACGAAGTGGCGCAGGCCTTCACCCGGTTGGGCCATCAACGCGGGCGCCATCGCGGCGTTGAGCGCCACGTCGTCGCCGCCCGCCAGCGCGGCGATCTCCGACGCGTCCGCCGTGCAGCCCACGAACCGCAGCAGCGCGACGTAGTACACGCACGATCGATCTTCGTCGTCCAGACCGAGGGCGCGTGCCACGGCCAGCGACAGCCAGCACGTCCGCAGACCGTGCTCCATCGGCTGACCCGTACCGAGATCGGTGGCCAGCGAGAGCGCGACCGTGAGCTCGGCGACCCGCCCCGGGCCAGCCTCTGCGGTCATGGCGCCGTCCGGGGACGGCCCGATCAGACGGCCAGCAGGTCGCGAGCGCCGGTGTCGCTCGAGGGGTGACGCAGCTTGGACATGGCGCGGGCCTCGATCTGGCGGATGCGCTCACGGGTCAGGTTGAAGTGCTCCCCGACCTCTTCCAAGGTGCGCGGCTCACCGCGATCGAGCCCGAAGCGCAGCTTCAGGATCTCCCGCTCGCGCTCGTCCAGCGGGGCGAGCAGGCGGTTGATCTCGTCGGGCAGCAGGGCCGTGGCCGCCACCTCGAACGGGGATTCGGCGGAGCGGTCCTCGACCACGTCGCCGAGCTCGGCGTCGCCGTCCTCGCGAAGGGGCTCGGACAGCGAGAGCGGCTCGGCGGCGAAGCGGAGCGCCTCGGTGACCTTGTCCTCGGGCATCTCGACCTCGGCCGCCAGCTCGGCCAGCGTGGCCGGCCGGCCGTACTTCAGCTCCAGGCGGGCGCGGGCCTTCTGCAGCCGGGCCAGTGTGTCGCCGGCGTGCACGGGCAGGCGGATGGTGCGCCCGGTGTTGGCGATGCCGCGGGTGATGGCCTGGCGGATCCACCACGTGGCGTACGTGGAGAACTTGAAGCCCTTGCGCCAGTCGAACTTCTCGACGGCGTGCATGAGGCCGAGGTTCCCCTCCTGGATGAGGTCCAGCAGCGGGAGCCCGGAGGCCTGGTACTTCTTGGCGATCGACACGACGAGCCGCAGGTTCGACTGGACGAAGGTGCGCTCGGCGTCTTCGCCTTCGCGCGCGGTCCGCCGCAGCTCGCGCTTGCGCGCGGCCGTGACGTCCTTGCCGCCTCGCGCCATCTCCTCGGCCGCGGTCTTGCCGAACTCGATGGCCTTGGCCAGGCGGACTTCGTCATCTTTGGTCAACAGCGGGTACTGACCGATATCGGTCAGGTAGAGGCGAACGAGATCTTCTTCATCTCGCTCGACGCGCTCCTTGGCCAAGACGTGCTCCTCGCAAGGGCGGCCGGGATCCGGGCACCGGCCGGCGGGTCAAGGGATTGGGACGGCTTCACGATACCGGTGCGGTCAACCCCCTCCACGGTCCATCTGCGGAGCGTGACCGCGCCTCCGCTGGGCGAGCCCCGTCACGGGCTCCTCCCCAGCGTGGCAGCATCGCCGTCATGCCAGACGACGTCGAGCTCACGATCGTCACCATGCGCTTCGATGCCGCTGACCCGGCTCCGCTGCTCGGAGCGCTGTCGAAGTACGTCGTGCTGACACGCATGGAACCGGCCTGTCGCAACATCGACCTTTGCGCCTCCGTGACCACGCCGGGTCGCTACCTCCTGATCCAGAAGTGGGACAGTCCCGAAGCGCAGCGGGCCCACTTCGACTCATCGGCGATGGTGGAGATGGCGGAGTCCTGCCGCGGCCTGCTGAGCGCTCCCCCCGACATCGACCTGTGGGACGGCCCCAGCGCCCACGACCTGATCTGAGCGGATCGGCGACGAGCTGTCGATCGGCGACCGCCCCGTTCGTCGTCTGAGGGACGAACCGTCCACCGACAAGGAAGGAATGCACCTGATGCGCTACATGCTCCTCATCTACGGCGATCCCACGCTCGCGGAGTCGATGACCCCCGAAGAGGGCCAGAAGATCATGGCCGACTACTACACCTTCACCCAGAGCATCGTGGAGAGCGGCGAGCTGCTCAGCGGCGAGCCGCTGCAGGGCGTGGAGACCGCCACGACCGTGCGCGTCCGGGGTGGCAGGACGGCCTCGACCGACGGCCCGTTCGCGGAGACCAAGGAGGTCCTCGGCGGGTACTACCTCGTCGAGTGCAAGGACCTCGACCGCGCGATCGAGCTGGCCGCCCGCATCCCGGGTGCCCACGGCGGCTCGGTCGAGGTGCGGCCCGTCATGGAGCTGGGCACGGACATGGGTTCCGGGCCTGGGTGACAGCCCCCCTCCCGGACGAGCGGCTCGCGGGCCTGTACCGCGCTCACGCCGGGCAGGTCCTCGGGCCGCTCATCCGGATGCTGCGCGACTTCGACGCCGCCGAGGACGCGCTGCAGGAGGCCATCGTCGTCGCGCTCGAGCGGTGGCCCCGTGATGGCGAGCCGGACAACCCGGTCGCCTGGCTCCTGACCGTCGCCCGCCGTCGGGCCCTCGACCGGACTCGGCGGGAGGCCCGACGTGGCCCGAAGGAGGAAGCCGCCATCCGTCGCGAGGTCCCGGTGCACCAGGCTCCGCCGGATCCGGCCGACGTCGTGGAAGCGCTCGACATGGACGCCATCGCTGATGACCAGCTCCGCCTGATCTTCACCTGCTGCCATCCGGCCCTCTCGCCGGAGGCCCAGGTGGCGCTCACCCTGCGCACGTCGGGAGGGCTGACGACCGCCGAGATCGCTCGCGCCTTCCTCGTGCCCGAGGCGACGATGGCCCAGCGGCTGGTGCGGGCCAAGCGCAAGATCCTCGCCGCCGGCATCCCCTTCGCCGTCCCGGCGGCGGCGCAGCGCGCCGAGCGACTCGATGCCGTGCTCCACGTGCTCTACCTCGTGTTCAACGAGGGCTACCGGGCCTCGGCCGGCGACCAGCTGATCCGCCACGATCTGTGTGCCGAGGCGATTCGCCTGGCCCGGGTGCTGGGTGACCTCGTGCCGGGCGAACCCGAGGTCGACGGGCTCGTGGCCCTCATGCTGCTGCACGACGCCCGGCGCGCGGCTCGCCTGGACGCCGCGGGCGAGCTGGTGCTCCTGGCCGACCAGGACCGGGGGCTGTGGGACCGGGGCCAGATCGCGCTCGGCTCCGAGCGGCTGGAGCGGGCGCTGAGCCAGCGGCGCATCGGGCCGTACCAGCTCGAGGCCGCCATCGCGGCGTGCCACACCAACGCGCCGTCGGCCGAGGAGACGGACTGGGTCGACATCGCCGGGCTCTACGGCCTGCTCTCCCGCATCGCCCCCTCGCCCGTGGTGTCGCTCAACCGGGCGGTGGCGATCGCGATGGCCGACGGACCGGCTGTCGGCCTGGCCCTGGTCGACGAGCTGGCCGCGGCAGGAGCGCTCGAGGACCAGCACGTCCTCCACTCGACCAGGGCCGACCTCCTGCGCCGGCTCGACCGTCCCGCCGAGGCGCGGGCCGCCTACGAGCGGGCGCTGGCGCTGAGCCCCACCGGACCGGAGGCCCGGTTCCTGCAGCGCCGTCTCGAGGACCTACGCCGGCCGGGCTGACGGGCCCGGCGGCGCACGGGCCCGCGGCGTCTAGTCGAGACCGGTCAGGAAGGCCAGGAGCGCGTCGTTGAACGCGTCCGGACCTTCCTGCTGCGTCCAGTGTCCGACCCCGGGCAGCAGGGTCTGCCCCCGGTACCCGGGCAGCTCGGCCGCCATGCGCTCGTCCGCCCCGGCCGCCATCAGGAGGACGAGGTCCTTGTCGCCCGAGATGTGGCAGCTCGGCATGGTGAGGAGCGACGCCGGACGGTCGGCGAGCAGGTCGTAGTTGGCGTCCAGGTTGCGGTAGTAGCTGATCGGACCGAAGAAGCCGGACTGCTCGAAGGCGGCCGCGTACCGGCCCAGGTCGTCCTCGGTCAGCCAGGGCCATGGCAACGGCGGCGGCTCGGCGGCCCGCGTGAGGAATCCCGTGCCCTCGGCGGGAGGAATCTCGGTCGGAGCGTGGAAACCCTCACCCGACCCACCCCACAGCACCTTGGCCATCGTCGCTCGTGGGTCCGCCTCGAGCTCGGCCTCGGCCGGGCCGACGGGCTGGAAGTAGAGGATGTAGAAGAAGCGGTCGCCCATGAGCATCCGGAGGAACTCGGTGGGCCGGCCGGGCCAGAAGGTGTACGGCACGCTGACGCCGACCACCGCCCGGACGCGCTCGGGGTGGAGGCGGGCGAGGTCCCACACGATCAGCGCGCCCCAGTCGTGGCCGACGAACACGGCCTGCTCGTGGCCTGTCTCGTCGAGGAGCGCGATCAGGTCGCCGCAGAGCGACTCGATGCCGTAGTCCTCGACGCGATCGGGTCGGGACGATCCGGCGTAGCCGCGCTGGTCGGGGGCGATGGCGTGGTAGCCGGCGTCGGCCAGCACCGGAAGCTGGTGGCGCCAGGACCACGATGTCTCGGGGAAGCCGTGGGCGAGGATGACCGGTGGTGCTCCGGGGTCACCGGATTCCAGCAGGTCGAGCTCGACGCCGTTCACGGCCGCCCGGCGCGCTCTCACGGGCGGGACGGCGGGTCAGACAGCCGCAGCCGTGGCCGCGGCACCGTCGGACAGCGCCGAGAGGTCCTCCCAGGAGAGGTCGTCGGCCTCCCAGATGCGGGCGAACGCATCGTCGGCGCGGTCGGTGAAGCCGTGCCGGTTGCGGAAGTTGTAGATCCACCGGGGCTGGTGGACCGGATAGCCGAGGCGGGCCAGCCGGCCCACGGCGTAGGTGTCCCACGCGGCCACGTACGCGAGGCTCAGCTCGCTGTCAGCGGGGGCGTCGTCGAACGTGCCCGACAACCGGTCCCGGACACGCAGGAGCGTCCGCCCGAGGGCGGTGTTGACGGCGACCGCGGAGAGGTGGCGGGGCCGCCGGGTGTCCTCGAAGGCGCCGCTCTCGGCGCGCACGACGATGGGATCGCCCAGCTCGCTCTGCACCCGCGCGATCGGAGTGCTCTCGTCGACCTCGATGCGCAGATCTCGCTCGGCCATCCCCAAGCAGTCGAGCAGAGCCTCGGCACACGACCTGATGCCGTCCGCGTCGAACAGCACCATCGAGAACTGCTCCGGTAGGACGGTGACGGCCATGTCTCGAACCTAGTCAGCGGGGTGCCGAGTGCCCCAGCTCATTCAGCCCCGACCACGTCACGCGCCGGCGAACTGGGCGGCAGCCTCGGCCTGCAGCCGGGCGGCCTGCTGCTTGCGCTCGCCGAGGGCGGCCATGGACACGTCGGCGATCTCGTCGATCTCGTCGTCGCTGAACCCGGCCAGCTCACGGAACCGGCGGGCGAGCCCGATGGGCGACTCGTCGGATTCCGACCGCGCCCCGCCGTACGAGAACAGCTTGTCCACGACGCCCTGGAACTCGAGGGCCTTGGCCCGTCGCTCGGGATCGCCCTCGGTCACCTTGCGGAGCCAGTCCGAGCCCATCTTCACGTGGGTCACCTCGTCGGCCAGCATCCAGTCCTCGCAGAACTCGAGGTACGGGTCGCCGGCGACGTCGCCGAAGTCCTTCATGGTGGTGAAGACGTCGATGGCCAGGCCCTCCAGCGCCCGGTTGACCCCGGCCAGCCGCAGGACCGGATCGGCGCTGCAGGCCGCCTCGAACAGGACGGTGTTCTCGGCGTACTGACCGATCTCGCTGCCCATCCAGTCGGCCAGCTTGACGCTGATCTCCACGTGGCGCGCCTCGTCCCAGCACTGGCGGGCCATGTCGAGCTTGAGGGCGAACGGTGCCTCGTCCGTCGTGAAGTCGAAGCAGGTCCGGCCCGCGCCTTCGAGGGCCTGGATCTCGCCGACGAAGATGCCGTGCATGAGGGCCCTGGCCGCGTCCGACGCGTCGGGGCGCGACGGGCTCAGCCGGTTCGAGGAGGGCCGTGACCCGTCCCGCGGGCCGATCATCGCGGTGCGTGGGTCGGACATGCGGTCCCGCATGGTGATGCGGTGGAAGCGCTCGTCCCGAGCGAGCTCCTCGACGGGGAAGAAACGACGCATGTTGGTCCCTCCTATGTCCAAATCCGAACGGAGGTGTCAGAACGTGACATCACGTGTCACTTCGGGACACCTCCGTGCCGAAACGGCCGGTCAGACCGCGCTGCTCACTGCCGTGTCCGATGGTTCGGCGGCACCGATCGAGCCCGGCCCGGCGATGCCTCCGGCCTCCACCATGATGGCCTCCAGATGGGCCTGGCGCGCCGTGGCGCGTGCCACGTCGTCCGGGCCCTCCAGCAGCGACTGGATCATCATCTCGCCTTCGCGCCAGTCGTCGTGCTCGTCCTGGAGGATGAACTTGAGCGAGCGGATCGTGGGTGCGTCCGTGATCTCGCTGGTGCCGTTGAGATGGAAGGTGTAGGCGGCGACGAAGCGCGGGATGAACACCCGGTACACCCCGACCAGCTTCTCGAGCGTGAGCTCGGGCGCCTCCGGTTCGGTCAGCGCCTCGACGAATCGCTCCATGGCCTCGTTGGCCGGCTTCGTCATGCGATCGGGGTTCATCTCGCGCAGCTCGGGGAGCCGCTTGTGCCACAGCTCCGCGTGCCAGGCGTGCTTGTAGCAATGGGTGCCGAGGCGCATCTTCACGTCGAGCTCGGGGACGGTCGCCACCCAGCCGCCCAACGCCTCGAACAGCCTCATCTCGGCCCACTTGTAGTTGCCGACCCGGCGCGCCGACTCCTCGACGTCGAACAGCCCTGGCAGCTCGCGCCGGTCCCACGGTGCGAACGGCGCCCTGGCCTTGTACGGATCAGCCATAGGTCTCGGGACCCCTCCTGCTCGTGCCGTCCGGCGCGCCCCACTTGGTTGCACTCGACAATCTATCGAGCCCGCCAGGCGGCGTCCTGCTCGCCCAGGGCGGTGCACGGCGGCGCGCCGGCTCGGTACTCGTCGAGGATGCCTCGCCACGGCCCCTCGGCCTCCAGCTTGCCCAGCAGGGCGGACACGCCCCAGACCACACGGTCGAGGATGACGAAGCTGGCGGGCAGGTTGAGCCTCGCCACCACCTCGGCGTGCGGCCCCCGCACGTCGGCGATGCGCTGCACGGTGTCGGCCACGAACTCGCGGCTGAAGGCGAAGCGCTCGGTGAGGTACGGGCGGTAGGGAAGGCTCACGTAGGCGAACACCGCCTGGGCGTCCAGGCCGTGCCCGGACGGGAGGAAGTCCACGTCCTCCATCGCGCCGAGCAGCCGGCCGGGGTCGGTGTCGAGGATGGCGTCGAGGCAGGGCACCAGACGCTCCCACTCGCCGGGTGTCCACCGCTTCACGAGCCCGAAGTCCAAGAACGCGATCCGCCCGTCGGGGAGGAAGCGGTAGTTGCCGGGGTGGGGGTCGCCGTTGAACACGCCGTGGCGGTGCACCGAGCCCTGCGCGAAGCGGAAGATGATCTCCCCGGCGCGCTGGCGGGCGGCCCGGTCGGCCGTGGACAGGAAGTCGGCCCACGAGCGCCCCTCGACCCACTCCGTCGTGAGCACCCGCTGCGTCGAGCAGGCCTCGATCACCGCGGGCACGGTGATGAACGGGTGGTCGCGATACCGGTCGACGAACTCCGACTGGTTGGCGGCCTCGATCCGGTAGTCGAGCTCGTCGCCCATGCGCATCCGCAGCTCGTCCACCGAGCGCGTGCACGTCGAGCCCCTTGAGGGCGAAGGCCGAGAACAGGCCGTACAGGACCTCGGCGTTGTCCAGGTCGGCGAGGATGGCGGTGTCGACGCCCGGGTACTGCACCTTGACCGCCACCGCTCGGCCGTCCGGCAGCACCGCCCGGTGGACCTGCCCCACGCTGGCCGCCGCCACCGGTTCCGGCTCCCAGTACCGGAACACGCGCTCGGGGTCGTCGCCCAGCTCCTGCCGGACGACCTCCGCGGCCAGGCTCGGGGCCATCGGCGGCGCGTCCGCCTGCAGCGTGGCCAGTGCCCGCTGGGCCTCCTCGGGCAGCCCCTCGAGGATGAAGCCGAGCAGCTGCCCGATCTTCATCAGCGCGCCCTTCATCTGGCCGAGCTCGCGGGCCGCGTCCTCCGCCGTACGGATCACGAAGCGGGCGTCGAGCTCGGCCCGCCGCTCATCGGACGCGCCGGCACGACGCACCTGGTGGGCGGTCCAGTCCGCGCCGCGCCGGGCGCTGAGGCGCCACACCCGTGCCGATCGGGAGACGCGGGCGCGGTCGGTGGGGATCGCGGGCGACGGTCGCCCCGACCGCCACCGCCGCGGCAGAGGTGGCGAGGACGGCCGTGCCGAGGGCCAGCCCCCGGCGGCTCACCACGCGCCCGCCGCGCTCCCTGGGGACGCCGATGTCGCGACCGTCGAGTCCCCGGCCGTCGATCCCCGCCGCGGGCGGCCGGCGCCGGGCCACGGGATCGGCGGCGAGCAGGTCGTCGGGCAGCGGCTCGCCCGTCACCTCGCAGGTCCAGTAGGTGCCCTGGTCGAGGCGATCGAGGGCCACCTCGACGTCGATCAGGTCCTGGGCGATGCGGTCGAGATCGACAGGGGAGCCGACGGGGGTGCCGATCACTGTGCCGGCGGATGTGCCGGGGGTGCGTCGTGTCCGACGGCCGGCTCGGGCCCCGGTGCCACCGACGGAGGGGCCGGCGGGGGCGGGGGAAGGCTGGACATGGGCGTGGAGCGTACGCGGTGTCGCACGCACGTCGGCGGAGGTTGACCTACGTTGTCCAGTCGTGGCAGGGGTGCGGCTCTCCAACGTGTCCAAGCGCTTCGGGGAGGTCACGGCGGTCGACAACGTCGTGCTGGACATCGGCGATCGGGAGTTCATGGTCCTCCTCGGACCGTCGGGGTGTGGCAAGTCCACGCTGCTGCGCATGATCGCCGGGCTGGAGGATCCGACCGACGGCGAGATCTGGATCGGCGAGCAGCTCGTGAACGACGTCGCTCCGAAGCTGCGGGACATCGCCATGGTGTTCCAGAGCTACGCGCTGTATCCGCACAAGACCGTGCAGGCCAACATCGAGTTCCCCCTCAAGGCGCGCGGGGTCGGGACGCGGGAGCGGGGTCACGCGGCCCGTGACGCGGCGCAGCTCCTCGGGCTGAGCGAGCTGTTGACGCGCAAGCCCGGGGCACTCTCGGGAGGCCAGCGCCAGCGCGTCGCCCTGGCCCGGGCCATCGTCCGCAACCCTGCCGTCTTCCTGATGGACGAGCCGCTGTCGAACCTGGACGCCAAGCTGCGGGGCGAGACCCGTGCCGAGCTCATCGCGCTCCACCAGCGGGTCGAGGGGACGTTCATCTACGTCACCCACGACCAGGTGGAGGCCATGACGATGGGTACCCGGGTCGCCGTCATGCAGCAGGGCCTGCTGGAGCAGGTCGGCCCGCCGCAGGAGGTGTACGACCGCCCGGCCAGTCTGTTCGTCGCCCAGTTCCTCGGGACGCCCCCGATGAACGTCTTCCAGCCGGGGCTGCTCGAGCCCGGTGAGCACCTCGTGGGTGTGCGCCCCGAGCACATCCGGCTGGACCGCGAGGGTCCGCTCACGGCCCGGGTGACGCTCGTGGAGGCGCTCGGCTACGAGCGGCTCATCACCTGCGTCCTCCCCAACGAGATGCGGGTGGTGGCCCGCACGAGCGAGGTGGACGGCCCGCGCGAGGGCGAGGCGGTGTTCATCGACGCCGAGCCCCGGCACCGGCAGCACTTCGACACCGTCACCGGCAAGCGGGTCGAGACATGAGCGAGCGGAGCGAGCTCCATGTCACGGGGCAACGATGAGCCGTAGCCGGCTGCGAGAGGCGCTGCTGGCCTTCCTGTTCCTGCTGCCCGCGCTCGTGCTCCTCGGCGTCTTCGTCTTCTACCCCCTCGGCCGCACGATCTGGCTCGGCCTCTACCGGGGCGGCGGGTTCGGCGGAGAGAAGACCTACGTGGGGGTGCAGCAGTACTGGGACGTGTTCCAGTCCAACGAGTTCCGCCACTCGCTCGGCGTCACCTTCCTCTTCGCGCTCATCACCGTGCCGGCGGGCCTGGCGATCGGGCTCGGCCTCGCCGTGCTCGCCGACAAGCACCTGCGCGGCATGCGCTTCTTCCGCACCGTGTACTCGTCGACCGTCGCCACGTCGGTCGCCGTGGCCTCGCTGATCTGGCTGGTCCTGCTGCAGCCGCAGATCGGCGTCCTCACCAACATCCTGCCCTTCGAGGTGTTGAAGAACCCCGGCCTCCTGCAGGACCCGACCTGGGCGCTGCCCGCGCTGGGCATCGTCAGCATCTGGGCCAACGCCGGGTTCACGTTCATCATCATGACGGCCGGCCTCCAGAGCATCCCCCGTGACCTCTACGAGAGCGCGTTCGTGGACGGAGCCGGCGGGTGGCGGAGGTTCACGAACGTGACCGTGCCGCTCCTCGGCCCGACCATCCTCTTCGCCGTCGTCGTGCTCACCGTGCGGGCGCTGCAGACCTACGCCGAGATCGACATCCTGACCGGCGGGGGACCCCAGGGCGACGCCACGACGACGGTGACCTACCTGATCTACGGCCGGAACTCGGTCATCGCCTTCGACAACGGGCTGCAGGCCACCGTCGCCGTCCTGCTGTTCCTGATCATGCTCGTGGTCTCGCTCATCCAGTTCCGCGGGCTCGAGCGCCGGGTGCACTATGGCTGAGGCGGCTGCGTCCGCTCTCGACCGCGTGCGGCGGGTCGCGCAAGTGGGCGCGGTACGCGGTGCTCGCGGTCGTGGCCGATCCTCGTGCTGTTCCCGATCTACGTGACCGTGCTCTTCTCGCTGAAGCCCGGCACGGCCATCTTCGACTACCCCCGCGCGCTCCTCCCCGTCGACCTCACCCTCCAGACGCTGAAGGACGCGTGGAACCAGGGGAACCTGGACCGCTACCTCGTCAACAGCGCCATCGTCTCGATCCTCATCACCGTGGGCACCCTGATCACGTCCCTGCTGGCCGCCTACGCGTTCTCGTTCATGCGCTTCCCGCTGCGGGGCTTCCTCTTCTACGTGGTGCTGGCCACGCTGCTGGTGCCGGCCGAGGTGACGATCCTCGCCAACACCGACACCATCAAGTCGCTCGGCTGGACGGACTCCTACCAGGGCCTGATCGTGCCCTTCCTGGCCGCCGCGTTCGGGGTGTTCCTGCTCCGCCAGGTGTTCCTCACCGTCCCGAAGGATCTCCGGGAGGCCGCCGCGCTCGACGGGCTCGGCCACTTCGGCTTCCTCCGTGAGGTGGCGGCGCCGCTGGCCCGGCCGACGCTCGGCGCGCTGGCCCTGTTCTCGTTCCTGGGGGCGTGGAACCAGTACCTGTGGCCGCAGCGCATCACCAACGATCCCGACTACCGGACGGTGCAGATCGGGCTGAGGTCGCTGTCGAGCGCCAACCCGGACCAGCTCACGCTCATCACGGCGGGGACGGTCATCGCCGCCGTCCCGATCGTGATCGTGCTCATCGTGTTCCAGCGCCAGCTCATCCGAGGCCTCACCGCCGGCGCGGTGAAGGGATGAGCAGGCGCTCGCGGCGCCGTGCACGCGTGGCGCTCGTGGCGGGGCTGTGCGCCGTGGCGGCCGCCTGCGGCAACGGCAAGTCGATCCTGGAGATCGGCGGCGCCACCGTCCCGACCGTCGCACCGCCCGGACTCCGGCGGGGCGCCGGCCACGATCCCGACCACGACCGACGATCCCGGCGGAGCAGCTCCCGCCCTGTCCCGTGGACGCGCTGGACAGCGCGACGGGACCGGTGCCGATCACGTTCTGGCACGCCATGACCGCGGCCAACGAGGAGGCGCTGGCCAAGCTCACCGAACGCGTACAACGCCGTCGCAGTCCAAGGTGCGGGTGGCCCTCATCAACCAGGGCGGCTACGAGCAGAGCATCGAGAAGTACAAGACGTCGTCGGCGAACGACCGGCCGACGCTCGTGCAGATGCCGGAGTACACGCTGCAGCTCCTGGCCGACTCCGACACCGTCGTCCCGATCCAGTCCTGCGTCAACGCCGAGGACTACGACCTGGCGGACTTCCTGCCCCGCGCGACCGCCTACTACACGCTGCGGGGCGCGCTGCAGGGCGATGCCGTTCAACCTGTCGAACCCCGTCCTGTACTACAACCGGGCGGCCTTCGAGCAGGCCGGCCTCGATCCCGACGATCCGCCGACCAGCCTCGAGGAGCTGCGCTCGGCCAGCGAGCACGCTCGTCGAGAGCGGCGTCGTCAAGTACGGGCTCGCTCTCGACCACAGCATCGACGGCGGTGGCGGCTGGTTCCTGGAGCAGTGGCTGGCCAAGGCCGGCGAGCTCTACGCCAACAACGAGAACGGCCGGGCGGCACCGGCGACCAACGTGCTGTTCGCCGGCACTGCGGGCGTCGAGCTGCTGACGTTCCTGCAGGAGATGGTGATCGACGGTCTGGCCATCGACGTCGGCCCGAACACCCCACTGCCGGACAACCTGCTGAAGCTGGTCGACAAGGAAGCGGCGGCGGCCATGACGATCTACACGACCGCGGCCCTCGGCTCGGTGCTGGGCATCCTCGACGCCGGCGGCTACCCGGTCACCCCGGCCGACGTCGGCATCGGCCCCATGCCCGGCCCGACGGTGAACCCGGGGGTCCTGGTCGGGGGCGCGTCGCTGTGGCTGCCGATCGGCAAGAGCGATGCCGAGACCGCGGCGGCCTGGGACTACATCAAGTACCTCGTGGCGCCCGAGCAGCAGTCGCAGTGGGCGGCGGACACCGGGTACGTGCCCGGTGCGCCAGAGCGCCACCGAGCTGCCGCCGATCAAGGACCTCTACGCCGCCGATCCCCGGTTCAAGGTCGGCTACGACCAGCTCCTGGCGGCGGCCGACACGCCGGTCGAGGCCGGTCCCGTGCTGGGCCCGCAGCGGGAGGTCCGGATCCTCACCGCGAACGCCGTCGAGTCGATCCTGATCGGGCGGGCGGACGTCGCCCAGACGCTGACCGCCGCGGCGCGGCAGTCCGACCTCCTCATCGCCAACTGGACGTCGAGCGTGCGGCGGCTGACGCCGGCCGCGTCCGCCCGGCGGCGGCCGGTAGGGTCGCCGCCCTATGCCCCACCCCTTCCCCGCCCTCGACGGCTCCGCCGCCAAGACCCAGCAGTTCCCGGCCGACGGCCCTGAGCACGGCATCGACGCCTCCAAGCGCTACACGGCCACGCTCGACACCACGCCTCGGGACCATCGTCATCGCCCTCGATGCGGTGCGGGCCCCCGAAGACGGTCAACAACTTCGTCTTCCTGGCCCTGCACCACTACTACGACGGCGTGATCTTCCACCGGGTCATCGACGGCTTCATGTGCCAGGGCGGTGATCCCACAGGGACCGGACGGGGCGGCCCGGGCTACAAGTTCGAGGACGAGCTCCCGAAGGCGGGCCAGTACGAGCTCGGTTCGGTGGCCATGGCCAACGCCGGCCCGAACACCAACGGCAGCCAGTTCTTCATCGTGAGCGGGCCGAGCGGGGTCCGCCTACCCCCGCAGTACTCGCTCTTCGGGCAGGTCGTGAAGGGCATGGAGGTCGTCGAAGAGATGCAGCGGGTGACGACCGACCGGAACGACCGCCCGCGCGAGGATGTCGCCATCAACTCGGTGACCATCACCGAAGCCGACTGACAGAGCCTTCGCGTCGTGGCGGCGCCCCTGTCGCTCTCCCTCGCGCAAGCACGCCGGGTGGCGCTCGCTGCCCAGGGCTTCACCGACCCGCGCCCGCAGGGCCGGGTCGATCGCCGCCACTTGCGGCGCGTGTTCGACCGGGTCGGGCTGATCCAGATCGACTCCGTCAACGTGCTCGTGCGGTCCCAGGAGCTGCCCCTCTTCGCCCGCCTCGGGCCCCATCCCCGCGACCTCCTGCCGAAGGCCGCCGCCGCCGGCGAGCTCTTCGAGTACTGGGGCCACGAGGCCTCGCACATCCCGGCCGCGCAACATCCGCTGTTCCGTTGGAAGATGGCCCGTGCCGCCGAGCACACGTGGCGCGGCGTCGCCCGGATGAGCACGGAACGCCCCGGCTATGTCGAGGCCGTCTACGAGATGGTGGCCGAGCGCGGGCCCGTCGTGGCGGGCGAGCTGTCGGAGCGGACCGCTCCCAAGGGGGCGTGGTGGGACTGGGACCACGCCAAGCTGGCGCTCGAGTGGCTCTTCTACACGGGGCGGATCACCGCCCGCCGGCGGGTCAACGACTTCGCCCGGCTGTACGACCTTCCCGAGCGGATGCTGCCGGCGGCGGTGCTGGCCGCACCGACCCCGAGCGAGCCCGACGCCCGCAAGGCGCTGTTGCTGCTGGCGGCGCGGTCGCAGGGCGTGGGCACGCTGCGGGACCTGGCGGAGTACCACCGCCAGCACGTCCCGCGCTGCCGTCCGCTGGTGGCCGAGCTGGTCGAGGCGGGCGAGCTGTTGCCGGCGCAGGTGGAGGGGTGGAAGGAGCCGGCCTATGTGCACCCGGAGGCTGCGCTGCCGCGTCGGGTGCGGGCCCGAGCGCTCCTGTCGCCGTTCGACTCCGTGATCTGGGAGCGGCCGCGGGTCGAGCGGCTGTTCGGCTTCCACTACCGGATCGAGATCTACACGCCCGCGCCCAAGCGGCGCTTCGGCTACTACGTCCTGCCCTTCCTGCTCGGCGACGAGCTGGTCGGCCGGGTCGATCTCAAGGCCGAGCGGGCGCTGTCGACGCTCCTGGTGCGGGGCGCGTACACCGAGCCGGGCGTGCCGGAGGGCCCGGTCGCGGAGGCGCTGGCCGGTGAGCTGGGGCTCATGGCCGGATGGCTCGGCCTCGAGCAGGTGGTCGTCGAGGGTCGCGGCGAGCTGGCGCCGGCCCTGAAGGCCGCCGTCCGGCGTTCTCGCGGCGCTCAGGCGCCCGCAGCGGTTCCAGCAGCCGCGAGAACCTCCGCACCGAATCGATATCGAATCGGTAGGGACGTCGCGGGGAGCTAGGTCCGCCGGCCGGAGCGGCGGCGGACGCGGTGCGAACGACGGGTGGCCCGCGCCTTGTCCTTGAGGTCGTCGAGCGGTGGACCGACGGCCAGGCTCCCGTCCTCCAACGGAGCCTCGAACCCGCGGCGGTCGATGTCCGGGGGCTCGCCGGGCGCTTCGGCCTGGATGACGATCTGCTCCTTCTTGGGCCCTTCCAGGATCTCGCGCAGCCCGAGCATCGCCGCCCCGAGCACGCCGCCCCGCACCGAGGAGGGTCGCCGCGGCGGCGGTGCCTCGGGCGGCGGGGACACCTCCTCGTCAGGCCGGTCGTTCACCCCGCCAGTGTGCCCGACTCCGCCGGCGACCCGGCTCGCGGGCGGGAACCGTCCCCGAGCGCCCAGCGCATCGCTCCCACGAGGGCGCGGCCAGCCGGACGGATCACGACCGTCTCCGTCAGCGGCAACGGCGGGATGCGCAGCATGACCTTCGCCCACCACGGCAGGAGCGAGACGGCCGTGACCCCCAGCACGGTGTAGGGACCCCGCGCCGCCAGGGGCACCGGAGGCTGCAGGAGGAGGAAGCGCGCCGCCTCCCGGGCGTCGGCGGTGCCGGCCAGCTCCGGGCGGTAGGCGGCCAACCGGGCCCGAAGCTCCGCGACCGTGAGCGGTGGGTCGGGCACGCCGAGCTCCCGGGCGACGCGGGCCTGGTCGGCTATGTACTCGTCCTGCTCGGCCCGGTCGAGGGGCTCGGCTCCGAAGCGCTGATAGGCGGCCAGGAAGCTGTCGAGCTCGGCGACGTGGACCCAGAGCAGCAGGTGAGGGTCGTTGGCGTCGTACACCCGTCCGTCCGGAGCCACGCCGCGCACCCGCTCGTGGACGCGGCGAACCGTCGCGCACGCCCGCTCGGCCTGCTCTGCCGTGCCGTAGGTGGTGCCGGCGAGGAAGCGGGCCGTCCGCTGCAGCCGGCCCCACGGATCCTCGCGGTAGTCGGAGTGCTGGGCGACGCCGGCCATGGCCAGCGGATGCAGGCTCTGCAGCAGCAGGGCCCGTAGCGCGCCGACGAAGATCGAGGCGTCCGCATGGACCCGCCAGATGGCCCGGTCGGGCGCGAACCACCGCGGCCCCTCGGACTCGAACAGCTCCCGGGCGTGCTCCTGCCCCGTCGGGCCGCCCACCCGGGCGCGGATGGCGTCGGCCAGCAGTTGGCGCACCTGTTCCACGGCCCCATCCTGCCGCCCACGCGGCGAGGATCCGCTACGGGAGAGCTCGTTCGGCCGAGGGTCGCCGGTCTCGCGAGCACGCGCATCTACGCTCGGATGGTGGCCGAAGAACCCGCGGCGGACCCCGCTGCCGGCCCTGCCGCGGGCGCTGCGGGCGCCGATGATCCGTCCGACACGCCATGGGTCGACCCGTCGGCGGAGACCGCCACCATGCCGAGGTGGGTCCTGCGGGCCATCACGATCTTCTGGCTCGGCTTCATCGCCACGCTCGTGGGGCGGTGGCTCTTCTCCCGGCTCCACACGCTGCTGTTCCTGATCGTCGTGTCCTTCTTCCTCTCGCTCGCCATCGAGCCGGGCGTCAACTCCTTGGCCCGCCGCGGTTGGCGCCGAGGGGTGGCGACGGCGCTGTTCCTCCTCGGCGTCACGGTGGCGGCGCTCCTGTTCGTGGGCGCCATCGGCGCGCTGATCGGACGGCAGGTGGCCAACTTCATCGACGACCTGCCCTCGCGGATCACCGAGGTGCAGGACTTCGTCAACCGCAACTTCTCCACCGAACTGGACTTCGGTGACCTGATCGACCGGATCGACAAGGCGCAGCTCGCGGGATCGCTCGCCAACAACACCATCTCGTTCACGACCACCGTGCTGGGCGGTCTGCTGCAGGTGCTGACGGTCGCGCTCCTGACCTTCTACATGGTGGCCGACGGCCCGCGCATGCGGCGGGCCCTCTGCAGCCGGATGCGCCCCGATCGCCAGGAGCGGGTCCTCCACGCGTGGGAGCTGGCCATCGACAAGACCGGTGGCTATCTCTACTCCCGGGCGTTGTTGGCCCTGCTCTCGGCCGTCTTCCACACGGCCGCGTTCTCGTTGATCGGGCTGCGGTACCCGGTGGCGCTCGGCGTCTGGGTCGGTCTCGTGTCGCAGTTCCTGCCCGTCATCGGCACGTACCTGGCGGGCGTGCTGCCGGTGGTGGTGGCCCTGCTCGACGAGCCGATCCGGGCGCTGTGGGTGCTCATCATCATCGTCATCTACCAGCAGATCGAGAACTACCTCCTCGCTCCCCGCATCACGGCGCGGACGCTGGAGCTGCACCCCGCCGTCGCCTTCTCGGCCGCCATCGCCGGCGCCGCGATGCTGGGCCCGATCGGCGCCATCCTCGCCCTGCCCGCCTGCGCGACGGTGCAGGCCTTCCTCACCGAGTGGGGTCCCCGGCACGACGTCATCGACTCCGGCCTCACGGCCCACGAGCCACCGGCCCGCCGGCGCCGCATCGCCCGCCGGACGCCGAGCTGACCAGCCATGGCTGCCATCCCCTTCGTCCCCCCGCTCGAAGTGCGCTACGGCGTGACCGAGCAGGTCAGCCCGCTCATCCGGCGGGTCGTGGCCGAGAACCCGTCGATGTTCACCTATCGCGGCACGGGGACGTACATCATCGGGAGCGGCGAGGTCGCGGTCGTCGATCCGGGCCCGGTGCTCGAGTCGCATCAGGCCGCCCTCGCCGCCGCGCTCGAGGGCGAGCGGGTCACGCACATCCTCGGTGACCCATTGCCACGCCGATCACTCTCCGCTGGCCCGCTGGTTGGCGGACGAGACAGCGGGCCACCACGTTCGCATTCGGCCCTCATGGCGCCATCGATCGCACGGACGACGTGGTGACCGAGGAGGCCGTCGACACGGCGTTCGACCCTGATGTCCGGCTCGCTCACGGCGAGGTGGTCGAAGGCGCAGGGTGGACGGTGGAGGCCGTGCACACTCCGGGGCACACGTCCAACCACCTGTGCTACGCGCTCGCCGAGGAGCGAGCACTGTTCACCGGTGACCACGTGATGGGATGGTCGACGACGGTCATCGCGCCGCCTGACGGCGACATGCGGGCGTACTTCGACAGCCTGCGCCTCGTCCTCGAACGCGACGATGCCGTGCTGTGGCCGACCCACGGTGGCCCTGTGACCGATCCCCAGCCGTTCCTGGAGGCCTACCTGGCGCACCGGTTGGAGCGGGAGGCCCAGGTGGTCTCCAGCGTCCGCAGCGGCACCGGTACCGTGCCCGCCATCGTCGCCGAGCTCTACACCGCCGTCCCCAAGGAGCTCCACCCGGCCGCCGAGCGGAGCGTCTTGGCCCACCTCGTGAAGTTGGTGGACGACGGCGTGGTCAGCTGTGACGGCCCGCCGACGGCGGAGGCGACCTTCGCCGCGGTGTGAGCCGCGGAAGGCTCAGGGTTCGATCGTCGCGTCCGGCGGCGCGGCGGCCGTGACGGGTTCGTCCCCGCCCTGATCCAGCCGGAACGGCGGGTACTCGTCGGTCATCAGCATGACGTAGGCCGCGACGCGGTACACCCACCGGTTCATGCCCATCACGAACGCGAAGATCCCCGACGGGTAGCGCCCGCGGAACAGGAGCGAGATCCCGGCGAACACGGCGAGCAGCCCGATGAGCCCGAAGCTGCCCGCGAAGGTCCAGTCCGGGCCGTTCCAGCCGACGTCGTCGCGACCCCACGAGCCGAGCCACCAACCCCATCCGAAGATGCCCACGATGAGGTACTGGGGGATGGCGAGGAGCCACCACTTCACCAGCACCAGGCCGCGGGAGAGGTCCTCCGGATAGACGACGTCGAGCGTCGCCGGGTAGTCGGCCGGGCCGAGCGAGAAGGGCGGGTAGCGATCCGTGCCGAGCGCGCTGAACGAGTAGAAGCCGACCCGCCAGCTCCACCGCAGCACGCCGACGTTGAAGTCGAACAGCGAACGTGGGTAGCGCCTCGTGAAGAGGATGGCGAAGAAGGCGATGATCGTGACGACGAGGAACGCCAGCCAGAGGAAGGCCAGCACGATGTAGTGCGGGATGGCGAGGAGCCACTTGACCAGCCACAGTCCCCGGCTGAGCTCGTCGTCGAGGTGGCCGGTGATGCGCAGGGGATACGCGGGCGCGGGCGATGGAACGACGGCGACCGCGGGACTGGCGGCTGCCGCAGCTGCAGTCGCGGTCGGCGTGCCCGGGACCAACGGGGGCGGGAGCAGTGCCGGCTCGGTCACTGCCACCGGCTCGGCTGGGGCCCGGGCCAGGCCGCGACCGGCGATGATCGCCAGCGCCGTGCCGCCGATCAGCAGGATCAGGCCGCCGGCCAGGAGCCCGATCGTGGCCGGCAGGAGCCATCCGACCTTGATGCCGAGGCGCGCATCCGTGTCGACACCGCGACTGGCGTCCGCGTTCATGATCACCACGGTCCAGTCGCCGCTCTCGACCTCCCACTCGAGATCGCCGGACTCGGTGCCGGAGTTGGTGGCGACCCAGAAGTCCTGCTCTCCGGGTGGGGCCGGCACCGCGTCGCCGTCACGGCGGCGGTAGCGGACCCGATCCGGGTCGAGGTCGATGTCCCGGATCTGGTCGCGGCTCACGCCTTCGAGGTAGGCGGCGACGTCCGCGCTCGGTCCGATGCCCGTGAACACCTGCGTCTCGTCCGCTGGCTCCACGACGAGCTTGACGGTGCCGAGCCCGCCGCGGTCGATGAGCCAGTCGGACGGGCCCGGCCGTGTCTCGAGGTCGATGCGGTCCGACACGATGGCGTAGGTCGGTGTGGCGAGCCGCACCTCGGGCGTGCGGAAGAAGCCGTCGTCGTCGCGCTGCGTCGCGTAACCGACGAGTGCGCCCGCGCCGCCGGCCAGCAGGCCGAACCCGAGCAGGGCGAGCAGCGCACCGATGACGATGAGGACGATCCGTCCGGCTTTCATATCCGCCAGCATGGTCCAGCCACCGTGGCCAGGGAAGGGACCATCGGCCTGGCGACGATGCGTGCTGCCGGTCCCACCGGTGGTGACGAGGAGGTGTCCGGCGGCTCGTTGGACGGAGACGCCGGCGTGATGTCGTGGCAAGGCGTCCCGGCCGGGACTTGCATGAGCGGCGACCGCTCGGCCCAGCGCTGGCGGTCGTCGGGAGGGAACATGCCCATCCGCCGGAAGTTGGCCGCGACGAGCGCGTGCCGCTTGCCGTGCTCGGCGTCGCCTCCGTCGTCTGGTCGACGCCGGCAGCTGCGGTCGTCGCCGTCTCGGTGTCGCCGACCGTCCAGACGCCGAACCGGGCGCCGTCGGGCGTGAACGACGCCGATGACGCCGCCATCTGGGTCCACCCGACCGATCCTGCGCGCAGCCTGATCCTCGGCACCGTCAAGCAGGGCGGGCTGGACGTCTACCGCCCGGACGGCAACGTCGTGCAGACGATCGCTACGAGCAACGGCCGCTTCAACAACGTGGACCTGGTGTACTCGGTGACCCTGGGCGGCGTCACCCGTGATCTCGCGATCGTGACGGACCGCTCCACCGATCGGCTGCACATCTACCGGGTCGACGGCAACGCGAGCCCGCCGGTGGTGGAGGTGACCGCGTCGGGCGTGCCGCTGCTGTTCGGCACGACCACGAAGATCAACTCCCGCACCGCGTACGGCGTCGCTGCCTGGCGGACCCCTGCAGGCACCGTCGAGGTCTTCGCCAGCCAGGAGAACACGACGAACCTGGGTAAGTTCGTCCTCAGCGCGGCGGCCGGCGGCACCGTCACCTACCAGCGCACGGCGACGCTGAGCCTGCCCAACAGCTTCACGCTGCCGAACGGGTCGACGTGGACACCGTGCTTCAATCCGCGCCAGCCCACCTGGCGGCCGCACGTCGAGGGCATGGTGGTGGATCCAGCCAGCGGAACGCTGTGGGCCGACCAGGAGATCGTCGGCCTCTGGCGCATCACCACGTCACTGACCTCACCCCAGCTCGTGCACCGCCTGGCCCGGTTCGGCCAGACGTGGACAGTGAACAACAACAGGTGCGTGATCAACAGCAGCTCGACGAGCTATGGCGACGCGTATCTGCCGGGTGACCTCGAGGGTATTGGCCTGTACCGGGCCGGCGCCGGGGGCTACCTGTTCATGGCGAACCAGGGCGCGTCGATCTTCACCGTGTTCGACCGCAATGGCGGGGCCTACCGCGGTGCCTTCAGAGTCGCGGCCGCGGGCTCGATCGACGCCGTCGGCAAGACGGACGGCGTCGCGGTCACGAACGTCTCGATGGGTCCGGGCTTCACGTCAGGCATGGTCATCACCCAGGACGGGCAGAACACACCCGAGGGCGGGACGAACTTCAAGTTCACGCCGTGGCCGTCGGTGGCGTCTGCGCTCGGTCTGGTGGTGAACACCGGAGGCAACCCCCGCGCCTGACCGTACGATGCGGTCTGCGATCCAGGGGCCGCTAGCTCATCGGGTAGAGCAGGGGACTTTTAATCCCAAGGTGCAGGGTTCGAGACCCTGGCGGCCCACCCTCCACGTTGGGCTTTCGCGCAGGCCCTGGCGCTGTTGGTCACAGAATGGTCACGAAGCGCCGAGAACCGCGGCCGCGAGGAGATCCGCCGCATCCCGGTCATGCCCTGGCAACACCGCCGTGTAGAACCCGAGCGTGACGCTGACGTGCGCGTGACCAAGCCGCGGCTGGACCACCCGCGGATTTACCCCGCTGCTATTACGAGAGTCGCGGAGGTGTGCCGGAGGCCATGCACGCCGATACGCGGCAGGCCGAGCTCGTCAGCGATCCGACCGAACCGCTCCGTGACCATCTGCGGCCGCAGGGCCGCCCGTCCGGTTGCGTGACCACGAGATCCGACTGGGCCAACCGCCACCGCATCGACCAGGGTTCGATCCGCGCTCTGCGTCCGCCGCCACGATCGCAAACGCCCGACAGAGGCTCCGTCGAGCGGGCCGATCAGGGACTGCCCCGGCCCCTGTGGCGGACGTCCTGCTCGGCCCGCTTGTAGATCCGTTGGGCGACGGCGGGTGCGTCTTCGGAGATCCTCTCCCAGCGGAGTCGCACGTCCTCGAGGGCGGCAGCATCGACGCTGCCAGTTGCGCCTATGAGATCGAGGCGGCGCATGAGCCCGCCGATCCTCGACGCGGTCTGCCGGTGATGGTGGGCCAGCTCGGGGTAGACGAGGAAGGCCTGGAACGCGGCGAGCACGGCAGCGCCCAGGCTCAGTAGACCGGTCACGACCTTCCATGTCGTGGATGGCTCGGAGTCGATGGTGGCGAAGATCGACGTGCCGACGACCGATGCCAGCGTCAGGATCGCGACGGACAGGATGACCCCTCGGCGCGAATAGATCGTGGCGGACCGTTCGTGTGCACGGTAGAGGACCCGAGTCCGGTCCAGCCACTGGAGCGCCATGTCCTCGAGACGTGCGTCTCCGGTCGAGTCCGGAGCTGTCGACAGCTCGGCCATCGTCAGTGGTCCGACATCGGCTCGACAGCGGTGGCGGGGCCGCTGAGGGTGGCTGATGTTCTGGCGATGCTGCTGACGAGCGTTCGCACGCCTCACCTCCATTCCGCCCCGGGCGAGCCTAGGTCACAGGCGTTCGGCGCTGCCGGGAGCACCCCGCCTCGAGCCGGCGGGGCGACGGAGTACCGGGAGAGCAGCTACGCCTGGCGCAAATCGCCTGTCGATGGACCTTCGCGTCGATCGGTGCTCCGGCCTCGCACGGCGTGCGAGGTCGACGAAGCGGAGGCGCCGGTCGGCCCGGTGGGCGCAGAGGTCGTGATCTACTTCGGCCCATGGATAGCGAGCTAGCGAATGACCGCACCTTCCTCGCCTGGCTTCGGACCGGGATCGCCCTCTTCGGCCTCGGGTTCGTGGTCGCGAAGGTCGCCCTGATCGTGCAGCCCGACAGGACCCGGCTCGAGAACAAGGACCTCTACAGCACCGTAGGAGTCCTCATCGTCCTGAGTGGGGTCGCGCTCGTCGTGGTCGGCTATCTCCAACATGCACACGTCTGGCGTCTCCTCGACCGGGACCGAGAGGCTCCGAAGCCGCGGTGGCCTCTGACGATCACGGTGAGCGCGTTCGTGGGATCTGTCGTGCTCTCAGCTCTGATTGTCGTCTCTACGTAGGGGTCGACGACGCCCGTCAGTCACTTGACCCGTAGCTGGGCTTGACTGGTCAGAGGATGACCGGTTTAGGGCGTCATGATGCAATGCGGACCGCCGATGCCACGTCGGTGTCCGGAAAGGACGCGTCACATGGATTGCAAGCTCGAGCTCATCGCACTGCCGGTGTCCGACGTCGACCGGGCCGTCGGGTTCTACGTCGGACAACTCGGCTGGACGCTGGACCACGACCACACCCTCAGCGACGAAATGCGCTTCGTGCAGGTGACGCCGCCGGGTTCAGCTTGCTCGATCGCCATCGGCAAGGGCCTGATCCAGGGCGAGCACGGTCCGATCCGGACACTCCAGGTCGTCGTGCCGGACATCGAGGCGGCCCATGCCGAGCTCACGGGGGCTGGTGTCGCCGCCAGTGCCATCGACGATCAGCCGTGGGGCTCGTTCGTCTACTTCGAGGACCCGGACGGCAACGCGTGGGCCGTGCAGCAGGTGGTCCCCCGCACGACCTGACGGGAGCTGGCCGGCCGGCCCTGGCCCTGGACTCCGGTGGGTACCTCCGACGGACGCCCGTGGGAGATCGTTCACCCGCTCACCGAAGAGGCTTGGGGAGTGCGGAGGTTCTTCGTCCGTGCGCCGGACGGCAACGTGATCAACATGGTGAGCCACAGCGACGAGTAGCTCCGCTGAGCAGGAGGCCTTCCGACCCGACGATCCACCTCCGTGGAAGCCCCGAGCGGCGAACACCGTAGAGTCCGCTCGTCACGTCGGGTCTCGCCCGAGGCCGGGCGGAGAGGGGGATCTCGTGTCACTACCTGTGCGGCGCCCGTTCGGTGTCGGCTTCCTGTCGATCCTGATCATCATCGGTGGCGTGCTCGACGTCCTGGCGTCGCTCTCCCTCCTGCTCGATCGCAACGATGACGATCTCCTGAACGCGCTCGACGTCAGCCAGGGCAACCTCACCACCTACGCCTTGGTGAGCATGGGCATCGGCATCATCGTGATCCTGGTGGGGTACGCACTCCGGACGGCGGCCAACTGGGCCCGCCTCGTGATTGCCATCGTCGCCGTGGCGCGGCTCATCACCCTGTTCTGGGTGGTGGTGGGGCTCCACAGCGTCCACTGGTACCACGCGATCTGGCCGACCGTGCTCTACATGCTCGTGGCGGGCTATCTCCTGTTCGACGACGACGCCAAGGCCTATTTCGGCCAGCGCGTGTAGCCGCCTCGGATCCGCGACGGGCTGACCCGGACCTCAGCCCCGGGCAGCGAGGCGGGGCGCGATCCGGTCGTACACCCAGAGCCCGCCGAACCCGATGAGCGCGCCGAAGGCCCAGCCGCCGACGACATCCACGGGCAGGTGCACGCCGTGCACGATGCGGGCGACGCCCACGAGCAGGGCGATGGTCAGCACGGCGGCGCGGAAGCGGGCCGGGATCACCGCCATCACCATGATGGCCACCGCCGACGCCACGACCGCGCTGTGCCCCGAGATGAAGCCCAAGCCGGCGCCGGTCCCCTCGCGCACGTTGATCCCGGGTAGGTACTCGAGCGGTCGCCCGCGCTCCACCCACCGCTTGATGGCCTTGGCGCCGAACCAGGCCACGAGGCCGACGACGATCGTCGTCGCCGCCAGCAGCCGGTCACGCTTGAAGATGAGGATGCCCGCCGCGACGAGCAGGGGCGCGGCGAGGGTGCCGAGCTGCATCAGCGGATAGAGCACCGTCGCGACCCCGTCGGGTGCGCTGTTGACCCATTCCGTCAGGGTCAGTTCCCAGCCCGGCACCTGGTTCTGGAGGGCGATGAGGAGGGAGAGGAACAACGCGGCGGCCGCGATGATGGCGTACCAGCCGGGGTAGCGAAACCCGCCCATCGGCTCGGTCGGCCTGGTCGCCTCGACGGCCCGCATCGGGGAGAAGTCCATCACATGCAGCCCGGACCGGACCGGTCGCGCCGCTTGCGCCGTTGTGATAGGAGCACCTCCATGCTCGAGCCACTCGAAGGCCTTCCTCCCGGCGTCATCGGCTTCGAAGCGGTCGGAGAGGTCGAAGCCTCCGACTATACCGGCGTCCTCGTCCCGGCCATCGAGGCCGCGGCTGCGGACGTGCCCGATCCGCATGGTCTTCGTCATGGGTGACCGCTTCGACGGCTACAGCGCCGGCGCCGCCTGGGCGGCCGCCGACTGACCGTGCCGTCGACCAGCGGCCGGGCCGCTCCACCCCCGCTGTGGCTACCGGCGCCGGACGCCCGCAGTCGCTCCCGCATCGGCCCGTACCTGTCGTGGCTGGAGGCCGAGCGAGGCCTGACCTTCGCGGACTACGACGAGCTCTGGCGGTGGTCGGTCTCGGACCTCGACGGGTTCTGGACCTCCATCTGGGAGTACTTCGACGTCTCCGGCGGTCCGGCGCCCCGGCCCGCTCTCGCCGAGCGGGCCATGCCGGGAGCGCGGTGGTTCCCCACCGCCCGCATCAACTATGCGGAACGCCTGCTCGCGGCCTGGGCCGATCGCCCGACGGACGTCGCCCTCGTGGCCTACGGGCAGACCCGTCCGCCGATCGAGGTGACGGCCGGCGAGCTGCGGGACCAGGTGGCGCGGGTGCGCGCCGCACTCCTGGCCCGAGGCGTCGGCCAGGGGGATCGTGTCGCGGCCTACCTGCCGAACATCCCCGAGACCGTGGTGGCGTTCCTCGCCTGCGCCAGCATCGGAGCGGTCTGGTGCTCCTGCGCCACCGAGTTCGGACCCCGCAGCGTGATCGACCGCTTCTCGCAGGTCGAGCCCAAGGTGCTGCTGGCCGTCGCCGGCTACCGCTACGGCGAGGACCTCGTCGACTCCCGCGGTCGGGTGGCGGAGGTGCTCGACGCGCTGACCACGGTCGAGGTCGTGATCGAGGTCCCGTACGGCGAGCTGCGGCTCGAGGGTGCCACCGCGACCTGGCCGGACCTCCTCGCCGAGGCGCCTGGGGACGAGCTGGACTTCGTGCCGGTGCCCTTCGATCATCCGCTCGTCATCCTGTTCTCGTCCGGCACCACGGGACTGCCCAAGGCGATCGTGCACGGCCACGGCGGGATCCTCCTGGAGCACCTCAAGAACCATGCGCTGAGCTGGGACCTCGGGCCCGGTGACCGCTTCATGTGGTTCACGACGACGGCGTGGATGATGTGGAACGCGCTGGTGTCGGGTCTGCTGGTCGGTGCGTCGCTCGTGCTGCTCGACGGCAATCCCCTCCATCCCGGGCTGGAGCGGCAATGGGAGCTGGCGTCGGCTGCGGGCGCCACCGTCATGGGTCTCAGCCCCGGGTTCATCATGGCGTGCCGCCGTCAGGGCGTGGAGCCCACCCGCCGGTTCGACCTCTCGCGCCTGCGGTCGCTCGCGGCGGCGGGCTCGCCGTTGCCCGCCGAGGGCAGCCTGTGGATCCACGAGCAGTTCGGGCCCGACGTCCCGCTCAACGTGGGGAGTGGCGGGACCGATGTGTGCACCGGACTCGTCCAGGGAAGTCCGCTGCTCCCGGTGTGGGCCGGCGAGATGTCGGGACGCTGCCTGGGAGTGAGTGCCTGGGCGTACGACGAGGGCGGCGAGGTGGTCGTCGGTGAGCTCGGCGAGCTGGTCATCACCGAGCCCATGCCCTCGATGCCCGTCGGCCTGTGGGGCGACGACGGTGGCCGGCGGCTCGCGGCGACGTACTTCGAGCAGTACCCCGGCGTGATGCGCTTCGGCGACTGGATCCGCTTCAGCGAGTGGGGGAGCTGTGTGATCACCGGGCGCTCCGACGCCACGCTGAACCGCGGCGGCGTGCGCATCGGGACGGCCGAGCTGTACCGGGTGGTCGAGGACCTGCCCGGCGTCACCGACAGCCTGGCGGTGCACCTGGAGGACGACGAGGGCGGGCCGGGCGAGCTCATCCTGCTGGTGGTGACCGACGACGGCCGGCTCGACGACGAGCGTCGCCGTTCCATCGCCTCGGCCGTCAAGGCGGCCCTGTCGCCGCGGCACGTGCCCGACACCATCGCCCGCTGTGCCCGACATCCCCCGGAACCTCACGGGCAAGAAGCTCGAGCTGCCCGTCAAGAAGATCCTGCTGGGCGCCGACCCGGCGTCCGTCGTCAGCCGCGACGCCATGGCGAACCCGGCCTCGCTGCCGCCGATCATCGAGCTGGCATCGGCGCGCTCCGATCCGAACACGAGCAGGCGGGAGGAGATCGCCCATGGCTGAGATGGACGTGGCCGGTTTGAAGGCCATCGACACGCACGTCCACGTCGAGCAGGACGCCTGTGGACGCTTCGCGCTCGACGCCGAGCTGCTCGACGCCTCGGCGAAGTACTTCAAGTCCGGCGACGAGCGCACTCCGACCGTCGAGCACCTGGCGTCGTACTACCGCGCCCGCGAGATGGCGGCCGTGATCTTCACCGTCGATGCGGGCACCGGCCTGGGCCATCCTCCGCTGTCGAGCGCGGAGATCGCCGAGCAGGCCGCCGAACATCCGGACGTCCTGATCCCCTTCGGCTCCGTCGACCCGCTGGCTGGACCGGCGGCGGTGGAGAGCGCCCGCTCGCTCGTGCGCGACGCGGGTGTCCGGGGCTTCAAGTTCCATCCCAGCCTCCAGGCCTTCGAGCCCAACGATCCCGGCCACTACCCGCTCTGGGAGGCCATCGAGGAGCTGGGTGTCCCCGCGCTGTTCCACACCGGCCAGACGGGCATCGGTGCCGGCCTGCCCGGTGGCCGCGGGATCAAGCTCCGCTACTCCGACCCCATGCTCCTCGACGACGTCGCGGCCGACTTCCCGGGGCTGACCGTCATCCTCGCCCATCCCTCGGTCCCATGGCAGGACGCGGCCATCTCCATGGCGACGCACAAGGCCAACGTGTTCATCGACCTCTCCGGCTGGCTGCCGAAGTACTTCCCTCCGCAACTGGTTCGGGCGATCAACGGGCTGCTCAAGGAGAAGGTGCTGTTCGGCACCGACTACCCGTTGATCAGCCCCGAGCGGTGGATCGACAGCTTCGAGCAGCTCGACATCAAACCCGAGGTCCGGCCTCTCGTGATGAAGGCCAACGCCATCAAGGTCCTCGGCCTCGGTCTCGACGCTGCCGCGTCCGGCTAGAGGCCGTAGGCCTCGAGCAGCCGCAGCCACACCTCACTGACGGTCGGGAACGACGGTACGGCGTGCCACAGCCGCTCGAGGGGGACCTGACCGGCGACGGCGACGGTGGCCGAGTGCAGCAGCTCCTGCACTCCGGGCCCGGTGAACGTGGCGCCGACGATGACCCGCCGGTCCTCGTCGATGACCAGCTTGCTCGTGCCCTTGATGCCGTTCCCCTGGGTGGAGGCACCGGCGACGTCCCCCGTGCCGTACTCGACCGCCCGGACGGCGCAGTCCCTGCTCGCGCGCCTGGGCCTCCGTCAGTCCGACGGCGCAGACCTGCGGGTCGGTGAACGTCACGCGCGGGACGACGGACGCGCTGGCTTCGTCGCGGGCGTCCCGGCCGGCGATGACATCACTGGCGATACGGGCCTGGTACTTGCCCATGTGCGTCAGGAGGGCGCGACCGTTGCAGTCGCCGACGGCGTACAGCCAGCCGCCGGACACGCCGGTGGCACGGAGCCGGTCGTCCACGTCGACGAAGCGCCCGGGTTCGAGACCCACGGCGTCCAGCCCGAGTGACGCGGTGGCGGGCCGGCGTCCGACGGCGACCAGCAGCTCGTCGGCCTCGATCTCGCGACCGTCGGCGAGCGTGCCGACCACCGGACCGTCGGTCCCGGCCCGCCGCGCGGACGACATCGAGACGCCGGTGATGACGCTGATCCCTTCGGCCTCGAACGCCGCGGCCAGCTCGTCGCCGGCGAACGGCTCCTCCCGGGCGATCAACCGGGGTCCGCCCTCGACGACCGTGACCTCGTCGCACCCCAGGCGTCTGAACGCCTGGGCCATCTCGGCCCCGATGGCGCCACCGCCGAGCACCAGGAGCCTTCGGGGGAGCTGCTTCGCCGCGGTGATGGATCGGTTGTCCCACGGGCGCACGTCGGCCAGCCCGGGGATCGGAGGCATGGCGGCGCTCGTGCCCGTGGCCAGGACGACGGCCTTCGTCGCCTCCAGGCGGCGGGTGCCGCCGCCCGGACATCGACTTCGACGGCGCGCTCGCCGACCAGGCGCCCCTCGCCCCGCACGAGCGTGATCCCCTTCTCATCGAGCCAGGGCACCTGGCCGCTGTCGTCCCAGTCGCTGGTCATGTAATCCCGCTGCGCGAGTGCGGCGTCCACGTCGATCGGGCCGGTGACCGCCTCGGCCGCGCCGGGCACCCGCCGGGCGGCCGCGACGACGTCCCCCGGGCGGATCAGGGTCTTCGACGGGATGCAGCCCCAGTACGAGCACTCGCCGCCGACGAGCTGCTTCTCGACGAGCACGACCGACAGCCCGTGGTCGGCGCACCGGCCGGCGACGGACTCGCCGGCGGGCCCACCGCCGACGACGATCACGTCGTGGGAGGGAGCGTCCTGGTCGGCGGCCGTGGTGCTGGTCATCATCGATCCTCCGGTGGCGTTGCGGATTGGATGCGGGCGGCGGCATCGGCGAAGAAGGCGGCGGCGTCGCCCGCCGTCGCGATGCGGTCGTACGAGACGGCAGCACCGAAGGGCTCGTTCCAGAAGGAACGATCACCGTCGGGCTCCGGGGAGGGAGGCAGCACGTAGAGATAGGGCTGGTCGTGCTCGGCGTCGCCGGGCGAGCCGCCGAAGGTGGTCTCGCCGCTTGCATCACTGACCGTGACCGCGAGATCGAAGTGCTCCGGCCAGAGCGTCGGTGACGCCTCCGGTGCCTGCGTCGTGAGGGCCTCGCCGACGAGCGTGAACCAGCCGGCCAGGAGTTGCAGGTCGGTCCCGTCGATGGACAGCGGAGCGTCGGGGTCGGGCGTGGTGACCGGTGTCCACAGCGGGGGCGCACCGAGGGTCGTGCCGAAGTGATCGGCCGCCGCCCGCAGCGTGGTCACCGGCGCCCGCCGCTCGCCGTCCGGACCGCGGTCGAACAGCTGGAGGCCGCGCAGGCCGACGGTGCGGTTCTCGAAGGGCGGCGTCGCGATGCCGTCAGGAGCGGGGAGGAGCCCGATCCGCCCTACGGCGGCGTAGCGCACGCCGCACAGCACGTGCTCGGCGAGGGCCTGCACGGCGAGGCGCGTGCTGACGAACGAGTCCGGGAGCGGTGGCAGTGAGCTCGGGTCCACGACGCACAGGTTCGCACCGTGGGAGCAGGGCTCACGACGGGACGATGATGACCTTCATGGCGTCGTCGGCGTCGAGCGCGGTGCGCATGGCCTGCTCGGCCTGCTCGATCGGGAAGCGGTGCGTGACCGCTCGGTGGAACGGCACGCGACGGTGGTGCTCGGCGAGGAGGGCGAGGGTGGCGTCGTAGACCCTCGCGTCCTCGCCGGCCACGCCGACGATGGTCAGGTTGCGCCCGAGGACGTCCGCCGGGTTGATGGGCACGCTCCCGAGATCGACGAAGGCCCCCACCTCCAGGAGTGTTCCGCCGTCGCGGAGCAGGCTCAGCGCCGGGCCGAAGCTCGACGGGTGGCCGGTGGCGTCGACCACGATGTCGGCCCCGCCATCGAGCAACTCCCGGACGTCCGCCGCGGCGCGCTCGCCGCCGTCCGTCGCGACGACGGTGTCGGTGGCCCCGAGCGCCTCCGCGATGCCGAGCCGGGCGGCGAAGCGGTCGACGCCGACCACCCGGCCGGCGCCCGTGAGCGCGGCCTTGGCGACGTGGACGAGGCCAACGGGGCCGACCCCGAAGACGGCCACGGTGTCGCCCGGGCGGTAGCCGCCAGGGCGGGGCATGGCGGCCGCCAGGTCCAGGCTGTGGGTGACAGCGAACAGCTCGGTCAGGACCGCCACCTCCGTCGGCAGGTCGGCGGGGACCTTGAAGACCGGTGTGCCGGGGAGCAGGTACAGCAGCTCGGCCCAGCCTCCGAACAGGTGGGGCGGTTGCGCGCAGGACAGTGAGTTGCCGTAGTTCTCGAGGTTCTCGCAGAAGTAGTACGGGAACCCTCCGTCGGTGCACGGGCCACACCGCCCGCACGCCCGGTTGGGCGCCGGGACCACCCGGTCGCCGACAGCCAGCGGCGAGCCGTCGAAGGCGTCAGCGCCACCGGGCCCGATCTCGACGACCACCCCGACGTTCTCGTGACCCTGGATGATCGGGAACGGCGTCGAGCGGGCGTGGTCGGTGCCGACGTACTGCTCGGTCTCGCCCCGGTAGGTGTGCTTGTCCGTGCCACAGATGCCAGAAGCCAGCATGCGCAGGAGCACCGCGCCGGGCTCCAGCCGATCGGGGCGCGGGAACTGCTCGACGCGGAGGTCGAACGGGCCGGCGAGCGTCGCGGCCTTCACCATGTCCTGCATCGCCGCATCATGACCGACGTCAGCGGAGCCGGTCAGCGCCCGAAGCCGCGCAGGAAGGTGTCCACCACCCGGTCGGCCACCTCGCCGGAGAGCTCGCCGCCGAACATGAGGCGGAAGTAGAGCGGACCGGCGAGGGCCTCCGTGGCGAGGTCGACGTCGACGTCCGGGCGCAGGTCCCCACGGGAGATGCCACGGGCCACGATCCGGGCCACCTCGTCCCGCCGGGCCTGCACGACCGTGGCGCGGAAGGGATCGCCGAGCGTGGGGTTGATGGCGATCTGCGAGAGCAGGGCGCGGATCACCGGCCCGAACGGGGTCTCGGTGAGGGCCTGCACGACATGGCCGGCCGCCGCTCGCAGCTCGGCCCTCGTGTTCCCGGTGTCCTCGACGGCCAGGTGGGGCGCAGCCAGCTCCAGCAGGAGCTCGAGGGCCAGCGCCTCCTTGGACGGCCATCGCCGGTAGAGCGTCGCCTTCGCGACCCCGGCCCGTGCGGCCACGTGCTCGAGGCGCAGGTCGGCGAAGCCGCGCTCGATGATGAGGGCCTGGGTGGCGTCGAGGATGGCCCGGTTCGCCTTCTCGCTGCGCGGTCGGCCGCGGCGCAACGCGGCGTCGACGATGGCCGCGCCGCCCTCGGGCGCGTCGGCCGCCACCACCTCGACCGGCCCGGTGACCGCTGTCACCTCATTCCGAGACGGATCGTCCTGGAAATCCCCCATCGCCTCTTTAGACTACGGAGCGGATCGAAAGTTGCATGTGGAAGGACGACATGGACACGCGGCCGTTGACCAGCACCGAGCAGGACCAGGTGCAGGACCAGGCGCAGGACCAGGCGCTGACTGCGCTGGAGTTCGCCGAACGGGAGACGCCGGTGTGCCGTCTCTGCGGTGAGGCCACGGCTCCGGTCGCCCATGCCGATGGTTCGGTGTGGCTCGAGTGCCCGTCCGCCAGGGCGACCAAGCCCGCGTTGCGCCGCCTGTTCAGCCTTGACTTCGTCGGCGGCCACACCCGTCGCCTGGTCGTCGAAGCGCGGGCTACGCGCCGGGCGGCCTGACCGATCCGGCGTCACCGACCAACGCCTCGAGGACGGCGTCGAGGTCGGCGTGCCCGTCCCTGAAGAGGCTCAGGCGCTCGAAGACCTCGCCGGCCGCGCGGTGGAAGCCGGCCGGGAGGCCGGCCTGCTCGAACGTCGTCGCGATCTCGGCCATCTCGCCCGTCCAGCGCCAGGCCTTCGGTGCCGACGCCGCGGCGGTGCTGCTGGCCCGTTCCGCCAGGCCGGGCTGTGAGCGGGCCCACTCCGCCACCAGCGGCGCGTCCACCCCGGTGGCCCGGGCGAGGGCGGCCACGGCGAGCAGCAGGGCGGCGGCGCCCTTCGTGTAGGCGGCGTAACACATCTTGAGCGCGGACGCGGCGCCCAGCTCCTCCCCGACGACCGCCGCCTCCAGGACGGAGCCGGTGAACACCGCGGCCACGTCGGCCGCACGTGGGCCGGACAGGTAGAGCCGCGTGGTGCCGGGCTGCTGCGCGGGCGGCCCGACGATCCCGCCGTCGACCACGTCTGCTCCACCGGCGGTGACGAGCTCGGCGACGACGCTCATCGTGCCGGGGGCGATCGCGTTGGCGTCGACGAAGAGGCCTGCGAACCCGGCGTCGGCGACCGCGCCGGCGATGGCGGTCGCGGCGTCGGGTGGGCACACGCTGAGCACCACGTCGCTACGGCCGCACAACTCGACGAGCGTTCCCACGTCCTCGATGGCGGCCTGCTCGGCGCGCTGGGCGGTCGCCCCCGACCTCCCGGTGGACGCCCAGAGGACCCGGTGCCCCGCGGCGCGGGCGGCCGCGGCGACGGTGACGCCCATGGCGCCCGGATGCAGCACTCCGATCGTGAAGGGAGCTCGGGAGGGAACGCTCGTGGTCGTGGTCGGCGATGGTACCGGCGCGACGCGATGGCGCCGGCCGGCCCGGAGGCCGACCGGCGCCACCGCCGTTGGGGGGCGGACAGGGTCAGGTCGTCAGCCGCTGGCGGTGCACGACCCCCAGGATCACGAGGACCAGCATGGCGAACCCCGCCACGAAGGCCGCGATGGCGGCGATCCCCGCGATCCGCCCGATGGTCGACCAGGCGTAGGTCGACAGCAGCAGACCACGCAACGTCTCGCCCTTGAAGAGGGTGTTGCGATTGTTGGTGAACTCATCGGCGGTCGCCTGCAGCTCGGTCACGGTCGCCTCATCGGCGCCGCTGTCGATGGCCGCCTGCACCTCGGCCCGGGCAGCCCGCTCCGGGCCTCCCAGGTCGGCGTAGGTGGCGCCGTCGGCGATGCCCTCCAGGTGGTGGCCGATGTAGCTGGCGTAGGCCTGGGCCTGCGAACCGGTGGTCACCTGCTCCCCGGCGTAGCCCAGCAGGTCGGTGCGACCTTCCTCCTCCAGGGCGGCGCGGTCGGGGAAGAAGATGTTCTGCGCCGTGAGCTCATCGCTCACGTAGTCGTTGGCGAACCGGCTGCCCCAGGTGAGCAGGCCCCCGGCCACGAACAGCACGACGGTCACGACGGCGCCCAGGGCGATGAGCACCGCGTCCACGGTGCGCCGCTTGACCTTCACGACCTTCGCCTGCGCGACCGGGCTGGTGTCGACTGGGCCTTCGGTGGGCAGGGTCTCGGTGGTTGACACGATGGTTCCTTTCTCTCGTCCGGCCGGAGCCGGGCTCACTCTTCGACGATCAGGGCGGTGACCATGCCGAACATGCCTTGGGTGCCTTCGGCGTGGTTGAGGATGTGGCAGTGCCAGGCCCACACCCCGGGGTCGGCGGCCGTGTAGAGCACGGTCAGGCGCTCACCGGGGGCGACCACGAAGGTGTCGCTGGGGACCGGCGTCTCGAGGGGCTTGCCGTCCTTGGCGATCAGCCAGCCCAGGGGCTGGTGGAGGTGCATCGGGTGCACCTGCAGCCCCTCGTTGAGGTAGTTGACGATCATCGACTCGCCGACCTTGAGCGTGTACGGCTCGGTGGCCGGGAAGCTCTTGCCGTTCAGGGACAACCCGATGGTGCCGGCGTCGTTCAGCACCATGTTGACGGTCTTCACGACGTTGGCGTCGGCCAGTGAGGCGGGTACTGGCATGGTGCCGATGAGGAACGTGCCGGCCATGCCGTTCGGCACCTGGACCTGAGCGTCGTGGTGCGAGTGGTACATGCCCACCGCAGGCTCCTGGGCCGTGAACTCGTAGGTGAAGGTCTCGCCCGGCTTGATCGGGTCCTGGGTGTAGGGCGGCACGCCATCCATGGCGTTCGGGACCCGCACGCCGTGGAAGTGGAGGGCGGTGGACTCCGGCAGCTCGTTGGTGAGCACGACCCGGACCTTGTCGCCGACCTCGACCTGGATGGTGGGGGCCGGGACCACGCCGTTGTAGGTCCACGCCTCGACGATCTTCCCGGGCTCGACCTCCCAGTCGACGATCTCCGCGGTCAGATCGAACTGCTTCGTGCCGTCGGCCAGCACCGTCGGGGCCAGGTCCTCGCCACCGTGCCCCGCCGTCTCGGCCGGGTACTGGTTGGCGACGGCCTCCATGACGGCGTCCATCTGCTCGGCGCTCATCGTCGTCGGCGGTGAGGTGGCCGATCCACCGTCCGTCCCGCCGTCGGTGGCCCCGGCCGCTCCCACGTGGAGCATCCCCGTCATGCCGCCCGCGGCGTGCCCTGCGATCGTGCAGATCATCTCGTAGGTGCCCTCGGTCAGCGTCCCCAGATCCAGTTGGGCCGTCTCTCCGGCAGGGATGTCTGCGGTCTGCTTTCCGAGGCTCGGGAACGAGATGTTGTGAGCCTGGGATCCTGCGTTCGTCAGCTCGAGGACGACCGGGCCGGCACCGACCTCGGGCATGGCCGGCTCGAACTTGAGATCGGACAGCGTCAGCTCGACCACGGAGGCCTCGCCAGCGGCGGCCGCCGCTCCACCCCCCGACGGTGCGTTGCCGTCGTCGTCGTCACTCACGACGAAGAGGGCGCCGAAGGCCAGGAGCAGCGCGCCGACAGCCAGCACGACAGCGATCAGTGAAACCGTGGTCCGGTTGGTGTCGTCCATCGGGTTCGAGCCTGACGACACCTGGCCTGTGCTGGCAGGGCCCTCGGCCGCCGGTCCCTAGGACCTTGGTCCCGAGTGCCCCGCCGGCCGGTCGACGGGCCGGCCGAGCTGCACCAGGCGCCGGCCGGTCACCTCCCTGAGCCGCACGCCGATCCATCCCGGGGCCGCCGCCAGGCCCCACGGCCGCAGCGGAAGCTCGTCGAGCGCGTCCGCGGGCATGACCTCCTCGAGCCCCTCTGCTCTCCCCCGGCCGACCACGCTCCAGCCCGAGTGGTAGGCGGGATCGGCCTGGTCGACCTCGAACGCGACGTCGGCCTCCCGGACCAGCACGTCGAAGGCCGACCCCGCGGCCGTCCGGAACACGACGACGTCCTCGACCAGCGTGAAGTTCACCGGCAGCACCGTGGGCTCACCGTTGACGATGAACGCGACACGGCCGATGCCCTGGGTGGCGAGGAGTCGCAGGCACTCATCGGCCTCGAGGTCCTCGAGCACGGTGACATCGTCCAAGCGCTGCATGTGGTCGTTGTGCCCCGACGGGCCGGCCCGGGGGAAGGGACCTTGGGCCCTGGACCGGGGTGCCCACTGGGTCGATCCTTGGCCCCGTGAGCACTCGACTTCCCGCCGGAGTCACCGAGCTCGACGAGTCCCGTTGCTGGGCCTTGTTGCGGGCCGCCGATGTCGGTCGACTGGCCGTCGCCATCGACAACCACCCCGACATCTTCCCGATCAACTTCGTCGTCGACCACGGAACCGTCGTCTTCCGCACGGCCGAGGGCACCAAGCTCGCCGCGGCCGTGCTCGGCCAGGCCGTCGCCTTCGAGGTGGACGGCTACGACCCCGGATCGGGGGAGGCCTGGAGCGTGGTCATCAAGGGCCGGGCCGTCGAGATCGAACGGATGCAGGAGCTGTTCGACGCCGTCGAGCTCCCGCTGTTCCCGTGGCACGCCGCGCCCAAGCCCCGCTTCGTGCGCATCGAGCCTGACGAACTGACCGGTCGCCGCTTCCACGTGATCCAGGGCCGCGGGCCGGGCGCGGTCTAGGTACATCGAGGGCCGGACTCGGGGTGCCGCGGCAGGCGTGGGACGCCCCGTCCGTCGGCCGAGTCGTCAGCCGCCCGCCCTCAGCCGAGGATGCCCTCGTACCAGCCGCCATCGGCCCCCAGCCCCTGGACGGGGAGACGGCGGCCGGTGACCAGCTCGGGGGTGATGGCGAACCATCGATCGCGCCGGCCCGGCGCCCAGGTGACGACCGGCATGCTCCGCAGCCGATCGACGCCGGGCGTGCCCAGCTCGTCGAGCTCCGCCGCCTCGCCCTGCACGACCACGCTCCAGCCGGTGCGGTGGGTCGGGTCCACCCCGTCGATCTCGAACGCGACCGGTTGGTGGGCGACGGCGGTGAGAAGCGAGCTGGCGGCGGTGCGGAACACCACGACACCTCGATCGTCGGCCGCGTAGTTCACGGGCAGCACGAGGGGGCGTCCGCCGACGACGAAGCCCACCCGCCCGACGCAACCGCGCGCCAGGAGATCGAGGCACTCGGTCTCCGACAATGCTTCCATTCCGTCGAGCGCTCCCGTGCCGTCCATGGCTCGATGGTCGTCCTCCAACCGACCGGGCTGGAGGTGCCTGACGTCCCGTCGATGGGGACCTTCGCCCCTGTCGACCGTTGCGCCGCCAGGGCGATGATCGCCCCCGTGTGGCTCGATGGCGCGGGGCTGGAGATCCTGGATCGCGAGGAGTGTCTGCGGCTCCTGGCCGACGCCGATACCGGCCGCATCGCCCTGACCGTTCGGGCCCTCCCGGCCATCCTGCCGGTCCGCTTCGTGCTCGACGGCGAGCGGATCGTCATCCGAACCGGATCCGAGTCCACGCTGGCCGGCGCCACCCGTTCGGCCGTCGTGGCCTTCGAGGCCGACGGCCGCGACCATCGCGGCGATCACGACGACGGGCCGGGCGCGGAGTGGAGCGTGGTGGCCACGGGCCTGGCCCGCCACGTCACCGACGAACGCGAGCTGGCCCACGCTGGAGTCGCTGGCCCTCCCGCACTGGGCTGATGGCGGCGCTTGCCTGGTCTCGATCTCCACGGATCGGCTGGGCGGACGACGCACCCGGGTCGGCCAGCGCCACTGAGCCACGAAGGCGCCCGGATACCGTGGCGCCATGGAGGGATCCGGCGTCGCAGGGCCGACCAGCCTGCGCCTGCTGCTGGACGCGGTCATCGGGATCGGCGCCGATCTCGACCTGTCGGCGACCCTGCGACGGATCGTGGCGACCTCGACCTCGCTGGTCGACGCCCGGTACGGCGCCCTGGGGGTGCTCGATGCCACGGGCACGTCACTTGTCGGAGTTCATCACGGTCGGCGTCGACGAGGGGACGAGAGCCGAGATCGGTGACCTGCCGAAGGGCCACGGCATCCTCGGGCTGCTCATCGCCGACCCCCGTCCGCTGCGCCTCCCGGACCTCCGCGAGCACCCTGACAGCTTCGGCTTCCCACCCCGCCATCCCATGATGCGTTCGTTCCTCGGCGTGCCCATCACGGTCAGGGGCCGCGTGTTCGGCAACCTCTACCTCACCGACAAGCAGTCCCAGGAGGTCTTCTCCGACGTCGACGAGGAGCTGGTCGTGGCGCTGGCCGCGGCCGCCGGTGTCGCCATCGACAACGCCAGGCTGCATGCTCGCGTCCAGGATCTCGTCGTGCTCGAGGACCGCGAGCGCATCGCCATGGACCTCCACGACACGGTCATCCAGCAGCTGTTCGCCATCGGGCTCTCGCTGGAGGCGACCTCGCGTCGCGTCGAGGACGAAGAAGTACGGCGGCGCCTGCACCTGGCCGTGGAAGACCTGGACGGCACCATCAAGCGCATCCGCTCGACCATCTTCTCGCTGGGTGACGGTGCGCACGGGCAAGCCGAGGGCTTACGGCAGCGGGTGCTGGCGCTGGTCGACGAGATGGAGCCGAGCCTGCCGTCCCGGCCGTCGGTGGAGTTCGACGGCCCGGTCGACACGAGGGTGCCGGCGGAGGCGGCGGAGGAGGTGGTCAGCGTCCTCCGGGAGCTGCTGTCGAACGTCGCCCGCCACGCCCAGGCGTCCACCGTCGGGGTCTCGGTCGCCGTCGGGCAGGCGCTCGTGGTCCGGGTCGACGACGACGGTGTCGGACCGCCGGAGCCGGACGCCGCTGGCTCGGGCGGACTGGGTCTCGGCAACCTCTCCCGCAGGGCGGTCCGGCGGGGTGGGGAGTTCCGCCTCACCGCCCGCCCCGGGGGCGGGGCCAGGGCCGAGTGGACGGTGCCGAACCCGGCCTGACCTCGTGACCGACCGCCGCTCCGGGCGATCGAACCGCGATCGGGGAGCTCAGGCGGGGTCCGGGCCTTCCGGTGGCAGGTGCCGGACGGCGTAGACCGCCGCCTCCGTGCGCCGGGCCATGCCCATCTTCGCCAGCAGCGCCGTCACGTAGTTCTTGATCGTCTTCTCGGCCAGGTGGAGGCGTTCGCCGATCTCGCGGTTGGTGAGACCTTCGGCCAGGAGGTCGAGCACCTTGTGCTCCTGCTCCGTGAGGCGGGCCAATCGCTCGTCCTGCGCGGGACCGCGGCGGATGCGCTCGAGCACGCGGGCGGTCACCACGGGATCGAGGAGGTTCTGTCCGGCGGCGACGCGCCGGACGGCATCGACGAGATCGGCCGACCGGATCTGCTTGAGGACATAGCCGGCCGCGCCGGCCATGATGGCCTGGAACAGCGCCTCGTCGTCGCTGAACGAGGTCAGGATCAGGCAGGCCGTGCGGGGATGGCGCGAGCGGATCTCCCGGCAGGCCTCGACGCCGTTGCCCTCCTCCAGCCGGACGTCGAGGACGGCGACGTCGGGATCGAGCGCGTGGACCCGATCCACCGCGGTCTGTTGCGTGGCCGCCTCCCCGACGACCTCGATGTCGCCCTCGGCCTCCAGCAGGTCGCGCAGGCCGCGGCGGACGATCTCGTGGTCGTCGAGGAGGAACACGGTGATGCGGTCGGTCATCGGATCGCAGCTTCGCGCCGGGTCCACGGTTCGCGCGCCTCCCGCCGTGGTCACCGTGCGGCCGTGAGCCGGGCGGGATCGGCCGGGACGACGAGCACCGGGTGGTGCGCCTCGTGCGCCAGCCGGCGGGCCACGCTCGTCCGGTGGGCGTGGTGGGGGTCGGTCCAGCGGGCGCTGGCCACCGCGATGACCGCATCGTCGACGCGGTCGGCGAAGTCCATGAGCGCCTCGGCCGGGTGCTTGGCGTGGGTGACCTCCCACTCCGTGTCGAGGCCCTTGCTGGCGAAGGAGGCGGCCAGCCGGTGCACGTCGGCGGACTCGGCGACATCGCCGACGGCGGCGGGCTCGCGAGGGACGCCGAGGACCTCGACGAGCCACGGCTTCGCGCCGCCGAACGACTCCTTCCACGCGACGAGGGTCGGGAGCAGCGCCTCGGACACCTCGCTCCCGTCGACCCCGGCGACGAGCGTCGGGCGTCCCGACGGCTTCTCGGCGCTGGCATGGGGACCGACCAGGAGGATCGGATGCAGCGTGTGGGAGAGCAGTTCTTCGCTGACGCTGCCGAGCAGGAATTCGCCGAGCGGGCTGCGGGCCCGGGTGCTCATGACGACGAGGGCACCTGGCCGGTCGGCCAGGAACGCGACGAGCGCCGCCGCGGGATCGTTGTCGTGGAGGACGTAGGTGGCGGCAGGGCTTGCCGGGTCGGAGTGCCCGCGATATCGAATCGGCCCGCACGGCGCAGCTCGTGGAGATCGCTGGCCTCGCTCGAGGTTGGGGGAGCTGATGGTGACGAGCTCGAGCCCCACGCCCGCCGTGCGGGCGAGGGCGGCCGCCACCGGGAGGGCCCGGTCGCCGCCGGGCTCGAGATCGAGCGGGACGACGATGGTGGTGAACATCTGGAACTCCTTCCTCGAGTTCATCTCGTTCTTCGATGGCCATCCGGCGCCGGCCGGACGACGACGGTGGGGCAGGTGGCGTGGGACGTGCACTGCTGGCTGACCGAGCCGAGCAGGAGACCGCGGAACGAACCGAGCCCTCGGGCCCCGAGGACGAGCAGGTCCGCGCCGCGGGCCTGGTCCAGGAGGGCGGCGGCGGGCGAGCAGGCCACCGACCGCAGCAGGTAGTCGGGTGGCTTGCCGCCTTCCTCCTCCGATCGAGGAGGCGAGCCACGTCGCGGCGGTGTCGAGCACCGTCCTGCTGGCTCGCTCGAGCTCCTCTGCTTCCCCGACGAACACCGCGCCGGTCGGTACCAGCAGCTCGGGCATGACCCAGGCGTGCACCATGTCGAGGCGGGCGGAGCGGCGCTCGGCTTCGATGGCCGCCCAGCGCAGCGCGCCGTACGACGCGGGAGAACCGTCGACGCCGACCACGATCCGTCCGGGCGGCCAGTCGCCGTCCGAGCCCGTCGGCGGCACGACCGCGACCGGGCACGGAGCGTGCGTGAGGCAGCGCTGGCTGACCGAGCCGAGCAGGAGGCCGGCGAAGCCGCCGCGCCCGCGGGTGCCGACGACGAGGAGGTCGGCGCCCTCGGCGGCGGCCAGCAGCGCGGTCGCGGGGTGCTCGAGCTCGAGCCGTTCGCGGATGCCGCTCAGCCCGTGCACCTCGGCCCGGACGCGGGCCACGGCGTCCAGGAGCTGGCGGTGGGCGGTGTCCTCGAGCAGGGCCTGGTCCTCGAACAGGTCGTGAGCCACCAGCGGGTAGGCGGGCAGCCATGCGTGGACCACGTCGAGCACGGCCCCCGCGAGGACCGCCTGGTCGGCCGCCCAGCGCAGCGCGCGCTCGGACGCCCCGGAGCCGTCGATGCCGACGACGATCCGGCCGGCGGGAACGGGATGGTCGGTCACGCCTCCCACGGTGGCGGCTGACGGCCCGGATGACCAGGGTCGTTGGTCCTGTGCCGACGGTCCCGCCGGCGGGCCAGCGGCTCGTCTCACTACTGTCCCCCCTGTGGGACACCCGGTCGGGCGGAGCGTTTGATCGGTCGTTCAGTTGTGAACAGTGCGTCGTAGCGTTCGCGCCGGTTGGCGCGCGAGAGGAGGCTGGTCGGACATGGCGAACGGGACGCCCGACACCAGCGGGCGACGGGTTCTCCGGATCCTCCAGTACCTGGCGCAGCACCAGCGCCCGGTGCTGGCCAGCGCCATCGCTCGTGACTGCGGCTTTCCCCGGTCCAGCACGTATCGCCTCCTCCACGTCATGGCTGAGGAGCGCTTCGTCACCTACTACCCGGACGAAGGGCGGTGGGGACTCGGTCTCGCCGCCTACGAGCTCGGGACCGGGTACCTCCTCAGCGATCCGCTGGCTCGCCAGGCCGCCGGGATCCTCGTGCGGCTGGCCGCCGAGACGGGGGCGTACACGGCGATCGGTGTGCTCGACGGCACCGACGTCGTCGTCTCGCGCGCGCAGCTGCCGGAGGCCGCCACCGTCTGGGCTGAAGTGCAGCCGGGTGGCCGATACCCCGCGCATCTCACCGCCATGGGGCGGGCGATCCTCCTGGGCCGGGACGAGCGGGAGCTCGCTGCGCTCTACAAGGACCGCAAGTTGGACCGCATGACCGGACGCGGTCCGACCACCCTCGACGAGCTGATGGACGAGCTGGCGAAGGCCAGGGCCGTCGGGTACGCCGAATCCGTGAATGATCTCGAGGACGGGATCACGGCGTACGCCGCACCGGTGGTCAGCGCGCCGGGCCGGGTCGTCGCGGCCCTCACCGCTGCGTTTCTCGGGCGATCGTCCGGTGGGCCCCGAGCTCGACCGCGTGATCGCCGCGCTGCTCGCCGGGGCGGAAGAGCTCTCGGCCCGGCTCGGGTATCGCGCCACGGAGGGCGCGCACAACCGCACCCTGGTGGGGTGATCAGCCCATGACACCGGTACCCAGGGTGGTTGTGTTGCGTTCCGGCGGCGCGGATCGCAACCATTCCGTAACGGGCTGCTATCCTCACGCTCCGTGTCGGTGAGGGTCGCGCATCGTTCCCGGTCGTCCGCGGCCCCGTTCACGCGGTCCCTGGCGTTGGGGCTGCTGCTGGTCGTCGGAGCGGTCGGTGTCACGCAGTCGGCGTCCGCCAGCCCGGTGGAGGACAAGCGCGAGGAAGCCCAGCGGATCGCCGCGCAGATCGAGGCGCTGAACAACCAGTCGTTCGACCTCGGTGAGGAGTACGACCGGGTCGAGACCGAGCTGGCCGAGGTCGACGCCGAGGTGGCGGTGGCCCAGAAGCGCGTCGCGGAGCTGGAGGCACAGGTCAGCTCCATGCGGACCGCCATGCAGGGCTTCGCGGTGCAGTCCTACATCTATGGCGTCCAGGGCGACGGCGTCGCGGCCATCCTCGGCGGGACGGACGCCCCGGCCGTGGCCGCGCAGCGCGAGCAGTACACCGAGCTCGTGCTCGGCTCGTCCGTCTCGAAGATCGACGAGCTGGAGACCGTCAGCCAGGACGCCGCCGAGGAGCGGCAGAACCTCGAGGCCAAGCAGGCCAAGAAGCGCACGCTGCAGAAGGCGCTGTCCGACAAGAAGGCCGAGGTCGACGCCTCGATCCAGAAGGCCGGCGCGCTCCAGAGCAAGGTCAAGGGCGAGCTGGCCACGCTCGTCGTGCAGGAGCAGGCCCGCCGGGCCCAGCAGGCGGCGGCCCGCTCACGCACCAGCTCCGGTTCGAACTCCTCTTCCGGTGGCGGTGGCGGTGGCCGCACCATCAGCTCGCAGTCCAGCGGGCGCTCGTCTGCTCCGTCGGGTCCGCGCGCCGGCGCCAACGTCCCCGCCCCGTCGCCGGGAGCGGCCGGTGCGGTCGCCGCGGCGATGAGCCAGCTCGGCGTCGGCTACCGCTACGCCACAGCCAGTCCCGGGCGTGGCGTTCGACTGCTCCGGGCTCACGTCGTGGGCGTGGGGCCAGGCCGGCCGCGGCCTGCCGCGGAGCTCGCGGTCGCAGTACGCGGCGCTGCCGCACGTGTCGCAGGGCGACATCCAGCCGGGCGACCTCGTCTTCTACTACAGCCCCATCAGCCACGTCGGCCTCTACATCGGCAGCGGGCAGATGGTCCACGCCACGCATCCCGGTGACGTCGTGAAGGTGGCGGCCGTCAACTGGGGCAAGGTCGTCGGCATCGCACGACCCTGACGCCCGGCGCGCGCTTGCCGTGTGCCGACGATCTGGAACGCTCCCCGGACCGGTGTCAGCAGGCGACGTCGGTGGCGAGCTCGCGCAGCCGTCCGACGAGGCGATCCCGGCGGTTGCGAACCGTGCGGTCGGTGCAGCCCAGCTCCGATGCGATGGCGGCCGTCGACGCGCCACCGGCGAGGGCGTCGAGCAGGGCCAGTTCCGGCTCGGCCAGCGCCACGGTGGACCCGATGTCCTGGAGCAGCCCACGCAGCTCGTCCGACGGATGGCGGTCCGGTCGACCCGACAGGTCCACGACCGGTTCGTCGCGCTCGCGCAACGGCCCGCACCGGCGGCGGTCGTGCAGGCGTTCGGGGCGCACACACGTCAGGTACTCGGTGTCACGGCAGATGTTGGCGGCGATCGCCCTCGGTCGCCGGGCGAGCGGGTAGGAGCCGATGACGAGCCACGCCGTCGAGCACAGCTCGTCGAACAGGGGAGCGCAGCGGCGAGGAGCTGAGCGGGTGCGCCGGATGGCGATGCGCACGAGCGCGCCGAGCACCCGCTGGAGGACGACCCGGGAGGCGAGCACCCGGCCCTCCAGCCCGGCGGCGACGACCTGAGCGAGGAGGGCGTCGGCCGCGTCGATGCCGACGGCGGGGTCGCCGCCGCACGCGGCCAGCAGGCCCGTCAGCTCGTGATGGCCGGCGATCGGTGCCGCGGCCAGGTCGGCTCGCACGCGGTGGTCGGCCACCAGGTGATCCCACTCGTCGTTGAGGCGAGCCGTCAGCCCCCGGCGATGACCGCTGGGCCCGCCGGTCCGGGAGGGGGGAAGGGTGAGGTGGGTGATCCGCACGATGTCCATGCGGGCAGGGTCGGAACTGGTCTCACCACTGCTCTCACCAGGGCGCTCACCTGGCTCTCACCACCGGCCTCACCTGACTCAGCAGGCGGAGGAGGGTCTCACCTGGTCTCACCCGGGTCTCACCCGGAGCGCAGGTCGCCGCTTTCGCTTTCCGAATCGGCCCGCCCCAGGCACACCCTCACCGCCATGACCACCATCACCGCGTGCGGCGATCAGTCCTCGGTCCGCGTCGTGCTGCGCCATGCCGGCGGCGCCGAACGGGAGGTCGAGCTCACGCTCCACCATCCAGCCGCGACGGCGGCCGACCTGGCCGGTGTGCTCCGGTCGCGAGACGGCCGGCTCGCTGTCACGGAGCCGGAGACCGTCCGCATCGACGGCCGCCCGTTGCCGCCCGGCCTGCCTCTGCGGGCCGGCGGTCTCAGGCGCGGATCGACGATCGAGATCGAGATCGACTGCGACGGCAAGGACGGCCGGCCGCTGGCCGTCGACCGGCCCACGGGACTCGTGTTGCGCACCCTGGCCGGCCCGGACGCCGGCCGGGACCTGCCCTTGGCCGTGGGTGCGCAGGTCGTGGGCCGAGGCCGTCACGCCGACCTCCGCATCGAGGATCCCTCCCTGGCGCGATTCCAGGCCGTGGTCGAGGTGGGCGCCGGTGGCCGAGTGGAGCTGACCGATCTCGGTGCGCCTCGCGCCAGCCGGGTCGGCGCGTCGGTCGTGGACGGCGCCCGTTCTCTCGCCGTGGGGGACGAACTGGCGCTCGGCGCGACGTCGGCCGTGGTTCTCCGGGACGAGGGTGAGGCTGGCGCGGCGGTCGACTTCGGGCGACGGCCACCGCCCGCAGACGGATCACAGCCCGCCGACGGATCGCAGCCCCTCGCGGTCGGCCCGCACTGGACGGTCCCGCTGCACCGCCCGCCCCCGGCCGCGATGCCACCTCCGCCGGCACCGGTGCGCATGCCGGCCGCCCCGGTGGCGGGGGACCTCCCGGCCACGGCTGGGCTGGCGGCCGTCGTGGTCACACTGGTCGCCGGTGCCGTCGTCGCCCTCCTGACCGGAAGGCCGGCCTTCCTGTTGCTGAGCGCCGTGGGTGCGGCGGGGACCATGGGTGCCGCGCTCTGGTACCGCGGGAAGCGCCAGGCCCGCCGCCGCGCCGGTCGCCGCCACGCCGATGCCGAGCTCGAGCGCTTCGCCCGCGATCTCGCCGCCCACCAGTCCGAGCGGGCAGAGCGACACCGCGCGCTCGCCTTCGAGCTCGGCGACGCCGTACGAGCCGGCGTGCTCGCGCAGCCCCGAGCTGTGGGCCCGCCGCCGGGACGCCCCGGCCGCCTACCTCGCAGTGGTGGGCCGGGGCGAGCAGCTCGTCCCGCCCGTGCTCGCCGGAGCGGCGGGGCTCGAGAGCCCGATGCTGGCCGGTCCGGTGCTGGCCGGTCCGGAAGACGGCGGCCGGGCGCTGGTGCGCGAGGCCTGGGCTCTCATCGAGGCGGCCAGCATCCTGCCCGACGTGCCGGTCACCGTCGATCTCGGGCCAGGTGAGTTGGTGGGCGTCGTCGGTCCCGCCCCGGCGGCACGGGCGCTCCTGCGCAGCCTCGTGCTCCAACTCGTCGCGGCCCACGGGCCCGCGGACCTGCTGGTGGCCGGGCTGGCGGCCGGGTCATCGGTCGACGCGGCGGGTGCTGCGGCGGTCATGGCTGCGTCCGGTGAAGGATCGTGGTTGGCCTGGCTGCCCCACACCGAGGACCCCGCCGGCGGCGAGCGCCTGGTGGCGGCCGGTGCCGAGGTCGACTCGGTCCTCGCCGGGATCGACCGGCCGACGGACCCGCCCGCGTGCCCGCACCTGCTCCTCGTGGTCGAGGATCCGTCGCTGCTCGCCGCTCGCAACACGCCGGCTCGCCGTCTGCTGTCCGAGGACCCGTCGGCCGCGGCGCTCGTCGTGGCCGAAGACATGGCGGCACTGCCGAGTGCGTGCCGGACCGTCGTACAGCTCCGAGCCGACGGGTCGGCCAGCATCCAGCGCCCCGGTCAGGACGGCCTGGCCGAGCACGTCAGGCCGGCCGGCGCCTCGTCGACCACCGCCCGACGGGTGGCACTCGCCCTCGCCGGACTCCACGATCCCGAACGACCCGGAGGAGGGCGGGGCCTCCCGGCCGTCGTCGCGCTCACCGAGCTCATCGCCGACCCGCTCGACGACGCCGAACAGCTCCGTGCCCACTGGCGCACCGCCGGGGATGATCCGCCGCTCCGCGCCCGTCTCGCGCTGGCGGCTGACGGTCCGGTCGAGATCGATCTCGTGCGTGACGGACCCCACATGCTCGTGGCCGGGACGACCGGCTCCGGCAAGAGCGAGCTCCTCCGGGCGTTGATCGTCGGCCTGGCTGCCGGCACGGGACCGGAGCACCTGGCCTTCCTGCTCGTCGACTACAAGGGAGGCGCCGCCTTCGACGCCTGCGCTCGGCTCCCGCACGTCGCCGGCACGGCCACGGATCTCGACGACCGTCTGGCCGAGCGAGCGCTGCGGAGCCTGCACGCAGAGCTTCATCGCCGCGAGGCCATGTTGCGCGACCGCGGTGCACCCGACCTCACCTCCTATCGGAGCGTGCCCGGGCGGCCACCGATCCCCCGGCTGGTGGTCGTGGTGGACGAGTTCGCCACGCTCGCGGCCGATGTCCCGGGCTTCATCCCCTCGCTCGTGGCCGTGGCTCAGCGGGGCCGCAGCCTCGGCGTGCACCTGATCCTCGCCACCCAGCGGCCGGCCGGCGCGGTGAGCGACGACATCCGCGCCAACACCAACATCCGCATCGCCCTTCGCGTGCAGGACCCGGCGGACTCGATCGATGTGGTCGGTGAGACGACCGCGGCGGCCATCCCCCGTCACCGTCCGGGACGGGCGGTCATCCGGTTCGGGCCGGGTGAGCTCGTGCCCGTGCAGGTCGCCTCGGTGTCGCTGCCGAGGGCGGAGCTGGCCGGCCAGGCTGTGAGCATCGACCCGGATCGGCCGGTGGCGGACGGCCCCGCGGCGCTCGACGGGCTCGTGGCCACGATCGGTGCCGCCGCCAGGACGGCGGTCCTCCCGCCGCGCCCGTGGTTGCCGCCCCTCCCCGCCGAGCTCGCGCTCGACGACTTGCCGCCAGGGGCGTCGGGCGTGGTCGACGATCCGGATCGCCAGACGCAGGGCCCCTGGACATGGGACCGGCGGAAGGGCCACGCGCTGTGCATCGGCGCCGTCGGGAGCGGGACGACGACCGCGCTGGCGGCACTCGCCGTGGCGGCGGCCGCGGCCACGTCTCCGGCGGCGCTCCACCTCTACGTCGTCGGTTCGGATCCCGCCCTGCGGGCCCTGGAGGCGCTCCCGCATACGGGGAGCGTGATCACTCCCGGCGAGGACGAACGCCTGGCCCGGCTCCTCCGCCACCTCGGCCGGAGGTTGCCGCGAGAAGGGGGCGACCGCGCCGGCCCGCCGATCCTGCTCGTGGTCGACCGGCTGGCGGGCTGGCGGCAGGACGTCGCCGCCCGCCTTGGCCCGGAGCTCGCCGACCTCCTGGACCGGATCCTCGTCGAGGGCCCCTCTGCCGGCATCGTCGTCGCCGGCGGGCTCGATCGGCCGGGAGCCTTGCCGCTCGCCGTGTCGGGTGGCGTGGGCGAGCGACTCGTCTTCCGGTTGGCGGACAGGACGGACGCGGTGGCGGCTGGACTCGCGCCCGGTGCGGTCGCCGGCCTCCCGCCCGGTCGTGCCTGCCTGGCCGGCGACGGTCGCGAGCTGCAGGTGGCGCGTCCCGCCGATCCGGTCGGGACCGTCGCCGCCGTCGCGAGGCAGTGGGGGCTGGTCGACGTCGCCGTTCGGCCACCGGCGATCAGGTGCCTCCCGATTCGGGTCGCCGAGGACGAGCTGCCTGCGGCCGGATTGCCGCGGGCGCGGCCGCCAGGCGGATCGCGGCGCCTCCTTGCTGCTGCCGCTCGGGATCGATGGCGAGACCCTCGGTCCGAGCCATGTGGAGCTGCATTCCGGCGAGCACCTGTTAGTGGCGGGGCCGGCGCGCTCGGGCCGCTCCAGCACCCTCGCCCTCCTCGGTCGGATGGCCGTGCGGCTGGAGCCGTCCGCCACCGTCGTCGCACTCGTCCCGCGTGGAGCTGGTACCGACCTCCCCTGGCCGTGCGCGCCGGGCGTGCCGTGCTCGACGGTGGCCGAGCTCGCCGCGGCCGTCGCCGCCGCTGCAGATGATCGGCCCTTGGTGGTGCTCATCGACGACGCGGAGCTGGTCGACGATCCCGAAGGCGTCCTGGCCCGCCTGCTCACCGGTGAGGCCAACGTGCTGGCTGCGGGCCGCACCGATGCGCTTCGATCCGCGTACGGACACTGGACGCAGGACCTCCGGCGTCGCCGGCGGGGTCTGCTCCTGCAGCCGGGCTCCGACGTCGACGGGGACCTGTTCGGCCTGTCGCTGCCCCGCTGGCCGGTGGCGCCGGCGGCGACGGGGCGTGGCTACCTGGTCGCCGACGGGCACAGCACCCTCGTGCAGGTGGCCCTCCCGGCCTCTCATCCGTGGGACGGGGCCGAGTGCCCCCGCCGGCAACTTTGCCCTGTTCCGCTGGCCAGTTCCGCCGCTCGCTGCGTTCCGTCTCCTCGAAATAGCTATGGCTATTCCTCGTCGTCGCGCCTTGCGAGCGACGAACCTGACTCAGCGTCGACAGGGCAACTGTTACCAGTGGCGGCACTAGTAGCCTGCCGCCGGTGGCGAATGTGACGGCACGATGATGGAGCGCGCTCGGCCGGATCAGGCTACGCGTCGCTGACCGGAGGGTGTCGGTGAGGGCTGCGGTCCGCGTCTGCTTCGTGTGCCTGGGCAACATCTGCCGCTCGCCGGCCGCAGAGGCCGTGCTGCGCCAGCTCCTCGACGAAGCCGGGCTCACCGGCCTGGTCGAGGTCGACAGTGCTGGCACCTCCCGGTACCACCTCGGCGACCGTCCGGATCCCCGCACGCTGGCCGAGGCGGCTCGCCGCGGCATCCCGATCGAGCACCGGGCCCGTCAGCTGACGCGGGACGAGCTGCCCGAGTGGGATCTGGTCATCGCCATGGACGCGCACAACGTGCGCGACCTGCGGGCGCTGGTGTCCGGTGACGGCGAGCTCGACCGCATCCACCTCCTGAGGGCGTTCGACCCCTCGGCCGACGGGTCGGGCCTCGGTACCGATGTCCCGGACCCGTACTACGGCGAGGACGGCGGGTTCAGCGAGATGTACGACCTGATCGAACCGGCCTGCCGCGGTCTGGTCGAGCACCTCCAGACCCTCGTGGTGCATCAATGAGCGAGCGGAGCGAGCTCCATGTCACGGTGCGTTGTCCGCCGCGAAGCGGCGGACGGCTCATTGGTGCTCCCCGACGCCGGCGCGCCTGGACCGCTGTGAATCCCAAGTTGGTGCACCAATGAGCGTCGCGACATCTGTGGCGCGGGCGCTCGGGGTGGCCGTTGGTGCCTCGCACCCCATCGGGGGCGGCGACGTCGGCGAAGGCTGGCGGCTCGAGCTGGCCGACGGGCGCACCGTGTACGCCAAGACCCGGGCGGGAGCTCCGGTCGGGATCTTCGCCGCCGAAGCGGCCGGGCTGCGCTGGCTGGCGGGCGCCTCGGCCCTGCCGGTCCCGGAGGTCCTGGCGGTGGCGGACGGGCCGGACGACGACCCGCGCGTGCTCGTGCTGCCCTGGATCCAGCCCCACCGCCACGGACACCGGGACGAGGAGGCGCTCGGGCGCGGCCTGGCCATCATGCACCGTGCTGGCGCGCCCTCCTACGGCTTCAACCGGCCGGGCTTCATCGGACCGCTGCCGCTTGACAACCGCAACGCGGCCACGTGGGCGGAGTTCTGGTGGGAGCGACGGATCGAACCGTTCCTCCGACTGGCGGTGGATGCCGGCGCCCTCGACCCCGACGAGGCGGGTGAGATCGCCGAGCTCGAGGACCAGATTGCCGATCTCGTCGAGCCGGCCGAGCCGATCGCCCGAGTCCACGGCGACCTCTGGATCGGCAACGTCCTCTGGTCCGATGACGGTCGACCCTGGCTCATCGATCCCTCGGTCTACGGCGGCCGGCGCGAGGTCGACCTCGCCATGCTGGCGCTGTTCGGCGGTGTCAGCGAGCTGGCGTTCGCCGCCTACGACGAGACCTGGCCGCTGGCCGAGGGCCACGAGGATCGCGTGGCGCTCTACCAGCTCTACCCGCTCCTGGTGCACACCGTGCTGTTCGATGGCGCGTACGGCGAGCAGGCGGTGGCGGCCGCGCGCTACTACAAGTAGGTGTCGTGGCCTCGCCGTCCGCCGCCGTCGCCGCTCCGGCGCCGAGTGATCTGTCCGAGCTGCTCCGCCCCCTGACGCTCGGCCGTCGTACGGCGGCCAACCGCGTCCTGTTCGGCCCCCACGTGACCAACCTCGGCGACGACGACCGGCGCTTCACGGACAGGCACCTCGCCTACTACCGCCGGCGGGCCGTGGGGGGATGCGGGACGGTGATCCTCGAGGAGGCCAGCGTCCACCCGTCGGACTGGCCGTACGAGCGTTGCCCACTGGCCGAGCGCGGCCGCGGACGGCTGGGCCCGGATCGCCGACGCGCTCCACGCCGAGGGCACCTTGGCCCTGGCCGCGCTCGGCCACAGCGGCGGGCAGGGCTCGTCCGCCTACTCGCAGCGAGAGCTGTGGGCACCGTCGCGGGTGCCGGAGGTGAACAGCCGAGAGGTCCCGAAGTGGATGGAGCCGGAGGACATCGCGGCCGTCGTCGACGGCTTCGCCTCGGCGGCCGCGATGGCCGTGTCGTGCGGGTTGGACGGCGTCGAGGTGAACGCCGGCCAGCACAGCCTGCTCAGGCAGTTCCTGTCCGGGCTGACCAACCACCGCGCGGACGTGTGGGGTTCTGACCGCCTGTTGCTGGCTCGGACGGTGCTGGCGGCTGTCCGCGACGCAGCCGGCGAAGAAGCCGTGCTCGGGCTGCGACTCTCGTGCGACGAGCTCGCGCCCTGGGCCGGCATCACCCCGGAGCAGGCGCCGGCGCCTGGCGGAATCGCTGAGCGAGGTCATCGACTACCTAGTGGTGGTGCGGGGCGCGATCTTCACGGCCGAGAAGACGCGTCCCGACCATCACGAGCCGGAGGGGTTCAACCTGGATCTGTGCCGTGATGTCCGGGGCGCGGTCCCCGACCGTGTCGCTGTCGTGCTGCAGGGCTCGGTGGTCGACGCCGTCCAGGCGACGGGGGCGGTGGCCGGTGGCGTGTGCGACGCGGTCGAGATGACGCGCGCCCAGATCGCCGACCCCGATCTGGTGGCCAAGGTGGCGGCGGGCACGCCGGAGCGGGTCCGCCCGTGCCTGCGATGCAACCAGACCTGCCAGGTGCGCGACGCCCGCAACCCCATCGTGACCTGCGTGGGGGAGCCCACCAGCGGGCACGAGACGGAGGACCCCGAGTGGATGTCGCCGGGCCATGCCCGCGACGTGCTCGTCGTCGGAGCGGGTCCGGCCGGGCTGGAGGCGGCGCGGGTCGCGGCGCGGCGCGGGCACCGTGTCCGAGTGGTCGAGCGGAGCGACCACGTCGGCGGGATGGCTGCCGTCGCCGGGCCCGGCGGCCCGCTCGTGGCGTGGCTGGCCGCTGAGCTCGAGCGGCTCGGCGTGCCGGTGGGGCTTGGCGCAGCCGACTGGTCGGCGCAACCCGGCGAGGTCGTCCTGCAGTGCACGGGCAGCCGACGCGGTGTGCCGCCCTACGACATCGTTGACGATGCAACGGTATTGGACGTGGCGGACGTTCGAGCCGGGGTCGCCGAGCTCCCGGTCGCCGGCCCTGTCGTGCTCCTCGATCCGATCGGCGGCCCGATCGCCGTCGCGCTGGCGGAGGAGCTGGGCGAGCGGGCCACGCTCGTGACGCAGGATCTCATCGCCGGCAACGAGCTGTCGCGCACCGGCGACCTGGCGCCGGCCAACGTGCGCCTCCAGCAGCGCGGCGTGCAGATCGAGCGCCATTCGGTCGTGCGTACCGTGCGCCGATGCGGCGACGGCACAGACGGCACAGACGGCTTGGAGGTCGACGTCGACGACCGCTTCACGGGCCGCCGCCGGACCCTCGCCTGCGTAGCCGTCGTCGATTGCGGCTTCCGCCTCCCCGACGAGCCGCTGCCCGGGGCGTTCGCCCGCGCCGGGGACTGCGTCGCGCCCCGCACGCTTCACGAAGCGGTGCTGGAAGGGCGCCGGGCGGCATTCGCCATCTGACCGCGATCTGACGTCGGCCCTGGTTTGCGGCGACTACAACAGGGGCACACCGGTTGACGGAGGTTGAACGCCATGCCCTACACGCTCCCTGACCTGCCCTACGACTACTCCGCGCTCGAGCCGCACTACTCGGCGCAGGTGCTCGAGCTGCACCACGACAAGCACCACAAGGCCTATGTGGACGGGGTCAACTCGACGATGGAGAAGCTGGAGGAGGTGCGGGCGTCCGGCGACTACTCCACGATCGTGGGCCTCCAGAAGACCCTGGCCTTCAACCTGTCCGGTCACGTGCTGCACTCGATCTTCTGGAAGAACCTCAGCCCGGAGGGTGGCGAGAAGCCGACCGGCGAGCTGGCGGCGGCGATCGACGAGAACTTCGGCTCGTTCGACCAGTTCAAGGACCACCTGAGCCAGGCGACCACGACGGTGCAGGGATCAGGTTGGGGTTCGTTGGCCTGGGACACCTTCGGCGAGCGGCTCTACATCGAGCAGATCTATGACCACCAGGGCAACGTCGGCCAGTCCGGCTCGCCGCTGCTGGTCATCGACGCGTGGGAGCACGCCTACTACCTCCAGTACCTGAACGTCCGCGCCGACTACGTCAAGGCGGTGTGGAACATCGTCAACTGGGACGACGTCGCCGCCCGCTTCGAGCAGGCTCGCGCCGCCGGCGACCCCAGCGCCTGACGCAGAGGGCTGGCCGCCGAGCCGCCACACGGAGCCGGGTGCGGGGGTCGAACCCGCGACCTACCGCTTACAAGGCGGTTGCTCTTCCGACTGAGCTAACCCGGCCTCCACTCGACCCTACGGGGTGTCGGGGGTGCTTGTATCACCCCTGGTCGTCGGGCAGGCTGTGCCGATGCCGTGGACCGAGCGGCATCTCACGGCGCAGCAGAGGATGGTGCATCAGTGAACCAGCGGCGCTCCAGCTCCCAACGGCCTCCGGCGCGGCCCGCCGGTACCTCGACCGCGGTCACGATCGTTCTGGTCGTGGTGGCGGCGCTGCTCGGTCTGTTCATACTCAACCAGATCAGCGACGACTCCGACGGCGGCAGCGCCTCGCCGTCGACCGAGGAGCCGAGCGACTCGGCGCTGGACACGACGACGTCCTCGACCGTCCCGGAGGCGGACATGTCCGAGGCCAAGGTGATCGTCGCCAACGGTGCCGGAGTCAAGGGCCTGGCCGGCAGTGCCACCACGTCGCTGCAGGCGGCCTTCCCGACAGCCACGTTCCTGCCGGCCACCGACGCCAACGCCAAGTACCAGGCCAGCGCCGTGTACTACACCGAGGGATTCGAGGCGCAGGCCGGTGAGGTCGCCACCTCGATCGGCCTGACGCCGAGCGGCCTGTTCCCGCCCGCCCTGCCGCTGGCCGACCCGACGAAGATCGCCGACGCCAACATCCTCGTCCTCCTGGGCGCGGACAAGGCCGGCGGGGTGACGGCCACGCCGCCGGTGGCCGCCGACGCCGTCACGGGGGACACCACGACGTCCTCGGCGCCGCCCACCACCTGAGCCGCTGCGAGCCCGCCGGCCCACTCGAAGGTCCAGCCCCGGCTCGTCGGCCACTCGAACGTCAGCCCGCCGGCCCGTCAGCGTGTCAGTTCGGTGAGGACGGCGCGCGCCGCGTCCTCGATCGCGGCATCGGTCCGCTCGAAGGCGTCCACTCGCCCGCAGCGCTCGACGAGTGACACGACGTGCAGCCCGGCCGGCAGGGTCACCCCGTCGAGCACCTCGCCGACGATGGCCACCACCGGCCGCCCGGCGCCCGTCGCCATGGCGGCGACGCCGCCGACCACCTTGCCCTCGAAGCTCTCCTCGTCGAGGAACCCCTCTCCAGTGACGACGACGTCAGCAGCCTCGATCCGCTCGGCCAGACCCAGCTCGTCGGCGACCAGGTCGAACCCGCTGACCAGCTCGGCGCCGACCGCGGCCAATCCACCACCCAAGCCGCCTGCCGCGCCGGCGCCGACCAGCGGGGCGACGTCGACGCCGAAGTCCTCGCGGTACACGTCGACCAGGCGCTCGAGGCGCCGGGTCAGCAGCGCGACCTGGGCGGGCGTGGCCCCCTTCTGCGTGGCGAAGACGCGGGCCGCGTCGACGAAGAGCGTGCGGACGTCGCAGGCCGCGAGCAGCTCGACGCCCTTGAGCCGTCCCGCGCCGGAGATGGCGCGCACCGCGCCGAAGCCGCCGTCGGTCGTGGCCGAACCGCCCATGCCCACGATGATCCGCTTCGCTCCCGCATCGAGCGCGCTGGCGATCAGCTCGCCCGTGCCGTGGGTGGAGGCCGCGACCGGATCGTTGTCCGCAGCGCCGCCGACCAGAGCCAGTCCGGACGCCTGCGCCATCTCGATCACGGCGGTGCCCCGGTGCAGCCGCCACGGTGCGTCCACCGGATCTCCGAGCGGGCCCATCACGGTCGTCGTACGGGTGGGGCCGCCGAGCGCGGCGAGCGTGCCCTCGCCCCCGTCGGCCGCGGGCGCCTCGTCGCACGTCCCGCCCAACCCGGCGACGGCCCGTCCCACCGCCGCCGCCACCTCTGCCGCCGACGCCGTCCCGCGGAACTTGTCGGTGACGGCGAGGACGCGCACCGGCGAAGGTTAGGGCTCGCCGTTGCCCGTACGATCCTGTCCCATGCCAGCCGACAACGACCTCAGCACGCTCGACGCCACCGCGCAGGCCGCGCTCGTCAGGGACGGGAAGGCATCGCCGCTGGAGTTGGTGGACGCCGCCATCGAACGCATCGAGAAGGTCAACCCGGAGATCAACGCGGTGATCTACGAGCGGTTCGAGGACGCCCGCCGCGAGGCGGCCGGCCCGCTGCCCGACGGCCCCTTCCGCGGCGTGCCGTTCCTCTTGAAGGACCTGGGCATCGCGATGGCCGGCGACCCGCACCACATGGGCAGCCGCTTCCTGAAGGAGGCCGGGTTCCGGGCGACCGAGGACACCGCGCTGGCCCGCCGGTTCCTCGCCGCCGGGCTGGTCGTCGTGGGCCGCACCAACACGCCCGAGCTGGGCAGCACGGTCACCACGGAGCCCCTGGCCTACGGCCCCAGCCGCAACCCGTGGAACCCCGCCCACTCGACCGGCGGGTCGTCCGGCGGTTCCGCCGCAGCCGTGGCGGCGCGGATGGTGCCGGCCGCCCACGCCAACGACGGTGGTGGCTCCATCCGCGTCCCGGCCAGCGAGTGCGGCCTGGTGGGCCTGAAGCCGTGCCGCGGCAGGGTCACGCACGCGCCGATCGGCGAGGAGTGGATGGGCGCGACGACCGACGGTGTCGTCTCACGAACCGTGCGCGACACCGCGGCCATGCTCGACTGCATCGCCGGCTACGAGCCCGGTGACCCGTACGTCGCGCCGGACCCGTCGCGGCCCTTCGCGGCAGGAGGTGGGTGCGGATCCGGGGAAGCTGCGGATCGGGTTCCTCGACCATCCCCTCCAGTCCGGCATGGCTGCCAACCCGGAGTGCGCCGCGGCCGTTCGGGACGCCGCCGAGCTCCTGGGCTCGCTCGGCCATCACGTCGAGGAGCGACATCCAGCGGCGCTCGAGGATCCCGAGTTGATCCCGCGCTTCATCACCATCGTCGCCACCGCGACGGCGGCCTCCATCGCCCAGATGGAGCGCGACGTCGGCCGTGCGGCCGGACCGGACGACATCGAGGGAGACAACCTCGCCTTCCGTGCCATCGGCGACTCGGTGCCCGCCCCCGTCTACGTGGAGGCCGTGAACTGGCTCCATGAGTGGTCCCGCCGCGTGCAGACGTGGTGGCTGGAGGACGGCTTCGACCTCCTGCTCACCCCGACGCTGGCGGTCCCCCCGCCCGAGATCGGGTACCTGTCCGATCCCGAGCTGGGCGGGCAGCGGGTGGTGGAGGTCCTGCAGTACACGGCGCAGTTCAACATCACCGGCCAGCCGGCGGTCAGCCTGCCGCTGTTCTGGACTGCCGGCGATCTGCCCGTCGGGGTCCAGCTCGTGGCCCCCTACGCCCGGGAGGACCTGCTGATCCGGGTGGCGTCACAGCTCGAGGAGGCCCGACCCTGGGCCGATCGGCTGCCCGCTGTGCACGCCTGATCGCGGAGGGCTCAGGCACTGGCCTGGCCGGCGGTCCGCCTCGCGGAGCTCGGCCAGCGGCGGCCGCTCGACGTGGGCGCAGGCCAGCGGCGGCAGGCCAGGACGGCGCAGCGTCGCCGGTCGTTCGGCCGGCCACCCGGCCCGCGCGAACGCCGTCTGCATGATCGACAGCGCCTGGGGCGAGAGCTCGTCCAGACTCCGGTTGCGGTGGTGGCGGGAGACCAGGTCGACCTGCGCGATGGCGCCCGCCCCCCAGCGCGCCTGCACGTCGATGAGGAGCCCGAGGTCCACCCCGTAGCCCTGCACGAACGGGACCTGCTCGAGCACCGGACGGCGGGCCGCGTACTCGCCGGACAGCGGTTGCACGACACCGGTGAGCGAAGGGAACAGCAGCGACAGCAACGGCCGGGCCACGAGCTCGGTGGTCCTCCCGCCGGTGCCGGGGGCGTGCGTGTCGGGCCGCTCGTAGAAGCCCTTGACGAACTGGACCGACGGGTCGGTCAGCAACGGTCCTACCAGACCGAGCACGAAGCGGGCGTCAAAGTCCGTGATGTCGGCATCGCAGAAGACGACCAGCTCGCCGGTCGATGCCGCCAGACCGCGCCAGAGCGCTTCGCCCTTCCCCGTGCCAGGGACCACGTCGGCCAGCGGCGCGCAGGTCGACACGACCGTGGCGCCGGCGGCGGCCGCCAGCGCGCCTGTGCCGTCCGTCGAGCGGTCGTCCACGACGACGATCTCGTCGACCAGCGGGTGCTCGAGCACGAGCGGGGTCCGGATCGCCTGGACGATGCCGGCGATGGTCGCCGCCTCGTTCTTGGCCGGGACGCAGACCGAGATCGTCGTGCCGCCCTTCAGGGTCACGAGGTCAGCGGCCGTGAAGTCGCGATGGTGGAACGACCGCCGCCTGGAGAGCTCCATCGGATCAGTCTCACGGGGGTCGTGTCCGTCCGCAACATGGGTCCACTGGCGGCACGGACGGGGGCTCGTCGGGAGCGGGCCGGTAGCTTCGCAGCCATGGCCGTGACCATCCGCATCCCCACCACCCTGCGCCCGATGTCGGGCGGCCAGGCCGAGGTCCAGGTCGAGGGCTCGACGCTGGCCGAGGTGCTGGCCAGCCTGGACGCCGCCCATCCGGGTTTCCGCGACCGTCTGTTCGACGAGCAGGGGACACTGCGGCGCTTCGTCAACGTCTTCGTGGCCGACGACGACGTGCGCTACCTCCAGGGACTCGACACGACCGTGCCCGACGGCGAGACCGTCGCCATCATCCCCGCAGTCGCCGGAGGCTGAGAGGGGCCGGAGGCTGAAGGCTCGAACGGGTCGGGTTCAGGCGGCCAGAAGGGCGAGCAGCTCCTCGCGGGTGGCCGGGCCGGTGGGCTCCTCCGGCGGACGCTGATCCCGCTCGTTCCAGGCGGCCAGCACGCGCGCGCTGACATCGGGATCCTTGATGAGGGCCTCGGGCGGCGACAGCAGGTTGAAGTTGCGCACGAATGCCCTCAGCACCACCGGGTCGCGGCGCAGGGCAGGGAGCAGACCGTCCCGGAACACGGCGCGCACGAAGGCCCGGGGATCCGACTGATCGGCATCCGGGTCCTCCCCGGCCAGCAGCGCCGCGGCGACCCGCCGGGCCTCAGCGTCCTGACTGACTGACGCGCGGTACCACGGCAGGAGGTGCTCACGCGTCGCGGCGTCGAGCGCCAACGCCTGCGCGAGCAGGATCGCCGGGGTGGGCGCGGACCGCTTCGGCCATGAGATGGGCATGCCAGAAGCCGGTCGTGCAGCCGCGCCCGTAGAGCGGGATTCGTGCAGACCTGCGCGTCGCCGACGGCGTGGAGGCCGAGAGCCAGCGGCCGGCCGCCGACCACCAGGTCTCGCCAGCGGTTCACGAGCCCGGCCATCACGTGGACCTCGGTGATCGGCTCGGGCGATCCGGCCAGCCAGTCGGCCGCGGGCGCCAGCGATCGAGCCGTGGCGTCGAACGCGGGCGGTGCCCCCAGGAGCCGGCGCAGCTCCTCGTCCGCGACGGGGACCGCCAGGGTGATCGAGAACGTCCGGTTGTCGCCCGCGAACACGCCGTACTTGAGGTAGCCGAGGTCGCCGCCGACCGCCGCGCCCTGAGCCGGTCGTGGCGCCGCCTCCCGGAGCCGGTAGAAGCGCGACAGGTAGACGATGCCGGTGTCGTCCTCCTCCTCGGGCATCGTGGGGGCGCCGAGCTCGCTGAGCCAGGCCGGGAGCGCGCTGCGCCGGCCGGTGGCGACGACGGTGAGCGCGGCCGGGAGGTCGGCTCCGCTGTCGAGTCGGACGCCGGCCACCCGCACCGCCTCACCGGCGTCCGCGTCGCCGGCCGCGAGCAGCCCCCGGACCGCGGTGCCGGTGCGGAGCTCGACGCGGCCCTCGGCCAGCACCGCTCGTCGCAGCACCCACTCGAACGTGGTGCGGCGGCAGCACAGCATCACCAGGTCCTCGTCGCCGGGCTCGGGCGCGAAGCCCACCATGGTCGGCGGCAGGTGCTGGCCGAAGCGCTGCTCGGTGGCGCCGGCGGCCAGCAGGGCGTCGAGGACATCGGGGTAGTGGTCGCGCAGCAGGCTGTGGAGGCGGGCGAGGAAGGCGTGGCTGTGCCGCACCTGGGGAGCCCCGCGACGGTCCCAGCCGAAGGCCTCCTCGGGGCCGGCGGGCAGCGGGGTCGCGTCGCGTTCGAGGACCGTGACCGCTCGCCCCTGGCGGGCCAGGCCCAGCGCGGCGGCCAGCCCCGCGACGCCGCCGCCGACCACCACCACGTCCCCTGTCGTTGCGTCCGCCGCCGCCACCGCGCCGACCCTACCGTGGGGCTCGGTTGCCCGTTAGCACTCGCACGGTTAGAGTGCTAGCACTCGCCAAGGAAGAGTGCGAACCGCCACGTTCCCACGTCAGGCCAACGCCGAGATCCCAATGGAGGGACACAGATGCCGAAGATGATCGCGTTCGACGAGCAGGCACGTCGGGCTCTGGAGGCGGGCATGAACAAGCTCGCCGATGCCGTGCGCGTCACGCTGGGCCCCAAGGGCCGCAACGTCGTCCTGGAGAAGAAGTGGGGCGCCCCCACCATCACCAACGACGGCGTCTCCATCGCCAAGGAGATCGACCTCGAGGACCCGTACGAGAAGATCGGCGCCGAGCTGGTCAAGGAAGTCGCCAAGAAGACCGACGACGTGGCCGGTGACGGCACGACGACGGCCACCGTCCTGGCCTGGAGCATGGTGCGCGAGGGTCTGCGCAACGTGGCCGCCGGCGCCAACCCCATGAGCCTGAAGCGGGGCATCGAGGCTGCGGTCGAGGCCGCGGTCGGCTCCATCAAGGATCAGGCCAAGGAGGTCGACAACAAGGACCAGATCGCCCAGGTGGCCGCCATCTCCGCGGCGGACGACGAGATCGGCCAGATGATCTCCGAGGCGATCGACAAGGTCGGCAAGGACGGCGTCATCACCGTCGAGGAGAGCCAGACCTTCGGGATGGAGATGGACCTGGTCGAGGGCATGCGCTTCGACAAGGGCTACATCTCGCCGTACTTCGTGACCGACCCCGAGCGCATGGAGGCCGTCCTGGACGACGCCTCCCTCCTGCTGGTGGGCTCGAAGATCTCCTCGGTCCGTGACCTGCTCCCGGTGCTGGAGAAGATCATGCAGACCGGCAAGCCGCTGGTGATCATCTCCGAGGACGTCGAGGGCGAGGCCCTCGCCACGCTCGTGGTCAACAAGATCCGCGGCACGTTCAAGTCGGCGGCCGTCAAGGCCCCCGGCTTCGGCGAGCGCCGCAAGGCGATGCTGCAGGACATGGCCATCCTCACCGGCGGCCAGGTCATCACCGAGGAGGTGGGCCTGAAGCTGGAGAACGTCACGCTCGACCTGCTGGGTTCGGCCAAGAAGGTCATCATCACCAAGGACGAGACGACGATCGTCGAGGGTGGCGGTGTCGACGACGACATCAAGGGCCGGATCAACCAGATCAAGGCCGAGGTCGAGAACACCGACTCCGACTACGACCGGGAGAAGCTGCAGGAGCGGCTGGCCAAGCTGTCCGGTGGTGTCGCCGTGCTCAAGGTCGGTGCCGCCACGGAGGTGGAGCTGAAGGAGAAGAAGCACCGCATCGAGGACGCCGTGTCCACCACCAAGGCCGCCATCGAGGAGGGTGTCGTGCCCGGCGGTGGCGTCGCCCTGCTGCGGGCCCAGGCCGCGGTCCTCAAGGCCGCTGACGGTCTCAGCGCCGACGAGGCGACCGGTGCCCGGCTGGTGGCGAAGTCCCTCGAGGCTCCCATCAAGCAGATCGCGGAGAACGCCGGCATGGAGGGCGGCGTCGTCGTCGAGCGGGTCAAGGGCCTGAGCGGCAACGACGGGCTCAACGCCGTGACCGGCGACTACGAGGACCTGGTGAAGATCGGCGTCATCGACGCCGCCAAGGTCACGCGCTCCGCGCTGCAGAACGCGGCGTCGATCGCCGCGCTGTTCCTCACCACGGAGGCCGTGGTGGTGGACAAGCCCGAGAAGGACGCTCCGGCCATGCCCGGTGGAGGCATGGAGGACTTCTAGCCTCGCACGAGGTGAGCTGAGAGGGCCGGCCCGTACAGGGGCCGGCCCTCTTCGCGTCCCGGACACCGTCCGCCCGTCGCCCGTCCGCCTCGCCCACCGCGCAATTCGAACGGAGATGTCCGAAAGCGCGCTCTGACCGTCACTTCGCGCACACTCTGTTCGAAAAGCTGACCCTCCGGGCGGGCTACGGTCGGTGGTCCGTGGGAGGAGCGTCGCCCCAGTTGCATCCGGACCTGGAGGGCTTGGCGTTCCTGCTGGGGACCTGGCGGGGTGAGGGTGCGGGCAGCTACCCGACGATCGAAGACTTCGCCTACACCGAGACGGTGACGTTCGGCCACGTGGGCAAGCCGTTCCTGGCCTACGGCCAACGGACGGCCCGGATACCGGACGGCTTCCCGCTGCACGCCGAGGCCGGGTACTGGCGGCCAGCCGGCCCGGGCGGCGTCGAGGTCGTGCTGTCGCACCCGTTCGGCATCGTCGAGATCCAGGAGGGCACGCTGTCCGGCCAGCGCATCGATCTGCGGTCCCGCCTCGTGGCGTCGACGGGGACGGCCAAGGAGGTGACCGCGGTCGAGCGGACCTTCGAGGTGGACGGCGACGTGCTCCGTTACACGGTGCGCATGGCGGCGGTGGGGGTCGAGCTCACGCACCACCTGGCGGCGGAGCTCAACCGCGAGCCCTAGGCCGGTCGGGACCTGGGCGATCCGGCGGATCCGGGACCGGGTCCGGGGCGAGCCTGACCGACGTCGTCGAGCCGGTCGTCCAGCTTGTCGACCGCGTCGCGCACCTCGGTCGCCCCTGGCACCTCGGCGAACATCGTGTCCTCGAGCCGAGCTTCGTCGAGCATGATCCAGATCAGCGCGCCGACGGCGGCGCCGATCATCGGGAAGACGAGGAACAACCACAGCTGGCCCAGCGCGTCGGGACCGGCGAACAGGGCCGATCCGAAGCTGCGCGCCGGGTTGACCGAGGTGTTGTCGACCGGGATGGTCACCAGGTGGATGAGCGCCAGCGCGAGGCCGGCGGCCAGGCCACCGAAGCCGGCGGGGAACCGCCCGCTGGTGGTGGCCAGCACCACATAGACGAGCAGCGCGGTGAAGACGACCTCCACGAACATCGCCGCCACGATGCCGTAGCCACCGGGGCTGTACTGGTCCCAGCCGTTGGCGGCGAAGTTGTTCTTGCTGCTGAAGCCGTCGATGTTGTTGGCGATGGCGTAGATGACGACACCGCCGATGGCCGCGCCCACGAACTGCCCCACCCAGTAGAAGACGGCCTGCGCCCACGTGAGCTTGCGGGTCAGCACCATGCCGAGCGTCACGGCCGGGTTGATGTTGCAGCCGGTCACATGGCCGATGGCGTACGCCATGACCAGGAGGCTGAAGCCGAAGGCCAGCGCGATCCCGAGCGTGCCGATGCTGTCGCCGGCCAGAATGGCGCTGCCCGGTCCGCCGAGCATGAGTACGGCGGTTCCGACCACCTCGGCGGCGAACACCCGGGAGTTGCTGATCTCCATCCCACACCTCCTCATGTGTTGCCGGCTCATGTCGGTTGCCGGCTCATGTCGGTTGCCGGCAGGCCGGCCGTCCCGCGGAGCGAGCGTAATGATCCGCTGGTTAGGCGAGCGCGGATCGCACCACCGGTAGCGTGTCGCCATGGCCCGCCGCCGCACGGAGACGGTCCTCGTGACCCGATGGGACGGCGTCGCGGCCAGGCGGGGTCCGGACGAGCTGATCGTCGAGGAGCCGATGGCCATCCAGCTCGACGGGGTGCTGGTCGCCACGACCATGCGCACCCCGGGGCACGACTACGAGTTGGCCGCGGGCTACTGCCTGACGGAGGGGCTGCTGGACGGCGCGCCTATCGAGTCCGTTCGGTACTGCGCCACGGGCTCGGCCACCGAGAGCGACTTCAACGTCGTGACGGTCGAGACCGGAGGCCGGGCACCGACGCCCACGCCACGGCTGACGCCCACCACCTCGAGCTGCGGCATCTGCGGGACCGCCGACCTCGACGAGCTGCAGGCCAGGTTGGCTCCGCTCCACGCCTCCCGCACCTGGTTCGCGCCCGAGTCGCTGGCCGACCTGGCCGGCGTGGCGCTCGCCGGCCAACCGCTGTTCGATTCGACCGGCGCGGTCCACGGTGCGGTCGCGTTCGACGCGGACGGCTCCGCCCTCGTGGCGAGAGAGGACGTCGGTCGCCACAACGCGGTCGACAAGGTGATCGGGCGCTTGCTGCTCGACGATCGCCTCCCCGCCCACGACCTCGCGCTGGCGGTCACGAGCCGCGCCAGCTTCGAGATCGTGCAGAAGGCGTGGGCCGCCGGCTTCTCGGCCCTGGTGGCGGTGAGTGCACCCACCGCGCTCGCGGTGACAGCCGCCCGACGGGCCGGCTTGACGCTGGCCGGCTTCGCCCGGGACGGGCGGCTCAACCTCTACGCGCCCGAGCGGCTCCCGGGCTGACGGCTCAGCTCGCGCCTGGAGCGAGCGCGGGGCCGGTCGTGGGCACGGGCACCACGGCCTCCTCGACGGCCACCCATCCGGGCAGTCCAGCGAGGACCTGCCGGATGCCACGACCGCTGCCCTCGACCAGCAGCATGCGTGGCGACCGGTCGAGCACGTGCAGCGACTGCTCGATGTGGTCGAGCTCGCCCACAGGCGGCTGCCCGGCGCCCCGATAGCGCAGGACGAAGCGACTCACGGCTGGGTCACCTCCTCAGCGGGCCAGGCCGTCACCTTCCAACGACGAGGGAAAGCCTAGCGACCGGGCGCGGCGGCGCAGCCGGGCCAGCACCGCCGCAGCGCGTTCGGGACCGCGAGGCTGGCTGCGCAGCCGCCGGCTCCCACCGAGGATCCGCGCGATGGTCCCGGTGACGGCCGGGCAGGCCATCGACGTGCCGTCGAGGTCCAGGTAGCCGCCCGGCACGGTGGACACGATGGCGACGCCGGGCGCGGTGACGTCGATCGCGCCGACGTTCGAGAAGGCGGCGACGAAGTCGGCACCATCGCGCCCGTATGGCCCGCGCCGCTGGGCCGAGCCGGCGGCCGACGGCGGATAGGTACCCGTGCGCCCGAGCGCCGACACCGCCACCACGTCGGGGAGATCGGCCGGGAAGGCCACCGGACCCCGGCCGTCGTTGCCGGCCGCGGCGACGACGATGACGCCCGCCTCCTGCGCCTCTTCGACGGCGGCGCGCACCACGGCATCGGCTGGGCCGCCCCCGAGGCTGAGGTTCACGACGTCGCATCCGTCGCCGACGGCGGTGTCGATGGCCTTCGCGATGGCGAAGTTGGTCGCCTCTGCACGGCCGTGGCCGAAGACGCGGTAGCTCATCAGCTCGACCCCAGGGGCCACGCCGCGGCACCCCGCGGGCGGCCGGCCTCGGCCGCCGACGATGCCGGCCACGTGCGTCCCGTGCTCGTGGCCGTTCGATCCGTGATCGGCCGGGTTTTCGCCTGTCACGCAGTTGCGCCCGCCCGCCACCACGAGGTGCGGGTGGTCGGCATCGACGCCGGTGTCCACCAGACCGACCCTGACCCCTCGGCCGGTGGACGCGCGGGTGGTGCCGTAGCGCACGCGCAAGCCGTCCGGCACCGTGTGGTCGATGGGCCGGAGCACCAGCCGGAGCGGACGGCCGACCGGGACGCGCCGGCGCAGGAACGTCCAGTGGTCCACCGCGCCGTGCACGTACAGCCGCTCGAGCACCACGGCCGGCCCGACCCGCAGTCTCGCGGTGCCGTCCGCGCGGGTCAGGGCGCGGGCACCCTGCCCGAGGGCGACGTCCGTGAAGGCGGTGACCATGGCTCCCGCCAGCGGCTGCCCGTCGTCGGCGGACACCACGACGACGTTGAGCGCGCCGCCGCGGTCCACGGCCGGTGGAGGTGCCGCGATCTCGGGCCGGAACAGCGCCAGCCGGTACCGGCGGAGCGGCGCCACCTGGAGGTCTTCCGCGCCGGCCTGCAACTCCCGGGCCCGGCGGGCCGGAAGGGACACGAGGAAGGCGCCGGGCTCGGGACCCGGGAGCGCGTCCTCCACTCGTGACGCCAACTCCTCGGCCACTGTGGGCGCGCGATGGCCGGGCGGCCAACGCAGGCCGTGACGGGGGAGCAGGACGTAGCGAGCCACCCGGACAGCTTGCCCGGCCGGTGTGTCACCGTTCCGCCACGGGTCTCCGAGCACGGGGAGCTGTCCCCTCGGCTGTGCCGAGTTGGCACCCGATCTGAGAAAATGTCGCCGTCGCGGAATCCGATCGGCGTCGCAGGACCGATAATGGTGCAGCGCCCGCCCACCGGGCGGCCCTCGCGAAGTGGGATGTGTGCCCGTGAAGCAGGCCGGTACGAGCAGGAGAGGCGCCAGGCGGGTCCTGGGCGCAGCCTCCGCCGCGGCCGCCCTCCTCGCGATCGCCTCGTGCGGTGACGCCAAGTTCTCGTACGTCGACAACAGCGCCGAGGACACCTACATCCGGGTCCCGAACGGGTGGGAGGTGTTCACCGTCGAGGGCGGTGGGGTCCGGCCGGAGGCGTTCCCGGACAGTGTGGAGTCGGTGTGGCACGTCGCCTTCGACGCCAGCGAGAAGCCCAGCCTGGAGAACACCGCCGCCATCGACGCCCTGCCCCCGTCCTCGGTGGATCAGCCGGTCGGGCAGCTCCAGATCTTCGACGTGCAGGGCTCGTTCAACCAGGAGCTCTCGCTCACGACGGCCCGCACGACGGCGCTCGGCCTCGATCCCCTGGGCGTGCCCGACGAGATCAAGGACCTGGTGGAGATCGTCAGCTACTCGCCGCTCTCCCAGGACGGCATGCAGGGGAGCAGGGTCGTCTACAACCTCCACAACGAGGGGGAGCCGTGGCAGACGGTGGACGCCACGACGCTGTTCGACCAGAGCCGCAACCGCTTCTACGTCCTGCGGATCGGCTGCACGTCCGAGTGCTTCAAGGAGCACCAGGACGACATCAGCGAGATCGCCACCTCGTGGAAGGTCGTGCGATGAAGGGAACGGTGCCTCAGTGAGCATGAAGCTGCCGCCGCCTCCGCCGCCCCCGCAGGTGGTGCACGAGCCCGAGCCGGACGATCGAGAGCCCAGGACCCGCATGAAGATGATGCTGGGCGACCGGATCAAGATCCTCGTCCTCATCGCCCTCTTCCTCCTGCTGTCCGCGGCCTACCTCCACTCGTCCATCCCGATCATGTCGTTCTGGGAGGCGCTGCAGGACCAGCTCCGGGCCAAGTGGTGGCTGGTCGGGCTGTTCGGTCTGGAGGTCCTGCGCCAGCTCCACTACCTGATCTGCGAGCGGGTGGGCGGGTACAACCAGTTCTGGGAGAAGCACGTCTGGGGCGCCTGGGGCCGGCGCATGGACAAGGTCAACCCGTGGCGGCGCTACCGGCTCAACCGCATGTTCAAGTTCATCGTCTTCACGATCATCGCCGGGCTGATCCTGGCCTGGAAGTGGGGCACGACGTTCATCGAGGCCATCGTCGAGGCCCCGGCCCGGTTCTTCGACATCCTCTTCGTCAACCCGATCGCCGGCCTGCCGTTGTTCTTCACGCTGATCATCACCGCGATGTACGGCCTGTTCAGCCTGCTGATCTTCTACGGCATCTTCATGATCGGCGGCATCGAGACCTACAAGGCCGGCGAGATCAAGACCCGCTTCCGCGACGTGTGGGGCCAGGACCCCGTGCTCCACAAGATCCAGGAGAACATCGACTTCCTCGAGAAGCCGGCCGAGATCGAGGCCAAGGGCGGCTACGTGCCGAGCGGCATCCTCCTGTGGGGGCCGCCCGGGACGGGCAAGACGCTGATGGCCGAGGCGGTGGCCGGGGAGACCGGCAAGCCGTACTTGTTCGTCGATCCGTCGGCCTTCGTGCAGACCTTCATCGGCGTGGCGCCGATGAAGATCAAGTGGCTCTACCGCAAGCTGCGCAAGCAGGCCCTGCGCAACGGTGGCGTGGTGGTGTTCTTCGACGAGGCTGACGTGCTCGGCAACCGCGGCTCGACCTCCCAGGGCGGCCAGTTCGACAGCCGGCGGGAGCACGAATCCCCCGCCATGCTGCACAGCTGCAACGCCGTCCACTACGTGGACGACCAGGCCCTGTCCGTCGTGTGGCACGGGCTGCAGCCGTCGAGCGTCAGCGCCGCCGGGATCGACGGAGAGGACCAGAAGCCGCAGAAGCGGGGCATCATCATGGGCGGGATGGGCATGGGCGGCGGCATGGGCGCTTTGCAGGCCCTGCTCACCGAGATGTCCGGCCTGCGGAAGCCCCGCGGCTTCTTCAGCAGGCGCTTCCGGTCATTCCTGTGCATGAAGCCCAAGGCCCCGCCCAAGTACCGGATCCTCCACATCATGGCCACCAACCGGCCGGACGTGCTCGACGACGCCCTGTTGCGGCCCGGCCGCCTCGACCGCATCTACAAGGTCGGCTACCCGCACGTCGACGGCCGCCGCCGCACCTATGCCGGCTACCTGGACAAGGTCAAGCACGAGCTCACCCCTGCCCAGATCGACCGCCTGTCCGTGATCTCCCCGTACGCCACCGGCGCCATCATCAAGGACATCGTCAACGAGGCGCTGATCATCGCCATGCGCGACGGCCGGGACACGATCACGTGGGCCGACATGCTGAAGGCCAAGCACATCAAGACCCACGGCATCCCGGACGACTGGACGTACGGAGACCTCGAGCGCCACCAGGTGGCCGTCCACGAGGCGTGTCACGCAGTGGCCATGTACCGCCTGCAGAAGCGCTCGACCATCGACGTCGCCACGATCGAGCGTCGCGGCGGCACCGGCGGCTTCGTTGCGCCGATGCCGCTGGAGGAGCGCTTCACGGAGTGGCGGAGCGGGTTCGACATCAACGTCAAGACGTTCCTGGCCTCGCTGGCCGGGGAGCAGATGCTGTTCGAAGGGGACAACTCGGCCGGCGTCGGGGGCGACCTCTACAGCGCCACCCGGATCGTCATGGAGACCCAGGCCTACTGGGGCATGGGCCCGAGTGTGGCGTCCCACGCGGTCACCAAGGCGCAGCGGGGCGGGGTCAGCTCGCGTCCGGAGGACGGGACCGACCGGAACCTGATGGAGACCAGCTTCGGCCATCAGATCGAGGCTCGCCTCCAGATGCTGCTGGACGAGACCCGGGAGATGCTCCACGACAACCGCCGGTTCGTGCTGGCCATCGCCCACGCGCTCGAGACCTACAAGACGATCACGGGCGACGACATCGACGCCATCTTCCGCGGCACCACGGGTCCGACGCTGGACGGGTGGGTGTACCACACGGACGAGTTCCTGCTGTCCTACGAGGCGTACCACCTCAGCACCATCGAGGCCCACCAGACCCAGGCCCAGCCCAGCCGGGAGCTGCCGGTCATCGCCAGCCGTCCGGTGGGCACCAACGGGTGGGCGCCGCCGCGGCCACCGGTGCCTCGGCGCCGGGGCGGCTGAGGCTCTGTGGTCGACCCCGTCTCGCCCTCCGTCGGCTGGGGGGTGCTGCACCTCTTCTGCCGTCCCGGGCCACAGGTCGACCCGGAGGTGATCCGCGCCGCGGTGAAGGAGGCGATGGAGTCTGGGCACCAGGTGGTGCCGGTGTCGGTCCTCGGCCACAAGGCGGACCTGGCCTTCATGGCCCTCGGCCCCGACCTGCGCGAGCTCCGTCGCTTCCAGAGCGCGCTGCAGGCGGGAGGGCTGGTCGTGGCCGACTCCTACGTCTCGCTCACCGAGGTCTCGGAGTACGCGAAGGGCATGCCCGAGCACATGCTCGAAGCCCGGCTCCACCCGCAGCTCCCGCCCGAGGGCAAGCCGGCGTTCTGCTTCTATCCGATGTCCAAGCGGCGGGAGGTGCAGCAGAACTGGTACACGCTGCCCTACGACGATCGTCACGCGCTGATGCGCGAGCACGGCGCGTCCGGCCGCACGTTCGCGGGCCGTGTCCTGCAGGTCGTCACCGGCTCCACCGGCATCGACGACCACGAGTGGGGGGTGACGCTCTTCGGCGTCCACCCGGACGACCTCAAGGCGGTCGTCTACACCATGCGCTACGACCGGGCCTCGGCCGTGTACGCCGAGTTCGGCCGGTTCTACGCGGGCATGGTCACGCCGCTGGACGACCTGCTGGCCAACGTGTGAGGGGGAGCCTGAACCGAGAGGACCCGCCGAACCTGGACCGGCCTCAGGCGATGTCGGGCCCGAACGGGGATCGTCTCGATCGACTGGTCCCGACCCTGCTCGTCGTACTCGAAGAGGTCGTAGACGGCCACCCCGACGTCACCGTCGTCCTGGAGGTCGAGGTCACCCGACGCTCCGTCCAGGTTGATGCTGCGACCTTCGGCCAGCAGCTCCGCGCACGGCGCGAAGCGGCGGCAGGTCGACCCACCGGTGCTCACGGAGGTGATCTCGGCCTGCAGCTTCCTCGGCGTCGTCCGTCCCGGCGGCCTGCGCGGCCAGGGCCAGCAGGTTGACGCAGTCGTAGGCATACGCGGCGTAGGCCGAGCGGCCCCCGGGCGACGCCGTGGCGAAGGCCTCCTCGAAGTCGGCGTGGGCCGGTCGGGCCAACGGCGACACGCCCCGGATGCCCTCCGACGCGGTCGGCTCGCGGGGATTGATGAGCATGCCCAGGTCGTCGACCCGCAAGCCGGACGTGACGAAGGTCGGGACCGCGTCGGGTGGCGCGTCGTTGGCCGCCAGGGCGGCCAGCACCCGGGCTCCGGCGGCGCCCGTGCCGACGACGGCGACCACCTCCGCGCCGTCGGCCAGCGCCTCGGTCACCGGTCCGTTGAACTGCGGCAGCGTCGTGTCGTAGGGGACCAGGTGGACCTCCTCACGCAGTCGCCGGAACGCCTGCTCCATCTCGATGGCGTAGGCCTGCCCGTAGTCGTCGTCGGGATACAGGACGGCGAAGGTATGGAGGCCGGTTCTGATCATCGCCCGCGTCAGCGCCACGGCCTCGAAGGCCTCCGAGCCGATAGTGCGCACGAAGTAGCCGTCGTCTCGCCGCGCGTCCAGATCGAGGGCGGTCGACGTCGGGGAGCAGGTGACGACCCGCGCCTCGGCCAGCGTCTCCAGGGCGCCGAGAGCGACCCGCGACGAGGCTGGGCCGACGATGACGTCGACCTGCTCTTCGTCGAGGAGCTCCCGCAGGGACTGGAACGCGGTGGCCGGGTCGCTGCCCTCGTCGCGTTCGGCCAGCTCGACCATCTGGCCGTTGACGCCGCCGGCGTCGTTGATCTCGTCCACCGCCAGATTGACGGCGGTCATGAGGGGAGTCCCGAGGGTCGCCGCAGGTCCCGACATCGGGAGCCACACCCCGATGCGGAGCCGGCCGTTGACGTTGCGACGCGGCGGCGTGGAAGAGTCGGTGACGACGGTCGAGGCGACGGTGGCCGCCGACGTGCCGTCTCCCCCGGAGCAGCCCGCGAGCAGGCTCATCCCGATGCCGCTCGCGGCGATCGTGGTGGTGATCGACCGCCGCCGCTCCACCGTCCCCATCGATGGCGGAGTGTAGAGGCGGGCCGGTCTGACCGGACCGCAGTTGACCGGCAAGAATCGGATCGATGGCGACCGAGCTCCTCTACCTACGCGACGCCTACCTGCGCGAGTTCACGGCCACGGTCCTCGACCGTCGGGACGGGGCGGTCGCGCTGGATCGGACGGCGTTCTACCCGACCGGTGGGGGCCAGCCCCACGACACCGGCAGCCTCGGCGGGCTCGCCGTGGTCGACGTGCGCAAGGAAGGCGACCTGGTCTGGCACACGGTCGACGGCGACGCCCCCGATGCGGGCACCGACGGTGGCCGGCGAGGTGGACTGGGATCGGCGGCACGCGCTCATGCGCACCCACTCCGCGCTCCACGTGCTGTGCGGCGTCATCTGGAACGAGTGGAGGGTCCCGGTGACCGGGGGGAACATGGAGCCGCTGTCGGCCCGCATGGACTTCGAGTTCGACCCCTTGCCCGAGGGCTTCGGGGGGAGGGTCGAGGAGCTGGTCAACCGGGAGCTGGCCGCCGACCGTCCCATCCGCATCGAGTTCCTCCCCCGGGGTGCCGCCCTGGAGGACGAGGACCTGATCCGCACCAAGGTCAACATGATCCCGGAGTCGGTGGAGGAGATCCGCGTGGTCGACATCGTCGGCCTCGACAAGCAGGCGGACGGCGGGACGCACGTGCACAGCACCGCCGAGGTGGGGAGGATCCGGGTCACGAAGACCGAGAACAAGGGCAAGGGGAACAAGCGCGTCCGTCTGGAGGTCGTGGATGGCTGAGCTGGCGGCGCTCGCCGCCGCGGTCGCCCGTCACCCGGAGCTGGTGGTGGCCTTCAGCGGTGGGGCCGACTCCGCCTTCCTGGCCCGCGTCGCCCACGACACGCTCGGGCGCGATCGGGTCCGCGCCGTGACTGCGGTGTCGCCGTCGCTGGCCGCGGCCGAGCTGGACGACTGCCGCACCTTGGCCGCGGAATGGGGCTTGCGCTGGTCCACGGTGGCGACCGATGAGATGGAGCGGGCGGCGTACCGGGTGAACGATGGGGAGCGCTGCTACCACTGCAAGTCGGCGCTGATGGACGCACTGGAGCCGCTGTGCGGCCCCGGTGTCGTCATCGCCCTCGGCGTCAACACCGACGACCTCGGCGACCACCGGCCCGGGCAACGTGCAGCCGGGGAACGTTCGGCGGTGTTCCCGCTGGTCGAGGCCGGCTTCACCAAGGCCGACGTTCGTGAGTGGTCGCGTCGCCTCGGCCTGCGGACGTGGGACAAGCCGGCGGCGGCCTGTCTGGCGTCGCGACTGCCGTACGGCACGGAGGTGTCGGTGGCGGTGCTGTCGAGAGTGGAGCGAGCGGAGGCCGGGCTGCGGGCGCTGGGTTTCCGTGCGGTGCGGGTGCGGCACTACGAGCGCACGGCCCGGGTGGAGGTGCCCGTGCAGGACCTCGGTGGGGTGCTCGAGCAGCGCAGCGCCGTGGTGGCCGCGGTACGGGCGGCCGGCTACGAGTACGTCACGCTCGATCTCGAAGGTCTCCGCTCCGGCAACCTCAACGCCGCGCTCAGCTCGGCGAGCGCCGGACCCGACCTGACGCGCTGGTCAGGCGACGAGCAGGCGCAGATGGTCGGGCAGGTGGGTCCGGTCGGCCGGTAGCGGCTCGATCCAGTGGCGCACGTGGACGTTCTCCAACCCGCTCCCGGTCTCGATGGCCTGCGCCAGCCGGCGGGTCCGGATCGGAAGGGCGCGGCTGCGCTCGGCCAGCACCAGCACCCGGCCGCTGGGTAGCACGACCACCGACTCGCCGGCGGTGAAGATGCGATGCGCGAAGCCGACCGCTCGCTGGAGCACCGCTCGCCGGGTCTCGTCACAGCCTGGGAGCCCGTCGACCACGATGACGGCCAGCGCGACCTCCCGGTCCGCGGTGAGCCCCAACGCGGTGCAGTGCTCGTAGACCTCGCCCAGACGCAGCTCGAGGTGGTCGATGCTCTCGTCGTCCGACGGCCGGAGCTGGGCCAGCCGTCCGGCCGCCCACGCCTCGGCCAGCACGTAGGCGCTGCGGTGGGCCCTCAGCGTGGCCCGGGCCCGGCGGGGGGCCAGCGGGACCAGCATGGCGATCCAGTCGGCCACCTCGACGAGGGGATGGCCGTCGAACCCGGCCCGATGACCGAGCGCGGTGAGGGCCTCGGAGAGGGACGTCGCCCCGCCCAATGCGCTCTCGACCAGGGGCGTCACGGCGTCGATGGTGTCCAGGCGGTGCTCCCCGCCCCACGCCGCGGCCACCGTCGCCCTCCACAACTCGACGGTACGGCTGGGATCCGAGCGGTGATGCAGCACGTTGATAGGACGTCCGAGGCGGCTGCGCATGACGCAGACTGAGTCGTAGCCTGGCACGCGCCGGGGCCCGCGCCGATCGGGATCTGGCCGACCACCACCGAGGACCGACCGGGAGGCACGTGGCGGAGAGGCTCGTCGACGCCGGAGCACGCAGCGATGCCGAGCTCATCACCGCCGTCCGCGTAGGCGACACGGGCGCCTACGAGGAGCTCTACCGCCGCCACGTGGATGCCGCCATGGCCGTCGGCCGCCAGCTCACGGGCTCGCGGGCGGATGCCGAGGATGTCGTGTCCGAGGCCTTTGCCCGGGTCCTCTCCGCGCTCCAGCGGGGCGCCGGCCCGGAGATGGCCTTCCGGCCCTACCTGCTGACCAGCGTCCGCAACGCCTTCTACGACCGCACCCGCAAGGACAAGCGCCTCGACGTCACGGACGACGTCCCCGAGGACCTGGGCCGGGTGCTGGCGGCCGCCGCGGCCTCCGAGGACGACGTCGAGCGCCAGCTCGCAGCCACCGCCTTCGCGTCGCTGCCCGAGCGCTGGCAGCTCGTGCTGTGGCACACCGAGGTCGAGGGTCGCAGCCCCGCCGAGGTCGGGCCCCTCCTCGGCCTGGCCCCGAACGCCGTCGCCGCACTCGCGTACCGGGCCCGTGAGGGGCTGCGCCAGGCCTACCTCAACGCCCACATCCAGGCCCGGCCCCCGGCCGGGTGCGAGGACATCGTGCCCAAGCTCGGCGCCTTCGTCCGGAACGACCTCTCGAACCGGGACCGACGCAAGGTCGAGGAGCACCTCCAGACCTGCGACCGGTGCACCGCCATCGTGGTCGAGCTGGAGGAGGCCGGGTCGAAGCTGCGGCTGCTGCTCATCCCGATGATCGCCGGCATCCCGGCCGCCGCCTATCTCAGCGGGATCGGCGCCGTAGGGGCCGGCGGTCTCCTCGGTTTGACCAGCCGGACCGTGCAACGGGCCAAGGACTCCGGCCCCGTCGCCCAGGCGGCCATGGTGATCGGTGCGGTCGCCGCGGCCGGTCTGCTGGCCGTCGGGTCGCTGGCCGTGGCCCAGGCCGTGACCGGTGGCTCCGGCGACGAGGCGGCCATCACCGCGCCCGGCGGCGGTGGCGGCTCGGGCGGTGGCGGCGGTGGCGGTGGCGGAGGTGAGGGTGGCGGCTCGAGCGGCGGTGGCAGCTCACCGGCGGGCTCCGACGCTCCCGCGGGCTCCGACGCCCCCGCGGTCATCGACGCTCCGCCGACGGCCGAGCCGAGCGTGCCACCGGGCGGCGACAGCACGATCCCGGAGGACGAACCGCTCGACGTGACGCCGCCCGCCGAGCCAGAGACCACCACCGGGCCCACGCCCTCGCCCACCACCGGCGCGACGGTGCCGACCGTGCCCACCGTGCCGACGGTGCCGACCACCCCGCCCACCACCGCACCACCTCCACCGGCGTTCTCCGTCGGCTTCGGCACCGCTGGACCGGCCTACGCGGGCCTGGGTGTCACCATCCCGGTCACCGCGGGCAACGCCGGGTCCGGCGGAGCGGTGTCCCTCGGTCCAGGGCGGTCCGCACCACCCGCGCTCGGCACTCGCGGTGCTCCGACAGACCGCTGGCCCGCCCATGGTGACGATCCCGCTCCCGCCCGGCGTCGGTTTCGGCGCCATCGACAACCCCGAGTGGAGCTGCTCGGTCGCCGCGGCCGTGCTGCAGTGCGTCCTCCCCGTGCTGGCTGCCGGAGCGAGCAGTGAAGGCCTCATCCAGCTCACCCTCGACGTCGCCGCCGGTTCCACCGTCACCCTGACCCCCACGATCTCGGACGGCTCCGGGCCGCCGGTTGCCGGGACCCCGCTCGTGATCACGGTCCAACCGCAGCCGGCCGGGGTGAGCGACCTCTTCGTCGACCGCGCGGACCTGGTGCTGCTCGGCAACGCCGTGCTCACCTGCGACCCGGCGGCGGCCAACTCGTGCGTGGAGGCCCGGGACGCGCCCGCGAACGCACCACCGGGCCAGGTCGACAAGTCGGCCCAGCAGATGGTGTACATCGACGTCGACGCCGATCCGACGACGTTCAACTCCTCGACCGCCACCCTGCCATGCCGCCCGGCGCGGAGGTCCTGCTGGCCCAGCTGACGTGGGGCGGGTCGGTGCAGGCAGGTACCGGAGGTCGTCCCGCACCGGACGGTTCGGCGCGCGACGTCGTGTTGCTGCGCGGCCCGGTGGCGGCTGCACCCGTGCCGGTGACGGCGACCTCGCTGTCGCCGGACCCCACGGGGAACGCCCGCTACATGGCGTCGGCGGACGTCACCGGGGTCGTCCAGGCCAACGGTCCGGGCGCGTACACCGTGGCCAACCTGCAGACCGGCACCGGTCGCAATGGGTTCGGGGGCTGGGCGCTCGAGGTCGTCTACCGGGATCCGGCCGCTCCGCTGCGCCTCGTGGCGCTCTCCGACCAGATCGCCACCGTCAACGGCGGTGGACGCACGTCCGTCACGCTGCCGGGCCTCGCACCGTCGGCGGTGGACCGGCCATTGAAGCTGAGCTTCGCCGCCGTGGAGGGCGACTTCGGGCTCGTCCCCGAGGCCGTGTCGGCGAACGGGGTTGCTCTCGCCAACCCGTTCAACGCCGTCAACAACCCGCTCAACAGCTCCATCTCTTCTCCGGCCGCCCGCGCGCCGGCCTTCGTCAACAACTTCGGCTTCGACATGGACCAGTTCGCGATGACCGTGGCAGCTGGCGCCACCGAGGTCGTGATCGACATCAGCAGCAGCCAGGATCGGTTCCGCCTCGGCGCGGTCAGTATCGTCGTGCCGCTCTGAGCGTCCCGAGTGCGGGCGAGCGCCGACGCCTAGCCTCCCGTCGATGAGCGAGCGCGTGGTGGTGATCGGTGGCGATCCCGGCGGGATGGCCGCCGCCTCGCAGATCCGCCGCCGCCGTCCCGAACTCGAGGTGATCGCGCTGGAACGGGGGGACTGGACCAGCTACTCGGCCTGCGGGATCCCCTACGTCGTGGGCGGAATCGTGGACGGCGGCATCGAGCGGCTGGTCGCCCGCAGCCCCGAGGAGCACCGCCGCAACGGCATCGACGTCCGGTTGGGGCACGAGGCGACCGCCATCGATCTCGACGGTGGGAAGGTCGAGGTCCTGCCGCGCGACGGCAGCGCGTACCGCCTGGGCTACGACCAGCTGCTCATCGGCACCGGCGGCTCGCCGATCAGGCCCGACCTGCCCGGCATCGACCTGCCGTTCGTGCACGGCGTGCAGTCGCTCGACGACGGTGGCCACCTGCTGCGCCACGCCGAGGAGCTGGCCGACGGTTGCCAGCGCATCGTCGTGGTCGGCAGCGGCTACATCGGCCTCGAGATGGCCGAGGCCTTCGTCGACCGTGGGTGCACGGCCACCGTCGTCGAGCAGGCAGCCCAGCCCATGGGGACGCTCGATCCCGACATGGGCGAGCTCGTGGCGGTCGCCATGGAGTCCCACGGGCTGACCCTGCGGACCAACGTGGAGGTGACCGGGTTCGAGCCCGGTCGCGTGCTGACCAGCGATGGGCCGCTGCCGGCCGACCTCGTGGTGCTCGGCATCGGTGTCGGTCCGAACGCCACGCTCGCCGAGGAGGCCGGGCTGAGCCTCGGGGTCAAAGGCAGCATCCGTGTCGACGAGCGGCAGGAGACCGGCCGCCCGGGCGTGTGGGCGGCCGGTGACTGCTGCGAGAGCCGGCATCTCGTCACCGGTGACCCCGTGTACATCGCCCTCGGCACCTACGCCAACCGGCAGAGCCGGGTGGCCGGCATCAACATCAGTGGCGGGCAGGCCGTCTTCCCGGGCGTCCTGGGATCGGCCATCAGCAAGATCTGCGACACGGAGATCGCCCGCACCGGCCTGGGCACCGTCGAGGCCGAGCAGGCCGGCCTCGACGTCGTCGCCGCGCGCATCGAAGCGACGACCCACGCCGGCTACTACCCCGATGCCAACCCGATGACCGTGAAGCTGATCGTCGAGCGAGGTACCGGACGGCTGCTCGGCGCGCAGATCGTCGGTGGCGCCGGCGCAGGCAAGCGCATCGACACGTGCGCGGCGGCTATCACCGCCGGGTTCACGGTCCAGCAGGTCATGGACCTGGACCTGGCGTACGCGCCGCCGTTCTCCAGCGTGTGGGATCCGGTGGCCGTCGCCGCCCGCGAGGCGTTGAAGCTGATCTGAAGGTGTCACGCCCCCTGCCGGTACCCTCCTCCGGGTGGCGCTGACGACAGGCGAGGCGCTCCGGACACGGGAGGCGCTGCTGGCCGACACCTCCGTGCGCGGCCGGCGTTTCTGTCAGGAGCTCTCCGATTCGACCGACGCCTGGCTGGCCGAGCTCTTCGTGGCCGCGGTGGCGGACTCCGATCACGCCAAGCAGTCACTGGCGCTGGCCGCCGTCGGGGGTTACGGCCGGGGCGAGCTGGCCCCGGCGAGCGACCTCGACGTGGTCCTGCTGTACAAGGGCCGCCCCGCTCCGGCCTTGGTCAGCGAACGGCTCTGGTACCCCGTGTGGGACGCCAAGCTCAAGCTCGGCCACGCGGTGCGGACGGTGAAGGAAGCGCTGCGGTTGGCCGCGGACGACCTCGAGACGGCGACGTCGCTGCTGGCGGTCCGACACCTGGCGGGCGATCCGGATCTCACGGCCTCGTTGGCCGACGGGGCGCTGGCGCAGTGGCGGCGCAAGCGCAAGGCCTGGTTGGGCCGCCTCGGCCGGGCTGTCGATGAGCGACACGCCGAGCACGGAGAGGTGGCGTTCCTGCTCGAGCCCAACCTGAAGGAGGGCCGTGGTGGCCTCCGGGACGTGCATGCCCTGGCCTGGGCGTCGGAAGCGGGCGACGTGCTGGCCGGCGGCGACGCCGAGGCGCTGCGCGACGCCTACGCCGTGCTCCTCGACGCGAGGGTGGAGCTCCACCGGGTGACGGGCCGGCGCGGCGATGTCCTCGCCCTGCAGGACCAGGATGCCGTGGCCGACGGCTTGCAGCTCCGTGACGCCGACGTGCTCATGACGGGCGTGAGCGCGGCGGCCCGCACCATCTCCTGGATCAGCGACGAGGCCTGGCACCGGGTCCGGGTGGCCCAGGGTGCCTTCGGCCCGTGGGACGGGCGGGAGCGAGCCGTCGCTCCTGGCGTCAGCGAGCGGTTGGGTGAGGTCCGCCTCGACGACGAGGCGGACCCGTCCCGTGACCCGACGCTGCTGCTGCGGGTGGCGACGGCGGCCGCCCGCACCGGGCTGCGCATCGAGCGGGCCTCGCTCGATCGGCTGGCCGACGAGACGGTGGCCTGGCCCGATCCCTGGCCGGTCGGGGCCAGCGACGAGCTGGTGGCGTTGCTGCTGGAGGGCCACGACGCCATCCCGGCCCTCGAGTCCCTCGACCAGCGCGATCTCGTCAGCCGGGTGCTGCCCGAATGGGAGCCCGTCCGGGCTCGCCCGCAGCGCAACGCCTACCACCGCTTCACCGTCGACCGTCACCTGTGGGAGACGGCGGCCAACGCGGCCGGGCTGGCCCGGCGGGTCCACCGCCCGGACCTTCTCGTGCTGGGCGGCCTGCTCCATGACCTGGGCAAGGGCTACCCGGGTGACCACTCGGTGGTCGGGGTGGACCTCGTCGACCGCATCGGCCATCGCATGGGCCTGGCGCCGGAGGACATCGAGGTGCTCCGGGCGCTCGTGCGCCTGCACCTCCTCCTGCCCGATGTCGCCACCCGGCGCGACCTCAGCGACGACGCCACCATCACCGGCGTGGCCGAGGCCGTGGGGAGCCAGCTCGTGCTGGAGCTGCTGGCCGCGCTCACCGAGGCCGATTCGATGGCGACCGGTCCGTCGGCCTGGGGCTCGTGGAAGGCCGAGCTGGTCGAGGAGCTGGCCGACCGGGTCGCCCACGTGCTCGGCGGTGGTGAGCTCAGCGAAGCCACCTGGTCGCTCTTCCCCTCGGAGCTGGTGACGCTGATCATGGCCGAGCGCCGCTCCGCCGTCCTCGCCGACGGCGACCGCGTGACGACGGTGGCGCCCGACCGCCCCGGCCTCTTCAGCCGGGTGGCCGGCGTCCTGTCGATCCACGGGCTCGACGTGCTCGGCGCCCAGGCCCACTCCGACGAGCAGGGGATGGCCGCGAACGAGTTCCGAGTCGCCCCTCCTCGCGACGGCGTCATCGACTGGACCAGGGTGGCTGCGGACCTGGACCGGGCCATCGCCGGCCAGCTCGCCATCGAGGCCCGTCTGGCCGAGCGGGCCCGGACCTACCGGCGCCGGCGGGCGCTGGCCGCCGCCGCGGTCCGCACCGCTGTCCGCATCGACAACGAGGCGTCGTCCAACGCCACCGTGATCGAGATGCGGGCGCCGGATCGCGTCGGTCTCCTGTACCGCATCACCAAGGCCATCGCCGACCTCGGCCTGGACATCCGCCACGCCCGTGTCCAGACGCTGGGGCCCGAGGTCGTCGACACCTTCTATGTGCGCTGCGCCGACGGCAAGGTGACTGACGACTACCACCTGGGCGAGCTGGAACGGGCGTTGCTGCACGCCGGCGATCCCGCCTCGCCGTGAGGTTGGTCGCACCGGTGGGGCGGGTGCCGGCTCGGTAGGGTGCCGGCGTGGCTGCGGAGGAGGAAGCACTCGACGCCGACTCTGCCGCCGCCATCGACTTCACCCGGGATCTGATCCGCTGGAGCGAGTCGCTCGCCGGCATCGCCCGCACCGGCCTCGGCTTCACCGAGAGCCTCTACGAGCGGGAGCGCTACGAAGAGGTGCTCAAGGTGGCGGCCGACATCAAGGCGGCGGCCGACGACGCCTTGGAGGTGCGCCGCGAGCAGGACCACTTCGTGCAGGAGTGGCTGGAGTCGGTCGGCGAGGGCGTGCCCGGCTACGTCACGCCGAAGGTGGCCGTCGGCGCCATCGTCGGCAACGACGAAGGTGAGCTGTTGCTGGTGCAACGAGCCGACTCCGGGATCTGGCTCTACCCGACTGGATGGGCCGACATCGGCTACTCACCGGTCGAGGTGGCGCTCAAGGAGGTGCGGGAGGAGACCGGCGTCGAGTGCGAGCCCGTCCAGCTCCTCGCCGTCATCGACGGTCTGCGGATGGGGTTCACCCGCTTCGGCATGTACATGGTGCTCTTCCACTGCCGCGCCGTCGGCGGGGAGCTGCAGGCCCATCCTTTGGAGACGAGCGGGGTGGGCTGGTTCGGTCCGGAGGACCTCCCCCCGGCCACCGGTGGCGCAGGCTGGTGGGGGCCGATGGCCTTCGCGGCGATCCGCGGTGAGCGCAGGGCGGCCGTCTTCGATCCCCCCCGGTCCGACGTCTGGCGGGGCGGCCCCTGACGCTCAGCTGCTGCCCTGGTCCCGCAGGAAGCGCTCGATGTCCTCGACCATCTGTTCGGCGTCGGTCTCCGGGTCGAGGCCCACCTCGTCCTCGGTCGCCTCGTCGGCGTCGTCGTCATCCTCGAGCCCGTCGCCATCGGCCTCGAGGCGGCGGACGTAGGCCGCCAGATCCTCGTCCTGCTCCAGGTAACCGTCGATGCTGGCCTCGTACTCCTGGACGGCTGTGGCCAGCGCGTGACCCGGGCAGGGCGTGCCCACCACCCGGCAGGCCCCCTCGCCGAGCGCCAGCGCCGCCTTCGGGGACGGGACCTGCGAGGCATACGCAGGCACCGCCGCCCACAGGGACAGCGACTTCACGCCCAGGCCCTGGCAGGTGTCATGCAGGACGCCGACGATGCCCGTCGGACCTTCGTAGCGGCTCCGTTGGAGATCGAAGCGGTCGACGAGGGCCTGGTCCGTGGCGGTGCCGATCAGCGAGACCGGCCGGCGGTGGGCCACGTCGGCCAGCAGCGCCCCGAGCGTGATGACGACGTTGACGCCGCACTCCTCGGCGATGCCCGCCACCTGGTGGGTGAAGGTCCGCCATCGGAGTTGGGGCTCGACGCCGAGGAGCAGGACGACATCGCCTCCCGGCGTGGACGCGGCGAAGGCCTCGTTGGCCGGCCAGGAGATGCGCCTGGTGTGCCCGTCGACCAGGCGGACCTGGGGTCGGGTGGCCTGGAAGTCGTAGTACTCCTCCGGGTCGATGCTGGCCATCGGCTCGGCCCGCCACTGCTCGATGAGGTGGCGGACGGCGAGGGTGGCCGCGTCACCGGCGTCGTTCCAGCCTGCGAACGCCGCGATCATCGTGGGCTCGGTCAGCGCCGGCCGCCGGCTCCAGACCACGTGCTCCATCGCTCGTGACGCTATCGGTCGTGCCGCTGTCGGTTGCTCCGCCGCCCGGGTACGTTCTGGCGATGCTGCTCACGTCGCTGCGCGCCGAGCCGTCCGAGTTCGCGGCCCGGACCGGGTGGGAAGCCAAGCCGGAAGGGCTCTGCCAGGGCGAGGTCTGCATCCCCGCACCCGGGGCCATCGGTGACGATGGGACGCTCGACGTCGAGGTCATCGCCGAGCGCCTCCGCATGCCGCTCGTGCACGACGCCGACCACGGCCTCTGGGCGCTCGGGCCCCCTGTCGCGGGCGCGGCCTTGGCCAGCGCGGCAGCGGCCGACCCCGTCCTCGAGGACCGCGACGGAAACCCGTTCCGGCTGTCGTCGTTGCACGGCCGCAAGGTGCTCCTCGTCGCCTGGGCGAGCTGGTGAGGCTGCCGCGACTCGCTGCCCGTGTGGCAGCGGCTCCATGCCGAGCTCGAGGGTCGCGGCCTGACCGTCGTGACGGTCGCGCTCGACATCGACCCCGCTGACGCCCGGCCCTTCATCGACGCGGCCGAGCCGACGCACCCGTCGCTGATCGACACCGCGCACGTGACCGACGACCTGTTCGGGTTCACCAACGTGCCCTCGGCCGTGTGGATCGACGAGGCCGGCACGATCGTCCGCCCGGCCGAGCACGCCTCGGTGCAGCGCAGCCCGTTGCGGGACATGGAGGTCCCCGAAGGCCTGCCCGATCGACTCGACCGCATGTTCCGCGAAGTACGGAAGCTGTCGGACCAGTCCGACGAGTACCGCTCCGCCATCCTGGACTGGGTGGAGCAGGGTCCGGCGTCGGCCTTCGCGCTGTCGCCCGAGCAGGTGACCGCACGGTCCGGCGGGCGTTCGGTCGATCAGGCCCGTGCCGCCGCCTCATTCGAGCTCGGCCAGCACCTGTGGCGGACGCTCGGGGAGGAGGCCGCCATCCCCTGGTGGAAGCAGGCCCACGCCCTGTTCCCCGAGAACTGGACCTACAAGCGGCAGGCCTGGACCCTGGCCACCACGGCGGACGACGCCGCGGCCCCCGACCTCATCCAGGAGGCCGGCGCGGTGTACGGCACGAGCTGGCTCGACGACGTCCTGCGCCTCGGCGGCGGCGAGCGCTACTACCCCGAGGCCGCGCTGTAGGTCAGCCCGCCTCGTCGTCGGGACGGGACACCCGCGCCGCGAGATCATGGGGACCGGACGGGAGGTAGCCGCCGGCCGCCCGGACCTGGGCTCCCCACGGCGAGAGGATGGCGAGCAGCTCTTCCAGGTCGTCCCCGAGCGCGTCCGTGATCGGGCGGCACATCAGATCCGTCATCTCCTCCACGGCCTCCCGCCCGGTCCGGCCCTCCTCGGTGAGCGAGGCGCCGTCCTCCGTGATCAGGCCGCGCGTCAGCAGCCGCTCCTGCGCCTCGTCCAGGTCGACCGTCGACCACGCCCGCGTCCGCAGGTAGGAGCGGGGCGGCAGGCCCCAGTAGAGCTCCGTCAGCAGACCGATCTCGGGGGCATCGAAGCCGCCCCCGGTCCAGGCGGCGACGTGCGCATCGCCCCGGTACTCGCGCAGCAGATCGGTGAGCCGCCATGCCACACCGAGCGGCAGCTCGGGCATGGCCAGCGAGGTCAGGCCCGAGAACAGCGGCTTGCCTGCCGGATGGAGGGGCTCGACGGCGCGCAACAGCAGCTGCACGGCGCGATGGAGGCCGGCCGGCTCGTTCCCGAGGATGCGGCAGAGCTGGGCGATGGCGCCCTCGTCACGAGCGGCGGCGATGGTGGTGGCATCGGTGAGGGTCCAGCCGTAGGCCACGGCGGGGAGCACGACGGCGGGGTTGAACACCGCGAAGGCCGCGGCCACGACGGACGGGTGGACCTGTCCCATCACCGAGCCACGGCTGGTGAAGTAGGCCGGTCCGTCCGGCAGGGCGACGCCGTTGGCCTGGCCCGGGCTCGGTCCGAATCCGAGTTCCGCGTAGGCGGCGTGGCACTCGGGCGAGAAGTAGACCTGGGCGGCGACGGGTTCGAGCGCCGCGGCGAGGCGGCGGGCGGGCCCGACGAGGGGAACGGCCGACATCGGCGGCACCCTACGACGGCCCCCGCTTGTGTCACACGTCGTGGCCGCCGAGCGCACCCAGGCGTGACACAAGCTCGGGCGGACGGATCGCGCCCGGTGTCCCGTCGAGGACGGACGCCAGCGGGCGCCATCCCGGGGCTACCGTCGTCGGACCGTGGCCGAGCCTGCGATCGAGATCGTCCGAGACGTCACGCCTGAGCTGGTCGAGGCCATGGCCGGGCTGTTGCCGCAGTTGTCCCGTTCGGCGCCCGCACCGACCGCGGACGAGCTGGCCGAGATCGTCGGGGGCGACGCCACGAGCCTGCTCGTCGCCCGGCTCGACGGGCGCATCGTGGGCAGCCTGACGCTCGTCGTGTTCCGCATCCCGACGGGTGTACGGGCCTGGATCGAGGACGTCGTGGTCGACGGAGCGGCTCGCGGGGCCGGGGTGGGCGAAGCTCTCAACCGGACGGCGCTGGCCGAATCCCAGCGCCGTCGTGCCCGCACCGTCGACCTGACCTCTCGTCCCTCGCGGGAGGCGGCGAACCGCCTCTACCAGCGTCTCGGCTTCGTCGCCCGGGAGACCACCGTCTATCGCTGGGGCTGAGACCCCGGGCCGAGTTTCGAGCCCTGCCCGGCTCGCCCGGAGACTTCTGGCGCGAGAACATCGCGGGGGTCGCGACGGATCCCCGCCAGAAGCCTTGCGTGGGGCGGGCGGTCAGGGGGCGAGCTGGTCCTCGGCGGCCTGGCGGACCTGCCAGTCACGGTCGACTGACGCCCGGGAGAGCGCCTCATCGACCTCGGGCCCGTCGAAAGGCGCCAGGGCGATGATGGCGCGGCGCCGCACAGTGGCCTTGTCCCCGGTCGCGGCGAGGATGGCCGGGAGCCCGGCCGGGTCGCCGATGGCCCCGAGAGCCGCCACGGCCGCCTCCCGCACGAGCGCGTCGTCATGCCCGATGGCGAGTTCCCCGAGGCGGGCCACCACCGCCGCGCCGTCCGGATCGTCCTGGCGTCCCTGCTCGCCGCAGGCGAACGCCGCCACCTCGACCACCGTGGGGTCGTGGTCGCCGAGCACGGCGAGGAGCGACACGGCCCGGTCCCCCGCGGCCAGCTCGGCCGCCCGCCGGCGCACGATCGGGCTGGGGTCGCCGAGCGACGCCTGCAGCAGCGTGCTGTCGAGCTGACCGAGCCGCCGGAGCGCTCCGAGCGCGGTCGCCCGCACGGCGGGGTCGTCGTCGGTCAGCGCTTCCGCGGCTCGGACAGCGTCGCCCTGGTGCCCGGCCAGCGCCGCGTGCCGTCGTCGCTCTGCGGCACCGGCCGCCTCTGGCGACCCGGTGCCCGGTGTCACGACAGGCCGGCGAGGAGCGTCAGGGCGGCGACGACGAGCACGGCCACCATCATCGCCAGCAGCGCGCCGAGGACGACGCCCATGACCCCCAGCCCGGTGAAGGCGAAGAAGCGCTTCCAGATCGGGGTGCGCCGGTAGAGCATCGTCGGTTCCTCGACCACGGCCAGGGCGTCCAGCGGCTGACCTCGCCGGCGGGCGCGTGCCGCCACCCGCTTCGGTCTGGAAGGCTTCGCACGGTCGACGAACAACAAGGCCACGATCGACGCGGCGGCGATGGCCAGCGCCCACGTGGTCACGAAAGTGGTGGTCGTGGAGGAGATCGCGACGAGCGCAGACACGATGGGTGACAGCGTACTGCCGCCTCCCGGCGCCACCTGGGCGCCTCCTCGCGCCGCCATCGTCGGGTCCGAGTTGCCCCCTCCTGCTCCACTGCCGCCTCCCGCGGCGGCGGCCGGGCTGCCCCCCGACTACCCGCTGCCGGCGCCCCCGCGGCCGCGCCCGCCGCGAGCGCGCGCCTGGGGCATCCCGCTGGCGGTGCTCGGAGGGCTGCTGCTCGTCTTCGTCGCCGTCGCCACGTGGCTGCCGAGCGACCGCTACGGCGTTGCGCCCGGCGAGGCCCAGGCCGTCGCCCCGAGGTTGGACCTCGACGCCGAGACCTTCGAGTCCGACGGTGAGCTGCTGTTCGTCACCGTGAGCGTCCCCAAGCTCAGCGTGCTCGGCCGGCTGGTGGGCACGATCGACCCCGACGTCAGCGTCAAGACGGCCCGCGAGCTGTTCGGCGATCAGACCCGCGAGGAGAACCGGGCCGAGAACCTGAAGCTGATGGGCTACTCCAAGGAGATCGCCGCCTACATCGCGCTCAAGCGGCTCGGGTACGACGTCGGCCTGGCGGGTGGCGGACCGGTCATCGAGTCCCTTTGCCTGGAGTACGAGGACGAGTCGGATCCGTCGAGCGCCTGTGTGCGTCCGGCACCCGCCGACGAGGTGTTGAACCCCGGTGATGCGATCGTCGCCCTGGACGGCGAGCCGGTCGTCCTCGCCGACGACATCGGCCCCCTCCTGGAGGGGAAGTCGCCGGGCGATCAGGTGACGCTCACCATCTACCCCAAGGGAGCCGAGGAGTCCGAGGAGGTCCCGGTCACGCTGACCAGCTCGACGGACGGCCGCACGATCATCGGCTTCGTCCCCATCGACGGCGCGGTCCACGACGACATCCGCTACGAGTTGCCCGTCACGGCGACGATCTCGTCGGATCAGATCGGTGGCCCGTCGGCCGGCCTGGCGTTCACGCTGACCCTGCTGGACGAGCTGACGCCCGGCGATCTCACGGGCGGGAAGCGCATCGCCGCCACCGGCTCCATCAACCTCGACGGATCGGTCGGGAACATCGGCGGACTGCGCCAGAAGACCGTCGCCGTCAAGGATGTGGGGGCGGACTACTTCCTCGTGCCGGCCGATCAGGTCCAGGAGGCCGAGCTGGAGGCGGAAGGGAGCTCACTCCAGGTCATCGGCGTGCACACGGTCGACGAGGCGCTGACCGTGCTCGGCGAGCTGGGCGGTGACCTCAGCGGCATCCCCGCCCCACCGGCGGCCTGATACGTACGCTGGGGCCGATGGCTTCGATCCCCCCTCCGGACCCGTCGTCGCCCGGCGCCGTCGCCGGTGCGTCGTTCCCGACCTCCCGCAAGGGGTTCGATCCAGCCGCCGTCCGCGCGTTCCTGAGCGAGGTCTCCCAGGAGCTCGGCCGCCTCCAGCACGAGCGGGACCGGCTGGCCAGGGATCTCGACGAGGCACGGCAGCAGGTCCGCCACGCCTCGACGGAGCACATGGACGAGGCGACGGTGGCCGCCAAGTTGGGGGAGGAGGCAGCCCGGGTGCTGTCCACGGCACACGAGGCAGCGGCGCAGATCCGCGCCAGGGCCGAGGACACCTCCTCCCGACTGCTCCGCGACGCCGAGCTCGAGGCCGCCCGCGAGCGCGGTGACGCCGAGCTCGAGGCCGCACACCGTCGGCAGGAGGCGGCGGACGCCGCGGCGGCCGAGGTCGAGGAGGCGAAGGCCGAAGGGCGGGCCATGATCACCGAGGCCCGCGAGCTGCGGGAGCGGATCTTCGCCGATCTCACCCGCCGCCGTGACCTTGCCCGGGAACAGATCGAGACGCTCCAGATCAGCAACCGCCAGGTCATGGATGCGCTGCGCGGCGCGCGGCTCGAGCTGGACAGCATCCTCACCGGCCTCGAGACGGAGACGGCCGAGGACATGGAGGACGACAGCCTCGAAGACCTCGACCTGCCCGGGCGCGGGCCGGACTCCGGTGGACCCGAGACGGCTGTGCTGGTGCTCGGGGAGATCGATCTGCCGGCCGCCATCGTCGAGCGCCACCTCGAGTCCGTGCCGTCGCCGCCGGACGACGAGTCGGAAGAGGACTTCGAGGAAGAGGTGGAGGAGGACGAGCTCGACACGGCCGAGGAGGCCGAGCTCGACACGGACGAAGAGGACGAGCGGGCCGACGATGCCGACGATGCCGGGGACGAGCAGATCACCGACGAGGTGCCGGTGGTGGACGGGGCCGACCCGGACGACGGGGCCGCTTCGGTCGAGGACCTGTTCGCCCGCCTGCGGGCCTCCAGCTCGGACGTCGTGGCCCGCGAGGTGCTGGAGGCCGAGGGCGCAGGCGCGGAGGCGGTGCCCGTCTCCACCGTCGAGGACGGGGTCGAGGACGGGGCCGACGCCGACGTCGCGGACGACGAGGCCCCGCCCGGCCCGGAGGCTGAGGCCTTGGCCCTCCGCCAGGAAGCGTTGTCGCCGGTGCGAGTGGCGCTCGCCCGCCACCTCAAGCGGGTGCTGGCCGACGAGCAGAACGAGGTGCTCGACCGGCTCCGGCAACGCTCGGCGTCGCTGGGCGCCGACGAGGTGCTCGGCGCCGCCGAGGCGCATCCGGGCCGGTACCGGGAGGCTGCGGAGGATCACCTCTGGTCGGCGGCGGTCGCCGGCGCGAACGCGCTCTCCGACATCGAGGGCGAGGAGCTCCACGCGGCCCTCGAAGCCCGCTCGGTGCTGGACCGCAGCCTCGACACGCTCGAGGGAGAGCTGGTGACGCCGATGCGCGCCCGGCTGATCGAGAACCTGGAGACGGCAGGCGACTCCACGGAGGCGGCGACCCACGTCCGGGCCACCTACCGGGAGTGGAAGGGTCGCATCGACGAGCTCGCGGCGGACCTCGTGCGCACCGCGCATGGCCGTGCCGCCTACGCCGTCCTCGCCCCCGGCACCCCCGTGTGCTGGGTTTTCGACCCGTCTGGGTCGGCCTGCGCCGACGCCGAGGACAACGTCCTGGCGGGCGCGGTGCCCGCCGGCGAGCCGTTCCCGACCGGGCATCGGTACGCCCCCGCCTACCGCGGGTGCCGATGCCTCCTCGTCGTCGCCCCTGGGTAGCCTGCCGCTTCGTGCGGATCCCCTCCGATCTGCCGGCCCGCCGCCCACCCCAGCGCCGCCGGCAACGAGTGTCGAACAAGGCCCGCATCGCCCTTGTCGTCCTCGCGGTCCTGCTGCTGGTGCTGTTCCTGTCGGCACGGGGGATCGCCGGCTTCTACACCGACTACCTGTGGTTCGACTCCCTGGGAAAGCGCAGCGTGTTCACCCGGGTCCTGCGGGCCAAGCTCGGGCTGGGGCTGGCGTTCACGCTCGGGTTCGCGCTGCTCTCGACGTTGAACCTCACGCTGGCCGACCGCGTCAACCCGCCGCCGATGCCGGAGGGCGTCGACGAGGCCATCGTGGAGCGGTACCGCGAGATCGTCGGCCGCCGCGTCTGGCTGGTCCGCATCGGCATCTCCCTGCTGCTCGGCTTCATCGCCGGCGCCCCCGCATCGAGCCAGTGGAAGGAGTGGCTGCTCTTCAACAACGCCGTCCGTTTCGGCGTGACCGACCCGCAGTTCGGCCAGGACGTCAGCCTCTACGTGTTCCGGCTGCCGTTCCTCACCTTCGTCGTCGACTGGCTGTTCGCGGCCTTCGTGATCATCTTGATCGTCACGGTCGTCGCCTATTACCTCAACGGCGGAATCCGCTTGCAGGTGCAACATCGCCGGGTCAGCTCTCAGGTGAAGCTGCACATCTCGATGCTCTTGGCGGTGCTGGCGCTGCTCAAGGCCGTCGGCTACTGGCTGGCCCGCTACGAGCTCACGGCGTCGACCCGGGGTGCCGTCAAGGGCGCGACCTACACCGATGTCAACGCCCAGCTCCCCGCCCTCGAGCTGCTCGCCATCATCTCGCTCCTGGCCGCCGCCCTCCTGATCATCAACGTGTGGCAGCGGGGCTGGCGGCTGCCGGTGATCGCCGTCGGGCTCTGGGTCCTCGTCGCCATCGTGGCCGGTACGGCGTACCCCGCGTTCGTGCAGCGGTTCCAGGTGCAACCAGCCGAGTCGCGCCGCGAAGAGCCGTACATCGAGCGGAACATCGAGTTCACCCGCAAGGCGTTCAACCTGGCCGACGTGGACACCCAGTCCTATCCGGTCGGCCCGCTCAGCGACGCCGCCGTCACCGCCGATCAGGCTGCCATCGCAGACTCCCGCCTCGTCGACCCCAACATCGTGACGTCGACCTTCCAGCGCCAGCAGGAACTGGCCGGCTACTACGTGTTCCGGGATCTCGACGTCGATCGCTACATGATCGACGGGCGCAAGCAGCAGGTGGTGCTGGCCGCCCGCGAGCTGAACCGGACCGATGTGCCGGTGACGACCTGGGAGGGCAAGCACCTCGCCTACACCCACGGCTACGGCGTGGCCCTGGCGCCGGCCAGCGAGGTGCGGGGCAACGGAAGCCCCAACTACTTGTCCACGAGTGACGGCGGTTCCGGCCCCCTCCTGACCGAGCCCGAGATCTACTTCGGCGAGGGGCTCGACAGCTACTCCGTGGTGGCCACCGAGCGGGCCGAGATCTCGTTGAACGACCAGACCTCGTCGTACTCGGGCGACGGCGGCGTGAAGATGAGTTCCGGGCTGCGGCGGGCGGCGTTCGCGCTGCGCTTCGGCGAGTACAACCTGCTCGGCTCGGGCCTCATCAACAAGGACAGCCGGATCCTGTACATCCGGGACGTCCGTGAGCGGGCCCAGACGCTGGCCCCGTTCCTCGACTTCGACGCCGATCCCTATCCCGTCATCACGAACGGGCGGATGGTCTGGGTGCTCGACGGCTACACGACGAGCTCGCGCTATCCGTACTCCGAGAACGCCGACAACGAGGAGCTGTCGGCCGAGAGCGGTCTGCGCCACACGTACAACTACGTGCGCAACTCGGTGAAGGCCACGGTGGACGCCTACGACGGCACCGTGACCTTCTATGTGACCGATCCCACCGATCCGGTCATCAACGCATGGGCGAAGGCGTTCCCCGACCTGTTCACGCCGGGCGACGAAGTGCCGGTCGAGCTGGCGGAGCACTTCCGCTATCCCGAGGACCTGTTCCGCGTGCAGACCAACATGTACGGCCGGTACCACGTGGACGACCCCAACCAGTTCTTCCAGCGGGACCAGTTCTGGAGCGTCGCCCAGGAGCCGCCGCAGACGGTGGAGCCCGGTTCGGGTCAGGTCACGACGTCCAGCACGGCCAACGGCATCACGACCACGAGCACGCGGTCGGCCCGCTTCAACCCGTACTACACGCTCCTGCACGCGCCCGGCGGCGAGGATCCGCAGTTCTCCCTCGTGCGGCCGTTCGTCCCCTTCTCGGAGAACGACGAGCGCAAGAACCTGATCGGGCTCATGGCGGTGTCGAGCGAGCCAGCTACGTACGGTCAACTCCGTGTGCTCAACATCGAGTCGGACGAGCAAGTGGACGGACCCGCGCTCATCGACTCCGAGATCAAGCGGAAGTACGCCGCCGCCTTCACCCTCGAGAGCCAGACCGGTTCGAAGGTCCGGCTGGGCACGCTGCAAGCCATCCCGATAGGCGACTCGGTGCTGTGGGTGCGGCCGTGGTACGTGCAAGCGCAACAGACGCCGATCCCGCAGCTCAACTACGTCGTGGTGGCGTTCGGCGACCAGGTGGTCCGCGCCCGCACGCTGGAAGCCGCGCTGAAGCTGGCCTTCCCCGACTCGCAACTCGACCTGAGCACAACGGTCGGGCCTCTCACCCCCGTCGCCGGTGGCGAGGACGGTGAGGCGCCGGCGACGGACAGCGGCGCGGAGGAGCCCACCGAACCGAGCCGGCTCGGACGGCTCGGAGACGGTCGAGGAACTGCTGGCCGAGGCCAACGTCCTCTACGCCGAGGCGAACGAGGCGCTCGCGGACGGCGGACCTGGCCACCTACCAGGCCAAGATCAACGAGGCGTTCGAGCTCGTCACCCGAGCCGAGGAGCTGTCCGGGGTCAACGGCGTGACCGAGGACTCGTCGCCCGACACGTCACCGGACACCACCGACAGCACGTAGCTCCAGGCGGGCTGCCTGGCGCGAAGGGGCGCCGGGGTCAGCCCGGCGAGCGGCGGGACCGGTTGACCAGCTCCGCCAAGGCGGCCAGGTCCTGCCGGAAGGCGATCTCGTGGCGGGCGAGGTCGTTGGCGATGCGAATCTGGTTCGATCGCAGTTCTTCGACGAGGGCGTCCTGCCCGGGACCGTCGTCCGTCGCCGAACGCTGCACGAGCTCCTCGAGCCGCTGATCCTGCGCCGCGAGCTGGCTGGTCATCTGCTTGTGACCGGTCTCGAGCTCGTTGCTGAGCTCGGTGAGCTGGTTGCTGAACTGGGCTGTCAGCTCTTCCAGCCGCAGGCTCACGAGGCCGTGATCGGTGCGCTGCCGCTCGTCCAAGCCGTCGACCCGGCCGGCCAGAGCGTTGATCATCTCGCTCAGATCGGCCAGAGACGTCCCGGGCGTGGGCGCGTCGAACGGAGAACTCGCCGGGAGGGGCGGGCACCGCCGGCTGCACCTTGGTGCCAAGGTCCGCGACCTGCTGCTGGAGCTGGGCGAGTGCCTCGTTGGTGCGACGACGGAAGCTCATGGGCTCGAGGGTTGTCACCAGGACGACCCAGCGGTACCGTACTCACTCCAACTCGCCGCGGGGTGGAGCAGTCTGGTAGCTCGTCGGGCTCATAACCCGAAGGTCGTAGGTTCAAATCCTACCCCCGCCACCAATTTCGACGTGAAGGCCCAGGTCAGCGACGTGGGCTTTCGTCTTCTTCGAGGCGTTCTACCGGATCAGGCGGTGTTCCTCCGAGTTCCTCCCGTTCCACCGTGTCGACGGTGGCCGGTGGAACGGGTCGGGCGAGCCGTTCGGTCGTGCGGGCGGCGTCGGCCTGCATGCCGGGCAACAGGTGCTGGTAGGTCTGCATGGTGAAGGCGACGTTGGCGTGGCCGAGTCGCTCGCTGACCACCTTGATCGGGATGCCTTCCTTGAGGAGCAGGCTGCCGTGGGTGTGGCGGAGATCGTGGAAGCGGAAAGCCGGGATCCCGGCGTTGTGGACGGTCCGTCGGAAGGCCTCGTAGACGGCGTGGGGATGCACGGGGTCGCCGTGGCCGTCGGTGAACACCCACTGCTCAGGGTTGTCAATGCCGACGGCTGCGAACTCGGCGGTCTGGTAGGCCCGCCAGCCGGAGAGGACGCTCAGGGTGGTGTGGTCGAGGTCGATGCTGCGCCGGGCGGTCTTGGTCTTGCCTCGGGTCTGGTGGAGTTCGTAGCCGACGGCGACGAGCCCGCGGTTGAGGTGCAGGCGCTGCTTGTTGAGGTCGATGTCGGGCCACTTGAGGCCGAGGACCTCGTTGCGGCGCATGCCGGTCATGGCGGTGAGCCAGTAGATGGGGAAGAACCGGTGACCAGCGGCGGTGCGCAGCAGCTGGCGGAGCTCATGATCGGTCAGCGCACTGCCCTCGGTCCTCTGCAGGGCCCGCTGCCGGGGCGCTCGGACAATGAGCGCGACGTTGCGGGTGACCAGTCCTCGTCGGACCGCGTCGGCGAGGGCACCTCGGATGATGAGGTGGAGCGAGTAGACGGTCTTGGGTGCGAGGCCGCGACCGACGACTGGGTGGAGCAGCGTGTCGTAGAGCGCTTCGATGTGTTCGTGGCGCAGCCGGCGGAGCCCGATGCGTCCGAGGGTCGGGAGGACGTGGCGATGAACGGTGCGCTCGTACCCTTGGTAGGTGCTGGTGGCGAGGTGCAACTTCTTGCCCGGCAACCACTGGTTGGTGAGGTAGGCGCCGAAGGTCAGTGATCGCGACACGTCGACTCGGCTCGTCTCCTTGGCGGCCGGTTCGGTCGCGAGTCGTTCGGCCTCCGCACGATCGCTTCCCGCGGGGTGCCACCGTCGCCGCTCCCGGCCGGTGACCGGGTCGAGCCCCTCGTAGATCACGGCGTAGAAGCGGCCCCGCCGCTTCGCCACGTATCCCTTCATGTGTGCTCTCCTTCCGTTCCACCGGATCGAGGCGATCCGGTGGAACGTTCGGTAGATCACCGTCGGAGCGGTCGTCCACCGGTTGGGACGTCGCCCGTTCGGCCTGGTCACGGCGCCCAGCGGGTCACGCACCGGGTCGGTGGAACACCTGAGGCTGCCGAGCTGTCAGGCGACGTCGAAGACGCGGATTTCGGGGTCTGCCTGAAGGAGCGGTCCCAGTTCGCGGACGACGTCTTCGGTGAACAGCTCGCTGGCGAGGTACTCGTTGGCATGGGTGACGGAGTCGAAACCGTGCAGGACCTGGACGTCCTCGTCGCGGACCAGCAGGTTCTTTGACTGGGCGCCCGGCACATCGGCGAGGAACGGCGGCTTGTACTTGTTGTACACGCCAGCAGCTGCCGCACGATCCTTTGGATCGATCTGGAGCGTGATCTCGAGGTAGGCCATGGTGATTCCTTTCCTGTTGGTTGAGCCACTGCGGGTTGCAGTGGTGAGCTTTCAGTTGGTGAGACGCGGCGTTCAGCGCATCGATCCCCGTGTGGTGCGCACGAGGACACGCCACGTGGCTGCGAGGAAGACGACAGCGAAGACGGTGAGGACGAGCCAGTAGGTGCCGGTGGCCTGTGTGCCGGCGTCGCCGTATGACTCGAGCAGCGGAGGCCCGAGTGGCGAGGCGCCTTCGCCGAGGATCTGTCGTGCCCCGAGGTCGTGACCGAGTACCTCGAACGCCCAGCGCGTTGGGATCGCGGCGCTGATGGCGGCGCCGGCGCTCGCCATGAGGTTCACCGGGAGGATGGCTCCGGAGAACAGCACGGCGGGGAAGCACAGCATGGGGAGGGCGAGGGTGGCTTGGGCCACGTTGGAGACAGCTGCGGAGGTGAGCAGGCCCAAGCCGAGGGCGGCGATGGCGCACAGCAGCAGGCCGACCCCGATGGAGGTGTAGGTCGTCAGGGGGCGGCTGGGGAGGCGGTCCAACAGGCGCAGCACGCCGAGCATGGCGACGATCACGAGGAGCAGGAACGGGACGAGGACGGTCACCTTCGACGCCACGTAGGCGCCGAGCCGCAGGCCGACGAGGTGCTCGCGGCGCAGGATCGTCCGCTCGGTGCAGATCTGCAGCAACCCGTAGGTGAGCCCGAAGAAGAAGGCGGCAAAGACGACCCAGAACCCGACCATCACCATCGAGCTCGGGCTCGGGTCCTGGACGTCGAACGCGCCGGGTCGGAACAGGATGGCGAACATGGCGATCACCAGCGTGGTGATCCGACCAGGATCGCCAGGGTGAGGCGGTTGCGGGTGAGGGTCTCGAGCGTCCGCCGTGTGAGGACGCCCCATTGGGTGAACCCGTTGGCGATCGGTCGCCCGACGACGTCTCGAGCATCAGCGTCGGGCGCCGGCAGAGAAGCAGCCGTCCCGGCTGCTTCGATGGTGAGGTCCCCATCGGCCAGCCGGCGGTAGAGCTCGGGGACCGAGCTGACCCCGAACTGGCCGAGCGCCTCGTCCACGGTCCCGACGAAGCCCACTCGTCCATGCCGGGTCAGGAACACGACGCGATCGCACCGAGCGAGGTCGTCGACTGAGTGGGTGGTGAACACGACCGTCGCTGACCGGTCAGCGAGCTGGCGCAGGCGGTCGATCAGCTCAGCGCTGGTGACGGGGTCGAGACCCGAGGTCGGCTCGTCGAGGAAGAAGACGTGGGGATCGGTGAGCAGCTCGACGGCGATGCTGGCCCGTTTGCGCTGGCCGCCGCTCAGCGAGCCGACCCTGACGTCGGCCTGATCGGTCAGCCCGACGGCGTCGAGGGCATCGTGGACGGCGTCGTCGACCTCGCTCGCCGCTGTCGTCGATGGGAGCCGCAGACGGGCGGCGTAGCGGAGCGTGCGACGCAGCGGCAGGTCGGTGTGGATGATGTCGTCTTGGGGGACGTAGCCGAGCACGCTGCGGAAGGCCCCCAGGTTGGCGTACACGTCGATGCCGTCGTAGCGGACCGAGCCGGAGATGTCCGGAGCGATGCCGGCGATCGCCTCCAGCAGCGTTGTCTTGCCGGCGCCGCTGGGACCGACGATGGCGACGAGCTGACCAGGTGCAAGTGTGAACGACGCGCCGTCGACGAGTGTCACCTCGCCTCGCGCCCGTACGCGGACCCGGCGGGACAGCTCGTGGACGTCGATTCGGACGCCACGCTTCCCGCTGGCGACGGATGTCGGCTCGATGTCGGTCGTGGCGTCGAGCGCAGCGGTTCGGTCTTGTGTGACTTGCACGGTCATGATTTCTCCTCGGGGGGTTGGGCTTGTGGGATTGGTCGCGGAGGGAGCGACCCAAACGTCGTGTGCGATGACACCGGCTGTTCGATCCGGCCGGCGGCGAACAGCAATGTCGGACGGCGACGCGCCGAACTACGCGTGCACGGTGACGCGAAGGAACGTCGCGGGGATCGCCGTGGTGTTCGGGTCGCTGCTCGTGTTCTGTGTGTTGAACAGGGTGTCGAGCTCGGCGAAGAGGTCGTCGGCGTCGGCCGTTTGATGCGGCGGCCTCGAATGCGTTCATGGTCGGGCCGTAGTAGTCGCGGAACCACGTCAGGTACTCCGTCGGCGACACCGGTGCCTCGAACACGAACGTGTCGGGCTCGCACGCGATGTCGTGGTCGGGGATGCCGGCGGCAGTGAAGCGTTCGACGACGTTGTCGACCATGCCCCAGGTCATCGGGCTGACGAATCCGTCGGGTGGCGGCGGGGAGTAGGCAGAGCTGATCTTGAGGATCTGCGCGACGAGGGTCGGGTCGCCGGGGATCCAGTTGCCCATGACGATGCGCCCGCCGGGTCGGGTGACCCGCACCATCTCCTTGGCGACGTCGATCGGGCGGGGCGCGAACATCGCGCCGAAGATCGACACAACGAGGTCGAACCGGTCGTCAGCGAGATCGGTGAGCTCGCACGCGTCGCCATGCTGGAATCGGAGATTGTCGAGACCTTCGTCTGCGGCGCGCTTGTTCCCTGCGTCGACGAGGTTGCGGGCGATGTCGACGCCGAGTACGTCGGCGCCGCGGCGCGCGGCGGGGACCGCGGTGGTGCCGTCGCCGCAACCGAGGTCGAGCACCTCGAGTCCCTCGGTGATCTCGAGCTGATCGACGAGCGCTTCGCCGCTGCGGCGCATGCTCGCCGCGATGCGTGTGAAGTCGCCTTTCTCCCAGAGTGCTTGGTTCGGGTTCATGGTCGTTTCCTCCATTCGGGTTGTCACTTGCTCGTCCGTTCGGCCCGGAAGCCGGAGCAGACCAGGTCGAGCGTCTCGATCGTCTCGGCGACGTCGGCGAAGGCGTGCTGCTCGATGAGGTGCCAGCCGTCGC
>CAWEYT010000021.1:0-217472 GCA_963813375.1 uncultured Acidimicrobiales bacterium | reverse complement strand
AGCCCGGCGACGCCTGTGGCAGGCGAGGGACGCGCGTCCGGTGGCGGAGACGACTCACTGGTCGATGCCCAGGTCGGGTCCTGCGTGCTCGAGATCATGGCGACCGTGAACGTTGAGAAGCACTCCGTGTTGCACCAAGAGCGCGCGGACGGGTTCGAGTAGCTCGAACCACCGATGCCGGGTCGATGTCACCGACCCTCAAGGCCAACGGCGGTGCGTGGCGGGCGGTGTCGTGAAGGAGTGACACGGCCTCGGCCAGTTCGTCGGTCGCGACGGGTCGTCCGGCGGCCCAGGTCGTCCAGGTGTCGACGGCATCGATCAGCTGGCCCAGCCAGTGGAGCTCGGCGTGCTCGAGTTGGTCGAGGCCGAGATGATCGGACGCAGGGTTCGCGAAGTCGGCGAGGCGGCGAGCTTCGGCTTGGAGGGTGTCGAGCTGTTGCTTGGTGTCGCCACCCTCGGCGTGGATGGCGGCGATGCGGTCTTGGGCGTCGCTGACCCGCCAGCTCGCGATCCTCGCTCGGCGGGCCGCGCCGTGGCGATGCCCGAACCCGGCGTTGCGGGCGTCGTGGTGGGCTTGCCACATCGCTGGACGCAACACGGTGTGCAACTCGTCTTCGATGGCGGCGATGCGTCCGGCGTAGGGCTGCCACCCTCCTCGAGCGGCCGCGACCGCCGGCTGCAGATCGGCCAGCTCGGCGGCGGCTTCGGCGCGCCGGTGTGCTCGCTCGGTGAGATAGACGGTGAGATCCTCGCGGCGCTGCTCGAGCTGGTCCCGGTAGCCGACGAGCCACGCCGGGACGACCTGGTCCGGTTCCCGGGAGGATTCCGGACGATCGGTCTGGTGGGCGAGGTGGCGGCGTTGGGTGACGGCGGGGACGTCGGCTCGGTCGTAGGCGAGCACGGCTTCGAGGACGTCGCGGGCCTCGGCGAGGTCGGCGCTCTCGGTGACGACGTGGATCCGGTTCTCCTCGCGGCCTCGTGTCGCGCCGACGTACAGGCCTCGGCAGGTGGTCGCCGGGGAGACGAGCTGGATCCCGACGTCGACGGTGTCGGCCTGGTTGCCGTGCTCGGTGGCGGCGTAGCCGAGCCGAACGTGGTCCCGGACGTAGTCGCACGGGAGCGTGACGGTGCCGTGTCCGCCGAGGTGGGACACGGTGAGCGAGCCGTCACGGCGGACAGCCGTGACCATCCACAGGTCGCGGTTGCGGACCGGCTCACCGGCGGTCGTGCGTAGCTCCCGGTCGTTGCGGCGGGTGGCAACGAGGTCACCGGGGTAGGCGTGCTCGCCGGCTGCGATGGGCGTGGCCGGGCCGGGGTCGAGCTGGCCGACGATGAGGCGGAGCCGCTGGACGGCGTCGTTGAGAGCGTCCACGTGGTCGTTGGTGGCGGCCGTGATCGCGACCGTCTTCCCTGCAGCGGTGAGGCCGATCCACTCCTTGGCGATCTGGTCGAGGTGCTCGCCGAACCCTCCCGCGACGATGCGGCCGTGGTCCTCGTAGGCGTCCAGGCCGCTCGGGTCGCCGGCGCGGAGCCGCAGTGAGGCCTCTGCCTCCCACGGTTGGTGGAAGCGATGCAGGCGGGCCAGCTCGTGCACTCGGCTGGTGGCGCACAGCTCGTTGAACAGACCGCCCCGACCCACCGCCTGGAGCTGGCGAGGGTCACCAACCAGCGCGAGGCGCCACTGCTCGCGCTCGGCGAGGTACACGAGTTGGTGGAGGGAGCGGGTGCCCAACAGCCCGGCTTCGTCGACGATGACGGTCGTGCCGGCGGGCAGTCGGTACTCGTCGAGCGGGGCTCGGTCGGTTCGGCTCCACTCATGGAGCAGCTTGGCGACGGTATCGGCGGCCATGCCGGTCTCGCGGGCCAGGACGCGGGCGGCCTTGGCCGTCGGCGCCACGCCGAACACCGGCCGCTCCCAGGCGTGCAGGTCGTCGACCGCACGCCGGAGCGCGGTGGTCTTGCCGGCGCCGGCTGGCCCGACGACCAGCACCAGGTGGTCGCCACCGGCGACCGCCGCCGCGGCGTCGGCCTGCAGGACGTCCAGCCCGTCCCGATCGAGGGACGTCGACGGGTCCGGGCCGTCGACTTGGGCGTCCATGGCCCAGGCCAGCACGTGCTCCTCCTCGGTCAGGATCGCGTCACTGGTCAGGTGCGCGGCGGTGGGCTCGATCCACACCGAACGCCCATCCGACGCCCTCCGGCGACCTGCCCACCGGTGGGCGGATCGAGATCTACGCAGTGGTCGATCACCCGGTCACACGCCGCCTCGAGCACACCCGACCATTGGCGTCCCGACATCGAGGACACGGGCGGCTGACGGTCACAGATCGCCCGCATCAGGTCGGCCCTGGTCCACGTTGAACCCGCCGCCGAGAGCTGGTCGATCACCTCCTCGATCGTGATCGGATCCTCCGGGACTCGGTCCCGGCCGGCAGCCTCGATCTCGGCGGTCAACCGGCCGGCCGTCCATCCCAGCTGTGCGGCCTCGCCCGTCCAGCGCGTCCGAAGATCCGTGACGCCGTTGCCGGTCTTGTGCGCCCGCGTGTCCGCGGCGGCTTCGCGAGTCAGCGCCGCCCGTTCCCAGCGGGTCGGGTCTCGACCCTCGCGCTCCCGGAACTCATCGATCTTCGCCGCCAGCTCGGTCTCGACCTGGCTGGCTCGCTTCGAGAACGCTTCGACCAGTTCGCGGGGAACGCCGGCGATCTCGGCCTGACCGTTGACGATCTGCTCCCAGGCGACGCCGTAGCGATGCGTCAGCTCGGCGCGGAGCACCGACTGGTACAGCCCGCCGAGCATGCGCTGGTTCCGCTTGAGGTAGCGGGCGTCGAGCGCCATCCAGCGGCCTTCCTCGGTCTGGACCTTGGCCGAGATCACGGCGTGGGTGTGCAGCTGCGGGTCGTCAGCACGCGACGTCGTCTGTCGGAACGTGGCCACGGTCAACCCGAGCGTGTCGGGATGCTGGCGATGACCGTTCACACGAACCCGAGTCGTCGCCCCGAACCGCTCCAGGTGCTCGAGCGCTGCTCGCACGGCGACGTCGTGCGCTTCGAGCAGACCGGGATCGCCGGTGAGCGCCCACCAGATGCTGAGCGACTTCGGGGCCGAGAACGTGGCATCGAACCCGGCCACCGCCCGTACCACCCGGCCGTCGGCCAACGTCCTGTCGACGAGCGGGGAACCCAGGGCCGCACCACTTGCTGGGTCCCGGCCCTCCAGAAGTGCTCGAAGATCGTCAGCGTCGACCGGGCCGTCGAGACCGAGCCCAGCCGCTTGCCGGCCCGACCACACGCCAGGCTCCTCGCCGGGCGCCTGGGCGAGGTAGCGGGTGTAGTACGCCGCAGTTGCCGTCGCCGACGACGCGTACAGGGTGGTCACCCGCAGCATCAGCGCTCACCGCCGCCCTGCGGGCACTTGTCTGTAGATCCAGAAGTGCATGGGAGACGTCGTCGGGTCGGCATGTCGACTCACGCGCTCGGACGGGCGGAGGGTGGCGGGATGCGCCGTGCCGGCGCCGGCTGACGATGGCCTCGGTGGCGCCGCCGACCGCGACGACGGCGTCAGCCGCCCGGTCACGATGTGGGCCTGCGGGAGGTGGGACATCGGCGAGGCGGACGACCCGACCGGTTCGTGCGAGCTCGTCCAAGGCCCAGCGAGGGACTCGCATCCGCGCGCCGAGCTTCATGACCGGCAGACCGTCGGCGCCGCCGGTCGTGAGGTAGGTCCGCGCCAACTCGTAGGCGAGCGATCGGCCGATGCGCAGCCTCTGCGCGGCCTCGTCGATCGTCAGCAGCTGCAACTCGTCAGCGGCGTCGCCCGCCGGCTGCTCGTGCATGGGCGTCCTCACGCGGACGATTCAGCCAGTGCGAACTCACTCGACCACTCACACCTCCACGTGTGAGTGGTCGAGTGAGTCGTCCGAATGGGCTCACCGTGGCGAGTGAGTGACCGATGTCACCTTCACACCTGGCGGTGGGGCCCTGTGCTCACCTCGCAACGACAAGCCCCGCCAGTCCCGGCGGCACGCCGGGAGGAATGAGCAGGACGCTACCCACTCCGGGCTTCGATCTCTTGGTTCACGAGGCGCCGGATCCATTCGCTCACCGTGACGCCGTCGGCGTCAGCGAACTCCTTGACCGCCTCGATCGTGGCGTCGCGGAACCGAACCGGGACCGCGTCCTTCATGCGCGTCGGGCGCGGAGGCCGAATGATCGCTCCTTCGCCCATCCGCTGGTTCTCGGGCTTGGCGTAGTACCCCCACGCCTCTTCGTCGGTCATCCGGCGAGCGCGTCATCGACTCTCCTCCCGGCAGCGCATGGAGCTGGCGCCGGTGTCGTCCACCCTCATGCTGAGAGGAGATGCGAGCGCCGGAGGGCGTCGGCGTACTCCAGCGGGTCGCCAGGCAGCAGCTCGAGATGAACAACGGTGATGTCGCCCTGCGGTGTCAGCGAGTGGACCCGGGCGAAGACGGGGTCCTCCTCGTCGGCGGTGATGACGATGGCGCCGGGAACGATGCAGCTCGGATCGCGCGCCTCGCTCAGGATGGCGTACGGCATGCCGAGCTCGTCCTCATCCTGGACGTCGCACGGGATGTCGACTTGGATCACCGTGTTGGCGGCGTCGGGCACCTCAGGCAGCGCTGGATGCGCTGAGGAGGTGCAGGTGCTCGGTCGCGGGCCCTGGAAGAACACGTGTGTAGACGAGACCGTTCGGCTCGACCGAGACGATCCGCGCAACGGCGAGCTCGGAGTCATCGCTGCCGACGAGCAGGTAGGTGCCTGCTTCGACGGCGACGCCGGGGCGCGCGTACTCCACCAGTGTGGACGTGAGGCCGTCCACATCCTGGGTGTGGAAGTCGATCCACAGATCCCAGGTAAGGGAGCCGTCCTCGGTTCTCATGGGTTCATTGTCGCCTGGCCAGGGCCGTTCGACAACGCCGGGTTCGGGACGGGCGGGCCGAAGCACCCGTCAAGGCGCGCGAGCGTCGCAGGATCGAGGTCAGGTAGAACGATCGAGAAGTGCGGGAACGGATTGGTGGGCCAGAGCGCGAACCCGGCCCGGCGCAGCGCGCCGAAGCTCGAGAGGCGCACCTGGCGGTAGCGGTCCGGGCCGATCAGCTGCACGTTCGCCACCAGCTCCGCAACCGTCATTCCGATCGCGCAGTAGACCGACACGCCGAAGAAGCCGTACTCCTCACGGCACTTCGCGGCCGCGCGCCGCACCGAGTCGGGCGAGAGCAGGCCGCCCCGGACCACGATCGTCGAATCATCGGGAGGTTCTTCGTCCCGGAGAACGACGGGCCTCACGATGAGGCCCTCAGCACCTCGCCCAGGCTGGAGGCGACGGCCTGGTCGGCTGACGCGACGGCGTGGGCGTAGACCCGCAAGCGTCATGGCGGGGTTGGCGTGGCCGAGGCGGCCGGCGACGGTGCGGACGTCGTGGCCCTGGCCGATGGCGACGGTGGCCGACCAATGGCGGAGATCGTGCAGCCGCCACTTCGCGTCGATGCCGGCGAGGGCCCGCGATCGCCGCCACCACCAGCCGATCCGGTCGGGTTGACCAGCTCCGGACCGAGCCCGAACATCCACTGCCCGTACGGCTCGCGCACGACCCGGACTCCTTCGATCAACGCCAGCGTGTCGGCGTCGAGCGCCACGGTGCGGACGTTGGCCGTCTTGGTGGGGGCGTCGCGAAGCTCCGGGTCGGCCGTCGCCGCGGCCGGACGGTCTCGATGGCCGAGTCGATGGTGAGCAGGCCGTCGCGCACGTCGTCCCACCGGAGCGCAGCCAGCTCGGCTCGGCGAGCGCCGGCCGCGGCGGCCAACCGGAGGGCGAGCTCGGCCGCCGGGTCGACCGTTGCGGCGGCGGCGAGGACGGCGTGCACGTCCTCGAGCGACATCGCCTGGCGGGGCTCGGCCTTGGTCGAGCGCAGGCGAGCCAGCGACGCAGCGTTGGCCGATGCCCAGCCCCACCGCACCGCCTGCGACAGCGCCGCCCGGAGCGCGGTGTGCTGGTTGCGGATGGCGGGGTCGTTGACGCCGGCGCGGCGCAGTCGTGCGTGCCAGCGCTCGACGTCGCTCACCGACAGGCGGGCGAGCGGGACCCGCACGATCGGGTCGTGCTTGATGGCCCGCACGCGGCTCTGCTGGTCGCGTGCCGAGGACGCAGCCCAGGTCGGCAGGTTCTGGGCAATCCACGCATCGAGGGCGTCGGCGACCGTCCGTCCGGCGGGGGCGCTCTGGTTGCCGGCTCGCTCCAGCTCGTTCGCTACCCGCCTCGCCTCGCGCTTGCCGCCCCGCACCGTGCGCGACGTCTGGGTGGGCTTGCCGTCGGGCCCGCGACCGGTGAAGACCCGGACCTCCCAGACCCCGGGGCGCTTCTCGCGGATCGTCGCCATACGCGGCGACTCTAGTAGGGATGGAGTAGGGATGAGCGGTGATCGCCGAGCCGTCGAGCAGCCAAGCCGTCAGCCAGATCTACTCGACACGCAGGCCGGAGATGGCCCGGCTGATGACCAGCCGCTGGATCTCGGACGTGCCTTCGAAGATCGTGTAGATCTTGGCGTCCCGGTGCCAGCGCTCGACGGGGTACTCGCGGGTGTAGCCGTAGCCGCCGAGGATCTGGATGGCCTGCTCGGTCGCCCAGACCGCCACCTCGCCCGCCTTGAGCTTGGACATCGACCCTTCGCCGTTGCGGTAGCCGCCGTTGCGGGCCAGCCACGCGGCGCGCCACACCAGCAGGCGGGCGGCGTCGATCTCCATGGCCATGTCGGCCAGCTTGAACGCCACGCCCTGGTTCATGATGATCGGCCTGCCGAACGCCGTCCGCTCCTTGGCGTAGTCGAGTGCGTACTCGTAGGCGGCACGGGCGATGCCGAGCGCCTGGGCGCCGACCGCCGGCCGGGTGGCCTCGAAGGTCGACATGGCCGGCTGCTTCTCGCCCGTGTGCTGCAGCTCGCGCGCCCGGGCCAGCTTGGCGTCGAGCTTCTCCTTGCCGCCCAGCAGACAGCGGCCGGGAACCCGCACGTCGTCCAGCACCACTTCCGCGGTGTGCGAGGCCCGGATGCCGTGCTTCTTGTACTTCTGGCCCTGCGACAGGCCCTTCGTGCCCGGGCGGGACGATGAACGAGGCCTGGCCGCGGCCCTTCAGTGCCGGGTCCACCGCGGCGACGACGACGTGGACGTCGGCGATGCCGCCGTTCGTGATCCACGCCTTGGTGCCGTTGAGGACCCATTCGTCGGTGGCCTCGTCGTAGACCGCGCGGGTGCGCAGCGAGCGAGACGTCCGAACCGGCGTCGGGCTCCGAGACGCAGAACGCCCCGAGCTTGACGTCGTCCGGCGTGCCGTAGCACTGCGGCACCCACTCCATGGACTGCTCCGGCGTTCCGATGCCGAAGATGCCGGCGGCCGCGAGGGCCGAGCCGAAGATGGCCAGCCCGATGCCGGCGTCCCCCCAGAACAGCTCCTCGAGCGCGACGGGCAGGGTCAGCCCGGTCGGGTCGCCCATGGCGTTGGCCATGAAGTCGAACCCGTACAGCCCGTTGCGGGCGGCCTCCTCCACGATGGGCCACGGGAACTCCTCCCGTTCGTCCCACTCGTGCGCGGCAGGCCGCACGACGTTCTCCGCGAAGTCGTGCACCCACTTCTGGATCTGCTGCTGGTCCTCGTTGAGATCGAGCGAGAAGTCGGCCATGGCACGAAAGTTACCCGTGAGTAACCTGTGTCACAACTCACCTCGGAGGGTACGGTCCGGGCCGGCTGGGCAGCGTCGCAACAGCCACAACGCACGACTCAAGGGGGACTCTCGTGCCACGTCGAACCCGTACCGTCGCTACCGCTCTGGCCGGAGTGGCCACGCGCGGGGCTGCTCGTCGCTCTCGTACCCGGGAGCGCCGCGGCCCAGACGAGCACCGCCGAATCGGTCGAGCACGCGCCGACCGCATGCCAGCACCGGCCCAACGACACGCTCCACGACCTTCTCGAGTGCGTCACCATCAGCGGCGTCCGCTCGCACCTCGAAGCGTTCCAGCGCATCGCCGACAACAACGACGACACCCGCGCCTCGGGGACGTCCGGCTTCGACCGCTCTGCTTCGCTACGTCGTCAAGAAGCTGAAGGACGCCGGCTATTCGCCCAGCGTGCAACGGTTCGACTTCCCCTTCTTCGAGCAGCTCTCCCGCCCCGTGTTCGAGCAGACCGCGCCGACGGCGAGGACCTTCGTGGAGGACACCGACTACGCCACCATGGACTTCTCGGGCAGCGGGGACGTCACGGCTCCCATCACCCCCGTCGATCTCCTGCTGCCCCCGGTCGGCGGCTCGACCAGCGGGTGCGAGCCCGCTGACTTCGCCGGCTTCCCGGCCGGCAACGTCGCCCTCATCCAGCGCGGGACGTGTCTCTTCATCGACAAGGCCGTCAACGCGGAGGCGGCTGGCGCGTCGGCCGTCATCATCTTCAACGAGGGCAACTCCTCCCCTGATCGCACCGAGCTCCTCCTCGGGAACCTGGGCGAGCCCGGGGTGACGATCCCGGTTCTCGGCACGACCTTCGCGCTCGGGGAGGAGCTGGCGGGCGGGCCGGCCACGGTGCGCGTCGTCACGGACACGTTCGGTGAGATCCGCAGCACGGCGAACGTGATCGCTGACCTGCACGGGAAGCGTCAGCGCGTCATCCAGGTCGGCGCCCACCTGGACTCGGTGCCGGCCGGACCCGGCATCAACGACAACGGTTCCGGCAGCGCATCGATCCTCGAGCTCGCCCTGCAGATGGCGCACTCGCAGCCGATCAACACCGTGCGCTTCTCCTGGTGGGGCGCCGAGGAGTCGGGGCTCATCGGCTCGACCCTCTACGTCGACGACCTGGCCGCCAACGCCCCTCGGGAGCTGAACCGGATCAAGGCCTACCTGAACTTCGACATGGTGGGCTCGCCGAACTTCGCCCGGTTCATCTACGACGGCAACCAGTCCGAGTTCCCCGAGGACCTCGTGCCGGTCCCGCCGGGCTCGGACGAGATCGAGGCGCTCTTCGAGAAGTTCTACTCGGACCGTGGTCTGGCCTTCGAGGACACGGCCTTCGACGGCCGGAGCGACTACCAGGCCTTCGCCCTCGCGGGCATCCCGGCCGGCGGTCTGTTCACGGGTGCCGAGGACATCAAGACGCCCGAGCAGGCCGCGCTGTACGGCGGCAGGGCCGGCGAGGCGTTCGACCCCTGCTACCACCAGGCGTGCGACACCCTGAACAACATCAGCCGTGAGGTGCTGCGCCAGAACGCCGACGCCATCGCCTTCGCCACCTTCAAGCTGGCCAACGCCCGTGACCTGCCCGGCGAGGCCGCTTCGGCCACCGCCACCGCCGAGGCGACCAGCCGCGACCGGACCGGGTTCAACCCGCACCGCGCCGCCGCCTAGTGCTCGCCGACGCCTAGCCCTCGGAAACTCCTCGCCGTCCGGGTCTGAACAGCTCAGACCGGGATGGCGAGGAGCTGCGGAGCGATCGTCTCGAACACGAGCTTGGCCCCCGGCCGGTAGTAGTGCACGCCGTCCCACCGGTAGCCGAGATCCGTGGCGATCGCCTGGTCGTCGCACCACTCCGTCGGGCCGGTGATGAAGCTCACACTGGCCGGGTTGGCCGCGGCGACCTGGCGGAACAGCTCGTTGAGGTGCTCCGTGCGGGCCTCGTCACCACGCTCGGGGAGGGCGACGAGGCCACCGCCGTCGACGGGCTCGTAGCAGGGGACCTCCAGCAGCGCGACCTTGCTGCCGGCGCCGACCAGCGCGTCGATGCCTCGCTGCAGCTGGCCGGTCACGTACGCGTCGTGCTCGGGCGTGCCGAAGGCGAGCAGGCCGTCGTCGCGATCGAGGTCGAACACGTCCCACGCCCCCAGCACGACGAGGGTGATCTGGGCCTGCCCTTCGGCAGCGGCCTCGGCCCAGTCGTCCGGCCAGCCCTCGCAGTTGCCGAAGACCCGTCGGAAGTTCGCCGCCGTGTGGATGGAGCCCTCGTCATAGAGACCGCATCCGTCGAGGGCTCCGTCGTCGAGGTCGAGGGTCGATCCGAGACCCTTGGGAGCGTTCTTGAGCAGGGCGGTGGCCTGCGAATCGCCGACCACCGTGAGGCGGCGGGGAAGGTTGGGCGGGAGCGTGCCCACCACCGGCCCCGTGCTGGGGCTCGCGGCCGCGCCGGCCGCCGCGGCCACCGGCGCCACCTCCTCGAGCGCGCCACCCACCGGAGCGACGAACTCCTGCTCGGCCCCGCCGGTCGTGAGGTCGACGGGATCGGCCGTGGCCACCCGGCTCCCGACGACGCCGACCGACAGGAGCGCCGCCACCGCACCCACCGTGACCCAGCCTCGACCGCGGGCCCTGCGGTCCTGGTCGGCCCGCCAATCGCGGAACCACCGCATGGCCGAGCCGTCCCTGACCGGTCGTTCGACCAGCCGGAAGCTGAGCTCGGTCAGCCCGAAGGTGACGGCGACCCGGAGCCAGAACCTCAGCGTGCTGTTCATCCACGGGTAGTCCTGCTGGCGCGTCACCATGAAGACCGGCCAGTGCCACAGGTACAGCCCGTAGCTGCGCGAGCCGAGCCAGCGCAGGAACGGCAGCGAGAGGGCGGCACGGAAGGTCGCCGCGCCGGGATGGACCGAGATCGCAACGACGGCCACCGACAGCAGCGCGACGACGAAGAAGCCGCCGCGGTAGAGATACGTGCCGTCCTCGCCCCAGCGCAGCATCACGAACACGAGCAGCACGAGGGACGCCCAACCGGCGGCGTCGAGCCCGGGCAGGTGCCAGCGGCCGGCCTGCGGCCAGCGCCACGGCGTCCACACCATCGCCGTCGCGGCCCCGATCAGCAGCCCCGAGATGCGGGTGTCCGTGCCGAAGTACGCCCGGGAGGCATCGGCGGCGGGATCGAAGACGGCAGCCATCCACACGGCCGACGCCAGCGCCACGAGCAGCACGGGCACGACGAGACGCTCGACCCGGCCGCGCACGAGGCCCACCGCAACCACGAACACCAGGGGCCACAGCAAGTACCACTGCTCCTCGACGGCCAGCGACCACAGGTGCCGCAGCAGCGGGGGGCGTCCGAGCGCCTCGAAGTAGCTCTGGTTGCTGGCGATCAGCCACCAGTTGGTCGAGTAGGTGGCTGCGGCGACCACATCGGTACGCAGCCGGTAGAGGGCGTCGGGCACGAACGCCGCCGCGTACACGCAGGTCACGATCAGCATCGTGAACAGCGCAGGGAGGAGGCGCTTGGCCCGGCGCAGCCAGAACTGCTTGAGGTCCGTCGTCATCGTGCCCCGTCGCTCCTCGAGCAGCAGGGACGTGATCAGGTAGCCGCTGACGACGAAGAAGACGTCGACCCCGAGGAAGCCTCCCGGGATCCAGCGCAGGTCGGCGTGGTACAGGAGCACCGCGAGCACGGCGATGGCGCGGATGCCGTCAAGGGACGGCTGGTAGCCCATCGAGCCGGGAGCCCCGAGCTCACCGGACGCGCCGGCAGGCGCGACTGGCGCTCCTACCGGGGATGGGACCGTCTGCACCATCGGAAGTCTCGTCGCCCACCCGGGCCGCAGGGCGGACCGGTCAAGCAGACGAGGCTACCGCCAGGGACGACTGGGCCCGCGTCAGGAGTCCCAGGGCGACAAGGGTGAGTGCGGCTCCGGCCACGTACGGCGCCGGTACCCCGACCGCCTGGAAGAGCGCGCCGGCCACGATCGGGCCGACGATGCGCCCGAGGCTCTGCCAGCGCTGCTGGAAGCCCAGCGCCTCGCCGCGCTCGGCATCCGGCGCCCGGTCGACCACGGTGGCCGCCAGGTTCGGGATGGCCAGCCCCTGCCCGAGGGTAAGGAGCGCGAGGGAGGGCACGAGGAGGAGCCAGCTGTGGGTCAGGGACAGCAGGCCGAGTCCCAGCGCATTGCACACGAGGCCGATCTGGAGGGCGCCGAGCGGACCGAACCGATCGCTGGCGGGGCCCACCAGCCGGGTCTGGACGAGCACGAGCAGCAGGCCGACCCCCAGGAAGATCAGCGCCACCGGCCCCTCCGTCAGGCCGAACCGGCGATCGGCGAACAGCGAGAAGGTGGTCTCGAACCCGCTGAACGCGCAGATGGCCGTGAACCCGACGAGGGCCAGGATCCAGATGCGGGTGAGCGCCGAGCGAGACGAGGCGGTGCGGGCAGTCTCGGGCGCGCTCGACATCCGCCGTTCCGGCGCCGGTTCGTGCCGGCGCAACGTCTCGGGAAGGCGGCGGATGGCGATCAACCCGTTGACGAGCGCCACGGTCCCCGCCACCACGAAGGGGACGTGCGGCCCGCCGAGGGACGCGAGACCGCCGATGGCCGGACCGACGACGAAGCCCACGCCGAATGCGGCGCTGAGCATCCCCAGGAGGCGCGGCCGCTCCTCCGGTGAGGCCAGATCGGTCACCGCACCCTGGGCCACGGCGACGCTCCCGCCCGATGCGCCGTCGATGATCCGGCCGGCGAACAGCACCCACAGCGCACCGGCGGCACCGGTGAGGAAGCTCCCCACCGCGGTCCCGAACAGCGAGAGCAGCAGGACCGGCTTGCGACCGATGCGGTCGGAGAGGCGACCGAGGAGCGGCGCGCACACGAACTGCGCCGCGGAGAAGGAGGCCACCAGCAGGCCGACCTCGAAACCGCTGGCGCCGAAGCGCTCGGCGTACCGGCCGAGGATCGGCACGACGATGCCGAAGCCCACGAGGTCGAGCGCGACGGTCGTCCAGATGATCCAGAACCCGGCCGGGTAGCCGGGGGAGCGGCCGTCGGAACGGCCGTGGCGGCGGGCGAGCACAGCGCTCAAGCGTGATGCGGGACCGCGCGGGCGGGCAAGTCCGCGATCGATCAGGCTCCGTGATCAGAGGGGCCGGGCACGGCGCACGCTGGTGCCGTCCTTCGTGGTCTCCACGACCCACCCGTCGCTCTGGAGAGCGGCCCGCAACTCGTCGGCGACGGCGAAGTCACGCTCGGCCCGAGCGGCGTCGAGCGCCTTCGCCCGGGCGGTGACCTCTTCGGGGAGTCTCGTCCTCGGCGCGGGGCACGAGACCGAGGGCCCCGCCCATCGACCAGACCGCCGCGGCCAGGGCCGCCGCCGCGGCGTCGTCACCCTGGTCGAGCAGGCTGTTGGCGCTGGAGACGGCGTCGAACAGCACGGCCATGGCGCCCGGGGTGTCGAGGTCGTCGTCCATCCGGGCACTGAAGGCGTCGAGCGTGGCGGCGTCGGGCTCGGCGTCGGGCAGCCCGGTCGTGCGGCGGGCGAGGGCGTCGATCCGATCCAGGGAGCGGGCCGCCGCCTCGAGCCGATCCGGTCCGACCCGGACGGGCGACCGGTAGTGCGCCTGCAGGAGCACCATGCGGAAGGCCCGGCCATCGACCCGCTCGAGCAGGTCGAGCAGGTTCTCGAAGTTGCCCAGTGACTTGGACATCTTCTCGCCGGTCTCGTCGACCACGAAGGCATGGTGCATCCAGTGGTTGGCGAACCCCTTGCCGAGCGCGACCGCTTGGGCCCGCTCGTTCTCGTGGTGCGGGAACTTGAGATCCAGGCCGCCGCTGTGGAGGTCGAACCCCTCCCCCAGCAGGTCGAGCGCCATCACGACGCATTCGGTGTGCCAGCCCGGACGGCCCTCACCCCAAGGCGACGGCCAGCTCGGTTCGCCCGGCTTGGCCAGCTTCCAGAGGGCGAAGTCGGCCGGGTCGTGCTTCTGCTCGGCGCCGTAGACCTCCCGCTCCCCGCCGCCCACCAGCATCTGGTCGAGCGACTGGTGCGCGAGCAGGCCGTAGTCCTCGACCGACCTGACGTCGAGGTAGACCCCGTCATCGGTGGGGTAGGCGCGTCCGATCTCGATGAGCTGGCCGATCATCGCCACCATCAGCTCGACGTAGTCGGTGGCGTGGGGGACGTCGGTCGGCGGCTCGACGCCGATGCCCTTCATGGCCTGGAACCAGACCGCCTCGCAGCGGGTGGCGATCTCGGCCGCGTCCCGGTCCTCACGCTGGGCGCGGGCGATGATCTTGTCGTCGATGTCGGTGATGTTCGACACCAGCCGGACCTGCAGCCCCGACCACTCGAGGTAGCGGCGGAGGACGTCGTAGGTCAGGGTGGCCCGCCCGTGGCCCAGGTGGGGAGGGCCGTAGACGGTGGGTCCGCACAGGTAGATGTCCACCTGACCGGGCTGACGCAGCGCCAGCTCCCGGACCTCGCCGGTGGCCGTGTCGTACAGGCGGAGCACCGGGTCAGCGTACGCGGCCCTCGTCCGGCGAATCGCCGGCGATTCGCCGGACGAGGGATATGCAGGACGAAACGAGGTCCAGGAGATATCCAGGAGAGAGGGGCATCCGGGCCCAGGCTGTGTTTCGTACTAAATGCAAGAAGTGACTGCGCCAGCTGGCGCCCGACTCGAAGGGACCCGACCATGAAGCAACTCGGTGCGAAGAGGCTCCTGGCCCGCCTCGGCGTGGCCACTGCGCTGGCCGTGACGGCCGGCGCCGCGGGCACGGCGGTCCAGGCGTCCGCGGACACCGGACAGGCCTCCGCTCTGGCCTCGATCACGCTCGTCCACGGCATCCCGAACCTCCCGGTCGACATCTACGTCAACGGCGGTGCCCCCGTCGAGGACGTGGTCTTCACGACCGTCGCCACCGTGCCCGGCAAGAAGGGCCTGAACACGGTCGAGATCCGGCCGGCCAACGCACCCGCCCGCAGCGCCCCGGTCCTGGCCCGCTCCCTCTACCTCCGGGAGAACCAGAGCAAGTCCGTGGTCGCCCATCTGAGCGAATCCGGCCAGCCGAAGATCACGGTCTTCGCCAACGACCAGTCGCCGCTGGCCGCCGGTACGGCCCGCCTCACGGTCCGGCACACCGCCGCCGCCCCGGCCGTCGACATCGTGGCCGACAACTCCCTGACGGTCTTCGCCGGTCTCCGGAACCCCCGCCAGGGCAAGGCCGACGTCCCGGCCGCCACCTACCTGGTGGACGTCCGTGCCGCGGGCACGTCCACCGCGGTGCTGGACGACGCGCCGGTCGACCTCGCCGCAGGCACCAACACCATCGTCTACGCCATCGGCGACCTCGCCGGCGGAACGTTCACGGTGGCCGCGGAGGTCCTTCCCGTTCGGCCGTTCTGAGCGAAGCGCGGCGAGCGCCCCGGGGGCCCGGCCAATGACTGGCTGGGCTTCCGGCGCGCTCGGGTACCGTCATGGACCCATGTCCACCGTTCCCGACCGGCCCACGCTCGACGGCATCGACGACCGCTGGGCCCAGCGCTGGGCCGAGGACGGCACGTACCACTTCGACCGCTCGGTCCCCCGCTCCGAGGTGTTCTCGATCGACACCCCGCCGCTGACCGTCTCGGGGTCGCTCCACATCGGGCACGTGTTCAGCTTCACCCACACGGACACGGTCGCCCGCTTCCACCGCATGCGGGGCCGGCAGGTCTTCTACCCCATGGGCTGGGACGACAACGGCCTCCCCACCGAACGGCGGGTGCAGGTCTACTTCGGCGTCCGCTGTGACCCGTCCCTCCCCTACGACCCCGGGTTCGAGCCACCCGAGTCGCCCGGCAAGCAGCCGATCCCCGTCGGCCGTCGGAACTTCGTCGAGCTGTGCGAACGGCTCACGGCCGTCGACGAGCAGGCCTTCGAGGCCGTCTGGCGGCATCTCGGCTTGTCCGTGGACTGGCGCCACTACTACACGACCATCGACGAGCGGTCCCGCCGCACCAGCCAGGCGGCCTTCCTCCGGAACCTGGCGCGAGGCGAGGCGTACCAGCAGGAAGCGCCGACGCTCTGGGACGTCGACGATCGCACGGCCGTGGCCCAGGCCGAGATGGAGGACCGGGAGATCCCTGGCACCTACCACCAACTCGCCTTCCACCGGACGGACGGCGGCAGTGACGTCGTCATCGACACGACCCGCCCGGAGCTGGTGGCGTCCTGCGTGGCGCTGGTGGCCCACCCCGACGACGATCGCTACCGCGCGCTGATCGGCGCGACGGTCACCACGCCGCTGTTCGGCGTCGAGGTGCCGGTCGTGGCCCACGAGCTGGCCGATCCCGAGAAGGGCACCGGGATCGCCATGATCTGCACGTTCGGCGACCTGACGGACGTGATCTGGTGGCGCGAGCTCCAACTCCCGACCCGCGCCGTCATCGGCCGGGACGGGCGCCTCGCCGCCGGCACCCCCGAGTGGATCACCGACGACCGCGGCCGGGCGGCGTACGCCGAGCTGGCGGGCACGACGGCCAAGCAGGCGCAGCGCCGCATGGTGGAGCTGCTGGGCGAGAGCGGCGAGCTCCTCGGCGAGCCCCGCCCCATCACCCACGCGGTCAAGTTCTACGAGCGCGGCTCGCGGCCGCTCGAGATCGTCACGAGCCGGCAGTGGTACATCCGCAACGGCGGCCGGGATCGAGAGCTGCGGGAGCGGTTCCTCGAGCGGGGCCGTGAGCTCACCTGGTACCCCGAGTTCATGCGCCACCGCTACGAGAACTGGGTCGGCGGACTGAACGGCGACTGGCTGATCTCCCGCCAGCGCTTCTTCGGGGTCCCCTTCCCCGTCTGGTACCGGGTCGGGCAGGACGGGGAGATCGACCACGACCATCCGATCGTCCCGGACGAGTCCACACTCCCCATCGATCCGTCGTCGGACGTCCCGCCGGGCTTCACGTCCGACCAGCGCGGCCAGCCGGGCGGCTTCGTCGGCGACCCGGACGTGATGGACACCTGGGCGACCTCGTCGCTCACCCCCCAGATCGCCGGCGGCTGGATCGACGACCCCGACCTGTTCGCCCGGGTCTTCCCCATGGATCTCCGTCCGCAGGCGCATGACATCATCCGCACCTGGCTGTTCGGCGCCGTCGTCCGGTCCGACCTGGAGCACGGCACGCTGCCGTTCACCAACGCGGCCATCTCCGGCTGGATCCTCGACCCCGACCGCAAGAAGATGTCGAAGTCCAAGGGCAACGTCGTCACCCCCATGGCGCTGCTCGAGACCCACGGGGCCGACGCCGTGCGGTACTGGGCCGCCGACGGCCCGCCCCGGTGTGGACACCGCGTTCGAGGAGGGCCAGATGCGCATCGGGCGCAAGCTGGCCACCAAGCTCCTCAACGTCACCAAGTTCGTGCTGAGCTTCGCCGGAGCCGCTCGGCGGGCGCCGAGATCACCGAGACCCTCGACCGCGCCATGCTCGTGCGCCTGGCCGCGGTGGTCGACGAGGCCACCACCAGCTTCGAGGCCTTCGACTACGCGAGGGCGCTGGAGCGCACCGAGGACTTCTTCTGGTGGTTCTGCGACGACCACGTCGAGCTGGTCAAGAACCGGGCCTACGGCGGGCAAGGTGACGCCGTCGCGGCCTCGGCCGTGGCGGCGCTGCGGCGGGCCCTCGACACCCTGCAGCGCCTGCTGGCGCCCATCCTGCCCTTCGTGACCGACGAGGTGTGGAGCTGGTGGCACACCGGCTCCGTCCACCGGGCCTCGTGGCCCACCGTCGCCGAGGTGGCGCCGGCCACGCCGGCCGATCCCGGCGTGCTCGACGCCGTCGGCGAGGTGCTCTCGCAGGTCCGCCGGACCAAGACCGAGCACAAGGTCTCCCAGCGGGCCGGTGTGGACCGCGTCCGGGTGGCCGCCCCAGCCGAGTTCCTGGCCGCGCTGACCCTGGGCGAGAACGACCTGCGGGCCGCCGGCGGCATCGCGGAGCTCGAACTGGCCGAGAGCGCCAACGGCGTCACGATCGACGTCGTCCTCGCCGCGACCACCTGACACGCGTACGCTGCGCCGATGCGGTGGTGGACCCGGCGAGGCGTCGCATTGGCTGGTGGCTTGGTCGCTGCCGTCCTCGTCGCGCCTCTGGCCCTGGCCGAAGCGCCCTCGCCCAGGACCACGACCACCACGACCGCGCCGACCGACTCGGGGGATCCCGACGGCTCGTCCGGCCGCCGGTCCACCACCACGACCACCGCGGCGGACGGCACGACGGCGGACACCGCCCGGGCCGAGCGCACGACGACCTCCGACGCTAAGCCGCCGCGCACCACGACGACCACCGTCGCGACGACGACCACCTTCCCCGCCCGGGCCTCCGGGACCTGGGTGACCATTCCCGGGTACAACCCGGAGTGGCGCAACATCAACCCGCCGTGGGTGCCCAAGCCACCGTGGGGCTCGGGGTTCGGGCGCCGCATCGTCTACTCCAAGGGCCAACAGCGGGTGTGGATGATCGAGGCCAACGGCTACATCGCCCGCACCCACCTGGTGTCGGGACGGCTCGACATCCCCGCCCTCGGCATCTACCACGTGTACTCGAAGTCGTACGCCACCTTCGCCACCCACAACCCGTCGATCACGTGGAACTACATGGTGCGCTTCGCCGTCGGCCCCCAAGGCGGGGGCATCGGCCTCCATGAGATCCCCTGGCAGTACGGGCGGCCGGTGCAGACCGTCGAACAGCTCGGCCAACCCCTCAGCGGCGGGTGCCTGCGCCAGTCCCACGACGACGCGGTCTTCACCTGGAACTGGACGCCCGTCGGGACGCCCGTCATCGTCATGGCCTAGGGCTGGCTGGGGCTGGCCTAGGCGTCCTCGTCCGGATACGTCTCGACCAACGGTGGCCGCACGAGCCTCTCGTCCTTGAACGCCGCCAGGACCCCGGTCTGGATGGCGCGCTTCACGTCGTCCTGTGCTCCCTTGGCCACCTTCACGGACACCCGGATCACGACCTTCGCGTCGGTGAGCTGCTGGATCCCCAGCACCTTCGGCGGCTCGAGGATCCGCGACGACAGGTCCGGGTCTGCGACCGTGCGGTTGGCGATCTCACCGAGGATCGTGGTGGCGGCGTCGATGTCGCTGTCGCGGGCCACCGCCACGTCGACGACCGCACGAGCCCAGTCCTGGGTCTCGTTGCCGGCCCGCGCGATCTGACCGTTGGGCACCCACCACACCTTGCCGCTCGCGTCACGGATCCGGGTCACGCGCAGGGTCACCTTCTCGACCGTGCCGGTGGCGGGCCCGAGATCGACGACATCGCCGACGGCGTACTGGTCCTCCAGCAGGATGAAGAAGCCGGACAGCAGGTCGCGGATCAGGCTCTGCGCGCCGAAGGTCAGCGCGCTGCCGAGGAGCGTGATGGCCAGCACGAACGAGCTGATCGCGTTGTTGACGACCTGGAGGATCGCCAGCAGGGCGATCACCCAGATCAGGCCGATCGTCGCGCTCCGCGTCACTGCCGACAGGGTCCGGACGCGGTCCGCCTCACGGACCGGGTCCGTGGAGACCGTGCCGAACCGGGCCACCAGGGCCGTCGCCCGCCTGGTGAGGAGACGCCGCGCGAGGATCGTCAGCACGATGGCCACCACGAGGATGACCACCACCTTGATCGCCGGCGCCCAGTCCTCGACGGCGGCAAGCATGGCCGTGCACGCTAGCCAGCGCCTGCTGTCCGGGCCGGGCCACCGCTAGCGTCTCCCGCCGTGCCCAAGGACGCCGCCCGGCCTCGCCGCACCTGGCCCCAGCGGGGCGTCCTCGTGTTCAACTGCCTCGTCATCGTCGGCGCGCTGGCCGCCGCCGGGCTCGTCTGGGCGGCCAACGACACCCTCGCCGGTACCCGTCGCGTCGTCATCCACGGCGGCTCGGACACCTCCGCGCCGACCACCGTGGTCGATGGGCCTGTCCTGCCGGGCCAGACCACCACGACGATCGACGTGAGCGGCGACGTCGAGGCCAAGAACTACCTCATCGTCGGCTCGGACAGCCGCGCCTGCATCGATCCCGGCTCGCCCTACGCGGGCGCCTTCCTCACCGAGGGCAACGACATCGGCGACCGCTCGGACACGATCATGGTCCTGCGGGTCGACCCCGACGAGTCGCAGGCCGCCATCCTGTCCTTCCCGCGGGACCTGTGGGTGCGCATCGGATCATCGAACCGCAAGTCCCGCATCAACTCGGCCTTCGACAAGGACGATCCCAGCCGGTTGGTGGAGACGATCGAGGAGAACTTCGAGTTCCCGGTCGACCACTACATCGAGGTCGACTTCTGCGCGTTCAAGTACCTGGTCGACGCGGTCGGCGGCGTGAAGATCCCCTTCGAATACCCGACGAGGGATCGGTACACGGGGCTCGACATCCCTGAGCCCGGGTGCTTCACGATGACTGGCGACGCCGCGCTGGCCTACGTCCGCTCCCGCCACTACCAGTACCAGGAGGACGGCCGCTGGAAGGAGGACGGTTCGAGCGACCGCGGGCGCATCCGCCGCCAGCAGGACTTCATCAAGCGCATGCTGCGCAAGGCGATCGACCGCGGCGCCACCCGACCCGACGTGGCCAAGAAGCTGATCGACACCGCCGTCGACCACGTCCGCATCGACGAGACCCTGACCGTCAACGATCTGCTCCGCGTCTCGGCCCGCCTGCGCTCGTTCGACCCCGAGGCCGTGCGCACCTACCGCATGGACGGCGACGGGACGAACATCGGCGGTGCCGCGGTGATCGTGCCGGACCTGGACGATCCCGCGACCCAGGACGTCCTCCGGGTGTTCCGCGGTGAGGCGACGGTGGCCGACGCCCCGCCGACCGATCCGGACGTCGCGACGACCGACGAGCCTGGAGCGACCGACGCGACGACCACGACGTTCGCGGCGCCCACCGACGGCAGCGGCCCCACGACCACCGTCGGGCCGAGCGTGATCATCGAGGACAACGGCGTCGGGATCTTCCCGCCCGACGACCCGACCTGCCGCTGAGCCCGCCAAGCCGCTACGACGGCTGGGAGCGGTCGTCGCCCAGGACCGCGGCCAGCGCGGCCGGGACCGTGCTCGGGCCCTCCACGAGGGCCAGGCGGGCACCGGTCGACGCGGCCAGGGCGCGGGCCTCGTCGGCATCGGAGGCCGGCGCGACGATGCACAGCTCGTCCAGCGCCGTGGCCGCGCCCAGCACGTCGCCCGGCACCGTGGCCCGACAGTCGGACAGCAGGACGGCGATCCGCCGTCCTGCTGGTGAGCGCTGGAGCTGCCCGGTGGCCACCCGCAGGGCACCGACGAGATCGGTCGTGCCGAACCCACGGAGGGCGAGGACGTCGGTGACCACCCGGTCGGCGGGCTTGGGGATGTCCTGGGCTTTGGCCACGACGACGTCGTGGCCAAAGGCCACGACGCTGTAGTCGGCCGGAGCGCGAAGGGCGACGGCGGCCGCCGCCACGGCGGACGTCGCCAGCGGACGACCTCCCATCGATCCGCTGCGATCCACCAGCAGACAGACGGCCGTACCCGGCTTGCGCCATCCCCGGATCCGCAGCCGCTCGGGGTCGGGGGCACCCGCGGTCGCCCGGGCCTCGGCGATCGCCTCCATGCTGGCGTCGAGATCGAGATCGCCGCCGTCCGGCCGGAACGGCTGGCTGGTCATCCGCCCGATGCCCCGGTGCCGGGCCCGACCTCGGCGGCCGACGTCGACCATGATCCTCCCGGCCAGGCGCCGCGCCAGCTCGCGCAGCTTCGGGTCCGTGGCCCCGGTGAGGTCCGCCAGCAGAGCGAGCGCCTGGTCAGGGTCGTCCTCCATGAGCCGTTGGAAGGCCTGCTCGTCGAGCTGGCCGACCTCGGGCGAGACCTGATCGAAGTGCTCGTGGCGGCCCAGCTCGCGCCGGGAGGCCGTCCTCCGGGAGGCCTCGGCCACCGCCTCGTCGGCGGCCGCCCCCTCCCTCACGACTGGGAGCTGGTGGCCCCATTCGGGGCGCCAGCTTTTCCCTGGCCTTCCCCGTCGGTGCGGCGGCCGAAGACCTCCGCCCACAACTCGGTGACGATCTCCTCGGCCGTCCGGGTCGTGCCCTCTCGCAACCGGATCCGGCCGGACAGGGCGATCATGGTGGCGTCCAGCCCCACGCTGGGGTTGGACACGGGGAGCCCACGCAGCTCCGCGAGGCTCGCCGCGACCGCCGTGGCGTCGATGGCGCCTCGCACCGACGAGCCGATGCGCACGTCCGGATGGGTCCGCGTCCGCCGGACCAGCTCGACGAGCTTCTCCCGCCACGCCTGGTCGACCCCGCCCTCGCCGACGGCCCGGTCGACGATGGACCCTTCCTCCTGCGCGCTCTGGTAGTCGACCAGCAGGCGGCAGGTCCGGTCGTACACCGCGCTCGAGATGCGAGCCGTGCCCACGGCATCGAAGGGGTTCATGGCGGCGACGAGCCGGAAGCCGGGCGCCGCCACCACCCGGCCGAGCCGGGGCACGTGCAGCTCCGCTTCGCTCATCACCGTGATGAGGACGTTGAGCGTCTCCTCCGGGATGCGGTTGATCTCCTCCACGTAGAGCAGCGAGCCGTCGTGCAGCGCCGACACCAACGGCCCGTCGACGAACACGTCAGGCGCGTAGCCGTCGGTCATGACCCGGGCGGGGTCGAAGTGCCCGACGAGCCGAGCCGGCGTCAGCTCGGCGTTGCCCTCCACGAACTCGAAGCCGATGCCGAGCTCGTCCGCCACCGCCCGCAGCAGCGTCGACTTCCCGGTCCCCGGCGGGCCCTCGAGCAGGATGTGCCGCCCGGCGGCGAGCGCGGCAACGACCAGCTCGAGCTCGCGACGCCGGCCGACGACGTGCCGGCCCAAGCGGTCGAGCAGCGGCTCAGTCGAGGACGATGACGCCACGGATGTTGGTGCCGGCCGCGCATGTCGACGTATCCCTGGTTGACGTCCTCGAGCGCGTAGGTGTTGGTCACGAGGCCGTCGAGGTCCAGTTGGCCCTCGCGGTACAGACCGAGCAGCTTGGGGATGTCGGCGCGCGGGTTGCCCGACCCGAACAGTGATCCGACGACCTGCTTCTCCATGAGCGTGAGGTCCAGCAGGCTCATGGTGGCGCTCATCTCCAGCGCGGGGTGGATGTTCGTGACGACCACCCGACCGCGCTTCGAGGTCAGCGCCAGGGCCCCGGCCATGAGCTCACCGCTGCCCACGCCCATGGTCATCACGACCTTGTTGGCCATGGTGCCCCACGTCGTCTCCTGCACCAGCGGCAGCGCCTCCTCGAGGGAGGCAGCCGTGTGGGTGGCGCCGAACTCCATCGCCTTCTCGCGCTTGTTCTCGAGCGGGTCGACGGCGAAGATCCGCTTGGCGCCGGCCAGGCGAGCGCCCTGGATGGCGTTGGCCCCGATGCCGCCGACGCCGACCACGACGACGTTGTCGCCGGGTTGCACCTCGGCGGCGTAGACGGATGAGCCCCATCCCGTCACCACGCCGCAGCCGAGGAGGCAGGCCCGGTCGAGCGGGCACGTCGTCGTCGATCTTGATGCAGCTCGCCTCGTTCACGACCGTGTGCTTGCTGAACGTCCCCAAGAGGCACATCAGCTTCAGGTCCTGCCCCTGGGCATGGTGGCGGGACGTGCCGTCGGCGATCTGCATCCCGAGGCCGAGCGCCGCGCCCAGGTCGCAGAGGTTCTGATGGCCGGTCGAGCAACTCGGGCAGCGCCCGCACGAGGGGATGAACCCGAACACGACGTGGTCACCGGGCTTGAGCCAGCTCACGCCCTCCCCGACCTCTTGCACCGTGCCGGCGCCCTCGTGCCCGCCGACGATGGGCAGCTCGAACGGCAGATCTCCCGTGACGAGGTGCTCGTCGGAGTGGCACATGCCGGACGCGGCCATCTTCACCAACACCTCGCCCGGGCCGGGCGGGTCCAGCTCGATCTCCTCGACACTCCACTCGGCCCCGACCTCCCACAGGATGGCGGCGGTGGTCTTCATGGCGAACCCCCTACGGTCTTGCTCCCGCTCCCGGACGAGCCGGACCATAACCGGTGATCCGCGAAGCCGACGGCGTCGAACGGACGGGCAATGGCCACTACGGTTGCCGCGATGTCCACGCCGGACACGCGTCTGCCGGAAGCAGACGGATCCCTGATCGATCGCATCGTCGCCGGCGACGACGGCGCCCTGGGCCACGTCTACGACCGCTACGGCAGCCTCGTCTACGGCTTGGCCCGTCGGGTGACCAACTCCACGGCGGCGGCCGAGGAGATCACGCAGGAGGTGTTCGTGCAGCTCTGGGAACATGCAGACCGCTTTGACCCGTCCAAAGGGTCGCTGCGCGCGTTCCTGGGCGCCATCTCCCACCGGCGTGCCGTGGACTGGGTGCGGAGCGAGACCCGCCGGCGCGACCGTGAGTCGCGCACCGCTCAGGACGCGGCGACGGGCACGGTCACGACGCTCACGGACATCACCGCGGAGCTGTCGAACCAGGACACCGCCGCCCGAGTCCGCGCCGCGGTCGAGACGTTGCCGCTCGAGCAGCGAGAGGCCGTGGTCCTCGCCTACTTCGGTGGGCTGACCTTCCGCGAGGTGGCGGCGACGCTCGGCCTCCCGGAGGGCACCGCGAAGTCGCGGCTGCGACTGGCGCTGGCCAAGCTGTCGAACGTGCTGGCCGCGGAGGGGGTGACGTCGTGGACCTGAGCATCGGTTCGCCGGACGATCTGGCCGCGTTCGCCCTCGACGCCCTGGAGACCAGCGAGCTGAAGGCCGTCGAAGCCCGGCTCGACGGGCAGCAGCCACCACCCGACCTCGACGCCTGGCGTCAGGCCCTCGGCGAGGTGGCGACGCTGGCCGCCGAACAGCCGCCGTCCGACCTGCGTGACCGCGCCCTCTCGTCGGCGACCGCCCGGCGACCGTTCGGCGCCGCCCTGCACCAGCCCGAGGAGCTGCCGGCCAACGAGGCCTACAGCAGGACCGTCGACGCGCTCGGGCGGCTGCTCTCTGAGCTGAGCCCGGAGGACTGGAGCGCTCCGACCATCGAGGGCTGGACGGTCAAGGGACTCGTCACCCACCTGGTCGCCGTCGAGGAGTACTTCGGTCGTCAGCTCGGCCTGTGGCCGCTGGAGATCGATGAAGCGCTGGAGGCCGACCATCTGGGCATGACCAGAGCGTTCGTCGCCGCGTGGTCGGATCGCCCGGCGCGGGAGGTGCTGGCCCGCTGGCGGGAGCGGACCGAAGCGATCACGAGCCACTTGAGAAGCCTCGACCGCGCGGCCGGTCGAGAGCAGATCCACTTCCACTTCCTCGACACCTCCTTGTCGACCGTCCTGATCACACGGGTGTTCGAGATCTGGACCCACGATGAGGACATCCGCCGCGCGACGGGGCGCCCGCCCGCGCCGCCGGACCCCGCCCGGTTGCGACGCATGAGCCGGATCGCCGTTCCCAGCCTCCCCTTCGGGATGGCCATGAGCGGACTCGAGGGCGGAGGTCGGACGGTGCGCCTCGTGCTGACCGGCGCGGGCGGTGGCACCTGGGACCAGGCGCTCGACCTGGGCGCGGGGCCCGGCCACGCCGACGCCACCGTGGTGGTCGACGTCGTCGACTACTGCCGGCTGGCGGCCCGCAGGGTCACCCCTGCGCAGCTCGATGCCGTCATCGAGGGAGACCGCGAGCTCGCACAGCGCGTCCTCGTCGGCGCGGGCGTGTTCTCCGCCTGAGGCGACGGGTACGCTCCCGCTCATGGACGATCCGACCGAGCTGTCCGAGCTGTCCGAGCTGCGATGGTGACGGACGAGGTGGCCGATGACGTCGAGGAGGAGCTCCTCATCGAGGAGATCTCGATCGATGGGATGTGCGGCGTCTACTGAGCCAGTGGAGGTCACGCTCGACCGACCGTTGGAGCTCCATCCCGACGTGGCCCTGCGGCCTGAGCCGTTCGGCGCGCTGGCCTACCACTACGGCAATCGCCGCTTGGTGTTCCTGAAGCACCCCGACGTCGTGGCGGTCGTACGCCGGTTGGGCGAGGAGCCGACTGTTCGGGCGGCGCTCGAGGCCTGCGGTGTGGCCCCGTCCCGCTGGGGCAACTTCATCCGGGCGCTCACGGCCCTCGAGTCATCGGAGGTGGTGCGTGCGCGCGTCGAGCCTGGCTGAGCAGCTCAAGGGCGGCTTGCAGGCGCCCATCTGCCTGACCTGGGAGCTCACGTACGCCTGCAACCTGTCGTGCGTCCACTGCCTCTCTTCCTCCGGGCGGCGTGATCCCGCCGAGCTGTCGACCGCCGAAGCCGTCGCCCTCCTCGATGAGCTGGCCGCTCTGCAGGTCTTCTACATCAACATCGGCGGCGGGGAGCCGATGATCCGCCGGGACTTCTTCGAGCTGATCTCGTACGCCGTGGACGTCGGAATCGGGGTGAAGTTCTCGACGAACGGCACGTTCATCGACCGCCAAGCGGCGCGACGGCTCACCGCCATGGACTACCTGGACATCCAGATCAGCATCGACGGACTCGACGCCGTGACCAACGACGCCGTGCGCGGGGTCGGTTCGTACGCCGTCGCCCGGCGGGCGATGGACCACCTGGCCGAGGCCGGGTTCGGACCGTTCAAGATCTCCGTGGTCGTGACCCGGGAGAACGTGGCGCAGCTTGACGGATTCAAGGCCCTGGCCGATTCCTACGGCGCTCAACTGCGCGTGACCCGCCTCCGCCCGTCCGGTCGAGGCGTCGACAGCTGGGCCTCGCTCCACCCCACCCCCGAGCAGCAGCGCACCATCTACGCCTGGCTGCTCGAGCATGGTGAGGACGTCCTGACGGGCGACTCCTTCTTCCACCTCAACGCGCTGGGCGATGCTCTGCCGGGGCTCAACCTGTGCGGTGCGGGCCGCGTCGTGTGCCTCATCGACCCGGTGGGCGACGTGTACGCCTGTCCGTTCGTCATCCATGACCAGTTCCGGGCTGGCAGCGTCCGGGAGCCTGGGGGGTTCGCCGCCGTGTGGCGCGAGAGCGAGCTGTTCCGTTCGCTGCGGGAACCCGAGTCCGCCGGAGCGTGTTCGAGTTGCGGGAGCTATGACGCCTGCCAGGGCGGCTGCATGGCGGCCAAGTTCTTCACCGGGCTCCCCCTCGACGGGCCCGACCCCGAGTGCGTGCGCGGCGGTGGACTGGACGCGCTCGCGGTCGTCGACGCCTCCGTCCTCCCCCGGCCGGCGGTCGACCACTCCAAGCCCGTCCGGCTCATCCGCAAGCCCGTCGGCACCGCCGTCTGAGAACGGCCCGCCGCGCTGCCAGGCTGCGAACGCAGGAAACCAGCTCTCCGGGGCGCCGGCCAGACGAGGGTCGATGTGAGGCGGCGCCGACCCTCTGGCCCGGTAGACGCCACGCCGGACGCGCTCCGCCCGCCCTTCGAGCGTCTCGTACCCGAGGCTGTCCGCCAGGGTCTTGACCGGCGTCCGGCTGAGGATCTCGTAGCCGTAGACGTGGATGAGCGTGTGCAGCTCGACGAGGGCCAGCTCGCCATGACGGTGCAGCAGCGCGCCGCAGAGCGAGCGGAGCGCCGCGCCTCGGACGGCTTTGGGCCGCACCACCTGCGGTGCCATGGGCGACCGGCCGGGGCGAGGTGGCCGCCGTCCCCATCCGGCTTCGACGGCGGGCCACAGCGTGTCGTGGATCTCCTCCGCTTCGTCGAGCACCGCGCGCCGATCGTGCATCCAGGAGGCGACGACGGCGTCGAGCTCGTCGAGCCGCTCCACCACCTCTTGGCGACGCCGATCGAGCCGAGTCCGCTCGCCGCACCGAAGCTCCGCCGCTCGCCGAGCGACGAAGTACGGATCGTCGTTCAACCACCGCGGCGACGGCGGCAGCGATCCATCAGGCCGCGCATGCATCGGCGACCTCCGTTCTCACCAGAGTTGACCGTCACCAGGGCGCCGAGATGACCCAGCCGAATGCGCCGACGATCCGGGCCAAGAGCGATGCTGCCAGGAGGGTGTGACATCGATCCTGTGGTGGACCGACGACAACCGCCGCCCCGACCCCCGCACCGGCTGCGCTCGTCCGGCGAATCTGCGGCGAATCGCCGGACGAGTGTCGTGGATGTGGGGGCGGTGGGTGGGGGCGTGATGAGGCGGGGCGGGGCGGGCGCGGGCGTGGGCGTTGGGGTGGGGTGGGGTGCGTGGGGATGACGATGGGATCGGCAGAGGGAATGGGTCATGATGCGGGGGTGGGAGCGGGGCGATCTTGGGGGGTGGCGTCCGGGGTCGCGGTCGTCGTCGGGCTGTCTGCACTGGGGTTGACCGGGTGCGGGGACGATGACGGCGGGAACAGCGCGTCGGCTGCGTCGGACCTGACGGGTGTCGACGTCACGGTCGGCTGGGTGGGCGACGACGACCTCGACGTGCTGCTCGGGGAGCTGTACGCGCAGGCGCTCGAGGCCCGGGGGGCGACGGTCGAGCGGCGGCCGGGGTTGCTCGATCGTCAGGCGACGCTGCGGGAGCTGGAGGCCGGCACCGTGACCGTGGTGCCCGAACGGAGCAACGCGTTGCTCGCCGACCTGATCGCGCCTGCTGATCCTGAGGCGACGACGACGGCCGAGCAGGTGGATGCTCTTCGGGAAGCCCTGCCGGTCGGGCTGACGGTGCTCACGCCGTCCAGCGCCCACGACGGCGAGGTCGTGGCGTGCCGGGAGTCGGTCGCAACAGCGCACGAGCTGATGAGCCGGACCGATCTCGATCAGCTCGTCGCCGACCGGCCCGACGAACTGGCCGACGATGACTGCCGCACGCTCGCCGCCACCGATCCGGCGATTGCTCGGGACCACCTCCTCCCGCTCGTCGACGATCAGCTCGACTCGCCGATCGAGGCGGTGACGCCGCTGGTGAGGACCAGCGCGGCCACGCCGGAGCTGCAAGCGACGCTCGACGCGCTGAGCAGCACGCTCGAGCCGGCGACGCTGCCGGCGCTCATCGCTCGGGTGCGCTTCGACGGCGACGAGGCGGCCGACGTGGTGAAGGACTGGCTGGAGGCCGTCGACATCACGTGACGCCCGTTAGGGTCCCCCGCCGTGATCGAGGCAAAGGGGCTCACCAAGCGCTACGGGCAGGTCCTCGCCGTGGACGATCTGAGCTTCACGGTGCCACCGGGTCGGGTGACGGGCTTTCTGGGTCCCAACGGCTCGGGCAAGAGCACCACGATGCGACTCCTCCTGCAGCTCGACCGACCGAACGGCGGTCAGGCCACGTTCACGGGCCAGTCGTACCGCTCGTTCAAGCATCCGGCCACCCAGGTCGGCGCCCTGCTCGACGCCGCCTACGCCCACCCGTCCCGCAACGCCTACAACCACCTCTGGTCGGTGGCCGCCGCGAGCAAGCTGCCCCGCACACGGGTGGACGAGGTGCTGGCCATGGTCGGGTTGACCGAGGTGGCCAAGCGCCCGGTCGGTGGCTTCTCGCTCGGCATGCGCCAGCGCCTCGGGCTGGCGACGGCGCTCCTCGGTGATCCCCACACCCTGGTCCTCGACGAACCGGCCAACGGGCTCGACCCCGAGGGCATCCAGTGGATCCGCCAACTCCTCACGTACCTAGCCGGGCAGGGACGGTGCGTGTTCCTCTCCAGCCACCTGCTCTCCGAGATGGCGCTGATGGCGGATCACCTGGTGGTGATCGGCCAGGGCCGGTTGATCGCCGACTCCTCGGTGGAGGACTTCGTGACCAAGTACGCGCGGACCTGGGTGCGCGTACGGAGCCCCCGAATGGCGGCGCTGGGAGCGGCGCTCGAGCGCCAAGGCGCCACGCTCGAATGGGACGGCCCGGACGGAGCGGACGTGCGCGGTGTCGCTGCCGCGACCGTCGGGGACACGGCAGCGCATCTCGGCATCGCGCTCCACGAGCTGGCACCGCAGTCATCGACCCTGGAGGAGGCCTTCCTCGAAGGCACCCGCGCCGTCCAGGACTTCACCGCAGGAGCGCCGACCGAGCCGTGACCGACGCCATCCGCTCGGAGTGGATCAAGCTCCGCAGCGCCCGCTCCAACCTCGTCCTGCTCATCCTCGCTGCGGCGATCCCCGTCGCCTTGACCCTGCTCCTCGCGTTCACGGTCCAGCCCGAGGACCTGACGGCGGAGGACACGTTCGACCTCGTGCTCGTCGGTGACTACATCGGGCAACTGCTGATCGGCGTGCTCGGCGTGCTGGTCATCGGCCAGGAGTACCGGCACACGACGATCCGCGTGACCTTCACGGCCGATCCCAACCGAGGCCGCGTCATGGCGGCCAAGGCCCTGGTCGTCGCCGCGACCGGGCTGGTCATCGGCGGTGTGACCACCTTGTTCTCGTACGTCCTTGGCAACGCCATCCTCACGAGTCGTGACATGGAGATCGTGCTCGACGGGAGCACGCAGCTCCGGGCGCTGGCCGGGGCGGTCATCCTCTTCGCGCTGTACGGGCTGGTCGGCCTCGGCCTGGGTGCGATCATCCGAGCGACGGCCGGGGCCATCACGCTGCTGGTCGTCTGGCCGGTCGTCGTCGAGAGCATCATCAGCCGGCTTCTTCCCCAAGTTCGGGCGCTGGCTGCCGTTCAACGCCGGAAGCCAGCTGATGAACACGTCCAGCACATTCGACGCCGAGGAGGCCCTGACCCCACGGGCCGGTGGTGTCGTGTTCACGCTCTTCGCACTGGTGCTGCTGCTCGTCGGATCAGCCCTCGTCATCCGGCGCGACGCCTGAGCCACCTGAGAGAGGATGGGTCCATGCGCATCACGCTCCCGTCAGGCACCGAAGCCGAGCTGGCCCGTCCCTCGTCCGAGGGGAGCGCCGCCCCCACGACCGGCCTCGTGATCGCACCGGACATCTTCGGACTTCGGCCTCTCTTCGACGACCTGTGCGCCCGGCTCGCCGACGAGTGGAACGTGGTCGTCTGCGCGCCGGAGCCGTTCGCCGGGATGGACCTCGGAGCCGATGTCGACGCCCGCCGCGCCACCGTCAAGGCTTTGGACGACGACGACCGGCTACGGGACTTCCGGGAGGCGGCCGACGCCACAGGCTGCGAGCGCATCGTGATGATCGGGTTCTGCATGGGCGGCATGTACGTCCACAAGGCCTCGGCCGACCCCCGTTTCGAGCGGCTGGTGAGCTTCTACGGCATGATCCGCGTTCCCGAGGACTGGCGTTCCGACGGGCACGGCGAGCCGCTGGACGCCCTCACCTCGCACGACGCCAGCCGCGTCCTCGCCATCATCGGCGAGAAGGATCCGTACACGCCTCCGGGCGACGTCGACGCCCTCGAGGCGGTGGGGGTCATCGTCGCCCGCTTCCCAGAGGCCGAGCACGGCTTCGTCCACGATCCCGACCGCCCGGCCCACCGGCCCGACGACGCGGCCGACGTGTGGCAGCGGGCCCGCGACTGGCTGGAGGTCTAGCGCGCCCTGAGCTCGAGCCGGTCCCGCTGGAGGATGCGGTAGCGGCGATCGGCCTGCTCGAGCCAGCCGAGCCGGATGAAGCTGGCGATGGCCTTGTTGACCCGCTCGCGCGAGGCGCCGACCATGCCGGCCAGCTCCTCCTGCGTGACGGGGAGCAGGAACTCGTTGGCTCCGTTGGCCAGCTCCAGGAGTCGCTTGGCGGTCCGGCCCGTGACGTCGAGGAAGACCGAATCGGCCAGCGCCTCGTCCATGCCTCGGAGCCGGTCGGCCAGCATGCGCACGACGCCCCACAGCAGCTCGGGATGCTGCTCGAGCAGCTCCCGCACCGGGTTGTACTCGAGCACCAGCACCTCGGACGGTTCGAGCGCGCGGCCCTCGGCCGAGCGCGGCCGGCCATCCAGCATGCCCATCTCGCCGAACAGGTCGCCCGGCTCCATGAGCGCCACGACGCTCTCCCGACCATCGAAGGACTTGTTGGCGATGGCCACCCGACCACGGAGGACGACGTACAGGGCGTCCGGCTCCTCGCCCTCGTTGAACAGGATGTCGCCGCGCACGAGCCGCCGGGTGCCGGCATGGCGCGCCAGCGTGGTGAGCTCGTCAGGATTCACCCCTTGGAAGAGCTCGGTGGCCCCGAGCACGTCTTCGTAGGCCATGGCGCGGGCGAGGGTACTACCCTCGCCCGGCGTGCCTGAGGCTGTGTGGGCGATCGTCGTCGCCGCCGGCTCCGGCCAGCGCTTCGGCGGGCCCAAGCAGTACGAGTCGCTCGGTGAGGGCACCGTGCTGGACCGATCGGTGATGGTGGCACGCAGCGTCGTGGACCGGGTCGTCGTGGTCGTCCCGCCCGGTCGGGCGCACGGCGAGGGCGACGTCGAGGGAGGGCCGACCCGCAGCGAGTCGGTCCGGCGGGGACTTGCCGCGGTGCCCGACGGCGTCGGGATCGTCGTGGTGCACGACGGGGCTCGGCCGTTCGCGTCGCCGGGTCTCTATCGGGCCGTCATCGACGCCGTACAGGCCGGCGCTGATGCCGCCGTGCCCGGGCTTCCCGTGAGCGACACCATCAAGGTCGTTGACAGTGCAATGACCGTCGTCGACACACCGGACCGGACGACGCTGGTCGCCGTGCAGACCCCCCAGGCATTCGCGGCCGACCGGTTGCGAGCCGCCCATGCCGGCGACCCGGAAGGCACCGACGACGCATCGCTCGTGGAGGCGATCGGTGGGCGCGTGGTGGTCGTGCCGGGCGAGCCCGACAACCGCAAGATCACCGTGGCTGACGACCTGCTCTGGGCTCGCCAGCGGGTCGCCGAGGAGCCCGGATGACCGTGCGGGTCGGGCAGGGCTTCGACGTCCACCGCTTCACGGACGACCCGGATCGGCCGTTGGTGCTCGGCGGCGTGACGTTCCCGGGCGAACCGGGCCTCGAGGGTCACAGTGACGCCGATGCCGTGGCTCACGCCGCGGCTGAGGCGCTGCTCGGTGCCGCGGGCCTGGGCGACCTGGGCCAGCACTTCCCGGACCGGGACCCGGCCTGGGCCGGTGCCGACTCCCTGCGCATCCTCGCGGCCTCGGCGGCGATGGTCAGGGCGGCGGGATGGGAGATCGGCAACGTCGACGTCAGCGTCGTGTGCGAGGCGCCGAGGCTGGCGCCGCATCGAGCGGCGATGGAACGCAACCTGAGTGACGCCGCGCTGGCACCGGTGACCGTCAAGGGGCGGCGGGCCGAGGGGCTCGGTGCACTCGGCCGCCGGGAGGGCATCGCCTGCTGGGCGGTGGCCGTCGTCACCCGCCCCTGACCGGGACGGCGACGGGGACGGCGCGCGGTACGGTCCGCCGCCGTGCCCCGACCTCCACGCCCCCGCCGCCCGCAGGAGCGCTCGCGGCACTCGGCACCGCCACCGCGGCGACGGCGCACGCCGCCGAAGGGACTGGGCGGCGAGCAGGTCGAGGGCCGGCAGGCGGTGCGGGAACTGCTCCTCGCCGGGCGGCGAAAGGTCCGGGAGTTGTGGGTGGCGACCGGTGACGGCGAGCGAGGGCCGTCCGAGATCCTCGCCCTCGCCGCCGACCTCCGGGTGCCCGTGCAGGAGGTGAGTCGCAAGCGCCTCGACGCCGAAGCCCGCAGCGAGGCACCGCAAGGAGTGCTGGCCCGAGCCGCCCCGCTCCAGGAGGCCGACCTGGACGACCTGGTCAAGCCGGGCCGTGGGGCGCGCCGTGTCCCGTTCCTGGTGCTCGTCGACGGCGTGACCGACCCGGGCAACCTGGGAGCCATCCTGCGTTCGGTGGACGGCGCCGGTGGCACCGGCGTCGTCCTCCCCCGGCATCGGGCCGTCCACATCACGCCGACGGCGGCCAAGGCCGCCGCCGGCGCCATCGAGCACATCCCCATCGCCGTCGTGAGCGGCCTACCGACCGCCCTCGAGCGCCTTCGCAAGGCCGGCGTCTGGATCGTCGGCCTGGACGACGGCGCCACCGACAGCTTGTTCGACCTCGGCCCGGCGGCCACGGAGCCGATCGGCCTCGTGCTCGGTGCCGAGGGCGCGGGCCTCTCCCGCCTCGTCCGGGAACGCTGCGACCTCCTGGTCCACATCCCGATGCGGGGTCGCCTGTCGTCGCTCAACGTGAGCGCGGCGGCCGCTCTCGCCTGCTACGAGATCACCCGCCGCCGCCTTGGCTGACCGGCGCCTACCCTGACCAGCGATGGCCTACCGCTACCTCTGGTCGCCGCTGGCGCTGGGCCCCGTCACCGTTCGCAACCGCATCGTGTTCAGCGCGCACCTGACCAACTACGCGCGCGATGGCCGCCCGACCGAGCAGCACGCGGCCTACTACGCCGCGCGCGCCGCCGGCGGCACCGGGCTGATCATCACGGAGGAGCATTCCACCCACCCGACCGACTGGCCCTACGAGAAGCTGATCCACGGCTTCCACCGCGACGTCATCCCCGGGTACCGACGCATCACCGAAGCGGTCCACCGCCACCGCACGCCGATCTTCGCCCAGATCAACCACAACGGTGGCCAGGCGTCGTCCATGTACTCGCGCCGGCCGGTGTGGGCGCCCTCGGCCGTGGCCGACCCGCTGTTCCGGGAGGTGCCCAAGGCCGTCGACAAGGCCGAGATCGACGAGATCGTCGCGGGCTACGCCCTCGTGACGGAGCACTGCGCCGAGGGCGGGTTCGACGGCATCGAGCTGCAGTGCTCGCACTCCTCGATCGTGCGCGGCTTCCTGTCCCCGGCCACGAACCGGCGGACCGACGAGTACGGCGGCCCGCTCGAGCAACGGGCGCGCCTGCTCCTCGAGATCGTCCACGCGGTGCGCGGGGTGATCGGCAGCCGGCTGGCGCTCGGCGTGCGCATCTGCGGTGACGAGCTGATCGACGGCGGCACCACGATCGACGACGCGGTGCGGGTGGCGGAGCTCGTCGAGGCCACCGGGGAGGTCGATTACATCAACACCTCGATCGGGGTGGCGACGGCCAGCCTGTTCATGATCGAGGCGTCGATGCACGTGCCGCCCGGGTACGCGCTGTTCATCCCCAGCGCGCTGCGCAAGGCCGTCGACCTCCCGGTCATCGGCGTCGGCCGCTTCAAGGACCCGTTGCAGGCCGAGAGGGCCCTCGCCGAGGGCCACTGCGACCTGGTGGGGGTGGTGCGCGGCCAGATCGCCGACGCCGACTTCGCGGCCAAGGCCCGTGCCGGCGCCACCGACGACATCCGGCTGTGCCTGTCCTGCAACCAGGAGTGCGTCGGACGCATGGGCCTCAACCGGTGGCTGGGCTGCATCGAGAACCCGCGCACCGGTCGCGAGGCTGATCGGGCCGGCCGAGCGCCACTCATGCCCGTCGCCAAGGACGTGATGGTGGTCGGTGCCGGGCCTGCCGGCCTCCAGGCCGCCATCGCCGCCGCCCGCAACGGCCACCGGGTGACGGTGTACGAGAAGGAGGACCAGGCCGGGGGCCAGGTCCGGCTGGCCGCCACCGTGCCGAACCGGGCCGAGCTGGGCGATCTGGTGCGCAACCAGCTGACCGAGTGCCGGCGGCTCGGTGTGCGGGTCGAGCTGGGCGTAGGGGTGTGGCCGGGCCTCGTGGACGAGAAGCGACCGGACGTCGTGATCGTGGCCACGGGCGCCGAGCCGGCCCGCCCGTGGTGGGCACCCCCCGAGGCCGAGCAGGTGCTCGACGTCCGGCAGATCCTCGACGGCTCGGCGCCGGCCGGAGGCCCCGCGGCCGGCGACACCGTCGTCGTCATCGACGAGATCGGTTTCCACCACGCCACGTCGGTGGCGGAGCTGCTGGCCGACCGCGGCTGCCAGGTCGAGGTCGTCACCAACGGGATGGTCGTCGGGCAGGATCTCGGCATCACGCTCGACATGGAGGGATGGTGGGCGCGGGCGGAGGCCAAGGGCATCGTGCAGTCGACCGACCTCGTCCCGATGGGCCTCGACGGCCGCTCGCTCCACCTGCTCCACCACCCGACGGGCCACATGCAGGACCGGACCCCGGACTGGGTCGTGCTCGCCGTCCCTGCCAGCCCCGTCGAGTGGCTGTTCCAGGAGCTCAAGCAGCGGGGCCTCGTCGTGGAGCGGGTCGGCGACTGCGTGGCTCCCCGGCGGGCACACGCCGCGGTCATCGAAGGCGAGCGGGTGGGGGCGGCGCTGTGATCGCGCTCGTGCCGGTGCGGGACGGTGAACCGGCGAACGGCGGCGCCGAAGTGGTGGCCGAGTGCGGGGGCAGGGCCGTGCTGGTGGGCAGCGGGGTGGACGCTGGGGTGGCCGGGCTCCTCGGCGTGGCCACGGAGGTGCGCCTGTGGGAGGCGGGGACGTTCCGTCCGGGCACGTGGGCGGCGACGCTCGCCCCGGTCCTCGAGGACGAGTCGATCGTCATCCTGCCGGGCTCGGCCGACGGCAGGGACCTCGCTCCGCGCCTCGCTCACGCGATGGGCCGGCCGCTCCTGGCCGGAGCGCTCGCCGTGCACGACGCCGGCGCTTCGCTCGCCCGCTGGGGTGGTCTGGCCATCGAGGACGTCGTCGTCCGAGGGGACTTCGTGGCCACGCTGCAGCCGGGGGTGCGTGGCGTCGAGGTGGGCGGCGACCAGCCACCTTTGATCGAGGTGCTCGACCTCCGTGCTCCCGACGGGATCCCCGACGCCACGACGCTCGAGGTCCTCCCGCCCGATCCGGCGACGATGGATCTGGCCGAGGCATCGCGCATCGTGGCCGGGGGCGCCGGCCTGGACTCGGCGGAGCGGTTCGCACAGCTGGCCGAGTTGGCGGCGGCGGTCGGCGCGTCGGTGGGCGCCACCCGCGTCGTGACGGACCGCGGCTGGCTGGGCCACGAACGGCAGATCGGGACGACCGGTGTCGTCGTCGATCCGAGGCTGTACGTGGCGCTCGGGATCAGCGGAGCGGTGCAGCACACCAGCGGGTTGGGCCGGCCCGAGCACGTCGTCAGCGTCAACACGGACCCGCATTGCCCGATGATGCAGCTGGCCGACCTGGCCATCGTCAGCGACGCCAACGCCGTGCTCGACGAGCTGCTCGCTGTGCTGCGCCGCAACCGAACGACGGCCGATGCCTGACGTCGACGTCATCGTGGTGGGCGCGGGACCCGCCGGCGCGTGCGCGGCCATGACCCTCGCCCGGGCGGGGCGGGAGGTGGTGCTGCTCGAGCGCGGCCCCTTCCCCGGCTCGAAGAACATGTACGGCGGGGTGGTGTACCCGCGGGTGCTCGACTCCCTGATCCCGCGGTGGTGGGAGGAAGCACCGATCCAGCGCTGGGTGACCCGCCGGTCCACCATGCTCATGACGCCGACCCAGGCCCTCAACGTCGACTTCCGCACGGGGGCCTGGGGGCAGCCGCCCTACAACGGCGCCACCGCCTACCGCCCCGACTGGGATGCCTGGCTGGCCGGCAAGGCCGAGGCCGATGGCGCGCAGCTCGTCTGCTCGACGACCGTCACCGGGCTCCTGCGGGACGGGGACCGCGTGGTCGGCGTCCGCACGGACCGTCCCGGAGGCGACCTCACGGCGTGGGTGGTGATCGCCTGCGACGGGGTGAACAGCTTCCTGGCCAAGGAGGCCGGGCTGTACCGCTCGGTCGACCCGGCCAACTACACGGTCGGGGTCAAGGAGACCCTGGCCCTGCCGAAGGAGGTCATCGACGAGCGCTTCGGTGTGCGGGGCCGCGACGGCGTCGACCTCGAGATCCTGGGGTGCACGGACGACGTCCCCGGTGGCGCCTTCGTCTACACGAACCTCGACACGGTGGCGGTCGGGGTGGTCCTCAGCGTGCCCGCCCTGGCCGCGCAGCAGCGGCGGCCGGAGACGATCATCGCCGACCTGAAGGTCCACCCGGCCATAGCGCCCCTGGTCGAGGGCGGCGAGCTGAAGGAGTACTCGGCGCACCTGATCCCCGAGGGCGGCTGGGACATGATGCCGTCGCTGGGCGGGCCCGGGCTCCTCGTGGCCGGTGACGCCGCCGCCTTCTGCCTGGCCGCCGGCGTGTGGCTGGAGGGCGTCAACTTCGCCATGGGTTCGGGGATGATCGCCGGGCAGGTCGTGGACCACGCGATGAAGGCGGGGACGATCGCCGGCGGCGATCTGGCCGAGCGCTACCGGTCCGACCTCGCCCGGACCTTCGTCCTGAAGGACCACAGGAAGCTGCGGCGGGCACCCCACCTGGTGCTGTCCGAGCGGGTGCAGCAGCGCTACCCGATGCTCGTCAACAACGTGGCCGAGCGCATGTTCCGGATCGACAACCCCGACCCCAAGCCCGGTCTGCGCCGCATCCTGCGGGAGGAGCGGCAGCGCGCCGGCGTGAAGGTGCGCGAGCTCGTGCGTGACGCGTACTCCGGCTGGCGGTCGTTCGGATGAGCGTTCCGTTTGCAACCACCTGGGCCGCCATCAGCTTCGAGGACCGGATGGCGACGACGGACTTCGTGGTGCACGAGCGCGCCCACATCACGGTCGACGGTGACGCGTGCCGGGGCTGCACGACGCGGGCGTGCGTCGTGGCCTGTCCGGCCAACCTCTTCGTTCCCACCGCGGACGGAGGCATCCTGTTCAACTACGAGCAGTGCTTCGAGTGCGGAACCTGCTACCTCGCCTGCGACACCGCCGGGGCGATCACGTGGACGTACCCCGACGGCGGCCACGGCGTCGTGTTCCGCCGGACATGAGGGCACGGTGATCGCGGTCTGCCTCAAGTGGGTCGACCGGCGCCCGGAGATCGACCCGCTGAACGCCCACGTGCAGACCGACGCCCGGACAGCCGGCGCCTCCCCGGCCGACGAGGCAGCCCTCGAGTGGGCGCTGCGGACCGGCGAGGCGACAGGCCAACCGGTGCTGGCGATCAGCGCCGGTCCTCCACCGGCCGAAGCCGTGCTCCGCCACGCCCTGGCCGCAGGCGCCGACCGGGCCGTCCTCGTCCCCCTGACCGGAGCCGAACCATCCGACGCCGTGGCCATGGCCCTCGCCGCCATCCTGCGCGACGCCGGGGTGACGATGGTGTGGTGCGGGGACCACTCGCTCGATCGGGGCTCGGGTTCCGTCCCCGCCTACCTGGCCGCCGAGCTCGGTCTGGCCCAGGCACTCGGCCTGGTGGAGGTCCAGGTCACCCCCGGTGCCGGGTTGACCGGACTGCGGCGGCTGGACCGCGGGCGGCGGGAGCGCGTGGCCCTGACGGGTGGTGGCGTGGTCTCCGTCGAGGGCGCGACGGCCCACCTGCGACGGGCCTCGCTGGCCGCGGCGCGGTGGGCGCGCACGGCGAACGTCGATCGGATCGGACCCGAGCCGGTCGGCCCCCCGGCCGTCGAGACGGCGCTCCGTCCGTTCCGGCCCCGCGCCCGGGTCCTGCCGGCGCCCCCGGGCGCCGATGCGCTCGACCGCATCGCCGCCCTGACCGATGCCGGCGCGACCAAGGCCCACAGCGAGGTGGTGACCCTCGCGCCGGCCGACGCGGCAGCGCGACTCCTGGAGGCGATGACCTCCTGGGGCTACGACCTCCCGGGCTGACGTGCGCGTCGCGCTCGACCGCACCACCCGCCGGCTCGGGGGCGGCAGCGTCCTGCTGGGCGGGTCACCGCTGACCGTGTTCCGGCTCGGGCCGGGCGGCCAGCGGGTGATCGACGCCATCGAGCAGGGCGACGACGTCCCCGCCTCGGCCCACGAACTGCTCGACCGACTGCTCGACACCGGCACCGCCCACCCCCGGCCCGGCGCGGGGCGGTTCGGCACCAGCGACGTCACCGTGATCGTGCCCGTTCGCGACCAGGACCCACAGCCGACCGTGCACGCCCTCGGCGAGGTGCGTTCCGTGGTCGTGGTCGACGACGCCAGCCGTGTCCCGGTCCCGGTGGCGGCGGGGTACCACCTGCTGCGCCATTCCGGCAACGAAGGACCGGCCGCGGCCCGCGCCACCGGCCGGCGGCGCGCCACCACCCCGCTGCTGGCGTTCGTCGACGCCGACTGCGTGCCCGAGCCGGGGTGGCTGGAAGCCCTGCTCGGCCACTTCGATGACGAGCGGGTGGCGCTGGTGGCGCCTCGGGTGCGCAGCCTGCCCGGACCTGGCGCCATCGCCCGCTACGAGGCCACCCGCAGCCCGCTCGACCTCGGACCTGTCGAGGCCCGGGTGGCGCCGGCCACCCGCGTCGCCTACGTGCCCGCCGCAGCACTGGTCGTGCGCGCCGCGGCGCTGGACGCCGTCGGCGGCTTCGACCCGACGCTGCGGGTCGGCGAGGACGTCGACCTCGTGTGGCGGCTGGTGGAGCAGGGCTGGCGGTGCCGGTACGAGCCCCGCGCCGTCGTGGGCCATCGGAGCCGCGGCACGGTACGTGCACTGGCGCGGCAGCGGTTCGGCTACGGCCGATCCGCGGCCGCGTTGGACCGGCGCCATCCGGGTCTCGTCGCCCCCGTCGTCGTTCAGCCGTGGGCCGCCGCGGGCTGGCTGGCCGTGGCCGCGGGGTTCCCGCTCGCCGGGGTGCTGGCCGGGCTGGCGCCGGCCACGGCGGTCCGACGACGACTCCCGCCGGTACCGGAGCGTGACCGCGAGGCCCTGCGCCTGGCCGCGCTCGGCTTCGTCCGAGCCGGTGAGCAACTCGCGTCGTCTGTCACGCGGGTCTGGTGGCCGGTCGCCGTGGCCGTCGCGCTCGTCGCACGACGTGCCCGCCGCCCGCTTCTCGTCGCGCTCGTCGCACGACGTGCCCGCCGCCCGCTCCTCATCGCGGCGGTGTTCCCCGCGGCCCTCGACTGGGTCCGGACGCTGGGCGGCCCCCGCGCTTCCCGGTCGAACCCGCTGGCCTACGCCGCGCTCCGGGCCGTCGACGACCTGGCCTACGGGGCCGGTGTCTGGGCGGGCGCGCTGCGGGAGCGCCGGCCCGGGCGCGATCCTCCCGCGCCGGCCGGGAAGTCTCAGGACCCGCCCTCGGCCGCGTCCGCCGCTGACGGAGGCCCGGCGATGAGCTCGACCAGGACGAGCACCACGATGACGATCAGCGCCGCCAGCAGCACCAGACCGAACGTGATCTTCGCGGCGTTGAGCAGCACAAGGATGCCGATGGCCACGGCGACCAGCTGGATGGGCCGGCGGTAGCGCCCGACGAAGGTGGCGAACCCTCCCGGAGCGGCCGACCGGTCGCCCCGCAGCCTGGCGATCCCGTGCCTCAGGCCCTCGCGCCCGCTGGCCGCAGCCTTCGACCCGCCGAGGAGCCAGCCGGCCACGGCGACCAGCAGGGCCAGGAACACCGCGACCAGGACCTGCGTCCGTAGCCCGCTGAGGAGCTGGCTCCAGATGGCGTCGGCCGCGTCGCGGGTGATCGGGTCGTCGATGCCGTTGATGACGGTGCGGCGCACGAGCCGTATCACGATCGCCAGGATGGCGAAGGTGATGATGCTGCCCAGCCCGATCCACATGAGCGTGCGGGGCCGCCGGCGCGAGATCAGGATGGCGAGGACGAACATGATCACGGTCAGGATCGGCAGCACGAAGGCCAGCCGGTCCAGCCACTCGACGGCTTGGCGAACCGTGTCCAGCTGCTCCTGGGTGGCCACCACGAACTGCCCGGCCTCGTTGATCCGCTCGCGGTCGATGGGCAGCTCGATCCCCCGCTCCTGCAGCCGGGCGTCCAGGTCCTGCACCGTCGTGCCGAAGTCGAGCACGACCTGCTTGGCCTCGGTCGGCACCAGTTCGCCTTTCAGGAGCTTGACGATCTGGGTGTGAGCCACGCGGTTGGCCTCGACCCAGAGGGTGCGGAACTGGTCGGACTCGACGACGCGGTCGAGCAGGTCGGCGGCGTACCGCTCGACGATGGCCACGAGGGCGGGGGCCAGCGCCTGGGCCCGGTCCGGCAGGAGCCCCTCGACGGTCGCCTCCACGTCGACGGCGGTGAACAACCGGTCGGACAGCCTGGTCGACAGCGCCGTGGTGACCGCCTCGTCCTCCACCAACGGGCCGACGGTTTCGACGTACGTGTCGGTGTCGAGTGCCGTCAGCTTGATCCAGGTGGCCGCCACGCTCAGCGCGGCGAGGATGCATCCGAGGGTGACGCACAGCGGAACGACGATGCGCCGCCACAGGGCCGGGCGGGCCGGCTTCGACGGCGGAGCCGCCGCGGTGGCGACATCGTCGGCGGCAGCGGCGGGAGGCGACACCGGCGCCCCCCCGGACGGGGCGGGCTCAGGGCTTGGCAGTACGTCGGCCACGGATGATCTGATCCCCCAAGATGAGCAGCATGGCGCCCAGGATGCTGCCGATGATCCCGCTCGGGCGCAGCGACAGCCCGTCCCCGAAGAGCAGGCTCAGCACCAGACCGCCGACGAAGGAGCCGATGAGCCCGTACAGGATCGTGCGACCCCAGCTCAGGTCGCTTCGGCCGAGGATCGTCCGGGCGACCCAGCCCGCGACGACGCCGAACAGGATGATGCCAAGGATGAGCACGGCCGGAGGGTAGCCGCGCCATCATGAGGTCATGGAGAATGACGCCGAATCCACGAACGAGGCACCGGTGCAGCGCTCCGAGGCCGAGTGGCGGGAGGTCCTCACGCCGGCGCAGTACCACGTGCTGCGGGAGGCCGGAACGGAGCGGGCCTTCAGCGGCGCCTACTGGGACGAGCACGCCGAGGGCACCTACCACTGCGCGGCGTGTGGAGCGGTGCTGTTCACGTCCGACACCAAGTTCGAGTCCGGCACGGGCTGGCCGAGCTTCTACGACGCCGTGGACGCGGACGCGGTCGACCTGATCGAGGACCGCAGCCACGGCATGGTGCGCACCGAGGTGCGGTGCCGCCGGTGTGGCTCCCACCTCGGCCACCTCTTCCCCGACGGCCCCCAGCCGACGGGCCAGCGGTACTGCATGAACAGCGTCTCACTCAGCCTGGAGAAGGCCGACCAGGCCGACTAGGCCGACCAGCCGGCCAGGCCGACCGGGAGGCCTGACTACGCTCGCTCATCTGCGGCGCGGCGAGGTCGCCCGCGCCAGCCACCGATGAGGGGATCGCATGCAGGAGTTCACCACGCCCGGCGCCGTCGACGTGCCGCCGGGCGACAACGTCGTCACCGCCCTGCTGGCCAACGGGGAGCGCTCCCCGGACCGGCCGGCGCTGGCCTACCGGGCCGCCGACCGCTTCGTCGACGTGTCCACCGCGCAGCTCATCACCACCGTGCGGGAGCTGGCCGCCGGGCTCATCCACCTCGGCATCGAGCCGGGTTCCCGGGTGTGCCTGTTCATGCCGGCGCGGATCGAGTTCACGTACCTCGACTACGCCATCTGGGCCGCTGGTTGCGCGACGGTCACGATCTACGAGACCTCTTCGGCCGACCAGGTCGAGTGGATCGTCGGCAACAGCGGTGCGGTGGCCGTGATCTGCGGCTCCGATCAGCAGCGCAAGGTCTTCGACTCGGTGGCCGACAAGCTTCCGCAGGCCAAGCACGCGTTCACGGTCGACGACGGGGCCGTGGCCGAGCTCATCAAGCTCGGGCACCAGATCCCCCAGAGCGAGGTGGACGCCCGGATCGAAGCGATCAGCCACGACGACCTGGGCACGCTGGTCTACACGTCGGGCACCACCGGCCGCCCGAAGGGGTGCGCGCTCACCCACCACAACCTCATCTGGGACGCCCGCCAAGCCGCGGTCGCGTTGCGCGAGGTGCTCGATGCCGACAGCTCGACCCTCGCCTTCCTGCCGCTGGCCCACATCCTCGCCAGGGTGGTGCAGGTGGCCTGTGTGACCAACGGGGTGCGCATCGGGTACGTGAGCAGCGTCGCCCGCCTGGTGCCGGAGATGCAGGACTTCAAGCCCACGTTCATCGTGGCCGTGCCTCGCATCTTCGAGAAGGTCTTCGGCGCGGCCCAGAGCGGCGCCAGCAAGGGCGCCAAGAAGCGGATCTTCGAGCGGGCCGCCGCCGTGGCCATCGACTACTCCAAGCAGGCCAGGGGCGGCGGAGGCGTCGGCGGCCGCACGAAGGCCGAGCACGCGGTGCTCGACCGCCTCGTCTACGGCAAGCTGCGAGGCGCGTTCGGGGGGCAGTTGCGGTTCGCCCTGTCCGGCGGTGCTCCTCTCGGCGAGCGTCTCGGCCACTTCTTCGACGGCGCGGGCGTCCTGATCATGGAGGGATACGGGCTCACCGAGACGACGGGCGGCGCCACCGTCAACACGCCGGACAACGTGCGCATCGGCACCGTCGGCCGGCCGGTGCCCGGCGCATCGGCCCGCATCGCCGAGGACGGCGAGATCCTCCTGAAGGGCGGCCACATCTTCCGCGGCTACTGGGACAATCCCCGAAGCGACCGCCGAGGTCCTGGGCGACGACGGCTGGTTCGCCACCGGTGACATCGGCGAGCTCGACGACGGCGGGTTCCTGCGCATCACCGGACGCAAGAAGGACCTCATCGTCACGGCGGGAGGCAAGAACGTGGCCCCCGCCGTCCTGGAGGACCTCGTGCGCTCCGAACGGATCATCAGCCAGTGCGTGGTGGTGGGAGACGCCAAACCCTTCATCTCGTGCCTGGTGACGCTCGACGCCGAGGAGCTCCCGGCGTTCGCCTCCCAGCACGGCCTGGCCTCGACGGTGGACGCCGAGGGCCGGCAGGCGGTCGAGCAGGAGGTCCAGAAGGCCATCGACCACGCCAACGAAGCCGTCTCGCACGCCGAGGCCATCAAGGCGTTCCGCATCCTGCCCGGTGACTTCACCATCGAGAGCGGTGAGCTCACACCCAGCATGAAGGTCATCCGGCCCAAGGTCCTGGCCCGCCATGCGGAGCTGATCAACGAGATCTACTCGTCCTGACCCAACCCTGACCCGCTCCGTCCTCCCGACCCGGCGCCCACATCCGACGCGGCCTCAGCGGGGACGCGTTCCAGTGCTCGCTGGACGATGGCGGCCAGCCGGGCACGATGGTCGCGCAGCTGCTCGGCGAACCATCGCCGCTCGCCCCGTCCCGCCCGCCACGCCATCAGCGTGCGGGCGTTGAGGAGCGCGGTCTCCAGGGCCCACAACCCCGCGAAGCCCGAGATGGCGAACAGGAGGAACAACCCCAACGCCTCCCAGTCGTCGGCCAGGACGACCGACAGCACGATCCACGTCAGGGGGAAGACCGCGATGCCGACCAGCATGCGCACGGTGCCCTTGGTGACCGGCACGCGGACCCGGCGGGACGCCAACCGGACGATGAGGTACGGCACGAGGTTGGCCGCCAGGCCGATGAGGATGAACGGCGAGAACACCAGGACGAGCACGAGCGCGGTGACCGCCTTGCGCAGCCGTCCGATGAGGCCGGGGCCGGGCGTGATCTCCGCGTCCGACAGCTGGCCGAGGCGGAGGTCGAGCGCGTAGTCGGCGACTGCGGTCTCGACCTCGTGCCGGTCCGCCGCCGACGTCAGGGCCAGCCGGCGGGCCGTGCGCTCGACCTCGCCGAAGTTCGGCTCGTGCTCGGCGACGCCATCGGGTCGCAGCGCCACCTTGGCCGCCATCTGCAGCACCGCCTCCTCGCGCGGGGTGTCGTAGTTCGGGGCGCAGGCCCGCAGGTGGGCCTCGATCTCGGCCGTGAGCCGGTCGACGGCGACGTGGTCGTCCTCGCTGGCCGTGGCCCCGTCCGACGCCACGGTGGGCACCAGGTCGGCCATCCGGATGGGTGGGCCCATGTCCACGAAGGCCCGGCCGCGGAAGGCCACCCGGTCCTCGAAAGCGAGGCCGAGCGGCACGATGATCAGGTCTTCCACGCCCGCCGCGTAGGCGCCGAGGGCGATGCGAGCGGCACCCGTCTTGACCGGGGCCAGCCGGGAACGGGCGCTCGTGGTCCCCTCCGGGAAGATGGCCACGGTGCCCCGCTTGGCCAGCACCTCGTGGCAGGCGGCGAACGCCGATCGGTTGCCGGCACCGGCGTCCCGCTCGTCGACCGTCTGGTCCACGGTCCGGTAGACGGGGATGAGGCCGGCGAGGGCCAGGAACGGCCGGGCCAGGGTCACCTTCCACAGCGTCGCCTTGGCGATGAAGCGGGGCAGCCGACCGAGCGCGTGCACGGCGACCACAGGGTCGACGAGCCCGTTGAAGTGGTTGATGACGATCAGCACCGGGCCGGCGTCCGGCACGTTCGACCGCCCCTCGACCGTCACCTCCCGGTAGTAGCCACGCACGACGGCGCCGGCCACGGCGGCGATGAAGTGGTCCGTGCCCGCCCTCGCCGCGCCTTCGCCTCTGGGCGACTCGGAGAGCGCCGCCCGGGCCCACACGAGTGCCAGCGCCGCCGTGGCGATGTGCCAGAGGCCGTGGAACTGGAAGATGCTGTCCTCGTCGCACACGGGTGAGCTGGTCCGGCCGAGCACGAACGCGACCGCGGCGGCCGCGGCGAGAGCCACGAACGGGAGGTCGGACCACGCCGGTCGGGTGCGCGTGCGGATCCGCCGGATCACGTAGGCGACCAGGGCGACCGCCACCAGCACCGCCACGACGCCGTTCGTGGCGTCAGGCTCGATGGCCAGCACCACCCCCATCACGACGAGGGCGACGACCGCGGTGCCGGTCGCCACCCAGCCGGCCGATGCCGCGCCGTCCCGCCGCAGCAGGGCGAGATGCCATCCTGCGATGAAGGCGAGCGCCACGACGATGGACAGGTCGTGCAGCCATCGGCCGGGGGCGTTGGCGGCGGCGTGGTAGGCCACGCTCCCGACCCCACAGGCCGCCACGAGCACGCCGAAGACCGTGGCGGACGGATCGAGGTGCCAGGCACGGCGGCGGAGGATGATCCAGGCGCCGGCCACGACGTAGGCGAGGCTCGTCACGGTGTTGAAGGGCTGGGCGATGAGCCCCGAGCCGAGCTCCTCGCAATCGCTCGCCCGCGATCGCCGCCAGCACGGCTGGTGCAGTCATCGGCCCCCCGCAGCGCTGGCCACCGCCTCCGACACCGCAACGGCTCCGGGGAGCACGGCCCTGCCCCTACGCACAGACAGGCGCCAGAGGCCCACGGTGATCCAACCGATAGGGATGATGGCGATCCAGGTTGCCAGGCGGAAGAGCATGACACCGGCCGTCACCTGGTTGACGTATCCCGAACCGGCGTAGCCGGTCAGCAGGCCGATGTAGCCGAACTCGACCACCCCTGCGCCGCCGGCGGTGATCGGCACCACGGTCAGGAGCTCGACGATGGCGTAGGTCATGAAGATCTGGCTGACGGTCAGATCATCACGGGGGACGCCGACGAAGCGCAGCGACATGACGAGCAGCAGGAGGCGGGAAAGGGTCAACAGGACCGTGGCCAGGAGGGCCATCGGCCAACGGGGACCGAGCAGGGCGATGGCTTGCTGGCGGGCCTCCACCAGACGGTCACCCAGGCCCTCGGGACCGGTGCGCCCGACCCGGCGCAGAACGGCACCGATGACCCGCTCCGCGCGGTCGCCCACCCGCGCCGCGAACCTCGGCCGTACGAGCGCCAGCACCGACACCACGACGACCGTGATGGCGATGGTCGCCCCGATGACGGCGAAGCGACCGGTGTCGCCCGTCAGCTGCCCGGTGAAGAACAGCGGCACCGCGGCGATGGCGGGGAGCACGAGCTTCGTCCCGACCGTCACCATGCCGCTGGCCGCCACCGACACGGTGGACACGGTCGCCGAGTACCCCCATGAGCGGTACATGAGCAGTCGCAGGGCGAGGTCTCCGGGACCGGGGAACGTGCTCGACACCGCGCTCGAGCCGAGGTACGCCGTGGCGCCGCGGCGGATGGGCAGCTTCGGCACGACCGACGCGGTGAGGAAGCCGTTGGCCCAGATCGTCGAGCGCGAACACGACGACGAACGCGGTCCACTCGCCAGCGCTCAGCGAGGCGATCGCGCGTCTCACGGTGGCCAGGTCGAGGTCCTCGTACACCGGCTTGAGCACGAGCACGGCCACAACGAGCGCGGCGATGCTCAGGCCGACGCGCAGCAGCGTCTTCAGCGCGTGGCCGTGGCGCAGCGGCTGCGCCTGGGCTTCGGCGGCCTCGAGCCCCCCGCCGGCGGTGGTGCCCTCGGAGCTCATGACGGCCGCATGCTACGTAGTCCGGCGACCGAGCATCCCCGTGGCCGGGGAGCGTCATTCCTAGGCTCGCGCCCATGGCTGCACTCTTGATGATCATCGTCTTTGCCGTCGTCGGTTCGTTCCCCGCCACCTGGCTGCTCATGTTGTTCCTCGGCAACCTGGGCGCGACGCAGGTCGGCTTCTGGGGTGCCCTCCCCGCCGGCATCCTGCTGACGTTCATCTTCGCCGGCGCCGGCACGGCCAGCCGCAACTGGTGAGCCCGTACCCACGGTGGCTCCCACCGTGGGACGATGACAGCCGATGGGCACGGTCACCTACGAGCACGACGTCCGCGGGTGGCCCCTCCGCGCACTGATCGGTGGAGCGGTGGTCGCCGTCGTCAGCGCGATCATCGCCAGCTCCGGTGACGTCCCCGGCTGGGAGCAGGGGATCTTCCACGCCATCAACGACCTCCCGGATTGGTTGCGCGCGCCCATGTGGGTCTTCCAGCTCGCTGGACTGCTCCTCCTCCCGCTCGTCGTCGCCGTCGTGGCGCTCGTGCTCCGGCGCTTCCGCCTGGCCATCGCCCTCGTCGCGCTGATCCCGCTCAAGCTCTTCGTGGAGAAGGCCGTCGTGAAGCAGTTGGTCGAGCGCGAGCGGCCCGGCACCTCGATCTGCGAACTGGACGCAGCCTGCGGGCACTTCCGGGACGTGCCGCTCGCAGGACTCTCCTTCGTCTCGGGCCACGCCATCATCGCCTGGGCGGTGGCCACCTTGCTCTGGCCGTACCTGCCGGGACGATGGCGGTGGGTACCGGTCGGTGTGGCGCTGGCCAACGCCGTGGCGCGCATCTACCTCGGCGCGCACAACCCGCTCGACGTCATCGGCGGCGCGGGCATCGGCGTCGCGCTCGGCGCGCTGCTCACGATGGTGGTCGGCAGCCCGGTCCGGCAGCCCGTCCGCCGCGGCCCGTCGTTAGCCTTGCCGTCGTGGCTGATGTCCGGCCTGACCCCCCTGCCCGCCTGAGGGCTGCCGGCCTGCGGATGGGGTCGGCCCGGCGGCAGGTGATCGAGGCGCTGGGCGAGCTGCGAGGTCCGGTCACGGCCGAGGAGGTGGCGGCCCGGCTGCCCGACATCCACGTGAGCTCGGTGTACCGCTCGCTGAACGTCCTCGAGGAGCTCGGCGTGGTGCGGCACGTCCATCTCGCCCACGGCCCTGCGCTGTACGAGCTCACCGACGTCGCCGAGCAGGTCCGCCACCTCGCCTGCGAGGGCTGCGGGCGGGACATCGTGGTGCCGAGCTCGCTGTTCGACGAGGTGCGGACGACCATCCTGCGCGACTACGGCTTCGTCATGGACGGTGGTCACTTCGCCATCCCCGGTCGCTGCGCCGACTGCGCCGAGTGACCTTCGCGCCTCGTCGACGCTCGTGTCGGGCAAAGCCGGGTGACGTAACCGAAGGACCGGGCTACCGTTCGCTCGTGGGAGAGGGGCCCATCGGCGCCCAGGCGGCGCCTGGAGCGGCTGGCGCGATGCGCCGGCGGGACGATCTCGGTCGCGCCGGCGTGGCGCTCCTCGTGGCCGGATCGATCCTCACCCTGCTCTTCGCGGTGTCGCTGTGGAGCTGGCGGACGTTCGCCAACTCGGAGGGCTTCGCCGACGCCGCCACCGACTGCCCTGAAGGAGCCCGCGGTCGCCCAGACCGTCGCCGACCAGATCGTCGACGTGCTCCAGGACCACGTGGCGACCGCGGATCCCGCCGTGGCGTTGCGGCCGATCCTGCGGGGGGTCGTCGCCGAGGTGGTGTCGACCGAGGCGTTCCGCGGCGTGTTCCACGCCGGCGTGCGGGAGATGCACGGCGCCATCGTCCAGGGCCACCGCAGCCGCCCGCTGGTCCAGGTCGACGACTCCGCCCAGCTCGTGAAGGACGCGCTGGCCGTCCTCAGTCCCGACATGGCAGATTCGATCTCGGACGAGGCGCTGTCCGTTCCCGTCGAGCTGTCACAGAGCCCGATGGCGGACCTGTTCATGCGGGCCGCCGATCTGGCTGGCTGGCTGATCGTGCCCTTCGCGTTGGGCGCGGCCCTCTGCTTCGTCGCCGCGGTGCGCCGCGCGTCGGATCGGCGGCGGGCCTTCGAGGTGGTAGGGGTGTGCCTGGTCGCGGTCGGCGCCGTGATCTTCGTCGTGCTCGCCGCCCTGCTCAACGTCGCCGCCGATGTGGGCCAGGACCCGCGCCAGCGCACCGCCTTGCGGGCGCTGTTCTGGAGCGCCGTGCACGTCCTCAACGTCACTGCCAAGGTGCTGATCGTCGTCGGCGCGGTCGTCAGCTTCGCCGCCGCCCTGGCCGGCGGCGGTCCGATGGCCGAGCGCGTCGCCGCGCTGGTCGAGCGGGCCCGGGCCACGCTGGCGGACTCCCGGGCCAAGGCCCTTGCTGCTGCCGTCGCCATCGGCCTCGGGGTCCTGGGGCTCATCTGGCCCCTGGCCATGGCCGAGGTGCTGGTGCGCGTCGGTGCCGTCGGCCTGGTCGTGCTGGGCACCGTCTGGGTGTTCGACCTCGTCGGGGCGTCGTCGTGGGTGGCCGGCGAGACGGGCGCTGCCGTACCTCGTCGGTTCACGCCGCGGCGCCTCGCCCTGGGCGGCACCACCGGTGTGGCGACGTTCTCCCTCGTGCTGCTGCTGGGCGGCATGTCCTTCGTGCGGGCCGTCCGGGCGCCGGACCTCGACCGCAGGAACATCGACGAAGCCGGCTGCAACGGCTTCGTCGACCTGTGCGACCGCCGCGTCGACGAGGTGGCCTTCGCCGGAACGCACAACTCGATGGCCGCCAGCTCCGAGGAGGGATGGGCCTTCGGCCGCCAGACTGGCGGGCTGCTCGCCCAGCTCTCGTTCGGCGTCCGCGCCTTCCTCGCTCGACCTGCACTACGGCGCCCCGATCAAGGACCTCGTCCGTACCGACTTCCTCACCCCGGCCGAGCAAGCGCTCTCGGACACGCAGATGGGACCTGACCAGCGGGCGGCGTTGGCGCGCGCGATCGCCGTGTTCGGCGGCGACCCCTGCCCGCGACAACCGGCGCGTCTACCTCTGCCACCTGTACTGCGAGCTGGGGGCCACACCGGCCAAGTCGGCCTTCCAGGAGCTCCACGACTGGCTGCGGGTCAACCCCAACGAGGTCATCATCCTGGTGCTGGAGGACCACGTGGACGCCGAGGACGCCGTCGAGGTCCTGGAGTCGAGCGGGTTGGCGGACCGGGCCTACGCCTGGGTCGCCGGCTCGCCCGCTCCGACGATGCGGCAGCTCATCGAGACCAAGAAGAACGTCATCGTGATGGCCGAGAACAACGGCGGCGCGGTCCGCGCACTGGTACCACGCCGCCTACGACCAGCTCCTCCAGGACACGCCGTACGGGTTCCCGTCGGTGGACGAGCTGGCCGACCCCGGCTCCTGCGCCGTCGAGCGGGGCAAGCGGAGTGCACCGCTGCTGCTGATGAACCATTGGCTCGACACGGGCGGGCTGGCGCCGAAGAAGCTGGCCGACGAGGTCAACAGCACGGACGTCCTCCTCGAGAGGGCGGAGGCCTGCCGCGCAGCGACGGGGCCAGATACCCAACATCGTCGCCGTCGACTTCTACAGCGAGGGCGGACCTCCGTCGAGGTGATCAATCGGCTGAACCGCGTCGACGTGCCCGCAGCCGGTGCTCGCGACCGGGACAGGCCTACCCTCGTAGCCGTTCGCCGCCTGTGCACTCCTAGAGTCACCGGCCGGTGAGCGAGCCGGTCGTGACCAGCGGCGGCCGCGGCGGGTTCCTGGGGCTGGACCGCCGGGGCTGGCCGGGAACCGTCGTCGTGGCGCTGATCGCCGCGCTCGTCGCCGTCGGCCTCCCTCTGCTCAACGGCCTCGTCTCCGCCGATCGTCCGTTGGCCGCCGGCAGCACGGTCGAGGTCGGCCGCGGCGTGACATTCACGGCCGCCGCCGGCTGGACCCTCGACGCCGAGCAGACCAACACCCGCCGCGTCGCGCTCGCCCAGGGGCCGCTGTCGTACGTCGTCGAAGCGGCGCCGGCGACGCGGAGCCTGCCCGAGGAGTACGAGCGGATGGCGGAGGAGATCCGCGACAGCTCGGGCGCGCAGCTGTTCAACGGGCCCGGTTCCTTCACGACCGACGACGGGCTGGTCGGCATCGTCGGCTCCTACGGCGGTCAGACCTCCGAGGGGCGGTTCGGGGTGTTCCAGGCCGGTCCCACCGTGGTGCGGGTCCTCGCCAAGGGCCCGCCGGACGCCATGGCGGCCGGGCTCGACGACGTGATCTTCATGGCGCGCACGCTGCGGATCGTGCCGCCGTGACGGCCACCGGTCCCGCCTCGGCTGCGCCGGGCCCACCGGTCCCGCGGAGCTGGGGAGACACCACCTCCGTCATGCAGCCCCGCCAGCCGGCCTTCTGGCTGCTGGTCGGGCTCATGGCGCTCGGCACCGCGCGCGTCGGCTCGATCGTCGTCCAGGCGTTCCGGCAGTACCCGACCGGTGCCGTCCTGGCGGTCACGTTGCTCACGCTCTACGCCATCCCGTTCTTCCTGTTCGTGTACCGCCTCGACCTGTTCGAGCGCGAGCCGGCGACGATGGTCGGCGCGGCGTTCGCGTGGGGAGGCCTCGTCGCGACGTCGCTGGCCCTGTCGGGCAACCAGGCGCTGTTCGACCTGACGTCCAAGCTGGCCAGCCCCGAGCTGGCCAGCCGCTGGGGCCCTGCGCTCGCCGCCCCGCCGATCGAGGAGACGCTCAAGGTGCTCGGCGTCGTCGTGCTGGTGCTCATCGCCCGGGACCAGTTCGACACCCCCCTCGACGGGATGGTCTATGGCGCCCTCGTCGGGCTCGGCTTCCAGGTGGTCGAGAACTTCATCTACTGCATGAACGCCATCGAGCTGGCGGGCGGCGACCGGGAGGTCGTGCCGGTTCTCGGCATCTTCCTCGTGCGTTCCCTGGTCGGTCTGTGGAGCCACGCCACCTATACCGCCATCGCGGGGTACGGCGTGGGCTACTTCGCGTCCCGGACCGACCGCAGCCTGGCCGCGCGCATCGGCGCCGTCGCGCTCGCCTTCGCGCTGGCCTTCGTCGCCCACTTCGTGTGGAACTCCCCGCTGCTCACGGAAGCGTTCGGCGAGGGGCTGGGCATCCTGCTCGGGCTGGTGATCAAGGGCATCCCGGTCCTCGTGCTGCTCGTCGTGATGTACCGGCTGGCCCGCGATCAAGAAGCAACCTGGTTCCGGGTCGCCACCGCACGCGAGGTGGGCACCGATGTCCTCCTGGACGACGAGCTGGACGAGCTGATGACCCTCTCCCGGCGGAGGGACGTGCGCCGCATGGTGCGGCGGGTACGCGGCCGGTCCGCCGCCCGCCTGGTCGACCGCCTGCAGCACGCGCAGCTCGACCTGGGGCTGGCCTGCAGCCGGACCGGCCCGGGGGCCGAGCGGGACGCCGAACGGGCACGGCGGACGATCCGCCTGCTCCGTGTGCAGCTGGCGGACGTCGGCGTGGTCCGACCCGGCACGCTCCCCGCCGGGCAGCGGGCAGACTGAAAGCATGGAGACGGCCGAGGCCCTCGAGTTCATCCGAGCCAACCATCGCGGCGTGCTGATCACGTTCCGGTCGGACGGCGGGCTGCAGTCCTCGCCTGTCGTCGCCTCGGCCGACGACGAGGGCCGCGTCATCCTGAGCAGCCGCGAGACCGCGATCAAGGTCAAGAACCTCCGACGCGACCCGCGGGCCACGTACTGCGCCTTCGGCGACGGGTTCTACGGGCCGTGGGTCCAGATCGAAGGACCAGCCGAGATCGTCAGCCTGCCCGAGGCACTCGAGCTCCTGGTGGACTACTACCGGACTGTGGCCGGCGAGCACCCGGACTGGGACGACTACCGGGCGGCGATGGTCCGTGAGCAGCGAGTCATGATCCGCATCACCGTCGAACGGGCTGGGCCGTCGCGGTCCGGCTGATCGGGCTCGGCTACGGGCCGTTCTCCTGCACCTCGGGCGACACGACGCCGTTCTGCAGGCGGATCCGCACCCTCGTCCGGCCGGCGGCGCCCTCGAAGCGGACCTCGACGTCGTCCGGCTCGGCCTTCTGCTCGGCGACGGCGAACCCGGGAGAGGGCCGCACGGCGACGAGGACCAGGTTGCCGGCGTCGACCCGGACGGTGACCTGGCCCCCGACGCCCCCGTAGGTCTGCGGGCCGCTCGAGGGCGGCGGCCCCTGGGTCGTCGGCGCCGCCGTCGGTGGAGCGACGTTGCCCGCGGTCGAGGCCGGCGCATTACCGCCGATCGCCGATGCAGGCGGCGCCGTGGCCGAGGACGGGCACGGCGCTCGGCGGGGTCGTGGCGACCACGGACGTGGCCACGGTCGACGCCGGGCCGGCGGTGGTCACCGGTGTGGTCGGGCTCGTGCCGTCGGTACCGGTGCGCGGCGCGGTGGCGATGGACGGCGAATCGACGGTGTCGACCTGGGTCGAGCCGGGCGGTCGGGCGCCGAGCCACACAGCACCGATCACGGCGGCGACGGCAAGGCTCGCGCCTGCCCGCACGGCGATCCTGCGGCGTCGCACCACACGCGAGCGGGCCGTCACCCGGGCCAGCGCGGCATCGGAGTCGGCCACCGGGATGGTGTCCAGCGATCGCCCGAGTGCCCGGGAAAGCTCGTCGTCGTGCTCGGTCATGCCCGCTGCCCTCCCTCGTCGACTCCCTCCACGGTCCGTCGCAACCGCTCCCGCCCTCCGTGCAGGTGAAACTTCACGGCGCCCTCCGACAAGCCCATCTCCGACGCCACCTCTCGCACCGGCAGCCCCTCGACGTAGTGGAGCGCGAGTGCTGTTCGCTGTTGTGGCGGGAGGCTGCGCAGCGCGTCCAGGAGGTCCACCGGCTGCTCGGCCGGTGCACTGCTGCGCTCGTGTGCCTCCCCCTCCACCGCCAGCCGATCCTTGGCCTTGCGCTTGCGGGCGGCGCGGCGGGCGTGATCACGGGCGAGGTTCAGGGCCACCCGCCGCACCCATCCGACCGGATCGTCGTACTCGCCGATCCGCCGCCAGCGGACGTGCGCCCGCACGAAGGCCTCCTGCACGCAGTCCGCGGCGACCTCGGCGTCGTCGGTGGTGGCCGTGAGCAGCCGGACGAGACGCGGGTAGGACGAGCGGAACACGTCGTCGAACTCGTGCGTCGTCACCATGGGCTGCTCGCGGCCGGCGGGCACCACGCGCGCCGGCGGCGCCAGGCCACCGCTGACGCTACCGGCGCGCAGGGCCAGCGCCGCCGTGCCGCCGCCGATCACCACCGCGCTCCTCAACCTCAGTCGTCGCCGCCGCCACCACCGTGGCCACCGCCACTGTTGTCGTCGCCACTGCCACTGTTGTCGTCGCCGCCGCCGTGGCCGCTGCCACTGTTGTCGTCGTCATCGTCGCCGCCGTGGCCAGGACCGCTGTTGTCGTCACCGCCGTTGTCGTCACCGTCGTCGTTGCGATCCCCGCCGCGATCGTCGACGGTCGTCGGCGTCGAGGAAGTCAGGGGCCGTGCCATCCGGGGCGGTGGAGTCGGGCGCCGAGACATCGGGCGCCGTCACGGTGGGAGCGGTGGAGCTGCCCGTGGTCGAGTCGGGAGCGGTGGCCGTCGGGGCCACGGTGACGGCCACGGTCGTGCCGGTGGTCCCGGTGGTGCTGTCCGGGGCCGAGGCGGACGGGATCGTGACGTCACTCGACGTGCCCGGCTGGTCGTCGTCGAGGACGAGCCCCCGCCGGCCTGCGCGAAGGCCGCGCCGCCGGTCAGGGCCAGCAGGCCGGCCGTGGTGACGGTGGCGATCAAGGTGCGTCGTTGCATGGGATGGGTCCTCCAGGGGGAATCGGTCGTTCTGGAGGAGACACGCCGGACCTCGCCGGAAGGTTTGGTCGGATTCGCGGACTGCATGCCAGGGTGGGCCATGACCATCCGCGTCGAGACCAATGGTCCGATCGTCATCGTCACCATCGACCGGCCCGACCGCCGCAATGCCGTGGACCGCGAGCACGCCGAGGAGCTGGCCAGGGCCTTCCGCCGCTTCGACGACGACGAGAGCCTGGCGGTCGCCATCCTGACCGGAGCCGGCGGAGCGTTCTGCTCGGGCGCCGATCTCAAGGCGCTGGCCGCGGGACACGGCAACCGGGCTGCGCCGGAGGGGGACGGGCCCATGGGCCCGACCCGCCTGGACCTGGGGAAACCCGTCATCGCCGCCATCGAGGGACATGCGGTGGCCGGCGGGCTGGAGCTGGCGCTGTGGTGCGATCTCCGGGTCGCGGCGCGAGGGGCGACGCTCGGCGTCTACTGCCGTCGTTGGGGGGTGCCGCTGATCGACGGCGGCACGGTGCGGCTCCCTCGATTGATCGGCCACAGCCGGGCCATGGACCTCATCCTCACCGGGCGGGGCGTGGACGGTGACGAGGCCCTGGCCATGGGCCTGGTCAACCGGGTGGCCCCGGACGGTGAGGCGCTCGCCGCGGCGGTGGCCCTGGCCGAGCAGCTGGCGGCCTTCCCGCAAGGCTGCCTGCGCAGCGACCGGCGCTCCGCCATCGACCAGTGGTCGCTCGACGAGCAGGCGGCCATGGTCCAGGAGTTCGAGCTGGGCATGGCCACCATCCGCAGCGGGGAGACCGGCGCCGGCGCGGCCCGCTTCGTCGGCGGTGCCGGCCGGCACGGCGAGGGCGTCTGAGCGCGCTCGTCCGGCGATTCGCCGCCGATTCGCCGCGGCCGCAGGGCGGCGGCGTCAGGAACGCTCGAGGATGCGCACCGGCAGCCGCCGCGGACCTCGGACCTGGCCGGCCGACCAGGTCACGGCGTCCGGGTCGGCCAGCTCGAAGTCCGGGAACCGGGCCATCCACTCCTGCACGGCCACCTTCAGCTCCATGCGGGCCAGGTTGGAGCCCAGGCAGCGGTGGATCCCCAGCCCGAACGCGCTGTGGCGGTTGACCGCGCGATCCAGCACCACCCGGTCGGCATCCTCGAACGCCTCCGGGTCACGGTTGGCGGCGGGGAAGGGCAGCAGCACCCAGTCGCCGGCCTTGAGCTGGCGACCACCGAGCTCGACGTCCTTGGCCACGATCCGGGCCATGGTCACCGGGGCGTACGCGCGCAGGAGCTCCTCCACAGCCACGTCGAGGAGCTCGGGCTCGCCCGCGAGGCGCCGGCGGTCATCCGGATGGGAGGCCAGGTGCCAGAGCGCGGCGCCGATGGCGCTCCAGGTGGTGTCGATGCCGGCGATGAGCAGCAGGATGACCGTGCCCCGGACGTGCTCGGGGGCCAGCTTCGATCCCTCGATCTCGACGTCGAGCAGGTAGCTGATGAGGTCGTCGCGGGGGTTGGCCTCGTGGTCAGCGATGTGGCGGTCGAGGTAGGCATCGAGGTTCTCGAACTTCGCCTCGCGCGTCGACTCGTCGGCGCTGAGGTTCTCCAGCACGTCGTGGATGAAGCCGCGGAACAGCTCGTCGTCCTCGGGCGGCAGGCCCAGCATGCGGGCGATGACGGCAGGTGGGATGTCCTGCGCGTAGTCGGCGGCGGCGTCGCAGAGCCCGCCGTCAGCATCGAGGCGGCCGGCGATGGCGTCGGCCAGTTCCCGGCAGAGCTGGCGCGTGGCCGGCTCCAGGTCCTGGATCGGTCGGGGCGCGAACGCCGGGAGCAACAGACGCCGGGCGAACGCGTGGAACGGCGGATCGGACGTGATGGGCGGGGCACCACCGACCGGCGCCGGCTCCTCCGGCCGCAGCTCGGACACCACCACGCCCTGGCTCGAGAAATGCTCGGTGTCGTAGGCGATGGCGGAGATGTCCTCGTGCCTGGTGGGGAGCCAGACACCGCCGTAGCGGTCGGAGTGGGCGACCGGGCACCGGGCCCGCAGGTCGTCCCAGATGGGGAAGGGGTCGCGCTACCCACGTCGGGTCGGTGTGGTCGAAGTCCGTGGTGAAGTCCTCCACGGGCGGCCGGGCAGCGCCGCTCACGACGGCGACCCTTCCGTGACCGGCTCGGACCCGCCGTCGTCGATCACGATGGCGAACTCCGGGCAGTTGGCCGCGGCCAGCCGCGCCTTCTCCTCCTGGTCGGGCGGTACCACCCCGTCGTTCAGCTCGTGGGACTGGCCGAGGTCGTCGACATCGAACAGCTCCGGAGCGATCGCGAAGCAGCGGTTGTGGCCCTGGCACTTGTCCTGGTCGACATGGACCCTCATGGCAGCCTCCTCATGGCACCCTCCCGATGGCACCCTCCCGCATCGGCCCCCGACGGTGAGCGACGTCCCGACCATACTGGTCGGCGTGCTGAGTGAGAGCTGGGCCACGCTCTGGGAGGCCATCGCCGACGCCCTCCCTGAACACCCGGCGGTCGTGGTCGGCGAGCAGCGCATGACGTGGCGGCAGCTCGACGATCGCGCCGCCCGTCTGGCCACGGCGCTGAGCTCGATCGGCGTCGGTCCCGACGCCAAGGTCGGCCAGCTGCTCTACAACTGCCCCGAGTACCTGGAGACGGTCTACGCGTCCCTCAAGCTGCGTGCCGCTCCCCACAACATCAACCACCGCTACCTGGCCGACGAGATCGCGTACGTCGTCGACAACGCCGACACCGAGGTGCTGGTGTTCCACGGCGCGCTGGCCGACCGGGTCGGCGAGGTCCGGTCCCGGGTGCCCGGTCTCCGCGCCGTCATCCAGGTCGACGACGGCAGCCCCCACCTCGAGGGCGCGCTGCGCTACGAGGAGCTCGTCGAGGGTCATCAGCCGGCTGCCCGCGTCGAACGATCGGGCGCCGACCACCTGCTGCTCTTCACCGGCGGGACCACCGGCCTTCCCAAGGGCGTGGTCTGGGCCCACGAGGACCTGTGGGGCGCGCTGGCGTTCACCGGATACGTCTCGATGGGGCTGGAGGTGCCGGAGACGCCCGCCGAGGTCGGCCGGGTGGCGGCCCAGCTCAACGCCGACGGGCGGAGTCCCGTCAACCTCTGCGCGCCGCCGCTCATGCACGGGACGGCGCTGTTCCTCGCCATCTCCACGTTCGTCCTGGGCGGCACCGTCGTGCTGCTGGCCGGCCGCCACTACGACGCCGACGAGCTCCTCGGACTGGTGGAGCGCGAGCGGGTGACCCAGATGTCGATCGTCGGTGACGCCTTCGCGCGACCGGTGGTCGCCGCGCTGGAGGCGGCCGAGGCCGCCGGCCGGCCCTACGACCTCTCATCGCTCCAGCGGGTGGTGTCGACGGGCGCCACGCTCAGCGCGGCCAGCAAGCGGGCACTCACCGCTCGACAGCCGATGGCCATCATCGACATGATCGGTGCCAGCGAGGGCGGCCCGTACGCGATCAACATGACGATGCCCGGCCAGGACCCGGGCGAGACGGCCGTGTTCACGGCGACGCCCCAGACGGTGCTGTTCGACGACCTCACCTGGGAGCCGATCCCTCCCGGTACCGGACGCAGCGGCGTGCTGGCCGTGGCCGGCGCCATGCCCCGCGGGTACTACAAGGATCCGGACAAGACCGCGGCCACGTTCCGGGAGATCGGCGGGAAGCGGTACACGGTGCCCGGCGACTACGCCACGATCGACGCCGACGGCACGGTCCACCTGCTGGGCCGCGGTTCGGTTTGCATCAACACCGGGGGCGAGAAGGTCTACCCGGAGGAGGTCGAGGTGGCCGCGCGCACCCATCCGGGTGTGGCCGACTGCAACGCCGTCGGTGTGCCCGACGAGCGCTACGGCGAGGCCGTGACGCTGGTGATGGCGCGCACACCCGGGCAGCCGCCGGTGAGCGAGGACGAGGTGATCGCCGCCGTCCGTACGCGTCTGGCCGCCTACAAGGCGCCCCGGCGGGTGGTCTTCGTGGACGAGATCCGCCGCAGCCCGGCCGGCAAGGCCGACTACCGGTGGGCACGGCAGGTCGCCGCCGACGCCACGGCCTGACCCGATCCCGGCCTGTCCGGCGGCGCGACCTACGCTCCTCGCCGAAGCAGGTCCGAAGGAGACAGCGTGCGACTACGGCGTACCGGGAGCAGCAACGCGGACATCCAGGATCGCCGCGGCTCCGGCGGCATCCCCGGCGGCGTCGCGATCGGCGGCGGAGTGGGCGGCCTCGCCACCGTGATCATCGGCCTGCTGCTCGGCACCGGCCAGTGCTCCTCCGGCGGGGGGCTGGGTGGCGGCGGCTTCCCGGCCGGATTCGACCAGAGCGACGTGGGCCAGGGGGCATCCAGCGGCGTCACCTGCGACACGGAGACGGCTCAGCTCTTGTGCGACGCCACCACGTCCGTCCAGGACTACTGGACCTCCACCATGGCGGACTACCAGCGCACCCAGACGGTCTTCTTCAGCGGCGCCACGCAGACCGGCTGCGGCCCCGCGTCGGCCCAGACCGGGCCGTTCTACTGCCCGGCCGACGGGCTGGTGTACTTCGACCTCGACTTCCTGAACCAGCTCCAGTCCCGCTTCGGCGCCCAGGGCGACTTCGCCACGGCCTACATCACCGCCCATGAGTACGGCCACCACGTGCAGAACCTGGTGGGGCTGAGCCGTCAGGTGTCCGAGCTCTCCCAGCAGCAACCCAGCGTGGCCAACGAGCTGTCGATCCGCCTGGAGCTCCAGGCCGACTGCCTGGCCGGGGCTTGGGGAGCCAGCGTGCAGGACCAGCTCGACCGGGGCGACCTGGAGGAGGGGCTGAACGCCGCGGCTGCGGTCGGCGACGACCAGATCCAGATGGCCACCCAGGGCCGCACCGACCCGGAGAGCTGGAACCACGGCAGCTCGGAGGACCGCGTCCGCTGGTTCCGGCACGGATTCGACAGCGCCGACCCGCAGGCGTGCGACACGTTCGCGGAGGACGCCTCCATCAGTTCGATCGGCTGACACCGTCGGCACGATCGGCACGGCCGGCTGGATCGCCCGACGGCATCTCTGCGTCGGCGATGGTCTCGATGGCCGTCTCGACGGCCGGTTCGGTCCCGGGCCCTTCGGACTCCGGGCGGCCGCGGTGGCGCACCCAGCGGATCACCTCGATGACGCCTGTCACGGCGAGCGCGCACCCGAAGGCGACGAGGAAGGCCAGGGTGTGGTTGTCGGCGAAGGCCTTGCCCCCGACGTACCCGAGCAGAGCGGCGTAGCAGGCCCACACCACCGCCGCGAACCCGATGAAGCCGAGGAAGCGCCGGAACGGCTGGCGGGTCAGCCCCGACGTGAAGGTGACGACCGTGCGGCCGCCCGGCACGAAGCGGGCGGTGACGAGCAGCATCCCGCCCCGGAGCTCGAGCTGCCGGCGCGCCCACTCCAGTCGGGCCTGGCTCTTGGGGCGGCGGAAGAACCGGCGCTCGATGGCGGGACCGAAGTGCCGCCCGAGCAGGTACGCGGTCGTATCCCCGAGGAAGGCGCCCGTCAGCGCGCAGGCGATGACCAGACCCAGCCAGAGATCGCCCTGGCCGGCGGCCACACCGCCGAGGATCACCATCGTCTCGCTCGGCACGATCGGGATCATCGAGTCGAGATAGGCGATGAGGAGGATGACGAGGTAGAACCACGGCGAGGTCGACAGCTCCTCCAGGTGGTGGAGGAGGTCGCCGAGCACGTCGAACATCGGCCGCACGCTACCCAGCGGGCCCCTCCCCGCTGCGTCGACGCGGCCACGACGGGAGGGGCCGGTCGGGGCCGAGCGGTCAGCGCTCGACGATGCGGTCGACGAGGGTTCGTGTCAGCGGGTGCTGGACGTCCACCTGATCGCCGACCGACGGGAGGGGGTCACCGGCCGGCACGAAGAGCATGGCCGTGTGCATGTGAGGCGGCTCCAGCAGGGCCAGGCGTCGCCGGGCGAAGTGGAACGGGCTGAGGTCACCGGGCAGCGGGTGGATGCCGTGGGCCGTCCCTGCCGTGACCATGACGAGGTGGCCGTCGCCCGGCACCTGATGGAGCCGGTAGCCGGCACGCTGGCCGGCGGCGACCGGCCGGACCTGGGCCACGTCGGCGGTCAGGTGGAGGAACGACTTGTCGCCGTGCCACAGCACCGTGCCGAGACGGATGCGCCAGCGATGCCCGGGCGCGGCCTCCCGGAGGAGGGCGTAGCTGGCAGCGTCGAGGTGCGACACGTAGATCGTGCTACCCGTGGGAACGGCGCGGCCCACGGCTTCGGCCTCCCGGCGGTGGTCGTCCGGCGCTCCGGCCAGCGGCGGGTGCACCGCGTAGCCGTGCACCTCCATCCCCGCGGCCTCGGCCGTTCGCCGCAGCATGGCCAGCTCGTCCGCCGCGCTCCCGTAGCGCTGCATGGCACCGGCCACCTTCAGGATGATGGGTGCCCGGAGACCGGCACCCGCCAGCTCGGCGAGGTGCGGCTCCGCTCCCACGGTGAGGATGGCCGGGCCCACCCCCGGGAGCAGGTCCCGCCCGACCGCCGGCGTCAGCACGATCGGGCGGGGCCCGTCCGGGGCCAGCCCGGCCAGCTCGTGGACCGTGCCGACGGCGAGCTCGCGTGGCGCGCCTCCGTCGCCCCCCGACTCCTCGGCCCACTCCTCGACCCACTCCTCGATCGTGTCAGCGAGGAACGTGCGACCGAACCCGTAGCCGTTGCCCTTGATCACCGGGACCAGGTCGCGAAATTCGGTCCGGACGCCGGCCACGTGGGCCCGCCAGCGGGCCCGGTCGACGGTGAGGGTCAGGGCCATGCGGGCGGCGACGCTAGCGAGTCCGCGGTCTGCGGCAATTCCTGAGTTGTCTGGTCAGGTTTCAGGCCCTAGCCTGCGCATGGTGAGGCTGCCCGAGGCGCTGCGGTTCCCGAACCCGGTCAACGAGGTGGCGGCTCGGTTGGTGGCGGCGGGGGTCGTCGTGCAGGCCTTGGCCTTCCTCGTCACGCGGTGGCCGGTGCTGCTGGTCGCCCTGGCGGGCGGCTTCGTGCTGCGCGTGCTGGCCGGCCCACGCGTCAGCCCGCTCGCTCTCCTCGTCACTCGGGTCGTGGTCCCTCGTCTGGCGGTGCCGGCCAAGCCCGTACCCGGCCCGCCGAAGCGCTTCGCCCAGGGCATCGGCGCCACCCTCAGCGTGGGTGCAGCTCGTCGCCTGGCTGGCCGGCGCGACCGGGCTGGCGATCGTGCTCGTGGCCATGGTCGCGGTCGCGGCCACGCTGGAGGCCGCGCTGGCACTGTGCCTCGGGTGTCACGCGTTCGCGCTCCTCATGCGGGTCGGGATCATCCCGCCCGAGGTCTGTGTGGCCTGCAACGACCTCCCCGCCCGGCTGGCCGCGCAGGCCGCCGGAGGGACGTCCGGCCGCTAGGGCCGGCGCCCGAGGAAGCCGGCCAGCCGATCGGCGACCGGCGCGCCTTCCGGAACGTCCACGCGAGGGCCGAAGGGGGCGTCGGGGTCCGGGCCCCGGAAGTCGTCGGACATCATCCCGTGGGCGAAGGCCAGGAGCTGCTCGCCCACATCGGGATCCAGCTCCGAGGGCTGTCCGGTCGCCCGGGCGAGGTCCCAGCCGTGGGTGTAGACGTCCGCGGCGGCGATCATCACGAACGCGGACCCCGGCATCTCGCCGAACCGGGGCTTCATGATCCTCTCCATGGCGCCGTCGGCGTGGAACGCGGCCAACGCCTTGGCGGAGCCGTCCGCGAACGAGGCGTGATAGTCGCCCGCGCTGTAGTCGGGACGATCGGCCGCGGCCATCGGCTCCTGCCCCGTGGCGACGGCGGCGAAGAAGTAGCCCCCGGCGACCACGTGGTTGATGACGTCCCGCACCTTCCACGACGCGCACGGCGTCGGACGGTCCAGCTCGTCCGGCGTGACGTTGTCCAGGACCGCGCTCGTCGCCGCGTACGCCCGGTCGAGCAGTTCGGCGCCCATGTCATCGTCCCCTTCCCCGGCCCGACGGGCGGGTGCACCGAGGGTAGTCGTGGCCGAGGTGTCAGCCGGCCGGGACCTCGACCGCGAGGTCGGACACCACCTCGACCATCGGCTGGGCCGTGAGCAAGGCCGGCGGACCGACGACCTTGCACGAGCGGCTGCCCCCGCCGAGCACGATGCGGGGCCGCTCGACCACGCGGGCGTCGACCCAGATGGGAAGGTCCTCGGGCAGCCCGAAGGGCGTCACCCCGCCGATGAGCATGCCGGTCAGGTCGCGTGTCTGGTCGGGGTCGGCGAAGGACGCCTTCTTCACCCCGAGGCGCTTGCGCACGATGCGGTTGACATCGAGCCGTGTGGTGGCCAGCACCACGCAGGCCACGTACCGGGGCGGGTCGCTCTTGCCGATCACCAGGATGGTGTTGGCGGAGTCCTCGGGCGAGTAGCCGTACGCGGCACAGAACGCCGCGGTGTCGGCGAGCGCCGGATCACAGGGGATGATCTCGTGGTCGATGCCGAGCTGCCCGAGATGGTCACGGACCCGGGCCTCGGCCACGTCGACGGTCATCCGGCGAACCTAACGGCGCGCCGCGACTCACACCAGCCAACTCGTCACCCCGGTCGGCTGCCGGAGCGCAGGCCGGTCGAAGGCGAACGGGGCCAGGTCGTCCGGGGCGGGCGCGCCCGCCGCCAGCGCGGCCAGCGTCCGCCCGAACCAGGCCGCGAACTTGAAGCCGTGCGCAGCCCCTTGCGCCACCAGGACACGGGGATGGCCCGGCACCCGGTCGAGGACGAAGTCGCGATCGGGGGTGAGCGTGTAGAGGCAGGTCGTGGTGTGGGCGGCCGCACCCAGCCGACCGCCGAAGAACCGACGGGCGAAGTCGTCCGTGCGGGCGAGGATGGCGGCGTCGGGCTCGAAGCTGCGGGTCCGCGTGGTGACCTCGGTGCCGCCGCAGTCCTGCGCGATCTTGACCCCGGCTCGTCCGAACAGGGGAAACCCGTAGAAGCTCGGCTCGTCCATCCAGATCCACACGGGGAGGCGTCCCATCTCGAACGGTTCTGGCTCGGCGACGTCGTAGTACGTGACCTGCTCCTGCAGCACCGTCAGCGGGAGGTCGGCGTCGAGGCCGCGCAGCAGCTCGTTGGTCCAGGCGTCGGCCGCCACGACCACGGTGCCGGCCAGGACGGGCTGGTCGAACCCCTCCACGATGAGCTCCACGTGGTCGTCGGCGGGGCGGAGCTCCCGGACCACGCAACCACCCCGCAGGTCGGCGCCGAGGCCGGCGGCGAGTCGTTGCAGCAACGGCACCGCGCGCGCAGGCGAGACCAGACCCGTCTCGGCCTGGACCAGGCCGACCACATCGTCGTCCACCGCGATGGCCGGCCATCGCCGGCGCACCTCCGCTCCGGCGACGACGTCGAAGGGCACCCCCGCGGCGTGCATGGACGACGTGTAGGTCGTGGCATCGATCGCCGCACCGGGCGGGAAGAGATCGACCCCGCCGGTCACCCACACGCACTGCTCCCCGGACAGGACCTCCACCTCCCGCCACGCGTCGTACGCCCCGGCCGTGAGGCGGACGTAGTGCTCGGTGTGGTAGCTGCGGCGGATGATGCGGCTGTGGTCGTGCGACGCCCCGCGATGGTGGCCCCCGAGCTCGAAGCGCTCGAGGCCGAGGACCCGCTGACCGCCACGGGCCGCGAAGAGCGCCGTCGCGCTGCCGATGCCGCCGAGCCCGACGATCGCGACATCGTCTCCGCCGCTGATCGCCCGCGCCTCGGGCGATCCAGCCGTCGGGTGCGGGCGTCAGGCATCGCCGTCATCCGGGCTGGTCAGCTCCTCGTCACCCATCAGGCCGCGGTACCAGCGGGCGATGTCGGCCGAGTCATCCTCCATGGGCGCGAACCAGCCCCGCTCGGCCGCGAAGGACGACATGCCCCGCTGCACGCTCTCCCCGATGCGCCAGTCCTGCCGGTTGACGAGGTCCCAGAACCCCACGGCGTCCGAGGGATCGAAGCCCGGGTCGGCCACGGCGTCGGGGGCGAAGAGGAAGTCGCAGACCACCGTGGTGTGGCCCGCCGCCCGGGGCAACAGCGTGAAGGCGGCCACGTGGTCCGCAGACAGGCTGAGGAGCAGGTTGGGGTAGACGAGGAAGCCCTTGTGGCGCACCCGCTCCGTCGCGCTCAACGACGCGAACGGCGAGCGGGTCGTGGTGCCGGTGGCCGTGAAGGTCCAGGCTCCCTCCCGGTGGGGGATGCCGTCGTCCCAGGGCAGGTCCGCGCCGCCGCCCCGCCGGAAGGCCGGCACCAGCTCGCAGAGCTCCGGGTGGATGGGCCCGCAGTGGTAGCACTCGTTGTAGTTCTCGACGATCACCTTCCAATTGGCCCTGACCTCGTAGGTGAGGCGGGCACCCGTGCGGAGCTCGTCGAGCGGGTAGTTGCGCGTGTGCTCGTCGGTGTCGCCGAGCTGCTCGGGCAGGGGTGGCGTGTCCTCGGGGTGCAGGCAGGCGAACACGAATCCCCGCCAGACCGCGACGCCGACGGCGAAGAGTGCGATCCCGTCGGGAACATCGGCGAGGTGGGGGGCGGCCCGGAGGGCGCCGTCCAGGCCGTACGTCCAGTGGTGGTACGGACAGCGCAGCACCCGGCCGGCATGGCCGGACTCGGGCCCGTCGGCGGGGCACAGCTCGGCGCCACGGTGCCGGCACGTGTTGGCGAAGCCGCGCAGCACGCCGTCATCACCTCGCACCAGCAGGACGGCCTCACCCCCCACGTCGACCCGTCTCCAGTCGCCGGCCCGAGGCACGTCCTCGTCGCGGCCGACGTGGACCCACTGGTGGGCGAACAGCCGCCGCCGCTCGTCCGCGAACACGGCCTCGTCCAGGTACAGCCGGTACGGCAGCGTCTCGCGCACGGCCGGAGCCTAGGAGGGACTTTCTGCTGCGGCAGGTTGCAAGCCGAGCGGTTGCGATATATCGTGACCGCACACGATCACTCCCCCGAACGGAGGTGTCGAAGAGCGACCCGCGATGGCACTTCCTGACACCTCCGTTCGAGAAGTGACACACGGAACGACAGAGATCACGGAAGGAGCATCACCATGAGAGACGGACGAGGGCGCGGAGGGCGCCACTTCGAGCACAGGTACGAGCGGGGCGAGTGGGGCCCGCCCGGGCGGCGCGACGGGCGCCGGCGCCGGGGCGACATCCGCACGGCGCTGCTGGCCGCGCTGGCCGAGGGACCGGGACACGGCTACGAGCTGATGCAGCGCATCGAGGACAAGAGCGAGGGTTCCTGGCGTCCCTCGCCGGGATCGGTCTACCCGAGCCTCCAGTTGCTGGAGGACGAAGGTCTGGTCGTGAGCGCCGAGCGAGACGGCAAGCGGATCTACGAGATCACCGACGCCGGCCGGGAAGAGGCCGACCGCCGGGTCGAGGAGGCCGGTGGGACGCCCTGGGCGCAGGCCGAGCGGGGCGGGAACTACGGGAAGCTGTTCAGCCTGCTGCGCCAGGTCGCGCTGGCCGCCCGCCAGGTGGCCAAGGTCGGCACGCCCGCACAGGTCGACCAGGCAGCCAGCATCATGGACGACGCCCGCAAGCGCCTGTACCAGCTCCTCATCGCCGACTGACCCCGGCCGGAGCGCGCCTCGGGCCACCCACTACCCTTCGGGTGGCCCGTCGTGCGGGTGGGAGCATGTGCTCGCTGACGCTTCCAAGCAGGGCGGTTCACCCGCTGACCACTGGGTCGTGAAGGGCGAGGGTCCACCATCCCCTCGTCCGCAGTTGCCACCATGAACCGCCGATGGCGCCGGCAGATCGACCCGCAGGCCCACCGGTCGACCGATCGGCAGGCCGGGTCGGGTCGGCGCGTGTCCACGAGAAGGCGCCGCACCGCGGAGGCCGCCCGAAAGCTGGCCGACCACGAGCGGCGGATCTACCTGCCGCTCGTGCTCTCGGCCATCCTCCCGATCGTCGTGGCGGCCTCCCGCGCGGCCACCGACTCGCGTGTCTCCATCGCTCGTCAACGTCGTCACCTGGCTGGTCTTCGTCTACGACCTGCATCGTCCACATGCGCTATGTCCGCCGCTACCTGCGCACGGGCGTCGGCCTGTTCGACCTCGCCGTGGTGATCCTCACCGCTCCCGTGGTTCCTGACTCCCGGGCGCGAGCGGCTCCCAGATCCTGGTCCTCGCCCGGCTGGCCCGCCTCGTGCGGCTGTTCTTCGTCAGCCCCGGGGCTCGGCAGGCCGGCCGCCGCCTCGGCGGGGTGGGCCTGTTCGCCGTCGCCATGCTGTTGTTCGCCAGCTGGATGGCGTACGTGGCCGAGCACCCTGTCAACCCCGAGTTCGCCAACTTCGGGGACTCCCTGTGGTGGGGCATCGTGACGCTCACCACCGTCGGGTACGGCGACATCGTGCCCGAGACCAGGAAGGGCCGGACGGCGGCGGTGTTCCTCATGCTGACCGGCGTCGGCACCCTCGGCGTCATCTCGGGCACCCTGGCCAGCGCGTTCCGACGCTCTGCGGCGGAGGAGGAGGCGTCCGCAGGAGCGACAGCCTCCGCCCCCGATCGCCCGAGGACGACCTGCGGGCCGAGTTGGGCCACGTGCGCACCCAGCTCGCGTCCATCGAGCAGCACCTGGCCGCCCTCGCCGCAGCGGATCGCAGGCGCGCAGGATTCGCCGAGCCCGCCGGAGCCACCGGCTCCACCGACCGCCTGACCGGCGGCTACCGCCGCCGCTCGCCGGTCCACCTACGCTTGGCGCCATGACGATGACCTCCGAGGTCCCTCCGGCCTCCGCCCCGCCACCGAAGCCCGAACGGTGGACGGCCCAGTGGAAGGAGCTGTACGCGGAGGTCGTCACCACCGGTCTGTGCACGGGGTGCGCGGGCTGCGTCGTCACCTGCCCGCACGACGTCATCGGGTACGAGCACGAGGAGGGCAAGTACCTGCCCTTCCACCTGGAGGAGGAGCTGGGGCTCGACAACTGCATCCATGGCGAGAAGGGCTGCACGACCTGCACCCGGGCCTGCCCGCGGTTCCGGGCGTGGGAGCCCGCGGCCGACCTCCACCTGTTCGGGCGGGTGCGCGAGCCCGACGAGATGGCGGGCATCTGGCGCCAGCTGCTGCTGACGCGGGCCGTGGACGCCGACCAGCACAAGGTGGGCCAGGACGGGGGCTTCGTCTCGGCGATGCTGATCTGGCTGCTCGAGCACGACTACATCGAGGCCGCGCTGGTCAGCGGGGTGGAGCCCGACGACGCCTGGAAGGCCAAGCCGGTGCTGGCCCGGACCAAGGACGAGGTGCTGGCCACGGCCGGCAGCCGCTACACCTACTGCGCCAACCCGCTGGCGCTGCGGGAGGCCAAGGCCGAGGGCCTCAGCCGGCTGGCCCTCGTGGGCATGGGCTGTCAGACGAGCTCGCCGCCGGTCATGTGGGACCGCAAGGCGGGCAAGGTGTCGCGCCCGTTCCTCTTCAACATCGGCCTGCTCTGCTCCAAGACCTTCGACGACGCCATCTTCGCCGAGCTCTTCGAGGCCAAGTACGGGCTGAAGAAGGCCGACATGGTGAAGATGAACATCAAGGGCGTCTTCCAGATCTGGATGAAGGACGGCTCGTACCACGAGGTCGATCTGAAGGAGTGCCACGCCTGGACGAGGAGCGGATGCACGAGCTGCCCGGACTTCGCCGCCGAGCACTCCGACATCGCCACCGGCGGCATCGGCGAGGACAACGACTGGACCCTCACGATCGTGCGCACCGAGCTCGGCGAGGAAGTCGTCAACCGGATGCTGGCCGACGGTGTCATCGAGGCCCGCCCCGCGCAGGAGGACGAGAAGGCGATGAAGCTCCTGCGCCTCTTGTCGATCGTCAGCCGGCGGCGCTGGCCCGAGTTCGCCGACGCGGCCCCGAAGATCGGCGTGCCGCCGCCCAAGAAGAAGGCCGACGCCGCCCCCGCCGCTCACTAGCCGCACTCGCCGGGGGCCGCGGCCCGGGTCCCGCCCCGCCGGGCCGGTCAGGGAGGGTGCGCGTCCTGGGCGCGGCCAGGTCATAACGTGGCGATCCGACCGACGGGCCAGGACAGGAGGGCTGACGAATGACCAGCGCGATGATCGAGGATGCTCGAACGCTCACGCGGGGCTGGGGCTGGTTCCTGGCCGCCGGCATCGCCTGGCTCGTCTTCGCGTTCTTCGTCCTGTCGTTCAACTACCGGACGGTCTGGGCGGTGGCCCTGTTCTTCGGCATCGGCTTCATCATCGGCGGGATGATGGAACTGATGGTCGGCTACGTCTCGCCGAGCTGGAAGTGGTTGCACATCCTGTTCGGCATCGTGTCGATCATCGCCGGCTTCATGGCCATCATCTGGCCCGGTCAGACGCTCCTGGTGCTCGGGGCCATCGTCGGCTGGCTGCTCCTCGCCTACGGCATCATCGACATCGTCTTCGCGTTCAGCACCCGCGGCATCGACGACATGTGGTGGCTCACCCTCATCACCGGCATCCTCGCCATCGTCATCGGCTTCTGGGCCATCAGCCCGGACGCTGACACCGTGTCCAACTACCGCGGCGTCGTGCTGGTCGTCGTCTGGGTCGGTGCCGCCGCCATCCTGCGGGGGATCACGGACATCATCGTCGGCTTCCGCATGCGCTCCGCCCACAAGGACCTCGGCGCCGGGCGCTGATGCGTCCGCAGCCGATGGTCGTGCTGGCCGACGTCGAGGCCGGCTCGAAGTGGTTCCAGGACGTGCTCGGGCTGACGTCCGGACACGGCGGCCCCGACTACGAGATGCTGATGCACGGCGACACGTTGGTCGCGCAGCTCCACGCCTGGGAGGCCGACGAGCACCCGGAGCTCGGCGACCCGAACGACGCGTCGCGAGGCAACGGGGTGCTGCTGTGGTTCGCCACCGATGACATGGCCGCCATGCTCGGACGCGTCGAAGCGCACCAGCCGACCGTCGTCGACGGCCCGCTGGTCAACCCGAACTCGGGTCTGCAGGAGGTGTGGCTGCGCGGCCCGGAGGGCTACGTCGTGGTGGTGGCCGGACCGCCGGCCTCGTAGGACGTCAGAGCCAGCGCGCCGCCTCGTCGATGCGGTCGAGACCGAGGTCGGCGCGCCAGGCCACCATCACCTCCGCGACACCGTGACCGGCCAAGCGCTCGCGGGTCGCGCTCCCCCGATCGACCCACTCCGGCTCGAACGGGCCCTCGACGCTCGCCGGGGGCGCGGTCCCGCCCGGCGCCTTCGGCCGCGCGGTGGACGGTCGCGACGAGCCCGGCCAGATCGTCCTCGGCGGCGTGGAAGTTCACCCCGTCGGCCACCCGTCCGGCCAGCTCGGCCAGGCGGGGGCCATTGGCTCCGAGGATGATCGGCGGGGGCGGCGAGGGCAGGATCACCCCCCGCACGTCCGAGAAGCCGGCCCACCGCCCGTCGAAGCGCTCGGCCCCGTCCCACAGCGCCCGCAGGAAGGCCACGACCTCCTCCAAACGGGCTCGGCGCTCGCCGGCCGGCCTCGGTTCCACCTGGAACATCTCCAGCTCGACGGCGAACGGCGAGCCAGGACCGGCGCCCGCACCCAGGCCCAGCCTGAGCCGTCCGCCCGACAGCGACTGGACCGTGGCGGCGGCGACGGCGAGCTGCGCCGGGTGGCGGGTGGTGGCGTTGGCCACCAGCGGGCCGACCGAGACCCGGGCGGTCGCGGTCGCGACGGCGCCGAGCGCCGCCCACACGTCGAGGCTGCGATCACCCCGCAGGACCGCGCCGGAAAGGTGGTCGTAGCACCAGACGGCGGAGAAACCAGCCTCCTCCGCGCGGCCCGCCGCCTCCACGAGGGTCGGCGCGTCGACCCCGATGGTGCTCAGGGAGATCCCCGTGCTCACCGCGCCTGTCTACCTCTCCCCGGGTACGGTCCGGTCGTGGACCAGCGCGAGGACGAGTTCGCCCCCAACGCCGGCGAGCTGCTGGACAACAACGCGCGCTTCGCCGCCACCTATGGCGATCAGACGCTCGAGCTGTACCCGCGCCGGCGACTGGTCATCGTCGCCTGCATGGACAGCCGCATGGACATCTTCCAGATGCTCGGACTCGCCCACGGTGACGCACACATCATCCGCAACGCCGGCGGCGTCGTCACGGACGACGTGATCCGCTCCATCGTCCTCTCCCAGCGACTGCTCCGCACCCGCGAGATCATCCTCATCCATCACACGGACTGCGGCTTGCAGAAGATCGTCGACGACTCGCTGAAGGACGAGCTCGAGGCCGAGACCGGGCTGCGGCCGGAATGGGCGATCGAGAGCTTCAAGGACCCGTTCCAGGATGTCCGGCAGTCCATCCGCCGGCTCCGGATCAACCCGTTCGTGGGCGGCAAGGATCTCATCCGCGGCTTCGTCTACCAGGTACAGGACGGACGGCTGGTCGAGACGACGGCCTGACGGCGGGATCGTACGCTCGGCCCGATGACCGATCCCACCGCCAACCCGCCTCTCGCCTCTCGCCACTACACCCGTTGGCCGGTGGTCGAGGGCTACCCCGAGCGCCTGAGCTACCGGCCCGGGGAGGAGGTGGCCGTCCATTGCTCCAGCCGGGTGGGTCGCTTCACGGCCGAGGTGGCGCGGGTCGGGCGGGAGCGGCACGTCGTGTGGACCGAACCCGGGATCAGCGGCACCGAGCGCGACGTGCCGGACCGGGCGTGGGCCACCGGGTGCGAGTGGCCGGTGTCCTTCACGGTGCCGATCGACCCGTCGTGGCCTTCCGGCTTCTACGAGATCGACCTCGTGGCGGAGGACCTGCCGGCCGGCGAGGACGAGCGCCGGCGGTCCTCGCAGGCGTTCTTCGTCGTCCAGGGCGCGCCGGCGACACCGGCTCCGGCGCTCCTGGTGCTGGCCACCAACACGTACAACGCCTACAACCAGTGGGGCGGTCGCTGCCTCTACAGCGGGGCGGACCGGGTGTCCTTCACCCGACCGCTCGAGCGCGGGTACGTGCGGCGGCCGGCGGCACCGGACGAGGTGGACTACGACGGCCGCGTGGGCAGCGTCGAGCGGGAGCCCGACGAGGAGCACCGCCGGCTCCCGGCCTATCTCCGCGAGAACGAGTACCCGCTGTGGTGCGCCTCGGGCGGCTGGCACAGCTGGGAGCGGCGCTTCGTCCGCTGGGCCGAGTCCGCCGGGGTGGCGCTCGACTACGCGATCAACTCGGACCTCGACCTGCATCCGGAGGTGCTCGACGGCCATCGCCTGCTGTTGAGCGTCGGCCATGACGAGTACTGGTCGTGGGGCATGCGGGACAGCGCCGACGCGTTCGTCGACGGCGGTGGCTCGTGGGCCATCTTCTCGGGGAACACCTCCTTCTGGCAGGTGCGCTACGAGGACGACGGGCGGACCATGGTGTGTCACAAGATGCGGGCCGGCAAGGACGACCCGGTCGCTCGGACCGCGGATCGCCGGTACCTGACCACCATCTGGTCCGCACCGGTGGTCGGCCGGCCGGAGTGCCTCACCACGGGGCTCAGCTTCACCAGGGGCGGCTACGCGCGGGTGGGCGAGGCCACCCCGCGCAGCTCCGGCGGCTACACCGTGCACCGCTCCGAGCACCCGTTCTTCGCCGGGACCGGGCTCCGCTACGGGGACGTGCTCGGCGGAGACGACCGGATCGTGGCCTACGAGGTCGACGGCTGCGAGCTGACCATGGTCGACGGCCTGCCGGTGCCCACATACGCCGACGGCACCCCGGACGGGTTCGAGGTGCTGGGGACGGCCCCAGCCCGCCTGCTGTCCATCACGGCCGAGCACTGCGAGGCACCCGCGGCGTTGTGGGGTAGTACGCAGCCGCCAGGAGACCTCGAAGCGGTGGCGATGGTCCTCTTCGGCGACGCATCGCCGGCCAACGTGGCCCGCGTCGCCCACGGCCACGCGGTGATGGGCACGTTCCAACGGGGCCGGGGCCGGGTCTTCAACGCCGGCACGACCGACTGGTCCTTCGGGCTCGATCAGGACCCGCTGGTCCAACAGGTCACGCTCAACGTGGTGCGGGAGCTGGGCGGTCTCGGCTGACTGCGACGAAGGGGTGTATCTCCGAACCCGTCCGCGTGCTCTTCCGTACCATTGCCCATGGCGCGCCGCGTCCGGTGCGCCCGAAGGAGGCCGGTTGGCCCGATGATGACCACCGCGCACCTCGAACACGTCCTCCCGGCATCGCTCGGGCTGGACACCGCGGCCGTCGCCGCGACCCTCGCCGCGACGGTCTCAGCCCCGGAGGCACCCGCCCGCGCCGTGCTTTCGGCCCGCCTCCTGGGTGGGTGCTGGGTGACGATCGACCATCGTCCGGTGCCGCTCGGCAACAGCCGCCGCACGCGCGCCCTCCTCGCCTTCCTGGTCGACCGGGGATCGCGACCGGTCCCCCGAGATCTGCTGATGGAGGTGTTCTGGCCCGGGTCGAGCCCGGAGGCCGCCCGCAACAGCCTCCACGTCGCCATGCACGGGCTGCGCAAGGCACTGGCCCAGGCGTGGTGCGGCGCGGTCATCGAATGCCGGGGCGACACCTATCGCCTGTCCGACGTCATCGACGTCTGGAGCGACGCCAGCCGAACTGGAGCGCCGCAGCGAGCTCGGTGCCCTCGCGGCGGCGGACGGGCGCCTGGACGAGGCGGTCGCCGAGTACGAGACCGGGCTCGCCCTCTACGGCGGGGAGTTCATGGCGGACGACCCGTACCTCGAGTGGGCCGTGACCCGCCGCGAGGAGCTCCGGCTGCGCGCCGTCGACTGCGCCGAGCAGCTCAGCGAACTGCACCTGCGGCGGGGCGATCTCCGCCGGGCCCTCGCCATCTCCAGCCAGGTGCTGCGGGAGGAGCCGTGCCACGAGCCGGCCGCCCGCCGCCTCATGGTCGCCTACGCCCGGCTCGGCCAGCCCCACATGGCGCTGCGCCTCTACGAGCAGATCGTGCAGGTCCTCGGGCGTGAGCTCGGCGTGGCCGCCGCCCAGGAGACCGTGGCGCTGGCCGACCGGATCCGCGCCCGCGGGGCCGTCTGAGCCCGAGCCCGGTTCAGCCTCCCGGCCGGGGGGGGCGTGTGGCGCGTGTGCCACACGAGGACACAGCGCCGATTAAGCGCCGGCTCAGGAGCGGGGAGGAAGGTGACGGCACCCGGCGAGATGCGCCGGGAATCCCCCCAACAAGGAGCAGACATGGCCACCTTCGATCCCAACGTGCCGTCGGGCTTCCTCACCATCACGGGCGACTTCACGTCCACCGTGCTGGTCGAAGAGGTGCCCGCCATCGGCGTCGGCAACCTCGTGCTCGATCCCACCCGTGAGTTCAAGATCAAGCTGGACTGGGCCATCGACGGCAACGTCGCCGAGCTGTGGCTCAGCGCGCTCGCCATCAACTCCCCGGACTGGATCGTGACCGCGTACGCCGAGTCGGTGGGCCCAGGCCCCGAGCAGATCCTCGTGACGAAGAACGTCCCGGTGAACCCGCTGCCGTCGGCCAACCCCCCGTTCGCGTACTCGACGACCCTGACCGTGCCGCCGTTCTCCCTGCCCGAGGAGAACCCCGGTGACCCGCTCGTGTCCGGCGTCTACAAGCTCGTCGTCACCGTCTTCCTGGACTCCACGTTCGGGTCGCCCGGCTACGACGTCATGGCCTTCGCCGAGGGCCCGATCGTCAAGGTCGAGGATCCCAACTGACCTGACCCCACCTGGATCGGACGGCGCCGGATGACCTCCTCCGGCGCCGTCCGTTCCGCGCGCCTCCATCCGTGGCAGTGTGGTGCCCGATGGACGAGCACCTGATGGCAGCCGAGTCACCACATCCCGGTGAGGTCCTGCTCACCTGCTCGACGGAAGGATGCGGCCGGCGGGTCGTCGTGCGCCCGACGACCATGGTCGTGCTCGACCGGGGCGACTTCAGCGCGCGCCACACCGGCGCCGTCGCCCCGCCAGGGGTGCTCATGGCCGTGGGAGCGGCGTCAGCCCGGCCGAACTGAGGCTGCCGCACCACGCATAGGCTGAGAGACGTGGAAGACCCGATCATCTTCTGGTCGACCGACGAGGACCGCCGGAACCTCGCCATCATCGAAGCCACGGGGCTGTCGCGAGAAGAGGCCATGCGCTCCGCCATCACCCGGATGGCGATCGAGTGCACGCCGGTGGTCTGGGCGCTGCGGGGGTCCCTGCCTCCGCGGCCGGCTGACTAGGCATCGACGTGCCCGACTTCGCCGCCTTCCCGCGCCTCGACCAAACCCGAGAGCCGGGCCGCCGCGTGCGTCCTGGGATGAGCGGAAGGACGGGAGCATGGCCAAGCGGGCGCTGCTGATCGGGAGCCAGACCTACGGGCTGGCGGGCGTGAACGGCGACGTGGCACTCATGGCCGAGACGCTCGACGGCCGCGGCTTCCAGACCGACGTCCGGATCGACGACGCAGCCACCAGAGCGGGGATCATCGCCGCCTACGAGCAGCTCATCGACGAGACGCCGAGCGGGTCGACCGATCCGGTGGTGATCTACTACTCGGGTCATGGAGGCCGCACGGCCCTCGACGGTTGGGAGGAGCTCCAACGGCGAGGCCAGCGCTCCCACCTGCGCTACCTGGTCCCGTTCGACATGGCCGCCAGCAGCGAGACGGACTTCCGGGGCCTGCTGTCCGAGGAGCTGAGCAGCCTGCAACGGCGGCTGACCGCCAAGACCGAGAACGTGACGACGATCCTCGACTGCTGCCACTCGGGCACGATGTCGAGGGACGCGGACCTGATGCCCAAGGCCGCGCCCCGCTCCTTCCCGTTCGAGGCCGCGCTCCCGTTGCTGGCCGAGCTGGAAGCCGGGAGCAGCGGTGCGACCACGCTCGACGACTCGAACCCGCTGGCGGTACGGCTCGTCGCCTGCGATCCCACCCAGTCGGCCTACGAGAGGCCGAGCTCGCTGGGCGGGCGGCACGGCGCGCTCACCGAACAGCTCGTGCTGTCGCTCCGCGAGCTCGGTGACCGCCCGCTCACCTGGCGCGTCCTGGGCAACCGGATCCGCCGCACGATCACCTCGTCACTGCCCACGCAACGGCCTGAGGTCGAGGGACCGTCGGATCGCCTGCTCTTCTCGCTCACCACCAGAGGAGCCGCGAACGCCCTCCCTGTCGCGGTCGCGGACGGCGGCGTGCGCATCGAGGCGGCCCGCCTCTTCGGCGTCTCGGTGGGCGACCGGTACGAGCTCGTGTCGTCCGACGACTCTTCCTTGGGCCAGGCGGAGGTGGAGCGCATCGACGGTGACACGGCCATCCTCGACGTCCCGCGCCAGGCAAAGGCGGGCGACGCGTACGACGGTGCGGTGGCGGTGCCGGTGCGGACCAGTCGGACCAAGGCCGTGGAGCTGGACCTCGAGCCCGCGGTGCGCGCCGCGGTCGAGGAGCGGCTGGCCACATCCACGATGCTGCACGTGGCGGCGGCCGGCGAGGACGCAGTGGCGCGCATCGCCGGCGACCGGCGACGGCGCGCGCTGACCGTGCTCGACGGTGGTGGGTTCGCCGTGCAGGCCAGGACCTTCTCGACGGACGCGGCCGGGATCGGCGACGCCGTCACGTTGGTGGAGCGTGTCGCGCGGGCGGAGCGCCTGCGGGCGCTCGACCGGGGGGACGCAGAGCTGGCGAACCAGGTCCACGTCGAGTTGCGATCGCACGGAGAAGGCGGTGATGGCGATGGCGACGTTCGGACCCGGTCCGCTCACGGTGAGCGCCTCTACTGCGGCGAGCGCATCAGCCTGCAGATCACGAACAACTCGGGGCGCGACCTGTACGTGGGCCTCTTCGACATCGACACCGCCTACGCCATCACGCTCCTGAGCGGCGACGAGCCCGCGGGCTGGCGCGTGCCGGCGGGCGAGACCAAGCCCGTCGGTGGCCGGGACGGTGCGGCCTTGGAGTGGGACGCCGGCGTGCCCGACGACGCGGAACGTCCCGAGACGCTGCTGGTCATCGCCGCCACCCAGCCGCAGCAGTTCGACGCCTTGACGACGGGCGGGGCGACCCGCGGCGAGGCCGGCGGCGGCAGCTCGTTGGAGTCACTGCTGGCCGAAGCGGGCACCGGCACGAGGGGATGGCCGGCGTCGCAACGGACCGAATCCGTCGCGTACTGCGCCAAGCCCGTCGACTTCTACCTGGTGCCGGCCCCGCCGCCGGAACTCGGCGAGCCCCCCTTCGCCATCGAGGATCTCCCCGAGCCCTCGGAGCGGGGACTGCAGCCCCGCAGCGCTGTCGCGCCGCCCTCGCGCCTGGCGGTGCGTCTCGTGAACCTCCGGGTGCAACACAACAAGGCGCTGTTCAAGGCCGCGGTCAGGGTGGACGCGCTGATCCTCACGGGTGGCGACCAGCAGGTGGTCGCCACCCCGTTCACGTTCCGCTTCCCGGACGTCGCCGACGGCGATCTCCTGCCGGCCGACAACGTCCTGCTCTACCACGGCGACGTCAAGGACTTCCTGGACATCGCCATCTGGGCCAACCGCGACGACGAGAAGGGCGTCGACCTCGCGGTGCTCTTCGAGCAGGCCGTGAACGACCCGACCGTGCAAGGGAGCGCTGGCGATCGTCGGCCGGTCTGGTCGTCGCCGCCGCTCCGGTGGCAGCCGCGGCCGCGGCCGTCGGGGCCGTGGCGACCGTGGTGCGGGTCGGCGCCTCGCTGATCAGCGCCGCGGTCGGCAAGGAGATCGGTCTCTACCGGACCAGCTTCCTCCCCTTCGAGCAGTTCGGCCTCGGCCGGCAGCCGAGGGAGGGCTTCCGCACCGCCAAGGGCATCGAGTTCGCCTACGAGGTGGTCGACCCCGGCTGACCACCGAGGTTCTCCGTCGGCAGCCAGCGCAGTCGCATCTCGTCGGCGCCCACCAGGAGCGGGGCCTTGAGCGGGCGGTCGGCGTCGAGGAGGGTGCCGAGATCGACGAGGTGCTCGATCACCGATCGGCGGTTGAACGCGCTCGACCGCAGTCGGAACGCCGTCTGGTAGGCCTCGACCATGTCGACCACCGTCGCCTCGGCGGGCTCGCCACCGAGCTCCTGTTCGACCAGCCGGGTCAGCATCCAGTCACCGATCCGATTGCGGGTCCAGAAGTCGGCGGGCGGCTCGGCAAGGAGCTTTCGGAATCGCTGCTCGTCGCCTCGGGGAACCTCCGGGACCTTGTCGTCCCATTGCCGGACGATGGCCGCGAGCTGCCGGGCGTTGAGCTCGTGGTAGGGGTCGGGCGCTTCGTTGTTCGCCTGGTCCGCGCTCAGTGCCCTGATGTAGTACCCGAGGGCCCGCCGGACGTCGTTGCGGTCCGGAGGATCGGACAGGCAGCTCCGCTTCTTGTAGAAGCTGCCCCACAGCGCCTGTCGTTCGCCGGTCACACCGAGGGTCTGCAGGGCCCGCAACTTGCGCTGGGCACTGCGCAGCAACTCGCGACGCTGGGCTCCTTCGTCCAGCTCACGCGCCCGCCGGACCGAGAGGTTGATGAGCTGCTCGACGGCGGCCAGCGGCACGTCCCGCCCGCCTGCTCGCACGGCCTCCTCGTAGCGCTCGACGGCCAGGTCGAACCGACCGAGCTGGGCCCAGGCCGCGGCGAGGTCGGCCGAGATGTCGGCTCTGACGGAGCCACGGCCGTTCGCGAAGAGCGGGTCGCGCTCGAGCCGCTGCAGCTCCGTCGCGAGATCGAGGCTGCTCTCGGGCTCCTCCGACGCCAACTCCGCCACGGCGCGGATGTCCTGCTGCAACGACCGCACCGAGCTGGTCCGATCGCTCACCAGCCCGGTGGTGGCCCGGATCCGGCGCCGCAGTTCCGAGACCGTGAGGCTCTCCTTGAGCTCGGCGCCGCCGCGGCCCCGGCGCGCCGCCAATCGAAAGCCGGGGTCGCCGTAGCACTGGTAGGCGCCCCACGTGACGCTCCCCGGGTCGTGGCGGTGGACCGCGGCGCGCGCGTGGCGGACGGCATCGCCCAACTCCCAGCCCTGGAGGAGCTCCGAGTACAGCGCATGGGCGAAGACCACCGCCGGCCCGTCCTCGACGGCCCAGCCGGCGACGACCACGGCGCGCACGCCGATCTGCATCAGCCGGCGGGCGAAGCTGGCCGCCACCCGGTTCATCCCGTCGAGCTGACGGGTGACTGCGCCCAGGTGGCACGCGTTGACGACGACGAGATCGGGCACCACGCTGAGTTGCCCGATCGTGGCTGCGGTGAGCCGGCGACCGGGGCCGAGGACGACACCGCTGTTCGCGGCGTTGCCGCTCTCGTCGAGCATCCCGTGGGCTGCGATGTGCACCACACGCCACGACCCGTTCATCAGTTCGTGGATCACCTCTTCGGAAGGATCGTCCGCGGTCTGATCGTCCGTGGGCGTCCCGATGTACGTCGCTTCCTCGTCCCAGATGCGGGCCGTGACCGTCCACGGTGGATCCACCGTCGGCAGTTCCAGCTCACTCAGCGGGTCCTCGAGGGCCAGGTCGGCGCCGAACGCCTTCGCCACGATGGCGGCTTCCCGCTTGGCGCCGGGCAGCGGGAGGAAGCCTGGTCCCGGGGGCGGGTTCCCGATCACGAGGACCGCGCGCTCGGGAGCCCGCACCGTCCCCCGGCGTGCCCCACGCGCCTCGAGGAACTGGCGCAGGAACCCGCCTCCGAGCGCGAAGGGACGGCTGTCGCGGAACGCCTCGGCGCGGGGCGTGAGGAGCTCCCACGGGAGGTCGGCCGTGCTCTCGTCGAGCAGCAGGTGGAGATGGCTGCCACTTCCCAACGGCTGCTTCAGGTCGTGGGGCACGAGGAGCTCGTAGAGGGTCGAGCCGATCCGGGGATCCGAGGACCGGCCGATCGACTGGGCCACCAGGCTGTCGACGAGGTTCCCGTCGAACTCATGGACGAGGAACTCCGCCCGGGACGCGCGTCCCAGCAACGAATAGGTCAGCCCTGCCAGCCCGTCTGACTGTTCAGCGGCCTGCACGATGCTGATCCGTGCCCACACGTCGTTGGCGCTGTCGTCGGGAGGGTTGGGCCCGGCCGCGCCTTCGCCCATCACCGGTTGGGGTCCGCAGGAGACCGCGTAGTCGCCCTCTGTGTGCGAGCTCTCGTTGGCGAGGCGCTCGAGGGAGCGGGCCGCCAGCTCGACGATGTCCTCGTGGCGCTCGACGAACCACAGGTCGCTGAATCGCACCGGTCGGTCGACCACGCCGGCCGGTCCCTCGACCGGCACCGTCAGCGGGATCTGGCCCAGTCTCACGTTGGCGGCGACGGTCCCGGCGATGATGGCGCGGATGGAGCTCTCGACCGTCAGCCCACCGGACCGGGAGCTGCCGATGAGCACGGCGGCCAGACCGAGACGCCCGTCGAAGGCCTGCTGAGGAGCCGACCGCCCCACCACTGAGGCGCGAGCCCGATCGCGAGGCTCGCTGGCGAACCGGGTCAACGACCTGGTCACCACGGACGAGAGCTGCGACTCCGTCAGCTCCCCCATGGGGCCGAGCCCCACGACGATGGCGCCCGGCGGCGGGGTGATCTCCTCGAAGCCGGGGAAGTGGCGGAACTCGCCGAGCGCCTCCGGGTAGTCCCGTGCCACCTGAGCCCGGCTGAGTCGGTGGTCGAGACAGTCGTCGAGCCGCTCCTCGGCGCCGCTGAGGGGCGAGCCGGCCACATGGCCGACGAGGACGGGATAGACGGCGTGTTCGAGGCTGGCGTGCAGCAGCCGTACCGCCAGCTGCGCGCCCTCGTCCTCGTCCGCGGTGTCCCCGCCGTTGTGCGAAGGCGCGCCGCGCGTTCCGGCCGCGCCCGCGGCGGCGTTGCTCCAACCTCTCGTCCGGGGCTCATCTCCCACCTCCTCCACGAGGCTCGTCCCGCTGTCGTTCTCCGGAGGCTCCATGGGGTGATCCTTCTTCCCTGCGCCGACCCTGTCCAGCAGGACCGACGCGCCACGGGCGTCCTGCTGGACAGCGCGTAACGTCGGCGCGAAGCTGCCGAGAACTGCTTCACTCGTCAACTAACTGACGCGTGTGCGGACCGTGGAGGGGAGCGTCGAGATGGCCGACGACTGGGTGGATCCACCCGACGATGCCGAAGGGGTGGACGGCGAGCAGCCCGTCGGCACCGACGAGGATCTCGACGAGTCCGGTTACGACTCGGACGACGACCCCGGGACGAGGGCGCCCGAGTTCCCTGCCGAGCCGCCGCGGAGCCCCGACCGCGGGCCACTCCCCATCTCCCCGGCCGCCATCCCCGCCTGGGTCAAGCCGCTGGGCAACGGCAAGGTGCCGATGGATCGGATGATCAAGGTGGCCCCGCTGAGCGTGGGCTACCTCGTTCCGGAGGCCGCCGCGGCGTGGAGGAACCTCCAGAACGCCGCGCAGCAAGCCGGTTTCGCGCTCGACCATGACCGGCGCCTACCGGTCGTATGACCAGCAGGTCGCGCTCTTCCAACAGCGGTACTCCACGAGCGACACGGGCGGCTCGTCGAAGGTGTGGAACGGGACCCGGTACTGGCTGAAGCCGAAGATGGCCATGGCCGCCGTGCCGGGGACGAGCAACCATGGCTGGGGCTGCGCGGTCGACACCGCGCTCGACGGCTACGGCAAGAGCGCCCGAACGGTCGACCAGACGTTCGTCCAGTGGGCCCGGCAGGCAGCACTCGCCAACGGCTGGTCGTGGGAGGTGCAGTCCGAACCATGGCACTTCCGCCTCGTCCAGTTCGGCGCCATCCCGCAAGCCGCGGCCGGCGGCCCGCCGCCGACGCTGCAGTCGGCACCGAGCCCGACCCTCCAGCTCAACAGTTCCGGAGGGCAGGTGGCCGCGCTCCAGTTCTTCTGCCTGAAGTTCAAGTGGGGTGACTGCGGATCGGCCGACGGGCAGTTCGGACAGCGGACCGCAGCCGCCGTCAAGGCCATGCAGACGGCACTCGGCGTCAAGTCCGACGGGCAGTATGGACCCAAGTCGGCTGCCGCGCTCGACGCGTTCTTGAAGACCGCGCCGGCGGCGCCGGCCTGACCCACGCACACCACCGCACGGTCACGGGCACCTCACTCGGGAGGACAGGGATGGCTACAGGCATGTCGTTGCACATCGGGGTCAACGCCGTCGACCCCGACCACTACCAAGGTTGGGACGGCAAGCTGGCGGGCTGCGAGAACGACGCCAACGCCATGGACGCGCTGGCCGAGGCACTCGGCTACTCGCCCAGGGCGAAGTTGCTGACCCGCGACGCCACGTCCCGCAAGGTCACGGCGGCGATCAAGAAGGCCGCCTCCAAGCTGGTGGCCGGCGACACCTTCTTCATCACCTACGCCGGGCACGGCGGGCAGGTCCCGGACACCAACGGGGACGAGGCCCGCAAGGGACGCAACGAGGTCGGCGAGCTCGGTGACGCGTACGACGAGACGTGGCTGCTCTACGACCGGGAGCTGGTCGACGACGAGCTGTACGGGTTCTGGGCGCTGTTCGCCCCCAAGGTCCGCATCATCATGCTGTCGGACAGCTGCCACAGCGGCACCGTCGCGCGGCCTGCGCCCTGGGACACCGAGAACGTCGACCCGTGGCCGAACCGTCGCATCCCCCTCGAGCTCCAGGACCGCGTGTACGAAGCCAACAAGCGGACCTACGACAGCATCCAGCGCAAGACGAAGAGCCGCGACGCCAAGGCCGTGAAGGCCGGCGTCATCCTCGTCTCCGGTTGCATGGACAACCAGACGAGCGGCGACGGTCCCAAGAACGGGCGCTTCACCGGTCAGCTGCTCGAGGTCTGGAAGGACGGCGCCTTCGGGGGCTCCCTACCCGACCTCCACAAGGCGATCGTGGCCGGCATGCCGCCGTACCAGACCCCGAACCTCTACCGGGTCGGCGCGGCCGACAAGAGCCTGACCAGCCAGGCCGCGTTCCGCTTCTGAGCCGGCCGCGGCGGCGCCAGGACCTTCACCACCGGCGGGCGAGGAGCAGGACGAGCACCCCGCACGTGAGGTAGACGCCCGCCTGGACGTCGAGCAGCGGGACCAGCGGCACGCGGTCGACCAGCACACCGGCCAGGATCGAGCCGATCGCGGCACCGATCGCCTCGCCGGCCATGAGCACACCGGCGACGCGGCCGAGCGTCCCCGGCGGGCTCCTCGTCTGGACGGCCGTGAACAACCCGACCTGGAGTGCGGCGCCGGGCAGGCCGGACAGCGCGAAGAGGATCACGAACACCCACGGCGCGCTGGTCCAACCGGCGGCGTTCCAGAAGACCAGTGACACCGCCCCGAGACCGAGATAGCCGACGCCCAGGAGGATCAACGGCGCGACCGTCTGTCCGAGGCGACCGATGAGCGCGGCCCCCGCGACCGCCCCGACGGCCATGGTCCCGCGGATGACGCCGACGGCGCCGCCGCCACCACCGACAGCATCGATCACATAGACGACGAAGAGCACGACGAAGGCACCCTGCGCGATCTGGGCGATCCCGTTGATGGTCAGCACCGATCCGAGAGGCGGATGGGCGGCCAGCGCGCGGAGGCCGGCCCGCACTCCTGTCGGGATCCGATCCTCGTGCGCTCCGCCGGGACGGGTGTCCGCGGTGATCGACGCGACCGCGACGGCGGCCGCGAGGAAGCTGACGGCGTCGAGGACCACGACCGGAGCCAACCCGCCGGCGGCGACGACGAGGCCACCGAGGGGAGACCCGATCAGCCGGGCCATGCTCCGACTGGCCGAGAGCGCGGCGTTGGCGCTCGTCAACTGCTCGTCGGTGACGAGACGGGGCAGCAAGGCGACGTTCGCTGGGTTGTTGAGCTGGGAGAGGACCGCCTGCACGATCGTCACCACGAAGGCCGGCCACGTCCGCGTCGGCGTCACCGCCAGCAGCGGCGCCAGCGTGACCGCCTGGGCGACGTTGGTGCCGATCAGGCAGCGGCGCAGGTCCCACCGGTCGACGAGGCTGCCGCCGATCGGCCCGAGCACGCGCCGCCACGAGGAGCTGGCACACGAACAGCAGGGCTGTCGTCGTCCCCGAGCCGGTCTCGCTGAACACGTAGACGGGCAGCGCGACCATGAGCACCCAGTCACCGGTGTCGTTGACGAACCCGGCCGTCCATGCCAGCCGGAAGTTCCGTGAACGCCAGACGCGTGGCGCGGCGCCAGCGATCTCCACGTCGGTCATCCGGCGTCCACTCGCGGAAAGGCCTGCACGACGACGTGCACGGCACCGGCCTCATCGGGGGCGTCGGCTCGGGCGCCGACCCGGTAGGGGCGCAGCAGGTCGTCCACCGCGGCCGTCAGCTCGCGCAGCTCCGCCGCGGTGAGCGCCAGCTCGAACGTCGCGAACGACGCCGCGTCCTGCCACGGCGAGGGGAGCTGATCCACGCGTTCGACGAACAACCGAGCCAAGCGGTCGTTCTCCAACCGGTCCGCCTCGCGCAGGGCGGCGAACATGGCCCGACCGGACGCGGATTCCTCGCTCAGGGGACGACCGAGCGAGAAGCCCACGGCGGACGCCTTCCACGGCCGCGTACGGCCGTCACCGGCGGCCGACGCGTCGCGCACGACGAAGCCGAAGCGTTCGAGCTCTCGGAGGTGGTAGCTGCAGGCCGACGGTGACGCGCCGACAGCCTGCGCGGACTCGGTCGCCGTACGCGCCGTGCCGGCCATGAGCAGCCGGAGGATCGCCACCCGGTCCGGGTGTGCGAGCGCGCGCAGCGCCCGGATGTCCGTCACGACCTTGCGGGCGGGCTCGTCCACGTTCGTCGGCACAGTTGTGAAGGATATCCTTCACAACTGCCGGACGCGGCGCGTGTTCGTTGCTGCGCTTCAGTCGTCCAGCGCGGAGTAGGTGCAGGTCCAGAGGTCGGAGATGACGGCGGGGGGCGGGAACGGCGCGCTCGAACATGTCGGTGGTGAGCACTACCACGATGAGCCGTTCGGCCGGATCGTTGGCCCACGCCGAGCCCAGCCCGCCGGCCCATCCGTAGCTGCCGACGGCGGAGGCCGGCCCGGTGCGCCGGACCTGGACGCCGACGCCGAACCCCCAACCCTGCGACCCGTCCGGTGTCGGTCCCGGGGCTCCGTCGACCACGCGGAGCTGATCGGTCGTCATGGCCTCGACGGACGCGCGGGCCAGCAGGCGTCCGCCATCGGGACGACGACCGCCGGACAGCAGCATGCGCCCGAAGGCGTGCAGGTCGTCGACCGTGGACACCAGCCCGCCGCCCCCGGACGCGAACGCGGGGGCTGTCGCCCACTGCCCACCGGGAGCGTCGTACACGACCCGCGCACCAGTGGCGGGGTCCGTCGTGTAGCAGGTGCCGAAGCGGTCCAGGTCCTGTGCCACGAAGCCGGTGTCGACCATCCCGAGCGGGTCGAACACCCGCTCCCGCAGGAACACGTCGAGCGGCTGACCGGCCGCGCGGGCGATGAGGACGCCCAACACGTCCGAGCCCGTGTTGTAGAGCCAGCGCTCGCCCGGCTGGTACAGGAGCGGCAGCGTGGAGAGGCGACGCATCCACTCGTCGGGCTCCGGCGGCACCTGGGGCTCTGGGGCGCCACCGGCCATCCCGAGCCGGTCCATCTGCTCGATCAGCGGCTGCGGCCACGGCGCGTCGAAGTCCATGCCCAGTCCGAGGCGGAAGGTCAGGACGTCGCGCACCGTGATCGGTGCCCGGGCGGGAACGGTCGGGCCGTCGATCGGCCCCCTGGCGTCGACCAGCACTCTTCGATCGGCAAGCTCCGGCAGCAGTTCGTCGACCGGATCGTCGAGGCGGAGCCGGCACTCCTCGACGAGGATGAGGGCGGCGACGGCGACGATCGGCTTCGTCATCGACGAGATGCGGAAGATGCCGTCACGCCCGACGGGCAGGTCCTCGCCGCGGGTGAGCGTGCCCGCCACCCCGACCTCGACCTGTCCGTCACGCGCCACGAGCCAGGCCAGGCCGCCGACACCACCGCCGTCGACATGGGACGCCATGACGTCCCGCAGCCGCTGCAGACGCTCGGGTTCGAAGCCGCTCATGGCTTCTCTGACGTCACGGCCGTCCGGGAGTCATCGGAGCGATGGCTAGCGTGCTTTCGTTGTGGAGCTCGAGCTCGAGGGCGTCTACGTACCGATCGTCACCCCGTTCGACGCCGACGGCGAGATCGCTCCTGTCGCCCTCGCGTCGGTCGTCGAGCGCTGCCTCGACGCCGGTGTGCGGGGCATCGTGGCCTGCGGCACGACCGGCGAGTACTACGCGCTCGACAGAGTCCGAACGCACCGAGGTGATGCGATCCACGCGCGATGCGGCGGCCGGCCGAGCCCAGCTCGTGGCCGGCTGCAACGCGGGATCGACCCGGCAGGCGGTCGAGCTGGCCTGCACGGCGCAGGGACCTCGGGTACGACGCGCTCATGCTGGCCGTGCCGCCGACATCGCTCCCCGACCAGCGCGAGCTGGCGGTGCACTTCCTGACCGTCGTGGACGTGTCCGGCTTGCCCGCCATCCTGTACAACTTCCCCGCCCGCGCCGGCGTCGAGATCGGTTTCGACTGCCTGGACCGCGTGGCCGACCACCCGTTGATCGCCGGCCTGAAGGAATCCAGCGGCGACTTCTCCCGCTTCCTCGCCCTCAGCGGCAGGTACGCCGGGCGCATCACGCTGATGTGCGGCTCGGACGACCAGGCCGCCGACTACTTCTTCTGGGGCGTCCGCTCGTGGCTCGCCGGGACGGCCAACGTGCTCCCGCGCCAGCACGTCGACATCCTCGACGCGGCACTGAGCGGCGACCTCGAGGGCGCCCGGAAGCGCTTCGAGCGTCTCCTGCCCTGGGTGCAGCACATGGAAGCCGGGTCGTACAACCAGAAGGCGAAGCTGGGGCTGCGCCACCTGGGCATCGACTGCGGCGATGTCCGCGGGCCGCTGTTGCCGCTCAGCGACGACGATGCTGCGGCCCTCGTCGAGGTGCTCGACGCCGTGCTTCGCTGATGCGGCTCGTCCGCAGCCACGCCGCCATCGAGGTCCACGCCGAGGGAGAACAGGGAACGTGCTACCTGGGCTCCATCTTCGAGGTTCCGGGCCGCACCGCCCGCGAGAAGCTGCACCACATCAACACCGTGGACGACACGGTTCGCCGCCTGCTGACGCTCGAGCCCCGGGGACGGCCCCAGGCCAGCGCCAACCTCGTCTTCCCCTCCGCAGATCCGAGTGCCGACGCGGCCTTCATCGTCCTCCAGGCCGACCGCGCCCACGCCATGAGCGGATCGAACGCGATCTGCGTCGTCACGGCGCTCCTCGAGACCGGCACGGTGCCGATGAGGGAGCCGACGACGGTGGTGACGCTGGAGACGGCCGCCGGGCTGGTGCGGACCGAGGCCACCTGCCGGGACGGTCGGTGCGAGCGGGTCAGCTTCACCGGCATCCCGTCGTTCGTCGACGCGATGGAGGTGCCCCTCGACGTGCCGGGCCTCGGCACCGTCACCGTGGACGTCGCGTACGGAGGCTGCTTCTACGTCCTGGTCGATGGGGCCGCCCTGGGCGTGCGCCTCGTGCGCGAGGCGGCGCGGGACATCGTCGAGCGGGCGGAGGCGGTGATGGCGGCCGCCCGGCGACAGCTCGACGTCCGGCACCCCGAGGTGCCCGAGATCGACTTCCTCTCCTACGTGATGGTGACCGGCGACGACGACCCCGCGGCGGGAGTGCTGCGGGGTGCCACCGTGTTGAGCGGGAGGGTCGACCGGTCGCCCTGCGGCACCGGCACCTCGGCCCGGCTCGCCTGCCTGGCCGCGCGTGGTCAGGCCGGTCCCGGGTCCACGTTCACCGCCCGCTCGCTCATCGACAGCGAGTTCACGGCGTCGATCAGCGCGACGACGGCCGTCGGCGACCGCACCGCCGTGCTGCCGGTCATCTCCGGTCGCGGATGGATCTTCGGTACGAGGACGACCACGCTCGATCCGACGGATCCGTACCAGACCGGGTTCGTCCTGCCCGACCTGTGGGGCGACGGCCTGACGGCGTGATGGCACCGCGGGCCCGCGGTTCGGGTCGGTCAGCGGTCCGGATCGAACGCCCGCAGGTCGGTCGATGGGCGGCCCTCGACGATCAGCTCGGCCACGGCACGGCCTGTGGCGGGAGCCAGGGTCAGGCCGTACATCCCGTGGCCGCCGGCGACGACGACGTTCGCCAACCGCCGGGTGCGACCGATGAGCGGGAGACCGTCCGCACTCATGGGCCGCGAGCCGGCCCACGTGTCGAACCGCTCCTCCCAGGACAGATCGAGGAACCGGCGCATCGAGCGCAGGATGGCGTCGACCCGGCGCTGGTCGAAGGGGGGCGCGTCACCGGCCAGCTCCATCGTGCCGCCGAGCCGGATGCGATCGGCGAACGGGGTCGCCACGGCGTGGACCTCCTCCACGATCACGGGGTGCCCGAGTCGTGGCGTCGTCGGGAGGGCGACGTTGTACCCCTGACCGGCGATGACCTCCAACCGCAGGCCCAGCAAGCGGCCGAGCGACCGGATCCCCGCCCCCGCCGCGAGCACGATCTCGTCGGCCGCCAGCGTTCCGCCGTCCGTGCGGACCCCCCGCACCCGGGCTCCGGCGACGTCGAACCCGGAGATCGCTCGGTGCTCGAGCAGTGACACATCCCGGGCCCTGAGGGCGGCGATGAGCGAGTCGACATAGCGCCTCGGGTCCGCGGCCCGATTGCCAGGGAGGACGAAGCCCGCCCGCACGTGGTCGGTCAAGGCGGGGACCAGGCGCCGGAGCCCGTCCCCGTCGAGCATCTCACCGGGTCCGCCGGCGCCGAACGTCACCATGTGCTGCAGCTCCACGTGGAAGCGCTCGGCCAGCGCCGCGTCGTGGAACGGCACCACGATCTCCTCGCCGCGCGTGACGTCGACGCCGAGCGCTTCCAGGTCGGCCAGCAGACCGTCGAGGTCGCGGTTGAGGTCGGCCATCGCCGCCCGCCCGGCGTCGAAGCGCTCGGCGTTCGCCGCTCGCAGGAGCGCGATGCTCCAGCGGGCCATGGACGGGACGGCGCGAGGCCGGACGCGCAGCGGACCGTCGCGGGAGAGGAGTCCGCGAGCGACGGTGGCCAGCATGCCGGGACCGGCGAGCGGTGCCATCAGCGTCGGCGAGAGGAAGCCGGCGTTGCCGCGCGCCGCGCCCGACCCGAGCGCGGCCCGATCGACGACCGTCACCGCTGCTCCCCGCTCGTGCAGGGCGAGCGCGCTCGTGAGACCGATCAGCCCGCCGCCGACGACGATGACCGACGGTGGCGGCACCAGCAGCGACGCTATCCGCGCGCCCGTTTCGGTCATCGGCCGCGGCGCGTCCCCGAGCCGAGCCGCCAACCAGGTGGCGTCGGCGACCGCATGTCCCTCGTAGTCGTTGTTGAAGTAGCAGTAGACGTCGCCACCGCCCCCCAGCACCTCGCTCACCTTGTCGGCCATGCGCCACAGCCGCCGGCCGCCGTACCGGCCCCAGTAGGGCCGGGCACGCGCTGTCCGGGCCGTGGAAGCGGACGTAGGTCCACGGTGCCGTGAGGACGAACGGGTGACCTTCGAGCAGGTCGTGGACGCACAGCGCGGCACCATGGCGCCTGAGCACGTCGAACACGTTGTCGTCGAGCCAGGACGGCTCACGCAGCTCCACCGCCCATCGCTGCCCGGACGGCGTCGTGGCCAGGAACTCGTCCAGGCGGGCGACGTTGCGCCGCCACCTCGGAGGAAGTTGGACGAGCGTCGGCCCGAGGTGAGCGCCCAGGAGCTCGAAGGTCCGGGTGTGGTTCGGGAGCCAGCTCCCGGCGTCGCGGAGCTTCATGCGGTGGGAACCGAACGACCCCAGCTTCACCGCGAAGACGAAGCCAGGTGGCACAGCCTCCGCCCAGCCGGACACGGTCGATGGGCGCGGCAGGCGGTAGAAGGTGTTGTTCAGCTCGACGGTCGAGAACAACGACGTGTAATGCGGGAGCCAGCGTGAGGTCGGCAGGTCGTCCGGATAGACGATCCCGCGCCAGTCCCGGTACAGCCAGCCCGAGCAGCCGACACGAGCCTGGCCGCGTGACCTGTCGGCCGCGCTCATGCCGTGGACGAGCTCAGCGGTGGATGGCCAGGTCGTCGAGCCATCCCGCGAAGGCGTCACGAGGATCGGTCGAGCCAGGCTTCTTGCCGATCGTCACCGGCGGGTTGCCCGGACCGACATCGCCCACGTTGCCGGCCGAGACCGAGGCGGCCACGCCGTCCACGGTGAGCACGGCACGGTCGCCACGGCGCTCGGCGACCACCGTGTGCCACCCGCCGTCGTCGACCCGAACGGCGCTGGTGACGACCGCCGAGCGGGACCCGTCGGACAGGACCCAGCGCAGCCGGCCGGTGGACGACCCATCGCCGGACAGTTCGAGCTTCCAGAAGCCGCCGGCCTGGTCGGCTCGACCCTTCTGCACGACGTTGAACGACGCCGCCGGCGCCGCCGGCAGCCGACCGGCACCCGTCAGCGCCGACCGCAGCCGGAGGGACACCGTGAACGAGCCCCGGCCGGGTTCCAGCGCGCCCCACGCGTCCGGCACGCTGACCGCGCCACTCGCCGCGGGCACGTGGCCGACCAGTCGGCCCGCGCGCATCGACGTTGGCGCTCCAGCCCGGGAAGCGGTAGGTGCCGTCGCCCACGGCCACGCCGGTACCGATGGTGCCGTGCAGTCCGGACCCCGAGCTGTCGGCCATCACGGTGGCGACCTGTTCGTCCATGGTCCAGCGGGCAGTGAGATCGACACCCAACGCCATTCCACCCGGCGGAGCGCATGCGGTTGCCATCGCAGCCACGACGACTGCGCTGACTGCGGCCGCCGTGTCCCGGTCACCAGCTGGCGCCGGGTCCGCCTGAACGCCTGGACCGCCCGATCTCCGGTCCCACCGCGTGTCATCGCCTTCGCTCCTCTCCTACGCCATCCCGCCGCACCTCGGTACCCGCGACGAGCCGGATCCAACCCCGACGAGGGTTGAGCCGCACGACGCGCCGGGGAAGGTGGATCCCGATGCCCACGACCGACGCGCCCATCCGCGCCGACCACCTCTCGAAGCGATTCGGTTCCACGCCGGTCCTGACCGACGTCAGCTTCACCGTTCCGGCGGGAACGATCGTGGCGCTGGTGGGCCCGAGCGGGTGCGGCAAGACGACGCTGTTGCGCCTCCTGACGGGGGTCTACCGCCCCAGCGACGGTTCGGCGGAGGTTCTCGGCTCCGACCCTGTGCACTTCTCGGCGGCTCATCGTCGCCGCCTCGGCTACCAGGCACAGGCCAGCGTGCTCTTCCCGCATCTCAGCTTGCGGGGGAACCTGGCCTTCGTTGCCTCCCTCTACCGTGTACCGCTGCGCCGCCGGCGCCGCCGGCTGCGGGAGACGCTGCAGCTCGTCGACCTGTGGAACGACCGCTCGACGCTGCTGTCGCACGCGTCGGGAGGCATGCAGCGCCGCCTTGCCCTCGCGGCCACGCTCGTCCACGACCCCGAACTGATCATGCTGGACGAGCCGACGGCCGGTGTGGATCCCATCCTGCGTGAGCGCTTCTGGTCCAGCTTCCGGACGTTGCGCGACGCCGGGCGCACGGTGCTCGTCTCCACCCAGTACGTCGGTGAGGCCGCGCACTGCGACCTGGTCGGGCTGATGGTGGATGGGAGTCTGGTGACGCTGGCAACACCGGTGGAGCTCCAGCGGCAGGCGTACGGCGGGGATCTCTTCGACGTCTGCGTGCGCGAGGGCGAGCAACGCACCGCACTCGCCACGCTCGACCGGGCGCCGTGGGTCAACGAGGTCATCCGGCGCCCGGACCGCCTCAGCGTGGTGGTCGCGGGCGGGGCCAACGATCAGCCGGCAATCGTCCACGCCTTGGAGCAGGCCGGCGTCGGGACCGCAGAGGTGCAGCCGCCCAGTCCCGACTACGACGAGGTGTTCGTCCGCCTCGTGCAGGCCCACCGGCGGGCGCGACGGGACGGGGACCAACCGGCGTCCGTCGCGGATACCGCGCCGGTGGTGGTGGGGAGCCGGCCGTGACGACCGTGCTGCGGACCACCGGCCGGCCGCGACCCTCGCGACTCCCCCTGGCGACCTGGGCGTTCGCCAAGAAGGAGGCCCTCGACGTCCTTCGGCAGCCGAGGCTCCTGCTGGCGCTCGTGCTCGGTCCGTTCGCCATCCTGCTCGTGTTCGGCCTCGGCTACCGGAACGACGTGCGGCCGTTCCGCACCATCCTGGTGGGCGACGCGGATGCCGCCCTCACCCGCGAGATGGAGGCGTCGGCATCGCGGTTGGGACCGCTCGTCGAGCTGGCCGCTGTCGAGACGGACGAGGCGGCGGCGCGGGAGCGGCTGGCCGACGGTGATGTCGATGCCGTCGTCGTCCTGCCCGCGGACCCGCTCGGTACCGTCCTCGACGGGCAGCGGGCGACCCTGCGGATCCTGCACTCCCGATTGGACCCGGTCGAGCTCACGATCATCGGTTTCGCCTCCCGCCTCGCCGTGGCCGAGGTGAACGCCGCCGTCCTGGCGTCGTTGGTGGCGGGCGGCCAGGGGACCGACCTGCCCGTGCGGGACGCGCTCGGTCTGGTGTCGGAGACGCTCGGTCAGGCCCTCCAGCAGGTGGACGCGGGAGACCTGGTACAGGCCGACGCCACGCTCGACGAGGTCGACCGGGGACTCCGCCGAGTCGACGTCGCGGCCAGTTCAGCCCGCGCCCTCGCGGAGGACGGGACGGGGAGCTCCGAGCCGGAGAGCGCCTTGGCCCGCTCGGCCGCGTCCTTCGGTTCGGCCGTCAGTTCAGCGCGAGCGGCCATCGACGATGCCCGTCGGGCCATCGGGGAAGGGCAGTTGGACGCCGCGCGGGAGCACCTCGCCCGTGCCCAACAGATTCTCCAGCAGGCGCCGGCCCTCGCTGAGCAGTTGCTCGCCGTCGATGCCGAGGTTCTCGTGCAGCCGTTCACCGGCGAGGTCGAGAGCATCGTGCCGGGGCAACGCACCTTCACCGACTACTACGCCCCAGCGGCCATCGTGCTGCTCCTCCAGCAGTTCGGTGTGGCCTTCGCGGCGCTGTCGTTCGTGCGCGAGCGGCAGCTCGGTGCGGCCGAGCTCTTCCGCGTGGCGCCCGTGGAGCCTCGCCAGGTCGTGGTGGGGAAGTACGTCGGCCACCTCGCCATCGGCGGGCTCGTGGCGGCGGCCCTGGTCGCCCTCGTGCGGTGGGTGCTCGACGTACCGCTGCTCGGCTCCGCCGGCCAGCTCGCGCTCAGCCTGGCCCTGGTGGTCCTGGCGTCGGTCGGCCTCGGTTTCCTCGTGTCCCTGACCTCCCGGTCGGACATGCAGGCCGTGTTGTCGACGATGCTGATCCTGTTGGCGACCCTGTTCTTCAGCGGCTTCTTCCTCCCGATCGAGCAACTCGCAGGGGTGGCCCGGTACATCGCGTGGGCTCTGCCAGCCACCTACGGCATCGACCAGGCCCGGACCGTCATGCTCCGGGGCGAGGACCTCCCAGCCGAGTCGGCGCTGGCCCTGGCGGCCTACGCCGGGATCATGGCGCTCGTCGTCCTGGTGCTGACGAGGCGGCGGATGACGGTGCTGGCGTGAGGACAGGGTGGCACGGCGGGGAGGTGTGAGAGGTCGCCCGGCTGGGTAGTCCACGCCCATGCGGATAGCCAGCACCCAGCCCACCGCCCAGGTGCTCTTCGTCACGGTCGATGAGCCCAGGATCCGCTTCGACGTCGTGCTCATGGACGCGGCGTCGTGGGGAGGCCAGCACCTGCCCGCTGGCACGCCGATCAGCATCTCGTTCGACATCGACCAGCCGATCCACCAGTCGCCGGTCACCTCGATGGCTCGGGCGTGGGCGGCCGCCCTCGCGCCGATCCAGCTGACCTTCACCGAGGACGAGGGTCGTCAGCAGGTCATCATGGCGGCCGGCGATGAGAAGCTCGTCCTGTCGATGGCACCCGTCCCGCTGATTCAGGCCCGCTGATCCAGGCCCGCTGATCCAGGCGGACTCGGATCGCGGCGAAGCTCATCCGGCGGTTTCGCTCGGACCGGCGGAAGGTGGGATCTCGTCGTCGTCGAAGCGATGGTCCTGAGCTCGGCGGAGCAGCGTGACCTCGGCCTCCGAAGCCTCCGGTCCGAACATGACGACGATGGTCGCCATCGTGGCGCAGTCCGGGCAGGCGGTGGCGATGACGGCGGCCATGTCAGCGGGGTCCGACGCGCCCTCGAGTCGCCGCAACGATCGCACCTCGATCTTGTCCGCGGGTGACACCGAGCCACAGACGCTGCAGTGCACACCGTCGTCGTCCACGCGGAGCTGCCCCGCGTACCCCGCCTCGGCGTAGTCGGCCAGGACGGCCGACAACGTCGTGTTGTCTGACGGACCAGAGGTGACGCTCATCCGCTCCTCCTCACTCGCTCGCCGCGGCACGCGGCGACCGGATGGGGATACCCGCCACCTCGGAGTTTCACTCCTGCGCAGCTCGCCCGCCGTTTGCCGGCGGGCATGATGCCCGGATGGATCTCACGGACTACGACGCCCTGAGCTTCGACTGCTACGGGACGCTGATCGACTGGGAGGCTGGCCTCACTGCGGTGCTCGGCCCGTGGGCCCGCCGGCAGCAGCTGCGTCTGTCCGACGAGGAAGTGCTCGTCGCGTACTCGGGCCACGAGGCGGAGGTGGAGGCGGAGCGCCCCAACCTGCTCTACCCCGAAGTGCTGTCGGAGTCCCTGCGTCGTACGGGGACGGCCCTCGGTGTCACGGTCTCGGATGATGACGCAGCGGCGCTCGGCGGTTCGGTGGGCGACTGGCCGGCGTTCCCTGACTCCGCCGAGGCGCTGGCGCGGCTGAAGCGGCGCTACCGGCTCATCATCCTCTCGAACGTGGATCGTGCCGGCTTCGCCGCCAGCAACCGCCGCCTCGGCGTGGACTTCGATGCCATCCTGACCGCGCAGGACATCGGCTCCTACAAGCCGAACCCCGCGAACTTCGATGCGCTGCTCTCCAGGATCGACGAGCTCGGTGTGCCGCGCGATCGGTTGCTCCACGTCGCCCAGTCGCTGTTCCACGACCATGTTCCGGCCAAGGCCAAGGGCCTCCCGACCGTCTGGATCAACCGGCGTCAGGACCAGGCGGGCTGGGGAGCTACGCCTGCCCCGGCGGCCACCGTGCAGCCCGACGCGGAGTTCCCTTCGATGGCGGCCTTCGCCGACGCCGTCGACGCCGCGTTCGACGCCGGCCCATGAGCCCGACGACCTCAAGTCCGCCCGCCCGTCCACCGACCGTCCACCGACCGTCCCGCGCCGGTCCGAGAGCGTTCATGGCGCCGGATCCGGTGAATATCGCCGCCAAGTCGGCCATGAACGTGCGGAGCAGGGCAGGCGGGGGCACATGATGGCCACCTTCTCCTCGATCGACGACTACATCGAATCGTTCCCGCCGGACGTTCAGGAGGTTCTCCAAGAAGTTCGGCGCACGATGCATTCCGCGGTGACCTGAGGCCGGCGAGACGATCAGCTACGACATCCCGACGATCACGCTCGACTCACGGCCCCTGGTGTACTTCGCCGGCTGGAAGCGCCACATCAGCGTGTATCCGAGTCCCGGACGGTGACGAGCAGCTACGAGGCCGCGGTTGCGCCGTTCCGTTCAGGCGCCAGCACCGCGAAGTTCCCTCTCGCCAAGCCGATCGCCTACGAGGTGATCGGCCTCATCGCGACCCGCCTGCGCGATGTGCAGACCGCCGAGGACCGCAGATCGTAGGGTGCCGTCCCCGCCCGTCCGAGAGCGTTGATGGCCCGAATCCGGTGACCATCGGCTCCAGACCGGCATGAACGTGCGGCCGCTCTCGCTGCGGAGCGGACAGGTGCTCGGGCTGGTGCCGACTTCGGCAGCGTGTGAGCGCGAGTACCTTCGCTGCCATGCCCTACCGCTCGCTCGGACGCACCGGGATGCAGGTGTCGAGCCTCTGCCTCGGCGCCATGATGTTCGGTGGCTTCGGCAACCGCGACCACGACGATTGCGTCCGCATCGTCCATCGCGCGCTCGACACCGGCATCAACTTCATCGACACCGCGGACGTCTACTCGGCCGGCGAGAGCGAGGAGATCGTCGCCAAGGCGCTGGCCGGCGGACGCCGGGAGGACGTCATCCTCGCCACCAAGTGCCACTTCCCCGTGGCCACGGGGCCGTTCGATCCCAACCGGAAGCCCAACACCTACGGCAGCAGCCGGCGCCACATCATCCGGTCGTGCGAGGACAGCCTGCGCCGCCTCGGAACCGACTGGATCGATCTGTACCAGATGCACCGGCCGGACTACACGACGGATGTCGACGAGACGCTCGGCGCACTCTCGGACCTCATCCACCAGGGCAAGGTCCGCGCCATCGGCTCCTCGACCTTCCCGACCGAGCTCATCGTGGAAGCGCAATGGACGGCGGAGCGCCGAGCGCGCGAGCGCTTCCGGTGCGAGCAGCCGCCGTACTCGATCTTCGTGCGCGTGATCGAACGCGGCCTCCTGCCGGTGTGCCAGCGGTACGGCATGGGCGTGATCGTGTGGGGTCCGCTGAACGGCGGCTGGTTGAGCGGCAAGTACCGCCGCGATTCCGACGCGGCCACGTTCACCAGCGGCCGGGCCCGGCGCTTCCCGGAGCGCTTCGACCCGTCGGAGCCCGACAACGCCCGCAAGCTCGATCTGGTGGAAGAGCTCGACAAGCTGGCCGGCGAGGCCGGCATGAGCCTGCCGCACCTTGCTCTCGCCTGGACGCTCGAGCACCCGGCGGTGACGTCGACCATCGTCGGGCCCCGCACCATGGAGCACCTCGAAGGACTCCTCGGGGCCGACGAGCGGCGTGTGCCGGTGGAGGTGCTCGATCGCATCGATGAGCTGGTACCGCCCGGGACGGCGGTCCGCTCGGCCGAGGATCCCTTCCTCCCGCCCTGGCTCACCGACGCCGGCGAGCGGCGTCGCCCGTCAGCGGGCTAGACGGGCGTTCACTCCTCGGGCCCGGCCGCGGTATACGCAAAGAGTCGTCGCTCGCCGTCGAGTCCTTTGAGCGGATGGAGGCCGCGGTCCTCGAACGTCAAGCCCGCGGCACCGGCAAGAAGGCGAACCGTCTCCGACACCAAGATCTCGTTCGGTCCTGCGGTGGCCATCACGCGTGCGGCCTCGTGCACGGCGACGCCACGCACGCCCGCGCCGACCAGCTGCACCTCGCCGACGTGAACACCCGCTCGTACCTCGAGATCGAGGTCCGTCGCGTCACGAACGATGGCGGTCGCGCACTGGAGTGCTGCGGCTGGACCCTCGAACCTGGCGAGTACACCGTCTCCCGTGGTTTCGATCTCGCGACCGTGGAACCGTTCAAGTTGGCGTCGAACCGACTCGTAGTGCCGGGACAGCAAGTCGTGCCAGGCGACATCCCCGAGCCGTGTTGCGCGCTCGGTCGATCCGACGAGGTCGGTGAACAGCAACGTCGCCAGCACACGGTTGCCCACGCCGAGCGGAAACCCGGTCGTCGCGCGCACGCCCAGCCACTCCAGCAGGATGCAGTCCTCGTCACCCAGCGTGTAGCCGTCGTGTCCCGCTGGGATGTCGAACACGTCATCGGCCTTGACCTCGACGGTCGTACCGTCCTCGAACGTGAAGCCGAACCGGCCACCGAGCACGACACCCACGTGCCGGGCCTGGCACCAGTCGCCACCGACGACCTGGGGCATGAACGACGACCACCGCCAGCCGGGGCGGAACACGATTCGCGCGACGGTCAGGTCCCCGAGCTCCACAAGTGCCTGAGACGCGAACTCGTACTCTTCGATCTCGTCCGGCGTCTGCAAGCTCTTCGCATATCGCTGCCGCACAGGCTGTCTCATGATGCCCCCCACGCCGCGCCTAGTTCAAAGTCATGAACGCGGCAACGATGCAGCCGGTCCCGATGACGCCCGTGAGACTACCGAGGTAGGTTGCCCAATGGCTGGCCCGTCGAAGCAGGTAGAACTCGCCGATGAGCGCCACACGCGCCGAGGCCAAGCGCCATTCAGCCAGGCGTTGGAGCCGAGTCTGTTGCGCGGCGAGAATGCGGTCGACGTCCGCGTTTTGGTCGCGAGCCGAAGACGCGAGAGCCGGAGACGCCAGCGCGCATGACAGCGCGACAACTGTCAGATCGTCGACCACCATGGCCTCTCGCAGGGTCGTGAGGCACTTCACGCCTGACGGAAGGTACAGATCCTGCTGGCTCTCGACCTTCTTTTTCCAGCTCTGAAGTACGATCCAACGCTGATTGGTCAACTTCCACCAGAGACCGGGCTCTTTGGGAACTCTTTGGTCCGCTCCCTGGATATCTTCGAACGTCGTCGCACGCGGGATCAGCACCCGAAGAACCAGGAACATCGTAATAGCTATGAAGAGCAGTCCTGCCATGGCAAACGTGGCGGAGGCCCGTGTGAGCTCATCAGAGCGAATGTTGGTGAACGGCGCTGTGCCTATGAGTGCCGACAACGCCAGCCCGAGGATGGCAGCCATCCAGCGCGCCGCGTCCCTGATCCGGGTGCCGGTTCGCATCCAGTACTCCACTTCGCCGTTGAGACCTGCGTCGGAGTCCTTCGGCGGCTCCGAGCTCTCTTTCGTGTCGCTGTCACCGGACCAGTTGGGCCATATCACGAAGCTAGGGCGCCACGGATCCTTAGAATTTGTTCGTGGCCACTCAGTCTTCCCGTGAAAGACCTGCCTGCCGATTCCTCGTCCGTTTGACAATGGCCAGACTTGCACACGGTAGGTAACCGCCTTATGGCGCTCCTTCTTCCAGAAGCCCCTGACGAGCTTCAACTCATGAGCTCCAAACCATTCTCCGGCACAGGACTCGCCCAACGGACGGTCGAGGAACCACGCCCCGTCGTGGTCGGCGGGCGCCGTCTCGTACTTGAAGGGCTGAGAAGCGGCCAATTCCGACACGTTCCCTCCATCCCGAATCGTGCAAATGCACGCGGAGCGTGTTGTCGACGCTTGCCATGTCGAATTTCGCGAATCCTCCGTCTGAGGACAGGATGCTGGAAAGCACACTGTTCGTCAACACACGCCTCGAGCCTCGGATCGATCACGGCGAAGGAGCCCTTGAGGTGTTGGTCGCCCGTGGAGTACGCGGTCTAGACGACTTTTCTGTCGTCGCGAGAAGCGCCGAACGCCCCGATCTGGTGCCAACTGGACACCCCGACCGTTCACTCAACGCTGCCACTAGGAGGACCAGAACCGGTCACTCTCGGCGGGCAGCGCGTCGACCATCCAGAGCTCGGTGATCCGGCCGTCGCGAACCGTGGCCAGCTGGCCGCTGAAGTTGTGGAGCGACCGGCCACCGCGCTCGGCCCGCACCACGACCATGACGAGGACCCGACCCGGTTCCACCTCGACGATGTTGGGCACGGTCAGCTCCAGGTTGGCCGAGGGCACGTCCATGGCGCGGAAGGACTCGACGTAGTCGTCGCGACCCGCGCTGCGCACCCCACCGTCCGCCGTGGTGACGTGACCGACGAACCCGGGCGCGAGCAACGCGGCGACGGCTTCGAGATCGCCGGCCCGGAACCCCACGACGAAGCGCCGGACCACCGCCACGCGTCCGCCGGGCCGATCGCGGACTCGGAGGTCACGCGCCGCCGCTGTGCTCGATGACGCCGCGGATGTTCCTGCCGTCGTCGAGGTCCTGGTACGCCCGGCTGATGTCCTCGAGGGCGTAGCGGCTCGTGACGGCGTCGGCCAGGTTGAGCTGACCCCGACGCCAGAGATCGACCAGCATCGGGATGTCGTGGTGCGGGCTGGACAGCCCGTAGAGCACGCCGACGACCGTCTTGGCCCAGGCGCTCATGATCGTGCCGGGCAGCTTGACGGTCTCCGCCTGCGGATCGTGCGACATGCCCGTCAGCACCAGGGTCCCGCCCTTGCGGGTCAGGGCGAAGCCCTGCGAGACGACCTCGGCGGACACGTTCCCCACGGTGACGATGACCTTGTCCGCCATGACCCCTGAGGTGACGTCGGCGAGGGCTGCTTCCGCCTCCTCGTACGACGGGAAGCAGAGGTGAGCTCCGAGCTTGGCCGCGAACTCCAGCTTGAAAGGCTGAGGATCGATGCAGGCGACGACCGAGGCTCCGGCCGCCAGCGCTCCTTGCACCGCGAACGACCCGACGCCCCCCACGCCGATGATCGTGACGACGTCACCGGGCGTGACGCGAGCGGCGTTGACGGCCGAACCCCAACCGGTCGGGACGCAGCAGGCCAGCAGGCAGACCAGATCGAGGGGCACGTCGGGCGGGATCCGCACGACGGAGCCCCTGGCCATCGTGGCGTAGCGGGAGAAGGCCCCGACCCCGCAGAACCCACCCATGTCGTCGTCGCCACGATGGAACCGGAAGGTCCCGTCAGGGCACATCCCTGTGAGGGCGTGCGCGCCGAGATCGCACAGATAGGGCGCGCCGGTCACGCACCACCGGCACCGGCCGCAGGTGGGCACGATGGAGGCGACGACGTGGTCACCGGGCTGCAGGTCGTCGACCCCAGGACCGATCTCCTCGACCACGCCGGCGCCCTTCGTGTCCTCCGACGATCGGGAGCCGCCCGGCCGACCCGAAGCGAAGGTGCTCGTCGGAGCGGCACAGCCCCGTGTACTCGAAGCGCACCTGCACCTCACCGGCCCGCGGAGGGTCGACCTCCAGCTCCACCACCTCCCAGTCGGCTGACTCTGCGAACAGGGCCGCCGCGCTGGTCGTCCTCATCCGTCCGCGTCCCGGGCCCCGGCGTGTGCGGTGCGGCCGGACTCGTGCTCCGGGAAGAGCTCCGCGTAGGTCTCACCCTCCACGTAGGGGTGTCTGGCCAGCTCGCTCTCGTCGACGTCCACCCCGAGACCCGGTCCCGAGGGAGCCGTCAACGTCCCGTCCGTGATGTCGGTGAGGCCGAGCCCCGGGTTGTCGCCGATGGCGGTGATCATCGGCTGATCGCGTTCGATGTCGAACTCGAACAGCCGGACCCGAGCGGCGGTCGCCCACTGGAGGTTGGCGGCCAGGCCGACGACGGTCGGGCCGCCGATGTGGGGGATCACCTCGATCGATGAGCGGGCGGCGATGTCGGCGATCTCCATGCAGGACATGAGCCCGCCGTTGAGCGTGGCATCCGGTTCGAAGACCCGAGCAGCGTCCCGGCGGGCCAGTTCGGCGAACGCCCGGGCGGAGTAGACCCGCTCCCCGACGGCGACACGGATGGGCGAGCTGTGCTGCAGGCGCTCGAGTCCTTCGATCTGGTACTGCGGGATCGGCTCCTCGAAGAAGTGGATGCGGTACGGCGCGATCCGCGTGACGAGCTCGATGGCGCTGTCGACGTCATGGAACCAGTAGGAGTCCACGCCGATCAGCAGATCGGGCCCGACGTGGTCGCGCACCAGCTCCACCAGCTCGACGTCCTCGTCCACCGCCCGGCCCAGTCGCACCTTGATGCCCTTGAAGCCGAGGGCGACGCACTGGTCGAAGTAGTGCGCGTGCCAGTCGTGCGACTGCTCGAACATCGTGGTGCCGGTGCCGTACAGCGGGATCGGGTAGGCCCGGCCCCCGAGGAGCTGGTGGACGGGCGCCCCGAGCGTCTTCCCGAGGATGTCCCAGAGCGCGATCTCGATGGCGCCGATGGTCTGCGACGACAGGCCCTCCCACCCGAGGTAGCCGTCCAGCGCCACCTTGAGGTCGGCCGACGCGGTCCCGGATGGCCAGCGGGTCGCGCCCCTCCAGGTGACGGGAGCAGACATCCTCGACCACGGCGCGGAAGACGGTCGGGTACGAGTGCCCCCAGTTCGTCGACGCCTCGCCCCAGCCGACCGTGCCGCTGTCCGTCTCGATCCTCACGAGCGCCCAGCTGCGCTGCATCTCCGGGTTGAGGATCCGGTGACCCGTCAAGACGGCCCGGACGCTCTCGATCCTCATGCGGTTCCTCCCTCGGTGCTGGTCGGGAGGAGCCCCTCCGCGACCAGGTCGGCCCACAACTCGTCGGGCACCCCCGCCTCCGCGGCAGCGAGGTTCTCGTCGACCTCGTCGGGCGCGGCCATCCCCACGATCACGACGGTCACCTCCGGTCGGGCGAGCACGAAGCTCAGCGCAGCCGCCCGCAGGGTCACGCCGTGACGCCGGCAGACCTGCTCGATCTGGAGCGCCCGATCGAGCAACGGGCGGGCCGCGGGCGCATAGTCGTACCAAGCGCCCTCGGACGGTCGGGCGAGCACCCCGCTGTTGAACACCCCGGCCGCCAGGTACGCGATCCCTCGCTCCGCACACTGCTGGAGCACCGGGGCGGCGGACTGGTCCAGCAACGTGTACCGCCCGGCGACCAGCACGCAGTCGAGGTCGCATCGCTCGAGGAAGGTCGCCGCCGTCTCGACCGAGTTCGTCCCCAGCGAGACCGCGTCGATCACCCCTTGATCGCGCAGGTCGACGAGCGCACGGTACGCGCCCGCCACCGCTTCGTCGATGTGGTCGTCGGGATCGTGGATGTGGACGACGTCGACCCGATCGACCCCCAGGCGCCCGAGGCTGCTGTCGATCGACCTCCGCACGGCGTCGTAGCCGAAATCGAACCGTGCCTCGACCTGACCGTCGGCACCGGCGTCCAGCAGGCGGCCGACCTTCGTCGCGATCACGACACCCTCACGCCTGCCACGCACGGCAGCGCCCAGACGGCTCTCGGCCTCGCCCAGCCCGTAGAACGGCGCCGTGTCGAAGAACGTCACGCCTGCGTCGAGCGCCCGCCGCGCGGTCTCGCCCGCCGTCGCCTCGTCATTGCCCCAGAAGACCGAGGCCAGGGGGGCGGTGCCCAGCCCCAGCCGGCTCACTCGGAGGGCCGTTCGCCCCAAGACGACCTCTTGCATCGACCGGTCCGTCACACCCTTCCACTCGGCCGCCGAGATAAGTAGTGTTTATGGAAAGGGGGTGCGGCGCAAGTTGTTCCGCAGGTTGTCCGTGGCCGGTCGGTCGGCACCGTGAGAACGGTCGAGGGGGAGGCGGCGACGCCGCTGCAGGAGACCGCGAAACGGTCTCCGATCTGGCCGCGGGTCCCGCCGGTCAACAACGTCCTCCCTGTCTTCGGCGCTCTCCTGCTCCTCGCCATCTGGATCTACGGCGGGCGCGCCGGCTGGGCCAGCGGCATGGTCGTGACGCCGGCCGAAGCCGTGGAGCCCATCTTCGGCGAGTCGAACGGCATCTACCGGCGGGCCCTGAAGGCCACCGCCTGGTCGGCCTTCCGAGGTCTCCTCATCGGAGGGTCGCTGGCGTTCGTGGCTGCGCTCATCGCCGCCGGCGTGCCGTTCCTGCGTCGCAGCATCACGCGGCTGGCGGCGATCGCCAACGCCGCACCCTGGGTCGCGGTGGCCCCCTGCCTCATCATCATCCTCGGCAAGGGCCAGGGGCCCACCGCGGTCGCCGCCTTGGCGGTGTTCTTCTTCGTGTTCATCTCGACGACGGTCGGGCTGAGCGCGGCGCCGGCCGCCGTCCATGACGTGGCATCAGTCCTGGGGGCGAGCCGGTTCCAGCGCATGTGGCTGGTGCAGCTGCCGGCGGCGTGGCCCTCCATCGCCGACGGGCTCAAGCTGGCCGCACCGGCTGCGCTGGCCGGCGCCATCTTCGGGGAGTGGTACGGCGCGCCGCGCGGGCTCGGCGTGCTGCTCATCACCGCCATGCAGTCGGCACGTCCGCAACAGCTGTGGGCCGCGTCGCTGCTGAGCGCGACCATCGGGCTCCTCGCCTTCGCGCTCCTCGCCTGCAGCCGGATCGCGCTGGCCAAGAGGTTCGGCTCGACGATCGCCGAGAGCCCCGACCGTCCGAGAGCGAAGAGCAACCGGTTCTCCGTGATGGCCGCCGAGGTGGTCGCGTTCGCCGGACTGGGCATCGTGCTGGTGACGATCTGGTGGGCCTGGATCGAGCTGGGCGACGTCGCCGGCATCGTCGTCCCCAGACCATCGTCGGTGTGGGAGGACATCTCCTCGTCGCCCGGTGAGTACTTCTCGGCCACGGTGTCGACGCTCTGGACCGCGGCGATCGCGCTCGCCATCGGCGCCACCGTGGGGCTGGTCGCGGCGCTCGTGGCCACCCGGGTGAAGTTCCTCGCCGGCATGACGATCCCGATCGTCGTCCTCATGGCGGCGACCCCGCTCGTCGCCCTCTTCCCGCTGTTCGCCCGGGTCTTCGGCTACCAGCCGACCACCGTGCGGCTCCTGGCCGCCGTGATGGTCTTCTACCCCGTCTTCGTGTACACCCGCTCCGGGCTGCAGGCCGCCAACCCCGCGGCGCTGGACGTCGTGGACTCCCTCGGCGGCACGTCCAACAGCCGGTTCCGCAGCGTCGTGCTCCCCTCCGCCGTCCCCCACATCGCCAGCGGCTTCCGCATCGCCGCCGGCACGGCCGTCATCGCCGCGGTGGTCGGCGAGACGCTCATCGGGCGCAAGGGACTCGGCGTGGAGTTCTCCTCCGCCTACAACCAGCTCCAGCTCCCACGAGCCTTCGGCGCCGCCCTGGTGGTCGTCGGCACCTCGCTGGTGGTGTTCACGTTGGCGGGCAAGTTCGAGCAGACCGTCCACCAGCGGTGGACATGACACAACCCCACAAGACCACAAGACCCAGGAGGTCCAGATGAACCAGCGTTACGACCGTCGGCTGTTCCTCTCGCGGTCAGCCAGGGTGATGGGGGGGCTCACGATCGTGTCCAGCCTCCCGGTCCTCTGGGGCTGCGGGAGCGACGACGACGACTCCGGCTCCGACACCACCGCCGCTTCGAACGCCGGGACCAGCGCCGGGACCAGCGCCGGATCCAGCGCTGCGCCCAGCGGCGGTGGCGAGGCCGGCACCGTCGGCACGCAGTTCAACTGGGTGCCCGACGTCGAGTGGGCCGCCTGGTACCTCGGCGACGCGAACGGGCACTTCGCCGAGCGCAACGTCACCTCCGAGCTGGGTCACGGCGGTCCGAACACGCCGGCGGTCGTCCAGGTGCTGGCGGCCGGCGACGGCAACGTCGGCCTCTCGGCCAGCGAGCTGGACATCACCCAGGCCAACAGCGAGGGGTCCGACTTCGTCATCTTCGGCTCCATGTACCAGCGGAACCCGCTGGGGTTGACCTGGATGGCGGGCACGACGATCAACTCGGCCGAGGACCTGGTCGGCAAGCGCATCGGCGGCCCCCAGGGCGACCAGGTGCAGTTCGAGGCCATGCTCAAGATCAACGACCTGCCCCTCGACTACGAGTACATCCCGATGAGCTTCGACCCGCAGCCGCTCGTCGACGGCGAGATGGACGTCATCATCTCCTACGTCACGAACCAGCCCATCCAGCTCCGCCTGGCCGGTCACGAGGCCGAGGCGGCGCCGTACTCCGACTTCGGCCTGCCGTCCTACGGCGACATCCTCTTCGCGTCGAAGGCATGGATCGACGAGAACCGCGACCTGCTCGTGCGCTACCTCGCCGGCCTGCTCGCCGGCGTCGAGGACAACCGCACCGACCCGATGGCCGTGATCCCGATCCTGGTCGAGAAGTACGGGTCCGACGCGGAGATCGACGAGGAGTACGCCACCGCGGCCAACCCCGAGTACATCGCGCTCATGGACAGCGAGTTCACCGAGGCCAACGGGCTGCTGTCGGTCGACCCCGACGAAGATGGAGAACGAGGTGCTCCCCGGCCTCGCGGCCGCGGGTGCGACCAACCTGCCGACGGTCGACGAGATCCTCGATGTCACGATCCTGCAGGAAGCACACGATCTGGGTTGACATCCTCGTCGACCGCCCCCCTCGACCCAGTCGTGACCGAGACCGCAGGGTTCGAGCTCAACGCCGTCCGCAAGGAGTTCGTGCTCGATCGGAAGCCTCTCGTGGCCATCGCGCGCGTGGATCACACCGCGGCGATGGGCACGCTGACGGCGCTGCTCGGACCCTCCGGATGCGGCAAGTCGACCATCCTGCGGATGCTCGCCGGGCTGGAGGAGCCCACGGCCGGCACCGTCCGCATCCACGGCCGCGAGCCGTCGGCGTGGCGTGACGACCACCAGATCGGCGTCGCCTTCCAGGACCCGGCGCTGCTCCCGTGGCGGAACGTCCACGACAACATCCGGCTCGCCCTCCAGGTCACGGGGGCGAAGGTGCCGAAGTCGGCCGTCGCCGACCTGATCCGTCTGGTCGGCCTGAACGGGTTCGAGTCAGCCCGGCCGCGGCAGCTGTCCGGCGGCATGCGCCAGCGGGTCGCCATCGCCCGTGCCCTCGTCACCGAGCCGACGGTGCTGCTGCTCGACGAGCCGTTCGGTGCGCTCGACGCCATGACCCGCCGGCGCATGAACATGGAGCTCCAGCGGATCTGGATGGCGAAGGTGACGACCACGCTGCTGGTCACCCACTCGATCGACGAGGCCGTGCTGCTGGCCGACGAGATCGTGGTCATGTCGCCGCGACCGTCCACGATCCTGGCCACGATCCCCGTGGATCTCCCGCGCCCACGCACGCCCGAGCTGACGAGGAGCGAGGAGTTCCACGCCGTGGTGGACAGCGTGGCGTCGGTGCTGGTGGCGGGGGACGAGGAATGACGGCCGCCGACAGCGAGACCGACGTCGACCGCATCCGATCCGGCGTCGGCCAGGCGATCCACAGCGCCCGCACCCAGGCTCGGCTGTCGATGCGCGAGCTCGCCGAGCAGTGCGGTGTGAGCCAACCCTTCATCAGCGCCGTCGAACGGGGCCTGTCCACGCCGTCCATCTCGACGCTGTACCGGCTCGCCGAGGTGCTGGACACCGAGCCGGCGGCCCTCCTGCCCGTCCACCGCGACGACGAGGTGAGCGTCATCCGGGCCGGACAGGGCCGCCGGGTCCCGTCGAGCGATCGGCCGAACTCGGCGGTCGGCCGCGTCCTCCTCAGCGACGACATCCGGCACCTCGAGGTGTACGAGTACGTGACCACCCGCGCCGAGGACCTCGACGTCTGGTTCGAGCACCCCGGCGACGTGGTCCTCCACCTCCTGGAAGGACGGCTCCGCCTGGAGTTCGCCGGCCGACCCCACGTCGAGCTCGGTCCGGGTGACTGCGTCGTCCACCCGGGGCCGATCCCCCACCGGTGGACGGTCGAGGGCGACGAGCCCGTCCGCATCTTCCTCGTGGTCGTCCGCCGCCAGACGCCGGATAACCGAGGGTTATCAGGCGCGACCGATCCGGAGCCGGCGAGCCGGCCCCTGTCACCGCTTCTCGGTGTCTCGCGGAGCCTGGTTGCGAAATCCGCGACTGTGCTCCGCGAGACGATGTGCGACCGCCACCGGGCGGCGCTAGATCACGCCGATCGACCGTCGCGGCATCGACATGTCATAGGACTTGGGCTGGTACGGGTGGGCGCGCAGCGCCTGCTCGTCGAGCTCGAGGCCGAGGCCCGGGCCGGAGGGCACCGCCAACGTGCCGTCGACGATGGCGGAGCAGGACAGCTGCGGCCCGACGAGCACCTCCCACATCGGCTCCAGGGTGAACGCGTGCTCGAGGAGCTGCACGTTCTGGCGGACCGCGGCGAGGTGGAGGCCGGCGGCCATCGCCAGCGGACCGGCCGCCGCATGCGGCATCACCGGCACGCCGTAGCCCTCGGCGATCGCCGCCACCTGGAGGCACTCCGACAGCCCGCCGGCGATGGAGGGGTCGGGTTGCACGATGTGCGGCCAGCCGTCGGCCAGCGCGTCCCCGAAGTCGGCCGCCCCGAAGAGGTGCTCGCCGTAGGCGATCGGCAGCGGCGAACGGCTCACCACGCTGGCGACCGCGCGCCGGTACAGCTGCGGCACGGGCTCCTCGAAGAACATCACCCCTTCGTCGGCCAACCCGGCGGCGAGGCGGAGCGCGGTGGTGACCGAGAAGTTCTCGTTCCCGTCGACCATGAACGAGAGCGACGACGGCAGCTCGGCGCGCAGCTGGCGCAGGACGGCCAGATCGGCATCCGGGTCGAGCGAGGTCCGCACCTTCGCGACGTCCACACCACGATCCAGCGCGGGCGCCAGGATCCTGACGTGCATGTCGATCGGCTCGTCGAGGAACTTGCCGGACGCATAGACCGGGATCCGGTCCCGGGTCTGGCCGATGAGCTGCGAGACCGACTGCCCGGCCAGCTTCCCGTGCAGGTCCCACAGCGCCAGCTCCAGGCCGCTCAACGCCTGGATGGCCAGGCCGGCGTCGCCGATCCGCCGCCGTGCCCACATCCGGAGCTTGCGGGTGAGGGAGTCGACGGACACGAGCTCGCTCCCGAGCACGAGCGGCGCGTACACGTGGTCGACGAGCGGTGCGTACACCTCCGGGAACGTGCAGCAGTAGCTGTCGCAGATCTCACCCCAGCCGACCACCCCCTCGGCCTCCACCCGCACGAGGCAGAGGTGCATCGGCTCGCCGAAGATATCGGGCAACGTCGTCGGGACGACCTCGATGGTCTCGATCTTCGTCATCGCGGACGGATGCTCGGCATGTCAGGTCCCCTCCCGGAGATACTTGGTCGGTGCGCTACGTCGTGATCGGTGCGGGTGCGATCGGAGGTGCCACCGGCGGCCGTCTCCATCAGCACGGGCATCCGGTGGTGCTCGTCGCGCGCGGACCCCACTTCGAGGCGCTGTCGCGCGACGGCCTGCGCCTGCGCGATCCCGACGCGGAGGTGATCCTCGACGTCCCGGCCGTCGACGATCCCGCCGACGTCGACTGGAGCGAGGACGACGTGGTGCTCCTGGCCACGAAGACGCATCAGACGCCGGCGGCCCTCGACCAACTGGCCGCGGTGGCGCCGAACGAGGTGCCGATCCTGTGCCTGCAGAACGGCGTGGCCAACGAACGCATGGCGCTCCGGCTCTTCCCCAACGTGCACGGGGTCTTGGTGATGCTCCCCGCCGTGCACCTCGAGCCGGGATCCGTCGTCGTGAGCAGCAGCGGGATCACCGGCATCCTCGACGTCGGCCGCGCACCGGACGGCGTCGACGAGGTCGATGCCCGGGTGGCCGCCGACCTCTCGAGCGCGTCGTTCTCGTCGCGGCCCGAGCCGGACGTCCTCGCCTGGAAGCGGGCCAAGCTCCTCCGGAACCTCGGCAACGCCATCGAGGCGGCCTGCGCCGACCTGCGCAGCGATGCGGCCCGTGCGCTGGCGGCCCGGGCCCGCGCCGAGGCCGAGGCGTGCTTCGCCGCGGCGGGCTGGCGCTGGACCGACGATGCCGCGTTCGAGGCCCGCCGCCGGGGCGTGATGGCGCCGTGGCGCCCGGCCGACGGCACCCGCCGGGCTGGCAGCTCGACGTGGCAGAGCCTGCTGCGCCGCACGGGGAGCACGGAGGTGGACTACCTGAACGGCGAGATCGTGCTGCTCGGACGCCTGCACGGCGTGCCGACGCCCGCCAACGCCCTCCTGCAGACGACGATCCGGCGCATGGCGATCGACGGCAGCGAGCCAGGCGCGCTCGAACGCGCGACGATCTCCTCGAGGCGCTCGAGGACCATCCGGCTGACCGACGTCGCCGCCGGCGGGTCCGGATTGACCCCGGACCTCACCGCAGCCGCTCCACGTCGACGCCGAACGCGTGCCGGTGCCACGGGCTCGTCAGCGCCGTCATCCCGGCCCGGGCGACCAGCTCGGCGGCCCTGGCGTCGGCCTCCTCGATCAGCGCCTGCTCGTCGACGAAGAGGCACCGCCCGTCCTCGTAGACGACGCGCCCTCCGACGATCGTCATCTCCACGTCCGAGGCACGCGCCGAGTAGACGAGGGCCGCCACCGTGCGGTGCACCGGGCGGGTGTGGACGTTGGACAGGTTCACCACCGCGACGTCGGCCAGCCTGCCGGTCGCCAGCACGCCGGCATCGATGCCCGCGTACCGGGCACCCTCCCGGGTGGCCAGCTCCATCGCCTCCTCCACCGTCGAAGCGACGGGATCCCCCGTGTGCGCCCGCTGGAGGAGCACCGACTGCTTCATGCACTCGAACAGGTCCTGCCCGGTGACGGCGATCCCGTCGGTGCCGAGACCCACCGAGGCTCCGGCCTGGCGCAGATCACGCAGGCGGGCGACGCCGTTGCCGATGTACTGGTTGGAGACCGGGTTGTACGAGATGCCGGTCCTCGTCGCCCCGATCAGCTCGATCTCGACGTCGTCGAACCAGATGCCGTGGGCCAGCGTGGCATCGTCACCCAGCAGACCTTCCGTCGGCGAGCCACTGCGCCGGCCGGGTGCCGTAGACCTCGAGGTAGATCCCGGGATCGATGTCGCCCTCCGAGCAGTGGGTGTGCCAACCGACCCCGAACTCGCGGGCCAGCTCCACCGAGTCCCGGAGCAGGTCCTGACCGACGTAGGTGACGTTGAGCGGCGCCGGCCACACCACCACCCGACCGCCGCCGCCCCTGGCCTCGAGGCATGCCCGCGTGATGTCCAGTTCCTCCTCGGCCGAGCGCGTGAACAGCCCGCTCGCGAGGTCCATCCGGCGGGCGACTTCCGTCGGCGGCCCGACGATCCCTCTGGCCACGACGCCCCGCAAGCCCACTCGTCGATGGCCGACGCGATCGAGAGCGTGGTCTCCAGGTCGTTCGGGGCGTAGTGGTTGTCGATGATGCACGTCGTCCCGGCCCGCGCCGCCTGCGCGGCGCCGAGCAGGGCGGCGACCCTGGCCTCTTGCGCGTTGATCGAGAACGCGTACGGCCACATGAACTCGTTGAGCCACGGCCACAGCGCCAGCCCGTCGCCCAGGCCGCGGGCGAGCGACTGGAACAGGTGGCTGTGGCAGTCGACGAACCCCGGGATGATCGCCCGTCCCGAGCAGTCGACCCGGCGGGCGGCGCTCCAGCCGGCCAGCTCGTCGGCCGGGCCCACGGCGACGATCCGGTCGCCGTCGATGGCCACGGCACCGGGCTCGATGACCCGCCGCTCGTCGTCGACGGTGACGACCGAGCCACCGGTGAGCAGCAGGTCGCAGCTGGACTCGATCGTGACCACCCCCTCGCCCCTGCGACAACCGGCGCACATTGCATGTAATGTCGGTTGGTGGCTTCAGTGGAGGGGGCGGTCGATGGCAGCGACCCCGTCGGAGCAGCCCTCCCCCGACCCCCACGCTGCGCCCGACGAGCTGGGCCGAAGCGCTCGAGCTGAGGGCCGCCCATCCCGAGGCGCTGGCGATCAACGGTGGCACCGACGTGATGGTCGAGATCAACTTCGCCCGCCGCCGGCCCGCCGCGCTGCTCGATCTCTCCCACGTCCCCGAGCTCGGCAGTGGGAGCTGCTCGAAGCCAGCGACGGACACCGTCCGCTCGTGCGCCTCGGCGCGGGCGTGACCTACACCCGCATCATCGACGAGCTGGCCGACCTCACCCCCTGCCTCGCGATGGCCTCACGGACCATCGGGTCACCGCAGATCCGCAACCGAGGCACCGTCGGCGGCAACCTCGGCACCGCGTCGCCCGCCGGCGACGCCCACCCACCGCTGCTCGCGACCCGCGCCGTCGTCGAGCTCGAGAGCGTGACCGGCCCGCGCCTCGTGCCGATCGACGACTTCTTCGTCGGCCCGAAGCGCAGCGTGCTCGGACCGGACGAGCTGATCCGCGCCGTCCGCATCCCGGTGGCGGACGGGCCCCAGCAGTTCTCCAAGATCGGCCCCCGCAACGCGATGGTCATCGCGACGACGTCGTTCGCGCTCTGCGTCGACCGCGGCGACCGCCGCATCGGCACCGGCATCGGCTCGGCCGGACCGACGCCGCTGCGGGCCGAGCAGGCCGAAGCGCTGATCGCCGAGGCGATCGACGGGCGGTGGGACGAACCGGGCCCGCTCGACCCCGATGTCGCCCACCGCTTCGGTGACCTCGTGGCCGCCGCGGCCAGCCCGATCGACGACGTGCGGGGCACGGCGCGCTACCGGCGTCACGCGCTCGCCGTGCTGGCGCGGCGTTGCCTCGGATGGGTCTGGGAATCGCTCGACGGGGCGCACCGATGAGGCTCCGCATGACGGTCAACGGTCGCGACCACGAGGTCGACGACGTCTGGGGGTGCGAGAGCCTGCTCTACGTGCTGCGCGAGCGGCTCGAGCAGCGAGGGTCGAAGAACGCCTGCGAGCAGGGCGAGTGCGGATCGTGCTCCGTCCTGATGGACGACGTCCTCGTGTGCGCCTGCCTGGTGGCCGCCGGGCAGGCGGACGGCGCGTCGATCGTCACCATCGAGGGGCTCCGCCGACGGGGACGACCTCCATCCCGTGCAGCAGGCGTTCCTCGACGCCGGCGCGGTGCAGTGCGGGTTCTGCACGCCCGGGCTGATCGTCGCCGTGCACGAGCTGCTGCGGCGCGAGCCCGCACCGGACGAGGCGTCCGTCCGGGAGGCACTGGCCGGCAACCTCTGCCGGTGCACGGGCTACCAGAAGATCCTGGACGCGGTGCGCCTGGCCGCGACCAGGACGGAGTCGCCCGGAGGGAACAGAGCATGAGCTCGACGAAGATCGGCGTCACGATCCTCACCGGCTTCCTCGGCTCCGGCAAGACCACGCTGCTCAACTACATCCTGCGGGAGCAGCACGGCCGCCGCGTCGCGGTGATCGAGAACGAGTTCGGCGAGATCGACATCGACTCGGAGCTCGTGGTGACCTCCGACGAAGAGATCATCGAGATGAGCAATGGCTGCATCTGCTGCGTCACGTCGGTCCGCACGGACCTCCTCGACGTGGTGCGCAAGCTCGTCGACCGTGTCGACCACATCCTGATCGAGGCCAGCGGGCTCGCCGACCCGATGCCCATCGCCCAGGCCTTCTTCCTCGACGATCCGGTGCTGGAGCAGGTCGCGCTCGATGCCATCGTGACGCTCGTCGATGCCAAGCACATCGAACAGCACCTCGACGACGTCCGCTACGACGGGATCGACAACCAGGCCGTGGACCAGATCGTGTGCGCCGACCGCATCATCATCAACAAGGTCGATCTCGTCGACGCCGCCGACGTCGAGCGGATCCGGCGTCGCATCGAGCGGCTCAACGAGCGGGCGGAGATCGCCGTCTCCAGCTACGCGGAGGTCAACCTCGACTCCATCCTCGGGATCGAGGCGTTCGAGCTCTCGAAGCGGGCGGCCGCCGAGCCGGGCTTCCTCGAGGAGCCCTACCACCACTCGCACGACCCCGCCGTGACGTCGGTGACGGTCCGGGTGCCCGGAGAGCTCGACGGCGATCTGCTCCGGGCATTCGCCGAACGGACCGCCGAGGATTCGGCCCCGACCTGCTGCGCTGGAAGGGGATCGTGGCCATCTCGGGCGAGCCGCGCAAGGTCGCGCTGCAGGGCGTGCACCAGCTGTTCGAGATCTATCCCATCGAGCCGTGGGGCGACCGGCATCGGGACAGCCGGGTGGTGTTCATCGGGACGAACCTCGAGCGCGAGGCGCTGGAGCAGGGGCTCGCCGCGTGCAAGGCGCCGGAGCTCACGCCCTCCGGAGGTGGCCATGGCTGACGTCGACGAGCTGCAGGCGCTCGAGCCCGGCGACCTGCTCGCCGACCGCGCCTACCGCCAGCTCAGCCGCGCCATCCTGCGCAACCAGCTCGCCGCCGGCACCCCGCTCAGCGTGCCGGAGCTGGCGCAGCGCCTCAACATCAGCCGCAGCCCCGTGCGGGAGGCCGTGCAGCGCCTGATCTACGACGGCCTGGCCGCGAACGTGCCCCACCGGGGGGCGATCGTCAGCGAGATCAAGCCGGACGACTTCCGCGGCCTGCTGGAGGTGCGGGAGGTGCTCGAAGGGCTGGCCGCCCGGCTGGCCACCGTGCGGGCCACGGACGACGACCTCCGCTCACTGCGCGAGGTGCTCGACGAGCACGCGCGCGTGTCGACCGGCGACGAGGCCGCCAACGTCGAGCTCGACACCCGGTTCCACAGCATCATCCGCGAGATGGCCGGCAACGACGAGCTCAGCACGATCCTCGGCCGGATCCAGGGCCGTGCGCACCTGTCCCGCTTCACGCTGTGGCGCGCCAAGCGCAACACCAGCGACGCACTGGCCGAGCACCGGGCGATCTTCGCCGCGATGGCCGCCCGTGATGCCGACGGAGCCGAGCAGGCGGCGCGGCAGCACATCTCGAACCTCCTCGCCAGAGTCGACGAGGCGACGCGCGCTGGCCCGGCCGACCGCTCTCCGACCTGGTGCGCGGATCGTGACCACCGTCGAGACCGAACGCCCGGAGGCGCCGCCCGGCGCCGGCCAGCACGGCGGCGTCGGTGACTCGGCGCACGACCCGACGGCACGCTCAAGGTCACCGGCAACTTCGCCTACTCGTCCGATCTGCACCTCCGCGGGGCGCTGTGGGGCGCCACGCTGCGCAGCCCGCACCCGCGGGCCCGCATCGTCCGCCTCGACACCACCCGGCGCGCTCGCCGTCACCGGCGTCGCCGCCGTGCTCACCCACGACGACGTCCCGGGCGAGAAGACCTACGGCATGAAGGTGGCCGATCAGCCCGTGCTCGCCTTCGACGAGGTGCGGTACCAGGGCGAGCCCGTCGCGATCGTCGCCGCCGACCACCCGGAGATCGCCCGTCGTGCGCTCGACGAGATCGTCGTGGAGTACGAGGAGCTGCCGCCGATCGTCGACCCCGAGGCCGCCCTCGCCGGCGATGACGGTCTCGTCCACCCGGGCGGGAACCTGGTGCGCCACGTGCGCATCCGGCACGGGGACACGGATGCGGCGCGCCAGCAGGCCGAGGTCGTGATCGAGGCCGACTTCGAGGTCGGGACGCAGGATCCTGCCTTCCTCGGTCCGGAGTCAGGCCTGGCCATCCCCGACGGCGAGGGCGGCGTCGACCTGCACGTCGCGGCGCAGTGGCTCCATCTCGACCAGGTCCAGGTCGCGTCCAGCCTGGGGCTGCCGCTCGAGAAGGTCCGGCTCGCGCTCGGCGGTGTCGGCGGGGCCTTCGGCGGGCGCGAGGACCTGTCCATGCACATCCACGCGTGCATGCTCGCCCTGCGCACCGGGCGCCCGGTCCGGATGGTCTACAACCGCGAGGAGTCGTTCTTCGGCCACGTCCGCCGCCACCCGGCGCGGGCCCGGGTGGAGCTCGGCGCGACGCGCGACGGCGCTCTCGTGTTCGCCAACGTACGGCTGCTCCTCGACGGTGGCGCGTACACGTCGACGTCGAAGATCGTCATCGCCAACGCCTGCTACTTCGCCGCCGGCGCCTACCAGGTCCCCAACGTGCGCATCGACGGGTACGCGGTGTTCACCAACAACCCGCCCTGCGGCGCGATGCGCGGCTTCGGCGCCGTCCAGGCCTGCTACGCCATCGAGTCCGCGATCGACCGGCTGGCCGGCGAGCTGGGCATCGACCCGCTGGAGCTGCGCCTGCGCAACGCGCTCGTGGAGGGCACGGTGCTCCCGACCGGCCAGGCCGCCGACGGCCCGACGCCCGTGCGGGAGCTCCTCGAGCACCTGCGCGACCTGCCGCTGCCCCCCGAGCCCGATGGCGGCCCGCTCGACCTGCGGACGCTCCCCGGCGGGCTCGGCAACGTCACCCACGGCGAGGGCCTCCGCCGCGGGGTCGGCTACGCGCTCGGCATGAAGGCCATCGGCTACTCGGGCGGGCTCGACGACTACTCGACGGCGCGGGTCCGGCTCCGGGTCCTCAACGGCGTCCCGGTCGCGGACGTCCACAGCGCCGCGGCGGAGTGCGGGCAGGGCATCGTCACCGTGCAGGCCCAGATCGTCCGCACGGAGCTCGGCATCGAGCAGGTCGTCGTCCGCCAGGCCGACACCTCGATCGGCGACTCCGGGTCGAGCTCGGCCTCCCGCCAGACGTGGATGACGGGCGGGGCGGTGCTCGGCGCCTGCGAGGCGGTGCGCGGTGCCGTCCTCGCGCGGGCGGCCGAGCTGCTGGACCAGCCGGCCGCCGACTCGTCCTGCCGGGGCGGCGTGCATGTCGCGGACGACGCGACGGTCGGCGTCGCGCTGGCCGACGTGCTCGGCGACGACGTCGTCGACGAGGAGTGCGAGTACCACCATCGCCCCACCGAGGCGATCGACGACGAGCGGGGTCAGGGCGACGCGCACGTCGCGTTCGCGTACGCCGCACACCGCGCCGTCGTCGACGTCGACACCGAGCTCGGGCTGGTCCGCGTCGTGGAGCTGGCGACCGCCCAGGACGTGGGCAAGGCCATCAACCCGATCGCCGTCGAGGGACAGATCGAGGGCGGCACCGCCCAGGGACTCGGGCTCGCCCTCATGGAGGAGGTCCAGATCGTCGACGGCCGGATCCGCAACCCCTCGTTCACCGACTACCTCATCCCGACCATCCTCGACATGCCGCCCGTGACGATGAAGGTGTTCGAGTTCCCCCACCCGGACTCGCCGTACGGCCTGAACGGCGTGGGCGAGCCGCCCAACCTGTCGTCGACACCGGCGATCATGAACGCCCTTCGCAACGCCACCGGCCTCGACCTTCCCCGCGTACCAGTTCGGCCCACCGACTTCATCCCTGAGGAGACCACATGATCATCGACACCCACCTCCACCCGACCAACAAGGTCGACGAGGCGTGGCGCCACACCGGCGAGCCGTTCACCGGTGAGCGGCTCCTCGAGATGATGGACGGACCCTTCATCATCAACGGCAAGCCACGGCGCATCGACATGGGCTTCATCCAGCCGCCGCCGGGCAACACGGTGTGGCGCGACGGTGACCGCTCCGGCCGCGAGGGCATCCGGGACTACATGGCGTACATCACCGACCTGGTCCAGACGTACCCGGATCGCTTCATCGGGGACTTCACGTACAACCCGCGGTTCGGGCCCGAGAACGGCGCCGCCGAGCTCGAGTTCCACGTGAAGGAGTACGGCTACAAGATGATGAAGCTGCACGCCAACATGCACGCCTACCGGCCCGATCGCGCCCTCGACTGGCTGCGGCCGGGGTTGCGCAAGTGCGACGAGCTGGGCGTGATCGTGCTGCTCCACACCGGCGACGGCCCCTACAGCATCCCGACGCAGTTCTACCCGATCATCCGCGAGTTCAAGGACGTCAACTTCATCATCGGCCACTTCGGCGTCCAGACCGGCGGGGTCTACTGCTTCGAGGCGCTGTGGATGATCCTCGACAGCCCCAACGTCTACGGCGAGTCGGGCTGGCTGCTGCAGTCGCGGATCGTCGAGTTCGCCAAGGAGATGCCCGTCGACCGGCTCGTGTTCGGCACCGACTCGCCCCCGAACGAGCCCGGCATGTGGCTGCGCCAGCTCGAGGTGCTGTGCACGCCGCCGCCGCAGGGCCTCAACTGCAGCGAGGAGGTGCTGGAGGGCTACATGGGCAACAACGTGGCCAAGCTCGTCGGGATGGAGGGCACGCCGCCGCCGGCCACCGTCGAGGAGGCCGAGTCCCGCCTGGAGGCCGGTTCGGCCGGTCCCGTCTCGGTCTGACCGGACCGCGGGACCGGGTGGAGCAGGCCGGGTGGCTGAGACGGTGAGCGCACGCGGGCCGGCAGGGCGGTCCCGCCGCCTCGTCGTCGGCATCAGCGGCTCGAGCGCGCCGCACTACGGCATCGCCCTGCTCCGCGCGCTCGGCCGCGCCACGTGCGTCGAGACCCACCTCGTGATGTCGAGGGCGTCCCACCGCACGATCGAGCTGGAGACCGACCTGAAGGTCGCCGACGTCGAGGCGCTGGCCGACGTGGTCCACGATCCCGACGACCTCGCCGCCTCGATCTCGTCGGGGTCGTTCCTCACGATGGGGATGGTCGTGGCGCCCTGCTCGATGCGCACGCTCGCCTCGATCGCCCACGGGCTGGAGGACAACCTGCTCACGCGCGCCGCCGGCGTCACGCTGAAGGAGCGCCGGCCGCTCGTGCTCGTGGCCCGCGAGACCCCGCTCAGCCTGATCCACCTGCGCAACATGGTCGCCGTGACCGAAGCGGGCGCGACGGTCCTGCCGCCGATGCCGGGCTTCTACCACCGGCCGACGTCGATCGACGACCTGATCGACCAGACGACGGGCAAGGTGCTCGACCAGCTCGGCATCGAGCACCAGCTCTTCCGGCGCTGGACCAGCCCGACCACGCAGGACACGCCGTGACGGCCGCGCCCCGCCCTCGACCGTCTCACGGTCGCAGGACCTCCACGACTGCCTGGCGGAGTACCGCCGGCAGCACCCCGAGGACGTGCTGGTCGTCGAGGAGCGGGTCTCGGCCGACCAGGACGTCACCGCACTGGTGTGGGAGCTGGCGGCACGCGGCCGCGGGCCGGTCGTGTGGTGCAACGACGTCGAGGGCCGGACGTCCCGCTGGTGACGAACCTGTTCGCCTCGCGGCCGAGGATCGCGCACTGGCTCGGGGCCGAGCCGGCCGAGCTGCACGAGGCCTACCAGCGGCGCGCCCGGGAGGCCCGGCCGATGCGCGAGGTCGAGACCGGGCCCGTCCTCGACCAGGTCACGCTCGGCGACGACGTCGACCTCACCGCGCTGCCCCTCATCACCCACTTCGAGTCGGACCTCGGGCCCTACATCACGAACGGCATCGTCGTCGCCGAGGACCCGGTCACCGGCGTGGGCAACCTCAGCTACCACCGCGCCGTCGTGCTCTCACCGACCACGCTGGGCACGAGCCTGCACTCCCGTGGCGACCTGTGGCGCATGCTCCAGGACGCCGCCGACGCGGACACCACGCTGCCGGTGGCGATGGTGCTGGGCGCCCACCCGCTGTTCATGCTGGCGGCGTCGGCCCGGGTGCCGTACCACGTCGACGAGCGCGAGATCGCGGGTGGTCTCCTCGGCGAGGGGCTCGAGGTCGTGCGGACACCGGTGCACGGCCTCCGGGTCCCGGCCAGCGCCGAGTACGTCCTCGAGGGCGTGATCGATCCCCGCCACCGTGCCGAGGAGGGGCCCTTCGGCGAGTTCTCCGGCTACTCGTCGGACCGCTCGACCCACAACCGCCTCGACGTCCAGGCCGTGCTGCAGCGGCGCGACGGCCTGTGGGTCGACGTCGTCGGCGGCAACTCGGACGAGCACCTGAACCTCGCCCGCGTCCCGCGCGAGGCGGAGATGATCGAGCGCCTGAAGGAGCGGTTCCCCTGCGTCGTCGACGTGCACTACCCGCGCTCGGGCACGCACTTCCACTGCTACCTCAGCGTCCGGCAGCGCCGCGCCGGTGAGGCGCGCCAGGCGATGCTCGGCCTGCTCGGCTGGGACCCGTACCTGAAGACCGTCATCGCCGTGGACGACGACGTCGACATCACCGACGACAGCGAGGTGCTGTGGGCGCTCGCCACGCGCTTCCAGCCGGCCGAGGACATCATGATGGTGGAGCGGCTGCCGGGCAGCGCGCTCGATCCGTCGTCGACACCGGACGGCTCGACGTCGCGCATGGGCCTCGACGCCACCCGCGGGCCGGCGTTCAGCGGCACCCGCATCCGCATCTCGGCCGGCGCGCGTGCGAACGCGGCACGGCTCCTGGCCAGCCTCTCGAGCGAGGGACGTGACCCATGACCACACAGGATCTGACCGCGAACGACTGGGACGTGGCCGGCGAGGAGCGCCTCTACCGCTCGCTGCGCCGCTACTGGCACCCGGTCCTCTACGCCGGCGAGCTCGGGGACCAGCCCGCAGCAGGTCACGCTCCTCGACGAGCGGATCGTGGTCGTCCGCCTCGCCGGTGAGATCAGGGCCTTCGCCGATCGCTGCGCCCATCGCGGCACCGCGGTGTCGCTGGGCTGGGTCGAGGACGACGTCCTCCTCCGCTGCCCGTACCACGGCTGGACGTACGGCCCCGACGGCGTCTGCACGAGCATCCCCGCCCGCTTCGGCACGATGATCCCTCCCAACGCACGACTCCAGCAGTACCTGGCGGTCGAGCGCAACGGCCTCGTCTACGTGAGCCTCGACCCCGACCCGATCTTCCCGATCCCGGACTTCCCCGAGTTCGACGACCCCGCGTACCACGTGGCGGTCGTGCCCGCGTACGACTGGCAGACGGGCGCGGCGCGGCGCACCGAGAACTTCGTGGACTTCGCCCACTTCGCCTGGGTCCACGACGGCGTGCTGGCCAGCCGCGACGATCCCGAGGTCCCGGAGCACGAGGTGTGGCGCGACGGCGCGGAGCTGCGCACCACGATCACGGTCGAGGAGCCGGCCACGACGGACAAGACCCAGACGCTGGAGCTCGAGAGCGCCAACGCCAGCGTGCCCGGGCGGCGGAACTACCGGGTGGCGCTGCCGTTCACGGTGTGGCTCCAGCAACAGCTCCCTGGCGGGAACACGTTCGTGCTGTTCATGGCCTGCTCGCCGATCAGCCAGAAGCAGTGCCGGAGCTTCACGTTCAACGCCCGCAACTTCGCCCTCGAGGAGGACGACGAGCGGTTCATCAGGTTCCAGCAGGAGATCGCCGAGGCAGATCGGGTCATCTCGGAGTCGCAGACGCCCGAGGAGCTGCCGTTCGACATGACGGCCGAGCTCTACATCCGGGGCGTCGACCGCCTCTCCGTCGAGTACCGCCGGTGGCTGTTCGAGGTGGCGAGGGCATCGACCGATGGCTGACCCGCAGCCGCGTCGTCGAGCCGGTCGACTCGCTCGAGATCGAGCTCGTCGTCAACGGCCGGCCGGTGCAGCGGACGGTGCCGGTGCGCCAGCTCCTGTCCGACCTCCTCCGTGACGACCTGCGGCTGACGGGAACGCACGTCGGCTGCGAGCACGGCGTGTGCGGCGCCTGCACGGTCGAGGTCGACGGCGCGCCGGTGCGGGCCTGCATCATGCTGGCCGTCCAGGCCGACGGGAAGCGGATCACGACGGTCGAGGGCCTGGCGCGGGACGGCCAGCTGACGGAGATGCAGCAGGCGTTCCATCGTCACCACGCCCTGCAGTGCGGGTTCTGCACCCCCGGCTTCCTCGTCACCTTGGCGTCGGCCGATCCGGCGGAGTGGCCCGACGAGCACGCCGTGCGCGAGCTCCTCTCGGGCAACCTCTGCCGCTGCACCGGGTACCAGCAGATCGTGCAGGCGGTGCTCGACGCGTGGGGACGGACGGCCGACGGTCCCCCGGCGAGCCGGCCTCGTGATGGCAGAGCCATCCGTGGACGGCTACGTCGGCTCGAGGCTCGGCCGGCGGGAGGACGGCCCGCTGCTCGCGGGCCGGGCGCAGTTCGTCGCCGACGTCACCCTGCCGGGGATGGTCGAGGCGGTGTTCGTGCGCAGCTCGCTGGCCCACGCCCGGATCACCGGGATCGACCTCGACGACGCCCGCGCCGATCCGGCGGTGCTCGACGTCGTGACCGCGGCGGACCTGGACGGCGTGACGCGCTACCCGCACCTCGTCCCGTGGATGAAGGACGTCGACTCCTTCCCTCTGGCGCGCGACCGGGTCCGCTACGTCGGCATGCCGATCGTGGCCGTGGTGGCCGAGGATCGCTACGCCGCCGAGGACGCGGCCGCACGCGTGCGTCGTGGACTACGACGAGCTGCCCGTCCTCGTGTCGGTCGAAGCGGCGCTGGCCGACGACGCCCCGCGGCTCTACGACGACTGGCCCGACAACAAGCTGATGGACCTCCCGGTGACCGAGCCCGAGGTCGACCGGGTCTTCGCCGAGCACGACGTCGTGCGCACGACGTTCCGCATGCAACGACAGTCGCCGAGCCCGATGGAGACCCGCGGCATCGTCGCCGACTACCAGAACGGCCGGCTGACGGTGTGGGCGTCGACGCAGAGCCCGCACATCCTGCGCACCACCCTGGCGATGATGCTCGGGCTGCGCGAGGCCGAGCATCCGGGTCATCGTCCCGAACGTCGGTGGCGGGTTCGGGTGCAAGCTGCACCAGTACCCGGAGGACATCGTCGTGCCGTGGCTGGCGATGCGCTCGCGGCGGCCGGTGCGCTGGATCGAGGACCGCGCCGAGCACCTCATGACGTCGATCCACGCCCGGGAGCAGCGGATGGACGTGGAGGCGGCCTACGACCGCGACGGCCGCATCCGCGCCGTGCGCGGCAACATCGCCACCAACGTCGGCTCGGGTGAGGTCTTCATCCCCGGCACGTCGACGACGCTCGTGTCGGGGGGCTGCCTGACCGGCCCGTACGACATCCCGGTCACCGAGGTGTCGGTGGCCTGCGTCGTCACCAACAAGACGCCGTCGGGCGCGTACCGGGGCTTCGGATCGCCCGAGGCCGCGTTCGCCATGGAGCGGACGGTCGAGAAGGTGGCCCGCCTGGCGGGCGTCGACCCGCGGGACAGCCGGCGCGCCATGCTGCCGGCCGCCGGGGACGACTCCTTCGTGACGCCCTCGGGTGGGCGGCTCGGCGCCGGCAGCCACCGCCAGGCCTTCGACCGTGCCGTCGAGCTCGGCGACAAGGCGTGGGAGGCGGCCCGCGACGCGCACGCCGGCGACCCACGCGTCCGCGTCGGCATCGGCTTCGCCTCGTTCGTGGAGCCGACCGGGCCGTCGTACTACGGCACCACCGCGCACTGGCAGCTCGTACGACTCGGCGCTGGTGCGGATCGAGCCCGACGGCAGCGCGCTCGTCGGCATCGGCGTCCAGGCCATCGGGCAGGGCATCCAGAGCACCACGGCCGCCATCGCCGCCGATGCGCTCGGCCTGGACCTCGAGGACGTCAGCGTCGTCACCGGTGACACCGACCTGTGCCCCTACGGCCTCGGCGCCTGGGGCGGCCGAGGGGCCATCGTGACCAGCGGGTCGGTGCTCAAGGCGGCCGAGCTCGTGGTCGCCAAGGCGAAGGCGATCGCCGCCGGCCTGCTGGAGGCCAGCCCGGACGACATCGTCATCACCCGGGGCCGGCTGCACGTCCGCGGCAGCGACGAGCCCTCGGTCACGATGCGCGACGTCGCCATCGCGGCCTACGCGCGGACCGACCAGCTGCCGGACGGGGTCGATCCCGGGCTCGAGGCGACCGTGACCTACGAACCGCCGGGCATCGACTCCGACCCGGACGAGAACGGCCGGATGAACGTCGCCGCGGCCTGGTCGAACGCCAGCCATGCCGCCGTGGTGAAGGTCGACATCACCACCGGTACCGTCGAGGTGCTCGACTACGTCGTCGTGCACGACTGCGGGACCGTGATCAACCCGCTGATCGTCGAGGGCCAGACGACCGGCGGCGTGGCGCAGGGCATCGCCGGCGCCCTCTACGAGCACCTCGTGTACGACGAGAACGGGCAACCGCTGAGCGCCTCGTTCATGGACTACACCGTCCCGAGCAGCCTCGAGATCCCGCCGATCACGATCGAGCACCTCGAGACGCCGTCGGCCACCACGCCGCTCGGCGTGAAGGGCGTCGGCGAGTCGGGCACGATCGGGCCGGCGGCCGCCATCGCCAACGCGGTCGCCGACGCGCTGGCGGAGTTCGACGTCGACATCGTCGAGACCCCCATCACCCCGACCAGCGTGCTCCAGGCGATCCACGCGTCGGGCGCCGCGTCGTGAAGCCGCCGGCGTTCCGGTACCTCCGCCCCGACTCGCTGGAGGAGGTCGTCGCCGCGCTGGCCGAGCACGGCGACGAGGCCAAGCCGCTGGCGGGCGGGCAGAGCCTGATCCCGGCCATGAACTTCCGCCTGGCCCAGCCGTCCGTCCTCGTCGACCTGGAGCTGGTCGAGGCCCTGCGGACGTTCGGCCGTGAGGACGGCGCGCTGCACGTCGGAGCCATGGTCCGCCAACGGGATGCCGAGCGCTCGGCCGAGGTCCGGGCCGCCTGTCCGCTGCTGAGCGAGGCGCTCCCGTGGATCGGCCACCCCCAGAACCGCAACCGGGGCACGATCGGCGGCAGCATCGTCCACGCCGACCCGGCGGCCGAGCTCCCCGCCGTGGCGGTCGCGCTCGACGCCACGATCGAGCTGCTGAGCAGCCGTGGAGCGCGGACGGTTCCCGCGGCGACGTTCTTCGAAGGGCCGTTCACGACCGCGGTCGAGCCGGACGAGGTCGTGACCGGCGTGCGGTTCCCGGCGGCTCGTGGGCTCCGGGCCGCCTGCCTGGAGCTGGCGCCCCGGCGGGGCGACTTCGCCGTGGTCGGCGTCGCCGCGGTCGTGCGCTTCGCCGACGGGGGCACGTTGGTCGACGACGTCGGCCTGGCCGCCTTCGGCGTCGCCGCCGCGCCCGTGAGGCTGACGGAGGCCGAGGCCCAGGTGCGCGGCGCCGAGCTGACACCGGGCGTCGCCGAGCAGGCGGGCGCGGCGTCGGCCGACGACGTCGAACGGCCGACGACCGACATCCACGCGACAGGCGACTACCGGCGGCGGGCGCTCACCGAGCTGGTCCGGCGGGCGCTGCACGGCATCGTTCAGTCGGCCGGCGGCTGACCCCACTCCTCCCGCGTCCCGGCGGGTCGCCAGAGCCAGCTCGGAGAGCCGCCGCCACCGGGCCAGCTCCCGCCGGACCGAGCCACCGGTCGCCGGGCTCGCCCCGAGCCGGCGGCGGCGAAGTCGGCGAGGATCGCCTCGGCGCAGGCCCGTCCGGGGAGCCCGCTGACGCTCGGACCGGGGTTCGTCCCGGCGCCGGTCAGGTAGACGCCGTCGATGCCCGACCGGTGGTCGGCCGATCCCCGGGCCGGTCGGCCGGCGAGCAGCTGGCCGATGATCGTGGAGACGTGGGCGCCGGCGTTCACCGCTCCGGTCCGCCGGGTCAGGTCCTCCGACGACGTGAACACCGAGTCGGTGACCAGCTCCCGCACCCCCGGCAGGCAGGAATCGACGGTGGCCCAGACCCGCCCGCTGGCCACCTCCGCTCCCTGCCCCAGCCGCCCTCGGTGGCCAGGCGATGGGCGACGAACCCGTTGATCCAGGCCGTGGCCGCTCCCTCCGGCGCGGCGGAGGGATCGAGCAGCGACGGGAAGGTGAGGAGCACGCCGGGTCGGGCGGCGAGGGTGCCGGCGAGCGCGGCCGCGGCGTTCTCGAGCGCGCCCGCCGGCTCGGGGAGCAGCCAGAGCTGACTGCCCTCGAACCCCGGTCGGAGGTGGTCGACCGGCGGCGGGCCCCGCAGCGCGGCGGCCAGGGTGAACTGGCTGAGGTTCCCGCTCACCACCTCGACCCGCTCGAACCTCCGCCGCACCGCGCCGGCACCGCGTCCGCGTCGATCAACCGCAGGATCGCATCCTGCGGCGGGACGGCCGACACGACGGCCCGGGTGGCGACCACCGCGTCGGACTCCCTGGACTCGTGCCTCCCGACCCGCTGGACCCGCCGCCTCGATCCGCCAGCCGCCGCCTCCGCGGCTCACCCGGCCGACCGGGAAGTCGCAGCGGACCCGCCCGCCGAAGCCGACGACCGCCGACTGCAGCGCTCGACGAACGCGCTCGAGCCGCCGCGCGGCCGGCCGAAGCGGCGCCCGTGCCCGGCGGGCGTGAGGCAGAAGACCGCTCCCGTCCCTGGATACCACGGAGGCAGGCCCGAGAACTGCGACCGGAACACCGCCAGCGCCCGCATGTGGGGGCTGCGGAACCACCGTTCGGCGACCTCGACGGCCGAGCTCCGGGCCAGCTCGATGATGGGCCGGCCGGCCCGTCCGAGCGCCACGCTCCCGAGCCGCTGCGCGGCTCCATCGGCACCGGCGGGTCCCGCGTCAGCTCGCCCGTCAGGGCGAGGAGCTTTCCCGACAGGGCGGCCAGCTCCATCCACGCCGCGGCGTCCGCGGCGTCGACCTCGGCGATCGACCGCGCGGTGTCCTCGGCCGACTCCCCGATGGCGATCTGGACGCCGTCCCCGTAGAGGTGCAACGCCGCCGCCGTCCGGTACACGTAGTCGAGACCGTGACGCTCGAGCTCGAGCTCGTCGGGGATCGTGGAGCCGATGATGGTCGAGTGGTCGACCGCTCCGTGCTCGAGCGTGAACCCATCGTTCGTCGTGCTGAAGAGCGCACCGCCGCACCGGCTGTTGCGTTCGACCACCAGCACGTCCAGCCCGGCGCGGGCGAGGTACGCGGCGCAGACGAGCCCGTTGTGGCCGCCGCCGACGACCACCACCTCGGCGCGCGCCATGGCGTCGCCGGGAAGGGGGTCGACCACGGCGGGTTAGATTACCGACGTCCATGTTGGGGAATCGGTGCGCTCGAGGGACGTGTGCTCACGACTGAGGGGCGCACCCCGAAGGAGCGGCTGTGAACGATCAGTCAGGTGTTGACGCCGTCGACGTGACCACGTTGGTGGAGGGCACGCTCATCACGATGGACCCGGCTCGGCGCGTCATCCCCGGCGGATCGGTGGCGGTGGCCGGCGATCGCATCGCTGACATCGGCAGCGCCGCGGCGCTCCGGGAGCGGTATCCGGACGCCCAGAGGATCGGCGGCGAGCGGCGCTACGTGATCCCGGGCCTGATCGACTGCCACAACCACGTGGCGCAGGCGCTGTGCCGGGAGAGCACGGTCGAGGACTTCCCGAACATCTACCGCATCTACATCCCGGCCGAGGCCATCCAGTCCGAGGACGACGTGCGCATCAGCGCGAAGGTCGCGTTCGCCCAACTCATGCGGGCCGGCGTCACGACCATGACCGAGACGACGTGCACCGTCGCCCACGAGGAGCCGATCGCCGAGACGGTCATGGAGACCGGCATCCGCTGCGCGCTGGCCCGGGGCATGTGGGACCGGGAGTCGCGGCTGGCCGGCAACTACGAGCAGATCACCGAGCGGTCGTGGTACCGCGACGATCCCAAGGTGCTCGCCGACGACCTGGCCTACACCAAGGAGTTCTTCGCCAAGTGGTTCGCCAAGGGCGAGGGCCGGTTGCGCCCGTGGGTGCACAACCTCGGCGTTCCGTCGTGCTCGGACGAGCGGTACCTGGCCACGGACGAGCTGGCCAAGGAGTGGGGCACCGGCGTGATGACCCACATCAACCGGGACCGGGAGGAGATCGAGCTGTCGGTGTCGCTCTTCGGGCATCGGCCGCTCGAGCACCTGGCGTCGATCGGTGCGCTCACGGAGCGGCTGGTGGCGATCCACGCCATGCTCACCACCGATCGCGAGATCCGGATGATGGCCGAGGCGGGGGCCAAGCTCGCGCACGCCCCTGTCGTGTGCACGGACATCATGTCCGCCGTCACGCGAGTGCCGCTGATGCGCGAGCTGGGGATCACCGTCGGCCTCGGCTGCGACACGATCATCAACGACCTGCTGAAGCTCATGCGGATCGCGTTCATCATGCACAACCAGGCCGCGATGCCGCTGTTCGATCCGTTCGGGTTCACGACCCTCGACGCGTTCGAGATGGGCACCATCGACGCCGCCAAGCTGCTGCTGTGGGACGACGAGATCGGCTCGCTGGAGGTCGGCAAGGCCGCCGACATCACGGTGATCGACGCCGACAACGTCCGGCTGTCACCGTCGACGGACCCGGTCTCGACGCTCGTGCGCTACGGCGTCGGCACGGACGCCGAGTCCGTCATGGTGGCCGGCCGGCTCACGGTCCACGAGGGCCGGCTGCTGACCATCGACGAAGCCGAGCTGCTCGAGCAGGCCGAGGAGTTGGGCGCCCGGATGATCGCCGAGATGTCCCCCCGCCGCTACGTCCAGCTCGGCACCAACGTCAACGTCCTCTAGCTCGACCAGCGCTGCCCGCTCCACCCCTCCGTCACCCGCTCACCACCGCCGTCCGTCACCGCGCCGTTCGAACGGAGATGTCGCAGGGCGCGTCGGACCGCGCTCTCGGACATCTCCGTTCAGATCGCGGTAGGCCGAGCGTCGGCCGACGGCCGGCGGGACTGCTCGGCGGCGGGCGGGTCAGGTCCAGCCGGGGATCCAGTCGGTGCCGGCCAGGGGGATCCGGGCCATGGCCGCCGCCTCGATGGTGAGGGCCACGAGGTCCTCCGGTTCGAGGTGGTGGACGTCGCTCTTGCCGCACGCCCGGGCCAGCGTCGTCAGCTCCATCGTCATCGCCCGGAGGTAGTTCGTCATCCACCGCGCGCCGACCTCGGGGTCGAGCCGCTCCTCGAGCTCGGGTTCCTGCGTCGTGATGCCCACGGGGCACTGGCCGGTGTGGCAGTGGTGGCAGTAGCCCGGCGCCGTGCCCAGCCCCTCGTAGTCGGCCGTCGCGTCGACCCACCGCGCCGAGCCGGCGTCCCACCAGGCCTGGCGGTTGCAGCCCAGGGCGATCAGCGAGGCGACGCCGATCGACACCGCATCCGCCCCGAGCGCCAGCGCCTTCGCCACGTCGGCTCCCGAGCGGATGCCGCCGGACACGATGAGCTGCACCTCGTGGTGCTTGCCGATCTCCCGGAGCGCCTCGGCGGCCATGCGGACCGCGGCCAGCGTCGGGATCCCGGCGTGCTCGATGAAGACGTCCTGCGTCGCCCCCGTCCCTCCCTGGAGGCCGTCGACGACGACCACGTCGGCTCCGGCGGCCACGGCCAGCTTCACGTCGTAGGCGACCCGGGTGGCCCCGATCTTCACGTAGATCGGCTTCTGCCAGTCCGTCGCCTCCCGGAGCTCCTCGATCTTCATCACGAGGTCGTCGGGTCCGGTCCAGTCCGGGTGGCGGCAGGCCGAGCGCTGATCGATCCCGGCCGGCAGGGTGCGCATGCCCGCGACCCGCTCGCTGACCTTCTGGCCGAGGAGCATGCCGCCGCCTCCGGGCTTGGCTCCCTGGCCGATGACGATCTCGATCGCGTCCGCGCGGTGGACGTCGTGGGGGTTGAACCCGTAGCGGCTCGGCAGGCACTGGTACACGAGGTACTTCGACGCCTCGCGCTCCTCGGGCGTCATGCCTCCGTCGCCGGTGGTGGTCGACGTGCCGACCGCGGTCGCGGCCCGGCCCAGCGCCTCCTTGGCGTGACCGGACAGCGCACCGAAGCTCATCCCGGCGATCGTGATGGGGATGTCGAGCACGAGCGGCTGCGACGCGTACCGCGACCCGAGCACCGTCGTCGTCGAGCACGTCTCCCGGTAGCCCTCGATCGGGTACCGCGACGCGGACGCGGTGACGAACACGAGGTCGTCGAACGTGGGCAGGGCCCGCTTGGCGCCCCAGCCCCGGATCTCGTACCGCCCTTCCTCCGCCATGCCGTGGATCTGATCGATGACGTGGCGCGGGAAGCTGTGGCTCTCGCGGAGCGCCAGGTGGCGTCGGGGAGGCTCCATGCCGGGCTCCATGTCAGTAGTGGTGCGCCTTGACGGCGTCGAAGTTGTAGAGCTCCCGGGCCGACCCGACCCGGGTGACGTCCTCGGGTGAGATGTGGGTGAAGCCCGCGAGGTCGACCAGCTCGCGCACGCGGGCGACATCCTGCGCGGTGAGCTCCTCGACCTGGGCGTCGCTCCCGAGGCTCTTGATCGCGCCGGCGACGTAGATGACCGCCTCGTACAGGGAGTCGCCGAGAGCTTCCCCGGCGTCGCCGCCGACCAGCAGCACGCCGGCCTGCGCCATGAAGGCGCTGAAGTTGCCGACGTCGCCGGCGACGAGCACGGTGCCGCCCTTCAGCGAGATCGCCGCTCGGGTCGATGCGGCACCGTCGACGACGATCGTGCCACCGTGCGCGGACGCGCCCACCCGCTCGCTGGCGTTGCCCGCGATCCGGATGGTGCCGCGCATGAGGTTCTCGCCGGCGGCCCAGCCGGCGAACCCGTCGATCCGGATGTCGGGTCCGTCGCACAGGCCACCGGCGTAGTGGCCCGCGTCGCCCTCGATGGCTGATGTCGAGGTGGTGGAGCAACCCGACGGCGAGGTTGTGCCGGCCGCGCGGGTTCAGGATCCGGACCCGCGAGCCGGGCGGGAGCTCACGCAGCGCCTGGTTGACCTGCCCGGGTGCTGAGCTCGTCGCAGTCGAGGATCGTGCTCCCCTCGCTCATGCCCGGCTCACACCCGGCTCATCGCGGCCGTTCCCACAGGTAGATCTCCGTCGGCGTCGGCTCGAACACGTCGGCCGTGGCGATGTCCGGCAGCACCGCCAGGGCCCGGAACTCGGACGCGACCGCCACGTACCGATCGCTGACGGCCACCATCGCCGGCTTGCAACCGAACTCGTCGCGGACCACCGCCATCTGGTCCCGGGTGGCGCAGACGAGCGTGTAGAAGCCGTCCATCTCCTTCTGCAGCACCCGCAGCGCGTCGCGGAGGTCTCGACCGTGGTCCATCTCACGGCCGATCAGGCGAGCTGCCACCTCGGTGTCGTTCTCGGTGAGGAAGCGCTCGCCCTCGCCCTCGAGGTCGCGCCGGACCGTGAAGTAGTTCGAGAAGGTCCCGTTGTGCACGACGCACAGGTCGTCGTGGGTCGAGAACGGATGCGAGCCGTCGGTCGTCACGGCCGACTCCGTGGCCATCCGGGTGTGGCCGACGCCGAGGTACCCGTGGCGGTCCGGCAGGCCGTACTCGTCGCTGATGTCGACCGGCAGGCCGACGCCCTTGAAGACCTCCAGGTCCTGGCCGGACGAGACGACCGTGAGGCCGCGGGCCTCCAGGTCGCCGCGGCGCGCGGCCGGCCCGGTGAGCACGGCGGCCCGCCCGAAGGTCGCCGTCGCGGTCGCGCCGACCTCCGCCGCCAGCGCCGGCCAGTCGACCGCGCATCGACGCCTCCGTCTCGACCGGCGTCGGCGCGGCACGAGTACTTGCAGCACCCATCCGGGAGCCCGTCGGCGTAGACCGCGACACCCGCCGAGTCCGGGCCCCGCTCGGTCATCTGCACGAGCATCGCGGTCAGCAGTTGACCCAGCTGGGGCTCGAGATCCCGGTCGAGGATCAGCACACCGACGATCCCGCACATCTGCTTCGCCTCCTTCGGGTCCCTGCTTGCTCCTGGGGCCTGTTTCCTCATGGTAGGCGCTCGGTTCCTGCTGTGAAACCCAGGGCGGCGGGAGCGGGCTAACGTGCGAGCGGCTCACGTCGGAGAACGAAGGGGATCACCGGTGACTGACGCCCGCGAGGTGCTCGAGGCTCGGGCCGCTGAGGACGGCATCGAGTTCTTCCTGACGATGTTCGTCGACATGCACGGCCGCCCCTGCGCCAAGCTCGTGCCGTCGTCGGCGATGGACGTGGTCGTCGGTGGAGCAGGGTTCGCCGGCTTCGCCGTCGGGCCGATGGGCCAGAGCCCGGCCGATCCCGACATGATCGCCGCGCCGGACCCGGCGAGCTACGTGAAGCTCCCGTGGCGGGACGGCGTCGCGGTGCTGATGTGCGACATCGAGGTCGAGGGCAAGCCGTGGCCCTACACCCCGCGGGTCATGCTGAGGAACACGCTGGAGCGCCTGCGCGACGAGCGGGGCATGGAGCTCATGGTCGGGGTCGAAGCGGAGTACCACCTGGTCCGGCGCCGGCCCGAGGGCGGCATCGAGGTGGCCGACCCGCTCGACCAGCAGGACCTGCCCTGCTACGACGCCAAGGGCCTCACCCGCATGTTCGACCACCTCTCCACCGTCTCGCGGTACATGAACGGGCTCGGTTGGACGAACTACGCCAACGACCACGAGGACGCCAACGGGCAGTTCGAGCAGAACTTCCTCTTCGACGACGCGCTGACCACCGCCGACCGGGTCATCTTCTTCCGCTACATGGTCCACACGCTGGCCCACGAGGCCGGCATGGCAGCGACGTTCATGCCCAAGCCGTTCACCCGCCTGACCGGCAACGGCCTGCACATGAACACGTCGCTCTGGTCGACCGAGGGGCGCAACCTGTTCCCGGCCGGTCGGGGCAGGGACCGCTACGGCCTCGGGCTCTCCCGCCTCGGATACCAGTTCGCGGCGGGCGTCCTCGACCACGCCCGCAGCCTGTCGGCCATCGTCTGCCCGACGGTCAACAGCTACAAGCGCATGGGGGTCGGCCCGCCCAGTTCCGGGAGCGACGTGGGCCCCGGCGTACGTGGCCTACGGCGGCAACAACCGCACGCAGCTGATGCGGGTGCCCGAAGGCGGGCGGATCGAGTTGCGGGCGGTCGACGGCTCGGCCAACCCGTACCTCGCCTTCGCCGCGGTCCTGGCCGCCGGACTGGACGGCATCGATCGCAAGCTCGATCCCGGCCGGCCGAACAACGACAACCTCTACGCGGTCGACCATGACGAGGTCGCCGCTCGGGGCATCGCCGCCATGCCGCCGACGTTGCTGCACGCGGTGGAGGCCCTCGTCGAGGACGACGTGTTGCGGGCCGCGTTCGGCAACACCGGCACGGAGGACTACGTGGACTACTTCGCCGGCGTGAAGGCGGAGGAGTTCCGGGCCTGGCACGCCCAGGTGACCGACTGGGAAGTGGACCGCTACCTGGCCCTGTTCTGAGTGGGCGGGTGCTGAGTGGCTGGAAACGCTCGCCCGGTGGCCCTGACCGAGCGCCACGTCGAGGGCAGCCCGGAGCTGACCGAGCAGGCCATCCACGCCGCCATCGCCCGTCAGGTCCGGGAGCAGCGACGACAGCTCGGCCTCACGGTGGCGCAGCTCTCGGAGCGCAGCGGCATCTCGAAGGGCATGCTGTCCAAGATCGAGAACGCGCAGGCGTCGCCGAGCCTGGCGACGCTGGCCCGGCTGGCGGCGGCCGTCGGCGTCCCGGTCACCTCGTTCTTCCGGGGGCTGGAGGAGGAGCACGACGCGCTGCACGTGCGGTCGGGCGAGGGTCTCGACATCGTGCGCCGCGGCACGCGGGTCGGGCACCGCTACCAGCTGCTCGGCAGCATGCGCGGCGCCGGCCAAGCGGATCGAGCCGGTTCTCGTCACCTTGACGGAGGGCTCAGAGGTCTTCCCGCTGTTCCAGCACGCCGGCACCGAGTTCATCTACATGCTGAGCGGGAGGATGACGTACGGCTACGGCGCGGCCCGTTACGCGATGCGCCCGGGGACGCGCTCGAGTTCGAGGGCGATGTGCCGCACGGTCCTGTCGAGCTGACCAAGCTGCCGATCACCTTCCTGTCCGTCATCGCCACCGGGGCGCTCCCGGCCGACGGCTCCTAGCCTGACCATGGCGTCCGGCGACACCTCCGCCCGCGACGGCAGGCGCCCGCGCTGGCGCCCACCGGCGAAGTACTCGGCGGCCGCGCTCGTGCGCCACGGCCTGCGCGGCCGCCCGTGGCCCCGGGGGTGGCGCGCCGGCGACCTCCGGGACGCGTACGACGTGGTGATCGTCGGGGCGGGCGTGCACGGGCTCGCCACCGCGTACTACCTGGCCTCGCGGTGGGGCATCACCAACGTGGCGGTCATCGACAAGGGATACGTCGGCGGCGGGGGCTCGGGGCGCAACACCGCCATCGTGCGGTCGAACTACCTGACGACGGAGGGCGTCGCCTTCTACGACCGCTCCGTCAAGCTCTACGAACAGCTGGCGGCGGAGCTGAACTTCAACGTGATGTTCTCGCAGCGGGGGCATCTGACCCTGGCCCACAACGACTCGTCCCTGCGGACCATGCGGTGGCGAGCCGAGGTCAACAAGCTGCAGGGCGTCGACTCGGAGGTCATCGGCCCGGACGAGATCGCCCGGCTGGTCCCGTTCATGGACGTGAGCGAGCACACCCGGTACCCGATCCTCGGCGCGCTCTACCACCCCCCCGGCGGCACCATCCGCCACGACGCGGTCAACTGGGGATACGCCCGCGGTGCCGACGCCATGGGCGTCGAGATCCACCAGCAGACGGAGCTGACGGGCATCGACGTCACGGCCGAATCGGCGAGGTCGTCGGCGTCACCACCTCGCGCGGTCCATCTCGACGCCGGTCGTCGTGAACTGCACGGCGGGCTGGTCGTCGCTGGTGGCGGCCATGGCCGGTGTCGCGCTGCCGATCAGCACCCACCCGCTCGAGGCCGCCGTCACCGAGCCCGTCAAGCCCTTCCTGAGCACCGTCGTGGTGTCCGGCACGCTCCACGTGTACGTCAGCCAGACCGACCGGGGCGAGCTCGTGTTCGGCGCCAGCACCGACTCGATCGCGTCGTACTCGATGCGAGGCTCGCTGGCCTTCTGCGAGGAGCTGGCCGGCCACGTGCTGGAGCTGATGCCCTCGCTGGCCAAGCTGCGGGTGCTGCGCCAGTGGGCCGGGCTGTGCGACATGACCCCTGACTTCTCGCCGGTCATGGGCGTCACCCCGGTCAAGGGGTTCCTGGTCGACGTCGGCTGGGGGACGTACGGGTTCAAGGCCGGGCCGGTCGCCGGCGAGGCGATGGCCGAGCTCGTCGCCACCGGCCGGACGCCCGAGCTCATCGCCGCGTTCGACCTCGCCCGGTTCCCCGAAGGCCGCCTCGTCGGCGAGAAGGGCGCGGCGGCCGTCGGCCACTGAGCCGCGTTCCGCTGGGAGGTGTGCTGGTCGATGCTCCTGGTCCCGTGTCCGTGGTGCGGTGAACGCGGTTCGGAGGAGTTCCGATTCGTCGGCGACGCCAGGTCCCGGCCCGATCCGACGACCGCCGGCCCGGAGGAGTGGCGGGCGTACCTCTACCTCAAGGCCAACGAAGCGACCTGGACGACGGAGAGCTGGTACCACCGGGCCGGTTGCCGGCGGTACTTCGTCGTCGAGCGTCATCGAGTGACCAACGAGATCCGCGCCGCTCGACCGCCCGCGGCCCAGCAGCGCATGGCGACGGAGCCGTGAGCACCTCGTCCCCGATCCGCCGGTCCAGTCGCCCGCGGCCGCGCTGCCGCCGCCTCGAGCCCCAGCCGGGCGAGGAGATCGACCGGCAGCACGCCGGTCGCGTTCACGTGGGACGGCCGGGGCTACGCCGGGTTCGAGGGCGACACCATCGCCTCGGCCCTCACCGCGGCGGGCGTCGCCGTCTTCTCGCGCAGCTTCAAGTACCACCGCCCGCGGGGTCTGCTCACGGCGACGTTCCACGACCCGGGCTGCATGGTGCAGGTGGACGACGAGCCCAACGTCCGCGGCGCGCACCGACGACTGGAGGCGGGGATGGTCGTGCGGCCGCAGAACGCCTGGCCGTCACTCCACCACGACGTCAAGGCCGCCAACCAGCTCGTCGGGCCGGTTCCTCGGCGCCGGCTTCTACTACAAGACGTTCATCCGGCCGCAGCGGCTGTGGCCCGCCTATCAGAAGGTCCTCAGCCGCTTCGCCGCCGGCGGCCGGATCACCACCTGGCCGTCGGCCGACCGCTTCGACCAGCGGTACGCCCACGTCGACGTGTGCGTGGCCGGCGGCGGACCGGCCGGGATGGCGGCCGCGATCGGCGCCGCCGAGGCGGGCAGCCGGGTGCTCCTCGTCGAGGAGGACTACCGGCTCGGGGGCCACCTGCGCTACGGCGGTCGGGACGAGCTCGCGGCGCTGGACGAGTTGCGTCGCGCCATTGCCGGGCTACGACAACCTCGAGATCATCACCAACGGCGTCGTCACCGGCCGCTACGACGACAACTGGCTCGCCGTCGTCGAGCGCCAGCCGGCGTTGGAGGGCCGACGGCCGAACCACTCCGTGTTCGAACGCCTCCTCAAGGTCCGGGCGCGGACCCTGGTCGTCGCGCCGGGGCTGATCGAGCGTCCCTACGTGTTCGCGGGCAACGACGAGCCCGGTGTGCTGCTCTCGACCGCGGTCGCGCCGCCTGATCAACCTGTGGGCGGTGCGGCCCGGCGAGCGGGCGGTCGTGCTGACCGCCAACGCCGAAGGTGATGCTGCCGTCGAGGACCTCCGCCGCGCCGGGGTCGAGGTCGCCCGCGTCGTCGATGCCGCGATCCGGAGGCGACATCGCGCATGTCGAGGGTGGAGGGCGGGGTCAGGGCCGCCGCGTCCGGGCGGTGACCCTCGGCACGGGTGACCGCATCGACTGCGACCTGGTCGTCACCGCCGCTGGCTGGACGGCGCCCACGACCCTGCTCAACCTGGCCGGCGACCGGCCCGTGTTCTCGACCGTCGCCAACCGGTTCGTCCCGGGAGGTCTGGCCCATCCGACCGTGCTCGCCACGGGAGGGCTGGCCGGCGACGGCTCCCTCGACGCGCTGGTCGAGCACGGGCGAGCGACGGGTCGGGAGGCGGCCAACCGCGCCCATGGCGGGACGTCGGTGGCCGTGCCCGAACCTGCCGGTCACGGCCCATCCGCCGTTGTTCCGATCCCGCACGCACGGGATGGTGGACTTCTCGGAGGACGTGTCGTCCAAGGACGTCCTCGCCGCCGCGGCCGAGGGGTTCGATTCGATCGAGCTGGTCAAGCGGTTCACGACGGCGACGATGGGCCCGGCGCAGGGGAAGCTCGAGACCGTCAACCTCGTCGCCGTCCTCGCGGAGGCCAACGGGGCGACGATCGAAGGCACAGGCACGACCGTGTGGCGCCCGCCCTACGCCCCCATCACCCTCGGCGCGCTGGCCGGCCGGGGGTTCGAGCCGGTGCGGTACTCCCCCATGCAGCCGTGGCACGAGGCCCATCGCGCCCGGCCCCTCGTCGCCGGCGACTGGATCCGGCCGGACCACTACGGCGATCCTGCGGCCGAGGTCCGCAACGTGCGGGCCAACGTCGGGATCATCGACGTGACGCCGTTGGGCAAGCTCGACCTGCGCGGTCCGGACGTCGCGCAGTTGCTCAACCTCCTCTATGTGAACAAGTGGAGCAAGCTCGCCGTAGGAGGCGTCCGGTACGGCGTGATGTGCGCCGAGGATGGCGTCATCCTCGACGACGGCGTCACCGGGCGGCTGGGGGCCGAGCACTACGTCATGTCCACGACGTCGTCGGGCGCGGCGACGGTCTGGGAGTGGGTCCAGAACTGGTTGCAGACCGAACATCCTGAGTGGCGCATCCACGTCACACCGGTGACGACCGCGTTCGCGTCGATGAACGTCGCCGGTCCGGCCAGCCGGGAGCTCCTCCGGCGGCTGGTCAACGGCGTGGATCTGGCGCCCGAGTCCTTCCCGTACATGCAGGTCCGCCAAGGGGCCGTGGCCGGAGTCGGCGGCTGCTTCATGTGGCGCATCGGTTTCACCGGGGAGCTCAGCTACGAGCTGCACGTCCCCGCGGCATACGGGCTCCACGTGTGGGAGGCCTGCCTCGAGGCCGGCGCCGACCTCGGCATCCGCCCGTTCGGTGTCGAGGCGCAGCGGATCATGCGGTTGGAGAAGGGCCACTTCATCGTCAGCCAGGACACCGACGGGCTCACGCAGGCGTTCGCCGTCGGGCTCGGGCCCCTCATCAAGCTCGAGAAGCAGGACTTCGCCGGCCGGCCCGAGCTCGTCTGGCAGCACGAGCGGGACGACTACCACCGGCTCGTCGGCCTGCAACCGGTCGATCCCGCATGCGTCCCGCCGGAGGCGTGCCAGATCATCGAGCCTGCCGCCGACGGACAGACACGCATCGTCGGCCGGATCACGTCGAGCCGGATGTCGCCGACGTTGAACCGCTCGATCTGCCTCGGCTTCGTGGCGCCACACTTGTGCCGGCCGGGCTCGCTCGTCACCGTCCGCCTGCCCGACGGGACGGACGTCCCCGTCCGGGTGATGGAGCACCACGCCCACGTCGATCCCGAGGGGGTGCGACTTCGTGGCTGACGAGCCGATCGCCCGCTCGCCCATCGCGCCGGCGCCGCCGGTCGCCGTCGTCGCCGGCTGGGCGGTGTCACAACGCCGCTCCACGAGCGCGTTGACGCTCTCGGATCGCACGCCGCTGGCCAAGGTGCTCGTCCACGCCGACCCCGGCGGCGCCTACGCCGGCACGGCCGCCGTCGGGTTCGGTCACGCCGCGCACATCGATGGCGACGTCCTCGAGGTCGGGGCCGGAGTGGGCGAGTGGCTGCTCCTCGGCCCCATCGGAGCAGCCGGCGAGCTGATGGATCGAGCCGCCGCGCGCATCGGGGCCGACTCCATCAGCGTGATCGATCTCACCCACGGCCGGGCGCTGCTACGGCTCACCGGTGCTGATGCGGCCGCGGTGCTGTCCCAGGTGTGCGGCGTCGACCTGGCTGATCATGTGACACCGAACCTGACGGCGTTCCGCTCGATCATGGCCAAGGTCGTCACGGACGTCGTGCGGGACGACCTCGGCGCCACACCGTCGTACCTGCTCCACTGCGAACGGGCGTCGGGGCAGTACCTCTTCGATGTTCTCGTCGACGCCGGCACCGAGGTACGGCCTCGACGTCACGGGCTTCGTCGACGGCTGGTCGAGCTAGCGCCGTGTCAGTGAACTTCGGCGTTCCAGCGCGCCCCATATCAGGGCGGGCAATCTGCTCGCTCCTGCCCAGAGGAGACGAGTTGCGCCTACCTGGCTCCCATCGCGTCGACCAACGTGTGTGACACCCGCCTCCCGCGGCCGGGCACCGCAACCGCAGTAGCCTCAGGCTCTCGTCGGCCGTCAGTAACGACTTCGGGGAGGACCGATTCGCGATGCCTAAGTACCTCGCCCTGTTTTCCTATTCAGATTCGGCCATGGCCGCGATGATCGAAAACCCGGCCGACCGAGAACCGGCCGTGAAGCGTGTTCTCGAGAGCGTGGGCGCCCGACTCGAGACCTTGTACTGGATGTTCGGCCCGCATGATGGGATTGCCGTAGTCGAGGCACCCGACTCGCTCACAATGGCGGCCATCAGTGCAGCCATCCGCAGTACGGGGACCGTTCGTTCGGAGACGCACGAACTCTTCTCAACGGCCGACATCCGGCACATCCTCGAGACGGCCCGGCACGCTCAGGCGAGCTTCACCCAGCCCGGTCAGTCGTCGTAGACCATCACGGACGTACATCTGCCGATCGGAGTCAGCCGGGACGGGCAGTCGCGTCGCCTTGCCGACGTGAGGCGCAGGGTGCCGACCGACGACGAGGTCGACGTCGCCGAATACCTCCTCCGACGGGCCGCGGTTGCCCGCGCACGGACCGAGCGGCAAATCGCCGAAGCAGTCGGCGGGGCCCGGCGGGCCGGCATGACCTGGAAGAGGATCGGCCACCAGCTGGGCATCTCTGCCCAGGCTGCACAGCAGCGTTACGGCCCGATCACCACGCCAAGCTGACCGCACCACGCCACGACCCTCCCTGAGTGCCGAACTGCCGATCGGGCGCTTGGGCCACGAGACTGGTAGTTGTGACGAACGAGGTCGGAAGTGCACCGGCACGGGGACGAGCGCGTTGACGCTCTCGGATCGCACCCCGCTGGCCAAGGTGCTCGTCCACGCCGACCCCGCGAGCCCGTTCGGCGGTGCTGCGGCAGTCGGGTTCGGGCCGCGGTGCTGTCCAAGGTGTGCGGCGTCGACCTGGCCGAACATGTGACGCCGAACCTGGCGGCGTTCCGGCGCGCCCCATATCAGGGCAATCTGGCGCGGTGCCGTCTTCCGGGCTGTGGTCCTGGCTCCGAGAGCGAACCCCCCGGTCGTCTCTCGACATCGGGGGAGGTTGGCCCTACGGTCGTTGGCAGTCCAAGCGAGGGATGTGGTAGCAGATGCGTAGTCTGCCGAGCCGGTTCAGTGACTGGGTTGTGGTTCATCCGGTCTTGTGGGGCGTGGGCTTGGGAGTCGTGCTGGTGATACTCGGCTTTGCTCTCAACCTGGCACCGATCGTGGTCATTGCTGCCGGAGCCGCCATCGGCGTGCTGAACATCCTTCATGCGAAGAGACGGGGCTACTGCCCACTTCCGGCAGAGCCGGGTTCTCACCCGGGACGAGCGGAGGCCGAGTAACCGTTCCGGAATGCAGCGACGACTGACCCATATCTGCCGATCGGAGCCCCTTTCAGCGGCTGGGGCCGGCGCGGGCTGAGGTCCGGCCGATCTTGAGCGAATCGAACAGGGTGCTGGGTTGCGGAGGGCGCGGCGTCCGGGAGCGCGGGACTGAAAGTTCTCAGCGGGTCCATCGGGCAGGTTGTCATCAGTACAGAGCCAGCACCCCAGCATCGGGTCTCTGGAAGGATCGGAGCCGTGAGCTTCATCGTCGCCGAGAACCCCTCACCCGAACCGTCCGAACTCGCCGCCTTCTTCGCTGCCACTAGCTGGCTCTCAGATGTCATCGACCAGCGACCCACACTGACGGAGACCGAAGCCCATCGTGACGACAGGTAACCCAGCTTGAGGGTCGGCTGCAGCGGCTGGGGATGGTGTAGGCGGTACTCCGGTCGATCCTGAACGAGCTCAACGCGGCGACGGGGCGGTAGCGCGCCAAGAACGGGCAATCGGCGCTACTTGCAGTCCCAGACCCGGCGCTCGCGGATACGTTGCGCCGATGCCGGTGTTGGCATTGTGGAGCGCACCACGAGCACGCTCGACGGTCTTCTTCCGCTCGATGGTCGAGCGCGGCGACCTGATCGCCCTTCATGAGCCGTTCTGGAACCTGCGGGCCTTCGGTGAGGCCGACGTCGACGGGCGGACGTTCGACGCACCGGCGTCGCTCCTCGCATGGCTGCGTGACGACACGCATGACGTCAACGTCTTCCTCAAGGAAACGACGGACCACCGGTACGGAGAGGTCCTCGCCGACCGGCGCTTCCTCGCCGAGGCCCGGCACGCCTTCCTCATCCGCCGCCCAGAGGAGATCGCCGCGTCCTACTACGCGCTGTGGCCCGACATGCGCATCCACGAGGTCGGGGTCGAGGCGCTGCACGAGTTGCACGCCGCCGTCCGAGATGCTGGCGGGCAGCCGCCCGTCGTCCTCGACTCCGACGAGCTCGTGGCACGACCCGAGGCGACGATGGCGGCGTACTGCGCCGCCGTCGAGCTGCCGTTCATCCCACAGGCGCTCACGTGGGAGCCGGGTGAACGCCCGGAGTGGCGACGGTCCGCACGCTGGCACACGGACGTCAGCGCCAGCTCGGGCTTCGTACGGCGCGAGCGCAGGTACACGCACACCGTCGAGAGCTCCGACGAGCTGGCGCGGTTCGCTGCCCACCACGTGCCGTTCTACGAGCAGCTCCATGCACAGCGGCTCAACGTCGCGGCGTGGGAGCCAATGGTCGGCTCCTGACCGAGCAGCCCGGCGGGGTCCCATGTGCCTGCTTGAGATCAGGGACGGAACACCGCGCCAGATCTGCCTGATGGAGGATCTCGTGGGGGCGTTGAGCGTTTGCTCGTAGCGTCCTCGGGTCTCGGTTGGCTGACTCTCGAACTGCCTGCTGCTCGCGTGTCGGGTTGGCTTCCGAACGAAGCGTCAGCCGGTCTGGGTCCTGGTCACGGCGTGGCTCGAAAGAGGCGAGCAGCGATCCTTCATCAGGAGTGCCCGTCGTGACGCTTCCCACGCGTTCACGAGGAGGACTCCATGGCAGTGATCATCGGGATCGACCCCCACAAGGCGTCCCACACCGCGGTCGCGATCGACAGCGACGAACAGCCTCTGGCCCGGTTGCAGCTCACCGCCGCGGGTTACCAGACGTCCGGTTGTTGGCGTGGGCGCGCCGCTGGGGTCGAGCGGACGTGGGCGATCGAGTCCGCCGGTGGGCTCGGCAAGCTGCTCACCCAACAGCTGCTCGACGCCGGTGAACACGTCATCGACGTTCCACCTACGCTGTCGGCTCGTGTCCGGCTGCTGGGCTCGACGAAGGCGTCCAAGAACGACGACAACGATGCGTTGGCCACGGCCATCGCCGGGTTGCGCCACTGCGGGCTGCGGGCCGTGCGACGCGAGGATCACACCGCGGTGATCCGCTTGCTCGTCGACCGCTACGACGATCTCACCGCGCTACGCACCCAGGCGGCCTGCCGGCTCCATGTGGCGTTGCGGGAGCTCATCGCTGGTGGAGCACCACGACGGCTCTCCGCCGACCGGGCCACCACGCTGCTGCGCGCGCGTCCGCCCTGAGGTGTCGCTGCCATCCAACGCAAACGCCTCGCCCTTGAGCTCCTCCCGATGTCCGCCGGTTGGATCGGGACATCGCCACCGCACGGCAGCGGGTCACCGAGCCGTCCACACTTCAGCGACGTCGTTGCTCGAGGTCCACGGCGTCGGTCCGATCGTGGCCGTTTTCATCCTCGGTCACGTCGGTGACCCTGCCCGGTTCCCGACCGCGGACCGGTTCGCGTCCTACAACGGGACCGCCCCCATCGAAGCCTCCAGCGGACCCACCAAGCGGCACCGGTTGAACCCACGCGGGAACCGCAAGCTCAACCACGCCCTCCACATGGCTGCCGTCACCCAGATCCGCCACGACACTTCCGGACGGGTCTACTACCTGCGCAAGATCGCCGAGGAAGTCCCGCAAAGAAGCGCTCCGGCGCTGAAGCGTCGCCTCTCCGACGTCGTCTGGCGACAGCTCCAAGCCGACCTCACCCACCGCTACACACGCGGGCCCGGGAGGACAACCAGGGACGACTCTTCCATCCAGCGTGGCCGGCTGAACCCTGAACACCGGCACTTCGGACCAGTCACTCCCAGGCCCACCACCAACGCTACGCCCACCCCACCAGCGCTCTCTTCGACGCGCCCCACACCACCCCTTGACAACAAAGAGGCTTCGATCGGGCGCTTGGCTACGAGACTGGTAGTTGTGACGAACGAGGTCGGCACGACCTCGACGCCACACCTTCGTACCTGCTCCACTGCGAACGGGCGTCGGGGCAGTACCTCGTCGAGGTTCTCGGCGACGCCGGCACCGGTACGGCCTCGACGTCACGGGCTTCGTCAACGGCGGGTCGAGCTAGTCCCGTGTCAGTGACGTTCGGCGTTCCAGCGCGCCCCAGATCAGAGACAATCTGGGCGATCTGTCCGAGGGAGGAAGCATGGCCGGGATCGCCAAGTTCTGGAAGCCAGTCATCAACGTGACGGATCTCGACGCCGGGGAGAGCTTCTGGTCTGCCGTGTCGGGCTTGTCGCCGCAGGGTCGGCATGGACAGTTCTCTGTCCTCGACGCCGACAACGCCTCCGATCGCGACAACTGGATCCTGCTGCAGTTGGTACCGGTCGGCCAGATCAGCACGAACAGCGGCACTCATCTCGACTTCCGAGTTGACGATGTCGCGGACGCGGCTCAGGCCATCGTCGAGATCGGAGGCGCCGTCATCAAGCCACCCGACATCTACGTCGTCGACGGTGAGGCGATGCTGGAGTGGGCGGTGATGCAGGATCCGTTTGGCAACGAGTTCTGCATCATCAGGTGGCCGCTCGACCAAACGTGACCGACGATCGGAGAATCTGCGAGCGCTTGAACAGCACGCCGAGACTTCCCGGCTGCGGCGCGGGGCGCTCGGGTCGCTTCATCGGGCTCTCGGCGCGCCTCAGGGACTCGTCGAGCGGGCTGTCGGTGGAGGTTCGAGTATGGCGGGCAGTGCACCGAGCCATCGATGGGCGTCCGGGTCACTGTCGTGGCGGCCGCGGAAGAACTGGACCAGGTGGCCGATGTCGTCGAGGAGCCATCGCTCGCGGTAGAGCGCCAGGATGGCGATGTCCGGCTGGTGGCCGGTGGCCTCGGTGTAGCGGCATGTGGCCGCGTCGTCGAGGCCGACGAGCCACAGGTCTCGCTCGGGTGCAGCGAGGCCGACAGTGTCCCAATCGACAAGGACGAGGACGCCACCGACCGTCATCAAGTTGCCACCGTGGGGCTCGCCGTGGGTCACGGCGACCCGCGTGGGCGTGGGCTGAGCGGCCCGATCGAAGGAGTCGAGGCGTGCGATGAGCTCGTCGACGTGGGGGCCGAACACGGCTCGGGCCGGCTCGCCGAGTGGGCCCTCGTGCCAGGGGTCGGCGGGTTCGTGGAGGAAGGCCTCGAGGTCCCGGCGTGCGCCGACACGGGGGCAGGTGTGGTGTGGAATGCCAGCCGGTGGGTCGACCGTGTGCAGCGCGATCAGCATGTCCAGGGTGCTCTCGCGCCGAGCGGGATCGGCGTGGAGGCCGAAGGGGTGCGAGCTGCCCTCCAGCCACGGGTACACGGAGATCGCGTAGCGGTCCCCGAGCCGCACCGCAGGCCGGCCGTCGCCGGCGGCGAGCGGTGCGACGACAAAGCCGAGGTGCGCGTCGTGGCGCAGTCGGCTCGCCGTGTCGAGCGCGGCGTTCAGCCCGTGCGCGATGGCGTCGCGGTCGTCCCCCAACCAGTCCTTGGTGTCGAGGTCGTCGGCGGTCACGAACAGCGAACGGCCGGTGGAGTCGGTCACGTTCCAGTGGTAGCCGCCGGCGCCCACCGGCAGGTACTCAACCGTCTGCACGCGAAACCCCCAGCCGTCGGCCATCGCGACCGCCACCGCGGAGTCCGTGAGGTCGGCGGGGGGAGGCTCGAGCACCTCTGGAACGTATTCCCGGCGTGTCCCCTCAGTCGCCGACGTAGGCGATGGCTTCGATCTCGACCAGCATCTCGGGCTCGGCCAGCGCGGCCTGGACGGTCGTGCGGGCCGGAGGCTCGTGCGGGAAAACCTCCGCGAACACCTCGTTCATGACCTGGAAGTGGCCGATGTCCGCCAGGTAGACGTTGCACTTGAGTACGTCGGCCAGGGTCGCCCCGCCCTCTCGCAGGACCGACTCGACGTTGGCCAGCACCTGGCGGGTCTGCGCTCGCGGGTCACCGATCCCGACCAGCTCCGCGCGCTCGTTCCAGGCGACCTGCCCCGCGGTGTAGATGAGATGCCCGCCGCGGGTGCCGGGCGAGTACGGGTACTCCGGCCTCGGCTGGAAGCTCAGGTTGGACGGGCGCAGGACCTGCTTCGGCATGACATGCTCCTCGGATCGCTCGGGCGCATTGGCGCCCCACAGTCTCGACGAGACTGAGGTGATGCGCGGGTGTGATGGTGGGCGACTCGGAGCGGCCCGCCGATGACACAGGTTGACGCCGACCAGGTCCTGGATCAGGTTGACCGGTTGTCGGCCGACCTCTTGGAGGAAGCAGCCGCGCTCGTACGGATCCCGAGCGTCGGCGGGACCGCCGGCGAGCACGAGGCGCAGGCCGAGATGGCCCGGCGGTTGGGGGCCGATGGTTTGGAGGTCGACCACTGGCCGATCGATCTGGCCGCCATCGCTGATCGCCCCGGCTTCCCGGGCGTGGAGGTCGAGCGGAGCGAGGCCTGGGGTCTGGTCGGGCGGCTGCCGGGGTCGGGCGGTGGTGCCTGCCTCATGCTGAACGGCCACATCGACGTGGTGCCGATCGGGGACCCGTCCGCGTGGACCGTCGATCCGTTCGGCGGGGAACTGCGGGGCGGGATGCTGTACGGCCGGGGCTCGTGCGACATGAAGGCAGGGCTGGTCGCGGCGCACGTCGCGGTCCGTGCACTGCAGCTCGCTGGCGTGAGCCTCCGCGGCGACGTGCTCCTCGCCTCGGTGGAGGGCGAGGAGGACGGAGGCCTCGGGACCTTCGCGTTGCTGGAGCGCGGCTGGAGGGCAGACGCCTGCGTGATCGCGGAGCCGACCCAGCTCGACGCCATCCCTGCCAACGCCGGCGCGCTCACGTTCCGCTTGCACATCCGCGGCCGGGCCACGCATGCCGCCCGCCGGACGGAGGGCGTGAGCGCGGTCGCCAAGCTCTGGCCGGTGTGGCGGGCGCTGGAGGCGCTCGAGGCGAGGCGCCACGAGTCCGTGGATCCGCTGGCCGCTCGGTGGGACCTCGCCCACCCGCTGTCGATCGGGATCGTCAGGGCCGGCGACTGGCCCTCCTCGGTGCCAGACCTCCTGGTGGCCGAGGGTCGGCTGGGCGTCGCCATCGGAGAGCCGGTCGAGACGGCCCGCGCGCAGCTCGAGGAGGCGGTCGCAGAAGCGTCGGCCGCCGACCCCTGGCTGCGTGACCACCCCGTCGAGGTCGAGTGGTGGGGAGGGCAGTTCGCATCGGGCCAGCTGGCTCAGGACAGCGATCTGCTGGATCGGCTGCGCCGGGCCCACGGTGGCGCCAGCGGCGGCCGACCGCATGCCGTCTACGCAGCTCCGTACGGCAGCGACCTCCGGTTGCTCACGGGGTTGGCCGGCATCCCCACCGTGCAGTACGGACCGGGCGACGCCGCCCTGGCCCACGGACCCGACGAGTCCGTGCCGATCGACGAGGTCCTCACGACGGCACGGACCCTCGCGCTGCTCGCGCTCGACATCTGCTCCTGAGCCCGGGGCCCGGTCAACCGCCGGCCGCGGGAGAGGGGCGTGGGTCGATGTGGATCTTCGGCCCCGCACCCCATTCGTCGCGACGGCCGCCGGCGAGCACGAACGGGACGTCGTCCAGACCCACCGTGGCGGCGAGGAGCGGACGGGGGTCGACCGCGCCGGACGCGAACAGCTCGATGACGGGCGCCAGCCCGGCCGAGGCGCCGAGGACACCGACGACGGTGAGGTCCTTGAGCGCGATGGTCCGGGAGTCGACGAAGCTGGGCCGGCCGGCGAGGCCGATGCAGACCACACGCCGGCCGACCTCCACCAGCTCGAGCGCCCTTGCCGGCATCGACGCGTCGTTCGTGGCGTCGATCACGGCGTCCCACCGCAACGCAGGCAGGGTGCCGGCCGTCCAGGAGTGCTCGATGCCGATCGACCGCGCGAACTCGAGGGACGCCTCCGTGACGCCCAGGACGTGGACCTCGGCTCCCTGCGCCTTGGCGATCAGTGCGGCGAGGAGCCCGATGGTGCCCGGACCGAGGATCAGCAGCCGCTCACGCGCGCCCACAGCCGCACCCTTCACGGCCCGGTATGCGTTGCCGCCCGGCTCGACGAACGCGCCGACCGTGGGATCGAGCGGCTCCGGCACGCGGTGGAGCGCTTCGACCGGCAGCGACATCTGCTCGGCGAGGGCTCCCGGCCAGCCGTCGCGCACGCCGATCTCGTGCCGCCGCGCGCAGACGTGGTGCCGGCCATTCGTGCAGCGCTCGCATGATCCGCAGCCGACCATGACGTCGGCGACGACTCGCTGACCGAGCCACCGCCGCTCGACCTCGCGGCCGACCTCGGTCACCACGCCGCAGAACTCGTGCCCGATGCGGACGGGGTACGTGGTCTCGCCGCTCTGCAGGTACACCATGTCGCCGGCGTAGATCTCCGCGTCCGTGCCGCACACGCCGGCGCGCTCGACGTCGATGATGACCTGGCCCGGCCCCGGTATCGGTGCCGGCACGTCGACGACGTCGGTGCGCTGCGGCCCGGTGATCACGAACGCACGCACGGTCGCCATGGGCCCCATCTTGGCCCCGACCGGCGCGCCGAGGGCTCCGGACGCGGTAGTGGTGAGATCCGTGTTCGTCTCGCTGGACTTCGTGTACACGCCCACCGCCGACGTCGACGCCACGGTCGAGTCGTACGTCGACGACCTCGGCGCCGAGCTGCGGTGGAAGGTCCGGGCCATGGGCACGACGGTGGCCGCGGTGCAGCTGAGCACCGAGGGCCCGCTCGTCCTGCTGGCGGGCCACCTCCACGGTGAGGTCCCCGTGCTCGTGTACCGCGTGGACGACTACGACGCGACGACGACGGCACTACGCGACGCCGGCATCACGCTCGACGAGCTCGAGATCCCTCATGGGCCGTGCGCGAGCTTCAGAGCGCCGGGCGGCCAACGGGTGGCCGTGTACGAGCTGACCCGTCCCGGCGCAGTCACGCACTTCGACGGACGGGTCGATCCTTGACCCGGCTCTCCTGCGCGAGCGGGATGACGAGACCGAAGAGGTACGCAAGACCGACGCCCAGGACGGTCTCGAGCACGCGTTCGTTGAACCTGGAAGCACCCTCGGCCGGATTGGCGTAGATCAGCAGCGAGATGGCGAAGAACGTGGTGAAGGCCGACGTGACGTACCACCGGCTGGTGTGGGTGGCGGAGGCGGTGGCCAACACGACCACCGTGGCGATGGCATAGACGGTGGTACTCGTCGTGCTGTTGGCGAGCGCCGCCGCGGCGGCGGCCCCCGTCGTTACCGCTACGCAGGCGGCCCACACTGCGGAGCTGGGTCATCTCCGCTGACGGCCGCATCACCAGGAGGGCGGCGGCACAGGCCCAGCCGACGTGGTCGAGGTCGAGGGCGAAACCGACCGCGGCGGCGATGGCGGCGGCCAGGCCCAGCCGGACGCCGTAGTCGTTCGCCATCGCCACGACCGGACCCTGCGGTCGCGCCGGCCGCTCGGGCCAGGCCAGCGAGACCAGGCAGGCATAGGCCGAGCCCGCGATCATGACCACTGCGATGCCGCACGCCTCGGCGAGATCCGTGTAGCTCAGGCCCACCGCGACCAGGGGGAGGCCGAGCATCAGCATGAGCTGTCCGATGGGCCGCCGACGGGCCAGCTCCACCACGGCGAGCGCGAGGACGAAGATGCCCACCACGGCCAGCCACGGCTCGTGAGCCAGGACGGAACCGACGACGATCGACGCGCCGACGAGCGATCCGACCAGGATCACCAGCGGGCGCCGTCGGCGGGTCGGCTGCACCCCGAGGATGACGGCCGGGAGCACGCCCACCGCGAAGCCGAGACCCTTCGACACGTCGTTCAGCGTCACGACCGCAGCCGGGATCGCGCAGAGCACGCCGAGCAGGGCGTCGGACCAGCTCCATCGGAGCGCTGGCCGAGCGTTCTGGGCTGGAACCACCCTCTTGCAGACCTCCAGCCGTCGAGAACCACGCGGCCGCCGGGAACGGATCAGCGCGACGCTACCCACCGGGTCCGACGATCGGCAGTACCTGCTCCGACCGGCAAACAGGACAGAGGGTGTCCGGAATCGCCTCGTATGGTCGAGGCGTGTCGAGCACTGCGAAGGAGAGACGAATGCGCAACGGATACATCCCCGGCGTCCCGTGCTGGGTGGACACGAGCCATCCCGACCCCGAGGCGGCGGCCGAGTTCTACGGCGGGCTGTTCGGGTGGGAGTTCGAGAACGTGACGCCGCCAGGCTCGGGCGTCAGCTACCTCATCGCCCGGCTGCAGGGTGGGGACGTCGCGGCCGTCGGGTCCGCCCCCGAGCAGCCATCCCCCACCGCGACCTGGAACACCTACGTCTGGGTCGACCGTGCCGACGAGACCGCGGCCGCCGTGCGAGATGCCGGCGGGCGCATCGTGACGGAGCCGTTCGACGTGATGGACTTCGGCCGGAGGGCGGTCTTCACGGATCCTGAAGGCGCGGCGTTCCGCGTGTGGGAGGCGAAGCAGCACAAGGGCGCGCAGGTGGTCAACGAGCCCGGCTCGGTCAACTTCAACGACCTGTACACCCGGGACGTGGAAGGTGCGAGGACGTTCTACGGCTCCGTGTTCGGATGGAAGACCCTGCCACTGGGGCCCGGCATGGAGGCGTGGACGCTGCCGGGCTATGGCGACCACCTCGAACGTGACGACCCCGACCTGCGCAAGCGCATGGCTGAGCTCGGGGCACCCGACGGCTTCGAGGATGTCGTCGCCAGCCTCAACCCGATGACGGCGGATCAAGCCGACCCGCCGCACTGGGGCGTGACCTTCGCGGTCGATGACGCTGACGCCACGGCCACGAGGGCGGCCGAGCTCGGCGGAGAGGTGATGGTGCCACCGTTCGATGCTCCGTGGATCCGGATGACGGTGCTCCGCGATCCGCAGGGCGCGACCTTCGTCGCCAGCAAGTTCGTCCCGGAGAACGCCGGCTGACGGGAAGGCCCCGGCTATCCGGACGGGCCGGGGACCCGGGCGGTTGCGCGGGCGCGGTGACGGCGCCGGAAGCTGGACGCCTTCACGCGGTTCTGGCAGGCGGTCGAGCAGAAGCGCCGGCTGCCGTTCTTGGAGCTGTCCAGGAAGACGCGGTCGCACTCATCGGCGCCGCACGTTCCGAGCCGGGCGGCCGCGCCGGCGCCGATGACCCGGGCGAGTGCTTCGGCACAGATGGCAGAGGCCATCGGCACGAGCTCGGCGTCGGCGGGATGGTGGTGGAGGCGCCAGACCGCGCCCTCCCTGGCCAGGTACGGGTGAGCCGGATGGGCAGCGAGGAGACCGTTCAGCCTTCCGGCGGCACCGTCGACGTCGCCCCGGTCGAGATCGGCGAACACGTCGCGCAGCCTGGCGGCCAGCGCCACCAGGCCCGGGACGTCGGCGGTCCGCGCGTTGGCCACGTCGGATCGCCGGCGAGGATCGGGCCGATGATGGCCATGGGACGGTCAGGCTCGACGGGCCGGCCGTAGGCATGCTCGACGGCGAGGCCGTTGACGAGCTCTACAGCCGTCACCGCGCCGGCAAACTCGTAACTGTCGAATCCTACTTGACCAGTCACACCGGGCCTCGTACGAGTCATCACTGGCAAAGCATCTTACACCAGTGATGACCATCGAAGAGGGAGGAGACCGCCATGCAGATCGAGCTCCGAGCTGCAGGGCCGAGCGACGTGGACGCCATCACCACGCTCTGGCACACGGGGTGGATCGATGCGCACGACGGACGAGTGCCGGCCGCGCTGCTGGCGCACCGGGACCAGGGCAGCTTCCGCGCTCGCGTCCCCGTCCGTCTCGACACGACGACGCTCGCCCTGTCCGACGGCCGGCTCGCCGGCTTCGTGATGACCCACGAGGACGAGATCGAGCAGCTCTACGTCGACCGCAGCTTCCGAGGCACCGCCGTTGCCGGCTGCCTGCTCCATCACGGCGAGCAGGTCATCGCGGCACGTTTCGACCGCGCCTGGCTGGCGGTCGTGGAGGGCAACGATCGCGCCCGCCGCTTCTACGAGCGCAGCGGCTGGCACGACCGCGGGCCCTTCGCCACCCCGGCGTGGACCACCGACGGCACCGCCACGATCGCCGTGCCCGCCCGCCGCTACGAGAAGGCGGTGGCGCCGGACGACGCCGCGGCCGCAACGGTCCTCGCTGGTGGGAGCACCGACCGGGGAAGCCCGGCATGACGGCGCAGGACCAGCCGCTGCACGGCCGCGTTGCGTTGGTCGCCGGCGCGACGCGGGGCTCCGGACGGGGGATCGCGGTCGAGCTGGGCGCAGCCGGCGCCACGGTGTACTGCACGGGGCGGACGACGCGTGCCGAGCGGTCGGAGATGGACCGACCAGAGACGATCGAGGAGACAGCCGAGCTGGTCGAAGCGGCGGGCGGGACGGGGATCGCCGTCCAGGTCGACCACCTCGATCCCGGCCAGGTGGCCGCGCTGGTCGGCCGCATCCGGGCCGAGCACGGCGCGCTGCACGTCCTGGTCAACGACATCTGGGGCGCCACGAAGATGGAGTGGAACGCCACGGTGTGGGAATCGGACCTCGACTACGGGCTGCACCTGCTGCGCCTGGCCATCGACACCCATGCGATCACGGCCCACTTCGCGTTGCCCCTGCTGATACGCCAGCCCGGGGGGTTGGTGGTCGAGGTGACCGACGGAACGGCCGGCTACAACGACGAGAACTACCGGGTGTCGTTCTTCTACGACCTGGCCAAGGCCGCGAACCTCAGGACGGCGTTCGCGCTCGGCCACGAGCTGGCGCCGCACGGCGCCACTGCCGTGGCGCTGACTCCGGGGTGGCTCCGGTCCGAGGCGATGCTCGAGGCCTTCGGGGTCACCGAGGCGACCTGGCGCGACGCGACCCGCATCCAGCCGCACTTCGCCATCTCCGAGAGCCCCTCGTTCGTCGGGCGCGCGGTCGCCGCCCTTGCGGCCGATCCCGATGCGTCACGCTGGAACGGCCAATCGCTGTCCAGCGGCCAGCTGGCCCGCATCTACGGGTTCACCGACCTCGACGGCAGCCAGCCCGACGCCTGGCGATACCTGGTCGAGGTCCAGGACGCCGACCGGCCGGCCGACACCACCGGCTATCGCTGACCACCACAGGACCCTGGTCATCTACGCGTGTGGTCCGGTGACCGGTTCATTGCGAACCGGTCACCGGAGCGAAGGCGTCGATCAGGCGAGATCGAAGCGGTCGAGGTTCATGACCTTGTCCCACGCGGCCACGAAGTCCCGCACGAACTTCTCCTTCGCATCGTCCGACGCGTAGACCTCAGACGAGGCCTCGGAGCTGCGAGTTCGAGCCGAAGACGAGGTCGACGGCGGTTGCCGTCCACTTGGCCTCGCCGGTCGTGTGATCGCGGCCCTCGTACACGTTCTCGGCCGAGGCGGAGGTCGTCCACTCCGTTCCCATGTCGAGCAGGTTCACGAAGAAGTCGTTGGTCAACGTCTCGGTCCGGTCGGTGAAGACGCCGTGCTGCGCCTGCCCGATGTTGGCGTTGAGGGCCCGCAGTGCCGCCGATCAGCGCCGTCATCTCCGGAGCGGTCAGCGTCAGCATGTACGCCCGCTCCAGCAGGAGGGTCTCCGGCGACAACTTCTCGCCCGCTTGGAGGTAGTTGCGGAAGCCGTCGGCGTTCGGCTCGAGGACGGCGAACGACTCGACGTCGGTCTGCTCCTGCGAGGCATCCGTGCGCCCCGGCGAGAACGGCACCGTGATGTCGTGCCCGGCGTTCTTCGCCGCCTTCTCGACGGCGGCGCAGCCACCGAGAACGATCAGGTCCGCCAGCGAGACCTTCGTTCCGCCCGACTGCGAGCTGTTGAAGTCCTGCTGGATCCCTTCCAGGGTCCGCAGCACGTTTGCCAGCTCGGCCGGGTTGTTGACCTCCCAGTCCTTCTGCGGCGCGAGGCGGATCCGTGCCCCGTTGGCACCGCCGCGCTTGTCGGTGCCGCGGAAGCTCGCCGCGGAAGCCCACGCGGTGGTGACCAACTGGGAGACGGACAGCCCTGAATCGAGGAGCTTGCCCTTGAGGGCGGCGATGTCCGCGTCGCCGATCAGGTCATGATCGACAGCGGGCACGGGGTCCTGCCAGAGCTGCGGCTCCGGAACCCACGGGCCGAGGTAGCGCGACACGGGTCCCATGTCGCGGTGCAGCAGCTTGTACCACGCCCTCGCGAACGCGTCGGCGAGCTGGTCGGGGTTCTCGTAGAAGCGCCTGGCGATCGGCTCGTAGATCGGGTCCGTCTTCAGCGCCAGGTCCGACGTGAGCATCATCGGCGTGTGCCGCTTCGAGGCGTCGTGCGCGTCCGGCACCGTGCCCTGGGCCTCGGGATTCGTGGGCGTCCACTGCTGGGCGCCCGCAGGGCTGGTCGTGAGCTCGTAGTCGTACTTGAACAGGTTCTCCAGGTACCCGTTGTCCCACTTGATCGGCTCGTTGGTCCACGCACCCTCCAGCCCACTGGTGAGCGCGTAGGCGCCCGAGCCGGTCTCGAAGCTGTTCTTCCAGCCCAGGCCCTGGTGCTCCACCGGGCAGCCCTCGGGCTCCGGTCCCAGGTACTCCGGATCGACGGCGCCATGGCACTTGCCGAACGTGTGGCCGCCGACGATGAGCGCCACGGTCTCCTCGTCGTTCATGGCCATGCGGGCGAACGTCTCGCGGATGTCGCGTGCGGACGCCAGCGGGTCCGGGTTGCCGTTCGGACCCTCGGGGTTGACGTAGATGAGACCCATCTGCACGGCGCCGAGCGGGCCGGACAGCTCCCGGTCACCGCTGTAGCGCTCGTCGCCGAGCCAGGTGTCCTCGGAACCCCAGAAGATCTGCTCGGGCTCCCACGTGTCGGGACGACCGAAGCCGAAGCCGAAGGTCTGGAACCCCATCGACTCGAGCGCGACGTTTCCGGCGAGGACCAGGAGGTCAGCCCACGAGATCTTCTGGCCGTACTTCTGCTTGATGGGCCAGAGCAGCCGGCGGGCCTTGTCGAGGCTGACGTTGTCCGGCCAGCTGTTGAGCGGCGCGAAGCGCTGCGCGCCTTGACCACCACCGCCCCGACCGTCGGCGATGCGGTACGTGCCGGCGGAGTGCCAGGTCATCCGGATGAAGAGCGGCCCGTAGTGGCCGTAGTCCGCGGGCCACCAGTCCTGCGACGCGGTCATCACGGCGATGAGGTCCTGCTTCAGCGCGTCGACGTCGAGGGACTTGAACTCCTCCGCGTAGTCGAAGTCCTCGCCCAGGGGATTGGAGAGGTTCGGGTGCTGGTGGAGGACCTCCAGGGCCAGCTGGTTCGGCCACCAGTCCTGGTTCGACATCGGACGAGTCGCCTTGGGGGTGGGGGACGGGATTGCTGGGCTTTCGCTTTCAGACACGGCGGTCCTTCTCCTATCTCGGTGTTTCCTTCTGTTCACTGGTTGCCGCGACACAGTCCGGGCAGCGGCCCCAGTAGATGACTTCGGCCTCGTCGATCTCGTAGCCGGCGTCGTCGGCGGCAGACAGGCAGGGGGTGTAACCCACCGCACAGTCGACGTCGACCATCCTGGCTGCAGGTCCGACAGATGAGATGGTGGTGGTTGTCGCCGACCCGGTTCTCGTAGCGGGCCGGCGACCCGGCGGGCTGGATGCGCCGGAGGATGCCCTTGTCGGTGAGGACGCCGAGCGCGTCGTACACCGCCTGACGGGAGATGGCGCCGAGCTCCGCCCGCACGACGCTGTCGATGTCGTCCGTTGAGCTGTGCGGTCGGACGGCCACCGCCCGCAGGACGGCCAGGCGCTGAGCCGTGACCTGCACGCCGTGCCGGCGGAGCAGCGCTGCCTGCTCGACGAACACCTCCTGGGACACGGGGGCATTCTGGCTCAGATTCTGGACTCAGTCCAGATCGTCGGCGGAGGCAGTGCGTTCCAGGGACTCTCGCGGAGCTGCGTTGCGTTATCCGCAACCGACCTCCGCGAGAGGAGCCGTGCGTCCGCACGACCGGGCCGACCGCAACGACAGCTCGTCCGTCTCGCCGTCATCCCGGCAACCGCGTCTCGATCGGCCCTCCCGTCCATGGCGGGCGGGCCCGCACCAGCCGGTCGGTCGCGAGGAACGCGGCGGCCAGATCGTCGGGCAGATCGTCATACGGCGAGGCCTGGCTGCGGTGAACGCGGATGGCCTGCCACCGCAGCGACATGAGGTCCGCCACATCGATCTCGGTGGTGATCATCTCGTCCGGGCAGCCGAACTCGTCGCTCGGCACCTCGCCGTAGACAGAGCCCTGACGGTGCGCGATCCACCGGCGCATCACCGAGCGGACGAGGCACCAGTAGTAGAGCGAAGCGCCCGCCGGCGCCACCTCGTCGAAGGCGATCGTGGTGGCCTCCGCGATGCGCACGTGGTCGCGGTGGCCGTCACCGCCCGTCGGATCGAGCGTCACCACAACGTCGGGCTGCTCGTCCAGCAGCACCTGGCGCACCTCTGCCGCCACTCGATCGAGCGGTCCGCCCACCAGCGAAGCGGGCGAGCAGTCGCCGTCCCATCCGGAGTCGTCGAACGAGAGCAGGCGAACGTGGCGAGCACCGAGCAGCGCGGCAGCCTCTCTGAGCTCGGACTCGCGCACGTCGGCCAGGTCGAGCCCGGCGGGAATCGACCCGGGCCGGGCCTCGCCGAGCTCACCGCGTGTCGCGCAGCACACGACCACGTCGGCGCCCTCGGCGGCGGCGCGGGCGATGATCGATCCGGTGCCGAACGTCTCGTCGTCCGGATGGGCGACCACCACCAGCAGCTTCATGCAGGCGGGAGGATAGAGATGCCTTGGCGGGCGGCCGTGCTCACGACCGTTCCCACGTCTGGGGTGGTCGGCACAGGTAGGCACGGATCCGGTCACGGCTGACTCGTGGGTACGATGCGCGCGAAGGGCACCCGCGAGACACGAAACAGAGAGAGCCTCGCTGTGCTCGCATGCCGCTGGCGCTCATGGGGGTTGCTGCAATGTTCAACTTCTGGACGGTCATGTACCTGATCTTCATCGGTCTGATCGCGGGCTATGCAGCCCGATTGCTCGTCAAGGGCAGTGACGCGATCACGTGGTGGCAAACCATGCTGATCGGCATTGTCGGATCGTTCATCGGCGGCTTTGGCGCCTATGTCCTCTTTGGCTGGGATGACGACGAGGGGTTCTTCCAACCGAGCGGCCTGATCTTCTCGATCCTGGGTGCGATCGTCGCGTTGCTCATCTGGAGAGCTGTCTCGAAGCGCTCGGCCCGCACCTGAGTGACGCGGCACGCGATCGGCACATGGATGCCTCAGTTGCGACTCAGGCCGGGAGACCCATCTTCTCGCGCATGTGGTCCATCACGACTCGGTGTGAATGGGTCGGGCTGAAAGGACGACCTCGGCATCGTCCTCGACCCGGACGCTGTGCCCAGGCGGCCAGTAGAAGAGGTCCCCGGTCACGACCGTCTCCTCGCTGCCGTCGGCGTAGCTGACCACGACGACGCCCTGCAGCAGGTAGCCCCAGTGCGGGGCGGCGCAGTGGTCGCCGGGCAGTCCCTGCAGCAGCGGGGCGATGTCGGCGCCGGCGGCCAGCGAGAAGTACTCGCCAGCCATCGGCTCGGCCGCCTCCCCGAAACCCTCGACCTGGCGGGCGACCGCGCCTGGGGCGTCGATCACCGTCGGGACGTCATGCTTGCTGATCCTCATCGGTCCTCCTCGGTCCGTCGGCGGCGCCTCGCGCCGCACCGCTGTGGCCGACGGTAAGGCCGGACTGTGGCAACGTCATCAGGGACAACCACCATCGCGCGCATGCAGGAAAACCCGTAGGCGCGTCGACGGTCAGCGGCCCGGCAGCGTCACGAGACCGAGCCCGGCGGCGGCAAGGGCGGCGTCGGCCCGGCCGCGGGCGCCGAGCTTGCGATACACGTTGGCGACGTGGCGCTCGACGGTGGCCGGCTTGATGCCGAGCTCCTTGGCGATCGACTTGTTGGCGGCTCCGCCGGCGAGCAGACGGAGCACCTCGGTCTCTCGGGGACTGGACCGGCACCGCTAGGCACGCGCCGCTCGGGTCGGCGGAGGGGGCGGCCATCGACGAAGTCCAGGACGGTGTCGACGACGTCGCCCGAGTCGCGGATGAACGGCTCGTGCTCGTTGCCTTCGAGGACGTGGAGCACGGCCCCGGGGACGAGCGACGCGACCTCGTGTGCGTGCTCGGTACCGATGACCGGGTCGTACTGGTTGGTGAGGACCAGCGTCGGCACGGTGATGCGCACGAGCGCCGAGCGGACGTCGTGGTGTCGCATCTCGTCGAGCAGCATGACCGCGACGTCGGCCGAGGTCGTGGCGCGCTGGAAGCGGCTGAACCAGCGAAGGTCGCGCCCGCTGGCGTTGGGGACGAACATCGTGCCCAATGCCACCGTTCCAAGGTGCCAGTTGCTGCGAAGCAGGGCCGTGAAGGCCTCGTGCCGTTCAGACGTGGTCACCGCCGCACCACGGGCATAGGTGGCGTAGAGGACGAGGCGGTCCATCCGCTCGGGATGGCGGGCGGCGAACGTGGCCGCCGCCGGACCACCCCAGGAGTAACCGATCAGGCTGCACCGCTCGACCCGTGCGGCTTCGAGCACAGCCTCGAGCTGGTCGACGTCGTCGTCGACCGACGGGGTGAAGCCGCTGCGATCCGATAGACCGCATCCGAGTCGGTCGTACCAGATGAAGCGATGGGACCGGGCGAGCTTGGCGCGGGCACTGGCGGCGGCCGGGTGCGCCCACAGTTGCTCGACGTGCGACAGCCAACCCGGGAGCATGACCAGTGGTCGTCCAGAACCGGCCTCGGCGTAGGCCACCCGATGACCACCGGCGGTGTGGCAGAACTCGACGCGGCTAGCGGTCACGGCCACCATCGTTCCAGGTCGAGCTGCGAGCACATGCACGCAACGCGAGCGCTCCTCAAGGCACCCGAGCCCCCGGGGAACCGGCCGCCCTGCGCCACTACCGTGTCGACGGTGGCATTCAGCGAGATCCCCGTCGTATCGCTGTCCGACTGGACGCAGGCCGGTGCCGATCGGCAGGCCTTCGCCGAGCGGCTGCGGGCGATCTGCCACGAGGTGGGGTTCTTCCAGCTCGTCGACCACGGCGTCGATCCGGCCTTCGTCGAGGAGTACTTCACCGCGCTCCGGTCCTTCTTCACCTTGCCGGACTCGATCAAGGCGAGGATCGACAAAGTCCAGTCACCGTGGTTCCGTGGCTGGGAGCGGGTCGGCTCCGAGCTCACCGACCTCAGCGTCGACCACCGCGAGCAGATCGATGTCTGGACCGAGCTCCCGCCGCGACCTCGTGACGTCGAGCCCCCTTACCTCCGCCTCGACGGCCCGAACCAGTGGCCCGACGACGCGACGTTGCCCGGCTTTCGCCGTGTCGTCGAACGCTTCCAGAGCGAGATGGGCGCCATCGCCGACCAGCTCATGGCGGCCATGTGCGTCGGCCTCGGTCTCACGGCCGACCATCTCGACAAGCGCTTCGGCGAGCGGCGCTCGTCGCTGGTGAAGCTGATCCACTATCCCCCGACGCCTCCCGGCGAAGCAGGCGTCAACGCCCATCACGACGCCGGCTTCCTCACGCTGCTGTGGCAGCACGGTGTGGCCGGGCTGCAAGCCCTGAACGAGGACGGCGAGTGGATCGACGTGCCCGCCTCCGACGACGCGATCGTCGTCAACCTGGGCGAGATCCTCCAGTCGATGACCGGCAACTACTTCGTCGCCACGACTCACCGGGTCATCACTGGCGAGGAGCGCTACTCGTCGGGCTACTTCCACGGGCCGGATCTGCGCACCGTTCTCGACCCGCTGCCGCTCGATCACCGCTTCACCGAAGCCGTAGCAGCCAGCCCTCGGCACCGTGACGCAGGCTTCATGGCCAAGCATGACGAGCTCCTCGGCGGCGAGCGAGGCACCCGATCGACCAGTGCCGCCTGCTACGGCGAGCAGCTCTGGAACTACTTCGTCCGCAGCTACCCAGACCTCGTACGGCGGCACCACCCCGACGTCGCACGCGGTGCCGGGAATGGAACCGCGAACCGTCCTGCGGGGTAGCAAGCGATGTGACGGGAGCTGGCCGGTTCATCGGATCAGTTCTGGTGGTCATGGTCGGCGCGGCGGCGTGTGGGGAAGGTGGCTCCTCGGCGACAGGCTCGACGGCGCCCTTGACGGCAGCGCCGGCGCCCTCGACGGCACTGACGGCGAGCTCGACGACGCCACGACGTCGGCGCCAAGCCCGCGTCGAGGGGCGTGGTGAGCTACCGGTTTCGGTCGGCGAGCCGATCGACGTCGCGGACCTGAACGGCCGCATCGTGTTCGATGACTTCGAGGACGTGTACACGATGCGCCCGGACGGCTCCGACGTGCACAACATCACCGCCCGCGCCGGCACCGAGTTCGATGGGGCGTGGTCACCGGACGGCCAGTACGTCGTCTACCGCGACTCGCGGCGGGGGGTCAACGAGGACGACGAGATCTACATCGCCCGCGCCGACGGCACCGAGGCCCGGAACCTGACGAACAACCCGGCCAACGACTGGGGACCGGACTGGTCGCGCGACGGCGAGTGGATCGTCTTCAACTCCGACCGCGAGGGGGTGCGCTCGGTGGCTACATCGTGCGCCCCGACGGCACCGACCTGAGGCGCCTGCCGATCGATGGGTGGGTCGAGTACCCGACGCTGTCGCCGGACGGCACCAGGCTCGCCTTCATGGGCCACACGTGGTCGCGACTACGACATCTACGTCGCCGACGTGGCCACCGGCTCGACGACCCAACTCACCGACGCCGGCGGATCCGACGGCTGGCCGGCGTGGTCGCCGGACGGTACGGCGATCGCCTTCGCCAGCGAACGCGACGATTGCACCCGGATGCCCGACGACCAGGATTGCTGGAACGGCGACGAGCCCGGCGAGCACCACGACATCTGGATCATGGGCGCCGACGGCTCGAACCAGCGCCGCGTCACGCCCGAGTCCGGGCAGTTCGTGACGTGGTCACCCGATGGCCGCTACCTCCTCATATCGGGACGAGCGCTCTACGTCGTGCGGCCCGACGGCACCGGCCGACGAGAGCTGCGCGCCGACGGATTCCCGCTCGCCCTCGGCGGCATCCCGGACTGGATCGAATAGCCAGCCTCAACCCGACGCACGTGCTGCCGGCGGCTCGATGGCGAAGAGGTCGTGCAGGAACTGCACCGCGATGGAACCTTCGCCGACCGCGGACGCGACCCGCTTCATCGCGCCGTGCCGTGCATCGCCGGCCGCGAAGACGCCCGGCAGGCTCGTCTCGAGGAGGAACGGACGGCGCTCGAGCGGCCAGACCTGGCCGTCGGCCACGTCCGGGCCCGTCAGGATGAACCCCTTCGCGTCCCGCTCGATCGTCGGCGGGAGCCAGCTGGTCAACGGGCGGGCACCGATCATGAGGAACAGCGCGTGCGCTTCGACCGTCACCTCGTCCCTCGTGGTCACGTCGCGGAGGACGAGCTGCTCGAGCGACTCTTCGCCGCCTCCCCCCACCACCTCGGTCTCGACGCACACGTCGATCGTGTCCGTCGCCTCGATCTGGCGCACCAGGTACTCCGACATCCCAGCGCGGAGCGACGCCGCCCGGACGACCAGGGTGACCCGCTTGGTGTAGCGGGCGAGGTGAAGGGCGGCCTGACCCGCGGAGTTGGCGCCGCCGACCACGAAGACCTCGCGACCGACCAGCCCAGGGGCCTCCGAGGTCGAGCCGCCGTAGTAGACGCCGGCGCCGCGGAGCGCCTCGAGGGACGGCACGCCGAGCCGGCGGTAGCTCGCGCCCATGGCGAGGAGCACCGCCCTCGTCCGCACCGGGCCGCCGTCCGACAGCTCGACGAGGAGGTGCTCCCCCTCCCGCGCCAGGCCGGTGACGGTCTGCATGAAGGCGAAGTCCGCTCCGAACACCCAGGCCTGGTTGTAGGCCCGCTGTGCGAGCTGCCGGCCACTGAGGCCGCGAGGGAAGCCGAGGTAGTTGCGGATCAGTGAGCTGGAGGTGGCCTGGCCGCCGATGCCGCCCTTGTCGACCACGAGCGTGGCCAAGCCCTCGGACGCCCCGTACACGGCGGCCGAGAGGCCCGCAGGCCCGGCACCGACGATGACGACATCGAAGTCCATCGTCTCGGGGTTGACGGGCGATCCGGCGGCGACCGCGATCTCGGCGTTGGACGGGTTCTCCAGGACCGTCCCGTCGGGGAACACGACGATCGGCAGCGTCGACGCCCGCCCCGGCCGCGGCGACGAGCTCACGCCCTTGAGCGGAGTCGGCGAGGCAGAAGTTGTGCGAGATGGCGCACTGCCGAAGTGCGTCACGAAGCTCGTGGGCTCGGCCCGACCACGACTCGCCGACGATGTGGACGGTGTACGGCGCGGCCCGCTGGGACTCGGACCAGTCGAGCAGCAGCCCGGATATCGCCTGGTGGAACAGCTCGTCGGGTGAAGCCGCCGGTCGGAGCACGTAGCTGTCGAAGTGGCCTTGCGCGATGCCGTCGAAGATCGCTTCGCCCGTGGCCTTCCGGCCCCAGTCACCCCACGCGATCAGCAGGGAGCGCATGGCGTGCGGGTGGAGGAGGCGCACCTCCCGGAGAAGCTCGCTGCCGGTGGCGCCGTCGAGCCACGGCCCGGCCAGGACCAGAGCGACCTCCACCCCGGACCCGGCGTACTCCGCCAGGCGCTCCCGGGCGTCACCGGGCGAGCGGAGGCAGACGACCTCGTACTGCCGGCCGTACCGGTCTTCCATCTCGCGACCGACCTCGGCCAGCATGTCCGGGGTCGTCGTCCACTGCGAGCAGGACCGGCCGGGGCACGGCGGAGCACTGTATGCCGCCAACCCGATCGCGCAGCCAGCGGGCCCTACTGGTGTGAGCAGGCGGCTTCGTCGCGGAGCTCCTTCAGCCCCGCGCCGATGCGGTCGCGGGCTTGCTCCCTCAGCATGGCCACGTCGGCCAGGGTGAGCCCGACCGTGGAGATCGGCTCGAGCACGCGCACCTCGGCGGTGCTGTCCCCGAGGCGCCAGCTGTGCTTGCGCAGCGCGGAGGCCGTCCCGGTGACGGCCAGGGGCAGGACGGGCGTCCCCGCCTCGATGGCCAGCCTGAACGCCCCGTCCTTGAACGGCAGCAACTCGCCCGTCGTGGAGCGTGTCCCCTCGGGGAAGACCATCACCGAGACCCGCTTGTCCAGCCGGTCGCGGCACTGGCGCAGCGCTTCGACCGCGCTGTCGGCCGTGCCGCGGGTGACCGGCACGTCGCCGGCCAAGCGCATGAGCCAGCCGACGACGGGGATCTTGAACATCTCCACCTTGCTGAGCCACTTCATCTCCCACGGCAGGTGGGAGATCAGAAGGATGTCGACGAACGATTCGTGGTTGGAGACGACCACATAGGGCCGGCGCGGATCATCGGGGAGCTTCCCCGTCACCCGGAAATGCCAGAGCGGCGTGAGTCGCTGGTGGACGACGGCCAGCTTTCGGAACAGGAACCCGGTCCAGTACCGCCCCTTGTCGAACGGCGCGGTGACCAGCCAGACGGTGGCCATCATCGGCAGCCAGATCGCCACGCAGATGCCGAGCACCGCCCACGAACAGAGCGACCACAGCGTGACGCGCAGGTTGCCGCCCATCAGCCCGACACTACGCACTCGACGATCACAAACTCATTGCGCCCGCTGTCGAGCTGGGTTTGACTGGAGCAGCCTCTGCATGAATCGGAGGGTCGGATGGCCAGCGAGAGCCCGCACGACCGCGGTCGCTTCACGCTCGCGGCCGCCACCCGCCGAAGCTGCGCAGAGCGCATTCGCACCGAGCCGACACGGTGAGCGTCGCTCCCGCCAAGCAGCGCGGCTGGTTCGTCGGGCGAGAGGCGGAGTTGTCCGTCCTGGCCGAACAGGTGCGCGCCGGCGAGGTCTTCTACCTGCACGGGATCGCCGGCGTGGGCAAGTCCACGCTTCTCGCGACCTTCCTCGGGGACGCCAGAGCAGCCGGTAGCACTGTTCGTGCGCTCGACTGCCGCACGGTCGAGCCGACCGAACGCGGCTTCCTCCGGGCCGCCGGAGGCTTCACCGAGGTGAGCGCACTCGTCGATCATCTGCGAGCACTCGCGCGACCGGTGATACTCGCGCTCGACCACTACGAAGTGTTCAGGCTGATGGACGCGTGGTTGAGGACGGTGCTCGTGCCGTCGTTGGCATCGCACGTCGGCGTCATCCTCGCCGGCCGCGAGCGACCAGTCGCCGGTTGGTTCGCGCTCAGCGGATTCCGCAGCGTGACGCTCGGGCCGCTCAGCGAGGCCGACGCCTGCCTGTTGCTCGAGCGGCGCGGCGTGAAGGGTTCCGAGGCGCCGCGCCTGAACCGAATCGCACGCGGACATCCGCTCGCGCTCACCCTCGCTTCAGCGGGAGTCTCCGAGCAACCGGCGCTCGGTCTCGAGGAGGCGGCGATGACGCGCGTCGTCGAGGAGCTGTCACGCCTCTACTTCGAGGATGTCGACGATCCGCTCACGCGACGGGCACTCGAGGCCGCCTCGGTCGTTCGTCGTGCGACCGAGCCGATCCTCGGCGCGATGCTCGAAGCTGACGGCGCGACTGCCCTTCGCCGACTGCTCGAGCTTCCGTTCGTCAACACCGGACGCGACGGCCTCGTGGTCCACGAGGCGGTCCGTGACTCCATCGCGCGGCTTCCTGCGGGGTGCGAACCCCACGCTCTATCGCGGCTACCGACGGGCCGCGTGGCGTGAGCTGAAGGCCGAGATGAGTGAAGCGGCGCCGGCGGAGTTCTGGCGATACACCGCCGACCTCCTGTACCTCATCGACAACCCAGTAGTCCGGGAGGCGTTCTTCCCGAGCGATGCCCAGCCGCTGGCGGTCGAACCGGCGCGCGCCAGCGACGCGCCGGCGATCAGCACGATCGTGCGACGGCACGAAGGCATCGAAGCAGCCGCTGCTCTGGAGCGCTGGTTGGCCGCGGCACCGGAGACGTATTCCGTGATGCGTGACCGCGACGGCGTGACGGTCGGGTTCTCGGTGTTGCTCCACGGTGGGATGATCCGTCCGCCGCTCGTCCAAGACCCCGTGGTCGGGTCGTGGGCTCACCACCTCCGGGACCATCCGTTGGCACCGGGCGAGGTGGCCCTCGGTCTGCGCCGATGGCTCGATGCCGAGCATGGGGAGGCGCCCGGCGCGACGCAGGCGGTCTCGTGGCTCGATGCCAAACGGACCTACATGGAGCTGCGGCCGGCGCTTCGCCGGATGTACGTGGTCGTGCAGGACGTCCCCAGCTTCTGGCCGGTCGTCGAACAGCTCGGCTTCCGTCCGTTCGACGGTAGTGCCGTCCTGCTCGATGGCAGCGTCTACACGTCGGTCGTGCTCGACTTCGGCGCCGGCTCCGTCGACGGATGGCTGGCCGGCCTCATCGCCGCCGAGCTGGGCGTCCAGAGCGAGCCCACGATCGATGCCGAAGCTCGTGAGCTGGTCCTGCACGGGACGCGGGTCTGCCTCACTCCGCTCGAGTTCGGCCTGTTCACACGCCTCCACGAGCGCGATGGCAAGACGGTCACGCGCTACGAGCTGATCCGCGACGTCTGGGGAACGGAGTTCGCGGGCGGGAGCAACGTCGTCGACGCCGTCGTTCGATCGTTGCGGGTCAAGCTCGGACCCGACGCACACGCCGTGGAAGCGGTACGGGGCAGCGGGTATCGGCTCCGGCCGCGACTGGTACGCACAGCTCTCCTGATCCGAGGTCTCACCGAGGTCTCATCGTTCCCTCATCCGCTGGACCGGCATGCAGCGCATGCTGCACTCCGCGGTCGAGGGAGTTCGTCACGTGCAGTTCTGACGCCCTCTTCTCCGTGCCGAAACCCCGCTGTGGCGCCGAGAAGCCTGCAGCGGCTCACGTTCGCATTTCGACGACGACGACTGGAGAGTCATCATGGTGACGTACAGGGCAACGATCAACGGGTTCTGGTGCAGGAACGAGAGCTGGGACGACGCCCTCAATCGGGACGGGCAGCACGACGAGGTCTTCCTCGACGTCAACACCCGGGTGGCGGACGCGAACGGCACGGTGCTGCAGCAGTTCGACAGCGAGAGCGAGGTCTTCGGCGACACTTCGTCGTTCCCGAATCGTGTGCGGGCCGGGACCGCATCCAGCGGCGGTGGCATCGTGAGCGGCGACAAGTTCCCCTCATTGCAGCCTTGGCTGCGGACAGGGCCCTTGAGCGGCTTTCGAGTTCCCCCGTACACCATCTGGGAAGGCGATCTCTCACCCGGCAAACCGATGGTCCTGCTGACCCCGACGATCTGGGAGTGGGATCCCGGTGACCGGCTTCTGGAACGACTGGTTGGCGTGGCAGGTCGGCGTCGACGCGGAGTACGGCCAGCGCGCCAAGGAGGTCTTTGGTGGCATCTGGCCCGTCTCCAAGCCGATCTTCGATGCCGTGTCGCTCGGGATCCAGACGATCGGCTCGTTGACCGGGTTGTGGTCGCCGTTCGGCGAGCCGAGGCGTCGCCCGATCGGCGCACGTCGGGATCCAGCGAACGTGGACGGGTTCATCTTCAACCCGGTCACGTTGGCGTTGAACAGCGACACGGCTGAGTTCCTGAGCTCCAACAACCTTCAGGGCCTCGGCACCGGGGTCATCGAGCTGAGGTATGTCGATGATCCCCAACTCCGTGCCGTCTACTCCATCTTCGTCCAGGTCGAACGGCTGGGCAGCGGCGGCGCCGGTGCGGTTCCCGTTCAGGACAACTGGCGCTGGTGCGACAAGTGCCAGGGGATCTTCTTCGGGCCGAGCGTCGCGGCTTCCAGCTGCCCGAGCGGCGGTACGCACAGCGCGCACGCTCAGAGCGGCAGCGGCAACTACAGCCTTCCGCACAACGCACCGGCCGACGCGAGCCGGCAATCCGAGTGGCGTTGGTGCGACAAGTGCCAGGGTCTGTACTTCGGGCCCCAGGTCACGAACTCCCGTTGCCCGGCCGGAGGGAACCACTCGGCGCCATCCGTGAGCGGCAACTACAGCCTTCCGCACAACGTGCCGGCCGATGCGAGCCGGCAATCCGAGTGGCGTTGGTGCGACAAGTGCCAGGGTCTGTACTTCGGGCCCCAGGTCACCAGCTCCCGTTGCCCGGCCGGAGGGAACCACTCGGCGCCATCCGTGAGCCGCAGCGGCGACTACAGCCTTCCGCACCGACCATAACGGGATCGACGCCTACACCGACGTGGCCCCGAACTGGGGGGCACGAGGTGACGGTCAGGATGGGATGTGTCCGGTCATCGTTCAGCGAGCATGTGATCGAGAGTTGACGGAACTCTCCCGAAGATGACGACGCCGCTGATCGACAACACCGTGCCGATCACCACCGGCACAACCCACGTCCCATCACCGTGACCAACAGCCACAGCGAGTTGGCCGCATCCCGCCGCGACCAAACCGGCGTACGACCACGTCATGCAGTACGCATGGGTGACGAGGACCGGCAGCGATCGTTTGCCGAGCACCAGGGGCGCAAGCCCGCCAGCGATCGTGACCAGGCTGGCGACGGCCAGCGCATGGAAGACGCCAAACGTGCTCTCCCGATGCAACGACAGCGCCGCCACATTCACCAGAACAAGCGAAAGGACATAGACGGCTCCGATCACTCGGTGGGTATGGGTGCCTTTCGGCAACAGAAGAACAGCCGCACCGACAAGCAGCGCCGAGACCGCGGCAAGAAGGTGCCCGGTGGCCAAGGCCTGTTCCCCGTCCAGAGCGATCATGGGATCACCCCGGCGAAGCTATCCCTCCATCGCGATGACGACCTTGCCGGCCCCCGGCGACGAGAGCACCTCACACGCATGGTCAATACGTGGAACCAGCACCAGTGCATGGCGACGCTCAACCTCTCCCGGTCGGCGTCGCTGTGCAAGACGAGCCCCGTAGGGTCCCACGCCTAGGGTGCCGGCGGTGGACGACCCTGCTGTTCTCGACGCCGCCATCGCGGCACTCGAAGCGCAGCGAGCCACGCTGGGCGACGCCGTGGTGGAGGCGGCCCTCGGCCCGCTGAGGGATCGGCGGGCGCAGATGATCCTGCGCGCTGGGGGCGAGCAGCGCAAGCTGGTCACGGTCGTGTTCTCCGACCTCGTGGACTTCACGGTGCTGTCCCAGACGCTCGACGCCGAGGACGTGCGGGCGATCGTCAACCGGTACTTCCAGCGGTGGTACACGGTCATCGAGGCGCAGGGCGGGGTGGTGGAGAAGTTCATCGGTGATGCCGTGATGGCCGTGTTCGGGCTGTACCAGGCTCAGGAGGACGACCCCGAGCGGGCCGTGCGCGCCGCGGTGTCCATGACCGGCGAGCTCGCCGCGCTGAACGGCGAGCTCGAGGACCAGTACGGGCTGACGCTGTCGATGCGGGTGGGCGTCGACACCGGAGAGGTGGTGGTGAGCACGCTCGACGAGCGGCCGGGAACCGACTTCGTCGTGGTGGGTGAGGCCGTCAACCGGGCGGCTCGCCTGCAGGCCGCGGCACCGCCCGGCGGGGTGCTCATCTCGGCCGACACGTGCCGCCACGTCGTGGGCCGCTTCGCGCTGGAGCGGCGCGCCGGGCTGCACCTCAAGGGGATCGACGCGCCGGTCGACGCGTTCCTCGTGCTGGCCGAGGGCTCCCGCTCGTTCTGGCCGGAACGCCACGGGGTGGAGGGAGTGGCCACCCGCACAGTCGGTCGGGCCCTCGAGCTGCGGCGCCTGCAGGACTGGTTCACCGAGGTGGTGGAGGAGCAGGTGTGGCGGACGGTCACGGTGGTGGGCGACGCCGGCGTGGGCAAGTCGCGCCTGCTGTTCGAGCTCGACCACTGGCTGGCCGGACTGCCCTCTGGGGTGTGGGTGCTGCGGGCCAGGGCGTCGGCGGCCAACGCGATCGTGCCCTACCACGTGCTGCGGGAGCTGTTCGCCAACCGCTTCGAGATCAGCGACAGCGACCCGCCGGCGTCGGTGGCGGACAAGTGGCTCGCCGGCATGCGGACCGGCAACCACGAGGTCACCGACCATGCGCTCATCGCTGCCGCGTGGCTCGGGTTCGAGATCGGCGACGACCATGCCGCCGTAGCCGGGATGCGCAACGATCCACGGGGCTTGAGCGAGATCGGGGCGGCGGCGCTCGAAGCGTTCCTCGCCACGCTCACCGAACAGGCCCCACTGGTGCTCGAGCTCGAGGACCTGCACTGGGCCGACGAGGCCAGCCTGGACTGGCTGGAGCGAGCGGCACAGCGCCTCGGGGAGGCGCCCGTGATGGTGGTGGCCACGGCCAGGCCGGCACTGCTCGAGGCCCGGCCGCACTGGGGCGAGGGGTTGGCCCACCACGCCCGCCTGATCGCTGGAGCCGTTGTCACGGCGGCGGAGCCTCTTGCTGTTGCAGGAGATCCTGCAGCGGGCCGACGACGTGCCGGCGGCGGTGGCCGACTTCGTGGTGGCCACGGCCGAGGGGAACCCCTTCTACACCGAGGAGCTGGTGAAGTGGCTCGTGGAGCAGGGCTTGATCCGCACGGGTGATCGGTGGCACGTGGACGAGGCCGGCCTGGCCGGCCTGCGCGTGCCACCCACGCTCAAGGGAGTGCTGCAGGCCAGACTCGACGCCCTCAGCCCGGTGGAGCGCAACGCGGTGCAGCGGGCCTCGGTGGTCGGGCGGGTGTTCTGGGACGGCGCCGTCTCGGCGGCGGCCGGCCTCAGCCCGGAGACCACGCAAGTCGCCCTGGACGGCCTGCGAGCAAGAGAGGTGGTGTACCGCCGAGAGCAGTCGAGCTTCGTGGGCGCCGGCGAGTGCGTGTTCAAGCACGCGCTGGTGCGGGACGTGGCCTACGAGAGCGTGCTGCGAACACGACGCCAGCGCGACCACGCTCAGCATCGCCCGCTGGTTGGCGGATGCCACCCTGCGCAGCGGACGGGCCGACGAGTACGCCGGCCTGATCGCCGGGCACCACGAGCAGGCGGGCGAGGACGCTGCGGCGGCCGCCTGGTACCTGAGGGCCGGGCGTCACGCGGCCAAGGTGTTCGCCAACACTGACGCCCTGACGCTGCTGGGCAAGGCGCTGGCCACCGCGGCCGGTGACCAGGGCCTGCGGTTCGACGTGCTCGCCGAGCGCGAGAGCGTGCTCGACCGGCTCGGAGACCGGCCCGCGCAAGAGGCCGACCTCGACGCCATGGCCGTCGAGCTGACCGAGCTCGACGACCCCCGCCGGAAGGCGCAGCTGCTCGTCGCCCGGGCGCGGTGGTCGTTCCTGCACAGCGACTACGCGGCCCAGAGCGTGTTCGCCAGTGAGGGGGCGGCAACGGCCAAGGCGGCCGGGCTGCTCGACATGGAGGCCAACACCGTGCTGTGGTGGGGCAAGGGTCTGACGTGGGCGTACGAGCATGACGAGGCCCGCAGCACGCTCGAGCGGGCGCTGGCCCTCGCTCGCCGGGCGGGCCTGCGCAGCGCCGAGGCGGAGACGCTGCGCTACCTGGCGATCGTGGCCAACAACCAGAGCCGCCTGGCTGAGGCCGAGCAGCTCTTGCACGAAGCACTCGAGCTCCGCCGGCTCGACCACGATGTGGAAGGCGAGGGCAGCACCCTCGGGCAGCTCGGCACGGTGCTCTACAACCAGGGCCGCTTCGACGAGTCAGCCGACGCGCTCACCCGAGCGCGGGAGATCTTCGTGCGGTCGGGCCACAAGTACAAGGAGTCGATCACGGTCGGCAACCTGAGCGCCATCGCCACCGAACAGGGTCGGCTCGGGCTGGCCCGACGGCTCGGGCAGGACGGCTTGCGGCTGTCCACCGAGCTGGAGGACAGAGAGGGCATCGGCACCGCCCACAGCGCGCTGGGCGAGCTCGCCCGCTTCTCGGGCGAGCTCGAGGAGGTCCGGGCCCGGATGGCGCAGGCCCTGGCCGTCGCCAACGAGATCGGGTACGACTACCTGGCTGCCAACTCCCTCTACGCCCTCGCCCTGATCGACGCCAGCGAGGGCCACCACGCCGAGGCGGAGCGGCAAGTGACGGAGGGAATCGGGTTGGCGCAGCGGGCGGGCGTGCCGATCGTGGTGGCGCGGGGGCGCTTGGTCCACGGGCTCACCTTGCTGGCCGCCGGGCAGCCGGCACGGGCCGTCGACGAGTTGCGGCACGCGCCGCGCCGAGAAGGCCATCAGCGAGCTGCACACCATGCAGCGCGAGTGCACCGCGGGCCTGGCCGCAGCCGCCCTGGCGCAGGGCCACCTCGACGAGGCCGTGACACTGGTCGAGGAGCTCCTGCCGTGGCTCGACGTCCGTGGTGTGGAGGGCGGCGTCGACCCGGCCCAGGTGTTCGTGACATGCGTGCGGGTGCTCGACGCGGCCGACGACCCGCGTGCCGACGACGCCCGTCGAGCCAGCCATGCCTACCTGGCCGAGATGGTGGCGCGCATCGACGAGGACGGCTTGGCTGAGGGCTTCCTCGGCCCACGCGCCCCGGCGGCCGCATTGGTGGAGCTCACCGGGTTCACGCGTCCGGCTGACCACTAGACGGATCGGATTGATCGAGCGGGCTGCTTCGGCGAGCCGGGAGTCGGAACGCTGATGGCTACGTTGACGCGGTGACCGAGGAGACGGCTCGCCGGTCGTTTCAGACGCTGGTTGTGGCGCCCACCGCGACCACATGGCGAGCCGATCGCGGGGCGGACCGTCAGCTTCCTCGAGCTGTTCTACGACCTCGTCTATGTGGCCGTGGTGTCACAGGCGGCCCACCATCTCGCTGATCACGTCTCGCCTCGCGGCGTCGCCGAGTTCGCGGTCGTGTTCGCTCTGATCTGGATCGGCTGGATCAACGGCTCGCTCTACCTCGAGTTGCACGGGCGCGAGGACGGACGGACACGCGCCGTCGTGTTCCTACAGATGGGAGTCCTCGTCCTCCTGGCGGCTTTCACAGCGGAGGCCGCCGGTGACGGTGGACGCGGCTTCGCGCTCGGCATACGCCACGTTCCAGGCGCTGTTGACGTGGTTGTGGTACGGAGTGCACCGAGAGGATCGCCGAGACCATCCCGAGTTCCTGGCGGCGACGAGGCGCTACGTGACCGGCATCGCCCTGTCGGCGGCCGTCGTCTTCGCGAGCGCTTTCCTTCCCGACGGGCCGCGACTCGTCGTGTGGACCTGCGTGGTGGTCGGTTGGATCGGGGGCATGCTGGCCCTCGGGCACCCGGCAGTGGGCCTGAGCCGTGGCTTGCGGCCGACGCACTCGTTGATCGAGCGATTCGGGCTGTTCACCATCATCGTCCTCGGTGAGGTGGTGTTCGGCGTGGTGGGCGGGCTCTCCGACTCGGAGCACGACCTGAAGACGATCACCACCGGGATGGCCGCCCTCGTGATCGGGTTCGGCTTCTGGTGGATCTACTTCGACCTCGTCGGTCGCCGTCCCCCTCGCCCCGACAGTCGCTCGCTCGCGAGTTGGATGCTGAGCCACCTGCCGATCACGCTGTCGATCACGGCGGCCGGGGCGGCGATGGTCAGCTTGATCAGAAACGCCCACGACGCGCGCACACCATCGAACACGGCATGGTTGCTGGCGTGCGCCGTGGCCGTCGGCCTGCTCGCGCTGATCTCCACCACCCGGGCCCTCGCCGATGCGGAGCCACTGGTCAGCGTCTATCGACCCGTGAACCTGGCGATGGTCGTCGCGGCGGGCGCAGCCGTGGGCAGCGGCTGGGCTCGACCGGCTCCGTTGCTGTTCGCGCTCTCGCTCGTCGTGATCCTCTCGGTCCTGTGGTTCTTCGCCGTCAGCCGCTTCCTCCGCGCTGACGCCTGGGGTGAACCGCCGTCGCACGACGATGGCGGGTAGGCGTGCTGTTCAGCCACGTGGTGGACCCTCCGACTACTCGTCAAGGATGGGAGAAGGATGGCGCGCCGTCGGCCTCGAACGCGAGCTCGTCGACATAGCAGTACCACCAGTCCTCGCCCGGTTCGTAGGACTGGATGATCGGATGCCCGGCGGAGTGGAAGTGCGCGGTGGCGTGGCGGTTCGGAGAGTTGTCGCAGCAGCCGACGTGACCGCAGGTCATGCACATCCGCAGGTGCACCCAGCGACCGCCGATCGGCAGGCAGTCCTCGCACCCGCTGCTGCTGGGCGCCACATCGGCGACCTGGCCCAGATGAGAGCAGACGTCGTTCATCGCGGCCTCCGATCGATGGTGCACGTCGAGTGTGCCTCGTGGGGTCGATCGCGGACCAGTGGCCGTCGCATCGGAGCCGCTCGACGGCCCGCTGGCCCGGACCTCGCGGCTCGCGCCAGGTCGATGATCATGCGTTGCTCCGTGTCTGTCGTGCGATCGCGTCGACGACCCGCAACGCGTCGGCTTCCTCCTCGGTCAAGACGTATCGGTGGGCGAGGTCGTAGGTGCGTGGTAGCTGATGAGGACGTGGCCGTCGTCGCTCTCGCAGAGCAGCAGCTTGAGGGGGAGCTCGATCGCCGATGTGGGGGTGGGCGAGCATGAGCGCGGTGAGGTCCTTCGCGCTCCCGAAGAGCACGAGCTTCGTCTCAGGCATGGTCACGCCGGCCTCGGCGGCGTCGCCGCTGTGGTCGATCACGGCATAGACGTCGAGGCCGAGCGCCTCGATCCGTGCCACGGCGCGCCGCAGGAGCTGGTCGATGTTCCCGACACCTCGCAGGGTGACCACGCCGTGTGGATCGTCGCTTGCCACGCGATGACTGTGCGCGGCCCTCGCTGTTGCTCGAATCCTCCGGGCGCGTAGTCGATGCCGATCAGTCGCCCGACACGACGCTCGGGAGCTCCTGTCGCGACTTGATGTCGAGCTTTCGGTACACCTTGCGGAGGTGGTAGTCCACGGTGTTGGCGCTGATGAAGAGACGGGTGCCGATCTCGGGATTGGTCGCTCCGGCGGCGGCGAGGCGGGCGATCTGCCACTCCTGCGGTGTGAGGTCGTGGCGGGTCTCGTCGACGCGTCTGCGGGCACGCGCACCGGTCGCGAGCAGTTCGACTCGCGCCCGGTCGGCGAAGGCGTTGGCGCCCATCGACTCGAAGGTGTCGCGTGCCGCCTCGAGTTGTTGGCGGGCGTCGCGGCGCCGTTTCTGACGCCGGAGCCATTCGCCGTAGACGAGCTGGGTACGGGCGAGGTGCAGCCTCGTCGCGCTCGTGTCCAGCGTGGCGATCGACTCGCGGTAGTGCGCCTCAGCTGTCGGAGTCGCGCGCCAGCAGGGCTCGGCTCCGAGCGAGAAGTCCGAGGTCGAGCGCGCTCTGATTGGCGGCCGCCCGTTCCGCCAGGTACGCGAGCGCGGTCGACGCCGCCGGGTTGTTGCCGCTGCGAACGTGCGCCTCGACGGCGTCGGCGGCTCGAAGGTCTCCGAGCAACAGGTCGTCGTTCCAGTCGTCCCCAGCCAGCGATGACGCCGCCTGGTAGTTCCCGAGGCCCAGCTCCAGGATCATCACCGCGTACTCGGTCCATGTGACGACGAGGCCGAAGCCTCTTGCCTCTGCCGCGAGCTCGGCCGCCTCGGCGCGCACTTCGGTCTCGCGGCCGCGCCACGCCGACACCATCAGCCGGGCCGCTTCGCCGGGACCGCTGTGCCGACGGAGCACTCCGTGCAGCTCGATCTCCTCGGTGAAGAGGTCCTCGGCGACGTTGAGCGAGCCAGCCCGAAGCTCTCGCAGGCCCAGATAGTCGAGGACTTCGGGGAGCACTCGGAGAGCGCCCTGCTCGCGGCTGGCCGTTGCACACTCGGCCCCCAGCGCACCCAGCGCGTCGTCGTCGCTGAGCGCGAAGGCGATCCAGCAGGCCCTGGCCAGGTGACGGGGAACCCTGCGGATCTCGGGGTCAGCCTGCACGGCGGCGAGCGCGTCGCGAAGCAGCGGAGCCGCGGCGCTGTAGCCCTCCGCGATCAGTTCGGCGATCGCGTCGAGGATGAGATCGGCAGTGGTCGGCACCGTCCCCGCCGGAAGGTCGAATGACCGCGCGACGTCCGCGACCTCGACCGCGGACACCGCACTCGAGTCGCCGAAGAGGATCGCGATCTGGATCGCGTCGAACACGGCGTCGCGGGCGCGATGTACGTCCAGCGGCTCGAACGCCCGCGCCGCGTCGAGCATCATCGAGGCGACCTTTCCCGCCTGCCCCGGCGTGGAGGACCCCGTTCGTGAGTCGATGAACGCGACCGTGGCTTGGAGCTGCTGGGCTCGGGCCAGGAGTAGTGGGTCGTGGAGCTCAGGAAGCGCCTGTGCGAGGTTGGTCTGAGCGCTGACGACGTTGCCGGCGGTCAGGTCGGCGGCCGCCGCGCCAAGGAATCGACTGGCGCGCTCGCCCTGGTCCGGCGTGAGCTGCGCGGCGCGTGCCAGCAGTGCTGCTGACGCGGCGCGGCTACCCCGGCTTCCCGCGCGATTCGCGGCACGCTCGAGCTCAGCAGCGACCTCACCATCGGGAGATCGGGCCGCCGCGGCACGATGCCACGCCCTCCGGTCAGGATCACGCTCCGCGTCGCAGGCGACCGCCAACGCCTCGTGGGCTCGACTCCGATCGGCCTGACTGGCGCCTTGGTAGACGGCCGAGCGAATGAGCGGGTGGCGGAACGCGATCTGCGCTCCGAGGTCGAGCAGGCCCGCTGCTTGCGCGGGCTCGATCGCGCCTTCGTCGAAGTCGAGCTCGCGTCCGGCACGCCAGATCGAACGGACGTCACCGGTCGGCTCGGCCGCGGCGACGAGCAGGAGTCGCCGGGTCGCAGGTGGCAGTACGCCAACCTGACGGAGGAAGTGCCGCTCGAGTCTCCGGCCGACGGCGAGCGGCTCGGGCAGCGGCACGGCTCCGGCGAGCTGGTCGGTTGACAGCTCCCGACCGAACTCGACGAGCGCGAGCGGGTTGCCATGCGCCTCGGCGACGAGGCGAGCACGGACGTGGTCGGCCAGTGGCCCCCGAGCGGCCGCGTCCAACAGCTCGCCCGCCGCCCCGTCTGAGAGCGCGATGAGGCTGAGTGACGGGAGCCCGTCGAACAGCCCGCGGTCCTCGATCGCGTCACGCATCGCCACCAGCATGCAGATGCGGTCGGCGTAGAGCCGCCTCGCGAGGAACCCGAGCGCGTCGGCGCTCTCCTGGTCCAGCCACTGCGTGTCATCGACGACGATCAACAGCGGGCGTCGCGTCGCCGCGTCGGTGGTGATGAGCGTCAGCGCGGCGAGACCGACGAGGAACTGATCCGGTGCGCCGTCGTCGCTGATCCCGAAGGCCGCCTTGAGGGCGCGAGCCTGCGGTGACGGCAACGAGTCGACGCCGTCGAGGAACGGCGTCAGGAGTTGGTGCAGGGCCGCGAACCCGAGCCGCATCTCGGACTCGATGCCGACCAGCCGGATGACGTCGAAGTCCGCCGCCGCCGACGCCACGGCGTCGAGCAAGCACGTCTTGCCGATCCCGGCCTCCCCCCGAACGACGAGGACACCGCTCAGACCCGTCGCGCGCCCGATCGAGGAGGCGACCGATCTCGGCCTGTTCGGACTCCCGGCCGACGAGCGGGATCACGCCATCAGCACCGGCACGTCACGGACCAGGACCATCGCGGCCGGAGGTCGCCCCACGCGCCGATTGTGGTCGCTGGGGGATCCGGCGGCAATCGAGCTCGGTCGCGGACTACGCGGTGGGGGATTCGAACACCGGCGCGTGCGGCGGATGCTCAGGTCGTCGTCACCGAGAGATCAAGGAGACCGCCATGGGATACGTCACCACGAAGGACGGGACGCAGATCTTCTACAAGGACTGGGGCACCGGCAACGCCGTGGTGTTCAGCCACGGCTGGCCCCTCAACGCCGACGTGTGGGACCCACAGCTCCTGTTCATGGCCTCGAACGGCTTCCGGGCTGTCGCCCACGACCGTCGCGGGCACGGCCGCTCGAGCCAGCCGTGGAACGGCAACACGATGGACGACTACGCGGACGACCTCGCCGCCGTGATCGACACGCTGGACCTGCGCGATGTCGTGCTCGTCGGGCACTCCACGGGCGGCGGCGAAGTCGTGCGCTACGTCGCCCGCCACGGCACGGCCCGCGTCAGCAAGGTGGTGCTCGTCGGGGCCATCCCGCCGCTGATGCTGCAGACCGTCGACAACCCGAACGGCACCCCCATCGACGTCTTCGACGAGATGCGGGCCAAGGTGCTCGCCGACCGGTCACAGCTCTACGCCGACCTGGCCGTCCCGTTCTACGGCGCCAACCGACCGGGATCCGACGTATCGCAAGGCGTCCGCGACCAGTTCTGGCTGATGGGCATGCAGGTCGGCCTCAAGGCGGCCCACGACTGCATCCGGCAGTTCTCCGAGACCGACTTCAACGACGACCTGACGAAGATCGACGTGCCGACGCTCATCATCCACGGCGACGACGACCAGATCGTCCCCATCGACGCGTCCGCCCGTCTGGCCGCCCAGATCGTCCAGGGCGCCGAGCTGAACGTCTACCCGGGGGCGTCGCACGGACTGTTCGCCACCCACACCGAGCAGTTCAACGCCGACCTTCTCGACTTCATCAAGCGCTGAGCCGGCGCACTCCAGCACCGTCGCAACCTCGAGGACTGATATCCAATGATCTACGGCTTGATCGTCAAGAGCAGGATCCGACAGAGCTTCGACCACGTCAACAACCATCGGTGGGATGCGCTGATGGACTCGATCGCACCCACTGTGCACCACCGATTCCTCGGCACACACGCGATCGGTGGGGAACGTCACGACAGAGACACGCTGCGGCGGTGGTTCGAACGCCTCGCCCGTGTCCTGCCCAGCCTCCATCTCGAGATCAACAGCATCTGGGTGAAGGGCTGGCCATGGAACACCACGGTGTTCGTGCAGTGGGACGGCACCGCAACCCTCCTGAACGGCGACCCGTACTTCCAACACGCCATCCACGTGATCACCCTGCGGTGGGGCAAGATCCACGCGCTCGACGTCTTCGAGGACTCACAAGCCGTCGCCCGCGCGCTCGACGCCCAAGCCGCCGCGGGCCTCGAAGAAGCTGTCGCCCCTCAGATCGTGAGCTGACGTCGTGGGCTCCGCACGTGCCGGTCGACACCTCAGGATCTGGCCAGGACGGGGAGGCACGGGTGACTCGGACCGCGCGACTCCCGAGGCCGAGGACCGCATCCCCGATCCATACGAGCTCGTCTCCCCGAACGGGCCGCCGGACACGATCGCGGGATGGAAGGCGGTGTCCGACCGTCTCCTGAGCGTCCAGTGCTGCGCATTCCACCGCAACATGGAGATCTCCTCACGTTATGCCTGGATCTACATGCTCCGGCCCGCGTGCTTCAAGTGGGCCGGGATGGCCGCAATCGCGTCACACCACGTCCGGCTCGCCCTCTTCCCTCTCCAGCTGGACACCGATCGCACCGGCTACGTCGACATCCCACGCAGCCTGGGTCGGCGGAAGGTGCTGCTGACGGAGGACGTGAACACGATTCGGGCGACGAACAACGCCATCTTCGACGACATCTTCTGGGTCCACCTGGCGTACGTCACTGCCGACGACGGGATCGAACGTCTACGCGCTCTCCTGCAAGCGGACCGCCACTACGCACCCATCCTCTCCGGCTTCGAGGCAATCGACCAAGGACGCCGTGTCTTGGAGGACGCGACCGCGTCGGCAGCGGCTCGACGGACGGCCGATGATCTCATCTGGGCGGGAAACGTCCAGCTCCTCGAGCACGAGCAGCGCGCCTTGGTGCAACCCAACTTCGATCTCCTCTCGTGCGCGTTCGCCAGGCTCGTCTCGATCGGCTCGGCCACGACCTTCGAGGTCCGTGGAGTGCGGCGGGAAGTTGCGTACTTCACCTCGTTCTACCTCTACTCGCTCACACGGGGAGTCCCGTACGCCGTGCGCGCGCAAGCGTGGCCGAGGATCACCCGCTTCGACGACCGCTGGCGATGGCTCGTGACGAGCGTCGTTCCCCGCTTCCGCAGGCTCGATGCCGACACGCGCTTGATCGACGCCACCCTGCGACGCATCGTCGACGAAGCGCGCGCCTACGCGTCGACCCCCTGCGTCCTGCCGCGTTCACCCGCTGAGGGAAAGGCCGCGCCGAAGGGCGGGCGAAACGCCTGAACACGTACTGACGGGCGTAGGTCTTGACCTGCGACCTTCGGGTCATGAGGGCCGGGTCATCTCATGGTTCGAGGTCGTAGCGTTGGAGCACGCAGCAGCGGTCGAGCGCCGAGCTCGCCCACCGGTCGGACTTACCCTCCGAGCGTGGCGATGAGGATGGCTTTGATCGTATGCAGACGGTTCTCCGCCTGGTCGAACACCACGCTCGCCGGGGATTCGAAGATCTCGTTGGTGACCTCGATGCCGTCGGGCATCCCGAGGGCGTTCATCATCTCGCCGCCGACCTTGGTGTTCGTATCGTGGAACGCGGGCAGGCAGTGCATGAACTTGACTCGGGGGTTGCCGGTGCGCTTCATGAGGTCGCCGTTGATCTGGAAGCCGCGAAGCAGGTTCACCCGCTCCTGCCAGACCTCTTTCGGTTCGCCCATCGACACCCACACGTCGGTGTGGACGAAATCGGCCTCATTCACGCCGGCGTCCAGGTCGTCGGTGATGGTGATCGTCGCGCCACTCCGGCCTGCGAGCTCGTGGGCGGTGGCGACGATGTCCTCGGGAGGCCAGAGCTCACGAGGGCCGACGAGGCGGACGTCCGAGCCCAGCAACGCACCGGTGACCAGCAGTGACCGACCCATGTTGAATCGGCAATCGCCCAAGAACGCGTACCTCGAGCGCGTCGTACGGCTTGTAGGAGTGCTCGTGCATCGTGAGGAAGTCGGCGAGCATCTGCGTCGGATGCCACTCGTCGGTCAGTCCGTTGTACACGGGCACACCGGCATATTCCGCGAGCTCCTCGACGTCTGCCTGGCGATTGCCGCGGAACTCGATGGCGTCGTACATCCGGCCGAGCACGCGTGCCGTGTCGGCGACCGACTCCTTGTGGCCCATCTGTGAACCCGAGGGGTCGAGGTAGGTGACGTGCGCTCCCTGATCGAAGGCCGCAACCTCGAACGCCGAGCGGGTCCGGGTCGAGGTCTTCTCGAAGATCAGAGCAATCTCCTTGCCGGCCAGGCGCTTCGTCTCGGTCCCGGCGTACTTGGCGAGTTTGATCGCCTCGGAGAGCTGCAACAGGAAGCGGAACTCCTGCGGAGTGAAGTCGATCTCCTTGAGGAAGCTGCGGTTGTGGAGGTTGTACATGGAAGCACCCTTCTCAGTCGGCGGCGTCACGTTCGAGCGGACACGTCATGCAATGGCCGCCGCCCCGGCCTCGACCCAGCTCCGAGCCCGAGATGGTGATCACTTCGATGCCCGCTTTGCGGAGCTTCGTGTTCGTGAAGGTGTTGCGCTCGTAGCCGATGACGACTCCCGGCTCGAGGGCGACGACGTTGTTGCCGTCGTCCCACTGCTCGCGCTCCGCTTCGAACTCGTCGCCACCGGTGGAAATCACCCTCATCTGTCCGATCCCGAGGTGTTTGCCCATCGCTTCGACGAGCGACTCCGACAACTTCTCGATGACCGTCTCCTCCGGGGTGTCTCCCGGCTTGACGGCCCACACCCGCGCGCCGTCGACGACCTTGGGAAAGGCCGTCACCGCGTCACGGTCCACCATCGTGATGACCGTGTCGAGGTGCATGTAGCTGCGGTCCCGGGGAAGGACGACGGCCAGGACCGTCCTCGCGGCATCGGCTTTGAAGAGCTCGCGGGCGATCAGGGAGACGGCCTGAGGTGACGTGCGCTCGCCCATGCCGATCATGACCACACCGTTGCCGATCGGTTGGACGTCGCCGCCTTCCACGGTGCTCCGCCCCCAGTCCTCGGCGGCTCCACCGAACCACACGCGCACGCCTTCGGCGGCGAACATCGGGTGGAACCTGTAGATGGCCTCGACGATCATCGTCTCGGGCTTGCGGGCGGGCTTCGCCATCGGGTTGAGGGTCACCCCGCCGAAGATCCAGCACGAAGGATCGCGTTGGAACAGGAAGTTCGGCAGCGGTGGGAGGAGCATGTGGGTCGGGTCGGTCGACTCCCACAACAGGCCTTTCGCTTCGGACAGGTCGGCGCGTGTGATGCCACCGATGAGCAAGTCCGCGACGCGGGCCGGATCCTGGGTCGCCACGAACTCCCGCGCCTGGCGGGCGAGGGAGGTGCCGATCATCCGCTCGTTGAGCACGTGGTCGCAGACCCACTCCTTGGCGGCGGGCTCCTTCAGCGCCTCGGCGAACAGCTCCTCGGCGTAGAACACCTCCACTCCCGTTCACGCATCGACTCGGTGAACGCGTCGTGCTCCTCCTTGGCGCGCTTCACCCAGATCACATCGTCGAACAGCAGGTCCGCTGCGTTCGACGGCGTGAGGCGCGTGTGCTCCAGACCGGGCCGGTGAACCATCACCTTGCGAAGCTTGCCGACCTCCGAATGAACTCCGAATGGCATCTGTCTGTCCTCCTTCAGCAGTGTTTCGGAAGGCTTCACGCGAGTACTCGATGCCGTCGACGTCGGCGCTCACGATCGTGCCCGCCTTCTCCTCGAGCATCCCGCCGATGTCGGACAACCCGCCGATGGCGGCCTTCCCGCCCGACGACCGGGCGAAATCGCAGGCCGCCGACACCTTCGGCAGCATGGACCCCGCCCCGAACTCCGACGAGTGCTCCATGAGCGCGTCCGGATGTGCTCGAGCGATCGCCCTCGAGGTCGGCTTGCCCCAATCGACGTACACCGCGTCCGCATCGGTGGCCATCACGAAGACGTCGGCCTTCAGGTCCTGGCGCGAGGAGCGCACTGGCGCGGTCCTTGTCGATGACCGCTTCGACTCCAACGAGCTGACGCCCCGGCTGTACGCGACCGGGATGCCGCCGCCGCCGGCGCAGATCACCACGGTCTCGCGTTCGAGCAGCCACTGGATCTGGCGCAGCTCGAAGATGCGCTTCGGCTCGGGCGAGGGCACGACGCGCCGGAACGCGTCGCCGTCGAGCTTGAACGTCCACCCCCGTTCGGCCTTCAGGGCGTCCGCCGCCGCACGGTCGTAGATCGGACCGATCGGCTTCGAGGGGTCCTGGAACGCGGGATCGTCGGGGTCCACCTCGATCATCGTGAGGAGGGTCGCCAGGGGCCGCTCGAACGGCAACCGGTTCCCGAGCTCCTGCTCGACCAGGTAGCCGATCATCCCCTGGGTCTCGGCACCGAGCACGTCCAGCGGGTAGGTCGGCACCTTCTCGTAGGCAGCGCCCTGGAGCGCGAGCAACCCGACCTGCGGGCCGTTCCCGTGCGAGATCACCAGCTCGTGCTCCATGGCCACCGGGGCGAGCGCGTCGCACGCGACGCGCACGTTCTCGCGCTGGTTCTCGCTGGTCATCTCCTCGCCTCGCCTCAGCAAGGCGTTGCCACCAAGGGCGACGACGACACGCATGTGGACTCCTTCGCAGGTGATCTCGACGGGCGACCCGGTGTCAGAGCGCCTGGCCGAGCATGAGGAAGATGGTCACCGCTACGAACAGAATGCCCATGTAGGGCACGATGAAGCGGACGTACTTGTTGTAGCCGACCTTGGCCAGCGCCAGTCCACCCATGATCACGGCCGAGGTCGGCGTGACGAGGTTCACCCACCCCGATGCCGACTGGTAGGCGGTGACGGTGAGCGCCCGGTTCACCCCCGCGAAGTCGGACAACGGCGCGAGGATGGGCATCACCAGCGCGGCGTGCCCCGATGACGACGGCACGAGGAATGCGATCGGGATGTTGACGATCCACGCCAGAACGATGAACGCACGTGCCCGACAATGAGTCGACGGCGCGTCTCCATCCAGTAGAGGATCGTGTCGGTGATGTAGCTGTTCCTCATGATCACCGTGACGCCTCGTGCCAGCACGATCACGAGGCCCGCGCTGAGGAAGTCGGCCGCGCCCGACACGATCGTGGAGACCGTGCCTTCTTCGCCCATCTGGGACACGACGCCGATCAGCACAGCGGCGACGATGAACAGCATCGAAGCCTCGGTGAAATAGAAGTTGCTGAAGGTCGGCAGCGGATAGTCGGCATCGAAGATGTTCTGCCAGACGTCCTCCCACGGCACGAACCCGTAGATCATGATGGCGAACGCCAACCCGAAGATCGTCAGGACGATCTTCTGTGAACGGGTGAGAGGGGGCACCTCCGCGACGGGCGGCTCGTCACCACTCATCCCGTCATCGAGCAGGACGCCGCCGCCCGACCCAGCGACCGCGGCGGTCGCCACGGGTGCTTCCTGCCGGGCACCATAGCGTTGGGCGTAGAACATCACGTAGGCGATGCCGACGGGTGCGAGGATCAGGAGCATCAGCACCCGAAGACCGATCCCGTCGCTGATGCTGATGCCCGCGGCATCGGAGGCGACGCCGGTGGCGAACGGGTTCACCGTCGAAGCGAGCACTCCCGTCCCGGCGCCGACGGCGATGATCCCGACTGCGACGACCCGGTCGTAGCCGAGGGCGAGCACCAGCGGCACCATGAGGGCGTAGAAGCCCAAGGTCTCCTCCCACATGCCGTAGGTCGTCCCGCCAAGGGTGAACACCGACATCAGCACGAGCACGAGCAGCAGCCGTCTCTTCCCGAACCTCGTCGCCAGCCGGCCGATGCCAGCCTCGATGGCGCCCGTCTTCATCGCGATCGTGATGAAGGCGCCGACGGCGAGGACGAAGAGGAAGATCTGAGCCGAGCCGTAGAGGAAGCCGGACTCGTCCGCCCCGATGAGGCGCGTCGTCGTGTTCTCGATGCCGTAGAGCCCGTTCGGCGTCGACCGCCACAAGATCCCGAACTGGGCATCGAGGCTCTTGTCCGAGCACAGTTCCTCCGGCGGGACGGTGCCGCAGTCGGGAAGCTCCTGGTACGTACCCGGGACCGGCGCTCCCGTCTCCGGATCCTGGTCATAGACCCCCGCAGGGACGAAGAACGAGGCGATCCAGACGGCCAACATCACGATGGCCAGCACTGTCAATGCGGTGGGGAACCTGACCCTCCGCGTGCCGGTCTCTTCGGGTTCGGGCGTCGGGGGTGGACCACCGCTGTCGCCCTGGGTGGCCACAGCCACACTCGTTCGATCAACCTCACCTGCGGGATCAGCGTTGCTTGCCATCTCGCCTCCTGCTTTCGCGGGTGCCGGGACATCCGGCTAGCCGAAGTTGCCGCTCACGTACCGTTTGGTCGCCTCGTCTCTCGGGTCGTTGAAGATCTGGACGTCTCGCCGAACTCGACGAGGTGACCGGGCTGGCCGACGCCGTCGAGGTTGAAGAAGCCGGTGTAGTCGCTGACGCGTGTTGCTTGCTGCATATTGTGCGTCCCGATGACGATCGTGTAGTTCGCCTCGAGCTCGCCCATGAGCTCTCGATCGCGAGCGTCGAGATCGGGTCGAGCGCCGAACACTTGCGTAGCCGGTGTTGACCTCGTCCCAGAGGTGCGTCCCGTGTAGCGATCGCTCCACGATCTGGTCCAATTCCGCTTTCGGGAGCTTCTGGCCCCGCAGCTTGACTCCGGCGACCACGTTGTCGTAGATCGTCATCGTAGCGAACTGCGGTAGGCGGCGACGCGGCCCATGTGCTGGCGTTCCTCAGCTCGCAGCTCGAACCTGGCTGACTGCGATCAGCGCATCGCGTCGAGCACCAGTTCGATGTCGTCGGTGGTAGTGAGCGGGTTGACGAAGCAGAAGCGGAACATCGTCTCGTTCTCGTGCACGGTTGGCACCAGCAAGGCCAGGCCTGATGCGAGTGCCTCGTCGGACCAGCGCTGGTAGTCGTCGGGACCCCAGCCGTGCCGGCGGAACAGCACGACGGACAGCTCGGGCTCCATCACGAGATCGAGGTGGGGTGCCTCGGCGATGCGATGCGCGGCCTCACGCGCGAGGGCGAGCCCGCGCTCGACGGCTCGCTCGTAGGCCTTCGTCCCGTTGGAAGCCAGCGAGAACCACAGCGGCAGCCCCCGCACCCGGCGGGTCATGTGGATCGCGAGGTCTGACGGGTTCCATGGCGAGGTCGGGGTGAGCACCTCGAGGTAGCCGGCCTGCTGGGTGAGCGCTGCGCGGGCGAGGTTCGGGTCCCGGTAGAGGAGCGCAGCGCAGTCGAAGGGTGAGAACAACCACTTGTGGGGGTCTACGACGAATGAGTCGGCCCGCTCGATGCCGCGGAACAGCGGCCGGGCCGACGGCGCCACCATCGCCGCACCGCCGTACGCGGCGTCGACGTGCATCCACACACCGCGCTCGTGACACACGGTGGCTATACCATCGAGGTCGTCGACGACGCCGGTGTTGGTCGCGCCACCCGTGGCGATCGCCGCGAACACGGCGACGTCAGCGCTCGCCAGGGCCTCGGCCAGCCGTTCACCGGTGAGGCGGCCGCGGTCGTCGGCTTCCACGACCACGACCGGCGCGTCGATGACCTTGGCGGCGAGCCCGATCGACGAGTGGGCGCTGGGCGCGCATGCGACGCCGGTGATGCGGTTGCGGCCGTGTCGCTCCCGCCAAGTCTCCCGGGCCACGGTCATCGCAGTCAGGTTGCCGGCCGTGCCACCGCTGACGAACACGCCCCCGGCGGTCTCGGGCAGACCGGCGAGGCCGGCGAGCCAGCGCAGCGCCTGGTTCTCCGCGTGGATCGCACCAGCGCCCTCGATCCACCAGTCGCCGTAGATCGACGATGCAGAAACCACGAGGTCGAACAGGGTCGCCGCTTCGGCCGGCGCGGTCGGGACGAAGCCAAGGTAGCGCGGATGGTCGCTCGAGATGCAGGCTGGCGCGAGCACCTCACGGAAGAGCGCGAGCGCGCGCTCCCATCCCAGGCCGTCGTCCGTGACGGTCTCGCCGGTGGCGGCGGCCAGCTCGACAGGGCCGCGCGGCCCGTCGAGCGGGGGCGGCGACATGCGGATGCGGTCGATGACATAGTCGAGGATCTGGTGGGCCAGCCGCTCGGTGTCGTCGTCGAAGTCGTGCAGTGATCGCTCGCTCATGTCGTCAATCCTTCACTAGACCGCGACCCACAACTCGATCGAGACGAACAGTGGGCGAGACCTTTGTGTCGGCCATGACCCTGGGATCGCTGGTGTGGTTCGTGGACATCGGTCGCCCGCCGACGAGTGAGCTGACCGCCGGACGTGCGGCTCACAAACAGCCCGTACGCCATGGACTTCATCGCCGCCAATGCGATGAGTTCGGACAAGCGGGAGCGTCCACCTTGTGTATGTCCAAAGGAGAGGGGACGTCCTTGTCGGATCTCATCACGCTCAGTTCGGCGGCGCTCGACTGCCCGGACGCCCGCGACCTGGCCGCCTTCTACGCCGACATCACCGGCGGACGAGTGATCTTCGAGAACGACGCCTGGGCCACCGTTGACGGCCCTGGCGGGCGGATCGACTTCCAGACGGTGCCCGGCTACACCCCGCCAGCCTGGCCCGACCCGGCCTCGTCGATCCAGATGCACCTCGACTTCCAGGTCGAGGACCTGGCCGCCACCGAGGCCCGCGTGCTGGCCGCCGGGGCGAGGAAGTTCGAGTTCCAGCCAAACTCCGATCACTGCTTCGTCTTCGCCGATCCGGTTGGTCACCCCTTCTGCCTGTCCACCTGGGGTGATCTCGCGGCGTCGACGGACGACGGCGTCAGCCGGCATACGGCGGAGATCGAGGCACTGCTCTCATATCTCGACGGCCAGCGGGCTCACGTCCTCGGCATCCTCGAAGGACTCGACGAGGCCGCGCTGCGGCGGCGCGTGCTGCCGTCGGGATGGAGCTGTCTCGGCCTCGTGCAGCACCTTGCCGTCGACATCGAGCGGTTCTGGTTCCGTGGCGTGGTCGCCGGCGAAGCAGAGGTGACCGAGGGATTGGTCAATGGCGCGGACGAAACGTGGCAAGTGGACACCGGCATCCCGGCCGCGGAGGTGTTCACCACATACCGCGACGAGATCGCACGAGCCAATGCGATCATCACCGCGCGGCGAGCGGACACTTCACCGACCTGGTGGCCCGCCGACCTGTTCGGCGCGTGGCGTCTTGATGCTCTCCGTGACGTCGTGCTGCACGTGATCACCGAAACCGCCTGCCACGCCGGACATCTCGACGCAGCCCGCGAGCTACTCGACGGCCGCATGTGGCGCGTCAACCGCGGGTAGCTCCGCGGCCTTGAGCCCGCTCCTGTTCAAAGCGCGGCGGCGGTGTATGAAACGCGCCACGTTGGACGGACGGGTTCAGTCGTGCTCGGTGACACCGGGCTGCTGTGCGACGACCTCGAGCGTGGCGCGCGCGAGGAGCTCGTAGGCGTGGGCCTGGCGCGCGGACTCCCGCCAGTCGAAGTACGTGGACTCGACCACCATCCACGACGCCACCCAGGCCACCGTGATGGCGATGCCCGCCAGCACCAAGAGGATGCCTCTGCCCGCGAAGTTGTCGACCTCGCTGGCGAGGTAGGCGGCGCCGTAGGCCAGAAACACGGCCACCACCGCGACGAGGAGACCGCCCGGCAACTGGCGACGCCCCATACGGCGAACGGCCATGGCTTCGCGCCACGACGCCGAGGCCAAGTCGCTCGCCTGTTGCTGCAGCGCAGCCTGTGCCGTCGCGATCGGCACTTCGGGAGACGTCGCCGGCGGGAGCACGACCCGCACTGTCAGCTTGTCCGGGAGGCGCTCGGCCGCGCCGAGCGTGAGCGCGAGATCCTCGAGACCCGTGCGGTACGGCCCACGACGCGGCAGGTACGGGTCGGCGTCAGGTTGGCAGAGCAACCCCTTGAGCTCGTCGAGAGCCAGCTCCACCAGCTGGTCTCGCTCGACGCGGGCCAGATCGGTGTCGAGCGCGCTCATGGCGCGCCGCGGGCCTCGCACACGGGCAAACCTAGCCCCACGCTGCCAACGTAGGGCTCGTCGCGCGCTGCTGCGGCCGCACAGCCCCGGCCGCGTTGGATGGCCGGATGAGCAGACTGTCAAGCCCTAGATCCGACACCGCGGGAACTGGGAGTTGTGCGACCCTACGCTTCGCTGGTTGCTCCGCGAACGAAGACCAGGGGGCTGCAGCTCGGCCCGCGATGCGCGGGGTGCTTGACGTCACGTTCCTCGCAGCGTGACGCAGTCAGATGAAGGAGGCGGCATGCCTGGATGGACCGGATGCGACGTGTGCCAGAAGGTGGCCAAATTGGTGCCCGCCGCCATGCTTGTCGTAGGCGTTGGCTGGCTGGTCCTACGTCGGCGGCGGATGATCGGGGAGCCAGACATCAACCCTTGGCCGCTTCCGTAGGGTCGCCCCCACGGCCAGCGGGGGACGCCGGCGGGCTCGGACGCGGTGGCCGGGGGTCATCGGCCGCGATACTCGGACGCGTGTGTGGACGCCGTGATCGGTGCCGTGGGGATGAGGCGACGAACGCCGGACCGTGCTCATGATCGACGTCGTGACCCATCTCGACGTCGATCGACCTGCGGGCGACGTGTTCGCGTTCGTCAGTGATCAGCTCAACGCACCGCGCTGGCAGCGCGGACTTCACGAGGTCCGACGGACGACCGACGGCCCGATCGGCGTCGGAAGCGAGCACACGTTCGTGCGCCGCTTCGCTGGCCGGCGAATCGAGTCACGCAATCGTTTTGTCGAGTTCGAGCCTGGCCGCTACGTCGCCTTCGAGATCCCCGACGGTGCGATGACCGGTCGAGCGTCGTACCTCGTCGAGCCGATTGATACCGATCGATGCCACGTGACGAGCACCATGCGGTTCAACGCTGCAGGATGGCTGCGGCTCGCCGAGCCGCTGTTGGCGCGAGTCCTCGAACGGGACAGCCGACGCGACGAACAGGCCCTCAAGCGGCTGCTCGAGTCCACACCAAGGTGAGCCGTCGATGACCTCAGCCCGTCGCGGCGCACGATCCTGCGATAGACCAGTTCTGCCTCTTCCTACTGATCGCTCGAGCCCTTCCAGAGGTTGATGCCTGCGTCGGTGGCATGTTGATCGATCTCCGCTAGCTCGTCGGCCGTCAGCGACATGTTCCGCAGCGCGGCGACGTTGTCCTCGAGTTGGGTCACGTTGCTGGCTCCGATCACGAGCGAGGTCATGCGTGGGTCGCGCAAAGCCCACACGAGTGCCAACTCGGCCAGACTCTGGCCACGGCGAGCTGCGATCTCGTTGAGGGCGCGAACGCGGGCGAGTCGCTCATCGGTGATCGAGTCGGCGCTCAGTGCGCCGCCCGTTGCCGCCCGCGAGTCGGACGGGACCCCGTGCAGGTAGCGGTTGGTGAGCAGGCCCTGGGCCAGTGGCGAGAAGGCGATGCAGCCGGCGCCGACGTCTTCGAGCGTGTCGAGCAGCTGGTCGGCTTCTGTCCAGCGGTTGAACATGGAGTACGACGGCTGATGGATCAGTAGCGGAACCTTGTGCTCGGCAAGGAGCTCCGCCATGCGGCGTGTGCGTTCCGAGGAGTACGACGAGATCCCGACGTACAAGGCCTTGCCCTGAGTGGCGGCCGACGCGAGCGCGCCTGCCGTTTCTTCCATCGGCGTGTCGGGGTCGACGCGGTGGGAGTAGAAGATGTCGACGTAGTCGAGACCCATCCGGGTGAGCGATTGATCGAGTGACGCGAGCAGGTACTTGCGTGATCCGAGGTCACCATAGGGACCGGGCCACATGTCGTAACCAGCCTTCGTCGAGATGAGTAGCTCGTCGCGGTGAGCAGCGAAGTCGGTTCCCAGGATGCGCCCGAAGTTCGACTCTGCTCCTCCGTAGGGTGGCCCGTAGTTGTTGGCCAGATCGAAATGGGTGATGCCGAGATCGAAGGCTCGCCGGCAGATCTCGCGCTGGGTCTCCCATGGTCGATCATCGCCGAAGTTGTGCCACAACCCCAGCGAGATGGCAGGTAGGCGAACGCCACTGCGACCACAACGGCGGTAGATCATCGATTCGTAGCGAGCGGGATCCGCGACGAACGGCATGAAACGAGATGCTAGAGGTCGGCTCGGAAATGATCGGCTTCGAGTGGATCACCTCTTGGACTCGACAGCGTTCGCCCGCTCCCGTCCGCGCGTCCATCTACGGTGATCGCATGTCGCAGGTCCATCGCACCTTCGATCCCGATGGCGTCCCTGCAGCGGTCGGCGGCTACAGCCACGCTGCGGTGGTCCCGGCCGGGACCGAGCTGTTGTTCGTCGCCGGGCAGGTCCCCGAGGACCTTGACGGTTCGGTCCCTGACGGCTTCGCGGATCAGGCGCGCCTCGCGTGGCGCAACGTCGCGCGGTGCCTCGCGGCTGCCGGGTTCACCCTCGACCATCTCGTGAAGGTGTCGATGTACATCCGCGACCGGAGATACCGCGTCGCCAATCGCGAGGTGCGTCACGAGGTGCTTGGCGACCGCCGGCCGGCGCTCACCGTCCTCGTCACCGATCACTGGGACGAGCGCTGGCTGATCGAGATCGAGGCGATCGCAGCCAGGCCGGCGACGACGTGAGCGGTGATCTCATCGACCCACCGGCCACTGCGCTCGCCGCCGAGGTGGGGCGGCTCCTCGGCCAATCCGCGCCGGTCATCGCCGCCCACAGCGAGCGCAGCTACCAGTTCGCGGCGGCGTTCGCCGCCACCGATGGCGTCGGGCTCGACGACGAGGTGCTCTACCTCGGCACGATCCTGCACGACGCCGGCCTCTCACCAGCCGCCGACGGCAGCGAGCGGTTCGAGGTGCGCGGCGCCAACCTCGTGCGGGCATTGCTGCTCGATCACGGGATGGAGCGCGACCGGATCGCAAACGTCTGGGACTGCATCGCTATGCACGCCTCCACCCCGCTCGCCCGCCACAAGAGTCTCGAGACCCGCTACGCGAACCGCGGCATCGCGCTCGACGTGCGCGGCTCGGGCGTCGAAGGGCTCGAACCCACGCTGGTGCGCGCGGTGCTCGATCGCTGGCCGCGGCACGACTTTCCCACCGAGTTCGAGGCGGTGCTCGCTGATGAAGTGCGCGCCCATCCCGACTCGGTCCGCATGTCGTGGCTGGAATCGGTCGCCTCGGTGCACGTGCCCGGGTTCGTGCCGACCGACTTTCTCGCCGGCCTCCGCTCCACCGCAGGCTTCGCGTGAGACTTCGCCTGATCATCGGTTTGTTGGTCGTTGAGGCACCCGCGGTCCGTAGCCATGGGCCCGTGCGTCGGCACGGCCGATCGCGACTGATCGACGGCATCGAACTGCAGCCGGCCACTGGATCGCTGGCGTCTTGGGCCAGCTTCTGTCAAATCGCGTCGCAGCCCGCTCTTTCGGGCCGCGGCTCCACCAAGTCCCGGGCGCGCGAGGACCCACGCAGTGCAGGCCTCATGAGGTCAGGAACTCGCCGGCGCGCCGTTCTAGTTGCGGATCGGCGCTGGCGTTGAGCGCAGCGATGACGCTGCGTTGGACGTGGTGGTCGTCGGGGAACTCGGCGAGGTGCTCGTGGGCGAGGTCGGCGGCGCGGTGCAGTTGTTGCGCGGCGAGCAGGCGGAGGATCTCGGCTTGCTGGCGCTGGCGCCGGCGGCGAGTGCCGGGTGCGCTGTCGTCGGAGCGTTGGGGGTCCATGAGTTCACGGTGGCCGGAGGCGCTGGCGGTTCGCTGTCGATCGCCTTTTCAGGTGAGGAGGTTGCGGTCGTGAAGGTTCGCCTTCTCGGTCCCCTCGAGGTGTTCATGGCGGCGGGCAGCCGACGGCGATTAGGGCGCGGAGCCCGGCTGCGTCGACAGAGCATCGCCAGGAAACCGACAGCCGATCCAGAGATCATCACCCTGTTCGACGTCCTGTCGAGCCTGGTGCCATTCGCCGCGGTTTCGGCGACCACGGCATCGCTGACGCTACTGACCTGAGGAGGTTGTCGTGTTGATCAGAAACGGGGTCCCAGACCCCCGCGTGGAGAGGGGATCGTGGTGACCGGCGAGGAGTGGACACTGGCAGCGATCTGTTTCTGTTCGGGGCTCGGAGCCGGCCTCTTGGGGATGCTCTGCACCATCATGCGCCCGATGCTCCAAGCGAAGGACGGACGGGACTTCCGGAACTTCATGGAGGCGTTCCTTCGATACGCCGGCAATGGGCTGGGAAAGGCGTTCAACTATCTGTGGTCGCTCGGGATGTTTCTCGGGCCGATCGTCGCGCTCGTGCTGCTCTGGGACGATCGCGGCTCCACCTCGTTCGTGCTCACTGCGATCGGTTTGGGCATCGTGGTCGTCGGTGTGATCATCGTCTCGAACGTGTGGAAGACACCGCACTACAAGGTGATGTTGGCCTGGGACCCCGACGCCATGCCCGCAGACTGGGAGGCGGGACGCCAGCACTACTTCAACATCAACTGGCTCCAAATGGTGACGACCTGGTCGGCGCTTGCCCTGTTCCTGGTGGCTCTGGGCTCCTTGTAGGCGAGTCGCGCAAGCCGATCCGGATGGCGACGGCCGTGCACTCACTCCCCTGTCGAACCAGCAGCGTCCCAGTTGACCGTGAGTCAGCTGGGACGCCGCCGGGTTCGCACGAGCCCGCCCACGCTCGACACGCGACGGCACGGCACCCGGGTCGTAGTGCCCGTCGAGCGATCTGCGACCATCGGGCCGGCTGAATGTCCTGGTGATCGGTGACCATCGGGTTCAGCCCGTGAGCGCCGCGATGGTCCTTACCTCGCCCGCGTTCAGACTCGTTGTTAGCCCCCGGTGGGTGCACCGCTCGCCGCCAGCATGCGCCCGATATTGGAGGGGTCGAAGAACTCCGCCGGCGACATCGTGCCGGCAATGATGCTGGCGAAGCCGTCCATGGCGTCTTGGCTGTCGTGTACGGCCCTGAGCAGGTGTTGCATCTCGACCGGGGGTGCCGCCAGCGTCGCCAGCTGGGTCGTGAACTCGTAGATGGCCAGCACATCGTCGTCCCGGGTCTGCTGGTAGCTGGCCATCGCGGCATCGAACGTGGATCGCTCGGCGAAGGCGTCGTCGAGGGCGGCGGCGCACAGCTCGGCGTCGCGGAAGGCGTCGCTGATGCCCTGGGCGGTGATCGGATCCTTGTTGTAGCCGGCGTCGCCGACGAGCGCCCAGCCCGGCCCGTACGGGGTGCGGAAGAAGTTGGGTACGGCGGCGCCGACGAACCGCGCCTCGCGGGTGGCGCCTCGGACCCGTTCGGCGAACCCCGGGGCCAGTTCGAGGGTCTTGAGGTAGTTGGCCTCGACGTCTGCTTTGTAGGCCGTCGCCTCCGCGTAGGGCCAGCCGACCACGATGAGGGTGAGGCCGTCGTTGGTGGGCATGGCGGCCCAACCACGGTCGGGCCGCACGGTGACCTCGAACCCGTCGACGGGCAGACCGCTCCAGTAGGTGTAGTAGCTCCACTGCAGCATGGGCTTGTCGTTGTACTGGCTTGGGCTGACGGCTCTGGCGACGTGGGAGTTCCGCCCGTCGGCGCCGATCACGACCCGGGCATGTTCGACGACGGTGGTCCCGCCGTCGCCGTGTCCCCGGATGCCGACGACCACGCCATCCTCGATGACCACGTCCTCGACGGTGAAGCGCTCGCGCACCTCTGCGCCGGCCCGGCCGGCCGCGTCGACAAGGATCTTGTCGAGCACGGTGCGCCGCGGCGCGTACCCGACGCCGATTCCGTTCGAGGGGCGCGGGTTGCCGGCGATCGTGAAGGGCCCGAAGTCGAACGAGTAGCGCTCGACGGGTGGGCAGCCCGTGGCTGTGACCTCGTCGAGGACACCCCAGCGGTGCAGGGCGGCGATCCCGGGGGCGTGGATCATGTGGGTCGAGACGGTGTCGCTCGGGAACGATGCCCGGTCCACCAGCAGCACCCGGTAGCCCTTTCGGGCGAGCAGCATGGCGGTGGGGGCGCCGGCGCAGCGGGCGCCCACGATGATGGCGTCGTAGTCAGCAGCCATGGTTCGGTGGTCCTCCGGTCTCGTCGATGACCGCAGGATGCGCCCCGCCCGGCTCGGGCGCATCGGGGACCTCCCCTATTCAGGGGCGGCTTTGGCTCGGGTGGCGTAGGCGGCGGCCTCGGCCCGGCTGCGTAGTCCGAGCTTTGACAGGACGTTGCCGACGTGATGCTCGACCGTCTTGCGACTGATGAAGAGGCGGTCGGAGATCTCGGGGTTGGACAGGCCGTGGCTGACGAGCTCCAGTACCTCTGCCTCACGCTTGGTCAGCAGACCCGAGCCTTTGGATCCGGTGGTGGAGCGCACGCCGAGGTTTCGCAGTACCGCTGTGGCGGCGTCGACGTGACGGCCTGCGTCGAGCCTTGCGAACGTGGCGAGGGCGACTCGGGCCTCGGCTATGGCCTCGTCGGGGCGCTCGGCGGGGAGGGCTTGAGCGAGCTCGAGCCGGGCGCGTGCCGAGTCGATGGGTAGGTGGGCGCGGTCGAAGCGCGTCTGCGCCTCGCGGAGGCAGGCTTGCGGGTCACCCTTTCCGGTGGCGAGGCAGAGCCGACCACGGGCGAGAGCGGCCGACCCCGCCAGGTAGTCACTGGGGTGGCGGGCGGCGCACGCGTCCAGGGCGCATGACGGCAGCATCCGCTTCGTCGAGCCGACCGGCGGCAACGTGGACGTCGGCCAGGAGGGCGAGCAGGGGCGCCACAGCCGTGCCGTGCCAGTCGAGTTCGCCGAGAGCTCGCTCGAGGGTTTCACGCGCGTGTGCCTCCTCGCCGCTCGCAAGTTGGATGGCGGCAAGGGGACCAGCGGCGTCGAGGTCGCCTTCCAAGCCGACGAGCAGCTGTTCGGCCTCCTCGTAGCGTCCTTGGCGAACGCGCAGGTCAGCCAACCGGGCGAGCGCGCCTCCTCGCAGCGAACGGTGGCCGAGGCCCCACAGGCGCACGGCCTCGGTGAGCGCCACGTCGGCCTCGGACCAGCGGCCGGCGTTCGTGAGCAGACCGCCGTAGTGGGTACGGCAGAACGCCGAGACCGCCGGGAGCCGGCGCCGGGCGGCGATGGTCTCGCCCACCCGGATCCACTGATCCGCGCGCGAAACGTCGTGGGCGTGCTCGCACGCCGCGAAGAGCTGGCAGAAGATCTCCTGCAGGGCACAGAAGTCGTCCACGTCGCTCCCGGCCACTGCCGCCAGAGCCTCGTCGAGGAGCACCATGCCCGCCTCCGTCCGGTCGTCGTGGACGAGCGTGGCACCGAGATAGGCCAACGCGACGAATTCGAGGTCGCTGTCCCCAGCCCGTCGAGCCACCTCCAGCGCGGCTCGGAATTGTGTCTCACGCCTGGTGCGATCGTTCTCCCACATGCCGCGGTTGAGCGACACCCATCCCGCCTCGGGCGACGACGTGTCACCGTCCAGAAGCGTCTGGGCGCGGGCCAGCCATCCGCCCATCACTGCGCCGTCACCGACGATCGAACCGTACATGTAGGCAAGGGTCCTGGCCACGCGCACCGCGCCGATCCGATCACGGCCCGCCCGGTGGGCCGCATAGGCGCGCTCCCAGCCCTCGATCGCCGGTGCGAAGTCGAGCTCGAGATAGGACGCCCGGGCCAGCCCCTCGATCACGTCACCCGACATCGGGTCAACCGGCGCGCAACCCAAGGCACGCCGTGCGCCGGCCGCATCGCCGGCCCGCAGTGCCGCTTGGCCCTCCGCAACGGCCTCCGCGACCGAGTGGGCCATCCAGGAATGATCCCACGTCGTGGCCCGTCTCAGGGCGAACGGGAAGACGTCGGTTCGACGCAGGCTGCACCACACCTCTGGGAGGCGGTCGAGGGTGTCGTGGGCGGGCAGTGGCCGGCGATGTAGGTGGCGTTGAGGGCATCGACCCGGTGACCGGAAAGGAGCGTCGAAGCTGGCACGCGGCAGGAACCGAACGCGCCAATGCCGAACGGCTCGCCGCGCAGCTCGCGGCGAAGGCAAACGGTCGTCGTGACGAGACGCGTGCCCCGAGGCTGGGCACGTACCTGCAGTCCCAGTGGCTGCCTGCGAAGAAGGCGAAGCTGCGGCCCAGCACCTACGCCGGCTGCCGCCGCAACGTCAAGCAGCGGGAGGTCCAGCTCTATCGGGGGCAGGTGCCGTCGCCGGGCCGGCCGATGGTGGCGTGGCGCGAGGATCGGGTCCGGTTCTGGCTTCGAGCGACCCGCTGTCGAGTGCTCGGTCGAGTTCGAAGTTGCTTGTGGACGCCCTGACGAGGAGCGGCCGCTACCGATCTCGCGAGCGGGGCCGGGGCGGAGATGGACCGGTTATCGGCTCCGTGCGGCCTCGGCGAGGATCGCAGCGCTCGGCTTGACGGTGCGATCCACGTCGATGATCCCGAAGGCCGCGTCGGGTCGGAAGCCGAGGAGCCACTCGTAGTTGTCGACGGCGGTCCAGTGGAACAACCCGCGCACGTCGACGCCGCGATCGATCGCGTCCGCGGTCGCCGCCAAGCCGTCGCGGAGGTAGGCCGCGCGCTGGTCGTCGTCGGCGGTGCCGATCCCGTACTCGGCGACAAGCAGCGGTGTCCCCGGCAGCTCCTCGTGAAGCCGGTCGAGCACCCGGCCGACCCCCTCCGCGCAGATCCCGTAGCCGAGTGGCGAGACGGGCGCGTCCTCGGGATACCGCCTCGGCCGGCCGGCGCGGGCGCCCATCACTGAGTAGTACGAGAAGCCGACCAGGTCGAACGAACCGACGAGATCTTCCCGGATCACCGGGTCCCGACCGGGCACGCGCAGCACCCCGTCGCGGAACAACCCAATCCCCGGGTCCCACATCGAGCCGTAGAACTCCTCGACGAACGCCGCCGACGCCGGGTCGTCATCGAGCGCCACGGCGGCCGACAGCCCGAAGACGGACGCGACGGGCGCACCGGTCTGGCGCAGCCGCACCGCCGCCTCGGCGTTGGCGAGCAGGATCACCTCCTCGACGAAGGCCCGGTCAGCTGGGTCGGTCCCGTTCGGCGGGAACCCGAAACCGCCGTAGTGGAGCATCCCGTAGTAGTTCGCCTCGTTGACTGGCTTCCATCCGCCGACCAGGTCCCCGAACGTCTCGGCGACGAACTCGACGTGGCGCGTCCACCGCTCACGGAGGGCTCCGACGAGGAAGCCGCCGCGCGCCGCGAACCATCGAGGCAGCGTGAAGTGGTGGAGCGTCACCCACGGTGTGATGCCTGCGTCGTGGGCGGCGTGAAGCACGTCCCTGTAGTGCGCGACCGTGCGCTCGTCGTGGACCCCGTCGTCGGGCTCCAGCCGGGCCCAGTCCATCGACAAGCGGTGATGGGTCAGCCCCAGCTCGGCGAGAAGCGCGAAGTCCTCGGCGTAGCGGCTCGCGAAGCCGTTGCCGCCACCGGACATCGGCGCGCCCCCCGCCCGCTCCCAATCCCACCAGTCCGACGCCTCCGACGCCCCCTCGCACTGCGTCGACGATGCGCCCGTCCCCCACATGAACCCGTCCGGCCACCGCATCGTTTGAGTCTCGCCGATCACGCCGAGCCGAGTCGACGACCGCTCGTACTGCCAGCGAGCGACGTCGACAGCAGCGCGGACCACCACCATCCAGGGTGACGAGCACAGAACGCTCCAGCGCGGGGTGTCCTCGAACAACGGTGCGCGTTGAGTCGGCATGCCGGGCCCACGGCGAACTCGAGCGAGGGACCGCATGGTGGACGCCCGGGCGATCGCTTGGATGATCCCATGTGGTCGGCGACGTGGCCCGGCAGTCCGTGATCCGTGAGGCCGAGCCTGATCATGATCAACGGCGTACCTGAATGCCGCGGCCGGGACATGGTCACTATCCGGAAGGAGATCGTCCGGAATGGGCTCTACGGTGCCGGGCATGACCGAGATCGGAACGGATTGGCGGGTGGTCGATGGCGTTGCGACGGCATGGTTCGACGTGCCGTCGCTGATCGAGGGGGCTGCGCTGGCCGGGCGCATCGTGGAGCTGTCGGCCGAGATCGTGGTCGACCTGCGCGCGACAGGCATGCGGGTGCGCCTCGACTCAGACGAGCACGCCGAGGCGGTGTCGGCGGCCGCGCGGGATCTCGGGCTGGCGGCGAACCCTGCCGTGTTGCAGCAGCTGAGCGTCGTGTTCGAATCCGCGAACCCGACGGTGGTGAGGCGGTTCTGGCAGCGTGTGCTCGACTACGCGCCTGGGGAGGACGGCGGTTTGGCGGATCCGTTGCGGCGCGACCCCGCGATACGGATCCGGCAGTCGACGCAGCCGCGGCCGCTTCGAAACCGCATCCACCTCGACGTGGTGCGGCCGGCCGCGGCGGTCGAGCAGGCGAGTCTTGGTGAGGCATCCGGACCGTTCGGGGTCTGCCACACCGACCCCGACGGCAACGAGGTCGACCTGGTGCCGGGCACGGCGCTCGGCGAGAGGATCGGGACAGCCGACTGGCAGGCGGTGTTCAGCGCGATGGCGTGCTACCGCACCACCTCGCCGACGCAGCAGCGTGACCTGGCCGCCGCTGCAGCGGTGCTGGCCGACGACACGGGCTTCCCGCTGCTGGTCGACCTGCGCCCCGGGGTCGTGATCATCGACAGCGGTAAGGACCAGTGGGAAGACGACGCCCACGGCCTCGAGCTCGACTTCACCGACCTCGCCGGAAACCTCCAGACCGCTGCCCGCGAACTCGGGGCCACTGCGGATCTGGGGCTGCCTCGCTTCGTTCAGCTCTTCCTCGACGCCGCCGACGTCGCCGCAGTCCGCGCGTTCTGGGTCGCCGCACTCGGATACACCCACGACCGGCGAGCCGGGGTCATCGACATCCACGATCCGCGGCGGCTGAACCCGGTGCTGGTGTTCCAAGAGCTCGACGCTTTGGAGACGGAGCGGCGCCGGCAGCGCAACCGCATCCACTTCGAGCTCGCGGTGCCGTCGGACCTCGCGCAGACGCGCCTCGCCACGACCGTCGCAGCCGGTGGCCGACTCCTTGACGAGTCGGAGGATCGATGGCGGGTCGCCGACCCCGAAGGCAACGAAATGGTGATCGTCAGTCGGGGATGAGCTCGCATTCGGCTCAGCTCCACGCTTGGCGGTTGCTCGTCGACGAGCACTGGATCTCCGCCGCAATCAGCATCGAACACGCACGCCACGCTTGAACGCCAGGGACGACGCGCCGTACATAGCGCGGATCGGGAGCGCGTTGTCTGAGCGGAGCCGAGTCCTCGGCGGTGACCGGTCAGTCCCGCTGAGTTGCCGCGGACCAGGGTCGAGGCGCAACGAACGACGCAGACCGTGGATCGTGCCGATCTTCGGGTTGACTCCTACATCGTCAACGCTGCCGGCATGAGCTACATCGTCAACGCCAGGCCCGTTTCTACGTCGTCGCCTACGACGGCCTCGACCCACTCACCGGCCGGGAGCGGCGCCGCTGGCACACCCGGGGTATCGATCGGGAGGAAGCCGAGACTCGCGCGGCCCGCCTCAGGGATAACCGAGCTGGCGTCCCGCCCGCACGAGGTGGACCGGCATCTACGCCGCACACGTCGCCATCAACGAGGCAGCGCTGTCTAGCAATGCGGTCCTTGATCTATCGAACACCCGACGTAGAACCTCGACCCTTCGCGCTCTCCGTCTCGCAGGGACTGCCGCCGCTAGCTGTCCCGGCCCTTGTCGAGGCAGACCGTGCCCTCCACCGTCTCGGTGAATGCGCCTGTCGAGAGGTTCTGGACTCCGTCGAACGTCAAGCTGCCTGAGGAGTCTGTGAACCTCCCGGTCCCGCCCGTCACCGGGCCGGACGCGTTGAAGGCACCTGCCGAGACGTCGAACGTGCCGACGACGCTGACCGTCAACGTCCCCTTGTTCGTGGTGAAGGTCACAACGCCGTCGATCTGGAACACGGGAGGCGCTCCGCCGACGATGTCGAAATGAGCCGTCGTCGAGCCCTTCAGAAGACCATCATTCGTGATCGTGGCCGTGGTGTTGCCGCCACCGAGATCTTGGCCGACGCCCTTCGCCTCAACCTTCTTGCACTCTCCACCCTGTTTCGCGGACGCGTGACCCGGTGCCACGAATGCGAGGAGGCCGGCGACGAGACCAAGAACCAGCACTCGAGCTCTCATGATGACGTCTCCGTTCCGCTTGGTCCCGTCATGTGACTTTACGCGGACGGACCAAGACGGTCCACGAGTTCAATCATTCCCTCCAGGTGACCACTGCGGTCGCGATCGCGATGAACGTCGGCGCACACGAAGCGGGAGAGGGTGGTCCTGGGCATGCGGTAGTCGCCCGCCCAGACCGGCGCCTCTGTTCGCGGTGGTTGCGTGAGATCAGCTGGTGCGCCCGTCCTCCCGGAGGACGCACCGATCGCTCTTGAGCGGCCCGGCTGCGAGGCCAGGCCGATCGATGCTCTGGCCTGATGACGACGACCGTCGACTTCCCAGGAGGTCGTCGGCCGGGTGCTCGAGGACCGTCGGCGGGGGCAGCGGAGGCGGGCCGAGCTCAAGGCGACCTGGCCCGGCTAGCGCCGGCATGGGGTGAGTTGAGGTCGGCCAGTGGAACAGGCACTCCGGATCCGGATGGGACCCGCCTGGGGCAATCCGGAGGAGTCGATAAACCCCACGGCCTTCAGGTCGAGGACGACGGCCCGCCCGTCCCCAGTCCTCGTCCGGCTCCCGAAGCAGGCCATCGGCTTACTCGCCCGCTGCCGCTCGCTCGGCTGGCTGAAGTCCCTGCGCCTGTTGTGGGCGACCGCCCTCGGTACGATCCCACAGTGAGCGACGCGCCCGACCGCGGCCCGCGGCTTCCGCCGGCAGAACGGCTCGCAGAGGTGATGGAGGCCCGCTCGACGCCCCGGCGATCGGTCGCCGCCAAGGCGCTGCACGAGCTCGCCCAGGTCGACCTTGCCGTCTACCGAGCGATCGCCGGCACACCGACGCCCACGCTCGACGGACCGCTGCGTCGCCTCTCCGGACTGGCGAACCACTCGAAGCTGTGGATCGGAGCCGCGGCGGCGCTGTTCGCGCTTGGGGGGCCCACAGGGCGAAGGGCAGCGGCGACAGGGCTCATCGCAGTGGGTATCAACTCGGCCGTCGTGAACCTGCCGATGAAGCTGGCGAGCAGACGGGATCGCCCAGACCGCGACGCGGCGGGTGTGCCGGAGGGGCGCCACGTACCGATGCCGACCTCCACGTCGTTCCCGTCGGGCCACTCGGCGTCGGCGTTCGCGTTCGCCGGGGCCGTCGGAGGGTCGATGCCAGTGGTCGGCGCACCGTTGCGCGGCCTGGCCGCGGCGGTCGCCTACTCGCGTGTACACACGGGCGTGCACTACCCCGGCGACGTCATCATCGGGTCGGTCATCGGGGCGACGATCGGCGAGGCGACCGCGCTCGCTACGCGTGCCCTGCGCCGACGTCACGACCAGACCTAGTCGCTCAACGAACCAGGCCCGACACGGCCTGGCCGTGGGAGATGAGCCCGCCGCCATCGAAGAAGAGCCGAGGAGGTTGTACACGATCGCCGAGAGGAGAAGCGCGCTTCGACCATCGGGGCGTGACCTGGCATCGGCGCCACTGCTGTGGACCGAGACGGTTCATCCGTGGCGAGCCAACTGCGCTGCTCGACTAACTGCTCTCCGCGGTGGGGGAGATGGCTCGACGGCGAGTCGGTGCGTGCTCACTCGAAGTCTGAGGGAAGGCGATGCTCGATGTCGGTGCCGAGGCGTGCCGCTGCTCGTCTGAGGAGCATGTTCGTGGCGTCCTCAGGCTCGACGCCGAGGTCGTCGAGCAGTTGTCGGGTCGCTCCCACAGCCGACTCGAGGCCGGCGTGGTCGTGGCGCTGAAGGTGACAGGCGATCGTCAGGCGGTGCGCTCGCTCGGAGTACGGGGACGCCGCTCGGGTGCGTTCCGCGCATCGGAGTGCCTCGTCGAAGCGACCGCCGACCAACTGCAGTTCGCCGAGGCGGAGGGACGCATCGACGAGGGATCGTCGGACGCTTTCGACCTCGCCGTCCAGTTCGTCGATCGAGTTGAGGTCGAGGAGGGGATCACCCCGCCACAGCTCGACGGCTCGTTCCAGGCATGCGAACTCCTCGAGCGAATCGCTGATCCGTCGCGCCCGTTCACTGCTGGTGAGGTACCCGTACATGCGTGCGACGTCGGTGTCGACGACCGGTGGTGGCGCAAGTTCGATCGTGTCGCCGTGGACGCGCAGCCGCGACGTCGGTGGTGCCTCGGGATCAGTTGGCTCGAGCAGTCGCCGTAATCGGCTGAGGGTGACGCGGAGGTTCTGGGCACCTGCGGCTGGATCGAGGTCGGGCCAGAGCAGGTCGCAGATCCTCTGGCGACGAAGGGGACCCCGCAGCACCAGCAGGGCGAGCAGGGTTCGGACGCGGCCACGTCGCAGTTCGGGTCCGGACAGCTCTCGATCGCCGAGCCGCAGTCGCATCGCGCCGAGCACGTCGACACGGAGCGGTGTCTGATCGGGGTTGGGTACCTCGCCGATGAGCGTCGACGCGCCGTGGCGACAGGGTGCGTCGCCGTTGACGGTCAGCCAGTCGACCTCGCGTCGCGTCGGCGAGGGCAGCCACGACGCGATCGTACGGAAGAGGGCGGCGCCGTCGGGGTGGCCGGCGACGATGGCTCGGACGGCAAGCTCGACCGACCAGACGATCGGTAGCGACGTCACGACCACGCCGGGTGATTCGAGTGGTGTGTTGCGATCGAGGCGGCCTTCTCGGGCGGCAAGGAACTGCCTGGCCGCCGCTCTGGCACGCAGGTGGACGCGCCCGAGCGGGGTGTCATCCCAGCAGCGGCGTACCCGGTCATCGCAGATGTAGGCGACCGCAAGGGTTCGCCGCAGGTGTGCTTCTCCGAGCCGGTCCGAGAGCGGGTGATGGGTGAGATGGTCGGCGATGACCGTCCGAGCAGCCTCCTCGTGATGCGCGAGGATCTCGTAGCAGGCCATTGATCCGGATGCGATGGCGCCGTCGCGTGCGTCGAGCGACGGGCCCGCCGCAGCGTCGAGCTCCTGGCGCATGACCTCGACCAGCGCACGATCGCCAAGTGACGCGGCCACCGCCACGCCGAACGCCGACCAGACAAATCGGTCGCGATGGTTGACGTCCAGGAGTCGCTCCCCGACGGGAGGCGCCGCCAGGTGCTCCGACGGATCGCCCGCCCACCAGCGGATCATGGACGGCATCGACCGGACGTAGGCACGGGGCGACTCGAGCAGCGACGAGGCGATCGGCATGGCCTCGTCAGCCCGTCCGGCCAACTGAAGCATGACGACGTGCAGTCGGGTGACGAGCTCTCCGACGAGCTGGGGCACCTGCTTGAACGACATGGACGCGATCGTGTCGAGCGCTCCGTCGACGTCGCCGCTCAATGAAGAGAGCGCAGCGTCCACCGCATCCACGAGAAACCGCAGTACGGGCTGCGCAGCGATCCTTGGGAGCGCCCGGATGCGTTCGGCGAGCAGGAGGAGCCGGAGCTGGTCGCCCCGACCGTGGGCGACCACGGACGCGAGCGCCAGCGTCACCGCTTGTGCGGCCTCGTCACGTCGATCCTGGAAGTTGGCTTCGAGCTGGTCGAGCTCGGCATCGAGTTCGTCGTCATCTCGACGTTGTGCGTGGCGCAGCGCTACCTCGAGGAGTTGGTGCTCAGGGGCGCCGACGGCCCCCGCCGGCGTGCTGGCCAGCCAGCGGGCAGCGGTGTCGATCGGCAGCGCGCCGAGGCTCTCGAGCACGAGCGAGACGCAAGCCACGCCGAACATGTCGGCGTCCTGCCAGCGTGCGGCGGCCGATCCCATGCGAACGGTCTCACCTCGCTCGCGAAGGGTTTGGAGGGCACGCCGACGCACGTCGGCGATCTGCGCCGCCGGGAAGATCCGCTCGACGGCGTCCTCCCACAGCTGGTGGGCCCCGAACCTGCCTTGTGCGTCCTGGTACAGCAAGGGAACCGATCCCATGAGCCGGTCGATGTCGATCTCCTCGCCGGCGACGGCTGCCACTTCGCTGTCCGATCCAGAGCCGAGCACGGCGAGGGCGAGCAGTCCTGACTGCTCGGTCGCCGGCAACCGGGCGACGATCTCCTCCCAGAGGAACTGCCGCAGCGCGCCTGGTGGAGCCGACAGGACCAACCGTACGAGTGAGGGCCATCCGGCCAAGTCGCGGCACGCGGCAGGATCTTCGCCGAGCAACCCGGCGAGAGCAGCGATCTCCGCATCGCTGAATGCGAGCGCATCCGGTCCGACCTCCACGACCTGACCTGCCGCGCGGCGTCGTGCCAGCGGGGTCTGCACCGGCTCCCGGCTTGCGAGTACGAGGTGCCCATGGGCGGGCAGGCGCATCGCCAGGTCGCCCACCAGCGCCTCGCCGGCCGACATCGGCGGGAGCTCGTGCACGTCATCGATGACGATGCAGACGTCCACGGGTGCCACCTCGCGCAACGCATCGAGTATCCGGTCGACGTTGCCGCCCCGTCGTGGGATTGCCCCGAGGGCCGCCAGGATCGCCGACGCCAGGCGGCCAGCGTCCTCGTCGCCGGGTTCGCACGCGATCCAGGCGTCCATCCCCCGTGGCGATGCCTCGTTGGCCCGAATCGCCTGCGCCAGCGCGGTCGTCTTGCCAAACCCGGCGCCCGCCACGATGACCGTGACCGGCATGTCGAATCGGGCCAGACAGCGCTTCCAGCACGCGCCCGCGCACAACCTCGGCCTGCAACGGCGAAGGTGGCACAGGCGCCCGCCGACCATCGCGCCGACGTCAGCTCTTCACGCACCGACCACGAACCTACCGAGACCGCCGCCCCCAGTCCTGCGGATTGGCCGACGGGTAACGGTGCGGTTACGGCGCTCCCGGATGCTCTGGGAAGTGAGCGACCGAACCACGAGCCTTCGTTGACGAACGCCATCGGAGTCGTCGATGAGCAACCTGGCGTGAGGCGCTCGAGCGCTGGGGTCGCGCCGTGCCTTGCGACGTTCGTGCTCGGCAGCATCGCCCAGGGTGCGCCATTCGTGCTCGTCGCCGCGGCGCTGGAACGCCGAGGCGTCGAGTCTGGGTGGTTTGCCGTGGTCGCCGCCGTCCGACTGGTGCCCTATCTGGTGTGCTCGCCGGTGGCCGGTGCGATCGCCGGCCGGTATGAGCCACGGCGGGTCCTCGCCGTCAGCGGCCTGGCGCGCGGTGTCGTCATCGTCGCGTTGTGTGTCGCGCTTCGCGGCGGGTCCGCGGCCGGGGTGCTGGTGTTGCTGCTCTTCGCGCTCGTCGCGGTCGGCACCCCGACGTTCCCAGCACTCATGCGAGCGGTGCACCACACCGTGCCCCCGGCGCGGCTGGACCGGGCGAGCACGCTTGCCGCGGGACTCGAGTCGGCGGCGTTCTGTGCTGGGCCCGCGTTCGGTGGGCTGCTCCTCGTCGTCACCGGTACTACCGCCTCTCTTGTGGCGTGCGCCGCGATGATGCTGGTCTCGGCGGCACTCGCTGGTTTCCTCCCGAGGATCGGCGGGACGACGCGGCCGCGGGGCTGGTTGCCGGAGCAGCCGATCCGGACGGCCGGGCGACACTTACTACTCGAATCCCGGATCCGCCCGGCGATGGCGGCCGTTCTCGGCGTCAACCTGCTCGCCGGGCTCGACGCAGCGTTGCTGGTGCGCCTACCCGCCGGGCTCGATCTGGGTGGCGCCCGGGCGTTCGGATTGCTGTCATTCGCCCAAGGAGCGGGCGCATTCGGGGCGTTCGTTGCGCTCGTCGGTCCGATGCCGCGCGGTCGGCGTCCGCTCGTTCCCCTCGCGACCGCGGCGGTCGCCTTCGGTGTGTTGGCCGCGACCAGCGAGTTGTCCGTCGCGGTCATCGCCTGTTGCGCGTTCGGCGCCGCGATCCTCACCGCCGAAGTGGTGATCACAGGCGCGCTGGTTCGTACCCTGCCGGGCTCGCTCGTCGCTCCTGCGTTCGGCGTGCTCGATGCCTTGATGGTCGCGGCCATGATCGCCGGGGCCGCCGTCGCTCCGATGCTCACCTCCTCGGTTGGACTGCGACCCACCCTGGCCATCGCCGCCATCGGAACCCCGTTGCTGGCGATCTGTGCGCTGCGTCGACGCCGGCGTCACGACCAGACCGTCGTCGAGCCACAGGCGGGAAAGATGGGTACCCCGCGCAGTCGCGGCATGGTGGAGCGACATCGGGGAATCCCGATGCTGCCGTTCGGCGATGTTTCGTGCGTTCCCCTCGCGGCCCGACATGACGATCGGAGGTCCCGGCGATGAACGCCACGCTCGCCAGGTCGGCGGCGCCGGTGGCCCGGGACGCGCTGGTCGGGATCGACCAACCGGTCCCGCTGCTCGATGGGCGGTTCGTGCCCTACGTGAATCTCGACAACGCGGCGAGCACTCCGCCTTTCCGGTCGGTGGTCGACGCCATCGACCAGTTCCTGCCGTTCTACTCCGGTGTCCACCGTGGAACGGGTTACAAGTCGCGGCTCAGCACCGCGACGTTCGAACGGGCACGAGAACTCGTCGGCGAGTTCCTCGGCGCCGACCCCGAGCGCGATGTCGTCGTGTTCACCAAGAACACGACCGAGGCGATCAACAAACTCGCCCGGGCGTTGCCGGTCGACACCGATTCAGTGGTGCTGACGTCCATGCTCGAACACCACTCGAACGACCTGCCGTGGCGAGCGCGCCTCCGCACGGTGCACGTAGGCGTCTGTCCGGACGGCACGCTGGATGTCGACGATTTCGATCGTCGCCTCACCGAGCACTCCGGCCGCGTCGCCCTGTTCGCCGTCTCCGGCGCGTCCAACGTCACCGGAGTGGTGCAGCCCGTACACGAGTTGGCCACGAGGGTCCATGCCGCGGGCGGCCGCATCCTCGTCGACGCCGCCCAACTCGCCCCGCACCGCCCGATCGACATGCAGGCCCACGACGATCCCGGTCACCTCGACTTCATCGCCCTCTCGGCCCACAAGATGTACGCCCCCTACGGCGCTGGAGTCCTCGTCGGCCCGCGCTGCGCGTTCGGCCCGACGCCGGACCAGACAGGAGGAGGCACAGTGAACGCCGTCACCACCGATACCGTCGCCTGGGCCGACCTCCCCGACCGGGAAGAGGCTGGCAGCCCCAACGTGCTCGGCGCCATCGCCCTGGCCGCGGCCACTCGCGCCCTCACCGAGATCGGGCTCGACCGCATCGCCGCCCACGAGAGCGAACTGACTCGGTACGCAATCGAACGCCTGGCCGAGGTGCCCGGCCTCAGGATTCACGGACCGACCGACACCTCCGGCCCGACCGCCAAACTCGGCGTCATCCCATTCACCATCGACAAGATCGACCACACCCTGATCGCCGCGGTCCTCGGCTACGAGCATGGTGTTGGCGTGCGCAGCGGATGCTTCTGCGCCCATCCATACATCGCCCACCTCCTCAGCCTCGACCAAACCGCCGCGATGGCCTGGGTCGACCGGGCGCGCCACGGTGACAAACGCGGGGCGCCGGGCATGGTCCGGATCAGCTTCGGCTGTTACAACGACCGGCACGACGTCGATCTCGCCGTCGCCGCGTTGGAGCAGATCGTCGCCGGCAACATCACTGGCAAGTACCGAGCCGACATCGACGGCTCATATCACCCCGCCGGGCACATCGAACCGACGCTGTACTCCCTCGACGCCCCGTGATCGTTCATCTTCCTCAGCGGGGGCGCGAGCCCAGGCCCGATACGCCTCCGCACGCTCCCCGCGTGAGCGAGACGACGATGAAGCTCTACCTGGCCAGCGCCATCGGACGAGGCAGCACCGAGCTCGGTGCCTTCGATGCTGCGCTCTTCCGCGCCGGGGTCGCCAACCTCAACCTCGTCCGGCTCAGCTCGGTGATCCCACCCGGCAGCGACATCGTTCAGGTCGAGCGATGCCCGTTCGAACAGAACTGGGCGGTGGGGCGACCGGCTCTACGCCGTCTACGCCGAGCAGCGCACGACCACTCCCGGCGAACAGGTGTGGGCCGGCGTCGGATGGTGCCAAGACCGTGAGACCGGCCAAGGACTCTTCGTCGAACACCACGGCGACCGCGAACAGCCCGTCCGAGACCAGATCACTGCCAGCCTCACCGACCTCCAAGCGATCCGAGGGCTCGATCTCGGACCCATCCACAAGTGCGTCGTCGGCGCCATGTGCGTCGGCACGCCGACCTGCGCGCTCGTCATCTGCGGCTACGCAACCGAGTCCTGGCTCACCACGACAAGGCACGACGGCCACGCTTGCAAGCCGACGCGACCATGATCCCTCTAGCGCGGCCGCTCCATGTTCCAGGCGTGTCGTCGCGGTCTCGCGACCCATCGATTCATTGACCGCGCGGTCGCGCGAGGCCCCTGTGCCCGTGGTGTCGTCGCGACGGCGCTGGCGACTGTCCGTGGAGTGCACCACCTTGAGGACTCGGCCGATCGGTGATTACCAACGGCGGGCGGACCAGGCGGTTCCGGCGTCATGTCGGTCAGGCCCTTGCGCCACTCCACGTCGCGCCCCGTAATCGGCCACCACCGACCAGACAACTTCGGGCGAGCGAGCAACAGTCACTGGCTCTTCAACATGGATGGGACGAGACACCAGGCTGCCCCCCGTTCGTCGACTCAGGCTCCCCGGGCGACATCGACGCAAGACCAACGCCCCTCACGCCAAGGTGACGGGCGCCGTCGCCTGCGACGGTTCCGATGACGACCGGAGTTCATGTCGCCATGGTCTTCGAGCGACGTGCACGGCGGGCCGCCGCAGCAACACAGATCACTTGTCAACACCGGCCGAATCTTGATCCTGTCGCCGTCATCGCCCGCCGATTGGTCGCACTCTCAGCGCCGCGGCGGGATCTCCACCAGGCGAGCGGTCACGCGACGCGTCCGAACGTCGAATCAGGACACGCGATTGCTCGGTTTGGGGTGGATGCGGTAATGGAGGACGAGGAAGGGGAGCCCGAAGACCCAGAAGGCGTGCTCGGCGCGCAGTTCGTCGTCCTCGACGTACACGTCGAGCTGTTCGGCGAAGCCATGGACCGCCAAGTCGTGAGCTCTCTGGTGCCAGGATCGATGTAGGTCAGGTAGTGACCCGGGTGATCGAGGTCGCTGCGGCTGGTGAGCACAAGACCACCCCCAGGTCGAGGGCGCGGCTCGAGCGTGGCGGTAAAGCTGGCCTGCGGGAGCGGGAAGCCGACGCTGACGTACCCACGTCCGCCGTGGCGGTAGGTGGTGTAGATCCCGACGTAGATCGGTTCGTCGTTGTCGGCGAAGGATCGGATCCACCCGCGAACCGCGATGACGTCATCGCGGTCCAGCGTGATGGTGTCGATGCGGCTGCGGATCCCCCGTTGGGCTTCGCGCTGGTTCATCGGGACGCTGGCCTGGCCGAGCGGGCGGGCGAGCACTCTGCGATACAGCAAGTAGCCGGGCCGCACCCACGGTCGCCACTCCGGGACGATGTCGAGGCTGAAACGCGTCGTGTGCTCGTAGAACTCGCGGACCCGCCAGTCGACGGCGCCCGGGTCGAAACCCGGGCCGGCGAGCTCGTCCAGCGCGGCGACGATGCCGACGTCGGCCGTGTCAGCGTGGTAGGTGCCGCCGAGCACGTCGGCCAAGGCCCGGACGTAGTCCGTGCCGACGTAGCGGGAACGGGCCTCCAACGGCACGACGAACGGCAGGTCCTCGGCTCGTACCCGCTCGGCCAGCAGGCTCACCTGAGCGTCACGGAACAGCTGCGCCGACAACAGCCGGTACGCCAGCACCGTCGTGCTGGCCACCGCCGCCGTAGGGACCCGTCGACGCCGAGCGCGGCGGCGGCGAAGCCCACTGCGGCGCCGACCAGCGGTCCCAGCGCCACCTTCTGCGGGCGCAGGCCGAAGGCGCCCACCACCGCCCCCGCCGACGTCCCCACGACGACAGGTCCGACACCCTGAATCGGCCGGCCGCCCACCCCAACGGAGCCATCAACGCCGAGGTCGTAGCGATGCGTTGCCACAACGCCGGGATCTCACCCGGGCGCTGAGCGCCCGAGCCACCGCCTCTGAAACCCCTAACCCGACCGCACCCGCCACGGCGCCGATGATCGCCGGCTTGGCGCCCCGGTGCCCACAGCGCGGCGCCGGCCAGGCCACCGATGACGCCTGCGGATCCGACCTGCCCGAGCCGGCCGGGTGCCGTTCCCTGAGTATCCGGTGCCACCGGGGCAACCTAACCAGCGACAATCACGGACGCGACCGAACCGATGCGTCGTTGTCGCCATTCCGGATGAGACGCAGTCCGGACGATTGCCGGAACAGACGCCTCGTACGTCCCCACAAAGTCGAACGTCGCGTCCGCTTGCCGGGCGGCGAGGCGATGGCCGACCCCACGAACGTCGCTTTGCGTCGGAGAGCGTGGTTCGGTCGTTCCACTTCGGCTACCGGCTCGATCTCCACGGAGATGTCGAACGGCAGCTCTGCTCTTACAGGGCCGGTGCCGGACAGGTACGGCTCGGCTATGCCACCGCCAGCTCGGGCTCGGCGATCATGCAGGCCGCGTATCCAACTGAGTGGACGATCCGGCCGAATTCAAACGACAGAGCTGGTGTTGGGCTCCAGCGTCCCGTGTTCGAGGGCGTCGAGCTCGCGCTCGATCGCCCGCAGCTCCTCGGGCGTGCCCTGGACCTTCGGACCGTTGAACCACTTCTTGGCCCAGAACTGCCACGACGCCCAGATCGCCAGCGCCGCCAGGACGATCAGCGGTCCGGTGAAGTTGAAGTTGTTCTGCTTGAAGAACGTCGATCCGGCGCCGTCGTCGAGAACAGGTTCTCGTCGCCCCACGGCGGCCAGAACGGCCAGAACAGCGGGGCGAAGAACAGCATCGTGATGAACGCGATCCAGATGAGCGACGTCCAGCCGACGAGCTTGTGATGGCCCTTCAGGTTCCACGGCCCGACCTCGAAGTCGGGGTTGGTCAGTCGCAGGTAGATCGGGATCGCGTAGGCGATGTACAGCCCGATCACGCAGATCCCGGTCATGGCGAAGAACGCCGTCGAGTAGCCCGGCTCCGGTGCCACCACGTACAGCGAGGTCGCCCCGACGATCGCCGACAGCACGACGCCGAGCCAGATCGAGTTGGTTGGCGTGCGCGTCTTGGGGTTGATCGTGTGCCAGAACTTCGACCGGGCAGCGCGCCGTCGCGGCTGAAGGCGTAGATCATGCGGCTGTTGGCCGTGACCGACGCCATGCCGCAGAAGAACTGGCCGACGATGGCGATGAACACGAGGAACTTCGCCATGCGTCGCCGACGGCGCTGGAGATCAGTCGCGGTGCGGCGTTGACGAGGAACGGATCGTCTCGCCGCCGAAGGCGATCGCCGTGTACAGCTCGTCTCCGGGATGGCCGGCGATCATCGACAGGTTGAGGACGAAGGCGGCGATCGCCGAGACGTAGATCGAGCGCACGATCGCCTTCGGCGCCTCGGTGCGGGCGCCGACGGTCTCCTCGCTGACGTGTGCCGATGCGTCGAATCCGGTGATCGTGTACTGCGCCAGCAGCAGGCCGAGGGCGAACAGGTAGACGGTGATGAACACGCCACCGGTCCAGCCGGTGAGCCCGGCGGCGCCTGGTCGAAGCACCGAGCCGATCCCGCGGGTGTTGTCGGGCACGATAACAGCACGCAGGCAGATGATGACGACGCCGACGACGTGCCACCACACGCTGATGTCGCCGAGGATCCTGATCACGTTGACGCCGAACGTGTTGAGCAGCCCGTGGACGATCAGCACGGCAGGAAGATGAAGTAGATGTTCCAGGCGGTGAGCCCGAACCCGTCGTCGAACATGCGGATGAAGTAGGCGATGAAGACCGCCAGGGCGTAGTCGACGGAGGCGATCACGCCGATCTGGCCGAGCAGGTTGAAGTAGCCGGTGAACCACGACCACTCGGCCGCCGTTCCTGCGGGCCAGCTTGGCCGACCAGTAGTACAGCCCGCCGGCCGTCGGGTAGGCGGAGCAGATCTCGCCCATCGCCATGCCGACCAGCAGGGCGAAGAAGCCGACGATGATCCAGCCGAGCGTGATCACGCGCGGCCCGCCGGTCACCATGCCGAGCCAGAAGCGGTCATGCCGCCGGCGAGGATCGAGATGATCGAGAAGCTGATGGCGAAGTTGCTGAACCAGCCCATCTTGCGTCTCAGCTCCTGGGCGTAGCCCAGCTCGTTGCAGCTGCGCTCGGTCTGCGTCGACCCGCTCGACGACGTGCGTCGGCCATCGTCCACCCCCAGTGTGTCGCGGTTGCCCGCTGGTCTAGTCCCAAATGCACTGACCTCAGACCATTCTCTTACCTCAGACCATTTGTACGCACGGCCGCGGAGCGCGTGTCAGGTCAGCAGGCCGCGCAGCAGGGCGCCGTCGCCTCGACGTGCTCGGCCATCACCGCCGCGCCGTCGGCGCGCCGGCCGCGCAGGATGGCCCGGGCGATGCGGGCGTGCTGGGCGTCGGAGTGGGCGATGTTGCGGGCGAACACCGGGATCGCCGCCAGCAGCCCGTCGAGCCGGCCCTGCACGTCGGCGACGGCGGCGGCCACCGACGCCGACCCGCGCAGCTCGCCGATCAGGATGTGGAAGCGCGAGTCGCCGACGCGGCGATCGCCGGCTCGCAGTCGGTCGCCGCGGCGAGCGCGGCCGCAGCCGGTCGGCGTCGGCTCGTCGTCGAGCGCGCCGGACGCGGCCAGCTCGGCGGCGCCGGGCTCGACCACCGAGCGCAGGCCAGGGCGTCGAGCACCTCGGCAGCGCCGAGCTCGCGGGCGACGCGCCGGGCGTCGGCCTGGGCGGCGCCGACCGGGTCGTAGATGACGACGGTGCCGCCGTTGCGGCCGCGCATCGACACCACGTATCCGGCCTGCTGCAGCGCCTTGATCGCCTCCCGCAGGGTGACCCGGCTGACGTTGAGCTGCTCGGCCAGCTCACGCTCGGGCGGGAGCCGCTCGCCCGGTCTCGACCACACCGATCCGGACCGCCGTGGCCAGCCGTTCGACGGTCTGCTCGAACGTGTTGCCGTCCTTGATCGGACGCAGCAGCGGGCTGTCGGACGGCTCATCGTATCAGATCCGCTCGAAGTAGCGGGGGCGCTCCCAGTCGGTGACCGTCTGGTTGAACGCCCGCCACTCGGACTCGGCGTGGACGAGCACGTGGTGGTGGACGTCGTCGCCGAAGCACTCCCGGGCGATCTCGCTGCTCCGCCACAGCTCGATCGCCTCGACGAACGTCGACGGGATGCGCGGCAGGTCGGTCGGCCGTGTAGCCGTTGCCGGGGTACGGCGCGGGCGGCTCGATCCGCTCTCGATCCCGTACAGACCGCCGGCGATCGTGGCGGCGAAGGCGTGGTAGCTGTTGGCGTCGGCGCCCGGGATGCGGCTCTCGACGCGCATGCCCTGCCCGTGACCGACGACCCGGAAGCCGAGCGTGCGGTTGTCGACGTCCCATCCGACGCCGGTCGGCGCCCACCAGCCCGGCTGGAACCGCTTGTAGCTGTTGACGTTGGGGGCGAACAGCAGCCTGAACTCGCGGGCGGTCGCCATCAGCCCGCCGAGGTACCAGCGGAACACGTCGCTCATGTGGTGCGTCGCCGTCGCCCGGCATCACGCTGCCGGCGCCGTCGGTCGGCCACAGGCTGGAGTGGATGTGGCAGCTCGACCCGGCGTCGTCGAAGTGCGGCTTGGCCATGAACGTCGCCGACCTGCCGAGCTGGGCGGCGATCTCCTTGACGGCGTTCTTGAACACGAGGTTGATGTCGGCCATCTCGACCGCCGTCTGGTACGTGAGGTTGAGCTCGTGCTGGCCCTTGCCGGCCTCGCCCTTGCAGAACTCGACCGGCAACCCGGCGCCGGCAGCCCGCGCCGGATCGCGCCGAGCACGTCCTCCTCCTTGGTCGTCTGGAGGATGTGGTAGTCCTCGAGGTACGGCGAGTTGGGCGTGAGGTCGCGGTAGCCGGCGCGTTGGCGTCGTCGTACGCCTCCTTGAAGAGGAAGAACTCGACCTCGGTGCCGATCATCGGGACGTAGCCGGCTCGGCCGCCGCCTCGACCTGGCGCTGCAGGATGCGCCGCGGCGAGACCTCGACCGGCGCCCCGGTGTCGACGTCGACGAGGTCGACAGCACCATCGCCGTCGTCTCGATCCACGGCAGGTAGCGCACCGTCGACGCGTCGACGACGCCGCGCATGTCGCCGTAGCCCTGGTCGTAGCTCGCCCACGGAACCCGGGGATCGGCTTGTTGTCGAGGTCGCAGGCGATCAGGTAGTCGCAGTTCTCGGTGCCCTCGTCGTGCACGACGTCGAGGTAGAACTCGCCGTCGGTGCGCTTGCCGATCAGCCGGCCCTGGTGATCGCCGAAGGCGACGATGCACCGTGTCGATCGTGCCGTCCTGGATGTCGGCGCGAGCTGCTCGGCGGGACGTGGGTGTTGCTTCGCCATGGCGCTCACTCCGGCGTGGTGTAGGCGGCGGTGATGCCGCCGTCGATGAGCAGCGACTGGCCGGTCATGAACGACGACTCGTCGGAGGCGAGGAACAGCGCGCCGTTGGCGATCTCGATCGGCTCGCCGAAGCGGCCCATCGGGACGTGCACCAGCCGGCGCTGGCGCTTGGCGTCGTCGGACAGGAACTTGGCCAGCAGCGGCGTGAGCACCGGGCCGGGGCACAGGGCGTTGGCCCGGATGCCCTGGCGGGCGTAGATCCTGGCGATCTCGCGGGTCATCGCCAGCACCGCGCCCTTCGACGCCGTGTAGGCGATCTGCGGCGTCGCCGCGCCCATGTGGGCGACGAACGAGGCGACGTTGATGATGCTGCCGCCGCCCGACGTCGAGCATCGCCGGGATGCCGTGGCGGCAGCAGCGGGCGACGCCGGTGACGTTGACGTCGAGCACCGTCTGCCCACGTCGCGTCGCTGGTGTTCGCCGGCCCGTCGTCGTCGGCGGGCGAGATGCCGGCGTTGTTGTAGAGCACGTGCAGGCCGCCGAACGTGGCGACGGTGTGCTCGACCGCGGCCGCGACGCTGTCGTCGTCGCCGACGTCGGTGGCATGAACGACGCCTCGCCGCCCGCCGCGCCGATCGCCTCGACGGCGTCGTCGCCGTCGTCGAGATCGGCGATCACGACCGGGCGCCCTCGCGCGCGAACAGCTCGGCGGCGACCCGCCCGAGCCCGTCGGCGGCCCCGGTGATCAGCGCCACCTTGCCGTCGAGCCTTCCCATCAGCCCCTTCGCCGTGCACGGCATCAGCCTGTGGCCTCACGAATTGGTCTGATCCCAGACACTAAAGCACGTCGCCGAGGCGCCACTCGTCCACCCTCGTCGGCTTCTCGTTGTCATCGCGGTCCGATGTTCGAGTAGGCCGACGTGCCGGTCGCGTCGAAGGCTCGGATGCGGTAGCGGTAGGTCGTGTTGCGCGTCATTCTCCGTCGGCGTAGGTGTCGCCGATAGTACCTAATGATGTGGGCTCAACTTCCCGCTGATCGCCGACATCGACGATCCGTGGCCGCCCTCTACCGGAGGATCCACCCCAACATCAGGGGCGGGCGCCTGGCTGCCCGTGACGTAGTCAGTTGGGAGTGCGACTCCAGCGTCCAGCTCCCGTGGGTTGCGGAGCCGGATGCGAGTTGTTGGAGGACGTCGCCGGCGGTTGGTGATGCCGATGGTTGGCGTGACGGTGGACCACCTTCCAGTCGCCGTCCTCGCGGTGGAACACAGTGGTGACGCGCAGCACGTAGGCCGCTGGTGGGCCTCCGTGGATGGAGGCGGTGGTGTGCTCGTAGGCGACCGTGTAGGCGAGATCGTCGCTGGCTCGAGCCGCGATGACCTCGTTGTCGAAGGACTGGCAGTCGGAGAACGACGCCCCCACACCGCTGGAAGATCGGTTCGATCTCCGCCCAGCCGGACCCGCCCATGATCCCGCCGAACAAGGTCACGCCGTCGTCGTGGGACGACATCGCCATCCGTGGTCCGGCATCGCCGATGTGCAGCGCCGTTTCCGCCCGGCGCAGCCCCGGCATTGTCGCGGTGAGGAACGTGTCGGTCTGATCCATCGGACACCTCCAACTCGATTAGATGACGAAGTCTAATGGAATAGACCTGGAGTATGATTGGCTCGATGGCTGATGTCAAGCGACGTCCGTACCGCACCACCATTCGACGCGGGGACGCACCAGCGTTGATCTGCGCGGCCGCCTACCGCCTGTTCTCCGACAACGGCTACATGGCGACCTCGATCGAGGACATCGCCGCCGAAGCCGGCGTCGCCCGACCGACGATCTTCACCGCCGTTGGACCGAAGGCCACCATCCTGCGACTCGTCGTCGATCAAGCCCTCGCCGGCGACGACGAACCGGTCCCGATCGCGCGACGACCGTGGTGGCGCGAGGCCATCGACGAGCCTGACGCCGTGCGCTCGATCCAGCTATACGCCCGGAACATGTGCATGATCAACCAGCGCTCCGCACCGGTCCTGCGCGCCCTCGAGACCGCCGCCTCCGTCGACGCCGAAGCCGGCGAGGTCTGGGACCGCTTCCAACGGCAACGCCACAGGGCCTCAACGAGTTCGCCGTCGCGCTTGACCCGCAAGACCACCCGTGCGCGCTATGACGAAAGCACCATCACCGACACCCTGTCGATGCTCACACCCGACGCCTACCTCCGACTTGTCCGGACGCCGACTGGCCGATCGAACGATTCCAGGACTGGCTCACCGACGTTCTCCTCCGACGCTTCCTCGACTGAACACGTCGCTGGTTTGCGTCACAACGACTCAGCCGACCCGACAGCAGCGCACCCCCACGGTCCCCAGCCCCACACCGCTCCCGAGCCGGCGTTCGAGGGCGGTGGCGGTGTGCGTTATCGGCTGCGGTTATCGGATACGGCTGCGGCGGCGAGTTCGTCGAGCATGACGGCCGGTTGCGGTGGGATCGAACAGATGGGGGTCTTGGCGAGCGCTCAGCTCGCGGTATAGCCAGTCTTCAGCGTGAGCTCGCGCTGCTATCGGCTCGATGGGCCCTCCCCAGCATCGAGTTCGTTCCCGGGGCAGCGGATGAACCCTCGACGTGCACTAGCGGAGGCGCTGGCCAGATGTATCGGCTCCGCGAACGTCGCCACGGGCTGATCCCGAAGCCGAGCGACAGCGCCCGCCCGAGTCTCTTCGACGATGGGCCCCTCGGGCGGCAATACCGCGTCGGGGATTCCGGCCCATCCGTGACCGTGCTGATCGCCCCGCCGCTCCGCACCAGAGCCCTAATTGCTCTGGTAGCAGATCGATGCTGGACTGGCCGTCCACGGGCACCAACGCGGTCCACGTAGACGAGCAGCGCGTTCTCGCTCGGGGGCGCGGTCCGCCGGCGCCGGTGACCGCCATGCCACCGTAGCTGGCACCGCAAAGCACGACGTTGTGGAGGTCTTCGAACGCAAGCACCGCCAACCACGTCCTCGATGTGTGTGCCGAGCCCGACTCTTGGGCCCAGATGGCTGCGCTCACCCATCCCTAAGCGTCGGAGTGAACACCACGTGCCCACGCTCACGCAGCAGCTGCGCGACCGGCGTCCATTCCCAGCCCCCGCCGTAACCACCATGGAAACGATCACGAAGATCGACGCATTTGAAGTCGCGCCTCTCATGCGGCGGCTTTATTTCAGCCCGATCCTCGGACAACAACATGATGCGGTCGTTTCTACGGCGGGTGGGTCGGAGGCGGGATTGGAGCTGGCGACCAGGGCGTCGAGGACGGCGTCGACCTCGCGGCGGTGATGCGCTGGCTGCCGCGATCGGGCGATGAACAGCGCGGCGCCGTACAGGCCGCCGAGCGTGACGTAGACGAGGGGTTCGACGTCGACGCCGTTAGGAGGTCGGCTGCCACCAGCGGCGTCAGCACCGTGCGCAGCATGGGCAGCTCGTTGTGTTCGATGCCGCCGTCCCACACGTCCTGTTGGAGCACGCCGACGCTGTCGAGCACCACGACCCGGCGGAACGCCGGGTCGAGGCAGGCGTCGAGGAATGCCGACAGCCCCGGTGCGGACCGTGTCCCACGGGTCCGACTCGGCCAGGGCGCCACGACGCCGGTGATGGCGTCGGTCTGAACGGCGTCGTAGACCGCCCGGAACAGGTCGTTCTTGCCGCTGAAGTGGTGGTACAACGCTCCTTTAGCGACTCCGGCCCGCTGGATGATCTCTTCGATTGAGGTCGCCGCGAAGCCTCGCTCGGTGAACAGTTCGCGGGCCGTCGCGATCAGCAGTTGACGGGTCCCCTTGGCGTGGTCGGGCCCGCAACGTTTCCTTGACAACCACTACCCAACCCTACAGACTGACCAGACCAGTCGGTGACCGACCGTCGGTCGGCGAAAGGATTGCGCAATGACCCAGACCACCCCACCCGGCCGGACCCCGCGGAGGCGCCCCAACGTGCCCGTGATGCTCCCCTACGGGCCGCTGCCCCCCGGCCAACGACTCATCGACTGGTTCCCCCGCCCCGGCACCCAGCTCGACAAACCGCCGCCCGAGATCCCCGCCGACCCGGTCGTCGAGATAGGCGGCGCGGTGACCGAGACATTCGCAGTGCGCGTCGCTGAGCTCGCGACGCTCCCCCGTCGACGGCTCGATGCCGACTTCCACTGCGTCTCGGGCTGGACCGCCGTCGACCTGCGTTGGGAGGGCGTCGCGTTCGCCGACTTTGACCGCCTGCGCGTCGAACTCGACGCTGCGCCCCGGCGCCACCGTCACCCACGTCGAGTTCCGCGGCCTCGACGGTTTCAGATCAGTCCTCACCATCGAGGACAACGTGCTCAATGATGATGTTCTCCTCGCCGATCACCTCGACGGTGAACCGCTCAACAAGGACCACGGCGCACCACTCAGACTCGTCAGCCCGGCGCAGTACGGCTACATCAGCACGAAACACCTCTGTCGCATCGACCTGCACACCGTGGCGCCGACCGGCGGCCCCGGATCGTTCGTACTCGACGTGCTCCTCCACTCCCACCCCAGGGCGAGGGTCTG
>CAWEYT010000020.1:0-212288 GCA_963813375.1 uncultured Acidimicrobiales bacterium | reverse complement strand
GGGGGATGCGACGGGGAGCCGGGCCTCGTCGGCCCTAGCCTCAACACGGTCGCCGCCGGCCGCGGCGGGCCGCGGCCGAACCTCAGAGTGGTTGGCCTGAAGCTGTGACTTCCTGGCAGCCGCGCCCACCGGTGATCGCTTTCGTGTCGCCCGCCCCCGCTTTCAACGCGCAGAAACCTACTGGAGGGCGACAACAGCTTCAAGGGCTGTGAACGGGACGCAAGGTGAACATATGGGGATACCTGCGCAGTGATTGCGCGAGTCCGAGGGCGCCTTAACCGCCGACCGCCGCGACGGTCTGCTCGGCGCTCGCGGCCTTCGTTGGTGAGGACGACCACCACGGCCACGGCAGCGTCGCCGAGGAGGCTCCCCGGGGAGATGCTGGCGCATTGACCGCGTTCCTGGCCCCGTACCGGGACGGAGCGACCGCGGGCCGGAGCGCGTCAGCGTGATGACGAGGGTTCGCCACGGCTTGGATCAAGGGTTGAGGTCGCGGTTTCCCGCCGTCATTGCTCGCCGCCTGCGGGCTCGGGACTCAGGTCCTGCCACCCGGGCAGGTCGCTGTGGATCTCCGGCTCGGCCTCGTTGGCGGCGCGGATCCGGCCCGACTTGACCACCGTGACGGGAGCCGCGTGGTCCCGGTCGACCTCGACGCGGTAGGCGGTGGCGAAGTCAGCTGGGGCCACGTCGAGCACCGCGCCGGTGCCGCATTAGCCGGAGATCACAACCCGTTCACCGGTTCGACCATGCGCCTTGGCGAGGATCGCCGCGCACAGCGAGCCGCAGTCCAGCAGCGTCTCGCCGACGGGCGAGGCGAGCGGCATCGCACCCTCGACGGCACAGCCTGATTCATCTGCAAGAACAGCGGGTCGGCCGCGCCCTCGCCTTCGAGGAGCACGACGAAGTCCTGGGTGCCGACGCTGCCGACGCCGACCACCTTCTGCCGACGTCGACGACGTGATAGCCGGCGAGAAGCCTCCGGGTGCCGGCGAGCATGGTGAGCGTGTACGCGTCCAGCGCTGGCCATCGGGCACAATTCCGCCAGCGTGACCCTTGACGTGTACGGGCACCTCTGGCCGTGCGTGGAGGAGCGTGTGCGCGACGCGATCGGGCGGGTCCTGCCAACCGACCGCGGACCTTTCACGAACTTCTCCGGCCCGGCGCTGGCGTCACACCACTTCAGACACCATTTCATAGAGAACGCTGCACCTGCCGCTTCAACGTCTAGTGGGAGTTCGCTGACCTCCTCTGAACGCAGTCCCCGTCTCACGCACCCGTCACGCCATGCGCTCGACCGGCGTCACCCGGAACGCCCGGCGGGGCGACCGGCGCGCGGCCCACAGGGTGGCAAGGCCGAGCACGAACGTGATCAGCGCGCCGTAGGCGACGGTGAACGCAGCCCCGAAGCGGTCGGCGCTCCAGCCCGCGACGGCGCCACCTACGGGGTTCGCGCCGACCGTGGCCAACGTGAACAGGGCGAGGACGCGGCCTCGCATCGACGGCGCCGACTGCACCTGGATCACCGTGTTGGCGCTGGCGAGGACGCCGAGCTGGCCGAGCCCGACGAGCGCCAGCGGTACCAGCGCCCACCAGGCGTCGGGCGAGCACGCCAGGAGCCCCAGCGCCCCCGCGTACACGAGCGTCATCCACCCCAGGAAGGTGACGTCGATCATGGTTCGGCGCGCGAGCATCAGCCCTCCGACGAGCGCACCGACACCGCTGACCGCGCTGAGGGCGGCGTAGAGCCCGTCGCTGCCGCCCAGGCCGATCTTGACGTACAACGCCAGGGTCACGTGGAAGTTCATGGAGACAGCCCCGAGGGCGAGCAGCAGGAGGAGCGCCTGCCGCAGCGGGGGCGTACGCCACGCATAGCGCAGGCCCGCCCGGACCTGGCCGGGCGCCCTCGGGACGGGCGGCCGGGCGTGCAGGGTGGCCGTGTCCATCATCCACAGCCCGGCGATGGCGACGACGAAGGACACGCCATTGAGCAGGAAGCACCACCCGATGCCGACGGTGGCAATGAGCAGCCCGGCGAGCGCAGGGCCGAGGATCCGGGTGCCCGTGGCGATGGTCGAGCTGAGGCTCACGGCGTTGGACACGTGCTCGCCCGGCACCAGCTCGTTGACCAGGGTCCGGCGCCCGGGGCCGTCGAACGTGTTGGCCACGCCGAGCACCGTGGCGAGGATGTACACGGCGGCAGGGGTCACCCGTCCAGTAACCGACAGCGTCCCCATCACCAGCGCGCTCACCATCATCACGGCCGAGCTCAGCGTCATCAGCCGCCGGGTATCGCTCCGGTCGACCACGGCGCCGGCCCACGCGACGAGCAGGAGTGTCGGGAGGAACTGGCAGATCGTCAGGATGCCGACGGCCGTGCCACTGCCCGTGAGCCGGTAGATGAGCAGCGTCTGCGCGACGAGTTGCATCCAGGTGCCGAGGTACGAGACCGTCTGGGTGACGAAGAAGATCCGGAAGTTGCGGTGCGAGAGCGAGCGCAACGAGGAGGAGCGGGCCAGCCGGCGAGCCAGGCGCGTTCCGGCCGCCCCCAGATCGGTGCTGCTGACCCCCACCATGCCGGGTCACCGTAAGCGAGCCGATCGTCGGCAGTCCGAACGACCTCGGCACGCCGGGGAGCTCTCAGGACGACTTCTGCTGCCGGTGGGCTTCGGTGCGCTGACGGGTGAACCGCTCGACATGGGCGACGAACAGGCCGCTGGTGTCGAGCCACCACAGCTCGTCCGGGCCCGGCAGCTCCTGGGTCTCGACGTCGGCCAGGTGCTCGGCCAGGTAGCGGTCGTGCCCGGGATCGTGCGCCGCCGCCGTCGGGTTCACGAGGTGCAGCACCGGGACCGTGACACGGTCGACCAGTGCGCGGAGATCGCTGTTCTGGTAGCGGCTCCTCAGCGCCCGCGCCACCTGCGGGGTCGCACCTCGCCGCCCGGCGGTGTCCCACCAGGCGCGGAAGGCGTGGTCACCGGCGACCGTCGGGGCGATCATCGTGAGCAGATCGAACCCGCCTTCGACGGGCGTGGCCGCGGTGGTCTCGGCCGCGCCCTGCTCGGCGAGGAGCGGATCGAAGCCGTGCTCGTAGCCGTCGCCGCGGGTGAACCGGGGCGAGGCGTTGGTGAGCACGATGCCGGCCAGACGGTCAGGTTGCTGGACCGCGAGCTCGAGGGCGATCGGCGTCGTGTCCTCGCAGGCGTAGACCACCGGCGAGGCGGCCCCGATGGCATCGAGCACGGACACGAGATCGCGCACCCAGTCCTGGACCGTGGGCAGCCGATCGGCCGTCGAGCGGTCCGACAACCCGAGGCCACGCCGGTCGAACCACGTGACGCGGGCGAAGGCGGAAAGCTGCTCCACGGCCCGGGCGAGCCGGGGTTCGGTCAGCACGGAGTCGACCGGGATCGTGCCCGCGTTCATCATCACGAGATCACACATGGCGTCGCCCACGGAGCAGTAGGCGACGTGGACGTCGTCGACCTCGACGTAGCGCACGGCTGCCGCACACGGATGGTCCGCCGTGGGCACGGCGTACCGTCGCCGGCCGTGGCCGGGCTCGGGGCGATCGGCGAGATCGTCGGCATGCGGCCGTCGAGGATCTCCCGCTCGAGGCGCCGCAGGTCGTCGCCGGGCTCGAGGCCGGCCTGCTCGACGAGCACCTCCCGGGCGTCGGCGAACGTACGCAGCGCTGTCGGCGGTCCGGCCGGCGCGGGCCAGCGCGATCATCCGCAGCGCCCAGAGCCGCTCCCGTAGGGGATGCTCAGCCGTCAGCAGCTCAAGGTCGGCGATGGCCGCGTCGAGCTGCCCGGCCCCGACCACGGCTTGGACGTGGTCCTCGACGACGCCGTCGCGGAGCTCGTCGAGCCAGGTCCTCACGGCGTGGCCGGCCAAGGTCTCCGGCAGCTCCGCCCGGCCCCGGAACAGCTCGCGAGCCCGGCCGAGAGCGCTGGCGGCGATCGGCCACGTGCCCGTGAGCATCGCCTGCCGGCCCACCCGTGAGAGCCGGTGCAGCTCCTCGATGTCCAGGCCGCCCTCGGACAGGTCGGACAGGTGGTAGCCGACCGGCCCACCGGCGATGCCGGGCGGCGTGGCGCCGGCCGCCGTCAGCGCGCGCCGCAAACGCGACAGGTGGGCCTGGATCGTCTTGCCGGCCGCCGGTGGCGGATCGTCCCAGAGCCGTGCGGCCAGGGCCTCGAGCGAGAGGGCGCGCGGGTGCTCCAACGCCAGCAGCACCAGCAGCTCGCGGGCCTTGCGCGGGGTGACCGGCACCCTGCGGCCGTCATCGTCGCTGACGGTCAACGGGCCCAGCACGGCGAGCCGCATGGTCACGACCGTACCGACCGGGTCCGGTGACGGCGGGCACAGATCGCAGCCGGACCGCAGCCGCCGCTCGCGCATGCTGACGCTCGACCGAACCACCTGTCTGCAAGGAGACCCCCATGGCCCTCGTCCAAGGCATCACCCACACCGCCGTCGTCACCAGCGACCTCGACCGTCTCGTCGCCTTCTACAACGAGATGTTCGAGACCACGCTGATCGAGCTCGAGGAGACGCCCTTCGGCAGGGTCGGCATCATCCGCCTCGGAGCGGGAAGCGGGCTGAACATCTTCGAGATCGACGGCAACGAGCACGCCGCCGGCCGGCCGGTCATGTTCGACCGCGGGCACGTCGACCACTTCGGTCTCGCGGTCACCGACAGCGAGGCCTTCTGGAGCCTGCGGGACCGTCTCGTCGAGCGCGGACACAGCACCGGCGAGGTGACCGACTTCGGGCCCGTGCTCGGCTTCGACTTCACCGACCCCGACGGCATGACGTGCGAGGTGAACCTCGTCCTCGACCCCGAGCTGGCCGGTGGCCACGCCCCCCAGCCGTACCGGGAGGTCAGCAGCGCCTGATCAGACCGAGATCGACACGGGGAACGTCAGCAGCCACGTCACGGTCCCGAGGAACACGACCCAGCCTGCCACCAGGAGCACGACCTGCATGCGCTGCGAGTCGAGCTTCGTGCTGACACCAGCGAAGAACAGCGTCACGGCGAACAGCACGACGGCGAGCACGTAGTTCGCCGAGCGCTGGAGGTTGCGCTGGACCACTTCGGCGGAGGCTGCCGCCGCCGCATCGAGGCGGGCCGCTTCGGTCCTCGACGCCGGCTGGTACTCCTCCATCCTGAACGGCGTGAGCGGCGCGTCGGGGTTCTCGAAGGGATCAGTCGCCAGCCACGCGTCGAACGCGGGCCGGAAGTCCGCGCGGAACCGAGCTTCGAAGAAGTCCTGGAGGACTTCGTCCCCGGACGCGTAGGCCTTCACCCACTCGATGTACGTGGCGACATCGACCTGCGTCTCGGCTTCGGACAGGCCTTGCGCGCGAGCGGCGTCGATGCGCAGGGCGTTCGTACGGCTTCCCGCCTTGACCTGTTCGCCGTTCCAACGGTTCGCCTGATAGCCGCTCCAAGCCGTGGCGACCGCGGCGAGCGCCAGCAGGAGCGTGGCGAAGATCTCGATGAGATTGTGGTGCTTGCGGATCGCGCCGCGGCCCTCGTCCGCCATCCCAGCTGCCCTGCATCGGCTGGCCGGACTCGTCGCACGGCAGCGGCGCATCGAACCCGACGATGTCGAGCTCCTTGTCCATCAGGCGCAGTGCCCGCTCCATCGCGACCGGACGCAACGATCCGACCCCGGGCTGGTACGGCTTGTCGAGGAACTGCAGCAGGAGCAGCAGCCCGACGATGACGATGACGACCGACCCCATCAGCAGGCTCTGCGTCACCGCGCTCTCGCCCTTGTCCGCGAAGAACAGCATGTAGACGAAGATCACCGACGCGATGGTGAACAGCACGACCCACAGCGGCGTCGGGATCACGCCGACGGCACCGTGGACACGGTCCTGCCGAGCGAGCTGGCGCTCGGCGGTCTGGGCGAACCACTGGTCGTACGCGGTCTGCGCGCTCGCGGTCTCGGGTTCGACCGTCTTGAGGATCTCGGAACATCGCGGCACCCCACGGGTTCACGTCGTCACCGAGCGAGCCGTCCTCGAGGCGGTCCCACTCCGGACCGGCGACGTAGCGGGCGTAGCAGACGAGCGCGGCGGTCAGCTCCTCGCGAGCCGGCGCGTCGAAGTACTGGGCCGTCTCCACCTGCTGGACGATCGTGGTCGCCTCTGCTCTCGGCCCCCGCGCGCGACTCGTCGTAGCTCGTGAAGGCCAGGAAGATGATGAAGCCGAGCAGGATCGCGAACCCGGACGCCAGCACCCCGAACACGCCCGAGGCCCGGTCGCCGTCCGTGAAGTAGCTGCCCTCCGGCGCACGGCGACGCACCAGGAGCATCGCGGTGATCGCGAGGGCCGTCACCACGATGGTGATGACGAACCCGATCAACAGGTTCATGGCCGGGGAACCCTATTGGCCTTGCCCCCGCGGCGGGGTGACCTCGTGCCGCCGCACGGCACTCGCAGGGTGCTGAAAAGCGTGGCACCCTCAGCCGAACTTCAGCACCCTGCTAGAGGACGGGGTGGAGCGTCACGTCGTCTCCGTGACGAGCGACCTCGTACAGGCGGACCTCGTTGCGGCCCTCCCGGTAGAGGTCGGCGACGTAGCCGGTAAAGGTCCACCCTCCGCCGGAGCGTTGGAAGTCGCCGACGACGCCGGCCAGCGTGCCGTTGACCGCGATCACCAGGTCCTCCGGCGCGTCGTCGGATTCGGTCTGCCCGGTGACCATTCCCGTGAGTACGAACGGCGCCGTGCCATCCGCCGTCGGAAGCAGCTCCAACAGCTCGGCCTGGTCGAGTTCCGCCCGCAGCTCACTGGGTGGGCCCACGGTGAGCTCGTCGACGTCCCGACCCACGAGATCGCCAGCGGCGCCGACCGCGGCCAGGCCGATCCAATCGTCCCCGTGGAATTGCTCGGCCCGGGCGGCGGCGATCGCCAGCACCGCGCCCACGTCAGGACTCGCACGCGGCGCGGTATGGGGCTGGCTGCCGTCGTACAGGGAGTGCCCGTCGAACTGCCAGTCGACCTCGGCGTCGAGCAGATCGACGATCGACGGCAGCACGTCGATGGTCATCGCGGTGTCGTCGACGACCTCGCCCGCCACCTGGCCGGGCGCCTTGATGAACAGGGGCACGCGGTAGACCTCGTCGGCGTTGCGCTCGGTCACTTCGCGACCGACGTCTGGCGGCGTGAGGCTGTAGCCGTGGTCCGCGGTGACAACGAGCAACGTGTCCTCCCACACGGGCATGGCACGCAGCCGATCGACCAGATCGCCGATGGCGACGTCGACCGCACCGACCTGCATGCTGTGCAACTGGTAGGCGAGCCGGGAACGGAACTCCGTGGTCTGCGCGGCCGGTTTGCTCGCGGCCGGCGGCGTGTACGACAGGGCGATACCCGAGCGCGACAGCGTCCAGGGCCGGTGGGGCAAGGACACGTGGACCATGTGCACGCTCGGCACGGCCGTGATCGCGCCGAGGCTGTCGGCCAGGACGCGGGCCTGCCCGCGGACGCTCCTCTCCTGCTTTCCCAACGCCCGCCACTTCTCGTACAGGGTGGCGGTCCGCTCCTCACGGGAAGCGGGACGGTCGTCGTCTGTGGTGTCGGTGCTGGAGCCGTAGGCGCCCCATGACCGATCGATCGCCGGCAGCCCGTCGCGCAGCTCCTCGGGCAGGACCCGGTGGCCATAGACGATCGAGGCGTCCTGAAGCGCCTGGCGCAATGGCTGGCGGGGTTGGGCGAGGCAGATGTCCGGCGGGCACAGATCCGTGACCGCCTCGTAGCGGTGCACTGGGACGTCGCGACCGAGCAGCGTGAAAAGGTTCTCGGGATGGTCGCCGTACGTCGGGAGGTCCTCGCCGTTTGTCACCTTTCCGGTGAGCACGGCGGGGACGGCCTGGGGGGTGTGGGCGCGGGGACTCGACGCGTTGCGGAACCACGTGCTGACCGCAGCCAGCTTGGCGAAACCTGGATACCGATCGGCGTTGATCGTGCCGTCGCCGCGCATGATCGTGGCGGCGGGGACCTCGTCGAGCACGACGACGACCACCGGAGCACGCAGGGGCGGCACGTCCACGCCCTCGACGTTGGGAGAGCCGTCACCGGCAACGAGCTCCGCGGTCGGGCTGAAGAAGAGGAACGATCCGACGAACAAGAGGTTGGCGACGGCAAGGTAGGACGCGAGCAGCGTGCCGCCGCGGGTCCTGACGACGAACAGCGTCAGGGCCGCACCGACGCCAAGCGAGAACACCAACATGACAACCGCGCGGTCGACTCCGAGCCATCGCAGGACCGAGAGCGCCAAGGTGGTCGCCAGCAGGGCGACGACGGCGGCGTAGACCGCCATCCCCACCGGTCGGCCGGCGAGCGTGGCTCCGGCCACGACGGTGATCCCGACCAGCGGGGGGACGAACGCGACGACGAGCGCGAACCACACGATCTGACCGGCGCTGTACCGCCCGGCGACGAAGAACTCGGGATTGCGCCCGAAGAGATCGAGAAGCGGCTGGGTCACGGCCAGGCCGGTCAACCCCAGGATCACCAACGACCTGCTGCGGACTGGGCGCGCCACATCCATCATCCGCACAGATGCGAGCCTAAGGCCGAACCCGCCCAGGCCAGCCGCGGGTGCCCTTCACCGCTCAAGCTTCGGAACATGGTTCGATCTCGGCGTCGACGATCACGGCCTCCACCGGGTCGTCGCCGGTGCTGTGAGCTCTGTTCCCGCATCCCTGAGCGAGATGCCGTTCCGAGGTCGCGCGAACGGCCCGCTACTGTCGTCGCCGTGCTGAGCTACCTTGACGCGGCAAACCGGGAACATGATCGTCGCCGCCTTCGCCGGAGGCGCCGCGGGAATCGCGGTCTTGCTCAGAATGTACGGGCATCGCCTGTTCGGCGTGTTCTCGAAGACGCACCGCGCCCGTGTGGAGGAGGCGAAGGCTCGGCTTCTTGGCGACGCCGACCACTGACCCCGGGTCCTTCCGCGACCCGGCCTCGCGCGTCTTCATCGACCACAGTCGCGTCTGGCGGGCTCTGTCGAAGGAGGCCCTTGCCGACTACGAGGCACTGGCCGCCACCCGCTTCTTCGCCGACGCGCTCACTCGCGGTGACATCGTGCACACCGAGCTGGTCGAGGATGCGCCCGTGCCGGGCGAGTGGGCCGGTGTACTGCGCCACGAGCGGATCGACGTCCTCTCCTACCCGTACGAGTGGCCCTTCGAAATGCTGCGCGACGCCGCTCGGCTGCAGCTCGCACTCACCCGCCAGGCGCTCGCCGAAGGCGTGATCACCAAGGACGCCTCGTCCTACAACGTCCAGTTCGTCGGATCGAAGCCGGTGTTCATCGACGTCGGCTCGTTCGAGCGGTTGCGGGGCAGCGAGCCGTGGCCCGGCTACCGCCAGTTCTGCGAGTTGTTCCTCAACCCGCTGCTCATCCAGCAGGTGCTGGACCTTCCGTTCCAGCCGCTGCTGCGCGGTCACCTCGACGGCATCCTGACCTCACAGGCCGCCGCGCTGCTCGAGGGCAGGGGGCGGCTCCAGAAGGGCGTCTTCACGCACGTCAAACTGCACGCGCGCGCCGAGCGGAGATACGCCGACGCCGACCGCGAGCGCGATGTCCGGGCCGAGTTGAAGCGCGCCGGCTTCGGCCCCCGCTTGATCGACGCGCAGCTGCACAACCTCGAGAAGGCGATCGAGGACCTCGATCGCAAGACGTCTGCCTCGACGTGGTCGGGCTACGGCGACCGCGCGCACTACACCGATCGTGACCTCGCGGCGAAGGAAGAATTCGTGGCCGCCGCCGTACGGGCCGAGGCACCCGGGATCGTTCTCGACCTCGGCGCGAATGACGGGCGGTTCTCGAGGCTGGCCGCCGGCAGCGGCGCCGGGTACGTCGTCGCCGTCGACAGCGATGAGCTCGTCGTCGACCGCCTCTACCGCGAGCTGCGCCGTGAGGGCGACCAGCGGATCCTGCCGCTGGTCATCGACGTGGCCGATCCTTCCCCTGCACTCGGCTGGCGGACCTGCGAGCGCGCGGCGTTCGTCGATCGGGTACGTCCCGACCTCGTCTTGTGCCTCGCGGTCGTGCACCACCTCGCGCTGACGAACACCGTGCCGTTCGACGAGATTGTCGCGTTCCTGGCCGACTTCGGCGCGCCACTGGTCGTCGAGTTCCCGCACCGCGACGACCCGATGGCGGCGAGGTTGCTGGCCCGCAAGCGGCCCGGCCTGTTCGACGGCTACGACCAGCCGCAGTGGGGCCACGCGTTGGCGGCGCGCTTCGACGTCGACGATCGCCAGGACCTTCCCTCCGGCACGCGCACCCTCTATCGCTGCCGGCCACGCTGAACGTCAATCCGCGAGTGGGTGGAAACACCGCACTTGCTCTAGCGGCCTACGGCGCGCTCCAGTTGGGCCTTGTTCATCTTCGAGCGGCCCTTGACGTTCTTGCGCTTGGCCTCGCTGTAGAGCTGGTCGTATGTGCGGCCGCCGGGCCCACTGTGCGAGCGCAGACCGCCGCGCCGACCTGAGGAGATGTCATCGGTCGACGACCGGCTGGACTCGCGGGCCTCGCCGTGCCGTGCCCGTTCCTTGTTCACCGTCCTGGCCGCGATCTCCTCGGCCGTGTCCTCGGTCTCGCCACGATCCAGCAGCCCGTCCTTGATGTGCTCGTACTGCCTCTCACGCTTCTTGCTCCAAGCGGCTGGTGGCATGACGCACCTCCTGATTCACAGCCGACGGATGGCCTGTACCACCCACGCGGTCACCTCAATCGTCCGCGGCCGCGCTCAATCGGCGAACACGTCCCGACTGTGTTGGACGAAGAACGTGTGGTCGTGGCCCTTGTTCGGGTCGGCGGCGTTGTAGTTGACCGAGCCCGAGCCGTCGGGAACGTGCTCCTCGGAGTAGATCGCGCCGACCGGGCAGACGTCGGGCTGGTAGCAGGCCGTGCAGGAGGTGCACTCCTCGGTGTTGACGTAGAGCAAGCTGTCCCCGAACACCGAGACGGCGTCCGGGTCGGGTTGGTGCGTGTTCTCCACGCCACCGCCTGCCTCGACCTCGGAGAAGAGCACGTTTCCAGCGGGATCGAACTCGTAGATGCACTGGACCGGACACACATCGACGCATGCCCGGTCCTTCACGTCGATGCAGGCCTCGGTGATGATCGCGATGCCGCTCATCGCGGCCGTCCTGCGGTCAGCCGCTTGGCCTCCACCTGTTCGCCCTCGACGCGCAGCTCGTAGGCGGGCTGAGGTGCCGTGGCCGGGCCGTGGACGACGGTGCCGTCGGCAACACGGAACATGCTGGCGTGCCAGGGACAACGCAGGCATCCGTCGACCAGGTCGCCCTCCTCGAGCGGTCCGCCCAGGTGGCTGCAGCGGGCGAACAGCGCGGCTGGCGATCCTCCGCCCACGGCGGCCAGGGGCTCGCCATCGAGGTGAGCGAGGGTCGGCTTGTCTCCATCGAGCGCGCCGTCGACCTCGAGCTCGACCCAGTCCTCGGGAGCCGGCGCGTCGGCAGCTCGGTTGGCTCCGCTGGCGCGGCGGTACGTGAGGTGACCGCCGAGGTACCCGCCCACGGTCGCGGCGGTGGCGCCGGCCATGGCGAGAGCGACGCCGGCGCCCCGACGACCCCGCCCGCGGGCCAGGAACGACAAGCCGTAGAGCGCCGTCGCGGTCAGGTTGGCGGCGGCGTGGACCAGGCCCGTTCGTCGCTCGGGCTTGTTGAGCTCCGACCAGTCGGCGACGCCGGCAGCGGCCGTGGGCAGCGCGCTGGCGACACCCAGGCCGACGAGCAGATCCGCAGCCGAACGGGACCGGCGGCCACCGACGATGTCGAGCATGAACGCGCTCGTCCAGAACCCGATGGGCAGATCCGTGAGCAGGGGATGCAGCGGATGCCCGATCCAGACCCCGTGGAGCACGTCCTTGACGCCACCACGCGGGAGCACTCGACCGACCAGCTGCTCGACGGGTTCCGCGGCGCGGTCGAGAGCGTCGATCGCCTCGATCCGCTCGGCGACGTTGCGTGGATCCATGGCTGACTCCCGGAGGTCACGGCGCGGCAGCGCGCGCGGATCCGTTTACCCGTCGCCACCGCTGATCGAACCTCATTCGCCCGCTGTCACAGACGCCCCTGCTCACGGGCCTCGTGCAGCAGGCGGTCGCGGTGGTCCGGATGGGCGATGGCGATGAGCGCCCGCGCGCGCTCGCGCAGTGATCGACCGCGCAGCTCGGCCACGCCCCACTCGGTCACGACCTTGTCGACCGTGTTCTTGAGCGTCGTCACGACGTCGCCCTGCTCGAGCTCGGCCACGATCTTGGAGACCTCACCGTGCTTGGTGGTCGAGCGGAGCACCACGAAGCCCTGGCCGCCTCTCGAGTACATCGCCCCCCGGGCGAAGTCCGCCTGCCCGCCGCTCGACGAGTAGTACTCACCGTGGATGGTCTCCGAGGCGCACTGGCCCATGAGGTCGACCGAGATGGTCGAGTTGATCGAGACGAAGCCGTCCTCCTGCGCGATCACGCGAGGGTCGTTCACGTAGCGAACCGGCCACAGCTCGAACGCGCTGTTCTCGTGCAGGAAGTCGTAGAGGCGGCGGGTCCCGAGCGCGAACGTGCCCACGGTCTTGGTGCGGTTGAGCTGCTTGGCCACTCCGTTGACCACCCCGCGCTCGACGAGGTCCATCAGGCCGTCGGAGATGAGCTCGGTGTGCACGCCGAGATCCCGGTGATCGACGAGCGCGGCCATCACGGAGTTGGGGATGGCGCCGATGCCCGTCTGGATCGTCGCCCCGTTCGGGATGCGCTCGGCCACGAAGGCCGCGATCCGGTCGTCGACGTCGGTGCGGTGGGCGGGCGCCACCTCGACGAGCGGGCGGTCGACCTCGACCCAACCGACCACCTGGCTCATGTGGACCTGGTTGCGACCGAACGTCCTCGGCACCTGGGCGTTCGCTTCCAGGAAGAACCGGGCCCGACCGATGAACGACGCCACGTAGTCGGCATTGAGGCCCAGGCTGAAGTAACCGTGGCGATCGGGCGGTGATGCCGCCGCCAGCACGAGCGGATCGGTCGTGCGGTCCGCCAGGATGGCCCGCATCTCGCTGAAGTTGTTGGGGACGAGATCGAGGGTGCCGGCCTGGAACGGCGCTCGGGTCACGTGCGACAGGAAGTAGGAGACGTGGTGCAGCCGGCCCGGATACGCGCCGTGCAGATAGGGCCGATCGTGCAGCGCGTGCATCTGGTGCACGACGACGTCCCGGAGCTGATCGGCGTGCTCCTCGATGGCGTCCATGAGCGTGACCGGCTCGCCGTTGGCCAGCGGCAGGATGAGATCGGCACCGTGCTGGATGTGCTCCATCACCGCGTCGGCTGTCGTTGCCCTTTCCATGCCGGTGACCGTATGACCTGACGCGAGGATCGTCCGGCCTCAGACCGCGTCCGGACGGGCCGGCTCCAGCTCCAGCACGATGCGCACGACATCGCCGTCCATCGACTCCACATAGGGCAACCCGGCGTGGCGGAACACCGCCAGCATCCGCCGGTTGCGGAAGAGGGTGTCGGCGACGAGGCGGCGGACGCCCACCTCGACGGCCCGGGTGGCCAGGCGACGGAAGAGCAGCGAGCCGAGCCCGCGTCCCTGCCACGCGTCGGCGACCACGAACGCGATCTCGGCCTCCGCAGCTGTCCTCGAGCCGATCGAACCGGGCCACGCCGATGATCTCGCCGTCGTGCACGGCCACCAGGGCTTCCCGGTCCTCGTGGTCGACGTGGGTGAAGCGCTGTACCTCCTGCTCGCTGAGCTGCGGGTGGAGGTAGAAGAAGCGCAGGCGTGTTGTCTCGGGCGACAGCGTGTGGTGGAAGGTCTCCAGCCGTCCGGCGTCGGTCCTGTGCATGGGCTCGATGTGGACTGCGGTGCCGTCGCGCAGCTCCGCCGGACCGAAGGTCGGCGACGCTCTCTTGGTGGCCACGGCCCCAGCATGGCGAACGGCTGCTCGTTCGTGCCAGGGCCCAATGTCCCACTAGCCGGCCAGGCTCACCCGGAGAGTCACGAGCTCGAAGGGCCTGAGCGAGAGCTCGATCGCGCTCCCGTCGATGGGCAGCTCGTCGCCCGGATCCTCCAGCACGGAACACCGCCTCGCCCGCCGGACGGCGCCGGCGAAGTCGAGCCGGACCCGGCTGCGGTCGCCGAGCGCCTCGTGCAGTCGCAGCACGACATCACCCGACCCGTCGTCCGCACCCTTCACGGCGACCACCTCCACGGCCCCGCCGGCCACCGAGACGATCGGCACCGGGGGCGCCGGTGCCGAACCGCCCGTGATCACCCGCGGCGGGCGGTTGAGGGCCTCGGCCTCCGCGAGCACCTGCTCGAGCCCGGGACCGTGCGGCAGGACGGCGAGCGTGACCTCGTGGCGGCCCCGGTCGGCCTGCGGGTCGGGGTAGCGCGTGGCCCGCAGCAGCGACACCCTCACGGCATCTCCTTGCACGGCATGCCCGTAGCGCCCGTCGTTGAGCACCGCGACCCCGAACGACGGCTCCGACAGATCGACGAAGCGGTGCGCGCACACCTCGAACTTGGCGGCGTCCCAGGACGAGCTGGCGTGCGTCGGTCGCCGGACGTGCCCGAACTGGATGTCGCACGTGGCCTGCTCCGCCCGCACGTCGAGCGGGAACGCCATCGAGAGCAGGTGCTCCTCGTGCTGCCAGTCGACCTCCACCGCGATGTCGAGCCGGCTCGACCCGGCCGAGAGCCGGTAGGTCACCACGAACGTGGACGGACCATCTGCCCGCGTGACCTTCACCGCCCCCAGCAGCGGGCCGCGTTCGAGGATCTCGACGGTCGCCGGCCCACGGAGCGGGCGGGACCGACGGCGGGCCCAGCCCTCCAGGTCCCAGGCGTCGTACTCGACCGGGTGATCAGGCGTCAGCTCGAGCTCGACCCTGCGCCCGGGGAGCAACAGCTCGCGGTCGTGCTCCAGCGATCGGATCGAGACCAACGCTCCCTCGTCGTCCCACTCGGCGACCACACAGCCGTTCGACAGGCTCCGCTCGGACACCGCGACGTCGTCGCCGTCCGCCGGCACGATGGCCTCTCACGGAAACGATGCCCATCGCCGGTACGTGCGCGAGGAAGGCCGTGCGACCACTGTCGCTGTCGCCACCGTGACCTTCGTCGGACAGCCGCTGGACCGGGCCGGCACCGGACGGCGCCACCGGCGCCACCACCACCTCGATTCGCGATCGGCTGCGCGCGGACGCCACGGCGAGGGCACCCGGGGCCAGACAGTCGAGCGCCCCTGCGACCAGCGTCTCCAGGCGATCGGTGATCCTCCCGTGCTCGGCCTCCGCATCGGCATGGACCCAGGCGATGGACGAGCCCGGCAGGATGTCGTGGAACTGCTGGACCAGCAGGTCCTTCCAGAGCCCGTCCAGCTCGGACGCCACCTCGTCCGGCCAGCCGAGCATCGTCCACCACAACTCGGCCTCGTGCAGGAGGCGCTCGTTGCGCCGGTTGCCCACCTTCGTCCTGACCTGACTCGTGAGCGTGCCGCGGTGCATCTCGAAGTACAGCTCGCCCGACCACACCGGCACCGGCGCGCCCGAGGCGGCCTCCGCTTCGACGGCCTCGAAGAAGCCGTCCACGGTCCCGAGCTCCAGCCGCGGCAGGCCGTCGATGTCGGCCATCCGCCTGGCCCGCTCCACCATCTCCCGGGTCGGTCCGCCGCCGCCGTTGCCGTAGCCGTAGGGCGTCAACGACCAGTCGCTCCAGCCGTGCTCGTGGAAGTTGCGCACGAGGTCGGCCTGCTCCGCGGGGACGATCATCGCGTTGTACGTCTCGACCGGCGGGAAGTGCGTGAGGACCCGGCTGCCGTCGATGCCCTCCCACCAGAAGGTGCTGTGGGGGAAGCGGTTCTCCTTGTTCCACGACAGCTTCTGGGTCACGAAGCGGTCGCACCCGGCGGCCGCGAAGATCTGCGGGAGCGAGGCCGGGTAGCCGAACACGTCGGGGATCCAGACCTCCCGGCAGCGCCGGCCGAAGTGCTGCTCGAAGAACCGTTGCCCGTGGACGAGCTGGCGGACGATGGACTCCCCGCTCGGGAGGTTGGCGTCCGTCTCCACCCACATGCCGCCGACCGGGATCCACTGGCCGGCGGCGGCCTTCTCCTGCATGCGGGCGAACAGCGCCGGGTGCTCCCGCCGCATCCACTCGTACTGCACCGCCTGCGAGCACACGAACCGGTAGTCGGGATAGTCGTCCATCAGCCGCAGCGCGGAAGCGAAGGTGCGGGTGCACTTGCGCACGGTCTCCCGCAGGGGCCACAGCCATGCGGTGTCGATGTGGGCGTGGCCGACGGCGACGGTCCGGTGCGCGCTCGGCGCGAGCCGGCAGCGCCAGTGCCGGGGCCAGGACGTCGCGGGCGGTGGCTGCCGTCCCGGAGACGTCGCTCAGGTCGAGGGCGTCGAGCGCCCGCTCCAGCGTGCGGAGGAGTCGCTGGCGACGCGGATCGTCGAGCGAGAGCGCGAACATCGTGCCGGCGAGGACCTCGATGTCCAGCACGAGGGCGAAGACGTCACGGTCGAGGACGGCCAGATCGGCCCCGGCCAGGCGGTAGATCGGGCGGTCGGGCGCGGTGTCCCAGGCGCCCATCGGCGAAGGACGGAAGTCCGGGAAGGCCGGGTTCGCCGCGGCCTCGACCATCAGCTCGATGGCTCGTCCCCGTGCCGCCGCGGGCAGCGGTACCGCGGTGCGCCGCGGGTGGACACCCTGGAGGGGTGCACCGCCCTCCCACACCAGCCCCTCGGCCTGGAAGCCCGCGTCGGCGCCGCGGAAGCCGAGGTCGATCACGGCCTCGACCTGCCCCGGCCACGCTTCCCACGTGTCGGGCACCGTGCCCGAGAGGCGGAACCACGTCGTGCCCCACGGCCGGCCCCATGCGTCGCCGACCTCGAACGGCTCGTACTCAGCGGCCGCGGCGACGTCGTAGCGGCACCGGCTCCCCGGGAGGCGACCACGCCTCGACCCGCAACGGCACCCGGGCGCGGTGGACAGCGGGGCGCAGCCGCTCGGTCAGCTCACGGTGCAGGCGCGCCTCGACGAGCTCCCGGTTGTCGTGCACGCTGCGCATTCTCCACGACCGTCGCTGCCACCGTCGCCCGAGGGACCATCGCCGCGCGAACCCCGCCTGCCACGATGACGTCATTGAGCGGCGACCAACGAGCGACCTCGCTCCGGTCCGAACCGGCATTCGTCCGCTGGGCCACGGCCGAGGGGATCTCGATGCTGGGCAGCGCCATCACCACGGTCGTGCTGCCCCTCGTCGTGTTCGAGGCCACCGGCTCGGTGACGCAGACCGGCGCGCTGTTCGCCGTGCGGGTCGTCCCCTACCTGCTGTTCGGGGTCATCGCCGGGCCCCTCGCCGACCGCGGGAACCGCCGCTTCCTCATCATCGGCGGCAACGTGGCCGAGGGCCTCCTCGTGGCCACCATTCCGCTGGCACATGCGTTCGGCGTCCTGACCGTGGCGCAGGTGTACGTGGTCGGGTTGCTGTCGGCCACGGCGTTCGTGTTCTCCGATGCTGCAGTCTTCGGCGCGGTGCCCGCCCTCGTGGGGCCCGACCGGCTGTCGGCCGCCAACGGCTTCCTCTATGCCCAGGCGTCGGCCGCCGAGGTGGCTGGTCCCGTCGTGGGCGGCCTGCTGGCCGCGGCGATCGGTCCGGCCAACGCCGTCTGGATCGATTCGGCCAGCTTCCTCGTGGCCGCCGGCTGCCAGATGACCATCAGGAGCACGTTCCGCACCACCCCGGCCGCGTCCGGGGTCGGCGTGGGGATCCGCGAGCAGGTGGGCCGGGCGCTTCGTTTCGTGCGATCCGATCGCACCGTGGCCACCCTCATCGGCGTCGGCTTCGGCAACTCGTTCTCCTTCGGCGCCGTGCTGGGCCTGCTCGTGCCGTACGCCGTGACCGAGCTCGGGCTGGCCGACCGTGACGCCCGCATCGGCCTCCTCTACGGCGCCACGGGGGCAGGAGCGCTCGTCGCGGGCGTCGTCTTCGGCCGGCTGTTCCGGGCCGAGCGCATCCGCTGGTTGACCCCCGGCAGCATGCTGCTGTCGTCGACCGTGGCCGCGGCGCTGGCCGTCGTCAGCCTCTGGGTGCCCGCCGCGGTGCTCCTCGTGGTGTTCTCCTGGTCGATCTCCACCACCATCAACGCCGGCATCACCTACCGCCAACTCGCCGCCCCGGACGATCTTCGCTCGAGCGTGAACGTGCTCGGTCGGATGGTGTCGTGGGGCGGGCAGCCGTTCGGCGCCGCCATCGGGGCGGTGGTGGCCGGCGTGGCCGGGGTTCCCGTCGCCTACGCAGGCGCCGCGATCGTGATGGGACTGAGCGGACTGCTGGCCGCGCTGTTGCTCAACGGGCCGGCGCGACGAGTGTCAGCAGCTCGGTGAGTGCAGATGCAACGTCTGCCGGCTGGTCGAGCGGGCTGAGCGCCAGGCTGTCCGATATGGGCGGGCGTACGCGCCCGTTGGGGAAGAGCGCGGCGAGGCGCTCGGCATGGGCCGGAGGAAGATGGGATCGTCGGCCGACCACGCGATGACGACGGGCCGGTCGAACCCGTCGAGGCGGCGAGCGAGCTCGAGCGTGAGACCTGGGGTCATGGTCGCCGCGGCCCGGCGCAGGTCGCGACGGTTCGACCGCGAGCGCCACAGCGGTCCCATCATCAACTCCGCCTCGGCGCGATCGAGCCGGCGGCGGATGAGGCGGCCGAAGGTGATCGGCAGGCGGCGCAACGGCCCGGCCCGCAAGGTCTGGGCCACGAGCCACGGCGCCGCCGGCAACTGCAGCGCCTTCGGGAACCACCGGAAGGCGCGCGGCGGGAAGTTCTCGAACGCGTCGCACGACAGCAGCAGCAGACCCGCCACCCGTTCGGGGTGGTCGGCCACGAACTGCTGCGCGACCGCACCCCCCGTGTCGTTCCCGACGACGATCGCCCGCTCGATGCCGGCGTGGTCGAGTGCCGCCACGAGCATCCGGGCCATCGCGGGCAGCGAGAGGTCGGCATCGCGCTCCATCGCCGGCCCGTGGGCTCCGAGAGGCAGGTCGGGGAGCACGGCCCTGATCCCGTCGGTCCTCGCGACGACGTCGTCCCAGACGTGCCCGTTCATGAGCGCTGGATGCACGAAGAGGACCGGGACGCCTTCGTCGCCCACCCGCACCCGCATGCGACCCCCGGGCACCGCGACGGTCTCAGCAGTTGTAGTCATCACTACACACTACTTGTAGTGACAACTACAGTCAAGGCCTCCGCTACCGTCCGGACGCATGGACGGCCAAGGCCACCGGCACGCGCGGACGTTCTCCCGTGGGGAGCTGGAGTTCGACCGGCTGGCCTTCTTCAGCGACGCCATCTACGCCATCTCGCTCACCCTGCTGATCGTCGCTCTCGGAGTCCCGAGCGTGGCCGACAGCTCGTCGAACCGAGACCTGTGGGACGCGCTCGACGAGCTGCAGCCCGAGATCCTCATGTTCTTCATCAGCTTCCTGGTGATCGGCAGCTTCTGGCTGGCGCACCATCGCTTCGTGGCCCGACTGGCCGCCATCAACCGGCCCCTGATGTTCGGCACCATCTGCTATCTGGCGTTCATCGCCTTCCTGCCGTTCCCCTCGGGCCTGCTCGGCGAGTACAGCGACAACTCGGTGGCCGTGGCCCTCTACGCGCTCTGCATCGCGATCGTCGCCTCCGTGGAGGCGGTCCTCTTCGCGCTGGCCCGCAAGCACGACCTCCTCAGCGTGGCGCCCAGCAACGACGTGTTCCGCTGGGGGATGATCGCCTCACTGCTCCCCGCCGTCGTGTTCCTGGTGTCGATCCCTGTCGCCTTCCTGGCCCCCACGCTCGGCATCATGACCTGGGCGCTCGGCATCCCGGTCGGGATGATCACCGGGAAGCGGATGTCCGAGCAGGCCACCGAGTACTTCGAGGCCTGACGCGGGGAACAAACCTCGGCCCGGCTCGGTTGAGATATTTGCACGCGCAAGTTTCATCGAGAGGACGTAACCATGCCCGCCGTGACCGCCGACCCCCTCAGCCTCCCCCGGATCGCCGCCCCCGCCGCCGGCTCGGTCGACCGGCCCGTCCGGTCGGTCACCACCGCGCCGCAGGGCTTCGAAGGCGAGGGCTTCCCCGTGCGGCGAGCCTTCGCCGGGGTCGACCTGCGCGACCTGGATCCGTTCATCCACATGGACCAGATGGGCGAGGTCGAGTACGCGCCGGGCGAGCCGCGAGGCACCGACTGGCACCCGCACCGCGGGTTCGAGACCGTGACGTACATGATCGACGGCACGTTCCAGCACCAGGACTCCCACGGCGGCGGCGGCGTGATCACCGACGGCGCGACGCAGTGGATGACGGCCGGCGGCGGCATCCTGCACATCGAGACCCCTCCGGAGGCGCTGGTCGTGAGCGGCGGGCTGTTCCACGGCATCCAGCTGTGGGTGAACCTGCCCGGCAAGGACAAGATGACCGCCCCCCGCTACCAGAGCCTGGAGGGGGACCAGGTCGTGCTGGCTGTCCTCGGCCGACGGTGGGGCGCTCGTGCGGGTCATCGCCGGCGAACTCGCCGGTCACCGTGGCCCCGGGTCCACCCACACGCCGATCGTCGTCGCCCACGCCACCCTGGCTCCGGGCTCCCGGCTGGCCCTCCCCTGGCCCACCGGCTTCAACGCCCTGGCCTACGCGCTGGACGGCGCGGGATCCGTCGGCGGCGAGCGGCGGCCGTTCGAGTCCGGCCAGTTGAGCGTGTTCGGCTCCGGCGACACCGTCACCATCGATGCTGACCCGACAAAGAGCCTCGAGGTGCTGCTGCTCGGCGGCCAGCCCATCGGTGAGCCCGTGGCCGCCTATGGCCCGTTCGTGATGAACACGAGGGCCGAGCTGGTCCAGGCCGTCGAGGACTTCCAGGCCGGGCGGCTGGGCACGATCCCCGCTGACGGCCTCCGTCCCTACCGCCCCCTCTGATCCCCGCCCGCGCCGGGGCGCCCGCCGCCGCCGAGCGCCCTCGACTCCCGCTCAACCGTTCATGGCCGATGATCTGGCAACCATCGCGGCCAGATCGGCCATGAACGTGCGGAGCGTCGGGTCCGGCATCGCGCACGATGCGGGATCAGTCCAGCGCGATGGCCGGCCGGACCTGCCCGACGCCTGTGGCCTGCTCGAAGGCGTGGCCGACCTGGAGGACGGTCAGGTCGTCGTGACGGCGTCCGGCGATCTGGATGCCGACCGGCAGGCCCTCGGGCGTGAAACCGGCCGGCACGGACAGCGCGGGCTGGAACGTCGCCGAATACCAGCAGGCCGAGCGCATCCAGTCGAGGTACGTCTCCATCGCCACGCCCTCGATCTCGGTCGGCCAGGCGATGTCGGCCGGGAACGGCGGCACCTGGTTCACGGCGCCGACGATCACGTCGAAGCGTTCGTGGAACTGGCGCATGTGGTCCAGCAGCTCGCCATGCAGTCGCATCGCCTCGGCCACGTCGTGGCCCGTGAGCGCGGCGCCCGACTCGATCTGCGCCACCGCCTCGGGCTTCATCTCGTCCCGGTGGTCCTCCAGGAGCGGTCCGAGCCGGTGCCACGTCGACCATGAGCGCACGACGAGGAACGCCTCCTCCGCGCCCTGCAACGGAGGTTCGGCGTCCTCGACCACACAGCCGAGATCCTCGAACGTGGTCCGGCAGCCGTCGACCACCGCCCGGACCCGCCGGTCGAGCGGAAGGTCACCGGGCACCGGGCACCACGCCACCCGGAGGCCTGCGATGTCACGGTCGAGCGGCGCCGCGAACGAGGCCGGATCGCTCGGGTACGACAGCGGATCGCGGGGGTCGATGCCGGCGACCGCGCTCAGCCCGAGACCCACGTCGCCAACCGTGCGGGCCAAGCATGCCCTTCACGACGTAGCCGACGAACGGGAGCGTCGACGGCGCTGCGGGCACCAGCCCCACGGTGGGACGCAGGGCCACGACGTTGTTGAAGTTGGCGGGGTTGCGCAGGGACCCCCCGTAGTCGCTGCCGTCCGCGATCGGCAGGAGTCCGGCGGCCAGCGCCGCGGCGGCGCCGCCGCTCGAGCCGCCCGCGCTCATCGAGACGTCGTACGGGTTGCGCGTGGTGCCGTAGACGGCGTTGTAGGTGTGCGAGCCCATGCCGAACTCGGGCACGTTCGTCTTGCCGATGGGCACCACACCGGCCCGCCGCAACCGCTCGATCAGCACCGAGTCGGCCGTCGGGCGGAAGGACCGGAAGATGGTCGACCCCATCGTGTACGGGAACCCGACGGCCGGTTCGGTGTCCTTGAACGCCGTGGGCAGACCGTGGAGCGGGCCGAGCTCGTCGCCGTGCACCACTGCTGCGTCGGCGTCGTCCGCGGCCCGCAGGCAGGCCTCGTCGTCGAGCTGGGCGACGATGGCGTTGAGCTGCGGGTTCAGGCGCGCGATGCGGGCCAGGTGGGCCGCCATCACCTCGCGGGACGAGACCTCCCGCGCCCGGATGGCGGCCGCGAGCTCGCGCGCGCTGGCGAAGCAGAGGTCGTCGCTCATCGACAGATCAGGACCGGCGTCGAATCCGCAGGCGCCGCCGACGCGCACCGGACGACTCGACCGCCGGAACAGAGGTCCAGTGGCGGGCATCCAGCGTGCCGTTGGTCCCGACATCGATGACGTCGATGACCTCGACGAGCTGGAGGAGCTCGGCGTCGCTCAGCTCCTCCACCGCGTGCAGCCGGGCCCGAGTGCGACGGCGGCGGGAGTCGTCGGCATCGGGCCGGAACGCGTCCAGCACCCACCGCCGGGCGGCCGCCGACAGCAGGCTGCGCCGGGTCTGCCGGAGATCGACCCGCCGGCCCGGCTTCGTGTAGAGCGACAGCACGGCCAGCTCCACCGCGTCCTGGGACGGGAGGTGCCCGCGGGCTCGAATCCGGCTGGCCAGGTAGGCAGCCATGATCTGCAGCTCGCTCACGCCGACCTTGGCCGTCTCGACTGTGCGGCCCGCAGCCACGGTCGCCGTGACCCCCCACACGGCCAAGCGGCCGGCGCCCGAGAAGCGGGCCACCTTGCTGGTGGCCTGCGCTCCCTTGACCACGCGGATGACGAGGGGACGCAACGACGCCGCCAGCGCCAACCACGTGCCGACGTTGGCGGCGGCCTTCTCGCGGGCGCTGAGGACCGAGAGGAGCTCCTCCGCATGATCGACCGAGCGCACGTCGAGACGGCGCTCGAAGACCTCGTCGAAGGCCCGATCGAGCGGGCCGGTGATGGCGGCCGCCAGCCGGTCGGTGAGGGGCTTCAGGCTGATGCGGCGACGGGCGTCGCCTTCCTGGGCGTCCTCGACCTCCGCCGGGAGGTTGCTCGGATGGTTCGCCCCGTCCGGATCACGCACGCCCCTAGTGATACCCGATCCCCGCCCGACCCACTCGCCGCGCCCCAGGTGCGATGCTGGAACGATGGCCTGGCTGGTCGTCGACGGGAGGGTGCTGGCGTCAGCCGAGGTCGTGCGCGGGCACCGGGCCAAGGCCCGCGGCCTCCTGGGCCGGGCCGATCACGAGGGCGCGCTGGTCCTCACGCCGTGCCGATGGATCCACACGTTCGGCATGCAGTTCCCCCTGGATGTGGGCTACCTCGACGCTGAGGGAGTGGTCCTGAAGACGGTCCGGATGAACCGGAACCGCATGGGCCTCCCGATCCTCAAGGCCCACGTCGTCATCGAGGCCGAGGCCGGGGCGTTCGCCCGCTGGGGACTGCACGTGGGCGATGTGGTCGAGCTCCGGCAGTGAGCCTGCGCTGCGCCCAGATCGGCCCAGCATGACCGGCCCAGCATGACCGGCCCAACATGACCGGGCGGCTCGTCCTCGTCGCCACCCCCATCGGCAACCTGGACGATCTTTCGCCCCGCGCCGTCGCGTCGCTGGCGGGGGCCGACGTCGTCGTCTGCGAGGACTCGCGGCGCACCGGCCGGCTGCTGGAGCGAGCCGGCGTCGGCCGGCGGCGGCTGCTGGTGGCCAACGAGCACACGGAGGCCGCAGCCGCCGCGGAGGTGCGCGACCTGCTCGATCAGGGAGCGACGGTCGCCGTGGTCACCGACGCCGGATCGCCGGGCATCTCTGATCCCGGTGAGCGGTTGGTGCGCGTGGCCGTCGAGGGCGGTCACGAGGTCATCGCCGTTCCGGGCCCGGCCGCGGTCATCGCCGCCATCACGGTGAGCGGGTTGCCGGCCCAACGCTTCGTGATGGAGGGCTTCCTGCCCCGGCGGGGACGCGACCGGCAGGACCGATTGCAGGCGCTGGCGGGCGAGTGTCGGACGATCGTGCTGTACGAGGCGCCGCACCGCCTGGCCCGGACGCTCGGCGACCTGGCGGCGGTCCTCGGGTCCGATCGTCTCGTGGCCGTCAGCCGGGAGCTCACCAAGCTCCACGAGGAGACCTGGCGGGGCACGTTGGCCGAGGCGCTCGAGCGGGCCCAGGCCGCGGAGCCACGGGGCGAGCACGTGCTGGTCGTGGCTGGCGCGCCACCGGCCGCCGCGGCCGGCGACGACGAGATCCTCGCCGCGCTCGATCGCCACCAGGCGTCCGGGCTCGATCGGCGGGCGGCGATCGCAGCCGTCGTGGAGGAGCTCGGGGCACCGAAGCGGCAGGTCTACTCGCTCGCCCACCAGCCACCTGGCGGCCAGCAGACCGACGGCACCCCGTAACAGGCCGACAGTAGGTTGACCGTCATGGCAACGGCGCCCGCCGCCCCCCAGTCAACGGTCGCGTCGATCGTCGATCCGCGCTCGACCCCGGCACGCTCGAACCTGCCGCTCCCGCCGCCGCCCCGGTCGGCCACGAGTGGTCGTACTGGGCAGGGGGTCAGCAGGCGGCGTTCTTCGACCTCGACCGCACCCTCATCGCGGGGTCCTCGGCGTTCACCTTCGCGATCGCCGCGTGGCGCAAGGACATGGTGCCCACGGGCCAGTTCGCCAGGGACGCCTTCGGGGCCGTCGCCTTCAAGCTCCGCGGGGACGGAGGCGACCACGAGAGCGTGGCCAAGGTCCGCGAGCGCATCCTGCACGCGGTGGAGGGCAGCCGCCAGCAGGACCTCGTCGCCCTCAACGAGACGATCGTCCCCAAGCTCCTCAGCAAGGTCCGGCCGGAGGCGCGGACGTTGCTCGAGTCCCACACCCAGCGGGGCCACGCCACCTACATCGTCTCGGCCGCGCCGGTGGAGATCGTCGAGCCCCTGGCCCAGGCCCTCGGCATGACCGCAGGGCTCGGGACCCGCGCCGTGGTCGCGGACGGGGTCTACACGGGGGAGCTCGCGGGGCCGTTCTGCTACGGGCCGGGCAAGGTGGACGCGATCAGGGACGTGGCCCACTGGGAGGGGTTCGACCTCAGCCGCTGCTACGCCTACAGCGACTCCGCCAGTGACCTGCCCATGCTGGAGGCGGTGGGCCATCCGGTCGCGGTCAACCCGGACGGCCGCCTCGGCGCCACGGCCGCGGCACGAGGCTGGCCGGTCGTCATCTTCCGCCGCCGCACCCGCCAGGTGGTGCGTCGGTCGACGGCGGGCGCGGCCGCCGTGTCGCTCGCCGGCGCCGGGTTCGCCGCCGGGTACCAGGTGGCCCGGAGGCGCTGAAATCCCTGCGGACCGGGTCGTCGGCCCGCGTAGCCTCGGTCCTGTGAGCACCGTCGCTGCGATCCTCGGCCATCTCATGATGGGCCCCGACGTGGGGCTCTTCGCCGCGCGCTGACGCTCGCGACCAGGAACGATCCCCGCTCGGGCCGGGGATCCTTCCGCTGATCTCCTTCCCGGCGGGCCAGACAGGAAGGAGGAACCGTGGACCACCTAGCCTCACCCGGCGTGGCCAGCTACTACCTGACGACGCCCATCTACTACGTCAACGATGCCCCCCACGTCGGCCACGCCTACACGACCCTCATCGCCGACGCCACCGCCCGCTGGCACCGCCTGCGCGGCGAGGACGTCTTCTTCCTCACCGGAACCGACGAGCACGGGCTCAAGGTGCAGCAGGCCGCCGAGGCCAACGGCGTGACCCCCCAGGAGTGGGCCGATCGCACCGTCGAGCGCTACAAGGACGCCTGGCGCACGCTCGACATCACCTACGACCGCTTCATCCGCACCACCGAGCCCGGCCACTACGCGGCGGTCACGAAGTTGCTGCAGGCCTGCTACGACGCCGGCGACATCGAGCTCGACACGTACCGCGGCTGGTACTCGGTGTCGGACGAGGAGTACATCGGCACCGACGACGTCGATGACTACCGCGCCCGCGGGCGCAAGGTCATCGAGCTCGAGGAGGAGAACTACTTCTTCCGCCTCAGCCGCTTCCAGGACCGGCTCCTCCAGTGGTACGAGGACCACCCCGACGTCATCCACCCGGCGAGCCGGCGCAACGAGGTCCTGGGGCTGATCAAGGGCGGGCTGCTGGACTTCTCCATCAGCCGGACGTCGCTGCGGTGGGGGGTGCCGATCCCGTGGGACGAGCGCCACGTCACCTACGTGTGGTTCGACGCGCTGACGAACTACATCACCGCCGCCGGCTACGGGCAACCGGGCCAGGACGCCGAGTTCGCCCGGTGGTGGCCGGGCGTCCACCTCATCGGCAAGGACATCATCCGGTTCCACTGCGTGTACTGGCCGGCGATGCTGCTGTCGGCCGGCGTGGAGCCGCCGCGGGACTGGCACGTCCACGGCTGGCTCCTCGTCGGTGGCGAGAAGATGAGCAAGACGGCGTTGAACCAGATCGCCCCGGCCGACCTCGTCGCCGACTTCGGGCTGGACGCCTACCGCTACCACTTCCTGGCCGACTGCCCGGTCGGGGGCGACAACGACTTCAGCTACGAAGGCATGGTCGCCCGTTACAACGCCGACCTGGCCAACAACCTCGGCAACCTGCTCAGCCGGGTGGCCACGGTGGTCGGGTCGAAGTGCGGCGGGGTCGGACCCGCCCCCGCTGATGACAGCCCGCTGGTGGCGGCGGCGGCGCGAGCCGCAGCCGACGCGACCGAAGCGTGGGAGGCCATCCAGCCCAGCGACGCCCTCGCCGCCACGTGGCAGCTGATCCGGGCCACCAACGCCCACCTCGAGGCCAACGAGCCGTGGAAGGCGTCGCCCGGCCCCGGCGTGGACCGGGTGCTCGGCGACGCCCTGGAAGCCCTGCGGATCGTGGCGCTGCTGGCCTCCCCGGCCATCCCCGGCACGGCCCAGACCATCTGGGAGCGGATCGGGCTGGCCGGTGCCGTGGCGGACCAGCGGGTGCCCGGAGCACTGGCCTGGGGCGGCTATCCGGGTGGCCTGACGGTCACCAAGGGACCGCCGCTGTTCCCCCGCCGCTCGGACTGAGCGGCGGGCGGGGCCATGGGCTGGTTCGACAACCACTGCCACGTCGACGACGACCGGATCCCGGGCGGCACGGAGGCCGCGCTGGCCGCCGCCCGGGACGCCGGGGTCACGGGCTTCGTCACCGTCGGCACGGATGCCGAGCGCAGCGCGGCGGCCATCGCCGTCGCCGCCGCGCACGACGACGTCTGGGCGACCGTCGGGCTCCACCCGCACGACGCGGTCAACGGGGTCGACTCGATCGTCGAGCTCCTCGACGCGCCGCGCGTCGTGGCAGTCGGCGAATGCGGCCTCGACTACCACTACGACCACTCACCCCGCCCGGTCCAGCGGGACGCGTTCGCGGCGCAGATCGCGCTGGCCCACGAGCGCGGGCTCCCGCTCGTGATCCACACCCGCTCCGCCTGGGACGACACCTTCGACGTGCTGGATGCGGAGACGATCCCCTCGCACACGATCTTCCACTGCTTCACCGGTGGCGCGGAGGAGGCCCGGCGCGCCCTCGACCGGGGTGGGTACCTCTCGTTCTCGGGCATCGTCACCTTCAAGACGGCGGACGACATCAGGGCCGCCGCGGCCATCTGCCCGGACGACCGGCTGCTGGTCGAGACGGACGCGCCCTACCTGGCTCCGGTGCCCCACCGGGGCCAGCGCAACCAGCCGGCGCTGGTGCCCCTGGTCGGTGCCGCACTGGCCGGCGTGCGCAGGGTTAACGTGACCCGAATCGAACACCTCACCAGCGTGAACGCACGGGTTGCGTTCCGATTACCGCTCTCGTAGCGTGGCCTCCACGGCTGCGGGCGGCACCGACACTCCGGCGCGTGTCTGCCTTCGGCTCCAGGGATCACGGCCCCAGTAGGGCCACGAGAGCACGGCCCAGTAGGGCTACGAGAGCACAGCACCAGAACGAGTCAGAAGCACCGCCCAGGAACTGTCGGCAGAAGGATCCCACGAGTGTCCTCATTGGAACCCGGTGATCGACGACGCCTCCTGGCCGCGGGCGTGACCACCATCGCCGTCCTGCCGTTCCTGTTCGGCGGCGGGTCCTCGCCGAGCACGGGCGTGGCGGCGATCGGCGAAGGGGCGAACATCGCCGGCGCGCTCGACTCCTCGGCCGCCGTGCCGCAGGAAGTCCCCGCCCACGACGTGCTCCAACCCACGGCCATGCCGGCGTTCCTCCTCGGCCCGCCCCCGGCAACCGAGCCCTCCGAGGTGCGCATCGTCGTGCCGACGTCCGGCCCGGACAACATCGTCGAGGGCACCGCCAGCTATGACCGGTTCACCGACGAACCAGGCATCCCCGACCCGTGCGCGTTCCCGGGCGTCGCCCTCGGCACGGATCTGCTGGTGCTCGACCTGGACAACGGCAAGTCGGTCTGGTGCTCGGTGATCGGTCCTCCCGCAGCCGGTGCCCGGGCCGGTCTGGTCCTCGACACCGAGGAGTTCGGGGACATCGCCGACCTGGGCCAGTCGCCGATCCACGTCCGCATCACCTGGTAGCCCACGCGGCCGTGACGCTCGGCCCGCGAGAGACCCGCGAGCTTCTCCGCAAGCACGGGCTGGCTCCCCGGCAGTCGCGCGGTCAGAACTTCGTCGTCGATCCGAACACCGTCCGGCGCGTCGCTCGGCTGGCCGGTGTGGGCCCCGATGACCACGTCATCGAGATCGGGGCCGGCCTCGGCGCGCTGACTCGGGCCCTCCTGGACACCGGCGCCCGGGTCACCGCCATCGAAGTGGACGAAGGCCTCGTCCGCGTGCTGGCCGAGGTCGTTCCAGATGCAACGATCGTGACGGCGAACGCCCTGGAGGTGGACTGGGCGTCGTTGTTGGGCGACCAGCCCGCGGTGCTCGTCGCCAACCTGCCGTACAACGTGGCGACACCCATCGTCGCCGACCTGCTCGACGGCGTCCCGCTCATCCGGCGCATGTTGGTGATGGTGCAGGCCGAGGTGGGCGCCCGGCTGGCGGCCGGACCGGGTTCGAAGGCCTACGGCGCCGTCAGCGTCAAGGTGGCCTACTGGGCCCGCGCGTCGGTGGTGGGACGGGTGCCGCCGACGGTGTTCTTCCCCCAGCCCAAGGTCGAGTCGGCGCTGGTGGCCATCGAGCGCCGCGACGTGCCCGCCGGCCCGACCGGCGTGCGCCCCGACGACCTGTTCGCGCTGGTGCGAGCCGGGTTCGGCCAGCGCCGCAAGACCCTGCGCCGGTCGTTGGCGGGGTTGGTCTCGGAGGCTGACTTCATGGCCGCCGGCGTCGATCCGGGCGCCCGGGCCGAGCAGCTCGACGTCGACGCCTGGGGCCGCCTGGCCCTGGCTGTCCGTGCTGGTTCGGGAGGCCGGTCGTGATCGTTCGGGCGCCCGCCAAGCTGACGCTGAGCCTCCGAGTGACGGGGGTGCGTGCGGACGGCTACCACCTGCTCGACGCCGAGATGGTGACGCTCGACCTGGCCGACACGCTCACGTTCGGTCTCGGTGATGCGTTGACTGTGTCCGGCCCGTTCGCAGCCGGCGTGCCGACCGGCGACGGCAACCTCGTGCGCCGCGCCCTGCGGCTCGTCGGCCGGCAGGCGGCGGTCCACGTCGAGAAGTCGATCCCCTCCGGGGGCGGTCTCGGCGGAGGCTCGGCCGACGCCGCCGCCGTCCTGCGCTGGGCCGAGGTCGCCGACCTGACCGTCGCCGCCGCGCTGGGTGCCGACGTGCCCTTCTGCCTGGTGGGCGGGCGGGCTCGCGTCCGGGGCATCGGCGAGGTGATCGAGCCGCTCCCCCACGTCCATGCCGCGTTCACGGTCGTGACCCCACCGGTCGCGGTGTCGACCCCGGCGGTCTACCGGGCCTGGGATGAGCTCGGCGGACCGGTCGGTGCAGGTGGCAACGACCTCGAGCCCGCCGCGCTGGTCGTGGCGCCCGAGCTGGCCAGGTGGCGCGACCTCATCAGCGAGGTGGCCGGGGTCGCGCCGCGCCTGGCCGGCAGCGGGGCGTCGTGGTTCGTCGAGGGAGCACATCCCGACCTGGCCGACGCGCTGCCCGGAGCCTTCGTCGCCGTGACCCGCACGACGCCGGACTGACCTGGCGTTGACGCGCACCGACCGCCCGGGGCGACCCCGGGCGGTCGGTGACGGCGAGATGTATCGGTTACTTGTTGCGACGCTGGTGGCGCGTGCGGCGGAGCATCTTCTTGTGCTTCTTCTTCCGCATGCGCTTGCGGCGCTTCTTGATCAGCGAACCCACGGGGAGGAAACGCTACCGGGCGCCGCCGCGCCAGGCCAACCGGCTACCCATCCACGTAGTGCACCTCCCAGCGGGGTGGGCCCATGACTTGGACGAGGATCTTCGTCCCTGGTTCGGCGCCGGTGAAGCTGCCGATGTGCGGGCGGCCGCCGTCGTAGGTGACCATCCAGCCTCGTTCCTCGCCCACGCAGTCGAAGGTGACGGTGAACTCCCCCTCACCGGGCAGGTGCTGCAGCACCGCGGATCCCACCACCGGACAGGATCTGCATGACCTCGTCGGTCCCGGGGCCCCCGGCGGCCGAGTTGATGTGGAAGCGGTCGAACCGGCTGTAGTCGACCCCGGCCCCCACGAGGTAGAGCTGCGGGTACGTCACGCCGTTGGTGGCGTCCAGCGTGGTCATCTCGCCGCCGCCCGGGACCTGCGGCGTCCGGCCGGCCTCCTCGATCAGCTCGAGCAGCTGCTGTTGCGAGAGCAGGAAGTGCTCCCGCACCGTGGCGACGTCGGCATCGGTGAGCGTGGGCAGCGCCAGCAGCGGCCGCAGCGCTTCGGGAGCGGCCGTCAGGTCGATCGGCCGGGCCCGGAAGCCGATCGGGTGCAAGGTGGTGTTGATCTCCGTCAGATCGGTGATCATCGGTCGAGCACGGGCAAACTCGAGCCGGATGCCCTCGGTCGGGAGCTCCTCCACGGGTCCCTCCTTCCCCCAGCTGGCCGGGCGACACCCGCCAGCCCTCATCCTCGCAGGCGACGAAGTGTCGACCGGGATGGGGACCAACCCCTAGGCGGCCTGGCAGACCGGCCGGATAGCGTGGGCGCCGGACACCCTGGCGGGTAGTTCAATGGCAGAACACCTGACTTTGGATCAGGGGGTTGGAGGTTCGAGTCCTCCCCCGCCAGCCTGAAAGTGGGTCCTCGGGAACGATGAGGTCGACCGGCTGGCCCACGGCCTCCGCGGCCGTGTAGCCGAAGAACCGCTCGGCGGCATCGTTCCAGTGCACGATCCGACCGTCGGCGTCCGCGATGACCATCGCGGCTCCCCGTCGTTGGTCCACGTCAGGCATGCCCATGTCGCGTCCCGTTCGGCACCGGTTCGACATCGGCGACGAAGACGTAGCCCCGACCGTGGACCGTCCGGATGACCGCCTGGGTCCGCCCGTCGTCCGCGGTCGCCCGACGAGCCGCCTTGACGCGCGAGGTCAGCGTCGACTCCGACACGAACCGGCTGCCCCAGATCTCGTCCAGCAGCTCGTTCTTGGTGACCAGCGCCCCTCGCCGCTGGGCGAGGTAGCACAGCACTTCGAAGACCTGGGGCTCCATGCGCACCCGCTCGCCGCGGCGGCGGAGCTCGAACAGGGTGGGGTCGATCTCGAAGTCACCGAAGCGGAGAACGTCGCCGCCGGCCGCGGGAGCCGGCGTCGCCATGGGAGCCGGTGCGTCCACCGGAGCGCGGGCGAGCAGGGCCCGCGCCGTTCGCATCGAGGCCCGGAGGTCGTCGGAACGGCGGGTGCCAAAGCGATCCTCCAGCTGTCGCTCCTCCACGGCGAAGAACGACGGGATGATCGAACGTCCGTGGCCGTGCGGTACGGCGGCCCAGAGCAGCCGGGCTCGCTCGTCATCGCCGGCCCGCATGGAGGCACCGGCTGCTGCGCGCAGCGTGGTGGCCGCATCGGCCAGGTCGCCCTGCGCCAGCGAGGCGTCGAGGGCCGAGCGGAACACCGGCGCCGCAGCGTCCCAGCCGTCGCGCACGGCGATCACGGTCGAGCGGGTGCGCTCGCCGATGCGCAGCGACCATGGATGGCCCGTCTGCGTGGCCAGCTCCTGCGCATCGCTCACGGCGCGCAGCGCGGCATCGTTGTTCCCTGACCGCAGGTGCAGCAAGGCAGTGACCATGGCCGCCCAGTGCTGGAGCAAGGGCTCGTCGGTGGTTCCCACCTCGCGGGAGATCTCGTCGACGCGGCCCAGCGTCGCCTCCGCCTCCGCCGGGTCCGTGATCGTCGCCGCCCGGTCCAGCTCGAGCTGACGCGCGAAGGAGGCGCTGAACCGGCCGGCGCACTGCACGGCGACGTCGAGCTGCCGCCGGGCCTCCGGGAAGTCACCTCGGTAGGCCGCCGCGTACCCGAGCGCGCGGAAGGCGATCATGCGGCCGGGCTCGCTGCAGCGGGGGTCGTCGAGCGCGCCGTGGAGGAGACCGTCGACCTCGTCCGCTGCGCCCGCGAGGACGCCGATGGCGCCCATGACGGCGTGCGCTTCGGCATCGAGCGGAGCGGCGCCCTCCCAGGCGAAGCGGAGGCGACGCACCAGCCGCAGCGTGTCGGACCGGGTCTCGGAGTAGAGCGCGACCACCAGGCGGTTGGCCCTGGCCGCGGTCGCGTCGAGCGCCACGCACCAGTCCAGGGCCTTGACGAAGTGCACGTAGGCCTGGCTCAAGCGGGCCACGAGCTCGGCGGTGAACGCGGTACTCGTGGAGCGGAGAAAGCGGTCGGCCAGCGCGACGACGGAGTCGACATACCGGTGCGCCGCCGCCTCGAGCTCGCCGTGCTCCTCCAACAGATCCCAACCGCAGCGGCGGATGGGCTCCAACAGCCGGAAGCGGATGTGGCCCTGAGCGTCGGCCGTGGCGTCGACGAGCGAGGCGTCGACCAGCCGGCTCAAGAGCTCGACGACATCCAGCTCCTCCTCGCCCGACTCGGCGAGCAGGGTCGTGGCCAGGTCGAGGTCGAACGGCTCGGTGACGACGGCCAGGCGCCGCAGCCCGCGCTGGAGGTGGGGCGGCAGTGGCTCGTACGACGAATGGAAGGTGGCGCGGATGCTGCGATGGCGGTCCGTCGGCCCACCCGGCCGGCGGAGCAGGTCCAGCTCGTCCTCCAGCGACGCCAGCAGCTGCGCCGGGCTGAGCACCCGGGCGCGGGCCGCGGCGAGCTCGATGGCGAGCGGCATGCCGTCGAGCCCGCGGACCAGCCGGGTGACGTCGCCCGCCACCACGTCGTCCGGCAAGGGTTGCGCCCCCGCGTGGGCGGCCCGGTCGAGGAACAACTGGACCGCCGCCGAGACCGCAGCGCCGTCGGGGTGGTCGTCCCGTGGCAGCTCGAGCGGTCCCACCGGGAACACCCGCTCGCCTTCGACACCCAACGGCACCCGGCTGGTGGCCAGCACCCGACGGGCCGGGTCGTCGCCGACGAGGGTGGCGACGAGCGCGGCGGCCCGGACCAGGTCGGACTCACAGTTGTCGACCACCAAGAGCACGGGCTGCTCGTCGCCGAGGTACTGGAGCGCCTCAACGGAGTCGAGCCCGAGCTGGCGGGCGACGACCTCGTCCAGCGCCTCGGTCTCGGCGATTCCGTGCAGCTCCACGAGCCGCACCCCGCCGGCATACCGGACCTGCTGGCCGGCGGCCACCTCCAGCGCCAGCCGGGTCTTGCCGATGCCGCCAGGGCCGACCAGCGTGACGACGGGGTGGTCGACCAGCAGCTCGCCGATCAACTCCGTCTCGCGTGCCCGGCCGAAGAATGCCGAGCGTGAGGCCATGGCGCCATCCTCGCGCGACCGGTCGGGTCGGACGCCCGACCGGCATCGCACGTGAACGGGCGCTCAGGAGCGGCTGGCGACCACCTCGAGGTACTCGCTGGGGACGGCGAGCGCGCCGGCCGCGGAGCGGTTGGCGCTCTCGGCCAGGGCCAGGAGCTCGTCCTCCAAGGCCTGCCGCCCGCTGGCGTCAAGGACGGCGAAGGCGCGGTGGGTCGGTCCGTAGTAGGTGCGGAATGCGTCCACGAAGTCCCGCGCCGACATGTAGCGGAAAACGAACTCGCGCCGCCGCACCGACGTGAGCTCAACGGTCGGACCGAGCAGCCTTTCGACCACCTCCTCGTCGCCCCACGCGAAGACCGACGGCACCGGCGGCGGCGGCACGTGCCGGGCGATGGTGCGGAACATGTCGCCGATGAAGCTGCCGGGGGTCCAGCTGACGAGGCCGATGCGGCCCCTGCTGCGACAGACCCGGACGAGCTCGGACGCGGCCCGCTCGGGGCGGGGGACGAACATCACGCCGAAGACCGAGAGCACGGCGTCGAAGCTGGCGTCCGGGAAGGGAAGCGCCTCGGCGTCCGCCTCGCGGGTGGTGAGCCGGAGGCCGGACGCGGCGGCCCGCGCCGCTGCCCCTTCGAGGAGCGCCGGTACGTAGTCGGAAGCGGTGACGACCGCGTTGCGACGGGCCGCGGCGAGTGCGGCGTTGCCGTTGCCGGCCGCGACGTCGAGCACCTGGAGCCCGGCCTCGACGCCGACGGCCTCGCACAGGAGCTCGCCGGTGAGCTGCAGCGTGGTGCCGATGACGGCGAAGTCGCCGCTGGCCCACGTGGCCTGCTGCTTGGTCTTGATGGCGTCGAGCTGCTCGTCCGTCAGCGTCGTGGGAGCCGGCGCCGTGGTCATGGTGGTCATCGGATGCGTCCTCCTGTGGGGGATCAGTTCGAGGACGCCATCGTGCGGGCGCGGCGCGGCGGCGGTCATGGAGGACGGGCGGAGAAGTCGTGGAGATCGAGGCAGGCGGGCGGGTGTCAGACACCGAAGGTCATGTGTGGGGCGCCGGGTGATCCGGGTGGTCAGCACGGCTTCCGGGGGACGTCGACGGAGAGGCCGTGGCGGAGGCGGTAGCGCCGCTCGTCGTACACGAAGGAGTGCTCGTAGGCGACCATCGCCCACAGGAGCACGTCGAGGACGGCAACGGTGCGGCCACGGGTGAACCGGATCTGGAACGGGACCACGACCTTCCCGGAGCTGATCCCCGGCCGGTCTGACTACCGCATCCTCATTCGGGACCGGAACGCTCGTCGCCCGCACCGTGATGGCCGCCTCGCCCTGGAGGACGAGGCCGACCGACTGACCGACTGGCTCGCCGGGGCCCGGGTGGTGCACAGGTTCCCGTCCCCGCTGTCGAAGGCCATCGCCGACAGCGACCGCTGATCCTGGAGACCGCCACCGGTTCGTCGGCCGGCTGTACTCGCAATGACCGGCGGCGTTGCGTGGCGTGCGGTGCTCGGTCGGGCTCAAGCTCCGGCTGGTCAACCTCGCTGATGCCTGGAGCTTTGTGCGGCGCTAGAAGCGCAGCCCGCCGTTCTCCCGCCAGATGGCGATCGTGCGGCCGAAGTCCGACTGGATGTTGACGAACAGCGTCCGGCCATCCGGGCTGATGGTGGCCCCGGCGAACTCGTCGTTCGGACGATCGGTGTTGTTCCGGGCAAAGTCGACCAGCCCACCGTCCTCGGTCAGGAGACGGACGAAGTTGCCATCAGCACCGTCCTCGCACAGGACGATCGTCCCGCGAGGGCTGATCGTCATGTTGTCGGGCAAGTCGAGCACCGAAGGGTCCGTCGACTGGAAGATGAGGGTGAGCTCCCGCTCCCTCGGATCGAGGCACCACACCTGGCCCCGACCGTTGCCGTACTCGGCGTTCGTCACCTCTTCGAGGACGGTGGACCCTCCTCGAGTGCACGTGAAGAACACGTCGCCCTTGCTGTAGTAGACGCCTTCCGGCCGGGCGAACTTGGCCGCGTTCTGCGCGAAGCCCTGATTGCTGACGACGCGGATGGCGTCGTCGTTGGAGGCGCCGCCGCCATCGAAGTCCGGCTCGGGGATCGTCACCCAGTCCACGTCGTACGTCGCGCCGACCTCGAGCACTCCGCCCAGCTCGACCGGTGAGCTCGAGCCCCTCACGCGCAGCATCTCGAGCGTGCCACCATCGACGATGGCCCGCGCCCGCATCGGGTTCACCGGAGCCCGGTAGCGATAGATGCCTGACGGGAACTCGAAGTTGTCCTCGGTCAAGTAGAGGATCCCAGTCCGTGGATCGATCGCGACAGCTTCGTGGGCGAAGCGCCCGACGTTCTTGACCGGAAGAACCTTGGGGTGCTGGCCGGGCCCCCAGTTCGGATCGACCTCGTACAGGTAGCCGTGGCGCTCGAGGTAGTCGGGACCCTGGTTGGCGAAGTCGGGTCCGACATCAGGCCCGTTCACCGTCTCCTCGACCGACAGATACGTGCCCCACGGCGACGCGCCACCGGCGCAATTGAACGACGTACCGTTCAGGCTGACCCAGGAGCGGAGCAGCTCGCGGGAATGGCGATCGACCTCCAGCGTGGTCGCGCCGCCCATGGTCATCCCGTCATAGGCCTTGCCGATGTCGCCGAACGGCAGGCCGCTGACGTTGATCTCGTGGTTGCGGACAAGGCGGAACCGACCCCGGCCAGCGTGGAAGGCCGCCATGCCGTCCTGGCGCGCCGGGGTGCTCACGCCATCGGTCATCGCGTCGCCGACGGCGCCGAAGGAGCGGTAGACGTAGCCGGCCGGCAGCGCGAGGCGTTCGACGCCGTCGGCCAGGTCTCTCACCGGGAGGAGGGGACCGAGGTCGGGGTCGGGATCAGCACCCGCGGCCCGGGCTACCAGGCCCTGGAACGGGCCAGCCAGCGCGAGCGCGCCGGCCGCGCCGACGCCCCCTTTCAGAAAGGCCCGGCGATCAACACCCATCGACGCCCCCATTCGCGGTTTCGGAACGACCCCGCGTCGCCTGGAGAATACCCGGACGGCGCCGCGCCGACCTCGACCACGCCTGGTCCGCGGCCTGAACGGTCACGGGTCCATGAGCACTCCTGGGTTCAGCACGCCGTTGGGGTCGACTGCGAGACTTGGCGGCCCGCAGGCATGCCGCGAACAGCTCCGGTCGTTGGCGGTCGTACTGCGGTCGGTGCATGCGGCCGACGGCGTGATGGTGGGTGATCGTGCCGCCGGCGGCCAGCACCGCCTCGCTCGCCGCCTCCTTGATCTCGGCCCACTGCGAACGCTCTGATCCCTGCTTGGCCATGCCGAACCACGTGTAGTACGGCGCTGGACCGTCTGGGTAGACGTGGGTGAAGCGGCACGACAACTCGGCGGTGGTGCCGAACACCTCGCTGAGCGCGTTGCCGACGCGCGCACGCACTTCGGCATCGAACTCGCTCCAGCGATCCCAGGTGATGGCGGTCTCGAAGGTGTCGGCTACGAGACCCAGGCTGGTCTCCAGCCCGGGGCCCACGCCGATGAACGCGTCCCGCCACGCGCCCACGGTGCCGCCGCGACCCGTCGGCTCACCTCGACCCTCGTCGACGTGGATGTCGTCCTCGGCGACGATGCCGCCCGCACTGCGCGCGAGGTCCACGGCGACGCGGATCGGCTGTCGCTGTGACACTTCGGCGGACTCGAAGCCGACGATCAAGAGCGCCTGGGTGCCATCGAGGCCGGCTGCTCGGCCGGCCTCGGCCGGGTCGAGGATTCGGCAATTGGCGGGCCACAGTTTCGCCTGCACGAGCTGGCGAACGGCCTGGGTGCCGATCTCCCACGACGGGAATACGATGCCTGCCGAGGCGCGGAAGGTGGGCCGGCGTTGGATCCGCATCCACGCTTCGGTGATCACGCCGAGGATGCCCTCGCTGCCGATCACCAGCCGGTCGGGGCTCGGCCCGGCTCCTGAGCCCGGGAGACGTCGGCTCTCCCACCATCCACTCGGCGTGAGCATGCGCACCGACTCGACGAAGTCATCGATGTGCGTGTGATTCGTCGCGTAATGCCCACCGGACCGGGTCGCGATCCAACCCCCCAGCGTCGAGAAGCGGAAGCTCTGCGGGAAGTGCCGCAGTGTGAACCCGTGGGGGCGGAGCGCGGCCTCCAGTGCGGGTCCGTAGATGCCCGCCTGGATGCGGGCCGCGCGCGACACCGGGTCGATCTCCAGCACCCGATCGAACCGGTCCATGGCGATCGTGACGACCGCGTCGGTCTCAGGCGGGTTCACACCCCACACGACGGACGACCCGCCGCCGAACGGCACGACGCTCACACTGTTCGTCGCGCACCAGTCGAGCACCGCCGCCAGCTCGGCCTCGGTACGCGGATGGGCGACGACATCGGTCGGATTCGGGAACCGGAGATTGAAGGCGTCGGTGCGATCGGTGAAGTGCGATCCGTGCGAGTGAAAGGCGCGCTCCCATATCTCGGTGCTGCAGAACGGGGCCAGCGAGTCCGGGACGACGACCCGCGGCGAGCGCAGCTCGGCGTCAGCCAGGTTCGGTACAGGCACCGGTGTGATTGACACCCCGAAGCGCTTCGAGAGGAACTCGGCACGCTCGGCCCGTTCCGCGTCGGTCGGCTCCTCCGACTCCAAACCCCAGGCCCAGAACGATCGACGCGTCGTCACGTCAGCGGACACTAGGTTGCGGGCTCGCGGCGGGCGGGCGGCTCTCCCGTCGCCGCATCCAGATCTGCGGGCTGGTGCTGCGCGCCGCGCTGGGCGACGCCGTGCACCTCGGCCTGATCCGCCAGAGCCCGGCGACCTACTTGGCCTGCCATCCGGTGGTCCCGTCGCCGGCTTCCCTTGACGTAGAGCGCAGCCCCGGGCACGGCGTCGATGCGCTGGTCGAGGTCACCGATGCTGCCGGCCACCCTGTTCTCGGGGCTGCCCAGACCGGCCAGGCTACGCCCGGCGCCGATCGGGCCACCTCGACTGGCGGCGCCGCCAGTGATGATCGCCTCCTCGGGCAGGTCGACCACGCCGAGCAAGGGCTCGACCACGGTCGAAGCCATGCGGTTCAGCGCGGTCAGCGCACGGTCATCGGTCAGTCCGTTGCCATGCGCCCCGAAAGCCTTCACATCGATCGCCTCGGTTTGGTTGCGATCACGGGTGTGTTCACCGCACGTCGAGCACCGGGATGCGGCCGAGGAACCGGCCGTACCGGTTGGCGGCCTCTGCGAGGGCCTCCAGGTCGCCGGGCAGCAACGGACGGTACGGGCGCAGCTCGAAGACGACGCGGTCGGCGTCAACGGTGCGCCTCATGGCGGCGACGAGCTGGGCGTCGACGAGGGCCATGCCGGCGGCGGTCTCACGTGCGCGCGGCACAACGCCGGCGGCGTCGAGCACCCACCGGGAATCCTGGTACCCGCGGTAGGTCTCGTCCAGGATTTGCAGCAGGTGGCTGGCGGGTGTTCCGGCTGCCGCGGGCCGATCGGCCGGCGCGTGCCAGAATCTCCGCCCGTCGCGTTCGAACGACTCGAGGCGGTCGGACACCTTTGCCAGTCCGGCGCGCACGTCGCCGAGTGGGAGCGTGGCCCAATACGCCAAGTCGTACTCGGTCGCAGGGCCGTGCCCGGTGAAGTAGCGGAGCGCCAGTTCGGCGAGGGCCTCGGTGCGGTCGAGCCGTCGCGGGGATCGGATCCGGTCGGCAAACCGGGCGTAGGTATGGGTGCCGTCGTCAGTGGGTTTCCCGCCGCAGACGAGTGCCTGGAGCTCGAGGTCGGCGAGCAGGATCATCAGTGCTTGGCCGCTGATCTCGTACCCGGTCGCGGCGAGCACACCGACCAGGTCGGTGCGGGTCAGACCAGGGACTTCGAGCGCCTCGAGCACGGCGGTCGACACACCGTCGACAGCACGGCCGTCCATCCCGTGCACGGTGCGCAGCTGCTGTTGGGTCGTTCGGCGCACCCGCGGCGCGGTGAGCTCGAGGAGCCAGGCGAGGTCATCTGCGGCGACGTAGTGCCACGTCGGGCGCAGCACGTGCGTGCGTACGACGGTCCCGTCGTCGAGCAACCGGGCGAGGTCAGCGGGGTCCGGGGTCGCCGTCCGCGCCGCTACGGCCCACGCCGACTGGGCCGGGTTCTCCGCCTGGACAGCAAGCAGCGAACTGACTACGCCGACGGCGGTCGCCCGGTGTGGTTCGACCAGGTGCTGTGTGCGCAGGCGCCAGCGTGCGAGGGTGAGATCGCCGATCATTTGTCGGGCACAGACTGAACGATCCTCGGCGCGGTCACCGGCTCAATCGGCCGACACAGCCGCCCGACCGAGCCACACGGTGCGGCTTCGCCACGACACCAACCTCCCAAGTCTGCAGCCAGGTGTGAGAACCAGTCGGGCGGATGTTCGCGATCGTCCGGATAACGAGCGGAGCACACGGCAAGGTACGCAAATCTAGGATCCTTCGCTTCAGGCAGAAGGGTTCGGATGTCATGGCCCCAGAGGTGTTTGCGGCATGGGTGGCGGGGTGCGTCAGTGTGATCGCGGGCGTGTTCGCATTCGATCAAGCGCAGCGAACGGAGAAGCTGAAGTCCAGTCTCCAGGACCAGCTGGCTGAGCGGGCGGCCGGATGTCGATGAACTCTTCCGCCGACGGCTCCGAGGATGCCGTCTTCATCAGCTACACCCACGTCGACAACCAGCCGTTCGGGCCAGACCACCTCTGCTGGATCTCCCATCTGCACGAGCAGCTCACGTACCGCGTCGAGCAGCTCCACGGCGAAGGGGCGAAGGTATGGCGGGACGAGAAGCTCCACGGCAACGACGTCTTCGAGGAGTCGATCATGGAGCGGCTCTCGGCGGTCGCGGTCCTGGTGTCGGTCTGCTCACCGCGCTACCTCCATTCGGAATGGTGCCGGCGGGAGCTCGAAGAGTTCGTCCATTCAGCGGAGGGGAGCGCGGGGACGCAGGTGGGCACGAGGAGCAGGGTGTTCAAGGTGTTGAAGACCCCGGTGCCCCTTGACGAGCAGCCGGAGTTGCTCAGGTCCCTGCTGGGCTACGAGTTCTACGAGGAGTCGCCGACCGACCACCGAATCCGCGAGTACCTCCTCAACCCCGCTCCGGAAGAGCGCTGGAAGTTCTACGCCAGGGTCGACGATCTCGCGCAGGACATCGCACGACTCTTGGACGAGCTAGGCGACGACGCTCGACGCGGACCACAGCAGCAGAGAGCCGACCGCACGATCTACCTCGCCGAGACGACGTCGGACGTCGCACCGCACCGGGACAACCTCAGGCGCGAGCTCGAGCGGCGCTGCCATCGCGTCCTGCCGCGACAGGTGCTGCCGCTGGCGGTGGAGGACCTCACCGCCGCGGTGAGCGACGACCTCTCCGCGGCCGACCTCTCGATCCACCTCCTGGGGAGCCGCTACGGTGCCCGGCCCGAGAACGAGAACCGCTCGATCCCCCACCTGCAGCTCGACCTGGCCAGCGACGTCGCCTCCCGAGGCGGCCTCGTCCAGCTGGTCTGGATACCGGACGGGCTCGAGACGACCGACGAGGCGCAGGCGGCGCTCGTCACCGGGTTGCAGGAGGCCGACATCAGCAGCGGGGTCGAGGTCGTCCGGGCGCCGCTCGACGCGTTCAAGGCCCACGTGCTCGAGCGGTTGCGTCCGCCGCCACCGCCGCCCATCGAACCCACGGCTTCCCGCGACCGCCTGCACGTGTACCTGGTGCACGACCGAAGTGACCGTGACGCCGTCGGTCCGCTGCGAGCTGAGCTGGAGCGGCGCGGACACGTCGTGATGCTCCCGCTCGGCGAGGGATCCGAGGCCGAGGCTCGAGAAGTGCACGAGATGTCGATGGTGCTCAGCGACGCTGTGATCATCTTCTACGGCGGCGCCTCGGAGCACTGGGTGCGGATGAAGCTCTTCGACCTCCTGAAGGCCCCCGGCTGGGGGCGCCGCGTGCCGTTCCGGGCCACGGCGGTCTGGGTCGCGGAGCCGGCCACCGCGCACAAGCTGGCGTACACCACCGACGAGGCGCTCGTCCTCCGAGCGACCGACGGCTTCGCTCCCGCGACCTTGGGACCGTTCCTCGACCAGCTCGCTGCGGCCGTGCCCGGGCGATGACGCCCCTGCTCAACCCATTCCCCGGACTTCGGCCGTTCCGCGAATCAGAGGCCCATCTCTTCTTTGGCCGCAGCGCCCACGTCGACGAGCTCCTCGCCGAGCTGGCGAGATCCCGGTTCGTGGCCGTCATGGGAGCGTCCGCCAGCGGGAAGTCGTCCCTCGTCAATGCCGGGGTGCTGCCTGCGTTGCACGGCGGGTTCGTGCCGCGGGTGGGGTCGCACTGGCGGATCGCGTCGTTCCGGCCGGGGGTGAGCCCGATCCACAACCTCGCCCGCGCCCTGGCCGGGGCGGAGGTCCTCGGTGCCGACGACGGCGATCCGGTCATCGCGGTAGCGCAGGTCGAAGCGACGTTGCGGCGCAGCGCCTTCGGGCTCGCCGACGCCGTGCGGCAGAGCCCAGAGCTGGGCGATGGCCGCGTGCTGGTGGTCGTCGACCAGTTCGAGGAGCTGTTCCGCTTCCAGGAGCCCGCGACGGATCCCGGGCTCGACGAGGACGCGGAGCCGTTCGTGCAGCTCCTCATCGAGGCCGCTCGCGACGACGACGCGCCCGTCGACGTGATCCTGACCATGCGATCGGACTTCCTCGGCGACTGCTCCCGGTTCCGCGACCTCCCCGAATCCATCAACCGAGGGCTCTACCTGGTTCCCCGGCTCACCCGCTCGCAGCTGCAGGAGGCCATCACGGCACCGGCGGCGGTCGGGGGCGCCACGCTCAGTCCCCGACTCGTGCAGCGGCTCCTCAACGACGCCGGGGCCGATCCGGACATGCTCCCGGTGGTGCAGCACGCCATGATGCGAACGTGGGAGATCTGGGCCACGAACGGCGCTGACGCCGGCCCCATCGACATCGAACACTACGAGGCCTGCGGCGGACTCAGCGACGCGCTGTCCCGGCATGCGGATGAGGCCTACTTCGAACTAGAGGGCACCCGCCGCCGGACCATCACCGAGCTGATGTTCAAGCGCATCACCGAGCTCGGTGACGACCACCGGGAGGTCCGCCGCCCGACACCGCTGGCCGAGATCGCGGCCGTCGCCGATGCGCCGCCGGCGACGGTCGAGGCGTGCATCGGCCACTTCGAGGAACAGGGAAGGTCGTTCGTCACCGTCTCGGCGGACGGGGTCGTGGACATCTCCCACGAGAGCCTGATCCGCCAGTGGCCGCGGCTGAAGAGCTGGGTTCGCGAAGAGGCCGAGTCGAGGGAGGTGTACCGGCGGCTGGCCGACGCCGCCGATCGATGGAGACGAGGCGAAGCCGCTCTCCTGCGCGATCCCGACCTCCAGATCGCGTCGAAGTGGTGGGAGGACGCACGACCGAACCAAGCGTGGGCCGACCGCTACAACCCAGCCTTCGAGCCCGCCGCCCGCTACCTCGATCAGAGCCGGAAGGCCGCCCGACGCCGCCGCGTGGGTGCGGTGGCCGGGATCACCACGCTGGCGGTCCTGGCGCTGGTCGCCGGGCTGCTCGCGGCTTCGGCGAACCACCAGCGCAACCAGGCGGATCGCCAGCGGCGCACCGCGATCGCTCGGCAGCTGGCGGCGTCGTCCACAGAAGCAGGCGCCGCGTCTCGGTCGGTCGGCATCCTCGCCGCCCTTCAGGCCATACGAACGACGGAGCGGGACGGGTTTCGACTCCCCGTGGCCGACGAGGCGTTGCGCCAGGCGATGACGGATCGAGAAGGCGTGATGCTCGCCAGCGGTCCGGCCAACCTCGCCGGGACGGAACCGGTCCGCACCGCGTTCAGCCCGGACGGCTCGGTGCTGGCCTCCGGGGGGAGCGATGGCCGGGTCCGGATGTGGAGCCCCGCCGCCCCCGAGGCGACAGCCGCGCGTGCTGCCTGGAGACGGACCGGCGATCACCGCGCTGGCCATGAGTGGTGACGGGCGATGGCTGGCCGCGGGCAGCGAAGGTGGCACCGCCAGGTTGTGGGACCTGACGGCGCCGGATGCCGACCCGCAGCCGCTCCCAGGACACGGGACGGACATCACCGCGCTGGCGTTCAGCCCCGACGGGAAGCGGCTGGCCACAGCAAGCCTCGACAACACCGCTCTGCTCTGGAACGTCGGCGACACACGCGCGGCGCAGCCCCTGCCCCGGCACAGCACCTTCGTGAACAGCCTGGCCTTCAGCCCTGACGGATCCGAGATCGTGACCGTCGGCGGTGACGGCGTCGCCCTGGTGTCGGAGGTCGCGAACCCCACCGCGGACCCGCTCACCCTCAGCGGCCACGACAACGGCATCGTCGCGGTGGCGTTCAGTCCAGACGGACGGTGGGTCGCGACGGGAGGCGAGGACAACACGGCCAGGTTGTGGGATCTCACCCGCCCACACGATTCGCTCACCCTGCAGCACGACGGTCAGGTCGACGCGGTGGCCTTCAGCGGCGATGGCCGCTGGCTGGCGACGGGCAGCGAGGACCAGGCCGTCCGGCTCTGGGACCTGCAGGACCCGTCTGGCCCGAACGCCCACCCGATCGTCCTGCCGCACGACGATGCCGTCGAGGCTGTCGCATTCAGCGGCGCCCGTCCCGAGCAGGGTGACTCGAGTCGTTGGCTCGCCACCGGCAGCAGGGACAGCACCGCTCGGCTGTACGACATCGAGGACCTGCTCGCCAGGCCCATCGTGCTCGGGGGCCACGAGGGACCGGTCGACAGCGTCGTCTTCGGGGATGCCGACCGGTGGCTCGCGACGGGAAGCGGCGACGGGACTGCCCGTCTCTGGGACCTGGAGCATCCGTCCGTCAGGCCAGCCGTCCTGGAGCACGGACCCCAGTCGGACGGTCGGCGCGCTGGCCTTCAGCCCCGACGGAAAGCTGCTGGCGACCGGCGCGACTGACAAGAAGGTGAGGTTGTGGGACGTCGCTGACACCACCGCGGACCCACGCGTCCTCGACCACGAGGCTGTCCCCGGGTTCGCGCAAGCCGGGATCGCCGCACTTGCCTTCAGCCCGGACGGACGGCTGCTGGCGACGGGGAGCGGTGACAGGAAGGTCCGCATATGGACACTCGACGATCCAGCCGCCTGACGCCGAGGAGCTGCCCAGCTTCGACGACGCGGTGAGCGCGCTGGACTTCAGCGCCGACGGACGGTGGCTGGCGACCGCGGTCAAGGCCAACGTCGCCTTCCTGACGGACATGCGGGATCCAGCCAGGCGACGCCACCCCCTCACTGGCCATGACGACGAGATCACGAGTGTCGCGTTCAACCCCGACGGTCAGCGGCTGGCGACGGGGAGCCGGGACGGCACGGTCCGGCTGTGGGCCCTCGGCGACCTGAGCGCGGACGCCGAGGAGCTGACCATCGGCGGGCCGGTGACCTCGGTGGCGTTCAGACCCGACGGACGCCAGCTCGCCGCGGGCTTGAACTCGACCGTGCAGCTGTGGGACGTGGGCGACACGGCAGCCACGCCTGGTCCGTGAGCTGCATGCGGGTGACCCGGTGGCCAGCGTCGCCTACAGCCCCGATGGGCAGACGTTGATCGCATCGGCCGGGACGTCGGTGAGGCTGTGGAACCTCGGCGTGCCCGACAGCGCCACCTCGATCGCCAACCCCGTCGTCCTGCGCGGCCACTCGGACAGCGTCACCGCCGTTGACTACAGCCCGGACGGCAGGCACTTCGCCAGCGCGAGCAGCGACGGGACGGCACTCGTCTGGCTGTCTCTGGACGCGTTGGTCGATGCCAGCTGTCGCAGCGTCGGGCGCAATCTCACGCAGGACGAGTGGCGAGAGCTGCTGCCCGGCGAGGACTACCAGCGGACCTGCGAGGAGTGGCCGAGCGGTCCGTAGCTGCGGGGAGGACCCGCCCGAAGTACCTCGCTGATCACGAAGCGTCACTCGCGGTCGGGGGAGGCCCTGCCCATGTTCCGGGGCCTAGGTTCCGGGCGGAGGCGGCGGGGTGTCCTGGGGCGGCGGCGTGTCCTGGGGCGGCGGCGTGTCCTGGGGCGGCGGCGTGACCTGGGGCGGCGGCGTGACCTGAGGCGGCGGCGTGACCTGAGGCGGCGGCGTGACCTGAGGCGGCGGCGTGACCTGAGGCGGCGGCGTCCCCTGCGGCGGCGGCGTCCCCTGGCGGCGGCGGCGTCCCCTGCGGCGGCGGCGAGGGCGTCCCCGCGGCGGCGGCCGCGGCCGCGTTCCACTCGATGACCGCTGCGTGGTGGGCACGGTCGGTGGCGACGGGAGCGTCTCGTTGGACGAAGCCGTCGTCGTCACCGCGCTCGGGTCGCAGTACGGCGCCGTGCCGACCACATGCCCTAGGGCGTCGGTCGTCTCGGCCCGCTGTGCCTTCTGGTACCAGTCGTCGTACCCGTCGGCGGTGAGACACGTCGCCGCATCGGGAACCTCTCCCTTGTAGGCAAACGTTCCCTGGCCCTTGGGGTAGACGATCGTCTCGCCCTCCGACTGCCACTCCACCTCCCCCTCACTCACCCGAACGCAGATCACCGGCTTGGGCGGACATCTTGGGGGGTCTGGCAGACCGTGAACTCCGTTCCCGCCTGCAAGCGTCTTGAGCACGACATCGTTCGGAGTCTCCAACCGCACTCGCGCATCGGTCGACGAAGCCAGCTTGACGACGAGCTGCCCGTACTCGAGCATCGATCGGACCTCCGGCCGATCCCAGCTGTCGAGACGCATGGCCGTCTTCTCGAGCAGTTCGAACCCGGCGTCGCCGACTCGGAGCGTCGCGTGACCCTTCTCGCCGACGACGATCAGCTGGCCGGGCTGAACGGGATAGGTCTGACCCTTCGGCACCTGCGTGTCGTCCACGAGAACGCCGCTTGCGTCGGCGTGAAGCGTCGGCGTCTCGATGATGGTCGGCGACGTGGGCGACGTCGGCGTCGTCGATCCACCCGCGCCGCAACCAACCGCGAGCAAGCCAGCGGCCGCGATCGCCACCGAGACGGCCCGGTCGCTTCAGCAAGTGTCGCAACGCTCGTCCCTCCCGACACTGTTGACGCCCGCAACACGACCGACGAAGTACGTCCGTGTGTTTCGGGAGTTCCTGAACAGTGTGCCCCTCGGAACGGTGCTCGTACAACAAGGAATCAGTCAAGTCGCCACGGGCTCAAATGGTGCAAGTCGCCTGCGAGGCAAGCTCCAAAGGACGGCAGCGGTTCGGCGCGTCCGACGGATCGAAGGAACACGTCCCACACACCCATTCCTGCCCCGGTCCGACCTGGTGCCGTGGCCCGCACCAAACGATGATCAGCCACCCGAGCGCGGGGATCCAGCCCCGCCTGCGTGGCTTGTACCGTAAAGGGGTGAGCACGAGTCGGCCGACGCCACGCGAGGTCTCGGACGCGAGGGCCGCGGCCGAGGCAGCGATGCGCCCACAGCGAGTTCCCGTCAACGTTTACGAGACCCCCGCCGCTCTCGTCATCCTCGCGCCCTTGCCGGCGGTGACGCCGAGTGACGTGACGATCGAGTTGAAGCCCGGCTCCCTCCGCTTCTGGGCCCATCTTCGCAGCGCGGGCCCGCGGGTCATGCTCGTTCAGGAGTGGGACTACGGCGGCTACGAGCGAGAAGTCGACGTGCCAGAGGGATTCGGTGCCGGTGTCGAGGCGGCACTCGCCAACGGCCAACTCGCCATCCGGGTGTTGCGGGGCGACCCGGTCGAGTTGCTACGCGTGCAACCGACGGCGCTGCGCGGCGCCGGACGAGCCTGACCGGCGGACGTCAGTCCCGCATCCCCTGAGCCCCTGCCTCGGGCTCGGATGCTGCTGGTACCGTCGTCGTGACGGCTTCGCCGCATCACCAACCGCCGGTCGAACCCGGGCGTCCCCCACCGGTCCGACCACAGCGCGAACGGAGTCCCGGGTTGCCAGAGCCAATGGTCAGCGCGGAGCGCCCGCTACCCGGGCAATCGGGAGCGGAACACGCCGAGCTGGCGACGGTGTGGGGCTCGGCGGTTCCCAGTGACCGAGCGCCGCGGGTCCTCGGCTTGTTCGCTCATCCCGACGACGAGGTCTTCTGTGCCGGCGGCACGATCGCACGCTGCGCCGAGGCGGGCGCGGTCACGGCGATCGTCTCGCTCACCCAGGGCGAAGCGGGCCAGATCCGGGACGCGGCGACGGCGACCAGGCGGGTGCTCGGGACGGTGCGGGTGAAGGAGCTCGAACAGTCGGCCCACGCTTTGGGGGTCGACCATGTCATCTGCCTTGACCTCGGTGACGGTCACCTGGCCGAGCAACCGCTGAGGGGTCTGGCGACCACCGCGCGCACGCTGATCGGTCAGTTCCGGCCCGATGTCGTCGTCACCTTCGGGCCCGACGGCGCGTTCGGGCATCCCGATCACGTGACGTCGTGCCTCGCGACGATGGAAGCCCTTCGCGGCATGGCCATGCCGCCACGGCTCCTGCACGCCCGGTTCCCCGCGCGCGGACCGGTCCTGGTCGAGGCGATGGTCGAATGGCTCACGTCGCACCCACAACGGTTCAGCGGCACCGCCGCCTTCGGTCACGCCTTCAGGCTGTTCGCAGACGGCAGCTCGATGCTCGGGTTCGCCGCCGATCACCTCAGGATCGAGTGGTTCCCGGCCGGTTCGTTCATCATCGAACAGGGCGAACCGGCGACCGAACTGCTCTGCATCCTGTCCGGCTCGGCTGACGTCGTCGTCGAGCGTGAGGACGGTCGCATGGAGCTCCGGACCACGACGGGTGCCGGCTGCTTCCTCGGTGAGGACGGACTGGCGTCTGGTCGCCCGCGCAACGCGCACGTGATCGCCCGCGACGACGTCACCTGTCTGGTGCTCGCACCGGAACAGCCGAGCCAGTCGAGCGGCCGCGGTGCCGGAGCAGTCGCGGGACCCAGCGAGTCATCCTCGTCGCCGATGTCGACATCCGGCAGCGCCGACATCGAGGACTGCTTCTCGATCGACGTGAGGACCGCGCTCGACCGGAAGGTGGCTGCGCTCGCCGCCCACCGGTCGCAGTACGCGATGGACGCCGATCTGCTTCCTCGCTCGATGCTGGAACGTCTCATGGGAACGGAACACTTCGTTGTCGCCGCCATCCCGAACGACTGAGCAGATGCGACTCGATGGACCTCGAGTTGCCTGAGCCCGACCGAAAGGACGGTCGGGCTCGATCCGTTCGCTCCGAGGATCTGGACGAGCTCGTGCGGATGCGACCGGCCGGTCATTCGCTGCCGCAGCCCTTCTACACGTCGCAGGAGATCTACCGGCTCGATGTCGAACGCGTGCTCCGCCGCCACTGGAACTTCGTCGGACACGTGTCCGCCATCCCACAGGTCGGGGACTACCTCGTCTGCGAGTACGACCGTGACTCGGCCATCGTGGTGCGCGCCGACGACGGCCAGATCAAGGCACTGGCCAACGTGTGCCGGCATCGGGGCTCGAGGATCTGCAGCGAAGGCGCCGGGCACGCAAAGGGCCGAGCGCTCCGCTGCCCGTACCACGCGTGGACGTACAACCTCGACGGGAGTCTGCGCAAGGCGCCGTGGTTGGCGCCCGAGACGGATACCTCGACGCTCGGGCTGGTGTCGTGGCCGGTCGAGGTCTGCCAGGGCCTGATCTTCGTTGCGTTCGCCGACGACCCGCTCGACTTCGGCGGGGTCAAGCGGGCTTTCGACAATGCCTTCGGCGCGTTCGATTGGTGGAACGCGAAGGTGGCCCACGAGGCGCACTATTCCTGGTCTGCCAACTGGAAGCTGGCGCTCGAGAACCAGGTGGAGTGCTACCACTGCGTACCGTCGCACCCAGAGTTCGCACGGATGCACGCGATGGCCCGCAAGGGTTCGGCGGGCGCGGCCTCACGGGTCGTGGATCGTTGGGCGATGAACGGCGCCACCGGGGACGAGCTCTTCTTCTGCTCGGACAACGCCCTCGAGGGCGCGGCGCAGACTGGCAGTGAGGATGGTGGCCTCGTCGCGCCGCTGATGGGACCGGCCGACGCCGCCGGGAGCTTCGTGGTCGGCTACGCCGGGATCGTGAACCACTTCCTCGCCTACGCCGACTACGGCTGCGCCTTGCGGTACGCACCGAGGTCGGCGCACGAGACCGACTTGACCGTGACGTGGTTGGTGTCCGGTGGTGCCGACGCCGGGATCGACTACGACACGGATCGGCTCACCTGGATGTGGAGGGTCACCGTCGCGGAGGATCTGCGCATCGTGTCGGAGAACCAGCGAGGCGTCTCGTCGTCGGCCTACGCCCCGGGCCCGTACGTCATGCCCATTGAGTCCAAGACCCTTCGATTGACCGAGTGGTACCTGCACGAGCTGGCGTGAGCACCGTGCTGCGCGGGCCGATCCACCTGAACGTGGACATCGACGGGATCAGCGACTGACGTCGGGGTCGCCCTCCGCCGCGAGGCCGTCGACCTCGGCGCCGACCAGCACGAGCAGCGAGCTCAACCACAACCACAGCAGGATCACGATGATCGAGGCCAGCGCGCCGTAGGTCTTGCTGTAGCTGGCGAAGTTGGCGGTGTAGACCGCGAACAGCCCGGACACGATCAGCCAGCCGATCATCGCCACCACGGCCCCCGGCGTGACGACACCGAGCCAGCCCCGCCCGACGCCACCCGTCGCGAACCGGTACAGCAGCCCGATCCCGACGATCATCACGGCGCCCAGGATCGGCCAGCGCAGGATGCCGAACACCACCCGGCCCGCCGTACCCATCCCGGCGTCGGACAGCAGCGGCGGGACGGCGGCGATCACGAAGATCACGATGCCCAGGAAGACGATGGCGCCGAGCGTGAGCAGCAGCGCCTTGCCGCGCTTGGCCACGAAGCTCTTCGGTTCGTCGTGCTCGTGGGCGACGTGGATGCCCGTGATGAGGGCGGCCATCCCGCCTGATGCGCTCCAGAGCGCCAGCGCGACCGCGATCAGCAGGGTGAACGAGACACCGGCGCCGTTGGCATTCGCGATCGACGTGAGCTGGAAGGCGAGGAAGTCCTGCACCTCCTGAGGCAGGGCCGAGGCGAGGTCCTCGACCTGCTCGGCCACGTCGTCGGGGTCGGCGACGAGCCCGTACACCGAGATGAAGGCGATCAGGGCGGGGACGAACGCCAGGAAGGCGTAGAAGGCCACACCGGCGGCCACGAGGGTGAGGTTGTGCTCCCTGATGCGGGGCGGAAGACCTTTGCCGAGCGATCGCGCGCTGGCGACGGCGGAGTCAGCCACGAGGTCACGCTACGACAGTGGCGACCACCCCTCGCGCGGGCGCGACGGGGCCCGAACAGTTCGGAGGCATGCGCCTCTGGTGCCGGAAAGCGCAACGTGGGGTGCATGCTTCCCGGTGGAACGACTTGCGGTCCCCCGACCGCTTGACCGGCCGCTAGACAACGGCCGTGCGGTACATGGTGATCGAGCGCTACACGGCCGGGCCCCGAGCGATCTACGAGCGAGCCGCGGTCCACGGGCGCATGCTCCCGGAGGGCCTTCGCTACATCGACAGCTGGATCGTGGACGACGACCGGCTCGACCGTTGCTTTCAACTGATGGAGACGGACGATCCGGGACTGTTCGACGTCTGGCGGGAGCGCTGGCAGGACCTCGGCGAGTTCGAGATCTACCCGGTCATCGATTCCGCCGAGGCCGCCGAGCGGGTCGACATCAGCTGGCCGGAGCCGACCGAGTGACGGGCCTGTTCCTCGACTCCGGCCGACCGGCCGGACGACGGTCGTCATCAACCAGGCGCTTGGTTGTTGATGCCACCCGGCAGGTCGACGGGAGTCGCCGAGACCGCCCTCACCGCCGCCTGATCGATCGCCGAGACGACCAGCACGGGCGGATCGCTGCCGGCGGGGACGATCCACAGGTCGCCGGGCCCGTCGCACCCGCGCGCTCGGGCCATCACCGCCAGCGATCCGCCACCCACCCAACCGACGGGTTCCGTCGACATGGTCTCCAGCACGGACCCCGCACCGACGGGGCGCGACGTTCCCGAGTCGGGCGACCAGACGACGGTGGACGTGCGCCGTGCGCAGTCGCCCTGCCGCCACGCGATCGACGCCACATCGTCGACGACCAGGCGACCCACCGGCTCCGGTGAAACGACCAGATCGGTGAGCGCCAGATCGGGGAAGGCGAGGTCGTGCACGTGGTACTCACCCGGGTGGTCGTGCACGAAGTAGGCGTGGGTGCCGCCGGCGTCGAACGCCAGGTCGTGCACAAACGTCGTCGCGTCGGCCACGGTCGCGACCGGACGGGCATCCTCACCCCGGTTGCCGGCCAGGAAGACGCCGTAGACGCCGCCGGCATCGACGCCCGCGGCGAGGATGTTGCGGCCCGCGGGGTGGTACACGGCGGAGTCGGTCCGGGCCAGGAAGCTGATGTCGAGCCGCTCGGCTGCATCCGACGACTCCCGCCAGATCAGCTGACCGTCGTTCTGGCGCGGCGCGATCAGGGCCGACCCCGTCGGCCGGGACCAGCGGACAGCGGGATTGTCCGCAAAGAAACCGCTTGTCCGCGGCCCGCTGGCGTCGAGCACGGTGCTCGGACCGAGGAGCACCCGATCGCCCTGCGGACCCCATTGGATCGCGCCCGACGGGACCTCGGACAGTTCGGTCAGGCACCGCCCGCCCGTCCCGTCGGGGCGAACCCCGTAGAGCTTCGAGCCGGCGACGAAGGTGACCTCTCCATCGGCGGTCACCGCACCGAGCTCACAGGGGGCGGCCGGCAGCGACTGCACGAGGGGTGTCGGCGGTGCGAGCGAACCGGTGGTCGGTGACGACTCAGGCGTGATCTCCGGACCGGTCACGGACGGTGGGGTGGTCGTTGCCGCGACCGTCACCGTCGGACGCTCGACAGCGTCGGTGCCGTCACCACGGCCGTCGCCATCGGCTCCCGAGCAGCCGGCCACGAGCAGCAGGCCCACGAGTGCTGCCCGAGCACGCATCACCACGTGAGCGTAGGACGCCCGATGTGACGGAACCGTGAGCAAACCGGCGCGACATCGTCTCGGGGGTCGCGACCGATCCGCGCCGGAATCCTTAGAGCCGACCGGGTGACGGTCGCGCGACCACAGAACGTCGCGCCCCCTGGACCGCCCGGCTACCATGCCGGCGGGTTCACGGCGAGGACGCGCACCGTCCCGCCGAACGAGGGGGTATGCGGGTGGCAGTCGAGTCGACGGGTCACAGTCCGGGCAATCCGCGGCTGTACGAGCTGATCGAGCATGCTCCGAAGACCGGCAAGAGCCCCACGGTCTGGGCCTGGCCGCAGCTGGTGGACTACCTGAAGGTGGCCGGGCAACCCGTGCAGGGGCCGTGGCCACCCCATCAGGAGCGGCGGCCGGACCCCGGCGACGAGTCCCTTCCGGTCGCCGTGCCGGATCCACAGTCGACCGCCCCGGCATCCCAGCCCCCGCCGGGCTGACCGGCACGAGCATCCCGACCACGGCGGCCGCACACCGAGGAGGCTCCCATCTACCCGTCCCGCTTCCGCTACGAGGCCCCGCGTTCGCTCGACGAGGCCATCGCCCTGCTCCACGCGGGGGGCGGCGAGGCGAAGGTCCTCGCCGGGGGCCAGAGCCTCATCCCGCTGCTGAAGCTGCGCTTCGCATCCCCTGAGCTGCTGGTCGACATCAACAACCTGCCCGGCCTCGACTACCACCGGGTCGAGGCGGACGGAACCATCCGCGTGGGAGCGCTCTGCCGCCATGCCGACCTCGAGCACTCGGATGTCCTGACATCGCGACAGCCGACCATGGCCGCCGCGGCACCCCTGATCGCCGATCCCATCGTCCGCAACCGCGGCACGCTCGTCGGCTCGTTGTGCCACGCCGACCCGCAAGGTGACTGGGCGTCCGTCGTGATGGCCCTCGGCGGCCACGTCGTCGCCCAGGGGCCGACGGGTCGCCGCACGATCCCGGTCGCCGACTTCGTGACGGGCCCGTTCGAGAACGTGCTGGCGGCCGACGAAATCGCCGTGGAGGCGGTGATCCCGGCGCCGCAGGGCCAGCCGGCGGGCGGCTACCTCAAGTTGGAACGCCGCGTGGGTGACTTCGCCACCGTCGGCGTCGCGGTCGCCGTCGAGCTGTCAGCAGGTTCGATCACGCGGGCCGGCATCGCCCTCACAGGAGTCGGCAGCTCGACCATCGACGCCCGCGACGCCGCGCAGGCGATCGTCGGCCGGCCGCTCGGCGCCGAGTCCATCGGCGCGGCCGCCGATCTCGCGGCGACGGCCGCCCGACCGCGCACGGACCATCGTGGCAGTGCGGAGTTCAAGCGCCATGTCGTGCGGACCTTCGTCGTCCGCCTCCTCAATCGAGTCGCCGAGTCCGAGGAGAGGGCGGCCTGACATGTCGAGCCTGTACGAGGAGATCAGCCCTGAGGCCCCCGCCGACGTCCCGGTGCAGCGGGTCACGCTCACCGTCAACGGCGAGCGCCGCGCCGCGGAGATCGAACCCCGCCTCCTGCTCCTCCACCTGCTGCGCCAGGCCTTCCGCCTGACGGGGACGCACACCGGTTGCGACACCAGCAACTGCGGCGCCTGCACCGTCCTGTTCGACGGCACACCGGTGAAGAGCTGCACGATGCTGGCGGTGCAGGCCGACGGTCACGAGATCACGACGGTCGAAGGTCTGGGCACGGCGAGCGAGCTCGACGCGGTGCAGGAGGGGTTCAAGGACGAGCACGGTTTGCAGTGCGGCTTCTGCACGCCGGGGATGATGCTGACCGCCAAGGCGCTGCTCGAGAAGAACCCGGACCCGACGGAGGACGAGGTGCGCTGGGCGCTCTCCGGCAACATCTGCCGCTGCACCGGCTACCAGAACATCGTGAAGTCGGTCCTCTGGGCGGCCGCCAAGCTGCGCGCCGCCAACGGAAGCTGACGGGAGGACACCAGTGAGCCAGGCACTCGATGAGATCAAGATCGGCGGGATGGGCGCCAGCCGCCGCCGGGTCGAGGACAACCGGTTCATCCGCGGCAAGGGCAACTACATCGACGACATCGTCCTGCCCGGCATGCTCCACATGGAGATCCTCCGCAGCCCGCTGGCCCACGCCAGGATCCGCTCGATCGACACCAGCCGGGCCTGGAAGATCCCGGGTGTCCGGCTGGTCATGACCGGCGAGATGATGGCCAAGCGCAACCTGGCCTGGATGCCGACCCTGTCCTACGACACCCAGGCCGTGCTGGCCACGGACAAGGTCCGGTTCCAGGGCCAGGAGGTCGCCTGCGTGATCGCGGACGACCCGTACATCGCCAAGGACGCCTGCGAGGCGATCGAGGTCGACTACGAGCCGCTCCCGGTCATCGTCAACCCCCGGCAGGCCCTGGCCGACGGCGCACCCCTGATCCGGGACGACAAGGAGAACCAGCACGACAACGTGGTCTACGACTGGGCCGTGGGCGACCGGGACGCCACCGACCGGGCGTTCGCGGAGGCCGATGTCGTCTCCCAGCTCGACCTCCACTACCCGCGCTCCCACCCGTCGCCGCTCGAGTGCTGCGGCTCCATCGCGGACTTCAACCGGTCGACGTCGAAGCTCACCGTCTACATGACCACGCAGGCGCCCCACATCATCCGCGCCGCCGTCGCCCTCGTGGCCGAGCTGCCCGAGCACATGATCCGCATCATCTCGCCCGACCTCGGTGGCGGCTTCGGCAACAAGGTGCCCGTCTACCCCGGTTACGTCATGTCGATCCTGGCGTCGATCCTGCTGGAGCGGCCCGTGAAGTGGATCGAGGACAACACCGGGAACCTCATCTCGACCGGGTTCGCCCGCGACATCTACCTGCACGGCGAGATGGCGCTGCGCCGCGACGGCAAGATCCTCGGCGTCCGGATGCACACCGACGCCGATCACGGCGCGTTCTTCTCCGACGCGCAGCCGAGCAAGTTCAAGATCGGCCTCATGCACTCGGCCTTCGCGTGCTACGACATCCCCGCCGCGCACCTGACCGCCCGGGGCATGTACACGAACAAGGCGCCCGGGGGCGTCGCCTACCGCTGCTCGTTCCGCGTGACCGAGGCGATGTTCTTCCAGGAGCGCATGGTGCAGGCCGCCGCGGACGACCTCGGCATGGACCAGGCCGAGTTCCGCCGCATCAACTTCGTCCGCGACGACGACTTCCCGCACCGCACGCCGTTCGGGTTCCTCACCGACTCCGGCCAGTACGGCAAGTGCCTGGACGTCGGGCTCGAGGCCGTCGGCTACCAGGACTTCCTCCGGCAGAAGGAGGAGGCGAGGAAGAACGGGCGCCTGCTGGGCATCGGCATCTCGACCATGACCGAACCCCTCGGAGCCGGCAACAGCCGCGAGTACGACATCCTCGGCATCAAGATGTTCGACTCCGCCGAGCTGCGGGTGCACATGACCGGCAAGGCCCTCCTCCGCACGGGCGCCAAGTCGCAGGGCCAGGGCCACGAGACGACGTGGGCCCAGATCGTCGCCCATGAGCTGGGCATCCCGGCCGAGGACGTGACCGTCGAGGAAGGGGACACGGACACCGCCCCGTTCGGCATGGGGACGTACGCGTCGCGCAGCACGCCCGTCGCCGGCGCCGCGGTGGCCATGGTGTCCCGCAAGGTCCGCGCCAAGGCCCGCAAGCTCGCCGCCCACCTGCTCGAGGTGTCCGAGGAGGACGTCGAGTGGGAGCTCGGCCGGTTCTACGTGCGCAGCGCGCCGGACCGCGGCGTGAGCATCCAGGAATGCGCCATGGCGGCGTACAGCAACATGCCCGACGGCATGGAGCCGGGACTGGAGAACAACGCCTACTACGACCCGCCCAACCTCACCTGGCCGTTCGCCTGCTACATCGCCACGGTCGAGGTCGATCCCGAGACCGGTGTGTGGGACGTGCTCAGCGTCGTCGCCGTCGACGACTGCGGGGTCCGCATCAACCCGATGATCGTCGAGGGGCAGATCATGGGTGGGCTGACCGAGGCGTACGCCATGGCCAACATGCAGTTCATCACCTTCGACGCCGACGGCAACTGCATCGGGGCCAACTACATGGACTACCTCCTGCCCACGGCGTGGGAGACGCCGGGCTTCGAGTTGCACGAGGTCGTGACGCCGTGCCCCCACCACCCGATCGGCGCCAAGGGCATCGGCGAGTGCGCCACCGTGGGCGGCCCGGCGGCGTTCGTCAACGCGGTCATGGACGCCATCAAGGACACGGGCGTGCGCAACATCGACATGCCCCTCCTGCCCGACCGGGTCTACGAAGCCCTCACCCAGCGCCACGACGTGTCCGGCGCCCCGCCCGTCAGGACGGACGACTGATGGACAGCTGGGAGGTGGTCGAGCACGCGGCGGCGCTGGCTCGCCGCGGGGAGGAGTTCGCGCTGGCCACCGTCGTCTGGCGGGAAGCACCGTCATCCGGGCAGACCGGCTCGCGCGCCATCGTCACCGCGGCCGGCGAGGTCCACGGCTGGATCGGGGGCGCCTGTGCCGAGCCGGCGGTGATCCGGGAGGCCCAGCAGGCGATCGCCGACCGCCAGCCCCGCCTGCTCCTGCTCGGCACGCCCGAGCAGTTCGGATCGGTGCCGGACGGCATGACCGTCATCCCGATCGCCTGCCAGAGCGAGGGCGCGCTGGAGGTGTACGTCGAGCCGGTGCTGTCCAGCCCGCACCTGGTCGTGGTCGGCGCGTCGCCGATGGCCCACACGCTGCGGGACCTCGCGCGTGCCCTCGGCTGGCACACGGAGCTCGTCGACCGCGCCGACCTCGCCGACGCGGAGCTCGACGCCCGGTCAGTCGTGGTCATCGCGACGCAAGGCCACGGTGACGAGGAGGCCATCGAGCGCGCCGTCGCCGCTCGGCCGGCGTACGTGGGGCTGGTCGCCTCGCGGCGCCGGGGCGAGTCGGTGCTCGGGTACCTGGCCGATCGCGGCGTCCCCCAGGACGTGCTGGAGCGGGTTCGGGTGCCTGCGGGCCTGGACCTCGGCCACACCTCCCATCGGGAGATCGCGGTGGCCGTGCTCGCCGAGCTGGTGCAGCTGCGGGCGGCCGGTGCCCTCCTGCCCGGTGAGGAGCGGAGCGATGCCGCCCCTGCGTCTGCCGAGGCCGCCGAGGCGGTCGATCCCGTGTGCGGGATGACCGTGCCCGCCGACCACACGAGCCGGCCGTTCGAGCACGACGGCGTGACCTACTACTTCTGCAGCGCCGGTTGCCGCAGCACCTTCGAGCGCGATCCGGGCGCCCACCTGCCGAGGGAGGCCCGATGCTGATCAAGAACGACTTCGAGGTTGCCGAGTCCGTCGACAAGGTGTGGCGGTTCTTCGACGACATCCCCCAGGTGGCGGCCTGCCTGCCGGGCGCTGAGCTCACCGACGACCTGGGCGACGACCGCTACCGCGGCAAGGTCGCCATCCGCATGGGACCGGTGAAGCTGCAGTTCGCGGGCACGGCGGAGATCAAAGAGCGTGACGACACCGCGAAGCGCCTCGTGGTCGACGCCGCCGGCGCGGACGAGAAGGGCCGTGGCCAGGCCGCCATGTTGGTGACGGCCACGCTGGCCTCCACGGCCAAGGGGACCAAGGTCGAGGTGGCGCAGGACCTGCAGCTCTCCGGGGCCGCCGCGCAGTACGGGCGGGGGATGATCTCCGACGTCTCCTCGGTCCTGATGCGTGACTTCGCAACGAACATGCAGAACCGGATCACCGCCACCGACCGGGGCGTGTCACCGGACCAGGTGTCCGGCGCCGCGCCGGCCAGCGGCCTGGGCATCGGTCTGCGAGCCGCGTGGATGGCGCTCAAGCGGGTGGCGCGGCGCTTCTTCCTGCCCTACCAGCCGAACCCGAGCTGAGGAGGAGATCGATGGTGCTGTGGTGGATCGGGAACGTGCTCCTGCTCCTCGTCGTCGTCCCCGTGCTCGTCGCGCTGCTCAACCGCGTGCTGGCCGCGCTGGAGCGGATCCGAGGGGCGTCGGACGAGATCCTGGCCGGGGGCGTCGCCCTCATCGGCGATCTCGACGAGGTCCCGGACCTGCTGGCCACGACCGACGAAACCATCCACGAGGTCTCGGTCGGAGCCGTGCGGTACGCCGGCTCCGTCGGGAAGCTGCTCGGGTGAGAGGAAGGACGCTGCCATGCCTGCTGCTGCCTGGGTGACCATCGTCATCGCCACACTGATCATCGCGGCCGCCGCCCTCGGCCTCATCCGGGTGATCCTCCACCTGGTCGCCATCCACCGGACCCTCGGCGCCGTCGTCGGTGGTGTGCAGGTCGTGGCCGACAAGACGCGGACCGTCCCCGACGTCCTGCCGTCCGTGAACGCCAACCTCGCCCCGGTCCGGGACTTCTGCGAGTCGATATGAGAGACGAGCCATGAACCTGCTCTTCGCGGCGAGCGACTCCACCACCAGCTGGGCGATCGGCTACACGATCGCCATCGTCGTCGTGATCGTCGTCGTGGCCCTGGTCGTCCCGATCCTGCTGCTGGCCCGGGCGATCGGTGGCCAGGCGGCGCAGATCAACGCCAGCCTGGTCGAAGCGGTCGACCACACGGCGGCGCTGTCCGAGCTGAACACCACCAACGAGGCCGCCGGGCTCATCACCGCGGGCCTCCAGCGCGGCCGCGCACGGTTGGGAGGTTGACCATGCAGCTCGCACTCACCTCGACCCAGGAGAACCTGTGGTGGGGCGCCATCATCGGCGGCTTCGTCGTCGTCCTCGCGGTGGCCGCCCTGCTGACGATCCTGGTGCTGCTCGTGCGCACCATCGACCGCAGGGTGGCGACGATCCGGGAGACGCTGGAGCAAGCGGCGGCCAACACCGCTGACACGGCACTCATCGCCGAGACGGCGGCCCAGGTCGACGCCGTGCTGGCCGAGGGTCTCGAGCACCATCTGTTCCTCGGCCGGGTCCTCGGGAAGGTGCGCTCGTGACCACGCAGGTCGTCCTCTCCGTCCTCGTCATCGTCCTGCTCATCGCCGGGCTGGCCTTCTACCTGTACGTGGTCGGCTCACAGCTCGCGCGTGTCGCCACGAACCTCGAGGCCTGCGCCGACCTCGTGCGCACGGTCGAGCGCAACGCCTCCGTGATCCAACCCGGCGTCGAGCAGATCAACCACACCGGCGGCGTCATCGCCGGCGCGCTACCCCTGCTCTACGGCATGGCCGAAGGGATCGTCGTCGGCGCCACCTACGAGCCGGCCGCGTCGGCCGAGCGCGGACCGGCCCGGCCGGCGTCGGGCCGGAGACGTTCCCGCCTGCACGACAGCGTGGGCTACACGCCGGCCGCAGCAGGAGACGGCGGCGAAGTCCCCCTAGCCGCCGGCCGCGGGATCCCGCCCGGTGGTCAGCGGCCCGGTGGTGGGCGCCTGGTACTCGCCGATCCACTCGTCCTTCCACGCCGGGTCGTACTGCTCGGGGTTGCAGCCAGGCCGGTAGACGGCGGTCAGCTCCCGCACGATCTGGTCCCGGTGCGATCGCAGCCCGCCGGGCACCTCGTAGGTGCAGATGAAGACCCCCCACTTGCTGCCGGCTCGCCGCACCCAGCAGGACGCCCGCGGGTGCTGGAACGGGAACCGCTCCGTCGACAGGTCGTCGGACTGGCCGACGAAGATGACGGCGTACCGCTCCGGGTTCGCGGCCGGCTCGGGCTTGAACACGACCGCGTACACCGCTGGGCGGGCGGGCGGCGTCCAGCCGGCCAGCGCTCGTGGGCCCTCGAACGGGTAGCCGGCCAGCGAACCGAGCCGGATCACGCGAGATCCTCCAGCTCGTCGTCCTCGCTGACGGCTTCGGCCCGGGCGACGGGCCACGGCGGCAGGCCCGCCACCGAGGCCGCGCGCTGGAACTCCGCCACGCCGATCTCGAGTGCCTCGTCGCCGTTCTCGGCCTCGACGACGAGTTGGGCGCCGTAGCTCGGCGTGCCGATGCCCGAGGCGATCCCGCCGCTCCCGGCGACGGCATCAGCCAGCTCGACGACCTCGTCCGCCGTGATGACCCGATCGCCCTCGGCCACGACGGCCACGCTCCACCGCACGACGGCGCTAGAGCACCCCACCGGAAGCAGAGCTTCCGGCGGGGACCCCGCAAGTCCCACGAAAGTTGTCACAACGTCTCAAGTTCCGACCCCCAAGAAGATCTAGCTCAGGCTCGGGAGGAGCGCCGCGAACTCCTCGAGGCTGCGCAGATCGTGCCCGGAGAGGAGCACGTCGACGTGGGGCGCGGCGACCATCATCCCGAGCGTGCTGGGGCGGAAGTCGGCGTCGGTCCCCTTGTGGGGATTCATCCACACGACCCGATGGCTCAGCCGCGTCAACCGCTCCATCGCCCTCGCCAGCACGGCAGGATCGCCGCGATCGAGCCCGTCAGAGCAGATCACGACGATGGCGCCGCGGCACAGGCCGCGGCTCCCCCAGCGGCGCACGAACGTGTCGAGCGAGTCCCCGATCCGCGTGCCGCCCTCCCAGTCGAAGACCGCCCGGGCCGCCTGGTCCATGGCGTCGTCCGGCCGGCGGCGCTCCAGCGCGCGGGTGACCCTCGTGAGCCTGGTGCCGAAGCAGAACACCTCGACCCTGGTCGCGGCCCGCTTGGTCGAGTAGGCGAACTGGAGGAGGCTCCTCGAGTAGTCCGACATGGAGCCCGAGACGTCGAGGATGAGGACGAGTGGCCGCATCCGCATCCCCCGCCGGCGCCAGTAGAGCTCGGCCGGCTCGCCGTGCAGGCGCATGGTCTCGCGCATCGTGCGGCGGAGATCCGGACGGTGGCCGGACCGGGCCCGTGCCGTGCGGCGGGTGCGCCGGCGCGGCGGCACGAGCCGGATGCGCAGCATGATGCGGCGCAACGCGGCGAGCTCCTCGGTGGTGCAGGCCGCGAACGACTTGCCGCGTAGGACCTCCGCGTCCGAGGCCATGAGCCCGAGGCGGGCCTCCTCCTCGCCGACGCGCTCCCTCGCGCCTGGCTCGGCCGCGGGGACCTGCAGCACCGACTGGCCCTGCGCGGTGTTCCGCATCGCGATGCGGAGGGTCTCGGGGATGGCGGACCCCTCGCCGAGGAAGAACCGGCGGAAGACCTCGTCGTACACCGGAAGCTGCCCGCGGGCGGTGAGCATCGTGGTGCGGCCGGCCCAGTAGAGGTCCAGCAGGTCCGAGGGCTCCAGTGCGGCCGCCGCCGCGCAGTAGGCCATGACGTCTCCGGTCCCCACGGGGATGCCGGCCGAGCGGAGCTCCCGGCCGAAGTCGACCAGCAGCCTGGCGAGGTCGGCCGGGCCGGTCACAGGGTCAGGCACCGGTGACGATCTCCTCCAGGTTCTCCCGTACGACCTCGAGGTCGTCGCGCTCCTTGACGACCGCACCCAAGGTGTCCTCAGCCGCGCCGACGCCGAGGTCGCTCTCGCCCAGCACGTGCAGGGATGCCACCCAGTCGAGGGTCTCGGCGACGCCAGGCGGCTTGGCCAGGTCCAGCTCGCGCAGCCGGTTCACGGCCGCGACCACCTTGCGGGCCAGGACCTCGGCGACGCCCGGCGCCCGCAGGAGGACGATCTCCACCTCGCGCTCGGGACTCGGGTAGCCGACCCAGTGGTACAGGCATCGGCGCTTCAGGGCGTCGTGAAGCTCGCGCGTCCGGTTGGAGGTGAGCACCACGACCGGCGGCGTCGAGGCCACGACGGTACCGATCTCCGGGATGCTGACCTGGAAGTCGGACAGGAGTTCGAGGAGGAACGCCTCGAACTCGTCGTCGGCGCGGTCGATCTCGTCGATGAGGAGCACGGCCTCGTCGCCGGCGCGGACGGCATCGAGCAGCGGACGCTCGATGAGGAACTTCGGCCCGAACAGCCGATCGACCGCCTCCTCCGCCTCGTCGCCCAGGTCCCGATCGGACAGCGCCCGGATCTGCAACATCTGGCGGGCGTAGTCCCAGTCGTACAGGGCCTGACTGGTGTCGATGCCCTCGTAGCACTGCAGCCGGATCAGACGCCGACCGGAGACCGACGCCAGCGCCTTGGCCACCTCCGTCTTGCCGACGCCGACCTCGCCTTCGAGGAGGAGCGGGCGTCCGAGGGAAAGGGAGACGAAGAGCGCAGTGGCCAGGCCGCGGTCGGCGAGATAGTGCCCGCCGCGCAGCAGCTCCGTCAGTGCGGTGACGTCAGAGGGGTGCTCCACCAGCCTCGACCTCACACCGCCGGACAGGTCGGCGGTCAGCGGGGCTCGGAGGACCCGAGGACCAGGTCGCGGACGCTGCCTTCCGAGGCGCTCAACTTGCCCTCGCGGGCCAGCCGTTCCCTCCACGCGCTGCTCAGGTCGTCGCCCGGCTCGGCGTAGCCGTCGAACGTCACGTCCTTCATGTTCTTGCAGGACTTCGTCGGGCCGCACTCTTCGTCGAGCTCGGCGCGAGCCGCCTCGTCCGCCGCCCACACCGCGCGCAGGACATCGAGCGCGTCATCCCCGTGATCACCCATCGGGCGTCATCCTATCGGTGGCGTCGCTGGGACACCGGAGCGTCGCGTTCGGCCCGCGCTGGACCTCACGGCCAGCGCCTGGGCCAGGACGGCCACTGCCACCTCGGGTGGCGTCCTGGCCCCGATGTCCAGACCGGCCGGACCGTCGAGGCCGTGCACGCGCTCGAGCTCGGTGACGCCCCGGTACGCCAACCAGTCGGCCCGGGCCCGCTGGACCCGCGGCGGGCCGACCGCCCCGATGTATCCCACGTCGCTGGCCAGCGCGGCGGACAGCGCCCGACCGGCCAGCTCGTGATCGTGGCCGACGACGACCACGCTGTCGAGCGATGCCAGACCGGCGATGAAGCCCGCCGCCTGCCCGGCATCGGTGGCGGTCTGGATCTGCCATCCGAGCAGCGCGCCGGCATCGGCGAGCGCCGCGGCGATCGGTCCGCCGCCGACGATGACCAACCTGGGAACCGGCCAGAGCGCGGTGGCCACGACGCCGTCGGACACGACCGTGCCGCTGGCGGATCGACCGATCAGCTCGGCCGCGTCATCGCTCGCGGTCGCGAGCTCCGCGGCAGCTACCAGGTCGGTCCCCACCACGTCGTCACCGGCCATGCGGGTCACGAGGCAGACGGGCTGGCGGGCGAGGAGGAGATCCCACAGTTCGGCGGGCAGGTCCGAGGCCGGCACGACGAGACAGCGAGCGACGCCGCCGCACGGCAGGCCGGCCACCAGCGCGTCGACCTCGCTCACCGTGACCGACATCAGCCGGCCGTGAGGGCCGGACTGCGTGGCGCGGTCCGCGAGCTGATCGTCGAGAGCACCGGACAGGAGCGAACCGACCCGCCCGCCGCCCGGCGTGATCGCCAGCGCGTCACCAGGATCGACCCTGGGGAGACCCTCGGTCCCGACCACCCATGCCACGTGCACACGGGTACCGGCGCGGAGGCACGCCGCAACGGTCAGGGCGATGCCGTACACGCGGTCAGCCTAGGAGGGGTGCCCGAACTGCTCGAGGAGGTCGATGAGGTCGTCCGGGTAGACCGTCTCGTCGGTGGTGCGCAGGTCGTCCACCGTCCACCAGCGATGCTCCTCGACGACCGCGCGTTCGAGCTCCGTCCAGCCGTCCGTGCTGATCACGCCGCCAGCGACCCGAACGACGAAGTACACCTCGTCGCTGACGATGGTCCGGCCGTCGAACGGGAACTCCACGCGACGGCGGCCGGCGACAGGTCCGAGCTCGTCCAGCACGAGCCCGGTCTCCTCGAGGACCTCCCGCCGCGCCGCGGCCTCGACCGTCTCGCCCGGCTCGACGCCGCCACCGGGCGGGAACCACCACGTCCCGGCGTCGGGACGGGCCGGATCCCCACCCCGGAAGAGCAGGATCGAGCCATCCGAGGCGACCAGGATGACCTTGGCCCCCTGGCGCTCCCACCGTTCACCGGTCACGGCGGCGACCGTACCGGCCTCACCTGCTCCACAGAGCTGTCGCGATGTGGCACTGGCACCGCGCTTCGCGACAGGTCTGTTCGAAAAGCGCGTCTAGGTTCGGTCGGTGGACGAGAACGACGTCGCGCACCTCCGCCGCTGCCTGGAGCTCGCCCGTACAGCCCGCAAGGGCGGGAACGAGCCCTTCGGCTCGCTGCTGGTCGGCGGCGACGGCGCGGTCCTGGCCGAGCGGATGAACACGGTCGGCGACGGCGACGTGACCGGCCACCCGGAGCTGGCGTTGGCGAGTTGGGCTTCCATCCACCTGACCGACGCCGAGCGCGCCAAGGCAACCCTCTACACCAGTTGCGAGAGCTGCGCGATGTGCGCCGCCGGCCAGTACTGGGCGGGCATCGGGCGACTGGTCTTCGCGCTCGCCGGCGAGCAGCTGGCCGAGATCGTTCCGCCAGGCGGCCCGCGCGTCCTCCGCCTGTCCAGCCGCGAGGTGTTCGCCCGGGGCAATGCGGCGGTCGAGGTGGAGGGACCGTGCCCCGAGCTGGCGGCGGAGGCGCTCGGCGTGTTCGACGGCTTCTGGGCCGGTTTGCCGGGGGGGCCACTGGGTATTGATCCGGGTGCCCTCGAACCCAGGAGGCACTCATGACCATGGACCTGCTCGATCTGTACCAGCAAGCCAGCGAGTGGACTGTTGGCAAGGTGGCCGGCACGAAGGATCTCGACGCCACGACACCGTGCGACGAGTGGGACGTCCGGACCTTGCTGAACCACATGCTCGAGACGCAGGACTACTTCGCCACGACGGCCGAGGGCGGCCAGGCCTCCCCGCCGTCGCCCCATCCGCCCGAGCGCCTCGGTGACGATCCGATCGCCGACTTCGAACGAGCGAGGACGCGGACGATCGAGGCGTTCGACCAGCCCGGCGTCATCGAGAAGACGGGACCTTCGCTCGGCATCGCTGCCGGCGACCAGCTCCTGCACGGGTGGGATCTCGCCAAGGCCACAGGACAGGACACGACCATGCCGGCAGGTCTCGCGGCCGAGGTCTACGGGATGATCCACGGGCAGTTCACCGAGGATCAGCGCAAGGGGGTGTTCAAGCCCGAGGTGACGGTCGGCGCGGACGCCTCCGCGCAGGAGAGGCTGCTCGCCTACACCGGTCGCGATCCGTCCGCCTGACGCGACCCCTCCACCATGGATCCCGATCCCGATCCCGGTGGGCGGTGATCCGCCGTCGCGCTGGGGCGTTTGACAGCGCGCCGACCGGAGGCCGACAGTCGGTGGAGTGAACGCCGCGCCGCTGGTCGGACGCGTCCGGGAGCTCACCCGCCTGGAGGACGTGCTCGACGCCTGCCGTGAGGGCCGCCGCGCGACCGTGTTCGTGGGCGGCGAAGCCGGGATCGGCAAGACGCGCCTCGTGACCGAACTGGCGCGACGGGCCCGCGCCGGCGACATGGAGGTCCTGATCGGGGGGTGTCTCGACCTCGAGGTGGGCGGCGTTCCCTACGCGCCGGTCGTCGAGGCGCTGTCCGACCTCGGTCATCGGCTGAGCGCGACGGGCCGGTCGTCGCCCGCCGGCGTGACGCCATCCGACATCTTCGGTCCCGACGCGGCGCGGCTGGGGCTGGTCAGCGGCGACGACAGCGGGGCGCGTGGTGCGCTCGAGGGCCAGCCGACGACGCTGCAGGCGGTCGAACGGGTCCTCGAGCGACTGACGAAGCAGGTGCGGCCGGTCCTCCTGATCGTCGAGGACGTCCACTGGGCCGACCGCTCCACCAGGGACCTCATCGCGTACCTGGCCTCCTCGGGCCCACCGCCTCCGCTGGCCATGGTCGTCACGTATCGCAGCGACGACCTGACGACGGGGCACCCGCTGCGGGGTTTCATCGCCGAGCTCGAACGCCGACCCGGCGTCAGCAACCTGCGCGTCGAGCGGTTCGGACGAGCGGACGCCGCCGCGCTTCTCACGGCCGTCCTCGGAACGACGCCCGACCCGGCGCTCACCGAGGCCATCTATCAGCGGTCGGAGGGCAACCCGTTCTTCCTGGAGGAGCTGGCCCGCGCCGCGTCCCTGCGGCCGGACCAGGCGCCAGCGGAGGTGGTGCCTCCGCTGCTCTCCGATCTGCTGGCGTCGCGCCTCGCCCGCCTCTCGCCGGACACCCAGCTCGTCCTGCGGGTGGCCGCGGTCGGCGGTCGCCGGATCGAGCACGACCGGCTGTCCGCCGTCGTCCCCCTCGACGCGTCGGCACTGGACATCGCGCTCCGCGAGGCCCGCGACGCCAACATCATCACGGCCGCGCCGGCCACCGACCGCTACGAGTTCCGCCATGCGCTGCTCCACGAGGCCGTCTACGCCGATGTCCTGCCCGGCGAGCGGCGCACGTACCACGCCCGCTACGCCGAGCTGCTGGCGGCCACGCCGACGAGGTCCGGCATCGAGCCGTGGGCCGAGCTCGCCCATCACTGGAGGGCCGCCGGGGACGAAGGCCGGGCGCTCACCGCCATGGTCGAGGCCGGCCTGGCCGCCGAGGCCGGCTACGCCCTGCCCGAGGCCCACCGCTACTACGAGGCCGCGGTCGAGCTGTGGGAACCGGCTCACCGCGGCGCGGAGCACGTGCCCACCGTGGCGGTCGACCGCGACGAGCTGCTGGCGCGGGCGGCGGATGCGGCCAGCCGCGCCGGTGCACTGGAGCGGGCCATCGGCCTCACGAGCACGGCCATCGACGAGGTCGACCCCACCGCCGATCCGACCGCCGCCGGTCTCCTGCACGAGCGGCGCGCCTGGTTCCTCTGGCGGGCTGGCCACCACGGGAAGGGGCTCGAGGAGTACCGCGAGGCGGTCGACCTCGTCCCCGCCGAACCGGCTCAGCGCGGCACGGGCCCGCGTGCTGGCGGCCTACGCGGACGCGCTCGAGCGGATCGGCAAGCCGGCTGAGGCCAGACCGCATGCCGAGGCCGCGACCGCCATCGCCGCCGCCGTGGGCTCACCGCTGGACGAGGGACATGCCCGCCACGTCCTGGGGCTCGTCCTGTGCGCCGAGGGGGACACCGACGGCGGCCTGGCCGAGCTGCACCACGCCCGCGAGTTGGCGGAGCGCAACGGGGACGTGGCCGACGTGGCCGGGACGTACGTGCACCTCTGGCGGGTCCTGTCCGAACACGGTCGTGCGGACGAGATGGTCACGCGGGCCGTCGACGCCGCCGATTTCTGCCGCGCCGCCGGTCTCGACGTCGCCGCACAGCTTCTCGACTGCATGGCCGCCGGCTTCCTGCACCAGCTCGGCCGCTGGCCCGAGGCGGAGTCCCGGCTGCAGGTGGACGAACGGGACCTGTGGGGGTTGCCGGCTGTCGTCCACCACGTGGTGACGGGCCTGCTCGAGGTCGATCTCGGCCGGCCGGACAGCAGCCGCGAGCACCTCGAAACGGCACGCTGCCTGGGCGTTCAGATCCACGACGGCCGCATCAACGGCCTGCTCTACCGGGGTTTGGCCGAGCTCGCGCTCTGGGAGGGCCGGGGCGAGGACGCGCTGGCCACCGTCACGGCCGGGATGGCCCTCACCGGGGACGACGAGATGCTGGCCCGGCTGTGCGCCATCGGCCTGCGGGCGGTCGCTGACCTCGCCGACACCCTGCCTTTGACTTCGGGGCCTTTGACTTCGGGGCCTTTGACTTCGCCGTCGCCCGACGCGGGTCGGCTGGAGGACGTCCTCGACGTCCTCGACAAGCGGGCGCGGGCGCGGCGGGCCCCCGAGACGTCCGAGGTGCGCGCGTCGGTCGCCATGGGCCTGGCCGAGGTCGCCCGTCGCGGACGGGAGCCAGACCCGGAGGCGTGGGCGGAGGCGGCGCGCCGGTGGGAGGGGCTGCGCTTCCCGGCGCCCGCCGTGTACTGCCGGTGGCGGCAGGCCGAGGCGGTCCTGGCCGCAGGCCGCCGGGCCGAGGCGGCCGGGCTGTGGCAGGAGGCACACCGGGCAGCCGCCACCCTCGGCGCGGCCAGCCTGGAGCGGGCGATCGAGCAGGCCGCCGGACGGGCCGCGCTCCCCCTGACCGGTGAGGGCGGCGAGCCCCGTCAGCCCGAGGAGACCCCGTTCGGCCTCACCCCCCGTGAGCTGGAGGTCTTGACCCTCGTGGCCGCCGGTCACACGAACCGCGAGATCGGCGCGGCGCTGTTCATGAGCGAGAAGACGGCGAGCGTCCATGTCTCGCGCATCCTCGCCAAGCTGGGGGTTCGCACCCGGGCGCAGGCTGCGGCCGTGGCGGCCCGGGCCGGCCTGGGCGCCTCGGCCGGCGGGCCGGCCTGACCTGCGGACGGGCTTCCGGGCTGTGGAAGTCCGGGCGATGGAATAGGCATCCTCCCACTACCGGGACAGGACCCCTTACCCGCAGGGTGGACGGCAGGACCCGCCCACGCACGGAAAGGGACATCCCGATGTCCGCCACCGCCCTGGCCCACGCCCCCTCCCGGCCGCTGCTGCCCCTCATCGCAGCAGGCGACGAGCGAGCGCTCGGCCAGTTCGTCCGCCGCTTCACCCCGTTCGTCTGCAGCGTCGCCCGCCGCATGGGCACGACGACGGGCACCGACGACGTGGTGCAGGAGACGATGGTACGGCTCTGGAAGAACGCGGCCCGCTTCGATCCCGCCCGCGGCTCCGAGCCGACCTTCGTCGCCACGGTGACCCGCAACGTCGTCATCGACCGGGCTCGGCGGGAGGCGGTGAGGCCATCGGTGCCGACCGCCGATGTCCACGAGCTGGCCCCGCCGATCGAGCCGGCGTCCGAGTCGGTGGCCACCCGCTTGACCATCCGCAATGCTCTGGCCCGCCTGGCGCCGGGGCAGCGCGAGCTGGTCCGCCTGGCGTACTTCGAGCAGCTCACGCAGAAGGAGATCGCCGAACGCCTGGGCCTGCCCATCGGGACGGTCAAGAGCCGCACCTTCCACGCCCTCCGCGAGCTGCGCGGCCTGTTGCAGGAGACCCCGGCGGCCGCTTAGACGCACTCGGCGCCACCGTTTGGGGCAACGTTTGTTGCCCACATCGCGACCGGGACTACCATCGCCTCACCGCGCACACGCGGACGGCCAGAGGAGGTTGGAGGCATGGAGCGCTTCGACGTCGTGGTGCTGGGCACAGGAGCGGCAGGGCTGACAGCGGCCATCACCGCCCATGAAGGTGGGGCGAGCGTCGCCGTCTTCGAGAAGGCCGACAAGGTCGGGGGCACGACCGCCTGGTCGGGCGGCCAGGTGTGGATCCCGAACAACCCGCACATGTCCGAGGTCGGGGTGGCCGACAGCAGGGACAAGGCGATCACCTACATCATGTCGTTGTCGCGCGACATGCTCGAGCCGAGGCTCGTCGAGGCCTACGTCGACGCCGGGCCGGAGATGATCGAGCTGCTCGAAGCGAAGACGGCGGTCCAGTTCTACGCCGTCCCGGGCATGCCTGACTACCACCCGGAGTTCCCGGGAGGCAGCCCCGAAGGAGGGCGGACGCTCGAGTGCCCGATCTTCCCGTTCGACGAGCTCGGTGATTGGGCCGACCGCGTGACTCCGTCCCCCTACTTCGCCGATCCCCACATCACCATGAGCGAGACGCCGCTGGGCAAGGCGGTGCCGGAGCCGCCGAGCCCGGAAGAGCACGAGCGGCGGACGCTCCGCAACGAGCGGGGCTGCGGACAGGCGCTGGCCGGCCGCCTCCTGCACGCCTGCCTGGCTCGGGGTATCGAGCCCAGCACGTCGTGCGCCGGCCGCGAGCTGCTGATCGAGGACGACGTGATCGTCGGTGTCGTCGTCGACACTCCAGACGGCCCGATCGATGTGTATGCAACGAAGGGCGTCGTGCTCGCCTCCGGTGGTTTCGAGTGGAACGAGCAGCTCCGGCGCGCCTTCCTGCGAGGGCCGATGAGCCACCCGGTCTCGATCGAGACGTCGACCGGCGACGGCCTGCTCATGGCCATGAGGGCAGGAGCGATGCTCTCCAACATGCGCGAGGCGTGGTGGATCCCGGTCGGCGTGGTCCCCGTCGAGTCCAACCCCCTGGGGCGCATCCTGGTCAACGGCCAGCGCACGCTGCCGCACTCGATCATGATCAACCGGCGGGGCCGGCGCTTCACGAACGAGGCTGCCAACTACAACGCGTTCGGTGCCGCCTTCCACGTGGAAGACGTCTCGCGGTTCGAGTACGCCAACCTGCCCTGCTGGCTGATGTTCGACCAGAACTACGTGGACGTCTACGGGTTCCGGGTCACGGCGGGCGCCGGAGGCGACACCGTGCCCGACTGGGTTCCGAGAGGGAACACGCCGGCCGAGCTCGCTGAGGTGCTGGGCATCGACGGCGAGGAGCTCGAGCGGACCGTCGCCCGCTGGAACGAGCTGTCCGCCGCCGGCCACGATCCGGACTTCGGCCGCGGCGACAGCGCGTTCGACTGCTGGTGGGGCGACCCCTACCGCAAGGGCCGCAGGGACGCCACCCTGGGGCCGCTCGACCGCGGGCCGTACTACGCGTTCGAGATCCACAGCGGCGCCCTCGGCACGAAGGGAGGCCCGCGCGTCGACCCGGACGGTCAGGTCCTCGACCTCGACGGCGAACCGATCACCGGCCTCTACGCGGCGGGCAACGTGATGGGCTCGCCGTTCGGCATGACCTACGGCGGGCCGGGCGGCACCATCGGCCCGGCCATGGTGTTCGGCTACCTGGCCGGCCGCCACGCCGCGGCCCGCTGAGCGCCTCCCATCACTTCGTTCGGCCGTAAGGACGACACCGCAGCGGCGTTTCCGTCGCGCCGACGGAACGTGACCGGGAGTGGACCGGCCGAGCGGCCACACTGGTGACCGCCATGGCACCGGTCCCCGCGTTCGAGGCCGACACCCTGACCAAGGTCTTCTCGGGTGGTACGACCGCGCTCGACCGGTTGACGGTGTCGGTCCCTCGGGGGTCGGTGGGGCTCGTCGGCGCGAATGGGGCGGGCAAGACCACGCTGTTCCGGCTGCTCCTCGGCCTCATCCGCCCGACCAACGGGCGGGTCACGGTGTGCGGCCGGCCGGTGGCCGAGGATCCCGTGGGCGTGCGCAGCAGGTTGGGTTTCATGCCCGAGCACGACTGCCTGCCGCCGGACCAGACCGCAGCCGATCTCGTGGCCACCCTCGGCGAGATGAGCGGGCTCCCGCCGCGGGCCGCCCGCCAGCGGGCCTCGGACGTCCTGGACCTGGTGGGACTGGACGAAGCCCGCTTCCGTGCCGTCGAGGGCTTCTCGACCGGCATGCGGCAACGGACCAAGCTGGCGCAGGCGCTGGTGGCCGATCCCGAGCTGGTGCTGCTGGACGAGCCCACGGCCGGGCTGGACCCGATCGGGCGCCAGGAGATGCTGGCGCTCGTCGCCCGCCTGTCCGGCTTCGGCATCTCGGTGGTCCTCGCCACCCACCTCCTCGACGACGTGCAGGCCGTGTGCGACCACGTGGTGATGATCAACGCCGGCCAGCTCGTGCTGGCCGGACCCACCGACGAGCTGCTCGAACGTCCGGGCACCGTCAGGGTGGATGTGGGCGGCGCCAACGAGGCGCTCGAGCAGGAGCTGGCCCGGCGCCGGCTGCGGGTCACGGTGCTGGAGGACGCCAGCCTCGAGGTCGCCTCCGACGGGCTCGGAGGGGACGAGACGCTCGACGCCGTCCGTGACGCCGTGGCCGATCTCGGGCTGCCGCTGCACGCGCTGTCCACCCGCCACTCCTCGCTGGACGAGGTCTTCCTCCGCCAGGCCGGTGAACGGTGACGGTGCCGACCGGCCCGCTCGGAGCCGTCTACGACCGCGGCTACCGGCCGTACGAGGGGACGCTCGGTGGACAGCGCGCGGCGACGCTGGCCCTGTATCTCGCCTCCATCCGGCGGGCACTGGGGATCCGCCGCTCGTGGCGACAGAAGGTCCTGCCCTGGAGCCTGCTGGCCATCGTCACCGTGCCGGCGATCATCAACGTCGGCGTCGGCTACCTCACCAGGGACACGCCGGCCGAGGGCTTCGAGTTCATCACCTACCGGGAGTACGTCGGCGTGTCGACCGCGCTGCTCCTGTTCGTCGCCCTGACCGCTCCCGACGTCGTGTGCCCCGATCGACGGCACCGCGTCCTGCCGCTGATCTTCGCCCGCCCACTCGAGGGCCGGGACTACGTGCTGGCCAAGGTCGGCGCCATCGCCACCATCCTCTTCGGCTTCAGCTTCCTCCCCCAGGTGGTGCTGTTCGTCGGCCAGATGCTGGTCAGCGACGCCGCGCTCGACTACCTCCGGGACAACGCCGAGGTGCTCTGGCAGGTCCCGCTGGCGGTGGTCCTGCTCGCGGTGTACTACGCCGCCATCGGCGTGGCCATCGGCTCGCTGACCAACCGGCGCATCGTGGCCGGGGTCGCCATCCTGGCGCTGGCCCTCGTGCCGTCGGTCATCACCGGCGCGGTGCTCGAGAACGACGCCGACCAGACCAGCCCGGTCGCCGTCCTCAACCTGCTCGCCCTCCCCCTGTACCTGCGGGACCTGATCTTCCTCGGCGAGGTCGAACCCGGGAGTTTCCTGCGCGGCGTGACCGGCGGTGGGGCACTGGCGATCGGGGTCTACGTGCTCGTGCTGGTCCTGTCGTTCGTGATCTTGTTCCGTCGCTACCGGGAGCCCGACGCGTGAGCGCTCTCCCGCCGCCCGGTGAGCCCTTCGCCGACCCGGCCTTCGCCGCCGGCGCGACCGTCGAGGTGAACGATCTCTCGGTGTGGTTCGGGCCCAAGGTCGCGCTCTCCGAGCTGAGCTGCTCGTTCGGGCCCGGCGTGACCGGGCTCCTGGGGCCGAACGGCGCCGGGAAGACGACGCTGATGCGGGCCATGACCGGCCTCCTCGGACCGAACACCGGATCGGTCCGGGTGATGGACCACGACCCGCGGGGGGACCGATCCGTCCAGCGGTCGCTGGCGCTGGTGCCCGAGGACGAGGCCGTCCCGCCCGGTCTGACCGCGCGCCAGCTCGTGCGCTACGTGGCTCGGCTCCACGGGGTGGACGACCGCGGCGCCGTGGACGCCAGCCTCGCCACCGTCGGCCTGTCCGATGTGGCCGATCGGCGGGTCGGTGGGTTCAGCAAGGGCATGCGCCAGCGCACGAAGGTCGCGGCGGCCCTGGTGACCGGCCCCACCGTGCTGGTGCTCGACGAGCCGCTCAACGGCGCCGATCCGGTGCAGCGTGCCCACCTGATCGCCCTCTTCCGCCAGCTCGGCGCCGAGGGGCGGACCGTGATCGTCAGCTCGCACGTCCTCCACGAGGTCGAACGTCTGGCCGAACGGCAGATCGTGCTGCTGCGGGGCCGGCTGGCGGCGGCCGGTGACCACCGCGCCATCCGCGACGCCATGGCGGACCGACCCCGCCGCGTGTTGGTGCGGACCCGCTCGACGCGGGCGCTGGCCGGCGCGCTGCTCGAGCTCGATGCCGTGAACAGCGTCGCCGTCGACGGGACCGAGATCATCGTGTCGTCCACCCGGGCGCGAGACGTTGCCGTGGCTCTCCCCCGCCTCGCCCGGTCGCTGGGCGCCCGCCTCGACGAGGTGCGACCCCTCGACGACTCCCTCGAGAGCATGTTCCGGGAGCTGGTCCGATGACGGCGGTGACCCGTGGACGGGCGCCGTTCGCAGCCGTGCTCGGCTACACCTTGCGGGCCTGCCTGCCGGCCCGGCGATGGTGGGCGCTGGCCATCCCGTGCGCGGCCGCCGTCGGCTTCGGGCTTCTGTCGCGACTGAGCGATGAGCCCGCCGACCAGGCGTTCGCCACGGTGGCCGACGTCGGGCTGTTCTCGCTGCTGATCCCCATCGCCTGCCTCGTCATCGGCGACGCGGTGTTCGGAGCCGAGCTGCGGGCGGGCACGTTCCACTTCACCTTCCTCTCGCCGGCGCCGATCCGGACGATCGTCACCGGGCGCTGGCTCGGCGGCTGGATCGTGTCCCTCGTGACCCTGGTGCCGGCGATGGCCCTGGCGGCGGTCGTCGCCCGCAGCCCCGAGAGCGTGCCGGCCATTGCCGTGGCCACCGCCGCCGGATCGGCTGCCTACGTCGGCTTGTTCGTGCTCATCGGCTGCGTCACCCGCCGGACCGCGGTGTGGTCGCTGGCCGTCGTGTTCTTCGTCGAGCGGCTCCTCGGCTCGTCGCTCACGGGCATCGCGCAGCTCTCACCGATGTGGGAAGGCCGGGCCGTGTTCGCCGGCCTGGGACCGGGCACGGACGACCTGCTGCGGGACGGTCTGCCGGAAGGCTGGGCGGCCGTCGTGCGCCTCGCGCTCATCACCGCCGTGACGCTCGTCCTGGCCTGCTGGCGGCTGCGGCACCTCCGCCTGACCGGCTCCTCGGACTGAGCCCTCAGCCCGCGAGCGCGGCGTAGCCCCTGCTCACGGCCTCGACGAGCGCGTCCGCCGGATACGGCCACCGGTCGCCGCCCTCGTGGAGCGCGTCCGCCTCGGTCACCCCGGCCTCGAACAGCTCGCGGATCAGCGTCGCCACGGACGCGAGGTCGCGCGCCTCGTCCTGCGCTGCGTTTGATCCCATGAGGTCGCCATGGCCGGGGACGTAGACGGCCCCTCCTTCGGCCACCAGCGCGCCGGCCGTTGCCGGCCACTCGAGCGGGAAGCAGTCGTAGCCGAAGGCAGGCGGTGCAGACTCCTCCAACAGGTCGCCCGCGAACACCACGCCGGCCTCCGGGACCGTGACCACGAGGTCGTTGCCGGTGTGGCCGCGGCCGAGATCGACCAGCTCGACGGCGCGGTCGCCGAGGTCCAGCGTGACTCGGTCGGCCACGAGGTGATCCGGCGCGGTCAGCACGACGCGGTCGTATTCGTCCCCCGCCTCGTCCCCGTAGAAGGCCCGCAACTCGGATCGCAGATGGGTCTCGTCGCCGAGCAGCTGCTCCGGGAGGTCGCGGTGGCCCCAGAGCTCGAGGTCGCCGGCGACCGCCGCGGCGCCCGGCTGACCTTCACCGTGGGCCGCCTCGACGAAGCGCTGGTTGCCGAAGACGTGATCGAAGTGCCAGTGACTGTTGACCACCCACCGGACCGGCCGGCCGAAGGAGGTCAGTTCGCGGAGCAGCTCGTCGGCCTGGCGGAGGTCGGCGCGAGTGTCGAGCACCAGCAGGGCGTCGCTCCCGCGGACGACGCCGATGTTGAGATCGAACCTCTGGTAGCGACGCCGGAAGCAGCCGTCGCCGACCTCCTGCCAGGGGCTCACGCGGAGGCGCTCAGCCCGGTGCTGCGCTCGATTCGCGACAGCTCCGCCCAGGCGGCGTCGCGGGTATCGAGATCCTCGCTGATCCGCCGGAGCGCGGCGTCGACGGACTCGCTCCCTGCGGGGCCGCAACCGCGCGCCTCCGCGGCGATCCGCAACGCGGCTCCGCTCCAGGTCCGCGACGCGACGCGAAGCCTGCTGGCGCCCGGCCGCGCCGGTGGCGCCCCGGGCGCGGGCGACGAGCAGGAGCTCACCGTCGAGCACGACGGCGTGGGCCTCGAGCTCCGAGGCCAGCGTGTCGAGCATCGACGTCTCCACCCGCCGGCTCAGGCGGAGGCGGCGCACGCGGCGGGCCGGCACCGCGGCTCGCAGGACGACGATCGAGGCCCGCAGCCGCCGGTGCAGGCGGGCGCAGCTCGTCGGCCAGACCAACCAGCGCAGCGGCGGCCGCGTCGGGTGGGCCGGGCTCACCTCGTTCCTCCGGCGCAATGCCCGCCAGCCCAGGAAGCAGAGTGCGGCCGAGCCGACGAGTACGAGACCGGCCAGGATGCCCATGACAGCCAGCACCTCGCCCATGGGCGGCAGCGTACCCAACCGCCCCGGGAGCCGTCGGGCGGCACCGGCGGGCTGGCCGCCGTCAGTCGTCAGTGGGAGGCGGGGCGGTCGGCGATCGGCACCGAGGACACCGCGGGCGGCTCGGGCAGACCGGCACGGACGAAGTCCTCCCGGCGGACCGCGTCGTCGGCCACGGCCGCCAGGGTCGGGTCCAGCGGTGGGATGGCCCACCGCGCCGCGCAGCTCGTCGAGGGGCTGCGCGACATGGTCCCAGAAGCTCCAGTGGCCCGAGTAGACGTCCTCGCTCATCGCCCGCCCCCGGTCCCAGGCGACCCACAGCTTCTCGGGATCCAGACCGAGGTGGACGTTGCCGTCATAGGTGTCGCGCCAGGACGGGTCGGCGGCGATGCGGGCCCGGTCACCGGCGTTGAGCCCTTTGTTGAGGTCGATGCCGAGGTGGTAGATGAGGATCGTGGGGAGGATGTGGCTCTCCATCGGATCGACGTCCTGCCGCAGCATCCCGCCGGTGAAGGCCGCCACCAGCAGCTCACCCTGCGCCGAGGTCGAATAGCCGGACAGCACGTGCAGGCTGTCATGCGGGGTGGCCCAGGCCTCGACGAGCGCGAACGCGCGGCCGGGGAAGCCATAGCCGTTGGAGCGGTAGTGCTCGAAGAAGGCCCGTCCGAACGTGCCTTCGTCGAGGTCGCCCAGGTGGTCGTAGCGCTGCGCGAGCGCCTCGTCGAGGGCGGCGCCGTCGTAGGGGAGGAACGCGCCGTACGGATCGGCCGGCTCCCACGGCACGCCGGGGATGGTCGCGACGTTGGCGCGGATCATGTCGTGGCCGACCCAGCGGACGTGGTCGAGCGACAACTGGTGGATGGCGTCAACGAACTCGGCATGGACGTGCAGCGCGGTGGCCACGTCCACGACGAGCTCCAGCTTCGGCTGCTCGACCACCCCATCCAGCAGCGCCACGACGGCCAGCACCCGGACCAGGTCGAGTCGCGTGGCGGGGGCTTCGATCTGCTCGGCGATGTCGGTCGACGCCATCACCGTCAACCCGTCGGGGTCGATGTCGTCGCGGCCACCGAAGACGGTACGGAGCGAGCTCGTGATAGCCAGCCGGTCGGCCGGTGACAACGGGGTCGAACCGCCCGCGCTGGCCACCGTGTATGCCGCGCGGGCCACGGCATCGAGCTGCGGGGGTGACAGCCGCTCGCCCATGCGTCCCTGCCTACCGCAACGACCGGCCGGGCGCCAGAGCCGTCCGGCCCCTGCGTTCAGGCGCCGTACAGTCCGTGCATGGCGATCGACCAGGCGGCGGCCGACAAGCTGCTCACCACCACGCGGTCCGTCCGCAAGCGGCTCGATCTCACCCGGCCGGTGCCGCCGGCGCTGATCGACGAGTGCATCGAGATCGCGCTCCAGGCGCCCACGGCGACCAACGCCCAGAACTGGGCGTTCGTCGTCGTCACCGATCCGGACAAGAAGCGGGTGATCGCCGAGCACTACCGCGATGGCTGGGCGACCCTGCGGGGGATGGGGTACCCACCGCCCCTGGCCGAAGGCGACCCACGCGAAGACGTGATGCCCAGGGTGCTCGAGTCGGCCGAGTACCTCGGGTCGGTGCTGGAGCAGGTGCCGGTGCTGGTGATCGCCTGCGTCCAGGGCAGGGTGGTCGAGACGCCGCTCCTCGTCATGCAGGCGTCGACCTACGGCTCCATCGCCCCCGCGGCCTGGTCGTTCATGCTCGCCGCCCGTGCCCGCGGCCTCGGCAGCGCGTGGACCACGCTGCACCTGTTCCACGAGAAGGAGGTCGGCGAGCTGCTCGACATCCCCGACGACTGGATGCAGGTAGCGCTGCTGCCCGTGGCGTACTACACAGGCGACGACTTTCGGCCGGGCCACCGATTGCCGGCCGCGGATCTCACCCACTGGAACACGTGGGGCGGTGCTGCTCCCACTTGACGGGTCCTCTAGGCCCCGCTTCCCCTGCTCAGGGTCGTCCAGCCGCCGCGCAGGGGCCTCCGAGCGCTAGAACGGTGACGTGAGCATCTCAGCGATCGTCTTGGCGGCGGGCCAGGGCACGCGCATGCGGTCCGAACGCCCGAAGCCCCTCCACGTCATCTGCGGCCGGCCCATGGTCCTCCACGTGCTGCACGCCCTCGAGGGTCTCGACGTCGAGCGGACGGTGGTGGTGGTCGGGCACGGCGCCCACCGCGTGACCACACGGGTGCAGGCCGACAGCCCCGCCGAGCTCAACGTCAGCTTCGTCGAGCAGCGGGTGCAGCGGGGCACCGGCGACGCGGTGATGGTCGGGCTCACCGCCTTCCCGGACGTGGACCTGGACGACACCTCGACGGTGCTCATCGTCCCCGGCGACACGCCGTTGCTGCTGCCCGAGACGCTGCACGCGCTGGTGGCCTTCCACGAGGCGGGCGGCCACGGGGGCACCATCCTCGCCGCCCACATGAGCGAGCCGACGGGCTACGGCCGCCTCGTGCGCGACAAGCACGGCCTGGTGGCACGGGTGGTCGAGGAAGGCGACGCCACCCCGGAGGAGCGGGCCATCCAGGAGGTCAACACCTCCATCTACTGCTTCCGGCGGGACCTGCTGGGGCCGGCCCTGCGGCGTCTCTCGCCCGACAACACGCAGGGCGAGTACTACCTGACCGACGTCATCTCCGTCCTGCACGACACCGGTCACGGCGTGGACGCCTACACCCTTCACGACGCCCAGCAGGTCCAGGGCGTGAACGACCGCTGGCAGCTGGCACTGGCCGAGCGGGAACTGCGCCGGCGCATCAACCGGCGGTGGCTGCTGGAGGGCGTCACGATGCTCGACCCGCGCCAGACCTTCATCGACGCCACCGTCGAGCTCGGTCGCGACGTGACGCTCTACCCGGGCACGATCCTGCAGGGCCGCACCGTGGTCGGCGACGGCTGCGAGATCGGCCCCGACACCCGCCTGGTCGACAGCGTCGTCGATGACGGCGCCGTCGTCGAGCACGCGGTCGTGCGGGACAGCGAGGTCGGCGAGCAGGCGCACGTGGGGCCGTACGCCGTGCTGGAGGCGGGCAGCGTCGTCGAGTCGAAGCAGGTGACCGGCGCCTTCTACACTGGGGCCCCCGACCGGCGAGCGGAGTCCGAGAGGTAGATGGAACGCGTCACGACCAAGCGCATGGCCCTCTACTCGGGCCGTACCCACCTGGCGCTGGCCGAGGAGATCGCCGAACACCTGGGCATCGAGCTCGGCGACCCCAACCTGGTCGAGTTCTCGAGCGGTGAGTACCGCCCCCGGTTCACCGAGAGCGTCCGCGGCACGGACGTCTTCATCATGCAGACCCACTACGGCTGCGACGGGCGCTCCGTCAACGACTCGATCATGGAGCAGCTCATCATGATCGACGCCGCCTACCGGGCGTCGGCGAAGCGCATCACGGCCGTGTGCCCGTTCTACGGCTACGCCCGGCAGGACCGCAAGGCCGAGGGTCGGGAGCCGATCACGGCGCGCCTGGTGGCCGACCTCTTCAAGGCCGCGGGCGCCAAGCGAATGGTCAGCGTGGACCTCCACTCCGGGCAGATCCAGGGTTTCTTCGACGGCCCGGTCGACCATCTGACGGCCATCCCCGTGCTGGAGGGCTACATCCGGGACCACTGCGACCCCGGGGTGGTCGTGGTCGCCCCGGACGCCGGGCGGGTGAAGGTGGCGGAGCGCTTCGCCCAGCACCTCGGCGACCTCGACGCCGATCTGGCCTTCATCAACAAGCGCCGGCCGAAGGGGATGGCCAACGTCGCCGTCGCCCGCGAGGTCATCGGCGACGTCGCCGGCCGGCACTGCGTCATCACCGACGACATGATCGACACCGCGTCGACCATCGCCTCGGCGGCGGAGATCCTCCTGGAGCGGGGCGCGACCGAGGTCTGGGCGATGGCCACCCACGGGGTGCTCTCCGGCCCTGCGGTCGATCGCCTGAAGAACGCGCCGATCGCCCGGGTGGTGATCACCAACACCTTGCCTCTGCCGCCCGAGAAGCAGACTCGACAAGCTCGAGGTGCTCTCGGTGGCGCCGATCATCGCCGACGCCCTGGCCGCCGTCTTCGACGACACGAGTGTCAGCGAGATCTTCGGCGGCGAGAACCAGGCCTGACCCCGAACATCGGGGCGCGGTCCGCGGCGGGGCGGTCCGCCCCGGCTGGTGACCACGGCCACTACGGTTCGCCGGCGGCACGGGTCGCGCGAGCCGGGGAGGGGCCAGCATGGGGGTGTCCGAGATCCTCGATGTCGCCATCGGCCTCGTCCTCGTCTGGTTCCTCCTCTCGGTGGCCGTCTCCGGGATCAACGAGGCCTTCTCCTGGCTGACCCGCATGCGGGCCAAGCAGCTCTGGCGATCGCTGGCCGGCATCGTCGACTCGACGGTGAAGCCGCAGGCGCGGCTGCGGGACGTGTTGTGGCGCATCCCGGTCGGGGTGTCCGACTACCGGCCGGAGGTGCGCCCAGACGACCCGACCGCCGATCAGGCCGCACTGTCCGAGCGGCGCGCCAAGGCGGGGAGCGTCCCCAACGCCGATGACGTCCCGCAGACCACGAAGGACTTCCTCCAGCGGCTCCGTGATCGGCTCTCCCGGTCCCTCGACGACACCGCGGCCAGCGGCTGGAGGACGCGCCTCAGCCACGTGCCCGGCGAGCTCCTGAGCGACGCGCTGGTCGGCCTGGCCGAGGAGACCATCACCCTTCCGTCCCTGAAGGCGGCCGCCCAGCGACTGAAGATCACCGTCCCCCCGGAGGCGTGGGCGTCACCCGGGCTGGCGGCGGATCCGATCGCTGATCCCGAGGCCGTCACCCCACCCGCACCGCTGACCTCCGCCCAGTGGGCGGCGATCTGCGCCGAGGCGCGGCGGATCGTCACCATCGAGGACCTCGAGACGATCGTGGCGGGCAACCCGCAGTTGGCGACGGCGTTGCACCGGGTTCGAGTGGCGGTGGGCGACAACGACATGCTGCTCGGGGCCCGCGCCGCCATCGAGAAGTGGTTCGAAGCCGAGATGGACGCGCTCAGCCGCTTCTACCGGCGACAGAACCGCAAGATCGCCGCTGTCATCGCGCTGGTGGTCGTGTTCCTCGTCCAGGCCGACTCGTTCCGTCTCCTCGACGACCTGTGGCACGACAAGGACCTGCGGTCGGCGCTGGCCACCGATGCCGCGCAGGTGGTGGACGCCGACCTGGAGGTGAGGGACCCCGAGAGCTTCCTGGCCCTATGCCGCCAGGTCGCCGGCTTCGACGAGGCGGCTCCGACGACCGCTGCGGCCGCGGCGACGCCGGAGCGGACCGAGCTCCAGGAAGCGCAGGCGCGCCTGGAGTGCGCAGCCGACCTGGTGAGGAGCACCCGCCGGTACGAGTTCGTGGAACCCGCGGCCATCTGGACCGAAGTGCGGGACGAGAACGCCGAGGGCAGGTGGGAGGCGGGGGATCCCTGGTCCTGGCTCTGGCACCGCGTGCCAGGCCGCCTCGTCACGGCCGTGGCCCTCATGTTCGGAGCCGGCTTCTGGTACGACGCGCTCGGCCGGCTCGTCGGGCTGAAGGGCAAGCTCAAGGGCGGATCGGGTGGCGGCTGACACCCGCCGCGCACGCGCGGCAGAACAGGCCACTACAAGCTGACGGTCAAGCCCTCCGACGCCACCATGACCTCGATGCCGAGGCAGGAAGCCAGCTCCTTGGCGTCCCTGGCCAGATCGTCCAGGGCCTCGTCGTCACGCAGCGGGTCGTGGTGGAAGAGCGCCAGCCGCTTCGCACCGGCCTGGTGGGCGACCCGCACCGCGAACTCGGCCGTGCAGTGCCCCCAGGTGCTCTTGCAGGCGAACTCGCTGGCCGTGTACTGCGCGTCGTGGATGACGAGGTCGGCGCCGTCACAGAGCTCGAGGGCTCCGGAGCTCACGCGGCAGGAGCCGTCCGATGGCTGCTGGTGGTCCGACAGGTAGGCGACGGACACGCCGTCCCACGTGACGCGGTAACCGAGCGTGGCTCCGACGTGCGGCACGTTCCGCGACATCACCTGCACGCGCCCGATCGTGCGCTCCTCCTCGGCCAGGTCCGTGAACGTCACGCGCCCACCGAGGTCCTCCAGGGTGACGGGGAAATAGGGCGGGCGGACGAAGAAGTCGAAGGCGTCATGGACGGAGCGGCCGTCCTCCTGGGCGGGAGCGAAGATGTCGAGGCAGGCGCCGTCCCCCCGGAGGAGCGGCACGAAGAAGGGCAAACCCTGCACGTGGTCCCAGTGGAGGTGGGTCAGCAGCGCTGTGCCGCGGAACGTCCGGTCCGCCGGCCAACCCGCGCCGAAGTACCGCAGGCCGGTGCCCAGGTCGAACACGACGGGCGGCTCGTCGCCGTTGTGCATCGATACGCAGGAGGTGTTCCCGCCGTACCGCATCGTCGATTCACCTGAGCAGGGTGTGGAGCCACGCACTCCATGGAACCTGATGTCGACCACTCAGCAGACCCCCTGTTGAACGTCACGCTACTCCTGGATGGACGAATGATGCGGCGAGAGGTGACGCAATTCTCACGCCTGGCTCACGCCTTTTCCACGCGTCGGACAGCTCGGTATGGTGCGCCCGTGCCCCCGTCGATCGACGCACGATCAGTACGGGCCAACGGCGTCGAGTTCCAGATCCTCTGCTGCGGCGACGGGCCGCTGGCGCTCTGCTTCCATGGCTTCCCGGACTCGGCCCACACGTGGCGCCACCTCCTCGTGGAACTGGCGGAGGCCGGCTACCGAGCCGTGGCTCCGTTTCAGCGGGGCTATGCGCCCACGGAGATACCCAGCGATGGCCTCTATCAATCGGGCGCGCTGAGCATGGACGCCATCGCGCTCCACGAGGCGCTCGACGGCGGGAGCGACGCCGTGCTCATCGGTCACGACTGGGGCGCGCCGACCGTCTACGGCGCCGCCGGCCACGCACCCGAGCGGTGGCGGGCCGTCGTCTCGATGGCGGTGCCGCCCGGTGGAGCCCTCAACGCCGCCTTCCTCACGAACCTGAGGCAGGTCAAGCGCTCCTGGTACATGTTCTTCTTCCAGCACCCGTTGGCCGACCTGCTGGTCGGCGCCAACGACCTCGCGTACATCGACATGCTGTGGTCCGACTGGTCACCTGGCTTCGACGCCGCCGGCGAGCTGGAGCTCCTCAAGCCGTCGCTGCGCGACCCGGCGAACCTCCAGGCCGCGCTCGGCTATTACCGCGCCCGCCTCGGCGACGGCCTGACGGACCCGGCCCTCGCTGCCGTGCAGGAGGCGACCCAGCAGGTCCCGCCCCAGCCGCTGCTCTACCTCCACGGCGCCGACGACGGCTGCATCGGCGTGGAGGTCGCGGAGGCCGCTCGGGGGATGGTCCCCGGCAACGTGAGCGTCGAGATCATCGACGGGGCCGGCCACTTCCTGCACCTCGAGCGGCCCGACGAGGTGAACCGGCGGGTCGTCGAGTTCCTGGCCTCATGACCAGGGCGGACCATGCCAGGGCCAGTGAGCCGGCCGGCGTTGCCCGACGGGCTCGTGGCCGTCGTGAAGCGGGACTGCGCGACGTGCGTGACCGTCGCTGCCGGTGCTCGAGCAGCTGGCGGCCGGACCGGCTCCCGTTCGCCGTCTACGTGCAGGACGATCCGGCGTTCTTCGCCGCGGTCGAGCCGCGCGACGACACCGACCTGTCGGTCTCGTGGCACCACGAGGTGGAGACCGTCCCCACCCTTCTCCGTGTGGTGGACGGGTCGGAGCAGGATCGGACGGTGGGCTGGCACCGGACGGCATGGGAGGCGCTCACCGGCCAGCCGGGCCTCGGCCCCGACCTGCCCGAGATGCGGCCGGGCTGCGGTTCGTTGTCCGTCGACCCCGAACCTGGTGGACGAGCTCAACGTGCGCTTCGGAGGCTCGGTGCTGCGGGCCAGGAGGGTGCCGCTGGCCGACCTCGAGGACGAGTTCGAGGCGGTGTTCGCCCGCGGCTGGACCGACGGGCTCCCCGTCGTACCGCCGACCGAGGCGCGGGTCCTGCGCATGTTGGAGGGCACCAGCCGACCACCGGAGGAGATCGTGGCGGTCGTCCCGCCTGACCTCGTCGACGTCAGCGTCGAGAAGGTGGCGATCAACGCGGTGATGGCCGGCTGCCTGCCCGAGCATCTGCCGTGGGTCCTGGCCGCGGTCGAGGCGGTGTGCAACGACGAGTTCAACATGCACGGCGTCCTGGCGACGACCATGCCGGTGGGACCGGTGATCGTCGCCAACGGCCCGGGCGCCGCCGCCGTCGGCATCCACAGTGGCGGCAACGCGCTCGGGCAGGGTCACCGCGCGAACCTCACCATCGGTCGGGCGTTGCAGCTGGTCGTCCGCAACGTGGGCGGCGGGCGTCCGGGCGGCGTCGACCGGGCGACGCACGGCAACCCGGGGAAGCTGAGCTTCTGCTTCGCCGAGGACGAGGGCAGCTCGCCGTGGACGTCCCTGTCGGCCTCGCGAGGGCTCCCGGTCGGGGCCGACGCCGTCACCGTCTTCGCCGGCGAGGGACCCCGCACCATCGTCGACCAGAAGTCGCGTGATCCCGAGTCGCTGGCCACCACCTTCGCCGAGTGCCTTCGGGCCATGCACCATCCGAAGCTGGTCATGGCCTTCGACGCCCTCGTGGTCGTCGGTCCCGAGCACGCACGCGTGTTCGGCGAGGCCGGCTGGGATCGCGAGCGCACGGTGCGGGAGATCAACGAGCGCACGGCCCGCCCGGGCGCGGAGCTCATCGAAGGCGCGGGCGGGATGAGCGAGGGCCTGCCGGCCGGCTTCCGCGACACCACCCTGCCCAAGCTCCGCGATGGCGGCCTGCTGCTCGTGCACGCAGGCGGACGAGCAGGTCTGTTCTCTGCCATCATCGGCGGCTGGGTGAACGGAGCCACCGGGAGCCAGCCGGTCAGCCGGCTGGTGTCCGCCTGAGGAGGCGAGGTCAGACATGACGAGGGTGATCCTCGACCCCGGGAACGAGACGCAAGCCGCACAACGCGAGCTGCTGCCCCGGCCGGCGTCGATCGAAGGCAAGGTGGTCGGGCTGCTGGACATCTCCAAGCCTCGCGGGGACGTGTTCCTCGACCGGCTGGAGCAACGCCTCGCCGACGCTGGAGCCACCGTCAAGCGCTACCGCAAGCCGACCTTCACGAAGCCGGCACCGGTGGATCTCCGCCATGAGATCGCCACGCAGTGCGAGGTGGTGATCGAAGCGCTCGCCGATTGAGGGAGCTGCACGTCGTGCAGTGTGCACGACATCAGTGACCTCGAGACCCGGGGTGTGCCGGGTGTGTTCGTGGCGTCCGCCGAGTTCGTCAGCGCCGCGGAGTCGCAGGCGGTGGCGCTGGGCTTCCCGAGTGCGCGGGTGTTCGTGCCCCACCCGATCCAGGACCGCACGGACGACGAGATGCGGGCCTACGCCGACGACGCCTTCGAGGAGATCGTCAAGGCCGTCACGACCTGAGGGCTGCCTTTCCCTTGGTTTCCCACCGGGGGTACAGTCCGGTGATCGGGCTGGTTGGGGCTGGCTGTTCTTCAAACGCCGGAGGCCCCTCATGCTCACCGCTCGTCCGACGCACCGCCCTCGTTTCCGGCGCGGCCCGCGCGCGCTGGCCGGTGCCGCCGCGCTCGGCGCTGCTGGGCGCGGCGCTGGCGTTCCCCTCCCCCGCCTCGGCGCGCACGCGCCCGTACCTGCTCGGCGACTCGGTCGTCGCCTGGTCCGCTTCCGCCATCGAGGAGCGACTCGGGCACACGGGGCTCGTCATCGATGCACTCGCCTGCCGGGGCGCGGTGGCCAGCTGCGTGGTACCCGGCGAGGGCACGAAGCCACCCAGCGGGCTCAGCACGATCAGAGCCCAGCGCGGTCGCCTCGGTGACCTCGTCGTCATCGAGCTGGGCTACAACGACCGGCCGCAGCGGCGGGCCATCGACCGGGTGATGCAGGAGCTGAGGGACCAGGGCGTGGACCGCGTGGCGTGGATCAACCTGAGCGAGCGCCGCTCGGGCTACCGGGACACGAACCGTGCGCTGATGGCTGCTTCCCTCCGGTGGTCCGAGCTGAGGGTGCTGGACTGGCGCTCGTACAGCGCCGGCCGGGGCTCGTGGTTCATCGACGGCGTCCACCTGACAGCGAAGGGCAAGCTCGCGTTCGCCCACTTCCTGGCCCGATCGCTGGCCCGTTTGGGCTGATCGGGCGCGGACTCGACCGCGCTCCGTCGTAACCGCGGGCTCGGCCACCGAGAAGGCCGCTGTTCAGGTGTCGCCTCCGGCACCGAGGGGTACGGGCGTCTACCATGCCCCAAATGCGCCTGACGGCACGACGGGCGGCGCACTTGACGATCCTGAGCCTGGCTGTTCTGGCGGCCGCTCCGGCCTGCGTCCCCCCCAACCCAAACCCCCACGTCACGCTGATCGGTGACTCGACCATGGCCGCGATGGTCTGGTACGACAACTCAGGGGCCACGCAGTCCCAGAACGTGTTGCGCGCGAAGTACAGCGTCAACATCCAGGCCGAGTCGTGCCGCCGGCTGACCGCTCCGAGCTGTCGGGGCCGGTTCGGCTACGCGCCGTCCAACACGTTGGACGTGTTGCGGGCCCACCGTGGCCGCCTCGGTGAGGCGGTGGTGATCATGGCCGGCTACGACGACGTCAACATCGGCGACGCCGTCGGCCAGATCATGGCCGAGACGAAGGCGCAGGGCGTCAAGCACGTCATCTGGCTGACCTTCCCGCTGAACGTCCCGTACGTGCTGCCCAACGGCTTCCCCGCCCGCAACCTGTACTCCCAGCACAACGGGGCGCTCTACCTGTGGTCGCTCAACGAGCCCACCATGCGCCTGGCCGACTGGAACACCTACAGCCGGGGACACCCCGAGTGGTTCGGCCGTGACGGCATCCACCTCACACCGGCCGGCACGATGGCGGTGGCGTCGTTCATCAAGGCTCAGCTCGACAGGTACGTGAAGCCGGTGCCGCCGCCCACGACGGCCAAGCCCGCCAGCCCGCCGACCACCGCACGGCCCGCCGACCACCACGACCACCGACCACATCGACGACCAGACGTCGACCACCACCACGACGGTCGCTGACTCGACCACCACCTCGACCACCGTGGTCTGACAGGGAGAGCTGCGTCCGCGGCACGGCAGGAGGCTCGCGTCACGGCAGGCGGTAGACGGCGCCGTCGCGCACCGCCAGCCCGTCACGCACGAGCGTCGACGCGACCCGCTCTGCGCGCGCCGGGTCGTCGGGCCATCCCATCACGCAGGCCAGACCGGCCCGCTCCACCCCCGCCCCGCGCTCGGTGAGAGCACGCACGAGACGGCCACGACCCTGGCGGTCGGAGCCCTCGAACGTGCTCTGGCGGCTGCCGGTGTGGGCCGATCCCACCGCGGGGTCGGGGGCCGGACGCCCGGCCTGCCACCAGGAGCAGCTGGGCGCCAGCGGGCACGATTCGCAGCTCGGACGCCGGGCCGTGCACAGCGTGGCGCCCAGATCGAGGAGCGACTGGTTCCATGCCCAGGCCCGGCCGGCGGGCAGCGTGGCGTCGGCCCGCTCCTGGACCTCGGCCGGGCGGAGGGGGCGGCCGTGCCACCGGGCCAGTCGTGCGGGCGATGTTGGTGTCGACCACGGCGGCATCGGTCTCGAACGCGAAGGCCAGCACGGCCCGGGCGGTGTACGGACCGACTCCCGGCAGTCGCCGCAGCCCAGCCAGCGTCGAGGGGAACCGCCCACCGAGCTCGCCCGCCACAACCCGCGCCGCCGCGTGCAGGCGGAGCGCTCGGCTGTTGTAGCCGAGCCCGCTCCACCAGCGCAGGACCTCACCGGCCTGGACGTCCGCGCAGGCCTGGGCGGTCGGGAAGCGGTCGATGAAGCCGAGGAACCGGGGGACGACCCGGGCCACCTGGGTCTGCTGCAGCATGGTCTCCGACACGAGCACGGCCCACGGGTCGCGCGTCCGCCGCCACGGCAGGTCGCGCCGCACCTGCTCCCCCCAGGCCAGCGCCGCGACCTGGTCGGCGGTGGAGAGGGAGCTCAGGCCCAGACGTCCTGCCCGTCGTACGGGCGCCGCCGCGCCGGCGCGTGCGCGGCCTTCCACATCATCACCTTGCGACGGAAGAAGCACACCTCCTGACCGTCCTGGTTGAAGCCCTTGGTCTCGACGGTCACGATCCCCCGATCGTCCCGGGAGCGCGACGGCTGGACGTCCACCACCTTCGTCTCGGCGTAGATCGTGTCGCCGTGGAAGGTGGGGTGCTTGTGCTGCAACGTCTCCACCTCGAGGTTGGCGATCGCCGCGCCGCTCACGTCGGGCACGCTCATGCCCAGCACCAACGAGTAGACCAGGTTGCCGACCACGACGTTCCGGCCGTGCACGGTCTCGTGCTCCGCGAACCACGCGTTGGTGTGCAGCGGATGGTGGTTCATCGTGATCATGCAGAACAGGTGGTCGTCGGCTTCGGTGATGGTCTTGCCCGGCCAGTGGCGGTACACGTCGCCGACGGCGAAGTCCTCGAGGTACCGGCCGAACGGGCGCTCGTGAACGGTCATCCCGGCGACGCTAGATCGTCCTGCGAGGTCCCGTCCCGGTCGCTGTCGCCGCCGTCGCCGTCCCGATCCAGCGGGAGCGTCGGATCGGTCGGGCGGTGTCCGTACCGCTCAGCCCACTCCAGCCCGCTCTCGAAGACCTCGGTCTCCTCCTTGGCCAGCACCCGGAAGCGCTCGAGCCGGTCTCGCCGGACGATCGACCACGGCCCGACCCGCAGGCTGAGGTAGGCCAGGCCGCCGAGGAGGATGGGCAGCCAGTACTGGGCCACCCGGTAGGAGATGACGCCGAGGATGGCGACGCTGCGGCTCAGCCCGAAGCCCACCAGGGTCGGGATGTAGATGCCCTCGACGATGCCGAGGCCCCCGGGAGTGATGGGCACGCTGGCGAAGATGTTGGCCAGGCCGAAGGAGACGATCAGCCCGTCGAGCGGCACGCTCCCGCCGAAGGCGCGCAGGAACACCCACAAGGACGCGGCGTCGAACAACCAGTTGGCCGAGGCCCACCCGATGACCGAGCTGAGCAGCTTGGGATCCGAGACCAGCTCCCGCAGGCGGCCGGCGATCTGCCGGACGACTTTCGCCGCCCGGTCCTCGTCGAAGTGGAACCGGCGGGCCAGCGAGCGCAGGATCCGCTCGGCCCGCGCCTGCCCCTTCAGGAGCCCGATGACGAGCACCAGCATGAGGATGACGACGACGATGCCGATGATGGCGGCCGTCCCGTAGAACGGGTTGACGCCGCGCAGCGGGATCGACACCAGGAGCCCGGTCCAGAAGATGATGTTGAGCACCACCGCGGACGCCAGGCCCGCCGTGGCGAGGGCGAAGCCGGCGTCGGGACCGTCCACCCCGGAGAGGGTCAGGAGGCGGTAGCCGAGCGCCGACCCGGCCGCGCTCCCACCGGGGACCACGCTGGCCAGGGCCCTCGTCGAGAGCTGGATGCGGAACATGCGGCCGACCGACACCCGATGCCTCGGCAGCGCGGCACGGGTGAGCATCGAGTAGCTGGCGAGGGCGCAGAGCTGGAACGAGAAACCGAGCAGGAGGAGGGCCGGGTTGACCTTCTGCAGGTCGTCGAGCGCCCGCCGGAAGCCCGGGATCAGCGGCAGGATGAAGAAGTAGAAGACGAAGAAGATCGCGACGACCTTCAGGGCGTTGCGGGCCGCCTTGTTGCGCCACCACCTCGAGGAGGGGGCCGGAGCGGCCGGGGCCGCGGCGTCCGACATCCCCACCTTGCTAGCCGATCTCCCTCACCGGTGAGGCGATCCGGAGGCCGCGCCGGGCTTCTCTCGAGCGTCTGATCCGGCGAGCGCGGGAGCCGGCCGTCAGCCGAGGCCGGTGCGTGTGTACTCCACGACGGCGGCGATCTGCTCGGCGCTCAGGCTCTCCACGAAGCCCGGCATCGACCCCCGACCCTGGGTGACCACCGCGACCTGGTCCGCCGGATCCGGAAAGCGGCCGACGGCCACACCGGCGCCGAGCGCGGGTCCGAAGCTGCCGCCGCCGTCCTCGCCGTGGCAGGACGCGCACCTCGTCGAGTACAGCGTGGCGCCCTCGTCCTGGCTGCCGGCTGCCGGGACGGGCGCGGGCTGAGCCGGCTCGTTGACGAACAGCAGGATCACGAAGGCGGCGATTACCACCGCGGTGATCACCTGAACGACGTGCACGACGCGATCCAGCACGGCCGGCCCTCAGAAGCTCGGGAAGCCGACGTTGTCGAAGAACCAGAGCGAGCTCGTCAGCCACAGCACGACGAGGGAGGCGAAGAGCACACCGCCCACGGCCGGGAGCGCCCAGCCGGGGAGCCGGGCCGAACGGACGCACAGCACCTTGGTCGTGAACGCGCCGTAGAACACGCATCCCATCACCGAGTGGACGTAGCGCCGGGTGCTGTCGGTCTGGAAGCCGAGCGACCACAGGCAGTGGTAGGCCACCGGGAGGGTGACGAGCAGGGCGAGCGTGCCGCACAGCCGGTGCGTGGGACCGACCCAGGACGGCGCCGGTGAGTGCCCGAGCTTGCCGTACATCCTGGCCGCGAGGATCACCTGGACGATGCCCAGCAGCAGCGCCACCGTGCCCAGCCAGGCCTTCATGTTCAGCGTGCCGCTGAACCAGAGCGTGAACAGCGCCTCGCCGGCCGGCTCGTGCTCGCGCCCGTAGACGCCGAGCGCCAGCGCGACAGCGGCACCCGAGAGCACCGCCCACAGCAGGGCCGCGTTGGCGCGGCCAGTCTCCATGGTGCTGCCGGACGGCAGGTCCATCGGCCGATTGAACGCCACCTCTGTTGAGGATGCAAGCATTGGTTCTGCTGGACCCGTGCGGGCGCCGGCCTCAGCCCCCCGCTTCTGGGGCCGGCGCCGCTGGCAACCGGAAGCCGACGGCGGCCCCGATGACCCGACCACCGTCCTCGGCGACACTGCCCTCGACGACACGGCCCTCGACGACACGGCCCTCGACGAGGTTGCGGGCCCACACCTGGCCGCCGTGCCGCTCGACGATCTGACGCACGATCGCCAGCCCCAGGCCCGAGCCCGGTGCGGTCCGGGCGGTCGTCGCCCGGTAGAAGCGGTCGAACACGCGGGACTGATCCGCCGGATCGATGCCCGGCCCGCGGTCCCGCACCTCGACGCTCGTCCCGTCCACCACCACGTCGACAGGACTGCCGGGGTCGGCGTGCTTCAGCGCGTTGTCGACCAGGTTGCCGATGGCCCGCTCGAGCATCCGGGGGCGTGCGGTCAATGTGGTCGAGCCCGTCTGCGTGACCCGCACCGTGCGGCCGGTCCGACGGCTGGCCCGGGCGGCAACGGCCTCGGCCAGCTCGCCCAGGTCCACGGCCTCGGGCACCTCATCGGTCGAGGCCCGGTCGGTGGCCATCTCGACGAGCTCGTTGGCGAGGTTCGTCAGCTCGCGGCTCTCGACGTCGATGGCCCGCAACACCACGGCCCGCTCGGCTTCCGGCAGGTCCGGCGCCCGTCGCAACAGCTCGACGTTCGTCCGCAGGGTGGTCAGCGGCGTCCGCAGCTCGTGGCTGGCGTCTTCCACCAGGCGCTGCTGCTGCGCGCGGGACGTCGCCAGCGCGCCGACCATCGTGCTCAGGCTGCGGGCCAGGCTGCCGACCTCGCCGGGCCCGTCGGTGGGCAGGGGCGTGCTCAGGTCGTTCGTGGCTGCGATGCCCTCCGCCGCGTCGCGCAGCCGCCGCACGGGCCGCACGATCCGCCCGGCCAGCACCCAGCCCAGGACGGCGGCCACCGCCACACCGGCCAGCGTGAGCACGGCCAGCCGCAGCCGGAGCCGGTCGAGCGTTTCCTCCTGCTCGGACAGGTCGCGGGCGATCTGAAGAGCGACTCCCTCGCGCCACGGGATCGTGAGCTGGCGATAGGACATGCCGTCATCCGACACGGACCGCAGCACGTAGCCCGTGTCGCCGTCGGCGGCGACCGCCAGGTCCTCGCTCGTCGACCGGCAGCGTCGGCCCGCCCTCGATGCAGGACAGGACGCGGCCGTCGTAGAGGACGAGCTGAGCGGCCGCCGCCGGTTGGACCGCGCCGGCGGAGGGGCATCGGACGAAGCGATCGGCCACGGGCGGGCCGCGCTCACCGTCCCGACGTCCGATGGCGTCGAGCGCCCTCGCCCGGGCCAAGAGCGTCTCGTCCACGCTGTCCCGCAGCTGCCGGGCCGTCGTGACGTAGGCGCCGGCGGCGGCCAGCGCGCCGACCAGCGCGGCCACCGCGGCGAGGCCGAGCGCGATGCGCCAGCGCAGGCTCACGGCACCCTGAGGACGTAGCCGATGCCGCGCACGGTGTGGAGCAGACGCGGTTCACCGTCCTCCTCGGTCTTGCGTCGGAGGTAGCCGACGTAGACGTCCAGCGAGCGCGAGCCCGTCTCGAAGTCGTAGCCCCAGATGCGGTCGTAGATCGTCTCGCGCTCGAGCACGAGCGAGGCGTTGCGCATGAAGAGCTCGAGCAGGTCGAACTCGGTCTTGGTCAGCTCCATGGCGCGGTCGCCGCGATGAGCCAAGCGACGCCGGACGTCGAGCACGAGGTCGCCGACCTGGAGGACGTCCTCGTCGTCGTCGGGCACCGCTCGGCGCACCAGCGCGCGCAGCCGGGCGAGGAGCTCGTCGAGCGCGAACGGCTTCACCAGGTAGTCATCGGCACCGGCGTCGAGCCCGGCCACCCTGTCGGCCACCTCGTGGCGCGCGGTCAGCATGAGGATCGGCAGGTGGCGGTACCGCTCCCGCAGCCGGCGGCAGGCCGTCAACCCGTCCACGACGGGCATCATCACGTCCAGCACGACGACGTCCGGGAGCTGCTCGGCCACCGCTTCCAGCGCCAGGGCGCCGTCGCGCACGGCGTGGACGTCGTAGCCCTCGAACCGCAGCACGCGCACGAGCGACTCCCGCAGCCCGCGGTCGTCCTCGGCCACGAGGACCCGACGCACACCACCGTTGTCGGCCATCGGCGCGGACCCTACGGCCCGCGGGCAAGACGTCCGTAAGAGCCCTCGGCGCCGGTCTTACGACCTTCTTGCGCCCGGTCGGTCCCACGCTTACGGGCCCTCGCGACGATGCCAATGCCATCGGAGCGTCATCCGACGGAGACGCCCACGACGAAGGAGCTACCCCTCATGAAGAAGCAACTCGGGCTGGCCGCCCTAGGTCTCGCCGGGCTGACTGCGGGCGCGGGCGCCGGGCTGGTCCTCACGGGTGGAGGCGGCGCGGCCTCGGCCCAGACCTCTCCCACGACCCCCGACACCAGCGCGCCCGACACCACCGACAGCGAGACGAAGGATCGGAGCGGCTGGGTCCAGGAGGCCCTCGCGCCGCTGGTCGAGGACGGCACGATCACCCAGGCCCAGGCGGACGCCGTGATCGCCGCACTCGCGGAGGCTCGCCCCGACCGCGAGAGAGGGCCAGGGCACGGTGGGCACGGAGGTTTCGCCCGGGGTCACTTCAGCCTGGACGCCGCCGTGGAGGCGCTCGGCATCACCACTGACGAGCTCCGCACGCAGTTGCGTGACGGCAAGACCATCGCCGAGGTCGCCGAGGCCGAGGGCGTCGACATCGAGACCGTCAAGGACGCCATGCTCGAGGCCTTCCGTACCCACGAGCAGGAGCACGTCACCTCCGGACGGTTGACGCAGGCGCAGGCTGACGCCAACATCGCCGCCTTCGAAGAGCGGCTGGACGAGCTGGTCAGCAACCCCCTCCCCACCCGCCCGGAGCGGTCCGCTGACGAGGCCGACGATGCCGACGAAGAGTCGCCGACGACGGAAGCCCCCACGACCGAGGCACCGGCCACCACGACCGGCTGAGCTTCGACCCCCCGTTCTGGTCAGCCGGATTCGCGCCGAGCGCGATGAACGCTGACCAGAACGTGTGGAACGGGCTTCGCTACGCTTGGTGCCGCCATGGCGCAGAGCCCTCCGTGGGGTCCTCCGGATCCCCGCACGAGAGTGGGGTCTACGGGTGGGCGGAGCGTCCAGGTCGTCGCGCCCGCACGGCGACCCCGCCGGTCCGTGCCCCGAGCTCTCGGCTGCGCCGTCGCCTCCGCCCTCGTGCCCGGGACCGGTCAGGCGATCCAACGCCGTTGGCGGGCGGCGGCCCTCTTCGGGCTCCCGACCGTGGCCATCGTCGCCGGCCTCGCCTGGGTGGCCCGGCGCGATCGCGCCACGCTCGTCGACTGGTCGGTCGACTCCGGCACGCTGCGCGCCCTGTGCGTCGCCGGCCTGGCCTGGGCTCTGTTCTGCTACATGGCCGCCGCCGACGCCGCCCTCGCCTCGTGGCCCGCCCGGGTCGGCCGACGCGGCGCCCGCATCGCGGGCACGTTCCTCGTGGTGACCGTCGGGGTCGCCGCGCTGCTGCCCGGCACGGTGTTCGCGCTCGTGACGGTGCGCCAGGACACGCTGCTCGACACCGTGTTCGCGGGATCGGGAGACGTCCAGGTCGCTCAGCCGAGCCCCCTGGCCGACCTCGGCATCACCACCACCGCGGCACCGACCACCACGGCGTCGGTGACCGTGGCCCCGATCGCGTCGACCACCACGACGACCATCCCGCCGACGACCGTCCCCACGACACCGCCGCTCGCCCCGGGGCGATGGAACATCGCGCTCCTCGGCGGCGACGCCGGCCCGAACCGCTGGGGCCTGCGCACCGACACGATGATCGTGGTCAGCATCGACCGCCAGACCGGCGATCTGGCCAGCATCTCGGTCCCCCGCAACCTCCAGCACCTGCCCATGCCTCCCGGGGCCCTGCGGGACCGCTTCCCCGGCGGCTTCGACGACCTGGCCAACGCCCTGTTCACGTACGTCTCCGGCCATCCCGAGCTCGGGCTGGATCCGGCGCAGGCGGTCAAGGGCGGGCTGGCCGAGCTGCTCGGCATCCCGATCGACAACTACGTCCTGGTCGACATGGTCGGCTTCATGCGGATCATCGACGCCCTCGGAGGCGTCACCGTCAACCTCTCCACCAACGTGCACCTCGTGCCCAACATCGACGGGCAGACGAAAGAGGCACCGTCGGTTGGACCGGGTCCCGTGACCATGAACGGGCCCATGGCCTTGTCGTTCGTGCGCTCGCGGGAGAAGGACTCGGACTACTCGCGGATGAAGCGCCAGCGCTGCCTGCTGGCCGCCGTGGCCAGCGGGACGTCACCGGCGGACCTGGCCGTCAACTACCTGGGCCTGGCGTCCGCCATCGAAGGCGCGTTCCGATCCGACATCCCCCGCGAGAAGTTGGGCGACCTCGTGCGCGTCTTCAGCCTCGTCGACGTGTCCCGTGCCAGGACGCTCGTGCTCGTGCCGCCGGTGATCAAGCCGGCGAACCCCGACATCGTCCGCATCCGCTGGCTGGTCGGCAACATGCTGGACGCCGCCGCACCGCCCGCCGATCCGGCCATCGGCGCCCCCACCTGCTAGGCGGGTTGGACCAGACTGTCGGTCGGTGCGCCCGCTCGACCTCGGTCCACGGTCCAGCGACGAGTACGACCCGCCGCCGGCCACGCCGGTGGTGGAGGAAGCGGCTCGGCGCGCTCGGCGGGCGATGGAGGACCTCGTCCGGCGCGGTGCCGTGTCACGCCGCGAGCTGCTGCGCACGGCGGCGGCATCGGCCTCGGTGCTGTCCGCGCTCGCCGCCTGCACATCGGAGGAGCGGGCCAGCCGGGGCCAGTCGCCGAGCAGCGCCACCTTCGCCGTGCCGGCCGCGAGCTCGACCTCGGCCACGTCGACGGCCACGACGCTGGACCCGGCCGCGGCATCGTCCGTGCTCGACCGCGACGGGCTCGTCATGGACGTCCAGCTCCACTTCCTCGACCCCGACCGCAACACCGGAGGCTTCGGCGGCGGCTTCCCCCAGGCCGACTGCGGGCCCGACCCTCGCCTGTGCTTCACCCAGGACGTGTTCCTCGACCTGGTGTTCGGTCAGAGCGACACGCGCGTCGGGGTCCTCTCCGGCTTGCCGTTCGCGGGGCGCGACAGCCCCCTCGCCGTCGACATCATGGAGCGGGCCCGCGTGCGGCTGACCGAGCTCGGCCCCGACCGGCGGCTCCTGCTCCAGGCGCCGGTCTTCCCGGCCAGCGGTTCTCTCGAGGCGGTGCTCGACGGCATGGCCGCCGACGTGGCGACCTACCCGGTGGCGGCCTGGAAGACCTACACCCACACCCCGGACCAGTACCGGCTGGACGACGAGCGGGGTGACGCGCTGCTGGCCCAGGCGGTGGCGCTCGGCCGGCCGATCCTCGCCGTCCACAAGGGGCTGGCCGGCGAGGCGGCTGCGGCCTCCCCGGCCGACGTCGGCCCGGCTGCTGCGGCCCATCCGGACGCCACCATCGTCGTGTACCACTCGGGCTGGGAGCTCGCCGCGCCCGAAGGCCCGTTCGCCGCGGACGCGCCTGCGGAACAGCTCCGCGGCGTCGACCGCTTCCTGGCCAGCCTCCGGGCCGCCGGCATCGGACCTGCGGGGAACGTCTACGCCGAGCTGGGCAGCACCTGGTTCAACCTCAGCCGAGACCTCGACAGCGCCGGCCACGTGCTCGGCAAGCTGCTGGCCCACCTGGGCCCCGAGCGCATCCTGTGGGGGACGGATTCGATCTGGTACGGCTCGCCCCAGGGTCAGATCGACGCCTTCCGGGCCTTCGAGATCACGCCCGAGGCACAGGAGCGCTACGGCTACCCGGCGCTCACGGAGGAGACCAAGGACCTCATCCTGGGCGGCAACGCCGCCCGCCTCTACGGCCTCTGATCAGGGCTGCGAGGGGTACTCGGGCGGGGTGATCTCGATCTGGTGGGTGATCGAGCGTCGCTGCGCGCTCGAAGCCGAGGGCCCGGTAGAGGTGGGCCGCCCCGGTCGGGTTGTCGCTGTCGACCCCGAGCAATGCGTGGGTGAAGCCGTCCGCGGCGAACGCCGCCAGCGACGACGCGATCAGGGCTGAGGCCACGCCCCGCCGACGCCAGTCGCGGACCGTGCCCAGGCTCTCGATCCAGGCTTCACGGCGGCCGGTCAACTCGTCGTCCTCCGGGTACGCGTGGTTGAGGCAGATGGCCACGACCCGGTCCGTGTCCTCGTCCACGGCGACGAAGGACAGATCCGCCCCGGCGCCGTGGCCGGTCGTGGCGGCGTGCCATTCGGACGGCCCCGCGGGAGCGGACCCCCAGTGATCGGCGAAGGCCTCGTTGTGGACGACGCGCAGCTCCTCGTCGCGGTCGTCGGGCCATGGGCGCAGCTCCAGGCCGTCCGGAACGACCACCGCCGGCAGGTCCGCGAGCGGGCGCACGAGCTCCTCGAACCAACGAATGGGCTCGAACCCCAACCGCGCGTACAGCCGGTGGTTGGCGTCCAGGAAGTCATAGGCGTCCACTCGCACGTAGCGAGGGAGGTCGTGGTCGCGTGCCCGCAGACGCTCCTCCGCCCGGCTCATGCTCCACTCCAGCAGCGCCCGACCCACGCCCTGCCCCCGATGCGCAGGGTCGACCTCGCCGAAGAGGTACGCCCGCTCCTGCATCACCTCCGACGGTGGGTTCCAGATCCAGGCCCAGCCGGCCAGCTCGCCGTCCAGATAGGCGGCGCGGGTGTCAGCGCTCACGTCGAGGTGGGGCGCCTCGAGGTCCTCCCGCAGCTCGTCGGCGGTGTGGACGCGGGGGATGCCCTCGAACTGCTCGGTCCGGTTGGCGAGCGCGGACAGCTCGTCCACCTGCTCGAGGGTCACCGGGCGAAGGTCGAGGACGGGCACGACGGGAGTCTGCCGAGCGCCGCCGGAACGGACCAACGGATATCGCAGGGCGGGCTGACAGACTCGGCGCTGTGAACGACACCCTCCGCGCCGGCCGCGAGCTCGTGGCCATCCCGGGTCCGTCGGTCGTACCCGACCGTGTCCTGTCGGCCATGCACCGGGCCATGCCCAACATCTACGGCGGCGAGCTCATCGACGTCTCCAACGAGGTGATGGATCGGCTGCCGGCCGTGGCCCGCACGACCGCACGGGCGTTCGTCGCCGTCGCCAACGGCCACGGCGCGTGGGAGATGGCCCTCAGCAACACGCTCTCGCGAGGCGACCGCATCCTCGTGCTGGCCTCCGGTCCCTTCGCACGCGCCTGGGGCGAGATGGCCGCCTTCTCGGGCGTGAAGACCGAGGAGCTCTCCGCACCTGACCGTGGCGCCGTCGACCCCGCGGAGGTCGAGGAACACCTCGCGGCCGACACCGACCGCCTCATCAAGGCCGTGCTGGTGGCCCACGTCGACACCGGAACTTCCGTGCGCAACGACATCGCGGCCATCCGCGCCGCCATGGACGCAACCGATCACCCGGCGCTGCTGATGGTCGACGGGATCGCCTCGCTCGGCTCCGAGCGGTATGAGATGGATGCCTGGGGGGTGGACGTCACCGTCGGCGCCTCGCAGAAGGGGTTGATGGTGCCGCCGGGCCTGGGGTTCGTGTGGGCCGGCCCGCGGGCGTGGGAGGCTCACGCGACGGCCGATCTGCGCACGTGGTACTGGGACTGGACCTCGCGGGCCACGGACGAACCGCACTACCTCCGCTACTGCGGCACGCCGCCGATCCCGCACCTGTTCGGCCTTCGCGAGGCGCTGGCCATGATCGAGGAAGAGGGCTTGGAAGCCGCATGGCGGCGCCACGCCGTCCTGGCCGACGCGGTGCGCACGGCGGTGGAGGCCTGGAGCGCGCCGGGCGGCCTCGAGCTCAACATCACCGATCCGTCGGCCCGGGCCAACTCGGTCACGATGATCCTCGGGGGGACGGTCGACGCCGACCGTCTGCGCTCGGTCTGCGCCGAACAGGCCGGCCTCACGCTCGGGGTGGGTCTCGGGGAGCACGAGGGCCGGGGCTTCCGCATCGGGCACATGGGGCACCTCAACCCGCCCATGGTGCTCGGGACCCTGGGCACGGTCGAGGCGGCACTGGCGGCGATCGGCGCGCCGGTGACATCGTCCGGCGTGGCCGCCGCGGCCGCCGTCATCGGTCGGGCCATGGGCTCGGGGACGGGAGGACCTGATCCGACGTCTCGCGGAGCACAGTTGTGAATTCCGCAACGCATCTCCGCGAGACCGCTCAGGACGGACCGCCCGCGGCGCGACTGCCAGGTCCGACTGCCGGACTCCGACTGTCAGACTTCGGCGATTCGATGCCGACCTACCTCATCGTCAACGCCGCGATCACCGATCCGGGCCTGCTCGCCGACTACCGCGCCGCGGTGGGCGCCACCTTGGCGGGCCACGACGTGGTGGTGCGGGTGTCCACCAACGAGGCGGAGACGGTCGAGGGCGAGCCGAAGGGTGAGCGGGTGGTCGTGCTGGAGTTCCCCGACCGCGAGGCCTTCCGGGCCTGGTACGACTCGCCGGCCTACCAGGAGATCATCGGCCTGCGACTGGGCAGCACGGACGGGTTCGCCGTCCTGGTGGAGGGGCGCTGACCGCACGCTGACCGGGTGGTCGCGCGACATCGGCATCGGTCGGGTATCCTGGCCGTCTGGCGTCCCGCTCCCGATGAGCGGTGGAGACGGTCGGGTCGAGCTCCGAGACGCCACGCGACGGACTTGCCGTCCAGGTGGACGGTGGGGAGCGGCGCAGGGAGCGCCGATCGATGCACGACGCCACACGAGAGATGGAGCTGGCGACCTGGGCGGTGGCCGAAGGACGGGCCACCGATGACCAGCGCGGCTCCTGGAAGGCGACGCCGGGCGATGGCTGCACACCGTCGACCGCCTGATCCGGGACACCGAGGAGAACCTGGCGTCCGTACGCGATCTGCGAGGGCCCGAGCGCGAGCGGGTGGTCGCCGACTTCGAGGATGATCTGGCCCGGCTCCAGGCCGTCGCCACCCTGCTGTCCGAGGGTGACGGCACGGCGTCGCCATCCGACCTGGCCGAGGTCATGGGCCGGGTCCAGCTCCAGGCCTCGTGGTCCGCGGGCCAGGTGGTCGTGTGGGCCGGCGGTCCGGGCACCGTGTCGACGACCAACGACGAGCTCGCCGATCTCCTGGAGGCGGTCGGCGGACCGGCCGTGGGATGGAACCTGCACGCTGACGTACCGCTGCCGTCGGGCGCACGCGCCGAGGCGCTGAGCATCCCGGTGCGGGAGTCGCTCGGGTGGCTGGTGGACGTGGGCAGCGGCTCGCACGGCGACCAGGTCGGTCCCAGCGTGCTGTGGCTGGGCCGGGTCGCGTTGCTGGCCGTGCGCCTCGTGTCCGCCGGCGCCGTCGTCCCGTCCCTGCGCACCGCCCGGGCGGCCGACGGCCGGGGACAGGAGGCGTCGGTGACCTGGCTCCCGGCCCTGGTCGACGAGGCCGAGCTGGACCAACTCGCCGCCGCCATGCCCGGACCGGTCGTGGTGTTGGCCCCGGCCACCCCGCGAGCGACCGTGCTGGCCGTCATGACGGCCGTCGTCGACGCCATCGTCAGCGAGGCGGCCGGCCGGTTGGAGCTGCCGGCACCTCCCCCGACGACCACGACGACCGCGGCGATCGCAGAGGCGTTCACCACGAGGCTCGACGGGTCGTCGTTCCGGGTGCCGGCCGGTCCGGCCGGCCAGGTGGCCCGCCGGCTCGAGGTGTGGTCCCGGTCCGTGACGTCGCCGCGCCGTCCCCGGCTCGTCGTGCAGATGGAGCCGCCGGACGCGGGCGGCGCGTGGTTCCTGTCGGTGCTCGGCCCGGGGGCCACCGGGCAGCTCCTGCCCATCGAGGTCGCGCTCAGCGACGGCGGGCCGTCCCGACCGCTGTCCGACGAGCTGGTCAGGCTCGAACGCCTCCTCCCGGTCCTGCTCCGCCCCGGAGCGATGCGCCGCGGACAGGTCGTGCTCAGCCAGGACGAGGCCTGGGAGCTCATGACCGTCAACGGCGCCGAGCTGGACGCCGCAGGGTTCGAGGTGCGGGTGCCGCCGCTGTCGCGCCGCCGACCGAGCCCGACGCTCAAGCTGTTCAGCGTTCCGACGGGCGAGTCCCACGTCGGCGCCCACCAGCTCAGCAACGTGCGCTGGTCGGTGGTGTTCGACGACGTCGAGCTCACCGCGGCGGAGATCACCCGGCTGGCCGCCGAGGCCCGACCTCTCGTCCAGGCCCGCGGACGGTGGGTGGAGCTCGATCGGGTCGACCTGAAGGAGGCCGCCGCCGCGCTGGCCGAACGGGCCAAGACCACGCAGCTCTCGGGGGCCGAGATCCTGCGCCTCGGCCTCGGCCTCGAGCCGTCCCCGTTCGGGCGGGTGGCGCTCAGCGGGGCGGGCTGGGCCACCGAGCTCTTCGAGCGGGCCCAAGTCGTGGCCGACGAGCCCATCACGAAGCCACCCGGCTTCACCGGCGAGTTGCGGAGCTATCAGGCCGAAGCCCTGTCCTGGCTGGCGTTCCTCGACGCCGCGGAGCTGGGCGGCTGCCTGGCGCTCGACATGGGGCTGGGCAAGACGCCGACGGTGCTGGCCCACATCGCCCGGACGGTCGGTGAGGGGCCAGTGCTCGTGATCGCGCCTCCTGCCGTGGTCGGCAACTGGGCCGCCGAATCGGCCCGCTTCACGCCCGGCCTGCGCGTCGTCGTGCACCACGGCGCCTCGCGAGCCACCGCCGACGAGCTGGAGGCGGAGGTGGCCGACGCCGACGTGGTCATCACCACCTACGGGACCGCGGTGCGCGACGTCGACGCGCTGGCCGAGCGGACCTGGGACCGCATCGTCCTGGACGAGGCGCAAGCCATCAAGAACCCCGCCAGCGAGACCGCGCAGCAACTCCGCCGCCTGCCCGCCCGCACCCGGGTGGTCCTCACGGGCACACCGATCGAGAACGGCCTCGGGGACCTCTGGGCGCTGCTCGACTTCACCAACCCCGGACTCGTCGGCACCAGGCCGGCCTTCGTGGCGCAGATGGCCGGCGAGGGCGAGGCGGCGCTACGGGCCCTCAACGGGATCCTCGTGTTCCGGCGCACCAAGACCGAGCCGGAGGTGGCCGCCGAGCTGCCGGACCGCATCGACGAGCTCGACCACTGCACGATGACGTCCGAGCAGATCGGCCTCTACCAGGCGGTGCTCGACGGGCTGGTAGCCGACACCGCGGACGTGGGTCGGGAGCAGCGCCAGGGGGCGATCCTGGCCGCCATCACCGCGCTCAAGCAGATCTGCAACCATCCCGCCGCCTACCAGGACGACGGCCAGCCGCTGGCCGGGAGGTCCGGCAAGCTGGCCCGGCTCGAAGAGATCGTCGCCGCGGTGTTCGAGGCCGGCGAGCGCATCCTCATCTTCACCCACTTCGCCCAGTGGGGCCGGAAGCTGGCCGCGCACCTCACCGAGGTCACCGGCACGCCGGTGTCGTGCTACGACGGCAGCCTCAGCCGGGGCGTGCGGGACCGGATGGTGGCGGAGTTCCAGGCCGGCGAAGGAGCGGGCGCACTGGTCCTGTCGTTGAAGGCCGGCGGGACCGGGCTCAACCTCACCGCGGCCAGCCACGTCGTCCTCTACGACCGCTGGTGGAACCCGGCCGTCGAGGACCAGGCGAGGGACCGGGCCTGGCGCATCGGCCAGACCCGCACCGTGGTCTCCCACCGCCTCGTGTGCCCGGGCACGGTCGACGAGCGGGTCGAGGAGGTCGTGGCCGGGAAGCGGCACATCGCCGATCTCGTGCTGCCGACGTCGAGCTCGCTGTCCGACCTCAACGCCGATCAGCTCCGCGTGGCCCTCGGGCTCCAGCCCCAGGCGCTGCTGACCGAGGAGATGACATGAGGGAGATGACATGAGGGAGATGACGTGAGCGACAACGGCTCGGGCAACGGGCAGTCGGCCGGCGGCGCACGGGCGGGTGGCGGATCCCGGACGGGACGGAGCCGCCGATCGTCCGGTCGCAACGGTCGCGCCGCTCAGCCGCGCCAGCTTCGGCCGGAGGACCTGTGGCGGACCGGCTTGCCGCTGCCCGACGCCGAGCCCATCACCCCGGTGGACGACCCGACCGCGCTCGTGCGGTCACTGGGCGACCCGCCGCTCCCCGGCAACCGCCTGCCCGCGGCCCACTACGTGGCCACGGTCGTCGAGCGCGCCGCGGTGCTGGCCAGCGCGCTGGCCGCCAGCGCCGGCCTCCTGGCCGAACCGGACGAGTCGACCACGGACTGACGCGGCCAACCGGGCGGCGTCGCCGAGCCAAGCCAGTTGTCGCCGCGGGTCGAGTCGGCGAGTGCTGTTACGACAGTTGCGCGCTCGTCCACGACGCGACGCGATCGACAAGGCTCGGGGCGACGGGTCCCTGTAGCTGCGCCGCGTACCGGCGCAGCGCGGGCGGGTGGTGGTCAAGCCGGAGAAGATGGGTGAGATCGTCGGGCGTCTCGCCCGTGAACGGTCCGGTCACGCGCCGCCCGATCGCCGCCACGTCGGCCGAATCCACTTGGAGGTCGGCCAGACCGGTGATCGCGAGGACCGGGCCGGCGATGGCGGAGAGGTCGTCAGTGGGGTCGTACGTCATGTACTCGCGGAACCACTGTGCCGGTAGTTCCTGGCGGCGGACCCGCAGGGTGGCACTGGTCGAGGCGAGCAGTAGGGCGCGGTCATCCGCCTGCCGCCGCTCGATGGTGCGTCGGAACCACCGCCACGGGACAGGAAGGGTCGCCGCGATGCGCCGTGTCTGCCAAGCCATGACCACCTCACCCGGGACGGCCGCGCCGGCGAGGAACACGTACGCGTCCGGCGGTGCAGTTCGGCGCGCCATCCGCATCGCCACCGTGGCGCCCACGGAGTGGCCGATCACCATGACACGGCCATTGGTCTCGGGACGAGAACGCAGCACGTCCAGGGCACAGCTGGCATCGGCCGTCTCGTCGGAGAAGCTCGCGGTCAGGTACTCACCTCCGGACTCGCCCACGCCCCGCTTGTCGTAGCGCAGCGACGCGACGCCGCAGGCGGCCAACCCCGCGGCGAGCGCGTTGGCGATGTCGAGCCGCTGACCGGGCATGTTCGAGTCACGATCGAGCGGGCCGCTCCCGTTCAGGAGCAGGGCCGCAGAGTGCGGGCCCGGACCCTCAGGCTGAGCGAGAGTTCCCGCCAGGCAAACGTCGCCGGACCACACCTCCACCGCCTGCTCGAGCACGAGTGGTGGTCTAGCGCGTGCGCCGGCCCTGGACCGGTTCGGCGCCGGCCAGGCGATGACTTGCGCCCCCCGACGGCGTCGTACCGGTATGGGCATCGTCACTTGTGACCTCGGGATCTCGCTCGACGGGTACTCCGCCGGGCCCAACCAGTCGCTCGACCAGCCATTCGGTGACGGGGTTGAGGGCGGGGAGTCCCTGCACGCATGGATGTTCGACCACTCAGACGAGCACCGCGCCGAGCTCGCGGCGATCACCGCGGCGGGAGCGTTCATCATGGGCCGCAACATGTTTGGTCCCGGGCGCGGCTCGTGGGACCTCGACTGGGTGGGTTGGTGGGGGCCCGAACCGCCGTACCACGCCCCCGTGTACGTGCTCACCCACGTCGAGCGCGAGCCGGTCGAGATGGCTGGCGGCACCACGTTCCACTTCGTCACCGGTGGGCCGGAGGAGGCGCTGAAGCTCGCCCGCCAGGCGGCGGGAGACAGCGACGTCGCCATCGCCGGCGGGGTGACGACGATCAACCAGTACCTGTCCGCCGGTGTGATCGACGAGCTCCGTCTGCACGTCGTCCCTGTGGTGCTCGACGTCGGCTACGTGCGGCTGTTCGACGGTACCGGCCCGGCCGGATGGTCATCTCACCTCGGTGCGGTGGACGCCCGAGGTCACCCACCTCGTACTCAGACGTTGAGAGAACTCGCAGCAAACCCGTGCAATGGGTCGGCGATCGACCGAGTCCTGGTATGGGTGCTGACACACCCCGTCGAGTGGGGTCAGTACCGTTCCCCTCTCGGGTGCCGCCGTCTACCGTCGAAGCATGGGTGGTGCCGGCGGGCTGGGACGTGGTGGTACGGCCTGGCTGACCGCGCGCTGGCTGCGCCGACGCCGCCTCGCTGCGCTGCCGTTGTTGTTGATCGTTCTGGCGGGGACGACAGGCACGATCCTGGCGCTGGGAACCGCGCAGCGCACGTCCGCAGCGTTCGGCCGGTACCTGGATCGGGCCAACGTTGGCGACGTCGTCGTCAACCCGTCGGTGAGCTCGACGGAGGTCGACGCCGTGATCCGCTCGCTGCCAGGGGTCACGGAGGTCACGACGGAGTCCTTGTTCATGGTCACCAACGACGAGGGGGCGCCACGCCAGCGCCGGTTGGTCGACCAGGGCGGTGTCGAGTCGGGATCGGTGTCCGGTGTGTTCGGATCGCACGACGGCCGCTACACCGACATGGACCGCCCGGTCGTCCAGGCCGGGAGGCTGCCGACCGGCCCCTCCGAGTTGGCCTTGAGTGCGACCGCCGCCGAGGCCGAGCGTTGGGAGATCGGCGACATCGTCCCGCTGGCGTTCTGGCGTCTCGGTTTCGCCGAGGGGTTGCCTCCGGAGGCGGCGGACGAATTCGGTGACGAGGTGATCCCACCGATCGGCGTCGAGCATGTCGAGCTGGTCGGGTTGATCACGAGGCCCGATGAGGTGCTACCCAACGAGCTGTACCCGCGCCACCGGGCCATTGTGTCGCCCGACATCGCACGCCGCTATGACTGCCTGCCGCCGGCACCGGACCCGTCACTGTCCCTCGCCGAGAACGTGGCGCTCAACCAGCCGCCCGGCTGTGCGACGTCGTACCGGTACTACTCGTTGTCGTTCGCCGACGGACCGGCAGGGGTGAAGCCGGCGCTCGAGGAGTTCGTGCGGCAGGTACGTCCGCTGAACGAGAAGCTGGCGACGATCCGTGACACCTCGGGAGAAGGATCGGAGTCACCGCAGTACTTCCTGATCGCGACCGAAACCGAGCCGGAGCGGCGGCGGGTCGAGCGCGCCATCCGGCCCACGGTCACGGCGCTCGGAGTCCTCGCCGCCGCCGCCGCCACGGTGACGCTGGCGCTGGCCGGGTTCGCTGTCGCCCGCGAGGTCGCACAGACGAGGGTGGCCCAACGGCAGTGGCGTCAACTCGGGATGACCCGTTGGGAGCGGACCGCGGTCGTCGCCGTCCCTCCGCTGGCGGCCATCGGCCTCGGTGTCTTGGGCGCCGTCATCGCGTCGTACCTCATCGGCACGAGGCCCATCGGTGTCGTGCGAGTACTGGAACCCTCGCGCTCGCCCGGGATCAGCGGCACCGGAGTGCTGGCGACCGGCGGCATCCTCGTGGGCGCGGCCGCCATCACAGTTTCACTGGTGGCTCGTGCGTCCCGCGCGGCAGTCGATGAGGCATCCGTCCAGCGCCGCGCGACCGGGCGGGGGAGGCTCTGGACGACCATCGGCTCACCGCCACTCGCCGACGGCCTGCGCGCCGCGTACGGGCAGCGCAGCTCGCTGCCCGCGATCGCCGCCAGCGCGGTCGTCGGCGCGGCCCTCGTCGCCGCGCTCGTGTTCGGCGCCAGCCTGACCTCACTGGTCGACACGCCGCGTTCGTACGGCTGGTCGTGGGACCTCGCCGCGATGACCGGCGGCGGGTACGGGGATCTCGACCTGGCCGGCGCCCGGGCCGCCCTCGACGACGACCCGGCGGTCGACACGTGGACCGCGTTCGGGTTCCTCAACGAGATCTCGGTCAACGGAGACCCGATGATGTCGATGACCGGGATCGAACGGGAGACGCCCGAAGTCGACTTCCCGTTGCTGGCCGGCGGGCTGCCGCGCCGCTCCGACGAGGTAGCCCTCGGCCCGGCCACGGCGCGTGAACGCGGAATCGACGTCGGCGACACGGTGAGCATCGCCGGGCCATCCGAACCCTTTGACGCCACCGTGACAGGGATCGTCGTGTTCCCCACCATCGGCCCGATGTTCGCCGGCACCGTCGGCGGAGGCGAGGGGATGCTCGTTCCCCAAGCGATGATCGACGCGGTTGCGCCCTTCGAAGGTGCGGCCACGAGTCTGGCGACGTTCGTCGGCGTCGACCTCGTCGACGACGCAGACCCCGCGGCCATCGTCCGCATCGAGGAACACCTCGGGGTGCCCGATCTCCTCGGCGCCCCACCAATCGTCTACCAGCGCGCCGTTCGCCCCCCTGAGATCATCGAGGCGGCGGCGGCACGCTCGGTGCCAGTCGTCGTGGGCGCTTCGCTCGCCGTGGTCGGTGCGCTCGGACTCGGGGTCATGTCATGGGCGTCGGTGCGGGCGCGCCGCCGTGACCTCGCGGTGGCCCGCGCGCTCGGTTTCCGACCGGGGCAAGTCTGTTGGTCGGTGCGGGCCCAGTCGCTGGCGACGACGATCGCTGCATTGGCGATCGGCGTGCCACTCGGGGTGATCGCCGGACGGCTGTCGTGGCAGGCCTTCGCACGACAACTCGGCGTCGTGCCCGACCCGAGCAGCGCATGGACGACCGTCGCTGTGGTCATCGTGGTCGCGCTCCTGCTCGCCCTCGTCGCCGCACAGCTCCCCGCCCGCCGCGCGTCCCGCAGCCGACCCGCGGCGGATCTTCGTGCGGAATGACCTGTGCCTCGAGTCGGCCGTAGCGATGAACGGTCAGGCGGGCTCCACGACGGCGGGGTCGAAGGCCGGGCGACTGAAGACCTCTCGCACGAGCGGTTCGAAGGCCTCGAGCGGGAGCGTGGGGTAGTCGGGATCGAACGACGCCTGGTCCCACCGCGCGCAGAACTGGTCGCACGTGGCGTACCAGGGGTGGTCGCGGTACTGCTCCCGACCGTCGGGGTCGAGGCCGATGTGGTGGCCGTAGTACTTGAGTTGGAACAACCCGTGCATGGCCACCGTCCACGTCACCTCGGCCCGCACATACGGCCGGATGATGGCCGCCGCCAGCTGAGAGTGGTTGTCGGGCGCCAGGTCGTCGCCGATGTCGTGGAGCAGCGCCGCCACCACCATCTCGACATCGGCCCCGTCGGCCTGAGCGCGAGTGGCGGTTTGCAGCGAGTGCTCGAGGCGGGTCACCTGATAACCGGAAAGCCCGTCGTCGAGCCGGCGCAGCCCGGCGAGGAGGCGGTCGGGCAACCGGGCGATGTACTCGGCCTCGAGCCGGTGGAGGAGCTCGTACTCCTCCTGCGTCCCCTGCTCCATCGACGTGAACTGCACCGTGTCGATCGTCATTCCCGCGACCCTACGGCGGTCGCGGTGGCACACTCGCCGGATGCTCCGCCCGTTCCGCCAGGTCGACGTCTTCACCGCCGTGCCCTACCAGGGCAATCCGGTAGCGGTGGTGCTCGATGGAGAGGGCCTCTCCACGGAGGAGATGCAGCGGTTCGCCCGTTGGACGAACCTGTCCGAGACCACGTTCGTCCTCCCGCCGACCGTGCCGGAGGCCGACTACCGGGTCCGCATCTTCACGCCCGTCCTGGAGTTGCCGTTCGCCGGCCACCCGACGCTCGGCACCTGGCACGCCTGGCGGGAGGCGGGCGGGACGCCGCTCGACGCTGAGCAGGCCGTGCAGGAGTGCGCAGCGGGGCTGATCCCGATCCGAGTCCTCGACGACGGGTACGGCTTCTTCGCCGCGCCACCCCTCGTCCGCTCGGGGCCCGTGGACGAGGACCTGCAAGGGCATCTGGCCGAACTCCTCGGCATCAACCGCAGCGACATCGTCGATGCCCAGTGGGTGGACAACGGGCCCGGCTGGGTGGCGGTGCTGCTGGCCAGCGCAGAGGCCGTGCTCGCGGTGCGGCCGGGTCCGGTCGATCATGACGTCGGCGTCGTCGGGCTGTACCCGGACGGCTCGCCTCACGCCATCGAGGTGCGCGCCTTCTTCCCCAAGGACGGTGCCACGACCGAGGATCCCGTGACGGGCAGCCTCAACGCCTCACTGGCCGAGTGGTTGCTGCGCACGGGCCGGGTCACGGCCCCGTACGTCGCCAGCCAGGGGACGGCGCTCGGCCGCGCCGGCCGCGTCGTCGTCACGCAGGACGGCCACGGCGTCATCTGGGTCGGCGGCGGCACCATCACCTGCGTCAGCGGCGAGGTCGACCTCTGAGTCGCTGAGCGACGACAGCGGGCACCCGCCGTGTTCGGCTCACCCCGCCGCGTGGCCGTCGCGACCAGGACGAGGACCTGGTGTTTCGGTGACAGGGTGGTGAACTTCGGCCCTGGCCATGGCCCGTGACCTGGGCGGAGAGCGCGTGGCCGCCTGGGCCAGACGCACGGATGGTCCTGCGCCATGCACGTCCGCCCAGCCGCCGTACATGGTCCCGCCGGGTGGACCAGGCCTACGGTGGCGGCGAGGAGGCCCCACCGAGCGAGCCATTCGGCAGGAGGTGGGGAGACGACACCGATGCGCGGGAACCGGAGAGCCTGGGCGGTTCTGACGGGACTGGCCGTGGCGCTCGCCGCCGGCTGCGTACCCCCCGGTGGTGGCGGGCCGCCGACCATCGCGACACCGCCGACCCCACCGACGACCCCGGGAACAATGCCGGGTGGGGGGCCGCCCATCGCTGGCACCCCGGACGGCACGACCTTCCTGGCCGGAAAGCCGCCGCCGGGCCAGACCTACGACGGCTCGGCGTCGCGCGCGCAGATCTCCGCCAACGGGCTGTGGGCCGTGTACCACCACGGCAGCGAGAACCTCGTGCTGACCGCCGCCACGAAGCCGCCGGCCGGCTGCCCCAAGCCGCCCGGGCCCGAGACGCAGATCTACCGGACGAACCTCGCCACCGGGGCCACGGAGCTGGTGAGCAGGGCTCCGCCAACGGCTGCTACGCCAACGGCGAGTCGTCGTTCCCCGACGTCAGCGCCGACGGCCGCTATGTCGTGTTCACCTCCCAGGGCACCAACCTCGTGACCGACGGCAACGGCCGGCAGCAGGACATCTTCCTCAAGGACATGAACACCGGGGTCACCTCGATCGCCAGCATCAGCACGACCGGTGCTGCCGGCGTGGGTGGCTGGAGCAGCCGCCCGGACATCAGCGAGGACGGCTCCACCATCGCCTACAGCTCGGACGCCACCAATCTGGTCCCAGGGGACGGGAACGGGCAGGAGGACTGCTTCGTCACCTCCAGGGCCAACTTGCGCAACGTCCGCCTGACCAGCGTCGGGAACGCCGGCCAGGCCCTCGACTCTGGGAGCTATCGCTGCCAGCTCAGCACCAACGGCTCGATGATGGTGTTCGCGTCCTTTGCCGGGAACGCCACGGCGACGTCAATGTCCCAAGGACAGCGCATCTACGTCCGCAACCTGCAGGCCAACACCACCACGCTGGTCAGCCGCCGGCCCAACGGCACCCCGGCGCTCGCGTCGCGGCCCGACATCAGCGGCAGTGGGGCGTGCGCGACCTACCAGTCGAAGGACGCCGGCATCGTCCCCGGGGACCCCGACGCGACGGACGACGTGTTCCTCTTCGACATCGCCAGCGGCTCGACGAGGATGATGAGCCTCGACAGCAACGGCAACCACGTCACCGGGGCCAGCAACCGGATCGTCGTCAACGGCAACTGCACGCGCGTCGGCTTTGTGTCCAGCTCGAACCGTCTGGTGCCGGGCGATCGCAACAGCACGCGGGACACGTTCATGCGCGACCTGACGAACGGGACGATCTTCCTCCTCTCGGTGAGCTCGGCCGAGCAGGCGGCCCGGCCCTGCCAGCCGAAGCCCACGCCGACGACGACCACCACGACGCTGCCCGGCACCCATGACCCCACGGGCGCCGACGACATCAGTACCCGTCCCTCGCTGAGTGACGACGGGCGCGTCGCCATCTTCATCTCGGACACCTGCGGGCTGGTGCCCGAGGAGCCCCAGATGGCCGGCGAGGCCGGCGTCATCGTCCGCTGGATGCGCTGATCCCACCGGGGCGCCCCGCGCACGGGCGGCGCCGTATCATCGGACCTGATGACGACTGGTCGTGACTACTCGCTGGTCGGGCCGGAGGCGCAACGGGCTGTCGACCGGGGCCTGTCCCAGGCCCAGTGGTATCGCACCGAGGTGCCCCGCAAGCGCATGAAGGAGCTCATGCAGCGGCGGGACGGCCCGGCCATCCGGGACACCATCATCTGGCTGGGATCGATGGTCGTCCTCGGCGCCCTCGGCGCCTACTTCTGGTTCTCGGTCTGGTCGCTGATCTTCTTCGCCGGCTACGGCGTGCTCTACGGATCGGCGTCCGACGCCCGCGTGGCACGAGTGCGGGCACGGGACGGCCTTCAAGACACGGTGGATGAACACCGCCGTCTACAACCTGGCCAGCTTCATGATCATGCGCGACCCGACGGTGTGGCGGTGGAGCCACACCCGCCACCACACGGACACCATCGTCGTCGGGCGCGATCCGGAGATCATCTCGATGAGGCCACCGGCGCTCGGCCACATCATCGCCAACGTCTTCGGGCTCTTCGACGTCCCGAGGGCCTTCAAGGAGATGTTCATCCACGCCTCGGGCCGGCTCACCGAGCCGGAAGCGACCTTCGTCCCCGAGACCGAGCGGCGCAAGGTCTACTGGACGGCGCGGGTGTGGCTGGTGGTCTACGGCGCGACCGTGCTCGCCTGCATCGTCTCCCGCAGCATCCTGCCCGCCATGTTCATCGGGCTGCCGCGGATGTACGGCGCCTGGCACCACATCATGACGGGCCTCACCCAGCACAGCGGCCTGGCCGAGGACGTCACCGACCATCGCCTCAACACCCGCACCGTGTACATGAACCCCGTCACCCGGTTCATCTACCTCAACATGAACTACCACGTGGAGCACCACATGTTCCCGATGGTCCCCTACTACTCGCTGCCCGCCCTCCACGAGGAGATCAAGGACGACCTGCCCGAGCCGGCACCGAGCATCCCGGCGGCGTTCAGGGAGTTCCTGCCCGTCATGCTCCGCCAGCGGCACGACACCGCCGTGTTCGTCGATCGCACGGCGACGGGCGCGGTCCCGTCCGCCGCGGCCTGACGGACCATGGCCGACTGGGTCGCAGCCTGCCGCACGGATGACGTCGAAGAGGAGGACGTCATCCCGGTCGAGCTCAACGGCTGCCCCTATGCCGTGTACCACGCTCCCGACGGGCAGTTCTTCGTCTCCGACGGGATGTGCACGCACGAGCACACGCTGCTGGCCGACGGGCTCGTGATGGGGCACATCATCGAGTGCCCGAAGCACAACGGCCGCTTCGACTACCGGACCGGCGAGGGCAAGGGAGCACCCATCACGGTCGACCTGCGGACCTACCCGGTGAAGGTCGAGGACGGCACCGTGTTCGTCGACCTCGGCTGATCGACCACATGGCGTCCGGCGTCGAGCGCGTCGTCATCGTGGGCGCGGGTGCCTGCGGGGGTCGGGCGGCCGAGGCCCTGCGAGAGGCCGGTCACGACGGCACGATCACGCTCGTCGGCGACGAGGAGCACCCGCCGTACGAGCGGCCGCCGTTGTCGAAGGCCGCCATCACGGGTCGCGAGCCCGCAGCCCCGGCCGCGCTGTTCGCCGGCGGTCGCCTGGCCGAGCTCGGAGTCGAGCTGGCGGCGGGGGTCGCCGCCGCCGCCATCGATCGGGATCACCGGGCGGTGGTGCTCGCCGATGGTCGATCGCTGCCCTACGACCGGCTGCTGCTGGCCACCGGGGCCAGGCCACGCCCCCTCCCCGTCCCCGGGGGCGATGAGGCGCTCCTCCTTCGCACCGTGGCCGACGCCGAGGAGATCCGGACCCGACTGTCCAGGGGCGGTCACGTCGTCATCATCGGAGGCGGCTTCATCGGGCTCGAACTGGCGGCGAGCGCCCGCGCGTGGGGTTGCCAGGTGACGGTCGTCGAGCTGGCCCCCAACCTCATGGGCCGCATCGTCCCGGCGGCCTTGGCCGCGCACGATGGCCACCCGCCACGAGCAGGACGGGGTGGCACTGCGCGTCGGCACGGGCGTCGAGGGGATCGAGCGCACCGGGGACCAGGCCCGAGTCGTCCTGACCGGCGGCGAAGGCATCGACGGCGACGTCATCGTCGCCGGAGTCGGCGCGCTGGCGAACGTGGAGCTGGCCGAGCGGGCCGGGCTGGCCGTCGACAACGGCATCGCCGCCGACCGCCACCTGCGCACGAGCGACCCGGCCATCTTCGCCGCCGGTGACTGCTGCTCGTTCCCACACCCGCTCTTCGGCGATCAGCGGCTGCGGCTGGAGGCGTGGCGCAACGCGCTGGACCAGGCGGACGTCGTGGCCCGCAACCTGCTCGGGGCCGAGGAGGCCTACGAGCGCGTGCCGTGGTTCTGGACGGACCAGTACGAGCTCAGCCTGCACATGGCCGGGCTGCCGCACGCCGCGACGACCACCGTCGAGCGGGAGCGAGCCGACGGTGTCGTGCTCCACTTCGGGCTCGACGACGACGGCCGTCTGGTGGCGGCCAGCGGCGTGGCAGAAGGGACCGCCGTCGCCAAGGACATCCGCCTGGCCGAGCTGCTGATCGCCGGCCGAGCCCACCCCGACCCCCTCGCCCTGGCCGATCCCGCCGTCACCCTGAAGAGCATGATCTCGTCGAGCAGGGCCCGCACCCGAGACGAAGGAAATCCATGAACCGCTCCCGCCTGACTGTCGCCGAGCTCCTGGCGCTCAAGGGCACCCGCCAGCTCTCCATGCTCCACCTCGAGAACCTCGACGAGGCTCGGGCCGCCGCGGCGGCTCGCATCGACCTCCTCTCCATCGAGACACCGATCTGGAGTGCGGCGATGCGTGAAGCGGCCGGCGACTGCTTCGTGTTCGTCGGGCTCCAGTACGGGCAGCTCGCCACCTTCGACGACTACGTGCGGGCCGCCCACGACGCCATCCTGCTCGGCGGGGACGCCGTCTACTGCGCCGCCAGCCTCGAGATCGTCTCCCGTCTCCGGGCCGAGGGCATCCCCGTCTGTGGCCACACCGGGCTGATCCCGTCGCGGCGGACATGGACGGGAGGCTTCAAGGCCGTCGGACGCACCGCCGAGTCGGCGGCCTTCGTCTACCGCCAGGTCAAGGAGCTGGAGCAGGCCGGCGCCTTCGCCGCCGAGATCGAGGTGGTACCGGCACGGGTCACCGCCGAGATCACCAAGCGCACCTCGATGCTCCTCCTCTCGATGGGTGCCGGGACGGGCGCGCACGCCCAGTACCTGTTCTCGGTCGACGTCCTCGGCTACACCCCCGGGCACCAGCCCCGCCACGCCAAGGTGTACCGGGACTTCCGGGCCGAGCTCGACCGGCTGCAGCGCGAGCGCGTCGCCGCCTTCTCCGAGTACGCGGCCGACGTCGACAGCCGGCCGCTATCCGGAGGACCAGCACCTCGTCGGCATCCCCGACGACGAGTTCGACGAGTTCCTGGCCGGGCTCGACTGATTGCGGCTCGACTGACGGGTCAGGCGGGGCTGATCTCGCTGATCTCCGCGGTCAGGACGGAGCGGCCCTCCCGGACCGAGGTCCAGGCGGCCAGGCCGGCGACGAGGGCTTCTCGGCCGTCGCGGCCGTCGACGGGCGAGGGGCCGCCATCGCGGACCATGACCGCGAAGTCCTCCCACTCGGCCAGGTAGCTCATCTCGTAGCGCTCCCGGAAGAAGTCCGGCAGGGTCGACTGCTGGCCGCCGCTGGCGTTGCGCAGCGTGGTCGTGGTCGTGAGCGCGTTCTCCGAGCCGACCATCCCGCCCGAGCCGAAGGCCTCGACCCGCTGGTCGTAGCCGTACACGGCCTGGCGGCTGTTGTCGATCGTCGTGAGCACCCCGTCGGAGTGGCGCAACACGACGACCGCGGTGTCGAGGTCACCGGCGTCGCCGATGGCCGGATCGACGCGCACGGCACCGGTCGCGTACACCTCCTCGATCTCGCTCCCGGTCACGAAGCGGGCCATGTCGAAGTCATGGATCGTCATGTCGCAGAAGATCCCGCCCGACACCGCGATGTAGGCGATGGGAGGAGGCGCCGGATCCCGGCTCGTGATGCGCACCAGGTGCAAGCTGGCCGATGTCCCCGTCGGCGACCCGCTGGCGCACCTCCCGGTGACTCGGGTCGTAGCGGCGGTTGAAGCCGACCTGGAGGAGGACCCCGGCCGCGTCCACGGCCGCCAACCCCCTGTCCACCTCGGCCAGGTCGAGCGACAGGGGCTTCTCGCAGAAGATGGGCTTGCCGGCCGCCGAGCCCGCCACGAGCAGGTCCACGTGGGTGTCGGTGGACGAGCAGATGGCGATGGCGTCGACGTCGTCGGCCTCGATGAGCTCCTCCGGGGTCTCGGCGACCGCCACGTCCAGCACGTCGGCCACCTCGTCGGCGGACTCCCGCCGTACATCGAACACCCGGCTGAGCGCCAGGCCGGGGATCCTCTTGGCGATCAACTCCGCGTGCCAGCGCCCGATCCGTCCGCAGCCCAGCACGCCGATCCGGATGGGTTCGTTCATGGCCACACCTCGTCCTTCGCCGGCTTGGGCGAGTCGCCGGCGCCGAGCACCGACTGGTCGAAGTCGAGGGCGGCTCCCGTCATGAGCCCCGACTCGTCGGACAGCAGGAAGCAGATGGTGCGGGCCGCCTCCTCCGGCTTGATGAGGCGTCCGAAGGGCTGGGCCGCCTCGGCCTGCTCCAGCCAGTCCTCCCCCAGCCCGTGGACCTCCCGTTGGACGATGTGCTCGTTGGGCGTGTCCATCCACCCCAGGTTCACGAGGTTGACCCGTACGTGGTCCCACATCAGCGAGTAGGCGGCGTTGCGGGTGAGCGTGTGCAGCGCGCCCTTGGAGATGGCATACGGCGTGAGGTGGACCTGGCCGCCGTACCCGGTGACGCTGCCGATGTTGACGACGGAACCAGCCACCCCTTCCCGCTTCATGATCCGGGCGGCCGCCTGCAGGAGGAAGAACGGGGCCCGGACGTTGACGGCCAGCATTCGGTCGAACAGCGCCGTCGTGGTGTCCCACACCCCGGCCCGACCGGTCTCCGCGGCCGCGTTGACGAGACCGTGGACCACGCCGAAGCGCTCGTCGACCGCGGCCATCACGTGGTCGCCCACGTCCGGGTCTGCCAGGTCGACGGGGACGAACACACCGTCGGTCCCCATCGCCTCGAGCTCGTCCACCGCGTCCTGCCCCTTGGCGGTGTCCCGGCCCACGACGGCCACACCGGCCGCGCCCCTGGCCGCGGCGAGCCGGGCCACGGCCTGGCCCAGGCCCTGCGTCCCCCCGGTCACCACGACGACCTTCCCGGCCAGGCCGGCGGGATCGCTGTCCACCATCGTCTCCTCCATGCCGCTCACCAGCCCACCCGCTGCGCGGCCTTGCCGGCGTCCATGGCCTCCCGGGCCGCCACCACGGACGGCCGGTCGCTGACCTCGGGCACCCCGACCTCCCAGAACGATCCGCCGCCCGTCCAGTCGTAGGCCGATGTGTCGATGGCGATCACGTAGGTCCGGTCCGAGGCCCGAGCCCTCTGCATCGCCGCCTCCAGCTCCGCCACCGAGCCCACCTTCTCGGATCGGCAGCCCATGGCCGCGGCGTGTGCGGCGAAATCGACCGCCACCACCTCCTGGACCTTGGAGTCGGCGATGAGGTTGTTGAACGGCGCGCCACCCTGGTTGACCTGCAGCCGGTTGATGACGGCGAACCCGCCGTTGTCGCACACGATGACGGTCAGCTTGTGACCGGACAGGACGGAGCTGTACAGGTCCGAGTTCATCATCAGGTACGAGCCGTCACCGACGAAGACGATGACCTCACGGTCGGGGAGCGCCATCTTCGCCCCCCACGCCCCGGAGATCTCGTAGCCCATGCACGAGTAGCCGTACTCCATGTCGATGGAGTCGAGGCCCTTGGCCCGCCACCCGCTGTTGAGCTCGCCGGGGAAGCCGCCGGCGGCGGCGAAGGCGTAGTCGGTCGGGAGGGCCAGGCGGTCGATGGCCCCGACGACCTGGGCGTAGGTGGGCTTCTCCTCCTGGGCAGGAGCGCTGGGGCTGGCGATCTTGTCGACGTAGGCGTGGTACTGCGCGGTCTCCACCGCCGCCCGGTCGGTCCAGTCGTCCGGCGCCCGCCAGGCGCCGACCCGCGCCGACAGCTCCCGCAGACCCTCGCGGGCGTCGGCCACGAGCGGGTGGGCGAGGTGCTTCACGGCATCGAAGGCGGCGGTGTTGAGTCCGATGAACCGCACCGACTCGTTGGCGAACACGGTCCAGGATCCGGTGGTGAAGTCCTGCAGTCGGGACCCGACGGCCAGCACGACGTCGGCTTCCGCCGCCAGAGCGTTGGCCGACGTGCACCCGGTCGAGCCGATCGGCCCGGCGTTCAGGCGGTGGGCGGACAGCAGCGTGGCCTTGCCGGCCACCGTCTCGACGACCGGGATGTTGTGCCGTTCGGCGAAGGCCCGCAGCTCCTCCTCCGCCAGGGAGTAGTGGACGCCGCCGCCGGCGACGATGAGCGGCTTCGTGGCCTCGCCCAGCGCGGCGGCCGCCCGCGCCAACTGGCCCTCGTCCGGGCGCGGCCGCGGGATCTCGTGGATCACCGTGTCGAAGAAGCGGGCGGGGAAGTCGTACGCCTCGGCCTGGACGTCCTGGGGCAGCCCGAGGAAGGCCGGGCCACAAGTGGCCGGATCGAGCATCGTCGCCACCGCGTGGGGAAGGGTGTGGACCACCTGCACCGGCTTGACGATGCGGTCCCAGTAGCGGGTGACGGGCTTGAACGTGTCGTTCACCGTGACGGACGGGTCGCCGAAGCCCTCGACCTGCTGCAGGACGGGATCGGGGATGCGGCTGGCGAACGTGTCGCCGGACAGCAGCAGGACGGGGAGGCGGTTGGCGTGGGCGACGGCGGCCGCGGTGACCATGTTCGTGGCGCCGGGCCCGATGGAGCTCGTGGCCACCATGATCTGGCGCCGCCGCATGGCCTTGGCGTAGCCGACGGCGGCGAGGGCCATCCCCTGCTCGTTCTGGCCCCGCCACGTCGGCAGGTCGTCCTTGGCCTCCTCGAGCGCGTGCCCGAGACAGGTGACGTTGCCGTGCCCGAAGATGGCGAACACGCCGGGGAACAGCGGCCGCAGCTCGCCGTCGATCTCGATGCGCTGCGCGATCAGGTAGCGGACGATCGCCTGCGCGGTCGTCAAGCGCACGGTCTTCATGGTGTTCCTCCCAAGCGGACGACGTCCTGCCACGTGCCCGACTCGCAGGACCGCAGCCACGCCGCCTGGAAGCTGACGTAGTCGAGGGCCTCCTCGAAGCCGGGCTGGTAGGCCTCGCCGGCGGCCACCGCGGTCAGGAACTCGTGGTCCTCGATGGCCACGAGGTCCTCGAAGCCGATGCTGTTGGCGTCCCCGGGAACGAAGGTCCCGTGGTACGGGTACCGGTCGCCGCCGAACACCGTCGTATAGCCACGCGGTGCACGGTCGTCGCCGGCAAGGTAGAGCTGGAGCTCGTTCATGCGCTCCAGGTTCCAGCTGGCCGCGCCCTTGGTGCCGTAGAGGTCGAAGGCCATCTGGCTCTCGGGTCCGATGATCGAGCGTGAGCTCTCGAACGTTCCCTGCACGCCGTTGGCGAACACGACGAGCGCGGCCGCAAAGTCCTCGTTGGTGACCTCGCCGGTCGGATCACCGGGTTGGCCCACGGCGTAGTGGCCGCGCGCACCCGCCTGGGGCAGCGGTCGTTGCCGGATGAACGTCTCCTTGGTCCCGACCACGCGGGCGATGGGACCGACGAGGAACGTGGCCAGGTCGACCGCGTGGCTCAGGATGTCGCTCGACACCCCGTACCCGCCCTCGGCTTCCAGGAAGCGCCAGGACAGCAGGCCCATCGGGTCGCTCCCGTACATCGAGAAGAAGCGGCCCCGGTAGTTCGTGAGCTGACCCAGGCGATCGGCCTCCAGCAGCTGACGGAGGTGCAGCACGAGCGGAGCCCAGCGGTAGTTGTAGCCCACGCCGGTGATGACCCCGGCCTGCCTGCGCCGACGCCGCGATGCGCACCGTCTGGTCCGGCGTGCCCCCGACGGGCTTCTCGCAGAACACGTGCTTGCCCGCTTCCGCGGCGGCCACGCAGAGCTCCTCGTGGAGCATGTTGGGTGCGGTGACGATGACGATGTCGACCGCGTCGTGGTCGATGACACGCCGCCAGTCGTCGGTCGCCCCTTCGAACCCGAAGGCGCCCGACTCGTCCCGGCGGGCACCCAGGCTGTCGGCGCACAGGACCAGGCGGGGCTGATAGACGCGGTCCGGGAACAGCGACGGCAGGCGCATGAACGAGCGGCTGTGGGCCTGGCCCATCCAGCCCAGCCCCACGACGCCGATGCCGATCGAGGCGTGCTGCTCACTGGTGCACATCTGAACGTGGAAGCGGTCATGGCCGTCGCTGCATCTCCAGTGACCTGTCGCCTCGGGGTTGACGACGTGGCAGCGTGGCCGGTGGGGCAGGCCCGCCAGGACGCCGAGCGCGTTGTCGACCGCGTGCTCGTAGAGCCGCAGCCGGCCGGCCGCGGTGGCGGACGCGATGTGGGGCGTGACGACGACGTCGTCACGCCCGAGCAGCGGGTGATCGACGGGAAGGGGCTCGGGATCGGTCACGTCCAATCCCGCCGAACCCACCTGACCGGAGTCGAGCGCGGCCACGAGGGCCTCCTGGTCGACGAGCGGTCCGCGGGCGGTGTTGACGAAGATCACGCCCGGCCGGACCCGGGCAAACGCCGCCGTTCCGAACAGGCCGCGCGTGCCATCGGTCAGGGGGGCGTGGACGGAGATGGCGTCGCTGCGGGCGAGCAGGTCGTCGAACGACACCAGCTCCACCTCGAGATCGACCGCCGGCTGGAGGTACGGGTCGTGCGCGATGACCGTCATGCCGAGCGCGGCACCGGTCCGGCCCACGCGACGGGCGATGCGGCCGTACCCCACCAGGCCGAGGGTGCCCCCATCCAGCTCGACGTTGCTGCTGAGGCCGAAGTGATCGCCGGGTCCGGCCCGCAGCCGGGCCTGGTGCTCGGAGAGGCGCTTGGCCGCGGCCAGCAGCAGCGCGACCGCGTGCTCCGCGGTGGAGACCGTCGGAGCGTCGGGCGCGATGCACACCACGATGCCCCGCGCCGTGGCCGCGGCGACGTCCACGTTGTCGAAGCCGATGCCAGAGCGGGAGATCACCCGGGCGGCGAGGCAGCGATCCATGCGGGGACCGTCCCAGCGGGTGGCCCCGGCCACGATCCCCTCGGCCGCAGCCATGGCGTCCGCCTCAGGGCCCGACAGCCGGGCCCGCGCGGTCAGGGCAGCCATCATGGCCGCCGGGAGCTCCCGGTCGAGGTAGAGCAGCGGAGCCTCAGGCACCGGAGCCCCGATCGACCGGACCCGCGGCGCTCGTCATCGGGCAGCGGGGGTCGGTGGCCATCCCGTCCCAGGAGTCCCGGACCCAGTGGTGGGCCGGGTCGTCGCAGAACGCCATCGAACGGCCGGGCGCAGGACCGGCCAGCACGTTCAGGTAGTACATCGTGTAGCCCGGGGCGGCGACGCACGGGCCGTGGTAGCCGCGGGGGATCAGGAACACGTCGCCGTCGCGGACCTCGACCGTCTCGTCGATGGACCCGTCGCCGGTGTAGAGCCGGTGGAGCCCGATGCCGTCGGGCGAGCACGCGTCCTCCCCGACCCGGCCGATGCGGAAGTAGTAGACCTCCTCGTTCTCGACCGGGCACTCCGCGGAGGCGTCGTGCTTGTGGGGCGGGTAGGAGGACCAGTTGCCGTCGGGGGTCAGCAGCTCCACGCACATGAGCGCTTCGGCGTCGGGCCAGGACTCCGGGCTCATGAAGTTCGTGACCTGCCGGGTCGCCGGCCCCGCGCCCCGGATCTCGACCGGCACGTCCTCGGCCGGGCCGTAGCGGGCCGGCCGCTTCGCGTCGCAGCGGGCGGAGGGCAGGGCGACCTCTCCCCCACCGCCACCGGCCACCAGGCTCACGGTGGTGTCGCGGCCGACGTAGGCGAAGTCGGTCACCCGCGAGAAGACGCTCGTCCGCCCGTCCAGCTCGAAGCGCTGCCCGTCGGCCTCCACCACCAGGTCGGTGGCCGACAGCGGCAGGACGGCGAGCTCGTCGGGCCCGGTGTGGAGCTCGCGACGCTCGCCCGGCGGCCAACCGCAGCACCCGCAACCCGGAGTAGGTCCAGCCCGCCTGCTCCGGCGTGAGCGCCACGGGATCGCTCCCCGAGGCCAGCGTGCCGTCTGGCCGGTGCAGCGACCGCTCAGTCATGGCTCGCTCCGGGTCGCACGATGCGGGCCGCCCGCGCGATCGCCGCGGCGACGTCGCCGTCGGGCGGGTACAGGAGCGCCCGGCCGACGACCAGACCCCGCACGTTGGGCACCGTCATGGCCTGCTCCCACGACGCGTACGTGGCCTCGGCATCCGGGCCTGGCGCGCCACCGAGGATGAGCGCAGGGAGCGTCGTGACGGACAGCATGCGGGCCACGTCCCGGCGCCGCGGGCACCTTGAGCCAGGTGCGGGCGCTGGTGCTGCCGATCGCCGCCGCCACGGCCACGGCCCGCAACAGCTTGTCGTCGTCGTCGAGCAGCTTGGCCGTGCCGTCCTCGGTGATGTGGTACGGCAACGGCTCCACCATGATCGGCAGGCCGCGTCGGGCGAGCCCCGAGACGGCGCGGGCGCAGGCCTCCAGCGTGGGGGCGGTCCCGGCGTCGTCGTCGGCGATGCGCAGCAGCACCTTGCCGCCGTCCAAACCGCCATGGGCGATCCCCTCGGCGTCGTAGGCCGTCATGCGGTCGTCGAGCTCCCAGCGGGCACCCATGATCCCGCCCCGGTTCATGGTCCCGAAGGCCAGCTTGCCGTCGAGCGCGCCCAGGAGGGCGAGCTCCTCCAGCACGTCGGGGCTGCCGAGCACGCCGTCCACGCCCGGGTGGGCCAGCGACAGCGAGGAGGCGCTCCAGGAGCTGGCGACGGTCGACCATGGCGAAGGGGTCGTCGCCGACCCCGAGCATGCCGCGGGCGGTGTGATCGGCGGCGACGATGAACAGGCGGCCGTCCGTCAGGAGAGGCCGGCGGGGCCGGCTTCGCAGAGCCTCTACGGCGGCGTCCGGCTGCGTCGCCCGCAGCTCCAGGAGATCCCGCCACCGGTCATCGGCCAGCAGCATGACGCTCCCCCACCAGGGCCTCGAGCTCGTCGAGCGTCGGCATGTCGTCGGCGCACATGAGGCGGCCGGCCACGATGGCGCCCGCGGCGTTGGCGTAGCGGACGCACTCGGCGATGTCCCAGCCCGACAGCAGGCCGTGGCACAGCGCGCCGCCGAAGGCGTCGCCGGCACCGAGACCGCACACGACATCCACCGGGTAGGGCGGCACCTGCTCGCGCCGGCCCTCGGCCGTGGCCACCAGGACGCCGTCCCCGCCCAACTTGACGATGGCGACACGCAGGCCCAGGGCCAGCAGCCGATCCGCCGCCTCGGCAGGGTCGTCGGTGCCGACGGCGATCTCACACTCGGCGCGGTTGCCGATGGCCATCGTGGCCGCGCCGAGGGCGCGACCGACCTCCCGGGTGGCGCTGGCCGCGGCGTCCCAGAGCTGAGGGCGCCAGTCGAGGTCCAGCACCGTGTGCTGGTCGAGCCGCTCCCGGGCCCGCCGCTCCAGCAGGGCGTGGACGGTCGACCGGCTCGGCTCGGCGGCCAGGGCGCCGGCGGCCACCCAGAGGATCGGGACAGCGGCGGCCTGCTCGGCGTCGACGTCGTCCAGCGTCAGGTTGAGGTCGGGCGCCTTGGGCTCCCGGTAGAAGACGATGCGGGGATCGTCGGGCGGGTCGAGCACGGCGAAGGCCAGGGGCGTGGGCAGGTCCGGATCGGCGCCCACGAAACGGGTGTCGACGGAGAACGTGTCCTCGAGCGCCCAGCGCACGTAGTCGCCGAAGGGATCGTCGCCCACCTTGGTGAACACGGCAGCGTGCCGGCCCAAGCGGGCGGCGGCCACCGCGACGTTGGTGGCCGTGCCCCCGATCGACTTGCGGAAGGTGCGGACGTGCCGGAGGGGTGTTCCCAGCTGCTCGGCGTAGAGATCGACGCTGATGCGCCCGATCGTCAGGAGCTCCAGCTGGCTCACCGGTGCGCGACCTGGCGCTCAGAGACTGTTCGGGCCCTACACGGGCGGAGAGCACCGGTGAGCTGTTCGCTGCTCCGCAGCGAACAAGCAACCGTTACATGGAGCTCGCTCCGCTCGCTCACTTCACCTGCGCGAGCTCGTGCTGGAGCTGGCGCAGCTCGGAGCCGCCCGCCATCAGGGCGGTCAGCTCGTCCTGGGAGATGTCGGCCTTGGCGAAGTTGCCGAGTGAACGACCGCGGTTGAGGATGAGGAAGCGGTCGCCCACCGGGTACGCGTGATGCGGGTTGTGGGTGATGAAGATCACTCCCAGGTTGCGGTTGGCCGCCTCCCGGATGTAGCGCAGTACGACGCCCGACTGCTTGACGCCCAGCGCCGAGGTCGGCTCGTCCAGGATGAGCACGCGGGCGCCGCGGTACGCGGCCCGGGCGATGGCCACGGACTGCCGCTCGCCGCCCGAGAGCGTGCCCACGAACTGCTCCAGGTCGCGGATGTCGATGCCCATCTTGAGCAGCTCTTCCTTGGCGATGCGCTTCGCCTTGGGGATGTTGATCCAACGGATCGGCCAGATGCCCCGCTTGGGCTCGTCCCCGAGCCAGAAGTTGCGCCACACGGACATCAGGGGCACGACCGCCAGGTCCTGGTACACGGTGGCGATGCCACGGTCGAGCGCGTCGCGGGGCGAGTTGAAGTGGATCTCCTCGCCGTCGAGCAGCACCTCTCCCGCGTCGTGCTTGTGCACGCCGGACAGCACCTTGATGAAGGACGACTTGCCGGCGCCGTTGTCGCCGAGGACGCAGGTGACCTTGCCCGCCTCCACCGTCGTCGTGATCTCCTGCAGGGCGATGATGTTGCCGTAGTACTTGCCGAGGTCGCGGACCTCGAGCAGCGGCGCGCCGGTCGGCGGGTTGATGACCTCGTCCGGGCCGGGGACGTCCGGGCCAGGGATGTCCGGGCCGGGGGCGGCGGTGCCGGTGTCGCTCATGTCGTGCCTCCAGTGGTGCGCCGCGTCATCGGATGCTGCGTCATCGGATGCTGCCTCGGATGTGCGTCATCGGATCTGTTCCGCCTTGCGGCGGACGTAGTTGTTGCCGGCCACGGCCAGCAGCAGGATCACGCCCAGGAACAGGAACCGCCAGTTGCTGTTCCAGCCCGCGAACGGGATGCCCTGGGTCGACATCGACATGATGAGCGAGCCGATGGCGCCACCGGCGGCCGAGCCGTAGCCGCCCGTCAGCAGGTTGCCGCCGACGACGGCGGCGATGATGTACTCGAACTCCTCGCCGTCGCCCACGTTCGACTGCACGGAGTTGAGGCGGAAGGCGGTGAGCATGCCGCTCAGCCAGGCCGCGCCGGAGACCAGCATGAACAGCGTGGTCTTGGTCCGCGCGGCCGGGATGCCCTCTGACCGGGCCGCTTCCTTGTTGCCGCCGACGGCGAAGATCCAGTTGCCGAACTGGGACCGCACCAGCAGCCAGGTGCCGAAGATGGCGAACAGGGCGAACCACAGGATCGAGATGCGATAGCGGATGACACCCTCGAGGACGCCGCCACCTCGGCCGCGGTCGAGAACAGCATCTTGAGGATGGTGGCGAGGGTCAGCAGCAGCACCCCGCCGACCGCCATGCGCTGGCCCAGCTTGTCCGCGGCGACGTCCACGCTCGTCCGCCGACGCGAACAGGTAGCCCATGATGGCCGAGCAGGCGAGGGCGAGCGCGATGAGCAGCATCACGGTGAAGAGCTGCACGCGGAACTTGCGTCGACGTGGACTCCGAGCGCACGAAGAAGGCCAGGACGACCAGCACCGCCGGCGGTGAGGAACTGGATGGCCAGACGGACCAGTGCCGAGCGCGCCGCCGCCCGGTTGCCGGCCAGGACCAGGATGATGAGCCCGGCGACGACGAGCGCCACGAAGATCACGGCGCGCGCGGTCTGGCGGGTCATGAGGAACCCGATGGCGGGGACGGCGCAGATGGCGATGCCGGCCAACGGTGACCAGACCGGGAGCTTGCCGGCCGCCACGGCGATGGCGAGCACACCGGCCACGCCCAGGCCGATCATGAACACGGCGCGGGCAAAGCCGTTGTTCAGGAGGATGCCGACCTCGTCCTGCGAGTCGGAGTTGAACAAGGCGGCGACGAGGATGGCGGCGACGACGCACGCCAGGCCGATCAGCACCAGTCGACCGGCCGCCGGGTCGACGTCGAACGCAGCCTCTCCGCCGCAGCGGGGAGTAGCGCCACAGGCCCCACCCGACGACGGCGACGACGATCGCCACGCCGAGCACGAGGCCGAGCACGAAGTTGATGCCGACGCCGTTGGTGGTGAGCAGGCCGGCGAAGGCGGCGGCGGCGCCGACCAGGCCGACGAGCAGGGCGATGAGGCCCTTGGAGTCGGTCGCCGGGGCCCGCTGGTACGTGAGCTCGAGCACGCCGGCCACGACGAGCGCCACGCCGGCGATGACGAGCCCCGTCCAGAACGTGTCGCGCGCCTCCCAGAGGTGGTCGTTGCGGATCCACGAGGCCGCGAAGACCTTGCTCCAGAAGTTGTAGCCCGAGGAGTCGTCCAGCCCCTCGACGACCACCTGTCCGGCGAACAGCTTGGCGAAGCTGAGCTTGGCGCCGATGAGCATGAAGTAGCTGCCCAGGGTGACGATGAAGCTGGGCAGCTTCGTCTTGTCGACGACCGTGCCGTTGAACCAGCCGATCGTCAGGGCGAACATCAGCGACAGTGGCACGGCGATGAAGAGGGTGAGCCCGGCGCCGCCGAGCTCGCCGACCTCCTTCGAGAGGAGGATGACCAGCATCGCCGTGGCGCCGGTCATGGCGCCCGAGGAGAGGTCGAACTCGCCGCCGATCATCAGCAGGGAGACGGCGACGGCCATGATCCCCAACTTGGCGGCGACGTCGAGGTAGTTCGCGGTGCCGGCCGCGGTGCCGAAGATGTCGGCGCGTCGCCCAGAAGAAGAACCAGACCGCCGTCGTGCCGATGAGGGCACCGATCTCCGGCCGCACCAGCAGCCGCTGGATCGGTCCCCGGTGGAGGAGCCGCTCGTCCGCCCTCGGCGGAGCGCCGCCCGAGCTGGGCGGTGCGTCCAGCTCGCTCGTCACGATGTCAGCCACGTCGACCCCCAGTCGAGGAGAGCGGGAGAGCCCCGGCTCTCGCCGCTCCCAGCCTTCAGTGCGCGTCGTCAGCGTCAGCGTGTGCCGGCATCGACCAGCGCCTTGACCTCGGCCACGTTCTCCGTCGTGACGAAGCCGGGGCCGGTCAGGATGGGCAGGCCGCCACCAGCGGTGTTGAGGTTGGTGGCCTGGAGGTACATGAGGACGACCGGCAGGTAGCCCTGCAGGTACTGCTGCTGGTCGACCGTGAAGGCGACGTCGCCCGCCTCGATGGCGGCAGATGAGGTCGGGCGACAGGTCGAAGCCGCCGATGACCAGCTCACGGCCGGCCGTCTCGGCGGCGGCGATGGCCCGCAGCGGCAGGTTCGGGCCCGGTGCCCATGAAGCGCGTCGATGTCCGGGTTGGCCTGGAGGAGAGCGGCGATCTGCTGCTCCTGGGCCTCGGGATCGGCGTCGAGGCCGACGAACTCGGAGCTGATCTCGCCGTCGAACGTCTCGTCGAGACCCTCGCAGCGCTCCTCGAGCGCCGATGTTCGTCTGCTCCTGGCGACGCGCAGAGGACCTTCGTCGCACCGAGCTCGTTGAACCGCTCACCGGCGCCCTTACCGGCGATCGTCTCGGTCTGGCCGATGTGGGTGACTGCGCCCGAGCTCCTCGTAGTTGTTCGACGCCCGAGTTGATCGTGTACAGCGGGATGCCGGCGTCGGTGACGGCCTGGGCCGCCGCGGAGACACCCTCGGGGTCGGCCAGCGAGATGGCGATGCCGTCAGGGCCTTCGGCGATGGCGGCCTCGATCATCTGGGACTGGGTCTCGGCGTCGTTGTTCGACGCCCTGGTAGTTCACCGTTGATGCCGAGGTCGGCGCCGGCCTGCTCGACGGCCTTCTGGACCACGGACCAGAACACGCCGTCATCACCGTGGGTGATGACGTAGAAGTTGACGTCCTGGCCCTGGCTGACGTCGACGGTGTCGACCGGGCTCGGACGCAGCCGGCTCGGTGGCGGCGGTGGTGTCACCGGCGGTCACGCCGGCGGTGGCTTCGGTGGTCGCTCCGTCGTCGCCGTCGCTGCTGCAAGCCGCAGCTACGAGTCCGACGGCGGCCAGCGCGGCCAGCAGATACCGACTTTTTCTCATGGAATGGGTCCCCCTCGAGGTTCGGTGTGTGGGTTCACTCGCGGTCGGTGGTGGGTGTGGACCCGGCCCCCGGCGCGTGATTCCCCGAGCGGACCGTAGCGCTCAGGGAGGCGTCGAGTGACCGGAGGAACGCGACGCTCTTGGCGACGTCGCGCACGGGGCCGTCACCGGCCGGCGGTTCGCCGGCTGTGATGGCCACGTCCTGTTCGAGCACGTACAGGCCGCGGTAGCCCTGCTGCTCGAGCGAAGTGATGGTCTCGGCGATCGGCACGTCACCCTCGCCGAGGGACGCGAAGAGGCCTTCCTGGACGGCAGCCATGAGCTCGATCTCGCCGGCGTTCAACCGGTCGGCGATGGCGGTCCGCACGTCCTTCAGGTGCACCAGGCCGACGCGCTCGGCGTACTCCCCGGCGATCCCCACGGGGTCGGCGCCCCCGATGGTCAGGTGCCCGGTGTCGAGGCAGATCGCCACCGGCGACGACTCGAGCAGCCGGTCGAGCTCGTCGGCCGTCTCGACCAGGGTGTTGACGTGAGGATGGAGCACCTGGCGGACGCCGTGGTCCGTGGTGATGGCCTCGATCTCGTCCAGCATGGCGAAGAGGTGGGCCCAGCCGGCCTCGGACACCTCGGGCCGCGCCCAGTCGTCCGGGTCGCTGACCACGGCGGTGACGAAGGTGTCGGCACCGATCTCCTGCAGCAGCGTCGCCATCTGCTCGGCCGACGCCAAGGCCTCGGCCTTGCGGGCGGGATCGTGGCAGGCCAGCGGGACGAAGGCGCCCGACACCCGCAGCTGGTGGGCGTCGAGGACCGGCTTCAGCTCGTCCGGGTCGGTGGGCAGCCATCCGATGGCGCCCAGCTCGGTCGTCGTCAGGCCGAGGTCGCGCATCTCCGACAGGACGCGGTCGACGGGGAGCTGTGCTCCCCAACCCGGCACCTCGCAGATCCCCCACGAGATCGGCGCGCCAGCCACCCTGGCCATGATCCCAGCGTCCGTCATTCCCCCTACCTGAAATCGCCCCGGCTGCCCAGCTGCTCGCGCGCTGGTCCGTCGCGTCGGTGCGACATTGCGTTGGAGCGCTCCAACTCTTATGCTCGCCCTAGGCCGCTGTCAAGGACTTGGGGGGATGGTGCCGTGGCCCAGCAGCCGACCTTGGAAGACGTCGCGCGGGCCGCCGGCGTCTCCCGGGCGCTCGTGAGCCTGGTGATGCGTGATTCGCCGAAGGTCAGCGCGCGCTCACGCAGCGCCGTGGTCGCGGCGGCCGAGCGGCTCGGGTACCGACCCAACCTCATGGCCCGCAACCTGGCCCAGCGGCGCACGATGACCGTCGGTGTCGTCCTCAACGACCTCCACAACCCGTTCTTCGCGGAAGTGGCGGACGGCATCCTCCAGGCGGCTGACGAGAGCGACTACAGCATCCTCTTCAGCTCCGGGCGCGTCCGGCCGGCCGTCGAGGCCCACGCGCTGGAGGCGTTCCTCGAACTGCGGCTCGACGGCATCATCCTCGTCGGGTCGCGGCTGCCGCGGGCCGCCATCGAGGAGGGCGCGGCCACCGTCCCGCTGGTGACGGTCGGGCGGCGCCTGCGGTCGTCCGTCGTCGACAGCATCAACAACCACGAGCAGGAGGGCGCTCGCCTCGCCGTGGACCACCTCGTCGGATTGGGGCACGAACACATCGTGCACATCGACGGCGGCCGGGGCGCCGGGAGCGCGCCGCGGCGGTCCGGGTACCGCAAGGCCATGGACGCCCACGAGCTGAGCAACCGCGTGCGCGTTGTCGGCGGAGACCTCACGGAGCTGTCAGGCGTGCGGGCGGTCCGGGCGCTGGTACGGAACGAGACGATGCCGACGGCCATCTTCGCCGCCAACGACTTCAGCGCGGCCGGTGCCCTTGACGGGTTGGGGGCCGCCGGCCTCCGCGTGCCGGAGGACGTCTCCGTGGTCGGCTATGACAACACGGGCTTGTCCGCCATGCACCACATCGGGCTCACCACCATCGACCAACCTCGGTCGACGATGGGCCGCGAGGCCTTCCGGGCGTTGCTCGAGCGCATCAGCGGCTCGCGCACGACCGTGCGGGACCAGTTCGTGTCGCCGACGTTGGTCGTCCGGCGGACGACGGCTCCCCCGAGAGGTGATCGGCCGCCTTCGCGGGCGCGGGTGGCGGCGGGAGGCGCGCGGTGACCGTTCGCATCGGCATCATCGGGACAAGTTGGTGGGCCGACGCCATGTACCTGCCCGCCCTCGCCGATCACCCCGACGGCGCCATCACGGCGGTGTGCGGGCGCGACGCCGATCGGACGATGGCGTTCGCCTCGCGCTGGGGCATCGAGGAGGTGCACACGGACTGGTACGGGCTGCTGGACGGCGGCACGGTCGACGCGGTGATCGTCGCCTCCCCCAACGACACGCACCACCCGATCGTGCTGGCGGCGGCCGAGCGGGGCATCCACGTGCTGTGCGAGAAGCCGGTGGCGCTCGACGCCACGCAGGCTCAGGAGATGGTCGACGCGGCGACGGCCGCCGGCCTCACGACGATGGTGCCGTTCACGTACCGCTGGATGCCGACGAACCAGTGGATCAAGGCGCTCATCGAGGACGGCTACGTGGGCCGGCCGTACCACCTGAACCTTCGCTACTTCACCGGCTACGCACGCTCGGGTGACTACTCGTGGCGCTTTGATGCCGAACGGTCGGGCGGGGGGCTGCTGGGTGACCTGGGCTCCCACTGGCTGCACGTCGCGCGGTGGTGGCTGGGCGAGATCACGGAGCTCGGCGCCGTCACCGCCACCTTCTTCGACCGCGGACCGCGCCCGGACGGCAGCTCGTACACGCCCGGCGAGGACAGCGCGCTGATCACCGCCCGCTTCGCCTCGGGCGCCGTCGGGTCGCTCCAGGTGTCCGCCGTCTGCTGGGAGGGCACGCCGTTCGGCCAGACCCACCACGCCGAGATCCACGGCAGCGACGGCACGATCTACGCGGTGAACGACTGGGACACCGTGCAGGAGGTGCGGGGTGTGCGCCCCGGAGATCAGGGAGGGCCACGGTTGCTGCCGGTGCCCGAGGAGCTGTGGTGCGACGCCCGCCGGTCACCGGTCCACGACACCTATCGGGACGTGTTCCGGCGAGGCGACACGATGGCGCGCGCCTGGGCGAGCGCGGTCGCCGCCGGACGCCCGTGCCAGCCCGACCTCGCGGAAGGTGCCCGGGTCCAGCAACTGCTCGATGCGGCCGCCGCCAGCGCCGCGCAGGGCGGCGGCCTCGTCGACGTCGCACCATGACCTCGGGGGCGAGGTCTCTGCTCGCGTGGCGCGTCGCCGCGGCCGTGGTGCTGTCCGCCGGTCTGCTCGGCTGCGGAGACCGATCCGCTCCGTCCCAGCCCGAGCCGGCGGCATCCACGGTCGGCATCGAGGCCCGCGGTTGCCGGCTCCTCCCCAACCAGGCCGTGGGCGTGGCCGTGGACGGCGACCTCGTGGTGACGGTCGCCCACGCCGTCGCCGGCGAGCAGGACATCGCCGTCACCACGCCGGACGGCCGCACGCTGCCGGCGACGGTCGCGGCCATCGATCCCGATCTCGACGCTGCCGTCCTCCACGTGGACGGGCTGGAGCTGCCGGCGCTCCCCCGCCGCACCTTCGACGGGGACACGGACGACCCGGCGTCGATCGTCCGCATCGAGGACGGCCGGGCCACGTCCGTGCCGGTGTCGATCCGGCGCCGGGTCACCATCAACACCACCGACATCTACCGCGAGGGCGAGCACCAGCGACCCGGGTTCGAGCTCGGCGCGGACGTGGCGGCGGGAGACTCCGGCAGCGGCGTGGTGGCGAGCGACGGGAGCCTGCTGGGCGTGGTGTGGGCAGCAAGCCGAGAAGCCGAGGACCGTGCGTGGGCCCTGCCCATCGAGGCGTACGAGCCACTCGTGGAGGCGGCGCAGGCCGGGACCGCGCCGGCGCCTACCCGCTGCGCCCGCTGAGCGGGCTTCCGTTCGCTGTGTCGGGCGTCAGGTCGGGCGGACGACGCGGATCTTGCCGCCGGACCCGGACGCCGCGATGACCGCTCGGCCCACCTCCGTGGCCCGGACGCTGGCCTCCGCCCCCGGGACGTCGACCGTCTCGCCCCGCACGGCGTGGGCGAAGGCGCGTGCCTGGTCCGCCACTCCCACCGCCATCGCGTCGTCGACGGACGACTCCGCCAGCTCGCGCATCCCTCGCACCGACCCGAGGCGGGTACGGCTCGACGGCAGCAGGTCGATCAGCAGCGCGCCGTTCGAGCCGAGCACCTCGGTACGGACGTCGTCGCCGTAGCGGGCGTTGCGGCTGAGGTCGACCGTGGCCACCGCGCCGCCGTCCAGTTCGAGCACCGCGACCAGGTTGTCCACGTCGCCGGCTTCGCCGACCGCCGGCTCGACGATCGGGAGGGCCCACGCCGAGACCTGCGTGATGGCGCGCCCGGTGAGCCACTCGGCGAGATCGAACTCGTGGACACCGCAGTCGATGGCCAGTCCACCGCTCACAGCCGGATCGCAGAACTCGGGCGGTGGCGGGGCGGCGTCCCACTGGGCGAGCCGCAGGTAGATCGGCGTCCCGATCTCACCGGCGTCGATGCGCGCCTTGGCCTGCCGCCACGGCGGCGCGAAGCGCCGCCAGAAGCCGACCTGCAGGACCAGGCCTTGCTCGGCCGCCGAGCGCGCCGAGCCGGCGCGCCTCGGCCACGTCCAGGGCCAACGGCTTCTCGCACAGGACGTGGAGCCCTGTGCCGAGCGCGGCGGCGACGATGTCGGGATGGGTGGGTGTCGGCGCCGCCACCAGCACCGCCTCGAGTCCGGGATGGGCCAGTCCTTCGGCGACGCTCTGGTAGCGCGCTGCTGTCGGAGCGAGCTGCGCGGCCAGGTCGAGCGCGCCCGCCTCTGGTTCCACCAGCGCGAGCAGATCCACCTCGGGCACACCGGCCAGGGCCGCGGCGTGGAACCGGCCCATCCGGCCCAGGCCGACGATGCCCATGCGCACAGGAGGAGTCGCCACCGGAGCGGCAGCGTACCCACACCCGTCCCGGCGGACGCCTCCCGGGCTGACGCGTCAGGCGCGCCGGTCGACGCCGGTGACGACGAAGCCCAGGCGGCCGCGTCGATGCGGGGAGGCGAACGTCAGCCGGGCCTCGACCCTCGGCTTCGAGCCAGGTCACGAGCAGCACGGTGCGGTCGTGCACCCAGCGGGCCAGCACGCCGGCATCACCGGGCGTCGTCCCCTTCACCAGGAGCTGCGTCCCGTCGGCGAAGCGGACGCGGACGGCCCGTTGCTCCGGCGCCGGCTCCACGGCGCGGGCCGGGACCTGGCGCGACACGAGCTGGCGGAGGACCGGCGCAGCCTGGATGAGCTGACCCCGAAGCCGCTCGGCCTCGACGGCGGCGAAGGCAGCCTCCAGCTCGGCCAGGTCCGACGGGTCGAACCCTGCGTGCACATCGGTACGCGACCGGCGCGGTGAGGACCACCAGGCCATGCCCCATTCTCCCCCAGGAAGGGTCCGGCCGTCACGGGTCAGGGCGTGAAGGCTGTCACCGTGTACGAGTACGACCGGGTGACGCCGCCCACGACGACTCCGCTCACGGTCACCCGGTAGCTCACGTCACCGCCCGTGCCGGGTGAGCAATTGGCGTTCACGTCCCACACGACGGCCGGATCCCCGTACATGCCGGGCGGCCGGTCCCGATGGACGACGGTCACCGAGCAGGCCCGACCGTTGCGGGTCAGGCTGACGGAGGCCGACGCCAGATCGGCACCGGCGAGGGCGAACGACCACCGTGGGAACACCAGCGACCTCGGCACGTACCCCTTCGGCGGCCACGCCACGTACCCGTCGCGAGGTGTGACCGCGCCGCCCGCGCCATCGAGGACCCACAGAGCATTGGCCTGGCCGGGGATGTCCCCGATCCCCATCCTCGTCGTCGGCGGGTGGAGCAGCCAGCGGCGATGCCCGACGGGCAGGTTCGTGCCGCCGCCGTCCTCGATGTAGCCGTCGATGGCCTCGGATCCCGACATCCCGAGGATGAGGTTCGAGCGCGACGCCGCCTCCGCTCCGTCCGCCGTGTAGCACAGCCAGGAAGCCGGCGGGTCGTGGCTCAGGGCGTTGTTGGCGACCATCATCAGCGCCGCCTGACCGGCCTTCGTGGACAACGTGGTGTCGAACTGCACCGTGGGCAGACCGGCCATGGCACGGAAGTAGTTGATGCGCCGAAGCACCGCGGCCCGGTAGGTCGCTGACACCGAACCGCTGGCACAGGAGGCCACCGATCCCGTCCATTGGCTCCCGACCCCGACGGACGGGAGGTATTCGGTCGTCCACAGGCGGGCGGCCATGGCTCGGCTGGCGTCGGCGGCAGTCGTCGTGGGCGTGGACGAGGGAGTGGGGGGCGTGGGCGCGGGCACGCACGCGGCCGCGGCCAAGAGGGCGATCAGCGATGCCGGCAAGGCGGCCATGGCTCGCGGCGGAGGAGGGGGAGGAGATCGGCGCATGGAGGAAGAGAGAAGGTTGTTCAATCTGCAACTACAGGCGCCCATCGGCACCGTAGCAATGCCCTCGCGGGCCATGCCGGGGCATCGGCCGCCGGAAGGCACCTGGCCCGTGTTTCCGCGCGAAGCCACACGGGCCGTCGGATCGTCACCACGGTGAGCAAGCCTGCGGGCCTCATCGGAGGGGGCGCGCGGTACTGCGCCCCTGCCTCGCCCATGCAGCCGTGGCCCGGTTCGCGCGAACGTAGGAGCGTGGCGCAGCAGCAGGTCGTCGTACTCGGAGCCGCTGAAGCGCGCCTCGAGAGGGACCTGACAGATGCGCTGGACAGCGCCGACACCCGGGTCGGGCTCCTCCGCACGGAGCGGGCCCTGGCCCCGGAGGAGTGGGATGCCGCCCTCGCCCAGCTCGAGGAGGCCGACACGGTGGTGGTCGTGGTGTCGGCCGCCGCCGTGGGCGAACCGGGCTGGATCCGGCTGGTCGAACACGCCGTGGCGCTCGAGGTGGGGCTGGTGGTCGTCGACGCCGGTCCTGTGGAGCTGACCGCCTGGCCCGTCGCACTCCGCGACGCCAGACCCCCCGTGGTCGACCGCACGGACCCGGGCTGGCCGGCCGGCGTCACCGAGTTGGTCCGTGGTGCGCATGCCGATCGGCCGCCCGGCTGGAGCCCACCCGCGCGGCCGCCGATGCCCGACCTGCGCTCGGTCCCCGCCCCCGCCACTGGTCCCCTCCCGGCGAGCACGTCCGTGGCCATCGACGAGGACGTCCAGTTCACGCTGTATCGCCCCGGCACCGTCTCCCCCCGCCGCTGGCACTGGCTGTTGCTGTTCGCGCACAAGTCCGAAGGCGGACCCGAGCTGGACGACCCGCTGGAGGAGGTACGGCGCCAGGCAGAGGGGATCCTCGGCGCGGACGCCCAGGACTACGGCACCTTGACCGCCGACAGCACGGGCGCGCTGCGACGCGGGACCACCCTGCTCATCGAGCCCTGGTTGGACGGGGCCACCTTCAACCCTCCGACCGTCGAGCTCCAGTGGCACGAACCGGTCCACCGTGCCGACTTCCGCTTTCAGGTCAGCGAGGGCGCGCCCGCTGTCGCGCGAGGCGGTGTGCGCATCTTCGCCGGCGTCGTGCTGATCGGCGAGCTGACCATGGCCGTTCGCGTCGCGGCCGGCGAGGACGCCGCCGCCCCTCCGCAGCGGGCGGACCGGTTCCGCCGCATCTTCGCCTCGTACGCCCACACCGATGTCGAGGTGGTGGACCGGCTCTCCGCCGCCGTGGGTGTCCTCGGCGACGAGTACATCATCGACAGCACGCAACCTGCGCAGCGGGGAGGATTGGGAGCGGCGGATCAAGGGCTTCATCGAGCAGGCCGACGTCTTCCAGCTCTTCTGGTCGTCGAACGCGCTGCAGTCGCCGAACGTCCTCGCCGAGTGTCGTCACGCGATCTCGCTGGACCGCGAGGGCTTCATCCGTCCGGTCGTGTGGGAGGACCCGTTCCCCCAGGACGTCGATCGTGACCTGCCCCCGGCACCGATCCGCCGGCTCCACTTCTCGCGTCTGATGGACGACGACATCCGGTCTGCGACACGCAGTGATCCCGCCCCCGCCACCATCAGCCCAGCCACCATCAGCCCAGCCACCATCTGCACCGCCGCCACCTCCCCAGCCGCTGCACCCGAGCGGCAAGCCGCCGCCGACGAAAGCCGCCCACCGCCGGAGCAGGGTCCCCTGGGCCGCGGCTGCGCTCGTCGCCGTCCTCGGTGTCGGCGCGGGCGCCTTCGCGCTGCAGGGTGGAGGAGGGGGCAACGGCGACAGCACCGCTGAACCTGGTGATCCGCCCTCAACGGAAGGCACCGGCGCCGATCGCACAGACGACGCGATCGGCAGCGTCACCGCGCCGACCGTGGCCCCGACCGTCGGTCCGTCGACGGTCGAGACCAACGCCACTCCCCCTCCCACCGGCCCACCGTCACCGAGCCACCCGTCACCGACGTCCCGACGAGCTGCGACGCGGCCTGTCTCCGCGCCGCGTTCCCGTTCATGGACGACGGCGAGTGCCAGGACGCCGACCTCCTTCCCGACCTCGAGTCGAACGCCGAGCTGTGCCTGCTGACCTCGCCGCAGAGTGGTGGCGAGGTGCGCTTCCGCGGCGTGGCGACGGCCAGCAACCTCGATGCCGCCGGCTACCTCGACCAACTGGGGCGGCGCACGGCGGCCCAGGTGACAGGCGAGGGGCGGTGGGCGCGCGACGGTGCCGAGCTCGGACCGTACGCGGACTTCACCTGGACCGCGCCCGAAGACCCGTACCCCGCCTGCCGGGCCTGGGGCGAGGAAGGCACGCAGATCGTCGGGTGGGTCTGCGCGGCGGACGCGGCCACCGCGCTCGAACTGTTCGAGCTCGCCACCTCGTGAGCCATCGGCGATGATCCTCGATCCGAACGTGATCACCGTGATCGACGGCGGCACCGGCACGGAGATCCAGCGCCGGGGCGTCCCCATGGACTCCAGCACCTGGTGCGCCGAGGCCAACCTGATCGCGCCGGATGTCGTGCGGGACGTGCACCGCTCCTACGTCGAGGCCGGCGCGCAACTGCTCATCGCCAACACGTTCGCCTCCAGTCCGTTCCTCTTCAGCCACCTCGACCGGCTGGATGAGCTGGCCGACATCGACCGGCGGGCGGTCCAGCTCGCCCGGGAGGGGGCCGAGGGGAGGGTGCCGGTGGCGGGCTCGTTCTCCACCATGCGGCCCGGGCCGGCGGGCAGCGATCGCACCGACCTCGCTCGCCAGTGGCCCGAAGCCGAGGCCCGCGCGCTGTGCCGCCGGAAGGCCCAGGCCCTGGCGGACGCGGGAGTGGACCTCATCGTCATGGAGATGATGCGCGACACCGACTACTCGGTGTGGGCGACGGAGGCGGCCTTCGAGACCGGCTTGCCCGTCTGGGTGGGGTTGACGATCGAGCGGGACGACAACGGTGCGCTCGTCGGGTGGTCGCGGCCCGACTGTGGGATCGACGAGGTGGTCCAGGCGCTGGCGGCTACCGGCCCCGAGCTCATCGCCGTGATGCACTCGGAGCTGGAGGACACGACCGCCGCCATCGACGTCGTCCGATCGCACTTCGCCGGCCCGCTCGGCGCCTACCCCGAGAGCGGCTACTTCGCCCGGCCCGACTGGGTGTTCGTCGACACGGTGTCCGTGGTGGACCTCGTCACGGCGGCCCGCGGGTGGATCAACCAGGGGGTGACGGTGGTCGGCGGCTGCTGTGGTATCACCCCGGACCACATCGCGGGACTCGCGGCCGAGCTCGGGCCGCTCGTATCCTGAGCGCACCGGAAGGAAGGGCATGCTGGTCGACGTCCGCCCCACGACGAGGTTGCGAGGCGAGAAGGCGGTCGACCTGACGGCCTCGATCCAACCCGTCCTCGAGGCGCTGTACGAGGACTCGGTCGATCTGTCCCGGCTCCGCGTCGTGTGCGACTGGATCCAGTACCGGGCCAACTTCCGGGACGTCGTCGACGTCCGCGCCATCCTCCCGGCCAGCACCAACGGGACCGGGCCCGGCGCGGTCCGCATGGGTCCCGGCGACGAGCAGGTCGAGGTGGCGATCGACCTGCGCCGGTGCGGCGACGTCCCGTTGAAGAGCCTGGCGCAGGAGGTCATCGCGCAGTACCAGGGCGGACAGGACGCCGGCCGGGTGGTGCTGGAGCCGTGGCGCCCGGGCCGGGAAAGTTGCATCTGGGACTTCAACCGCCTCTACTGGCAGGCGCTCGACCGGTGGGAGCAGGCCACGGGGAGGATGTACGAGTCGGCCCTCCCGGGAGGGGCCAGCGACGCCCGCAACGTCGAGGCGGTGCGCGAGCTCATCCGCGACCTCTTCGGATGGTGGGACCAGCTGGCCGCCCGCAACGCCCTTCCTGAGGAGCTGTACGTCATCGAGCTCGGGGTCGGCAACGGGAGTCAGGCCAAGACGTGGCTCGACGCCTTCGTGTCGGTCGAGGAGGAGGTCGGGCGCGACTACTACCGCCGGCTGCACTACCTCATGTGCGACTACTCGCCGCACGTGCTCGAGCTGGCCCGCGCCGCCGTCGCCGCGCACGCCGGCCACATCAGCTCGTTCGTGCTGGACGCCACCAAGCCGACCACGGCTCTGGCCTTCCTCAAGTACAAGGTGTTCCTCGTCTACGTCTCCAACGTGTACGACAACCTGCCGACGGACGAGGTGGCCCGGATCGGCGGCCACAGCTACCTGGTCGAGACGCGGGCCTACCTCCCGGCCGAGGTCGCAGGGGCACTGGCCGAGGACGTGCACGTGGAGCCGGCCGGGTTGCCTGCGGTGGTGGACAAGCTGCTGCGGCTCGGGCCGGCGGTGCTGGCCGACGCGCTCCCGGAGCAGTTCGCCGACGTGCCGGCCGCCGTGGACTTCTGGCGCCGGACGTGGGAGGGGCTGCGACTGGAGGAGCGCTACGCCCCCCTGGCCGGGCTCGACCTGTATCGCATCGCGCCGGGGGTGAGCGGGGAACTGCTCCGGCCCCACCTCGAGTCCGGCGGGGACATCCGCATGCACGTCAACAACGGCGCCATGGCCAGCTTCGTGGACACGTTGCCGCTGCTCCACCCGTACGGCCGCCTGCTCAACCACGACCTGTTCGTGACCGACACGCACCGGTACCGCACCGGGTTCCTCGGCCCGGGCAAGTACGACGGGTCGGTGGTCAACTGGATCAACGGCCCGCTGCTCGCCCACGTGGGCAGCCGGATGGGTTTCGACGTCCGGTTCGAACCGTTCCGCCACCGCGAGGGCACCAACATCGTCACCATGACCGCTCAGGTGAGGGACTGAGGTGGCTGGGGCTGGCACCGGGGGCGGGGCCGACGGCGGAGCGACGCTCCTGCCGACCACGGTCGTCGGCTCCTACTCCGTGCCCGAGTGGTTGGAGCGGCTGAAGAACGACTACTACCAGAACCGGCTGAGCTGGCAGCACCTGAGCGAGATCTGCGACGTGGCCATCAAGGCCGCGCTGAAGGACCAGGAGCTGGCCGGGATCGACGTGGTGTCCGACGGCGAGCTGCGCCGGGACAACGACATCGACTACCTGCTCGGCCGCGTCCCGGGTGTCGAGGTGCTCAACCCGCTCAAGGCCTACTACTACGACTACTACGACGTGGCGATCCCCCGTCCGCTGCACAGCCTCGACGGTGTGGCCCTCGGGCTGGCCGAGGACTTCACGTTCACGCGGGCCCACACCGATCGGCCGATCAAGTTCTCCTTCACCGGGCCGTTCTCGCTCTCCCGGCGGGTGCGCAACGACGCCTACGCGAGCAACGCCGATCTGGTGCGGGCACTGGCCGAGGTCCTCAACGCGGAGGCGCACCGCCTCGCGGCCGCCGGTGCGACCCTTCTGCAGATCGACGAACCGTTCCTGGCCGGCTACCGGGACGAGGTCGAGACGGCCATCGAGGCCATCAACATCGTGACCGCCGGGGTCGACGTCACCTGGGCCCTGCACGTCTGCTACGGCAACCGCTACGCCCGACCGTCGTGGGAGGGGCACTACGACTTCCTCTTTCCTGCCGTGATGGAGGCCGACGTCGACCAGCTCGTGCTCGAGTTCGCACGGAAGGGCTACGACGACCTGCAGCTCCTGCGGAAGTACGGCTGGGACCGCGATCTCGGGCTGGGAGTGGTGGACGTGAAGTCCGAGGACATCGAGACCAGCTCGCTGATCGCGGGACGCATCCGGCGGGCCCTCGACGTCGTCGCGCCCGAGCACCTCATCGTCAACCCCGACTGCGGGCTGCGCCACCTCCCACCGGACGTCGCCAGGGCGAAGCTCCGTTCCATGGTCGAGGGTACGGCGGCGGTCAGAGCCGAGTTGGCGCCGTGACCCGAGGGCCCGGCCGGGACGAGATCGCAACACACGTCGCGGCCTTGATGCGCGGGTTCAGCATCGAGGTCACGCCCCGCGAGCTCGATGCCATCGGTGCCGTCGAGCAGCTTCTGCCGGCGGGCACGCCGGTCTTCATCACGTGGCTGCCCAATGCCGGCTTCGAGCGCACCGTCGCCGCGGCGCGCAAGATCGCCGACGCCGGCCTCGTGCCCGTACCCCACCTCGCCGCGCGCGCGGTGCGGAGCGAGCAGGAGATCGAGGACGTGGTCGGCGCCCTGGTCGAGCAGGCCGGTGTGCGCCGGATCCTGGCGATCGCCGGGTCTGTGGACGAGGCGGCAGGACCGTTCCCGGCCACCATCGACCTGCTGCGGACCGGGGTGATGCAACGCCACGGGATCTCCTGGCTGGGTGTCGCCGGGCATCCCGAGGGCAGCCCCGACGTCGGGGACGCTGAGCTCGTCCAGGCCATCGCCGACAAGAACGCGTTCGCGGCGGAGTCCGGTCTCGAGGTCCACCTGGTCACGCAGTTCTGCTTCGCGGCCGAGCCCGTCATCATCTGGGAGCGATCGATCCGAGCGGCCGGGAACCGCCTGCCGGTGCACGTCGGCCTGCCCGGGGCCGCCACCGCCGCCACCCTGGTCAAGTACGGCCTGCGCTGCGGTGTCGGACCATCGCTGGCCGTGATGCGCAAGCGGGCCGGGAGCGTGCTCAAGCTGGCGTCGGCCAAGCCCCAGTACCCCGAGGCGACGGTGGCCGGCGTGGCGGCCGCCGCAGCCCGGGACGACGGGCACTGCTTCGCCCCCTTCCACTTCTTCCCGTTCGGCGCCTTCGCCCGCACCGCGGCCTGGGCCCGCGCCCTCGCCGCCGGCCGGTTCGCCATGCCGGCGCGACCGATCGCGCCGACATCGCCGCATCGATCCTGCGCTTCGCTCCGTTCCGTCGTCGCGCCGGACCCGGATGGCCATGGGCTCCTAGTCGCTTCGCTCCGCAATCCGTCGGGTCGCGCTGCGGTGCGCTCGGCCCCCACTCATCAGCACGGGCCGGACGCACCCGGTCCAGGCGGTGTGCGGTCTTCGCCGGCCCGGGTGAGCCCGGTGGCTACCCTCACGGCGATGCTGCAGGAGCTGGCGGGCGCAGTCCGCGATGGGCGGATCACACCGGCGGAGCTGGTCGAGGAGTCACTCCGGCGGATCGAGGCGTCGCAGGACACGCTGAACGCCGTCGTCGCCTTGCGGGCCGACGAGGCGCGCGAGGAGGCCGCTGGGCATCCTCGTACCGGCCCGCTGGCCGGCCTCCCGCTGCTGGTGAAGGACATGGCCCGCTGCCGCGGCATGCGGACCACGATGGGCTCGTCCCTGTTCGCCGACGCGCCGCCGGACGAGGTCGACGACGTCGTCGTGGCCCGGCTGCGCGAGGCCGGCGCCATCGTGCTCGGGCGCACCAACACCCCGGCCTTCGGTCACGCCGCGTTCACCACGAACCAACTCTTCGGCGCCACCCGCAACCCGTGGAACCCGGAGCGCTCGCCCGGCGGCTCCAGCGGTGGATCGGCGGCGGCGCTGGCCGCGGGATTGGTCCCGTTGGCGACGACGTCGGACGGCGGCGGGTCCGTGCGCATCCCCGCCAGCTGCTGCGGGCTGGTGGGGTACAAGCCGACGATGGGCGCGATCGGCCGCAACGTCCTGCCCCGCTGGATCGGCTTCTCCACCCAGGGGGCCACCGGCAGGACCGTGGCCGACGTGGTGCTCGAGGCCTCGGTCACGATGGGCCCGGCCGACGGCGATTGGCTGTCCCTGCCCCGTTCCGGCGTGCCGCTCGAGCCGACACGCCCCGAGCGCGTGGTCGCCTGCCGCAGCCTGCGCGCTGCGGGTGGACCCGGTCATCGAAGCGGCGTTCGACGACGCGCTGGACACGCTGGCCGACGCCGGCTTCTCCGTCGACCGGGTCGAGGCACCTTCGGACAGCTCGGTCGCGGTCGACTGGTTCACGATCGGCTCCGCCGAGCTGGCCCAGAGCCTGGAGGACGCCCGCGACCAGTGGGAGAGCTTCGAACCTTCGCTCCTGTTCGCCCTGACCTATCGGGGAGGCGGTGACCATCTCCCAGTACCTGGCCGCCACCCGGCGCCGTCACGAGGTGACCGCCCGGTTCGATGCCGTCCTCGGCACGGGAACGGTGCTCGTCACCCCGACCGCCAACGTGCAGAGCTGGGCGCCCGAGGGCCCGCTGCCCTCGACGCTCGGTGAGCTGCACGATCCGACCGTCGCCGTCAACACGCCCGACTTGAACCTCACCGGCCATCCCGCGGTGAGCGTGCCACTCGGCCTGGACGAGGCGGGCGTGCCCTTCGGGCTGCAGGTCGTGGCGCCGCGGTTCGGCGACGGGCTGGCGCTCGGCCTGGCCGCGGAACTGGAGCGCCTCCGCCCGTGGCCCATCGTCGCCCCCGGCTACGACGCCTACCCGGCTCCCTGACCGGCTGACCACTCAACTCCAGCAACCGGAGACCCTGGCCGGCGTAGGAGCGCGCGACAGCGGCGGGTCACCGAGGTGACCCGCCGCGGATGTCGCCCGCTCTGGGGGGCTGCGCTCAGGCGGCCTTGGCCGCCGAGACCTTCCGGGGCGCCGGCTCCGCCTCGCCGACGGCCGGCAGGCTGTCGAGGACGCTCAGGGTGAACTTGGTCTGGGCCTTGATCACCCGCTCCAGCAGCGCCGCGTTGGCGGTCACGACCGCGCTGGCCGAGGGAACGCCTTCGGGCACGGGGACGGAGGGGACCGACGGCAGCAGCGCGCTCACGATCTCGTTGGTGCTCGTGATCGCGGAGACGGTGCGCTCCTCGGCCTGCTTGACGGCATCGACGACCTGATCGCCGAAGGACTTCGTGAGCTCGGTGTAGGTGGGCAGAGACATGGCTGGGGGTGACCTCCATGAGATGAACGGGGGGTGCGCTCAGTATGCCACGCATCTGCTTGGTAAGTCAAGCACTTGTCTGGCTTGTCTCCCTCGCCCTGCCCGGTGCGCGCTCTCAGGCCGCTCCGATGAGGGTGCGATACATCTCCAGCAAGGCTCGCTTCTGGGCCGCGGTGAGCTTCTCGTCGGCCTCGATGGCCTGCTCCACTCCCGGCACCTCGCGGCGGGCGCCGTCGGGTTCGTCGTCCAGCCAGCCGAGGCGCTCGTACAACGAGCTGATCGGGAGGTTGAGCGCGTCGGCGATGGACTTCAACACCTCAGGGGAGGGCTCGTACAGCCCTCGCTCGACCTGGCTGAGGTAGGAGTCCGAGACGTGCGTCATCTTGGCCAGATGTCGCAACGACAGCCGGGCCATCTGCCGCTGCGTGCGCAGCAACTCCGCCACGTCGGCCCACGGCGTCCCGCTGGGGTCCATCACGGCGAGCCTAACGCTTGGCACACCGAGCGCGGAGGTGTCGTACTGCGACGGTGGGTGTCACTTTGCGACACCTCCGTTCGAGATGTGACATCGGAGGGGGCGGTGGACGGCACGGGCCTCAGGGAGGCCGTGGGCGACCCGACGCCGCCGTAGTCTCACGGCGACCACGCACAGGAGGTCCGTCCATGGCCGACCGTGACAAGGAGCCTGCCGCCACCCCGTTCACGGGGGCTGACGCCTTCCGGCGGATGCAGGAGCTCGGCGCGCAGCTCACCGGCGCCGCCCGCTCGATCGCCGAGAACCTCAGCAGTTCACCGGCCGCGGCGCCGTTCGCCGAGCCGATGGCCCAGTGGGGTGAGCGCACGGTCGAGCTGTCGACGCTGTGGGTGGCGCCCGTGCGGGCGGTGCTGGAGGAGCAGCAGGAGCTCATCGACGCCGTCGCCTCGTGGGCTGAGGAGCAGCGGAAGCTGGCCGACCGCTTCTCCGCGCTGGCCGCCCGCCACCGCGAGATGACCGAGCAGGTGCTGTCCGCCATCACACCGGCGCTCGACCAGGTCGAGTGGATGGCCGGCCGCACCCCGTCGTCATCGGCGAAGGCGAAGAAGCCGAAGAAGTCCTGACGCCGAACCGCCGGACGCACGATGCAGGCGACCATCACCGCGCTGACCGAGCAGCACGCGGAGCTCGACGCGTTGCTCCAGCGCCTCGACGACGCGGGATGGCGGCTGCCCACGCGCTGCGTCGGGTGGACCGTCGCCGACGTCGTGCTCCACCTGGCGCAGACGGACGAGATGGCGCTCGGCAGCGCGCAGGGTCGGTTCGCCGAGCAGGTCGAGGTCCTGACCAGGGGTCTCGAGCCACCGACGGATGTCGACGCCGGCGCGGCGGCGATGGTGGCCCGGGAGCGTGGGGTGCCTCCCGACGCGCTGCTCGAGCGCTGGCGCACCAGCGCGGCCGCACTGCGTGATGTCCTCGCGGCCGCCGATCCGCACGCGCGCGTGGACTGGGTCGTCGGGCAACTCTCGATCCGGACACTCGCCACCACCCGCCTCGCCGAGTGCTGGATCCACACCGGCGACGTCGCCGGCGCGATGGGCGAACTCCAGGAGCCGACCGACCGCGAGGAGCACATCGCACGCCTCGCGTGGCGCACGCTCCCCTACGCCTTCGCTCGCGACGGCCGGGAGCTCGCCGGTCCCGTCGCCTTCGATCTCCGCGCGCCGAGCGGCGCGCGATGGCACCTGCGTGCCCGACGAGGAGCCCGTGACCGTGATCGAGGGCCCCGGGCACGAACTGTGCCTGGTCGCGGCCCGGCGTGCGACGCCGGGCGAGACGTCCCTCACCGGTACCGGGCCCGATGTCGCCTCGGTCCTCGAGCTGGTGCGGACGTACGCCTGACGACGACCCCTCGCATTCGGGGTGCCCTAGCGTTCGGTGATGGCACTCAGGGAGTACCTCGTTGACGAGGTCGCCCTCGACTGCGAGGACGGCCTGCTGTCCCGACGGGAGGCACTGCGCCGCTTGGGCCTGCTGGGGGTGACCGGCGCGGCCGCGGCGGCGCTCCTCGCCGCCTGTGGCGATGACGACGACACCTCGTCCGCCACCAGCGCTGCGGCCTCGGCGACGAGCACCGCGGCAACGACGACGGGGTCGCCCACGTCGACGACCGGCACGACCGGTGCCGCGTCCGCGCCGACGAGCGGGTCGCCACCTCCGAGCAGCGCTGCGCCGGGTGTGGCCGAAGAGATCCGGTTCGACGGTCCGAACGGCGAGCTCATCGGCGTGCTGGCCGAGGCGGAGTCGCCGCAGGGCGCCGTCCTGGTCATCCACGAGAACCGGGGCCTGACCCCGCACATCCGCTCCCTCCCGGGCCGCCTGGCCGCCGACGGCTACACCGCGCTCGCCATCGATCTCCTCTCGGCCGAAGGCGGCACGGCCAGCCTGCCCTCCGAGGGCGACGCCACCGCCGCGCTCGGCAACGCACCGGCGGAACGGCTCATCGCCGACGTCCGCGCGGGCCTCGACGAGCTCGGCCGGCGGGCCCCCGGCGCCAAGCTGGCCGCCATCGGCTTCTGCTTCGGCGGCGGGATGACGTGGCAGCTCCTGGCCGCCGGCGAGCCGCGACTGGCCGCCGCGGTCCCCTTCTACGGCCCGTTCCCGACCGGCGCTGACCTCGCCGGCTCTCCCAACGCCGCCGTGCTCGGCGTCTACGCCGGTGAGGACAGCCGTGTGAACGGCACCATGCAGGCCGCCGAAGATGCGCTCACGGCCGCCGGGCTCACGCACGAGCTGCGGGTGTTCGAGGGCGTCGACCACGCGTTCTTCAACGACACCGGACCTCGCTACGACGCCGAGGCCGCGACGCAGGCGTACCAGGCGATGCTCGACTGGTTCGGCCAGCACCTGGCCGGCTGAGCGCCGGTGGCTGGGCCGAGCGGCCCGCTAGGAGACCTGATTCGTCACGGCGGCCATCTGCCAGAGATCCCCGCCCCAGTTGTCGTCGGCGCCGGTGTGCTTGCCGCTGTAGATCCAGATCCGGTCGTCGAACACGACCGAGATCGGAGCCCGCTCGGCCCAGGGGGCGTGCTCGGCCTGTTGCTCCCAGGTGGCGCCGTCGGCAGAGAACCAGACGTCGTTCAACGCGTTGGTGGACTCGCCGCTCCAACCGCCGAACACCCACAGCTTCCCGTCGAACGCCAGCCGTGCGGCCCCGTGGCGGGCCCGCCACGGGGCCTCGGCCACCAGCTGCGTCCACTGGCGACCATCGAGCGAGGTCCACACGTCGGCATGGCCCTGCCCGCCGACGAGGTACAGCGCGCCGTCGAAGACCATGACGTCCGCCTGGTCACGCGCCGGCCACGGCGCGCTCGCTGTGACCTGTGTCCACGCGAGGCCGTCGTCGGAGACCCAGACGTCGTTCAGGAACCGGTCCGTGGAACGGTCCTCGGCGACGTGGTCCGCGCCGCCGAAGAGCCACAGCCGACCCTGGTGGACCACCATGGCGTGGCCGCCCCGCGGCGACCACGGTGCCGTCCCCGCCTGCTCCCACGTCGTGCCGTCGGACGACACCCAGATGTCGTTCAGGAAGGCGCGCGGTGTCGTAGTCCAGGCCGCCGTACATCCAGAGCTTGTCCTGGAACGCGACCACGGTCTGGTAGATGCGCTCGCCCCAGTCGGTCTTGGCGCGCTCGGTCCAGGTGAGTCCGTCCGGGGACGAGTAGGCCACCGTCTGGGCGGCCATCCAGAGCTCGTCGTCGATGGCGACGTTCGGTCGCAGCGTGAGCGGGAACTTCCCCGGCTCCCACACGGGCTGGTTCTCGGAACCCGGTGACGGTGGGAAGCCCCCGCTGCCGAGCGGGAGGACCTTCTGCCAGCAGCCGGGCGGCGCGGCGACGCCTGCCATCGCACACGACGCGCCCGGCAGCGAGGATCCGGGTGCCGACGAGGCCGACGAAGTTGCGGACGGATCGGTCGACGAGCCGGGCGGCGCCGATGCCCCGCCGCCGTCGTCTGTGCCGCCGCCTCCACTGCAGGCGGCGACGAGCAGGGTGGCCAGCACCAGGGCCGCACGACGTCGCACGCGAACTGTCATGTCATCGCCTCGGCGACCAGCACCCACCCTGCTTCTACACCTCTGGCCCGAGACCGGTTCCGTTCCGCTGCCCGAGCCGCCCCGCTAAGCGGCGCGGCGCTCGAGGATGTGCACGCCGCACGCTGAGCCGAGCCCGATCACGTGGGCCAGGCCGACGGTCGCACCCTCGATCTGGCGATCGCCCGCCTCTCCCCGCAGGTGGTGGCAGACCTCCCAGATGTTGGCGATGCCCGTCGCGGCGATGGGGTGGCCCTTCGACTCCAGACCGCCGGACACGTTGACGGGCGTCGAGCCGTCCCGCCACGTCGCCCCGCTCTCGAAGAGCTCCACCGCGCCGCCCTGCTCGCACAGCATCAGGTTGTCGTAGTGGACGAGCTCAGCCGTCGCGAAGCAGTCGTGCAGCTCCACCAGGTCCAGGTCCTCGGGGCCGACCCCGGCCTGGTCGTAAGCCTGCTGGGCCGCGTTGCGGGTGAGGGTGTTGACGTCGGGGAGGATCTGGCAGGCCTCCTGCCAGGGATCGGTCGTCAGGACGGACGCCGAGACCTTCACGGCCCGCCGCTGCTGGTCGGGCGACAGGGTCTTGAGCACCGAGTCGCTGACCACCACCGCGGCGGCCGCGCCGTCGCAGTTGGCGGAGCACATGGGCCGGGTGTTCGGGTAGGCGATCATGACGTCGTTCATGATCTCGTCGAGGGTCATGCGCTTGGTGTAGGCGGCCAGCGGGTTGAGCGTGGAGTGGGCGTGGTTCTTCTCGCTGATGCGGGCGAACAGCTCGAAGCTGGTGCCGCCGTACCGATGGCCGTACTCCATCCCGATCTGGGCGAACACCCCGGGCATGGTCTCGGTGCCGATGCGGCCGTCGACCGGCGCCACCGCGCCGAACCGGCCCCTCGGCGACCAGGTGCCACCGTCGTCCTTGCGCGAGCCGCCCGCCAGGAGGCCGGCGCCGGCCAGCTTCTCGACCCCGACGGCCAGCCCGTAGTCCGCCTCGCCCGCCTTCACGGCCATGATCGCCGTCCGCAAGGCCGTCGCCCCCGTGGCGCAGGCGTTGGCCACGTTGTAGACGGGGATGCCCGTCTGGCCGATCTGCTTCTGCAGCTGCTGGCCGATGCTTCCCGGGCCGCCCATGAGGTTGCCGGCCGCCAACACGCCCATCTGCTTCATGTCCACGCCGCCGTCGCGCAGCGCGCCCATGGCCGCCTCGGCCGCCAGGTCGACCGTGTCCCTGTCGGGATGCTTCCCGAACTTGGTCATGAAGATCCCGAGGATCCAGACGTTGTCGGCCATCGTGCGCCGCTCCCTCGCTCAGGCCGGCTCGAAGCCGAAGCCCACGGCCTCGGTGCCGGCACCGTCCGTGCCCATCGAATACGTGGCCAGCCGCACCTTCATGCCCAGCGCCACGTGATCCGGATCGGGCTCGACGTTGATGACGTTGGCCCGCACGCTCGTGCCCCCGCAGTCGACCACACCGGCCACGAACGGCACCGGGATGCCGGGCGCCGCCATGGACACGATGGTGAAGGCCCGCAGGACGCCGTCCGTGGCGATCGGGACCCGCTCGAACGACGTCCCGCTGCACGCCGCGCAGGCGTTGCGCCGGTCGAAGAAGCGGGCTTGGCAGGAGGTGCACTCGTAGGCCACGAGGTGCGGCTCGTCGTCGAGGACCAGGTAGTCGACCAGTGGCACGTGGGCCGGCGCGGATGCCGGCTCGGGCACCGGCTCGATCGGTGTCGTCGAGGCCATGCGGACCGGCACCTTACGCGGTCACAGGCCGAGTTGACGGCCGATGATCTCCTTCATGATCTCCGTCGTGCCGCCGTAGATGGTGGTGATGCGGGCGTCGGCGTAGGCGCGGGCGATCGGGTACTCGAGCATGTAGCCGTAGCCGCCGAAGAGCTGCAGGCAGCGGTCGACCGAGCGCTTCTGCAGCTCGGTGCACCACCACTTCGCCCTGGCGGCATCCTCGGCGGTGAGCGTCCCGGCGTTGAGCGCGAGGACGCAGCGGTCGATGAACGCCTGCGCGATCTCGAGCTCCGTCGACACCTCGGCCAGGACGAACCGGCTGTTCTGGAACGAGCCGATCGGCTGTCCGAAGGCCTTGCGCTCCTTCACGTAGTCGAGCGTCCAACCGAGAGCGGCGCGCACGGCGGCGACCCCGGAGGCGGCGATCGACAGCCGCTCCTGCGGGAGGTTGTGCACGAGCTGGACGAATCCCTGGCCCTCGCTCCCGAGCAGGTTCTCGACGGGCACGGAGACGTCGGAGAAGAAGAGCTCAGCCGTGTCCTGCGCGTGCTGGCCGATCTTCTCCAGGTTGCGGCCCCGCTCGAACCCGTCCATACCCCGTTCCAGCACGAGGAGCGACATGCCGGCGTGGCGCTGCGAGGGGTCGGTCTTGACCGCCGTGATGACGAGGTCGGCGTTGATGCCGTTCGTGATGAAGGTCTTGGAGCCGTTGACGACGTACCGCTCCCCGTCGCGGATCGCCGTCGTGGACATCGACGCCAGGTCGCTCCCGATGCCCGGTTCGGTCATGGCGATCGCGGTGATCAGCTCACCGCTGGCGATGCCGGGAAGCCAGCGCGCCCGCTGCTCGTCCGTGCAGTACTTGATGAAGTACGGCAGGCAGATGTCGTTGTGCAGGGTGAGGCCGAGGCCCGCACCCCCGACGCCGGCGGCCTGGACCTCCTCCACGATCACCAGGTTGTTGCGGAAGTCGCTCACCCCACCGCCGCCGTACTCCTCCGGGATGTCGAAGCCGAGGAACCCGTGCGCGCCGGCGGAGGTGAACAGCTCCCGCGGCACGATGCCCGCCTGGTCCCACTCCTCCTGATGGAGGACGACCTCAGCGGCCAGCCAGGCCCGGAAGCTGGCCCTCAGCTGTTCGTGCTCGTCGTCGAAGAGCTCACGCTCCATCGATCATCCTCTCGGGCGCCCCGGACTGCGGCATCGCCGCGGGAGCGTACGTTTGTCGATCGTGACGCTCCAACAGCTGTCCGGGCTCGACGCCGGCTTCCTCCACATGGAGACCGGCCGCAGCTTCGGCCACGTGTCCAGCCTGTCGATCTACCGGAGGCCGGCCGACCGCTCGTTCCGGCCCTTCGCGGCCTTCCGGGCCCAACTCGAGAACCGCCTCCCGCTGATCGAGCCGTTCCGGCGCCGGCTGGTCGAGGTCCCGCTCGGGTTGGACCGGCCCTACTGGATCGCCGACCCCGACTTCGACCTCGACTTCCACGTCCGGGAGATCGCTCTCGCCCGGCCCGGCAACGCCAAACAGCTGGCCGAGCAGGTCGCCCGCATCATCGCCCGCCCGCTCGACCGCTCCCGGCCCTTGTGGGAGGTCTATGTCATCGAGGGGCTGAAGGGCGGCGACTTCGGCATCCTGACCAAGATCCACCACGCCACCATCGACGGCGCCTCAGGCGTCGAGCTGCTGACGATCATGCTCGACTCCGACCCCACCGGCGGGGGGCCCGACCCCGGTCCGGACAACTGGCAGCCGGACCCGGTCCCGAGCCCGTTCGAGCTCGTGCAGCGCACGATGATGAACATGGTGCTCAACCCCGGACGGGCGGCGCGGCTGAGCGTGGCCGCCGCCGGTGAGATGGCCCGCGTCCTGCGACGGGTCGACCTCGCCGACACCCTCGATCAGCTCCGCCGGCGGCTACCCGGCGGGAGTCGGACGGAGCAGCGCGACCGGCCCCCGGTCCTGCCCAGGGTGGCCGCGCCACCCACGCCGTTCAACCGGTCCATCAGCCCGCACCGCCGCTTCGCCATGGGTTCGGTCCCGTTGGACGACGTGAAGCTGATCAAGAACCACCTCGGCGTCACCCTCAACGACGTGGTGATGGCGGTGTGCGCGGGCGCGCTGCGCCGATACCTCCTGGCCCACGACGCGCTGCCCGCCGAACCGCTGGTGGCCATGGTCCCGGTGTCGATCCGCAGCGGCGACGAGCTCGACAAGTGGACCAACAGGGTGTCGGGCATCGTGGCCCGCCTGCCCACGGACCTGGAGGACCCGGTCGACCGCGTCCGCGCCATGCACGACACGATGGTGGCGGCCAAGGAGCAGTTCGACCTGCTGCCGGCGGACCTGATCGTCGATCTCAGCCAGTTCACCGCACCGGCGCTGGCGACACGCGCCGCCCGCCTGGCCGCCGCCACGCGCATCTCGGACCGCGTGAACCCACCGGTGAACGTGGTCATCTCCAACGTCCCGGGGCCCCGCCAGCCCGTGTACCTCACCGGGGCGCAGATGACGCACTACTACCCCGTGTCGACGGTCACCGACGGCATCGGGCTCAACATGACGGTGCAGAGCTACGTCGACACGCTCGACTTCGGGCTGGTGTCGTGCCGCGAGCTCGTGCCCGACCTGTGGGACATGCTCGACGTCTGCCTCAACGAGGTGAAGGTGCTCCACCGCGCCTGCCGCTGAGGCGCTGACGTGCCGCGGCGTCATGGTGGGGCGCGAGTTGGGGCGATCTCGGTGCCGTCGGGTCGGCAGGCGGTGTGGTAGCCAGAGGCCATGGCCGAAGAGCACGTGCTCGCCTCGTGGGCCGCTACCCCGACCCGCGATGCCATCGTCTCGTTCGTCGAGGCCGTCACCGGTGACGGCCCGGATCATGTCCCGGTCGCCGAACGGGTCGCGGTCTTCGACAACGACGGGACGCTGTGGACCGAGAAGCCGATGCCGACCCAGCTGCACTTCATCGTCGGCAAGTGGCGCGAGCAGGCGGCCGCGGACCCGACGCTGGCCGATCAGCAGCCCTATCTCGCCGCGACCACCGGCGACCTGGCCTGGCTAGGGCGGGGCCCTCGACAAGCACTACGGCGGCGATGAGACGGACCTGCGGCTCATGATGACGGCCGTCGTCGGCATCAGCGCCGAGCGCACCGTCGACGACTACGCCTCCGAGATCAGCGAGTTCTTCCGCGTCGAGGAGCACCCGGTACTGCGCCGGCCGTACTCGGAGACCGTCTACCAGCCGATGGTGGAGCTGTTGCAGTACCTGGAGCAGCACGAGTTCACGACCTTCATCGTGTCGGCCGGCGATCGTGACTTCATGCGCCCGATGACGGCAGGCGTGTACGGCATCCCGCCGGAGCGGGTCATCGGATCGGCCATCGGCCTCGTCTACACCGAGGACGAGTCCGGCGGCGACGTCCGCTACGCGGCCTCGTTCTCGTTCCTGGCCGACGGTCCGGAGAAGCCGATCAGGATCTGGAGCCGCATCGGGCGACGGCCCGATCCTCGCCGCCGGCAACTCCAACGGCGATCTCCCGATGCTCCGCTTCGTCCGGCGGCACCCCCGCAGCCTCAGCCTCCTCATCCGCCATGACGACGACACCGGCCGGGGCGACACGCCGTACGACAAGGGCGCGGAGGAGATCCAGAAGGCCGCGGCCGCAGACGGGTTCGTCACCGTCAGCGTGAAGGACGACTGGACCCAGGTCTTCCCGCAGCCGGCGGGATGACGGAGAAAGGGAGGGATCCTCGTGTTGCTCGCTGAAGAGTTCGTGCTCCTCGCCCTCGACCCCGACGGCACCGTGGCCCGCGGCTCGTCGAACCAGCCGTCCGCGGCCGTCGGCGTGACCGGCGCCCTGGTCGCCGAGCTCGCCCTCGACGGCCACCTCGATCTCACGGACGGTCGTATCCGGCTGACCGGCACCAGGCCGGCCGACCCGCTGCTCAGGCAGGCCCTCGACAACGTGGCGCCGCACGAGGGCAAGCGACTGAAGAGCCGGCTGGGCTCGATCAAGCACGCGGGCTGGACCGAGGTGGTGGACGCCATGGTGGCGTCAGGCGTGCTCGGCCGCGAGAAGGAGACGCTGCGATCTACCCGTCACCCGGTGCGGGACCCAGCGGCCCACGCCGCGCTGCTGGCCCGGGTGCGGGCCGCGGCCACCGGTGACGCCGCCCTCGATCAGCGGACGGCCGTGCTCCTCGCGCTGTCCGGCCCGTGCCAGATGCTCGAGGTCGTCGCTCCCGACCGCGCCGATCGCGCCAAGGCGAAGAAGCGCATCGCCCACGCCGCGGAGCAGGTCCCTGCCGCGGACGCGGTCAAGCACGTCATCGATGCGACGCAGGCCGCCATCATCGCCAGCACGGCCGTCGTCGTGGTGAGCTCCGGCTGACGGGCAGGCCGGGGTGACGAGCGAGACCGCATCGGCACCCGATCGCCTCGCCGGCCTGGGGTGGAACGCCGCCGTGCCCCCGAACGGGTTCGCCAACCGGGCCGTCGTCGCGGGCCACGGCTCGAACGACAACCCGCTCGGGCTGGCGACGCCGGTCGGTGAGGTCGAGATCGAGACCACGCCGGAGCACCGCAACCTCGTCGCCGGTGATCCCCGGTGCGCGACGTGGACCCGCTCGTACGACGATCCGGGCGTCACGGCGCTGCGGCATCGCCTGCGCGAGCGCAACGGGATCCCTGGGCTCGAGGTGGTCTCTCCTGACGAGGTCGAGCGGGCGGCGTCACTGTTCCACCGCGACGGCTTCGTGGCCGTGCGGGACGCCATCGCGCCGGATCAGCTCGAGCGGCTGCGCGTGGCGGCCGCCGAAGTGGTCCGGACCCTGGTGGCGGCCGACCCCGAGGGGGCTGTCGGCGGCGGGGCCGGCGGGTTGCCGCACCGCTACTCGTTCGGAGCCACGTCCGCCACCCGCCAGATGTTCCACCGGTCCGAATGGTGCGAGCTGATGGACATGCCGACCACGACGCCGATCCTCACCGAGATCTTCGGTTCGCCGAACTACATCGTCTGCGGCAGCGGCGGAGACCTCGCCCTACCGGGGGCCATCGAGTACCAGGGGCTGCACTCGGACAACATGTGGTCCGAGCTGCACGATCCCCTCGGCGGGCTGACGATGCGTGACCTGCCGGTGCCCGCCATCCACATCAACTTCCCGCTCGTGGACCTCACGCGGGAGAACGGTCCGATCCGGCAGATCCCGGGGACGCACCGGTCGCGTGCACCCATCCCCAAGCTGGCGGACGAACCCGAGTGGATGAGGCTGAGCACGGTGTGCCCGCTGCCGGCCGGATCGGCGATCTTCCGCGACGTCCGCTGCTGGCACGGCGGCACGCCGAACCTCTCGCGGGAGGTCCGTGCGATGCCGAACGTCGAGTACTTCGCGCCGTGGTTCAGGAGCGAGGCCGTGCTCCGCTCGATGTCCTACGAGCGCTGGCGCACGTTGTCACCGCACGCCCAGCGGATCTGCCGGTACGTCGTGTGCGATCGGGGAGAGGCAGTGGTCGGAGAGGGGTTCAGCCATCCCCGCGGCGCCGAGCGTGAGCGCCATCGCGCCGAGCATCTGGCCGCCATGGGCGAGGAAGCGGCGAACGAATACCTCCGTCGCTCCTGACCGTCCGCTACCGAGGCTCCAGGGACGACCAGAACGCGTCGACCATGGCGTTGAAGGCCTCGGGGCTCTCCTGGAACGGCTGGTGGGCCTCGCCGGGCAGCACGACGAACGTCGGCGCCCGGGATCCCCTCGGCGACGACCTGCCCGTAGCGGGGCGGGTGACGATGTCGATCTCGCCCGCCACCACCATCGTCGGGACGGTGATCTCGTGGAGGCGGTCGAGCGTGTCGTGCTGCTTCCACGCTTCGAGCTGGCGGACGAAGCCCTCCGGCGGCTGCGGGTGCGGGAACGACATGGCGTCCTCGATGATCGCCGTCGACCATCCCGCTCTCGTGGGCGCGGGGCGTGTAGATCCAGAGGAAGAACGCCTCGAGCATGCTCCGTTCGCTCGGTGCCACCTCGGGCAACCAGGTCCACGCGTCCATGGCGCGGCGCAGATACGCGTCGGGCCGGGCCCACGTGCTGACGAGCACGAGGCTGCGGACGAGGTCCGGATGGCGGAGGGCCAGGTGCTGGGCGGTGGCGGCTGCCCCCTGAGAACCCGGCGACGTGGGCGCCGCTCGATGCCCGCCGCCCGCAGGAGCGCGGCGGCGTCGTCGGCCATGTCGGCGACGCTGAAGCCGTCCGGCGGCATGGGGGACCGGCCGGCGCCCCGGTTGTCGAAGGCGGTGAGGCGGTACTGATCGGCCAGCCCGTCGAGCTGGAAGGTCCAGGCCTCGGCCGGGTCGCTCAGGCCGGCGATGAGCAGGACGTCGGGTCCGCTCGCCTCGCTGGTCGACCCAGAGCTCGACGTCGCCGACATCGAGACCGGCCCGTGATGGGTCGGTGGTGGGTGTCGGTGGTCGTCGTGGTGGTCATGGTGGCTCCTATGCGCGGCGCCCTCGGCGTGAGGCGATTCGCACTCCCGGCGTGACGAAGCGCCTCACACCGTGAGGACGTTCTCGCTCAGGTGCGCCAGACCACGGGATGCTCCGGCCGGTAGACGCAGTAGGTGCCGGTCGTGACCGACGCCTCGAGGTGGCGGCCCAGGTCCGGATGGGCGGCGCCCAGGCGCCGGATCGTCGAGCGCATCCGCTGGGTGACCGCTGAGCGGGCCCGCTCGGCCGAGCTGCCGCTGCGGCGGGTCCGGCCGCCGAGCCCGAGCGCGGCGGTGAGGTGCTCGACCAGCGTGTCGAGCTCGACGCTGGGCCCGCTCGGCCCGGGCGTAGTCGTTGTCGGCCTCGGCGGCGTCGATGTCCTCGCTGCAGGTCACGGATGCGCTCCTCGTACTGACGGCGCGGCCGTCGTGGTCGAGCACCTCGCCGGTCGAGGCCTGCTCGACGCTGCCGCCCATCAGCTCGAGGCAGTGCACCTCGCGGCCCGGCGCGGCGAGCAGCCGCGCCAGGTCGGCGACTCCCTTCGACGCCTTGGCGTGGACGGTCCGCCCGGCGAAGTCGACCTCCCAGAAGTCACCGCGGTCGACGAACCGCGCCTCGGCTCGACGGCCGGGCGCGCGCGCCGCCGGCATCCGGCTCGGGCGGGCCGACGGCTCGGCGGCGAGGCGCGCATCGGCGAGGTAGTCGCGCAGCTCGTGGCGTGCCAGCACGATGGCGTCGCGGCGGCGTCAGCGGTGCGCGCCATCGTCGTCGGGAGCTGCGACCAGCCTGTCGACCGCGCCCCCCGTCAGCCCGACCATCGGCAGCGTCGCGCGCCGTCGCGGCGAGCGGCTCGGCCAGGCCGGGGAGCCGATCGGCGTGCAGGAGCTCGGCGGTGGTGTACAGGGCGCCGCGCAGCGTCGGCGACGCCGTCTCGCGCGCGATGAGGTCCGTCGAACAGCTCGGTCAGCGCTTCGGCGGCGTCGCGCGGGTCGCCGGAGCGGATCGAGCCCCAGGCCAGCGACCGCAGGTTCACGCTGATCGCCGCCGGGTAGTCGATGCGCCGCGCCGCGTCGAGGGCCGCGTGCGACCTCGGCGAGCCCGCTCGGCGATGTCCTGCCGCAGGTGGAGGTGGGCGTGCACCGACTGCGCCCACACCTCGTTGACCGCGGAGCCGGCCGCGACCGCCTCGCGCCGGGCCGCTTCGGCCGAGCTCGATGGCCGGCGTCGAGATCGCCGTCGTCGGCGAGCAGCTGGGCGCGGTTCACGTCGGCCTCCAGGGCCAGGCCGACCAGGCCACGCTCGCGAGCGCCGGCGCCGACGTCGGCGAACAGCCGCATGGCGAGCGGTGCGGTCGTCCAGGGCCCGCGCCGCGTAGGCCATGGCCCGCCGGAGCGTCACCGGCGCGGTGCCGATCGGGCTCGACCGCGTCGAGCGTCGCGCTCGGCGAGCGCATAGGCGCCACCGGGATCGCCGATCAGGCACGCGCGCCGTCGCCGCGGTGGCCACGGCGTCGGCGGCGAACGGGCTCGTGGGGTCGGGCCAGCGTGCGATGCGTCTGCGCGCAGAGCGCGGCGATCTCGTCGGTGTGGCCCTGGTGCACGACGCCCCAGAGCACGGCACAGCAGCAGCAAGGGCCGGGTGCCGTCGGCGTCGTGGGCGAGGCACCAGCGCAGCGAGGCGACGATGTTGTCGTACATCGACCAGCAGGCGGCCGAAGATCGACGGTGTCCCAGCGTCGCGCGCCCGCGGCGATGATCTCGGCGGCCGCCGCCGACGACGTGGTCGGCCAGCCGGCCGCGGGCCTCGTCGAGGATACCCTGCTCCTCGCAGCCGATGGACGGCGAACGCCCGCACGGTCTCGAGCAGCCGGAACGAGGTGGAGCCGGCGCGGGCCTCGGCGGACGACCAGCGAAGAGTCGACCAGCAACTGGAGGGCGTCGGCCGCCTCCGTCCGCGTCGAGCCCGACGTCGGCGCCGACGGCGGCGACCATGTCGGCACGCGAACGGGCCGGCGAACAGGCCCGAGCCGATCGAACAGGGCGGCGACGTCGGCGGGCAGGAGCCGGTACGACCACTCGATCGTCGCCGACGAGGCTGCGGTGCCGCTGATCGCCCCGGAAGCGCGGCCGGGCGAGGACGTCGACACCTTCACCCAGCCGGGCGAGGATCTCAGCCGGCTGCATCGTGCGGGTGCGGGCGGCGGCCAGCTCGAGCGCCAGCGGCACGCCGTCGAGCTGACGGCACAGGACGGCGACGGCCGCCAGCTGATCGTCGCGCGATCGTCGCGCCGGCATCGCGGGCCCGCTCGAGGAACAGGCGCACGGAGTCGTTGTCCAGGTCGGCGGTGTTCGCTCCGGGCACGCCGAGGGGCCGAGCACCACGAGCGACTCGGCCGGCAGGTCGAGCGGGGAGCGGCTGGTGGCGAGCACCGTGGGCGTACGGCAGGCGGCCGAGCAATGCCGTCGATGGCGTCGGCCGCCGCGGACGTGACGTGCTCGCAGTTGTCGACGACGACAAGCGCCGGTGTCTCCGACGGGGAGCCGAGCAAGGCCTCGAACGAGCAGAACCCGAGCTGGCCGGCGATGGCTCCCGCCGACCGCGTCGGGCTCGTCGACCCGGGTCAGGTCGACGACGTGGGCGCCGAGCTCGTAGCGAGGAGCGAGCTGGGCGGACACCGCGAACGCCAGGGCCGTCTTGCCGATGCCGGCCGGGCCGATGAGCGTGACCAGCCGGCGATCGGCCAGCCGGTCGACGACCTCCCTCAACTCCGCCTCCCGGCCGATCAGCTCCACCCGGCGCCTCCACGGTGTGAGACGTTATCTACCGCCTCCCCTGTGTCACCGAAGCCCTGACCGCCTTGACCGAACGGAGCGACCCATGTCCAAGTACCGGCACCACCTACCCCAGCTCGACGCCGCCACGTTCCTCACCGACGGCGGCATCGAGACGACCCTGATCTTCCACGACGGGTTCGACCTGCCCGACTTCGCCGCCTTCGCGCTGCTGGCCGACCCGGCCGGGCGAGCCGCGCTGCACCGCTACTTCGACTCGTACGCCGCCGTCGCCACCCGTGACGAGGTCGGCATCGTGCTGGAGACGCCCACCTGGCGGGCCAACGCCGACTGGGGCGCCCGCGCCGGCTACGGCGTGGAGGCTCTGGAGGCGGTCAACCGCGATGCCGTCGACCTGCTGGTCGAGGTGCGGGGCCGGCACGAGACGCCCTCGACACCGGTCGTCATCAGCGGCTGCATCGGGCCACGCGGCGACGGCTACCAGGTCGGCGCCACCATGACCGTCGATGAGGCCCGCAACTACCACGCCCTCCAGACGCGGGCGTTCGCGACCTCCGAGGCGGACCTCGTCACGGCGATCACCATGACCTACGCGGAGGAGGCGATCGGCGTCACCGAGGCGGCGAGGTCGGCCGGGATGCCGGTCGTCATCTCGTTCACCGTCGAGACCGACGGCCGCCTCCCCTCGGGCCAGCCGCTCGGCGAGGCGATCGAGGCGGTCGATGCCGCCACCGGCGCCTACCCCGCCTACTACATGGTGAACTGCGCCCACCCGACCCACTTCGCGACCGTCTTCGACGGCTCACCGGCGTGGGCGGCGCGCATCGGCGGCGTCCGCGCCAACGCGTCGAAGCTCAGCCACGCCGAGCTCGACGAAGCCGAGGAGCTGGACGCGGGCGACCCGGCCGACCTGGCCGAGCGCTACGCCGAGCTGCGCGCCGCACTGCCACGCCTGCGGGTGCTCGGCGGCTGCTGCGGCACCGACCACAGCCACATCGACGCCATCAGCCAGCGGTGCCGCCTGCCGGTGCCGTCGGCCTGAGGGATGGCGCGATTCGGCGTCTCGCGGAGTTCCGTTGCGGATATCGCAACGGAGCTCCGCGAGATCCGCCGGCAGCGTTCGCGGTGCAGCCGCACGAGCGCTTAGCCTCCCGGTCGGTACTACGACTTGGAGGACACATGAGCCGCATGCGCTTCGGGATCTTCATGGCGCCGTTCCATCCCGCCGGCGAGAACCCGACCCTGCTGATCGACCAGGATCTCGATCTCGTCACTCACCTCGACCGGCTGGGGTACGACGAGGCGTGGATCGGCGAGCACCACTCGGCGGGGAGCGAGACCATCGCCTCGCCGGAGATCTTCATCGCCGCGGCGGGAGAGCGCACGAACCACATCAAGCTCGGTACCGGAGTGGTCAGCGCCAGCTACCACAACCCGCTGTGGGTCGCGGAGCGGGCGGTGCAGCTCGACCACATGCTGAAGGGCCGCTTCATGCTCGGCCTCGGCCCGGGCGCGCTGCCCAGCGACGCGGCGATGATCGGCCTCGACATGCCGGCCACCCGTGAACTGCTCGAGGATGCGGTGGACGTGATCACCCGGCTGATGACCAGCGACGAGCCGGTCACGTTCTCGAACGACCGGTGGGACATCGTCGATGCCCGCCTCCACCTCCGTCCCTACACCCATCCGCATCCCGAGATCGCGATCGCCGCCGTCGCGTCGCCGGCCGGTCCCCGCCTCGCCGGACGCTACGGGCACGGGCTGCTGTCCGTCGGAGCCACCACGGCCGCCGGCTTCGACGTCCTGGGCCTGCACTGGGACGTGATGGAAGAGCGCGCCGCCCACTACGGGGTCACGGTCGACCGCGACCGGTGGCGCCTCGTCGGGCTGATGCACATCGCCGAGACCCGCGAGCAGGCCTACGCGGACGTGGCGCACGGCATCGAGTCGTGGTTCGACTACTTCCAGCACACCGCGGCGTTCCCGCAGATGGCCGTGGGCGACGGCACGAACGTCAAGGAGTTCATCGACTTCGTCAACGAGAGCGGCATCGGCTCCGTCGGCACGCCTGACGACGCCATCGAGCAGATCGACCGCCTCTGGAAGCAGTCCAACGGCGGGTTCGGCGCCTACCTGCAGCTCGCCCACGACTGGGCCAACCCGGCCGCGAAGTGGCGCAGCTTCGAGCTCTTCGCCCGCCACGTCGCCCCGCGGTTCCAGGGCCAGTACGACTCCACGGTCAACGCCAAGGCCCGCGCCCGTGCCGCGCGACCCGAGCTGGCCGAGAGCACCCTCAAGGCCATCGAGGCGGTGACCGCCAAGTACCAGGCGGAGCTGGCCGAGAAGCAGAGCTCGGGCTAGCGCCGATTCGGCAGACGCGGGGAGTCGAGCAACCGATCGACGATCTTCTCGGCCGCCCGCTGATCGAGACCACCCAGCGTCAGGCGCTTGTCCTGACTCGTGGCGCCGGACGCGACGACCACCTCGGCCCGCTTCAGGTTGAACTCCTTCGCCACCAGGTCGACGACCGCGTCGTTGGCCCGGTTGCCGGTCGGCGGCGCCGCCACGCGGAGCTTCAGCGCATCACCGTGACGGCCGACGACCTCGGTGCGCCCGGCGCCCGGTTGGACGTGGACGGCGAGCGTCACCTTGCCATCGGCCGTACCGAGCTCAGGATGATCAGACATGGGACGCTCCTCGGGGACAGGCTCCCAGTCTGGCCGCTTTCCTGCCGTCCCCCTCCGGAACCGGCATCGCCATCTCTTCTCCTGCTGACGGCGGGCGACGCGACTCCTCGTCGCCCGTCAGCGCGAACGAGGGTCGTTGCTCTGTTGCTGCTCACCGATGGACGGTGACGGCTGACCGGATCCCTGCTGGAGCTCGCGACCGTCGGTGGGCCCAGCTGGGCTGGGGCGACGCCAGCGGTGCCGCGGCGGGGTCCGGGAGGCGCTCGCCCGTGCCGCTGCTCTCCGTCGGCGGAGCCACCAAATCGGCATCCGGCTTGATCTGTTCGGCCGAGGTCTCCCGGGCGATGGCCTCGGCCTCGGCGTCCGCCGCCTGGCGAGGATCCGCCACGACCTTGATCGAGTTCTGCTCGCCGAGCTCGTTGGACTCGTAGTCGTCCGCCGCCCAGTCGTCCTCCCACCGCTCCCCGTCGATGACATAACGGAACCGGTGGCGGCCCGGGGGCAGCGGAACTGTGGTGCGCCAGGCCCCCTCGTCGTCGACCGCCAGCGGGTTGGCGGTCGGCGACCAGCCGTTGAAATCTCCGGCCACGGCCACGCTCCGAGCGTCGACCTTGGCTGGCATCGTGAACTCGACGTCCACGAGTGCGCTGCGTTCCTGTTCGGTCCCCACGAGGCACCTCCTGCCGGCTTCCGATGCCTTACCGCGAGGGCGCCCGTCGAACCGTGGGCGGATCAGACCGCATCCGGTCATGGCTCACGGCTCGAGGCGACCTGACCGGACAGTCAGTCGATCCAGTAGCGCCGTTTCGGTGGCCCATCGTCGCACTCGACCAGCGAGTCGAACACCCCGCCGCAGCGCTCGATGACGGTGGCCGATCCGACGTTGTCGTCGTCACACGTCACGAGCACCCGGTCGACGCCGAGGACCTGGCGATGACCAGGCTCATGCGCAGGATCTCGGTCGCGTATCCACGACGCCGATGGTCGGCGAGGACGCCGTAGCCGATGTGACCACCCTCGCGAGCCAGGAACTCGTTCAGCTCGTGCCGGATGGAGCTGCGGCCGACGATCTGCCCACCGACGTCGGCAACGAGGAACGTGGACGGAACGTGCCCGGACGGCAGGTCGCATCCCACGGCGTTGGCGATCGAGCTGGTCGAGGTAGCTCGTCCACTCCATGCCCGGCTCGTAGTAGAGCCCGAACGCGAAGTCATCGGCCGTCATCGACTGGTGGGCCGCCACGAACGAGGCCTCATCCCCGGTGCGCACCGGTCGGAGGCGTAGCGCAGCAGCCATCACGTCACGGTACGATGCGGTCTCGGCCGGCGCCCGCCGGGAGTTGCGAGCCGGCAGGCGGCCTCGGCCTCAGCCGGGGTCGAGCGCGAGGAGCAGGAGCGCGAGCGACAGCGTGCAGGCCAGCGCCCGCAGGTGGTTCGCCGGCACCCACTCGCGCAGGTAGCGGGCCCACTCGGCATCGCCCTCGGCCGTACCGCGGCCGACGGCCTCCAGGGCGTTGTTGCGCGGGACGTGGTACGCCGCGGTCAGCACGAGGCCGCCACCGAAGGCGAGCAGGCCACCGGCCAGACGGAGCTCTGCGCCGGCCTGGTCCCAGGTCCAGGCCGAGCTCACGGCGAGGGCGGCGCCGGCGAGCCCGGAGGCGAGGAAGGTGACGAGGAAGAGCGGGTTGAGGATGGCTCGGTTGACGCGCTGCATCGCCTCCAGCCCTTGGCCGCTGTCCAGCCGGGCGAGGGCGGGCATGACGGCGGTGGAGAAGGCGAAGAACAGGCCGGCCATCAGCCCGGTCGTGAGCGCGCCGACGATCGTGAGGATGCGCAGCCAGGCGTCCATGGTCACCAGGCCACCGCGCCAAAGGCGCTGAGCGGGTCGGCCGCCAACTCGGCCTCGGACACGCCGATGCCGTAGGCGGCGACGCGCCGCCCCGGCGTGATGCGTACGAAGCACGTGTCCGGCCGCTCGAGCTCGCCATGAGACGTGATGGCGGCGAGGCGGCCGCCGGCGATCAGCGATGTGATCTCCGCATCGTCGACGGCGACGAGGGCCGCCGTGGCCTGCAGGCTGACCGTGTTCGGTGGCGCGCCCGGCGCCGCGCCGACCGGGACGCACACGGCGACGTTCGGGTTGGCGACGATGTTGCGCGCCTTGCGGCTGGCCCGGTCGGTGTGGACGTAGAGGTCGCGATCGACCAGCGCGTACAGCACGCCGGCCACGTGCGGGCGACCCTCGGCCGACGTGGTGGCCAAGGTGCAGAACCAGCTATCGGCCACGGCATCGCGAACGGCGGTCTGACGAAGATCGGTCGAGGACATGAGTGCTCCTTGGGGAGTATTGTGCAGGTTGCCTTCCTAATTGTGCAGGAAGCCTGCACGAAGAGTCAACCCATCTCGAGGAGCCGCATGTCACGTCGAGCACGAGAGCCAGCGGGGACCGAGCGGGTCATCACCCTGATCTCGCTCGTCCGCCGCACGGGTCAGTTGATGGTCGAGGAGATCACGACCAGGCTGGAGGCGGCCGGCTTCCCCGATTCGCCGCCCACGTTCCACCCGATCTTCGAGAACCTCGACCCCGGTGGGACCCGCCTGACGACCCTGGCCGCGCGTACCGGGCTGACGCACCAATCCGTCGGTGAGGTGGTCGACCTGCTCGTTCGGCGCGGATACGTCGAGAGGGTGCCCGACCCCGAGGACGGGCGCGCCCGGTTGGTCGTGCTCACCGATGCCGGCAAGGACCTCGTGCGGTCGGCCGTGCGCGTCATCGCGAGCATCGAGCAGGAGTGGACGGCGCGCTGGGAGGCCGCCGGACTGCGCGGCGACGTACGGGCTGCGCTGACCGCCGCGCTGCCCGAGCGGTCACCCGGCACGGGCTGATACAGGTCCCGCCGACGGCGGGGCGACGAGCAGTTCGCTATCGTCCTCGAGAGGTGGGTGTCGGCGAACGAGCCGGCGTCGAGTTGCCGGCGCCAGCGGCGTCGGAGAGGGGGCTCAACATGGCCACGCGCGAGCCCGACGTGCGCCAGGGCCCCGACATCTTCCTCAGCTACCGACGTACGGACAAGGAGTTCGTCGGGAAGCTCGTCGCCGTCCTGGAGAACCTCGGACCGTCGGTCTGGTGGGACGATGAGATCGGTGGTGGCGAGGACTGGCGGGACGCGATCATCGAGAACCTCGCATCGTCGCGATGTCTCGTGATCGTCTTCTCCGAGGCCTGCAACTCGTCCAAGCAGTTGAGGAAGGAGCTCGCGGTCGCCGACCATCTGGACAAGGAGGTGATCCCGGTGCTGATCGAACAGACCGAGCCGCGCGGGTTCTTCCTCTACGAGCTGGCACCGCTCAACTGGATCAGCATGCATCCGGCTCCGATGGAGAAGCTCGATTCGGTCGCCCGGCTCCTCGTCGAGCGACTCGAAGCGGCCGGATGGACGGCGCTCCCGGTGATCGCGCCCGCTGACCTCCCGCCGCCACCGCTCCCTGCCCCGGCCGACGGTGTGACGGCCGAGAAGTCGTCGTCGGTCCCCAGCCAGCCCTGGGCCGCGCCAGTCGCACCTCCGCAGCCGACAGAGGTGGACACGCTTCCTCCGCCGACCTTGCCGCCTCCGGAGGCGCCGAGCCCGACCGTTCGGGGGGCTCTGCCGACGCTTCCCGGGCCGCAGCGCCCGGGACTTCGTGACGTGTTCCCGTTCCGCTGGGTGGACTTCATCCTCCCGACGGTGGCGGGCCTGCTCGGGCTCCTCAACGAGGGTGACGTCGGGGTGCGCGTCGGGAGCGCGCTGCTCTTCTTCGTCGTGGTCCTCGCCATCACTGGGCTGATCCTCTTCCCGATCCGCTACTACCGGCGCCGGAGCAACCCGTACCGGGTGGCACGCAACCTCGTCATCTCGAACGTCGTCTTCGCCCTGGTTGCGTCCCTCGCCGGCGTCCTGATCGCGGAGACGTTGGTGGAGGAGGGTGAGACCGTCAACCAGACTCGCGTCGAGCTTGCGGTCGGCTATCCTCATCCTCGGACATGCTCATCGCGGTCATCTCGTTCGCGATCTTCTTCCTGCTCAGCAAGCTCCGCGCCAGGAAGGCCTATCAAGGAGGGCTTCGTGCGGCTCTAGGTCCCGTCGGGACCTTGGTCTCTAGCGGGGCTCACGTCGTGCGGAGCAGGGTTCGGTGCGAGGTGAGAGCCATGGATGCCAACGAAGTTCCTGCTGGTCTGTCGGTGTGGGAGCGCGAGGTCTACCAACTCCTGGTGGAGCACGTCACCAAGGAGTCGGAGGTCCTGAGCGGGTACGACGAGCTCATCGAACATTCGACCGACCACGTGCGGTTCCTGCTGGAGCTGATCGCGAGGACGAGGCACGGCACCACGCGGTCTATGAGCGCTGGGTCAAGACCTTCGAGGGACTCGCCTCGTTCGTCGAGCCAGAGGATGGGGTGCCGAACCTGGGGCGAGAAGCCGAGCCCGAGCGGCTCATCGCTCAACTCGAGCAGCTGTTGGCCTTCGAGGAGCAGGATGCCAAGGAGCTCAGAGACATGCAGAAGCGGTTCAAGGACTACCGCCGGACGACGATCTGGCCGCTGCTGACCGAGCTCATGGCGCTCGACACCCAGAAGCACATCCACATCCTCGAGTTCCTGCTCCACCACGCGAAGCAGACGGCCCGCGCTGACACGTGAGGCGCCCGGCGCGCCCGCTGGCCGCTGCTACGGTCGGTGACGTCGGGCGTACGAGGGAGAACAGCATGGACTCCGTGATCCTCACCGGGCTGCGCCGATGACCGTCGTCGACGAAGCGGTTGACGAAGCACTCGGAACCTCGAAGAAGAAGTGGGCGCTCGCGTTCGTCGCCTTCGTCGCGGGTGCAGCCCTTGTCGTGTGGCTGCAGGGGCGGGCCAATCGGGAGGAGACCGAGGCGACGGCGGACGAGGGAGCGGACACGCCACCGGACGAGACGGCACCAAAGGCCCCGCCCGTCCAGACGCTGGGAACCAACGTGCAGTCATCCATCCAGCGAGTGCGGGATGAGCTGAACCGACGCACTCGAGCCCCGATGAGTCGCCGGCAGAGCGCGCGCGACCCCGCCGACTCGCCTCCACCGCCATCACCGCCGGCGCGATGACGGCCTGCGGCAGCTAGACGCCGCAGGCCGCGCAGCACGCACGGTCGCCTCGCGGCCTCGGCCCTGGTGCAGGACGGCTCGGGGCGCCGCTGGCTATGCGCGCAGCGCGTGGGCCAACTCGACGTGCGTGGGGACGCGGGTGAGGAAGCCGCTGCGGAGATCGTCCTCGTCGATCACCGCGGCCGTGTGGTCGAGGTAGGCGCGGGCGGCACGAAGGACGACGGAGGCCCGATCGTCGTCGAGCGCCGCGAGCACCTGCCGGCACGCGGCGTAGACCTCGCCGGGATCCAGGGCTCCCGCCAGGTCCGCAGGTGTGAGGTGGGCCGAGTACGTCGTCGACGAACGCCCGCGCCTCATCGGCATGGCCCGTCGCGAGGGCGCTTCGAGCGAGGGCGGCCTTCGCCTCCACCACGACGACGTCGAGCTCCAGCTCCTCGGCGAGCTGCAGGCCGTGCCGTAAGAGCGGACCCGCCTGGTCGGCGCGGCCGGCGCGCAGCTCGATGCGTCCGGCAGCCACGAGCGCTCGCGCCTCGGCCATCCGCGAGCTGCCGACGCGGGCGTCCTCGACAGCTTCCGCCGCGGCGCGGCGCGCGTCGTCCACGTCACCCTGCTCCAGGCGGACGAGTGCCAGTCCCAGGATGGCCTCGCTCGACAGCGAAGAGGGCCCGATCTCGGCCGACATCGAGATGGCTCGGTGGTAGTCGGTCTCGGCCACCTCGAGGTCCCCGGCGCGCCGGTACAGATCGCCGAGACCGGCGTGGCAGCACGCCATGTTCTCCTTGTCACCGACGATCCGGCTCAGTTCGAGGCCCTCGAGCAGGTAGCGGCGGGCGGCCCCGAGCTCACCGAGGGCGAGCATTATCACACCGAGGTTGCTCATGATGACGGCTTGTCGGTACTTGTATCCCGACGCCATGAAGGCCGGCATGGCCTCCTCGAGCAGGGCGCGTGCTGCTGCGTAGTGACCTTGGTTGTAGAGGACGGATGACAGCTGGACGACGCCGACCCCCTCGCTCTCTGCGTCGCCGTCCGCGCGGTGGACGGCGAGGGCCTGCTCGAGCAGCGAGACGGCCTCGGGGAACTCGCTGCGGTCGTTGGCCACGATCGCCAGGTACCGAAGAGCCTCACCTTCGAGGCTCCGCTGGCCGGTGCGCCGGGCCCCGTCGAGGGTCTCCTGGAGCACAGCCTGCGCCGCGTCGTACTGGTGATCCCAGGTCAGCCCCTTCCCCCACCAGAGTCGGGCCTCGACCTCCAGCTCGGTGAGCCCCGCGTCGTGGGCCAGCTCGACCGCACGTTGCGCCGCCTGGTTCTGGGCGGCGTACTCGCTGTCGTTGAACGAGCGCCTGCTGCGCGTCACGAGGGCGCGCACCGTGCACTCCGGATCTTGTAGCTGCTCCTGGGCCTCGTCGAGCGCGGCGAGCACCGCCATCTGCGCCGGCCGATCGGCGAGGCGCTCCAGGACGTCCTCGCGGGCGATCAGCAGGTCGAAGCGGAGTCGCAACGAGTCCTTCGGGGCGACCTCGAGCCCGCGCGCGAGCAGGCGAGCGGCCTCGGTCAGCGCGTGGACGGCGCTGGCCTGCCGGCCGGCCCGCAGGTACCAGACCGCGGCGGCGGCCCCGTCACCGGCGCCGGCGTGGTGGTCGGCGATGAGGCTGGCGTACTGATCGGTGCGACGGCTGCGCTCGGTGGTCCGCTCGAGCCAGCGCGCCGCCAGCCCGTGGTACACCTGCCGGTGCGACCGCAGGACGCTCTCGTACGTGGCGTCCCTCAGCAGGGCGTGCTTGAAGAGGAACTCGCGGGTCCCGTCGAAGGCCGACTGCTCGCGCTCGAACACGACTGCTCGTGATCGCAGCTGCTCGAGCGTCTCGGCGGCGTGGACATCGCGACCAGTCGCCACCTCCGGGGCCGATCCCAGGTTGTCGACGGCGTCGTCCCAGAAGACGCGGCCGATGACCGCGGCCCGCTGCAGCGCCAGGTGCTCGGGAGGGGACAGCGCATCGAGTCGAGCTTGGAGCACACCCTTCAACGTCGGCGGGACGCGCGCCGTCTCGATGCGGTCCTCGATGATGCGCCACCGGTCGCCGTCCGTGATGATGACGCCGGCCTCGATGAGCCAGGTGACGAGCTCCTCGATGTAGAAGGCGTTGCCGTCGGCGGCGGCGACGATGAGATCGGTCAGAGAGCCCGGGACGTGCTCCACTCGCTGCAGGATCTCGTCGACCAGCAGCCGGCTGTCACGTCGTGACAGCGACGCGAGGTCGAAGCGGACGTGGTGGTCGCGGCCCTCACCCCAGTGAGGGCGGCGCTCGAACAGCGTGGGCCGCGACGTGGCGACGATGAACACCGGGCTCTCGCCCAGATAGCCGTCCGCCTCGTCCATCCAGTCGAGCGTGCCGTCGTCGGCCCAGTGCAGGTCCTCGAGGAGGACGACGACCGGGTTCTCAGCCGCCAGGATCTGGAAGCACTCGGCCGTGTAGACCACCGCTTGGTCCCGCAGCTGCTGCGCGTCGTGACCGACCCCATCGGACGACGCCGTCGGGTTGTCGCCCAAGTCGAAGCCCAGCCACCGCGCGATGACACCCGCCTTGCGCGCGCCCTCGGGACCGGGGCCGAAGACCCGGTTGAAGCCGGCTGCCCACTTCTCCCGTACGACCTCCGGCCCGTCACTCTCCTGGATCTCGAGCCGGCTGACGATCACCTCGCGGAGCAGGGCGTTCGGCCGGTCCTCACCGGACGGGGACGCCCGCCCGCGGAACCACCAGACCGACTCGGGCATCTCGGCCAGCCAGCGATCGAGCTCGCCGAGCAGCCGGGACTTGCCCACGCCCGCGTCGCCGACGATGGTGATCACTCGCCAGCGCCCGTCCTCGGCGACCTCCAGGAACTGGTCCTGCAGCTGCCGGAGCTCGAGATCGCGGCCGACCGTGCGGGTCTGGACGCCCTCCACCCCCCGAGCGGCGTCCAGCCGGAACCCGCGGCGGACGCTCGTTCAGCACCTCGAAGGCGTCGACCGGGTGGCTGATGCCCTTGAGTTGGAGACCGGGAACCGACCGGAACGAGAACGAGCCGCGCACGTGCCGGTAGGTGTCGCTCGAGATCAGGACGCCGCCGACCGGAGCCGACGCCTGGAGGCGGGCGGCCCGGTTGACCGCCTCCCCGACGATCGCCACCTCCTGCCCCGGGCGCTCGTCCAGCATCCCGACCACCACGTCACCGCTGTCGATGCCGACCCTCATCGCCAGCGACACGCCGTACATCGGCTCAACCTCGCGATTGAGCTCCCGCAGTGCGTCGCGCATGGCGAGGGCGGCACGGATCGCCAGGTGCGGATCCTCCTCGCGCGCCTGGCGGATCCCGAACACCGCCATCACGGCGTCGCCGATGAACTTCTCGACCACGCCGCCGTTGGCCTCGATGTGGTGCTGCCAGCAGGAGAAGTACCGGTTGACGACGGTCCGGACGTCCTCGGCATCCAGCCTCTGCGAGAGCACGGTGAAGTCGACCAGGTCCGAGAACAGGACGGTCACCAGCTTGCGCTGCTCCCCCTCGATCCGGGAGACGAGCGCGGCGCGCTTTTCCCTCAGGGGCTGCAGAGCGGTTTCGACGACGGCATCGCCGAGCACGCCGCGCTGCGCTTCGAGCGCGGCGATCGCCTGATCGACGCGCGCGACCTCGTCCGCCTGCCCGCGTCCGGGCCCTCCGCCGCCTGCTCCGCCCACGGCCAAAACCCTACCGAGGACAACTGGCCAGACGGACTCGCCCCAGCCGCGTCCAGGCCGTCACCCGCCGCTGGCGGCGGCGTTGGCCACTACGAGCGGAGATGCCGGATCGATAGCCTCGAGGTAGCGGTCGAACGAGGCGTCGACGGCGTCGCGGGCGCCACCGATGATGTTGAGGCCCCACGTGAACCCGTACAGGTCGTCGAAGTCGATGCCCGCGAGGCGGTGCCGGAGCTCGACGATCGTGCGGGCACCGACCGGGATGTAGTTCGGCACACTGTGCATGACCGTGACGTGACGGTCCGCGGTCACGTGGAGGGAGTCACCAGCGAGGAGCGCGGCACGTTCGTCGCCCTGCCACAGCAGGCCTGTGCTGCCGGGGAAGTGACCGGGCAGGTGCAGGAGCGTGAGGCCGCTGGCGAGGTCGTGGCGATCGCCCGACCAGAGCTGCACCGCCGGCGACGGGCGGGCGATCCAATCGCGATCGGCGGCGTGCAACAGGATCGGGATCCCTCCCAGGGCGTCGCTCCATTCCACCATCGACGAGTAGAAGTGCGGGTGGGAGATGGCGATCGCGTCCACCACGCCGACCTGCTCCACCGCTTCGGGGGTGACGAGGCTCACGCAGTCCCACAGCACGGTCATGCCACCTTGGCGGACGACGAGCGCACGCTGGGGGATGGCGAACGGCTCGGCGATCCCGATGCCGAGCAGACCGTCGTCGTCCTCGATGCGGAGGTGCAGGGTCGCGGCGAGATCGACGTGCCTCGTCCAGCGCTGCCCGTCTCGGCCGATGTACTGACGGTCGTCGAGGCACACCCGGCACGCGGCGGGCGGCTCGTCCGACCTCGCGTACTGGGTGCCGCACGTGAAACAGATCCAGCACTCGCCGGTGAGGTTCTCGTCAACGTTCTCGTCAAGCGTGGTTGCGCTCATGGTCCGACCGTACGCCGTCTCTTTGTCCGAGTATTGATCCAATCAGTGCAAGAGTTGACGATCCAATGATGGTGGAGCTGTTCCTCGACGACGTGCCGCCGCGTCGACGTGCTGCTGCGGTCTACCAGCAGCTGCGCGACGCGATCGCGTCTGGCCGTCTCGTCGACGGCGACCGCCTGCCGACCAGCCGCGACCTCGCCGCTGACCTCGGCCTGTCCCGCACGACGATCGCCACCGTCTACGCCCGGCTCAGCGCCGAGGGCTACACCACGGGCCGCACCGGCGACGGCACGTTCGTCGCCGCAAGCCAGCAACGGACGAGCCAGCCCGGATCGTGGCCGCGCCGGGTGGACCTCGCGACACCACGGCCATGGCGGGCGGACCTCCGCACCGGCCGGCCGGACCCCCGCCTGTTCCCCGTCGTGGCGTGGCGTCGCAGCGCACTCACCGCCCTGCAGGCGCCGCCGCCCGGCTACGGCGACCGGGCCGGGCTGCCAGCGCTCTGTGCTGCGCTCGCTGCGTGGGTCGGTCGGTCGCGCGGCGTGATCGCCGCACCGGAACACGTCGTCGTGACCGCCGGCGCGCAAGGTGCGTTCGATCTCCTCGCGCGGACGGTCCTGGTGCCGGCCGCGACCATCGCGGTGGAGAACCCTGGCTACCCGCCGGCATGGCGGGCGTTCCGCAACGCCGGCGCCCAGTTGCGCCCGGTTCCCGTCGACTCCGAGGGGTTGGTCGTGGACCACATCCCGCCACGGGCTCGGGCCGTGTACACGACACCGTCCCACCAGGCTCCGACCGGGGCGATCATGTCGACCCCCCGTCGTCGCCAGCTGCTCGACGTCGCTGGCCGCCACGACCTCGTCGTGATCGAGGATGACTACGACACCGAGTACCGCTACGTCGACCGGCCCATCGAGCCGTTGCAGCGGCTCGACCCCGAGCGGGTCGTCTACGTCGGGAGCTTCTCCAAGACCATCTCGCCGTCGCTGCGCCTCGGCTTCCTCGTCTGCCCGCCGGAGCTGGCCGACGCCCTCCTCGCCACCCGCGCGGACGTCGACACCCAGCCGCCGCACCTCACCCAGGCCGCCCTCGCCGCCTTCATCACCTCGGGTGAGCTCGACCGCCACCTCCGACGCACCCGTCGCACCTACCGGGCGCGGCGTCAGCACCTCCTCGGTCGCCTCGCCGAGCTCGTCGCCGAGGGGTCGATCGTCCACCACGACCCGTGCCTGGCCGGGTTGCACGTCACGGTCCGTCTCCCTGACGACGTCGCCATCCCCCCGCTCGTCGAACGGCTCGACCGGCACGGCGTCGCCGTCAACCTGACCTCGCTGGCCTGGCTCGGCGAGGCCGGCCCACTGCTCGAGCTCGGGTTCGGACTCGCCGACGAAGCCGAGCTCGACACCGGGCTGGACGAGCTCGCGCTGATCCTGCGGGATGTGGGACCTCGGGAGCATGAGCGGACTTCCGCCAGGTCGTCTCGGACGGCGCGATCATGATGCTCGTCAGCGCCGGCGGCAAGGAGCGGACCGAGCGAGTGAGCGAGCTCCCGCCGCCGGTGGGTTTCGCTTGGCCGGACTGTTCGCAGCTCGGCCAGCAGCCACGTGCTGAAGGCCGAACCACATGATCAGTCCGATGGCGCTGCTCCGTCACCTCGACGACTGACCGGGCAGCACGACCCAACCCGAAGGAGCCAGCCATGGGGATCTACCGCGAGAAGGTGCTGCCCCGCATCGTCAACAAGGCCTGCGGCATGAAGGTCGCAGAGCCGCTGCGAGCACGGGTCTGTGCCGGCCTACACGGCCAGGTGCTGGAGATCGGATTCGGCAGCGGGCTCAACATCCCCCACTACCCGCCCGGCGTGACCGGCGTGGCCGCCATCGAACCGGCGGACCTGGCCTGGACGCTGGCCGGCGACCGGCTGGCCGCGACCACCGTCCCCGTCACACGATCAGGTCTCGACGGCCAGAAGCTGCCCCTTCCCGACGACAGCTGCGACAGCGCCCTGTCCACCTGGACGCTCTGCACCATCCCCGACGTCACCGCCGCGCTCGACGAGGTCCGGAGAGTTCTGAAGCCCGGCGGCACCCTCCACTTCGTCGAACACGGCCTGGCCCCGGACGACAACGTGCAGCGCTGGCAGCACCGACTCGAGCCGATGCAGAAGCGCATCTTCGGCGGCTGCCACCTCACGCGGCCGATCGCCGACCTCCTCACCGCGGCCGGATTCACCATCAGCGAGCTCGACGTGTTCTACGAGGAGGGTGCCCCGAAGTTCTTGGCCGCTGACTCTCTCGGTGTCGCCGGCAGCGTGTGACGACGGCCTCGAGCTCCAAGCAGATGGTGGAGCCGGGAGGTCAGGCCATCTCGAGGTCCGGCTTGACCTTCGCGCCGAAGATGTCCAGGGTGCGCTTGGCCTCGTCGAAGGTCATGTCCCCGGTCGGGATCTGCAGCACGAGGTAGTCCGTGTGGCCCTCGGCAAGGATCTCGGCGAAGCGATCCCGGATCTGGTCGGCTGTGCCCGCGCCGAACTGGATCGCTTCGTCGATGCTGCCCAGGATCTTGCGCAGGGGTCCGATCGCCACGTCAGCACCCTCCTGGCCGAGCAGCTCGACGTCCCAGCGGTGCACGGCATGGGTACGGCGAACGAGGCCGTTCATGCCTCGCGCAGCCACCTCCAGGGCCTCGGACTCGTCCTCGGCGATCGCAATGAGCATCGTGCAGCCCACGCGGGGGCTGGCGTCTGGCGCGTCGAGGCGGACCTCGTCGTCCACGTGTGCGTACCAGCTCTCGGCGTAGAGCTCGGCGACCTCCCGAGGGACCGGGCCCGGCCACATCAGGTTGAGCCCGAACCGCCCGGCGGTCACCGGATTGCCCGGATACCAGAACGGGATGTGCTCCTGCACCGGCGGGGTCGCCAGGGGCATCGTGCGGAAGTCGTAGAACCTCGAGTCTTCGCTGCTGATCTCACCGGTGCGCAGGGCTCGGCAGACGATGCCCAGCACATCCTCGAACCGCTCGGCCGCCGTCGGCCAGTCGCTCCCGAACCAGAAGTGCTCGACGGGCGCCGGGCCGCGGCCCACACCGAATTCCACCCGACCGTTCGTGAGGTTGTCGGCGACGCAAAGGTCCTCGATCAGGCTCACCGGATGGTGCAGCGGGAGCAGCTTCACCATCGGGCCCATCCGGATGCGGTCCGTGATCTGCGACGCCGCAGCGACGAACAGCTCCTGGTTCGGCGCCAGGCACAACTCACTGCCGTGATGCTCCGCCAGGTGATAACCGGCGAAGCCTGCCTCGTCGGCCATCCGGACGAGCTCCAACCGGTCCTTGAACACGTCTGCGACCGAGGTCCCTGGGATGCCCTCGATGTGATCGAAGATCCCGAACGTCGGTGTGCTCATCGGTGCCCCCCTCGAACCATGCGACCCACGCCAGAGTTCGCACGCTACAGCCGCACGAGGACTCCGGCGCTCGTGGCGACCGGCGCCGATCCGCCCGCGCCGGCCCGGTGCTCGACCCGGATGTGCGTGCGACAATCTCGGGCGATGACTCCTCGACCGCCGTTGCCTCCGTTCGACCGGGACGCCGCCCGAAAGAAGGTGCAGGCGGCCGAGGACGCATGGAACACGCGCGAGCCCGAGCGAGTGGCGCTCGCCTACACCGTCGACTCTGTCTGGCGGAACCGGGACACGTTCCTTGTCGGCCGCGAGCAGATCGTGGACTTCCTCACCCGCAAGTGGGAGCGGGAGCTCGACTACGCCCTGCGCAAAGAGCTGTGGAGCTTCGGGGACGACCGCATCGCGGTCCGGTTCCAGTACGAGAGCCACGACGCGGCCGGGCAGTGGTGGCGAAGCTACGGCAACGAGCTGTGGGAGTTCGACGGCGACGGACTGATGCGCCGACGTGAGGCGTCGATCAACGACCTCGCCATCACCGAGGCAGATCGTCGCATCTTCGGTCCCCGCCCCGAGAGCGATCACGGCGTGGAGATACCACTGCACTGATCCGCGCCCCGCGCCGCCCGCGTCCAGCCTCCCCGCGCCCATCGCGCCCCAGCGTGAGGGCGCGCGGGCACGCGGTGTCAGGGGCGGGCAAGGACCTCCTCGATCACTTCGAGTGCGCGTCCACCGACGTTTCCGTGCGGCACGATCAACGCGTCGTGACCGGCGTCCTCGAACAGCGTCAGCTCGACGGGGATGGCGTGTTCGACGAGACGGTCGGCAAACCACTCGGTGTTGCGGTCGTCGGTCGTGCCGAGCAGCACGAAGTCGGTCGTGCGGACGACGTTGTCCTGGAAGATCCACCATCCGGGATTGCCCTGTGTCCAGCCGACCGAGTCCGCGGAGGAGGGGGCGCCGAACCACTCGGCGGCGCGCTCGGTCTCCAGGTGTTCAGGGACCGGTCCGGTCCAGCCGTAGTGTCCGCTCACCCCGATCACCAGGTCCGGGCCGGTCGGCGGGATCGGTGCGTCACAGCGGGCGGTGGCTGCGTCGGCAAACGTCGACCAGCCGAGCGCCACGGCTGCCGCTGCGAGCGCGCCGTCGCTCCAACCGAGGACCACGAGGCGGTCCCGGTCGGCACGGTCCGGACCGTGTGCATCAGCCCACGCGATCACGCAGACGACGTCGAGGTAGGTCGTCGGCCAGCCTCCCCCGTCACCGAGCGCCGACACGTCGGCGTTCACCACCATGGCCCCTCGGTCGGCGATCGCCTCGGCGAGCGACGCCAGATCCCGCCGGTCGCCGCAGCAGCCGTGGACAACGGCGACCACGGTGTCGGCGAGCGCCGCCTCGTCCGCCGGACGATAGACGTCCAGGGCGCGCCCGGCCCCGTACGTCGCGTGCTCGACGACGTCGCTCGGGAGCGCGCCGTCCGGCTCGCCCGCCTCGTTCGCTCGCCCACACGACGGGACGACCAGCGAGAGCACGATGACAGCGAGGCAGGGGAACCTCAGTCCGAGCATCTGGCAGCCTCGTAATAGTTGGGATCGGCGAGGAACGCCTCCTCTTCATCGGGCGTGAGGTCGCGCTGGGCGATCTCGCACAAGCGTTGCCGCAGCCGTTCGCGGTCGATGTCGAAGATCACTGCCGCGCCGTCGCCGCCGATGGCGAGGGTGCCGGCGTCCGGGTCGATCGCGACGTGCTCGGCCGCGTTGCCGTCCGGGAGCGTGAGCGATCCGATCAGCCGTGTCCGGCGTACGTCCCAGATGTCCACGCTCCCGTCGGAGTTTGCCGCGACGAGGACGTCGCCATCGATCGCCGAATCGACCGAGGTGATCTCGTCGTGTGAGAGCGGAAAGCTGGACTGCGTCCACTCGGCGGCGTCGCAGCCGCTCGGATCCGATGCCGCGAGGGCTCCCGGGTAGGCGTGCAGCAGGCCGGATGCCGTCCCCACCACGACGGTCCCGCTCCGATCGTCGATACCGAGGTCGTTGATCTGGCGGCCGAGCTCCACCACGGTGAAGCCGCCGTCGACCGTCCCGCACATCAGCGACCCCCCGCGGTCGCCGGCGACCAGGTGCCCGTCCCCAGAGAGCTCGATCGCCGTCACGCTCCGTCCGCTCGGGACGCCGATCGAACGCTGCTGGTCGGCGATGAGGATCTCGCCCTCGTTCATCCCGGCGACCGCTCGGCCGTCGTCGGTGACGTCGACCGACCACAGCCGGCCCTCGCCGGTCGAGTCGGCCACCATCTCGACCTCCAGTGTGTCGGCGTCGAGCACCACGAGACGGTCTGGGTGGCCGCCGCCACGTTCGCCGATCACGGCGAGGTGACTCCCGTCGTTGCTGTATTCGACCACCTTGACGGTCAGCTCCTCGACCTCGGGGGGGAACGGCGAGGTCCGCGCGGTGTCGGCGAAGGCGATTCGCCCTCCGTCAACCACCACCACGTCGTTCGAACCACCGGGTCGAACGGCGACGTCGGAGACCTCGACCGCCTCGAGCAGCGATCCCGTCCGGGCCCGCTCCGCGAGGTCCCACCGGACGACGCCGTCGCCGGCGGTCGACAACACCTGTCGATCTCCGAGGCACTGGAGCGAGCGCACCGTCGTGACATGGCTCGCCAGGCGGGTCAGGTCCGGGTCCAGCCCACCGTCCTCGTTCCGCAGCCACTGGCGCACGAGGTGATCCCGCCCCGCGGTCATGACCGAGCCATCCGGCTGGACGCAGAGCGCGGTCACACGACCCTCGCCGATCGCGCCGGTCGCCGAGGTGCGCCCGCCGGCGGAGTCGACGAGCATCCGCGATGAGTGGTCGGCGGCCGCGAGGTCCGTCGAGCGGATCGATCGGTCGTTGCCCGTGGAAACAAGCTCGGCCGAGCCGGGCACGAACTCGATCGCACGTACCTGGTCCGTGTGCCCCTCGATCCAGAAGGCAGGTGTCTCGGTCCGCCAGTCCCAGACGGCGATCAGACAGTTCGTGAGCCCGGCGGCCAACCATCGGCCGCTGTCGTCGATGGCGACCGACCGGACGGACCGGTCCTCAGCGGTCGCCTCGCACTCGGACGTGGGCTTCGAGGGCGGGAACTTCAACAGGCGTGGTGCGCCCGGATCCGAAGGATCGTTCACGTCGATCACGACGACTTCACCGTCCGAGTTACCGGCCACGAGCCGGCCGTCGTGGTAGGCCAGCGACGACACCGGCCGGTCGGAACCGAGCTGTACCGGTGTCCGGTCGATCGGTGTGCTGCCGACGTCGAGCAGGTCGATGCCGCCGTCGGAGTAGCGGAAGCCCTGGTCGTCGGTCGGTGTCACCTTGCCGCCGGCGGCCGCGATGACCGTCGTGTCCCCGAGCGGTTCCAGGTCCAGGATCGTGCGGTCGAGCTCGACGGTGTCGTCGATCGCGGCGTCACCGCCCCCAGCGCCCGGTCGTCGTACCGTGACCTCGCCCAGCCCGTCGCCGATCACGATCCTGCCGTCCTCGAGCAGCAGCGCCGACTCGAAGCCCACACCGCGTTCGGTTGCGTCGATCCGGGCGGCGATCGGCGGGTCCTCCTCGGCGGTGGCGAGCATCTCGATGGCGCTCAACCGGGATGAGTCGTCGATCACATCCGCTGCTCGGACGAGCAGCGCCCGCAGTGCCAATCCACCGGAGAACGCCGCTGCCGACGTCCGCAGCTGCGTCGCCACGCGCTGGTCTGCCTCTCGCTCGGCCCGCTCCTGCGCCCGTTCGGCCTGCTGCCACAGGACCAGCGACACGATCGCGAAGACGAGCACTACGGCAGCGAGCACACCAGCGCCGATCCGGATGCGCCTGCGGGTCCGCCTCCGGGCCTGTTCTCGACTGTCGCTCTCCTCGCGGCTCGTCTCCACGTAGTCGCGCACATGGGGGTCGACGAGGAAGCTCGTCGCCGCCTGCGACACCCAGTCCTCGGCGCGCTCGAGGTCGCGGCCCGTCAGCAGGCTGCCTTGCTCGCCCTCGTACTCGCTCGCCCGCTCCGACCATGTCCGCCCGGAGACCTCCAGCGCGCTGTACTGCTCGATCCACTGTGCGAGCGTCGGCCATCCGTCGATGATCGCCTCATGCGCCAGATCCACCACCGCATCTGCCCGCTCCGCGATCGGACCGGCCGGGTCGTCGGTCGTGACGATCCGATACCGGCTGAGCACGTCCAGGACCGTTGCCGCATCGTCCCGCTGGTCGGAGACCTGCAACAGCGCCTCGCGGGTGAGCTGGCGTCGGGTCGTCCGACCGCCCTGGCCCACCTGGATCAGGCGCAGCAGCATCCGGCGAACGAGCAGCTCGCCGAGGTCGTCGCCGACTTCCACCTTCGCCTGAGCCAGCGCATCTTCGGCCTGCTTGCTGATGGCCTGACGGATTCCCGACCGCCCGCGCTCGGCCCCGGATCGCTCGTACGCGTCCAGTGTCATGTACCGCACCCGCATCTCGCCCCACGTCCGTCGCAGGGCGACCTGGAGGAAGGGGAGCAGTCCGGGCTCGCCGTCGGTCTCGGACACCAATCGCTCGACCAGACTGGGGTTCACCCCGACGCCGCGCTGTCGGGCAGGTTCGACGATCGCCTCGCGGAGGTCGGGACCCGTGAGCGGTGTGACCTCGACTCGACTCGGTGCGAAGCGTCGGGTCCACATCGCCGGCGGGTCCATGAGGCTCCCGGTGAAGTCCGCACGCACGGTGACGATCACCGACAGCGACTCGTCGTCCAGTGCCCGGTCGAGCGAATCGAGGAACCTGCGGACGTGGCCGGTGTCGAGCGCGTACAGCTCTTCGAACTGGTCGATCACGAGGAGCCGACGTCCGGCTCGCACCGTGGTCACCGTGCCGTCGTCGGAGGAGTCGTTGCGCAGGCGGTCGAGCACCTCGGTGAGCTGGGCGGTGGGATCGGCCCCGACACGCATGACCGCGGTGTGCTCGTGCCGGACATCGCCGCGCTCGGGCGCACCGATGCCGGGCAGCACCCCGGCAAGCACGAGCGACGACTTCCCCGAACCGGACGGGCCGATCACCGTCGCGAGGCGGTACGCACGGAGCCGCTCGTGGACCTCCTCCACGAGCGTCCGGCGACCGAAGAACACGTCGCTGTCGTCCTGGCGGAACGGCTGCATCCCTGGGTACGGGCATGGCGGCAGCGGAAGTCGTCCCGGCGTCTCGACTTCCAACAGGCGGCAGATCGCGGCGATCGCGTCGTCCCACAGCTCATCGTTGGTGGCGTCGATGATGAGGTCGCGCGTGTACCTCGACTCGATCTTGAACTCGTCCGGGTCGCGGCGGATCGGGATGACCTTCTTCTGGATCACGACGTCGCCGACGACGCGGCCCGCGCGGGCGACCACGGTGTTCTCGTCGGCGAGCTCGCGGTAGTACGCGCTCGACAGCACGATCACGACCCTGTCGGCGCGCTGGACCGCTTGCTCGAACGCCGTCATCGCCACCATCCCGGCGAGCGCGGACGCCTGCTGGGTCGACACACCGGCGCGTTCGAGCTCGGGCACCAGCACGCTCGAGACCCAGGTCTCGTCGTCTTCGGCCTGAAGCACGAACACGCGCTTCAGCACCCGGTTCACCGCATCCACCACGGGAACCACGTCATCGGAGCCGCCGAGATCGACGCGCGTGTCGGCCGGTGGGACCTGCCCGTGGTCGAGTTCGCCGCGGACGACCACGACGAGCCTCGAGCTGACTGTGGACTCGAACATCGTGAAATCGCTGTCGCGATACCGCTCGTCGACCACGGCAACGGTGACCCGGGTCCGGTCGGCTGCCGCTTCCATCTGGTCGATCAACGACTCGCCCTGGACGAAGTCGCGTTGGTCGAGGATGACGCTCATCCCGTCGGCTTCCAGCGCGGGAACCAGCCGGTTCCGGACCCAAGTCTTGGTCGGATCGCCGTGGCGATAACTGACGAAGACGTCTCGCGCATCGCTGTTGCGAGCGTCGCTCATGCCGCATTCTCTTCCGGTGAGCACCCGTCGGCGAGTCCGCTGAATTCCGGCGCTACGAGGGCTCGATAGCGGGCGCCGAGATGGTCGGACTCCAGTGGCGATCTCCGGTCGTCGACGTCGCGCTCGGCACGGATCGGTACGACGTCGACCAGCGTACGTGTGGTGCTCGCCGTACCCGCAGCAAGACCGGCTGTGCCTGCGGCGTCGCGGAGGTCGACGTCACCCCGCGCGGCGGCGGACATCAACAGGCGTGCCATGCTCTCGGGACCCCTGCCGCGGACACGCTCGATCGCCGATTCGAGGTACATGTGCAGGTGGTCGATGCGGCCCGCGTCAGTGGCGTCGGTGAGTGACCAGTCGGACCCGTCGAAGGTCTCCCAGTGTCGCGCTCGGAGGAACGAAACCGCCCGATCCCCGACCAACTCGACCGGACCGGGCCCACCCTGGAAGCCGCTTCGCAGGTCGCGGCTCGCGATGGGCAGGTCGACGGTCACCGGTCCGATCCGGCGGGAAAGCGCGGTCACGTCGTCGAGCGAAAGCGTCACAACCGCAGCCACGTCGCAGGTCGAAGCGCTGCGCGATTGCCTTCGACGATTCGGCCACTCCGTCCTGCGCATGGACGACCGCGAGCGGCCGACCGTCGGCAGTGAGGACGAGGTCGCGCGGGACCGAGGTGACGGTCACCGCGTCGCACGAGCGCCACCAACGAACGATGAGGATCGCGTCGGCCGGCGATCGACCGGGCTCACCGTCCTCGACAAGTACCAGGATCGCGGCGCCGTTCCCCTGATCGAGCAGCCAGTCGCCTACATCGACGATGGTGATGGCGAGCGCAGCGGCGGAGACCACCACAGCGGTGACCGCCCGCGCGGGTACCGACGTCAGTGACGAAAGAGGGCGAGACCTCATACCTCGGGCGAGGTCTCTCCCTCGTCTGGAGGGAGGTCCGGCCGTGAATCGAGCTCGTCCCATTCCTCGGCGTCCACGCGAATCTGGCCGTCCTCGACGCAGATGTCACACCTCCGTTCGAAGGCGTCCAGCGCTCTCTCGGTCTCGCCCCCGAACTTGCCGTCGACGTCCACGTTGTCGTCGATCTTGCGCTGCAGCAGCCGCTGGAGGCGGCGGACTTCCTCCGACTCGCAGCCGTTCTTGAGCAGGGTGGTGCAATCGTCCACCCCCGTGGTTGAAGCGGTCGACGTACTGGCGGACGAGCTATCGCTCGTCGAGACGTCGGGGCCGGTGCTCGTCGTGACCGCCGAGTCGTCCGTGAGCGCAGTGGTGTCGCCGGTCTCCTCGCCGCCCCCTCCGCATGCGCATACCGAGGCGACCAGCATCAATGGTACGAGGAGGAGCGACGTCCGAGCGCGACGGAGGTGCATCGGTGTGGGCCGTCGCGATGCGAGACCAGTCATGCTTGCCCCATGGACTTCGTCGATGTTCCGTTGAAGTCTTGCCACACTCTTGAACCAGGGCCTAGACAATTGCCTCCGCTGGCTGTACGAGCTCGTGGAGACTCGAGCCTACGACCTCGATCGACGTCCGTGAATACCCTTCATCCTGTGGAGCACTCCCGTTGGTCGACGGCCCGAACGCTCCTCGTGTCAGCCTGATGGGACCAGGAAGCATCCCAACCGACCTCACGCCCGACTACGAACAACGACAACGACACCGCGCTGAGATGCTGCTACTCGTCTCGGCTCTCGTCCTCTTGGCCGTGTCCGCCGTCCCCGCTCAGCACGGCGAGATCTCCGGAGCCGAGCGGCACGTCTTCCGTTGGGTCAACGATCTCCCCAATGCGCTCTACTGGCCGACAGCGGTGGTCATGCAAGCAGGCAACGTCGTCGCCGTTCTTGTCGCCTCGCTCCTGGCTCTCGCGTTCCGCCGGTATCGCCTGGCCATCGGGCTCGCGGTTGCCGGACTCGGCGCGTACCTCATCGCGAGAGCGGTGAAGGACGTCGTGCAGCGCGGGCGCCCGGGTGATCTGCTGGATCACCTCCACCAACGTGGCGGCCACGTCGGCGGCTTTGGTTACGTGTCCGGGCACGCCGCCGTCGCCTTCGCAGTCGTCACCGTCGTGACGATGTGGCTCGGGCCGAGAGCGCGCATCGTCGTCTGGGGGGTGGCGGTAGCCGTCGCATTCGCCCGTGTCTACGTCGGGGCGCATCTCCCGCTCGACGTCGTTGGTGGTGCGGCCGTCGGCGTGGCCTGCGGCGCGGCTGTCCGGATCCTCATCGGGGCCCGTCGCCATGGCGCGACACGACCGAGCCCGAAGGCCACCGAGTCGCTCCCCGGCGAGGCCCACCTCAGCGATCGTGCTTCTGAGGGCCCGGGGTAGTCACACCGGATTCGGACCTCGATCGCGTTGGTTCCGTCCCGGCCGCCGAGTATCCACGCGAGGCCGCCGGCTAGGAGGGGCAGCCCGATGGTGAGCGTTGTCAGGTGGGCGACGGGCACGTCGGCGAGGCGGTCGGTCTCGGGCCAGTAGCCGGCGAGCAGGGCGGCGTAGGAGATGACGACGGCGAGGGCGGCGCCGGCGAGGGCGAGCACGCCGCAGGTCGATGCGGTGATCGCCCGGCGGATGCGCCCGGTGGCGCCGGCGGCTTGGAGGGTGCGGAGCTCGTGGCGGGATTCGCCCCGCAGCAGCCCGGCCGTCATCGCCAGGATGGAGAGGGCGAGCAGCACGCCGGCGGCGGTGGCGACGTGGCGGACGATGGTCAAGCCGCTGGTCGTGTCGCGCGCCTCGACGGCGAGGCCGGCGTCGGCAGCGAGCTCGCGGGCCCGGGCGAGGTCGGCGGCGGCGAGGGGTTCCTCGAGGTCGAGGAGCCAGCCGGCCCGCATGGGCTCGAGCCCGGCGGCGTCGAGGCCGGCGTCGGTCATCAGCGTGCGGGGCCCTGAGGTGACGTTGGGTACGTCGATGTGCACGACCTGGTCGGCGGGCACCGGGTTGCGGATGAAGATCGGTTGGGTGATGTTGCCGGTGATGTACACGTCGCCGGTCTGGCGGGTGAGTACGAGCGTGCCCGGCGGCTGGTCGTCGGCGTCGAGCCGTAGGTAGTCGAGGAGCTCGGGGGTGGCGACGAACACGACGCCGGAGTCGCGGATCGTGTTCTCGTCGATGGGCCGGCCCAGCACCGCGTTGTTGAGAAGCCGCTGCCCGCCGGCCACCTCCGGGTTCGCCGGGTCGACGGCGACGTCGAGCGGAACGATTCGGGCGCCGGGGGCGAGGCCGGCGATCGTCGCGACGTCGGCCTCCCGCTGGGCCACGTCCGTGTCGCTGAGCTCGGGTACCTGCAGCCCGCCGAACACGTTCGGCGAGTAGGTCCAGACGACCAGTTGGTCGGCCTGCAGGTTGCCTTCGTCGGCGTCGGGCACGTTGGCGGCGGCGATGATGACGACGGAGACCGCGATGCCGAGGGCGAGGGTGATCGCGCCGAGGGCCGCCGACGAGCGCGATTCGAACCGGGCCAGATCGCGCACGGCCAGGCGGGTGCCGACCGGGAAGCGGCCGGCGAGCCGCGCCACCGCCCGAAGCACGGGTGCGCTGGCGAGGAGCACGGCGACGGGCAGAGCGACGATGCCGGAGATGAAGAAGATCGGCGTCACGGCTTCGGAGTTGGGGTCGACGCCCGCGCCGATCGCGAGGACGCCGTAGGCGAAGACGGCAACGGCGGCGGCCAGCGAGCGGTGGACCCGACGTGGCGCCGGTGGTCGGGCGGCGACGGCGTCGGTGATCGGCATCCGGGCGACGGCCCGGGCCGGCCACCAGGAGGCCACGGTGGCGGTGGCCACCGCGAGCCCGATGCCGGCGACCGGCAGCCAGAGCGGGATGTTCCAGGGGTCGATGCGGTGGGCGGCGGCCGGTTCGAGGGCCGACGCCGATGCCAACCAGGCGAGGAGGCCGGCGACGGTGCCGGCGACCGCCGCGGTGAGGCCGACGGCGGTGCCGTTGGCGACCATGGCCCGGCGGAGGTGGCGTGGGGTGGCGCCGGCGGCGGCGAGTAGGCCGAGTTGGCGCATGCGGCGGTGGGCGAGGGTGGCGAAGCTCGCCCCGGCCACGAGGCATACGAGGACCATGGCGACGGTGGCAACGACGAACACGGCGACGGCGGCGGTGGTCTGCTCGGTCACCTCACGCGACTCGATGAAGCCCTGACCGGGCACGACGCTGGGTCGGAAGCGATCGGCCTGCTCGCGGTCGGCGTCGACGAGCAGGGTGATCGACTCGGGGGTCTGGCCGGCGGGCAGCACGAGGGCGTACTCGTCGTCGAGGTCGGCGGAGTTCTCGACGACGCCGACGACCTCGTAGGAGTTGCGGCCGACGTCGATCTGGTCGCCGAGCCTGGCGTCGAGGTCGGCGGCGATGTCCTCGGTGAGGGCGATCTCGTCGACCGAAGCCGGCCGGCGGCCCTCGAGGACCGTGACCATGGAGGCCGAGAACGCGCCGTCGGGTTCGATCGAGCGCAGCTCGACGACGGCAGTCGTCCCGGCGATGGGGACCTGCCGGTGGCCGATCACCTCGATGGTGCCGAACCACTCCTGGGCCTCGGCGGTGTAGGGGGCGATGTCCTCGGGTCGCGCCACAGCGTTCTCGAAGCGGTGGTTGGCGGAGCCGAACTCGGCCACCCGGGTGTCGGTGACGTTGTAGGCCGCTGCCGCCCCGAACACGGACGCGGCCACAGCCACGGTGATGAGGGCGAGCACCAGCACCTGCTGGCGCCACTCCCGCCGGTACAGGCGCCAGGACCAGCGGCGCAGGGCGCGCCGGGCGACTCGGCCGCCCGTGCTCATCGATGCTCGGGCACGAGCAAGGTCTCGGGCCCGGCCAGGGGTGCGGTCTGGTCGACGAGGCGGCCGTCGCGCAGGAACACGATGCGGTCGGCCCACGCGGCGAGCTGAGCGTCGTGGGTGACGACCACGCCCGTGACCCCGTCACGACAGGCCGCGCGGAGCAGACTCATCACCGCCTCGCCGTTCACCGAGTCGAGCGCGCCGGTCGGCTCGTCGGCGAGGAGGATGTGGCGATCGCCCACGATGGCGCGGGCGATGGCGACCCGCTGGCGCTCACCGCCGGAGAGGTCGTCGGGGAACCGGTCGGCCTTGTCGCGCACGCCCAGGCGCTCGAGCGCTTCCAAGCCGGCCGGGCGGGCCCGCTTCGGGGCGGTGCCGTCGAGCTCGAGCGGGAGAGTCACGTTCTCGAGGGCGGTGAGCCCAGCGAGGAGGTTGAAGTCCTGGAACACGAAGCCGACGGTCCGGCGGCGCAGCGCCGCCCGGTCGTTGGCCGACACGGTCGCCAGGTCGTGGCCGTCGATGAGCACCTGGCCCGCCGACGGCTCCTCCATCGCACCGGCGATGGTGAGCAGCGTGCTCTTGCCTGAGCCACTCGGGCCCATCACGGCGACGAGCGTCCCCGGCGCCACCTCGAGGTCGATGTCGACGAGGGCCTCGACCCGACCGGCGCCGTCGCCGTAGGACTTGGACACGCCCCGGAGGTCGATGGCGCTCATCGCCGGCTCCCGACCTGCCGGCGCAGCCGCTCGGGCGCCGTGCGCACCTTGGCCGCCGGAGGCACCACCGGGGTGGGCCGGCGCTTGAGGCGGCCGTCGACGCTGTCGAGCCAGCGGATGAGCGAGTCGAGCCGGAACAGCTCGGCGTCGGCGACGAGCAGGAGGCCGAGCTCGTCGTCCCCGGCATCGTCCTTGAGCCGGGTGTACTGCTGCATCAGCTCGGCCAGCTGCCGGCGGTGAACTTGCAGAAGGGCGGCGACGTCGACCTCGGGGAGGTGGAGGGCGACGAGCACCTTGATGACGAGCTCGTCCCGCGGTGGCGACGTCATGTCCGGGGGCGTGTGGAGCCAGGTGTCGAGCTCCTCGGCCCCCGCCGTGGTGAGCGAGAAGATGCGCTGCGGGCCGGTGCCGTCGTCGGCGGCGTCGACGAGCCCGTCGCGCTCGAGCCGCTGGAGGGTCGTGTAGACCTGCCCGACGTTGAGCGGCCAGACCTCGCCGGTTCGGTCCTCGAACTCCTGGCGGAGCTGCAACCCGTACTTCGGTCCTTCGTGGAGCAGGGCGAGGAGGGCGTGACGGACGCTCATGACCAGCCGTCGTTCAGCAGTAGCATACTGAGTATGATACTTCCTCGCGCTCCCGCGCCGCAAGCGCGACCTCGTCGTCTACCTCGGCGTCCCGCCGATCAAGGAGCGTGCGGTCACGGGTCAGCCCCAGAACCGGTGAAGGTCGAGTGGCTGACCGAGCGTGATGCCTTCGGTGGAGATGCTGAACTCGCTGATGACCGCCGAGTTCATCGATCCTCTGGACTTGAGCACGGTGAGGGCGCGCCGCATCTGGGAGCCGTCTTGGACGTGTTGGAGGAGGACGACGTTGTCGGCGATGTGGGACATGCCGAGTTCGCTGAGGCGGGTGATCCGGAACAGTTCCGCGGTCTCGTACGTGAACATGAGGCTGACTCCGAGCCGGGCGCAGCGTTGCACGAGTGAGTACAGGAACTCGCGGAGGCGCATGGGGTCGGGTGCGGCGACGATGAGGTCGTTGAGGCTGTCGACGACGAGACGGCGGGCGCCGGTTTCCCGGATCTGATCAAGCAACTCGTAGACCAGTTCGTCGACGTACAGGTCGACCGGTGAGCGGTCGATGATCGTCACGTTGGGGTGGTCGATGGTCCACCCGAAACGGCCGATGACGCGGGCGAGTTGCGGCCGGTTCTCTTGCAACGTCACGAACACGCCAGGCTCCTCCAAGGCTGCGCCGGCGAACACGAAGTGCAGACCCATGAGGCTCTTCCCGGCACCGGATGGTCCGGCGATGAGTGTGGTGGAACCGGACCAGTAGCCGTCCTCGAGCGCGTCATCGAGTGCGGGGATGCCGCTCGACACCCTCTGACCGTTCGCCGAGTAGGCGGTGGCGTCGCGCACGTCGGCCAGGCGCGGGAAGACGACCAGTCCGCCGGAGGTGATGCGATACACGTGGTCCCCGGACAAGAACTCGCCGCCGCGCAGCTTGCGGACGCTGAGGTAGCGAACCGATCGCTCAGCCGATCGTCGCATCTCGAGACCGATGACGGCGTCGGCGACGGCGAACTCGGGCGAGTCCGTCGCCTCGTCAGGCTCGTACTCACCGACCCACAGCGACGAAACGGCCACGACAGTGAGTCGGCCGGCGAGCTCATGAAGGAACCGACGGAACTCGGCATCACTCGTGGCAAACGTCCGGAGCGCCTTGAAGCTGTCGATCACCACGATGCCCGGCTGATGCGCCTTGATCAGGGTGTCGAGTCGTTCGAGCACGGCGGGCAGACCATGTTGGTGCAACGCGTCGCCGAGATCGTCGTAGAACACGGACCGCCCGAGCTGCGCGGTGTCGAAGAAGTCCAGCGACTGCCCGTAGCGCAGCAACTTGTCGAAGGGTTCCGACACCGTCGAGAGATACAGCCCCGGTCGCTCGGGGGTGGCGTTGGCAAACACGCACTGTTCCGACAGGATCGTCTTGCCCGTGCCCGGCGCTCCCACCACCAGCGTGATCGCGTCCAACACCAGCCCGCCGCCCAGCACCTCGTCGAGCCGTACGTTTCCTGTGGAGAGCCGTTCCATCAGGTGACGCCCACCGCGGAGCGGCGTGTCAGCGCGCTCGAACCCAACAGGTCGCGCACCGTAGAGACGAACTGCAGGGGCACGACCGGCTTGGCCAGGAACGCGCTGGCTCCAGCCGCCAGTGCCTCGTCGGCCAGATCCAGCGCCGACATGGCCAGCACGGGCCCAGCACCATCGCCCGCCAAGCGGGCGCAGAGATCCAGACCGCCACCGGCGATCATCAGATCGACGATCGACAAGTGTGGTCGACGGTCGCCCCACAGTTGCTCGGCCCGATGCGGATCGAGCGCCACGCAGACGTCGTAACCCTCAGTGCGCAAGAAGTACTCGAAGAGCTCGGCCGCGTACCGATCGCGTTCGGCGAGCAACACCACGATCGTGACGCCTTCGGGGCTGGGACGACTGAGAGCCTCCACGTCACGCACCCGCTCGGCCAACAACCGGTGGGCGTCGGCTGGGGTAGTGCCGCCCTCCACCAGGTCGACCACGAACCGCAATCGTTCCAGCTCGTCGCGCGAGTAGACACGTTGCGCGCCCGTGCTCCGCGTCGGGACCACGACGCCATAGCGTTCTTCCCACGCTCGAAGTGTCGCCGTCTCGACCCGGAGCATGCCGGCCACCGCCCCGATCGAATAGATCGGTCGCCGTCCAGATTCGCCCTCCGCCTGATCCGAGGTCACGGAGTCGAACTCTCAGCCCGCACATCCAACACCGCGTCGAAACCGGTCAATTCGAGCAACCGGACCACGCACCGAGACGGACTCACGATCGACAGCTTCGCACCTCGTGCCTGGCAGGCGGCCTGCACGGCGACGAACAAGCGCAGGCCGGCCGCGTCGATGAACGTGAGCCCGGCACAGTCCAGCTCGACGTCGCCGTCCGTTTCGTCGAGTCGGGCCCAGACCTCGGGCAGGCTGGCGAGGTCCAGCTCACCGAACAGACGCACGCCGTTGGGGCGTTCGACTTGCACGACCAGAGTGGCGGCATCATCCACCAAGAGTTCAGCAGATGAGCCACAAGAGTTGAACATGACTGCGACAATAGCTGATTACTCCCTCCCTCGTCCAGGCCCCACAGCGCTTGCGGGCCGTGCTCGGCCTGTGCGGGTGTTTCCTGTCGGGGTTCCGGCCCGGACCCGTTGGGTAAGTCAATCGTCGTGTCCAGATGTCGTCCGCACAGCCGCGACTCGGATGGTGCCCGATGAGGGTTGCCGTGGCGGGGGCGACGGGGTTCATCGGTGCTGCCCTCACCAAGGCGCTGGCGGACGATGGCCACGACGTGGCGGCGCTGACACGCCGGCCCGACGACTACCCCGACGCCGGCAGAGGCAGAGCGGTGCACGCCGACATCGGCGACACGGAGAGCCTGCGCCAGGCCCTGGACGGCCAGGAGGCCGCCTACTACCTCGTGCACTCCCTGGCCGTCGAGGACTTCGCCGTCAGGGACCGGGAAGGTGCGACCGCCTTCGCCGCCGCCGCGACCGGCGCCGGGCTGAGCCAGGTGATCTATCTCGGCGGACTCGGTGACGATCGGGACGACCTCTCCGAGCACCTGCGCAGCCGGCGCGAGGTGGAGTCGATCCTGCGGGACGGGAGCCCGACGACCGCCCTGCGGGCCGGCATCGTCATCGGCGACGGGAGCATCGGCTGGGAGATCCTGCGCCAGCTCGTAGAGCGGCTCCCGGTCATGATCACACCGCGCTGGGTCCAGACGAAGACCCAGCCGATCGCTCTCGACGACGCCCTGACCGACCTGGTGGGAGTCCTGGGGCGACCCGACACCATCGGCGAGACCTACGACATCGGCGGACCTGAGGCCCTGACGTACCGCGACATGATGATGATCGCCAGCCGGGTCATGGACCGCCACCGGGTCATCGCCCCCGTGCCGCTGCTGTCGCCCCGGCTGTCGTCGCACTGGTTGCGGATCGTCACCGATGTCGACCTGAGCACGGCCCGGGCTCTGGTCGACTCGATGACCAACGAGGTGGTGGTGCACGACCACCGGCTCGACGAACTCCTGGGCCACACGCCGATGACGTTCGCCGAAGCCGCGGCCAGGGCCTTGGCGACGAGAGCGGAGCGTCGGGGGGCCGCCGAGGCCCATGCGCATCCCTGACCTTCTCGTCCCCGCCGCCGAGCCACCGACGGTCGACGTACCAGCGGCGCGCCGCCGACGACGCGTCGTCACCGCCGTTACGATCGTGGTCGGGACGGGACTGCTGGCGGCCACGCTGCGCGTGCCCCACGGTTCGGCGTGGTTCACCGTCCTCGGGCTGCTGGTGGCGGCCACATGGACCGTCGGATCATTCGCGTCCGGTCCGATCCCGTTCAAGCCCGATCGCGAAATGGCGTGGCGCACGTTCATCGGACCGGTGGCCGGTGGTGTCGCAGCCTTCGGGGCGTTCCTCGCCGCCTACCTGGTCGTCCGTCACCTGCCCCTCGTCGGCCCCGCCCTGGACGGCGTACTAGCCACCGCCGATGCCGGCCCCACGGCCCTCGTGCTGTTCGTGGCGCTCATCAACGGCGCCGGCGAAGAGCTGTTCTTCCGCGGCGCGCTCCACGCCGCGATCGAACCTCACCGTCCTGCCATCGCCACGACCATCGTGTACGCCATCGTCACCGCGGCCACCGGCAACATCGCTCTCGTCATCGCCGCCGCCGTGATGGGTGCCCTGTTCAGCCTCGAGCGCCTCTCGACCCGCGGCGTCCTCGCCCCCATGGTGACCCACCTGACGTGGTCGACACTGATGGTCCTCGCCCTCCCACGCTGACGACCGGACGCGCCGCTGAAGCCGCAAACTCACGGGAGATGACGGTGACATGTGCCGCGGAGGGGTGCTCGGCCCCACCTGGCGCCGTCGACCTCGACGCGCCCAAGCAGGAGCGTCCCTGGCCGACGGCGACTGTCAATCGGCAAGGAGGCCGCCGCGTGCTCGTGCCTCGTCCAAGGGGTCGGGCGTAGCCGACTCGGCTTGCGATTGGAAGTTGTCGTGGATGCGATCAAGGTCCGCCCGTCCGGCGTCCTCGACGGTCATCATGCGATTGGTAGCACTGTGCGTGGCCCTGATCAGCTCATCCAGCTTCAGCTGCGTGGCGCGGTCGTCATGGTTTTGCGTGTGCTGGATGAGCACGACCATGAGCAGAGTCAGGAAGGGCACGCCGCCGGTGGCCAACAGCTCCCACCAGCGCGGAAAGTCGGTGATGGCGCCGAGGACCAGCCACCCGGCGGCGGCGCCCACAACCACCGCCGCCGCGCCGGCGGAACCGGTAGCGGCGGTGATGCGCCGCGTAAGGCGGCGAAAGACGCCCGATTCACCCCGCGACTGGTCGGCGACGTGACCACTTGGACGTTCGTGTTCCGTCATTACAACGGCACGCTACAGACCCGCCTGGGATCCACGAGAGACACGTTGCCCACCGAACAGCCACTCGCGCTTGGGGCCTGCAAGGCTGAGCGAGTCATCTGGTGGTCGACGTGGCCTTCTTGGCCGTGCGGCGCGTCGTTGAGACTGCCTTCTTCGCTTCCGACCGGGCGCTCCGCGGACGCGTGGCCGAGCTGCGCTTCGCCGTCGAGGTCGTTCGTTTTGCCGAGCGACGCGCCGTCGCCGCGGTCCGCTTCGCGCCCTTCTTCGCGACCCGGGCGGTGTCCTTCGTGACGTCGGCCGCGGTAGCCGCGGTCTTCTTCACGCCGGTCGCAGCCGTCGACGCCGTCGCCTTGGCCCGCACCGCCGCCGCAATGGCGTCATCGGTTAGCTTCGACGCCCCGCCGCGCACGTCTTGCGCCGTATCGCGGGTCGCCTTCGACCCCGTCGGCGCCGCTGACCGCTTCCGCCGGCCCAGGATCAACGCCACGAGGTCCTGCACGGCAGTGACGCTGCCCTGCGCCACACCGCTCATCGTGTCGCTGATGCGGTCCACCATCCCCGCGCCCGCAGCCGCGGCCAAGTTCCCAGGAGGTGTGTCGGGCGAACGCGGATGGGGATGGCTCGGTGCCAGCTCCTTCGCAGTCTCCAGCGCCCGCCCCAACTCGGCCAGCGCCTTGCGATCGAGCTCAGCTCGCACCTTGGGGAAGAACACATGCTCTTCCTCCTCGACGTGATGCCGCACGTTCTCGATGAGCACGGTCATCTTGGCGTCGAAGCGCTCTTCCGCCGGATCCATGCCGTCCAGCTCCGACAGCACCCACTTGACGATGTGGTGCTCCTCGAGGCTCTCCAGCACTACGTCCTCGGTACCGGGGACGGTGGCCCTCGCCACGGGATAGAAGACCTGCTCTTCGATCGCGGCGTGCCTCGACAACGCTTCGACGATCTGGTCAGCGAGCCTCCGCTTCTCGGCGAACGCGCGGTCACCGGCTTTCTCGAACCGCTTGAACAGTCGCTCCACGGCCTGGTGGTCTTCCTTGAGCATCGTGATTGCATCCATCGCCACCACCACTACCCACACTTGACGGCAATCATGCGCTTCGCTACGACCGGCCACGCGGTCGGCGTCGCCGACCATCCTCGCCAAGACCCGCTCGGCCTCCCGGCGCGACCCCGGACCGTGCGGCAGGCGTACCGCTTCTTGCCCGATACGGGGTCCTGGCCAGGTAGACCCTCAGCCCCCAGGCATTGCCTCGTGGCGGCCGCCCCTCTCATCGACCGACCTCCGCGGGGATTGGCAGGCGAGAGAGAACTTGGGGACCGCCGAGGCGGAAGCCGCCCTGACATGGACTCTCCAGCAGCCCCAACGGGATTCGAACCCGTGCCGCCACCTTGAGAGGGCGACCGGGCATGTCTGTCAAGACGCATCGTATCCGTTTGGCCTGCTCAGGGGCGTTGACGAACAGCGACTTGTCCGCCAGGTTGCTTCCGTCCATCGCAGATTGCCGGAGTAGATGGGGCGATCGGATGGGCAACGGGGCGGGTCGCGTTCGGCACCATCCCCACCATGAGCGAGCCGTCTGCTCTTGACGAACGCCGACCTCGCGGGACAGGTCGGCACGCCACCGAAACCCCGGTCAGCGAGCAACCGCCGGCCACTGGAACACGTGTCGATCCCGGCTCGAACGCTCAGCGTCCGACTAGGTCGACGGGGACTCGAGCTCGCTCAGGGCGCCTTGGCGTGGACCGTCACCTTCTTGATCTTGCCGGTGAAGGTGAACGGCGGCTCGTAGATGTCCGACATCGGAGTGCCCCAGTCTTCGCCGACGTCGAAGGTGTCGTCAGTGGAGAAGTAGACGGGCACCGTCTTGTCGATGCGTCCTTCGGCGACGGTCTTGCCGTTGACCGTCAATGTGCCGGTTCCGCCCTTGCCGGGGCCGCCGCCGTCGTAGGCGAAGTCGAACACGATCGTGCACTCGCCCTGTGGCAGCGGTTCGTCCGAGGAGATGGAGTAGCTCTCCACGCCGAGCCAGTTGTAGACGAAGGTCGGCTTGCCCTCGAGCACGAACATGGCGTAGCCGCCGGTCTCACCGCCGAGGGTGACGAGCATGCCTTCGGCGTTGCCGTCGGGGTTGTCGACCTCGGCGACGAGTGAGAATGACCGGTTCTTGATGTTGATGGCCGCGTCCTCCGGGAGTCGGATCGTTCCGGGCCCGTAGCTGGCCCAGTCACCTGACACGAGCCTCGGCCGATCGGAGACCACGATCTCGTTGAAGTCGTTGGCCATCGGATACACGTCGTTCTTGCGGGCCTCGGTGTCGAAGAGCGCTTGCAGCTCCGCGAGCTTCTCGGGGTGTTCGGCCGCCAGGTCGTTGGCGTGACCGAAGTCGCTGCGCATGTCGTAGAGCTCCCAGACGTCGTCGTCGAAGGACGGGCTCGCCTGGGCGGCGACGGTCACGCCATCGAGGCCGTGCCGGGTGCCAGCCCACCAACCGTCGTGGTAGATCGCCCGACTGCCGGTCAGCTCGAAGTACTGGGTCGTGTGCCGGTCCTCCGCAGTCGCGTCGTCGAACGTGTAGAGCATGCTCACGCCGTCCATCGGCTTCTGGTCGATGCCGTTCACCCGTGTCGGCTCCGGCACCCCGACACCGTCCAAGATGGTCGGGGCGATGTCGATCAGGTGGTGGAACTGCGAGCGGATGCCTCCGTGGTCCTTGATGCGCGCCGGCCAGGAGATCACCGCGGATGTGCTGCACCCTCCCCCCGACGTCACGGTCTTGCCGTAGGTGAACGGGGTGGCCGTGGCGTAGGCCCAGGCGGCGGGGTAGCAGCCATGCGAACCCGGGGCGCCGAAGTCGTCCATCCGCGCGGCCAGGTCGTCGAGCGATTCGGGGACGCCGTTCCAGTAGCTGAGCTTGTTCATGATGCCGTGCAGACCGCCCTCGGGTGTGGGGCCGTTGTCGCCGGCGATGTAGATGATGAGCGTGTTGTCCAGCTCACCGCTCTCCTCGATGGCCTCGACGATGCGACCGACCTGGTGGTCGGTGTACTCGACCGCCGCGCAGAAGACCTCCATCCAGCGGGCACCGACCATCTTGTCGGTGTCGGTGATGTCGTCCCACGCCGGCAGCGCCGCCGGGCGTGGGGCGAGCTGGGTGTCGGCCGGGACGATCCCCAGCTCCTTCTGCCGCGCCAGGGTTCGGTCGCGGAGCGCGTCGTAGCCATCGTCGAACTTGCCGCGGTACCGCTCGATGAACTCGCTGGGCACCCCGACCGGCGGCTTGTGGCAGCTCGGGGCGTAGTAGGCGACCCAGGGCTTCTCGGGATGGATCGACTTCTGCCGCGTGATCCAGGTGATCGTCTTGTCGGCCATGTCGGCCTCGAGGTGGTAGCCCTCCTCCGGCGTCGCCGGAGCCTGCAACGGCGTGCTGTTCTCCCACAGCGGCGGGTTCCACTGGCTCACGCCCGGCCCGAAGAAGCCATAGAAGTAGTCGGTGCCCATGCCCCTCGGCCACCGGTCGAACGGCCCGGCAACGGTGATCTCATGGATCGGGGTGAGGTGGGTCTTGCCGATCCAGGCCGTGCCGTACCCGTTGTGGTGAAGGATCTCGAGCACCGTCGCTGCGCTGCGCGGGATGTTGCTGTTGTAGCCCGGGAACCCCGTCGAGATCTCCGGCACACCGCCCATTGCGACCTTGTGGGAGTTGCGGCCGGTCAGCAACGCCGCCCGCGAGGCCGCGCACACCGCCGTCGTGTGGAAGTTGTTGAAGATCAGCCCACGCGCCGCCAACCGGTCGAACGTCGGCGTGTTGGCCGGCCCACCGAACGCGCTCATGTGCCCGTAGCCCACGTCGTCGCCCATGACCAGCAACACGTTGGGCGCCCCCTCCGGCGGCCTCATCGGCTCGGGGAAGTCAGCCTCCGAGTCCTTGAACGCCACCTCGATCCTTCCGCGGAACTCGGGATCGGGCGGCAACACGGTCCGCTCGAGTGAGGTCGGATCAGATGCTCGTGTCATGGCCCTACTCCTCCGATGGTGCTGGTCACGAGTGTGAACAACGGCGGCGTAGGAGACATCACCAGGTCCTAGTGATTCGCGCCCGGTGACGAGCAGGACCCACGCCGCTCGTGCGGCCGGAGAGCTTCTAGGCTTCGCATCGTGGAGGAGGAGAGAGGCGGCGCGACGGCGTCCGATGCGCTCCTGCATGAGGCCAAGTTCTCGATCCCGCCACCGCGCCGAGGCACAGTCAGTCGCTTCATCTGATCCACACGGCCCGATCCAGCGAACACCGTGTGGTCGCCGTGACCGCGACGGCGGGCTACGGCAAGTCGACCCTGCTGGCTGAATAGGCCCATCGCTAGGACCGAGGTGTGGCGTGGGTGGCACTCGACCGCTTCGACGACGATCCCGCCCTCCTGCTCGCTCTGCTGGCGTCGGCGTACGCTCGCCTCGGTGCCAGGAAACACGCCCTGGTCAGTCACGTGTCAGGGCGGCCGAGTCTCGATCTTGAGGCGAGCGGCGCCGCGTCTCACGTCGGTCGCTCAAGACCAGTGCGAACCCTTTCGTGCTGATCCTCGACGACCTGCACGATCTCAAGTCACCTGAATGTCACAACGTGCTGAGCGTCGTCATCTGCGGCATTCCCGCCGCGTCGCAACTGATCGCCGCGAGCCGAGCCGAACAACCTCACCTGCCCCGGCTCCGGGCCTCAGACGACGCTATCGAGTTCGACGGCGACCGACCTCGCCCTCGACACGTGTCCGGCGCCGAACAGATCTTCTCCCAGACTTCGGTCACCCTCACCGCCGACGCCGCGGCCCACGTTGCTCGACGCACCGAAGGATGGCCGGTCGGCTTGCACCTCGCCGTCGTTGATCGCCCGTGGCAGCGGCGCCGACGGGTTGGCGATCACCGGTGACGATCGGTATGTGGCTGACTACCTCTATTCGGAGGCGTTGAGCCGGCTCCCGGAGGACGACCAGCAGTTTCTGCGTCGCACCGCGGTGGTTGACCAACTGTGCGCATCGCTGTGCGACGCGGTCGTCGACGACGCCGGCGCCCAGGAGCGGTTACGACGCCTCGAAGCAGCCAACCTGTTCCTGTTCCCGCTCGACCGACGGCGGCAGTGGTACCGCTATCACGGCCTGTTCCGCGAGTTCCTCATGAGCGAGCTGCTCCGGGTTGAACCCGACGCCGTCGCGATGCTGCACCTGCGCGCCGCCGACTGGTACGAAGCCAACGGGTCGCCGGCGATGGCCGTCGAGCATCTGCTGCTCACGACCGAGCGTGACCGTGGCGTGCAGTTGGTGACCCAACTGTTCCTTCCGACACTCCTGGCCGGGCAGCTGTCGACCGTGCAACGTTGGCTGTCGACGTTGGGCGACTCGGCGATCGAGACGTGCCCGCCGCTCGCCGTCCTCGCCACCTGGATGGCTGTCTACAGCGGGCAGACCACCTTCGCCCAACGATGGGCAGCGTTCGTCGATGGTGCGTCGAGCGATCTTGCGCCGCCTGACGGGTCGGCCTCTTTCGATTCGTCGCGGGCGATGCTGCGCGCCGTGATGTGTCCCGACGGGCCCGAGCGGATGCTGGCAGATGCGGGCATCGCCGTCGCCCAGGAGCCACCGTGGAGCCCGTCGCGCGACCCCGCGCTGAACATGTGCGCCGAAGCCCACCTCCTCAACGGCGATGCCGATCGTGCCACCACGTTGTTCGCCGAGGGGTTTGCAGTCTCGGCAGCGCTGTCGAGCTCGGACCCGCGGTCTTCGGCGAATCGGAACAGGCATTCCTGGCGATCTCGGGCGGTCAATGGGCCGAGGCCGTCGAACACGTCGACGTTGCGCTGGCGATCATTGAACAGCACCAACTGCATGACTACCCGGCCTCCGCACTCGCCTTCACGGCGGCGACACAGTCACGATTCACGAGGGCAAGCTGGACACAGCGACCGTCACCTCGCGGCGGCGATGCGAGTCCGTCCGTTGATGAACCACCTGTTGCCATTCGCCGCCGTGCGCTCTGCGACTGCACCTCGCCAAGGCCTACACGGCGATCGCCTATCAGACCGGCCGCGCATCACCTCCTTAGCGAGATCCACGACATCCTGCAGCATCGTCCCGCGCTCGGCTCCCTCATCGACGAAGTCGAAGCTTTCCGCCGGAGCCACGTCGCGAGCACCTCGGCAGGGGTCACCGGTGCGACACCGCTCACACCGGCCCAACTACGCCTGCTCCCGTACCTGCAGACCCACCTCACCGCCGGCGACATCGCCGAGCGCCTGTTCGTGTCGATCAACACCGTCAACTCACAGCTCGGCTCGATCTACCGGAAGCTCGGCGTATCGTCGCGCCGCGAAGCCGTCCACGCGGCGACGACCATCGGGCTACTCGGCCGATAGCGCGATCATTGGACGGCGTCAGGCGCGAACGCCTCGCTCGTGTCATACCCGAGCGCCAGTGCCAACTTGGGCGCCGCCTCGACGACACAGGGCAAGCCGACGATCGGGATGACGGCGGCCAACACGTCCACAACCTCGGCGGCCGTCACCCCCGAACCCACCGCAGCATCGGTCAGCTCCCCGTACGACGGCACAGCGCCACCCACCGCGATCCACGCGGCCAGCTGGACCAGCGCCAACGTCCTCGGCCCCAGTTCCACAGACCCGAACTCTCCCGCCGCCCGCCCATCCAGCAGGCTGGGATCATTGAGAGCCAGGCGGCGCAACTTCTCCCTGTAGTTCACGGCTTACTCACCTTCCCCACGGTTGTCGAGCGGCAACCCGCGGGCGCCGCCGGTGTTGCAAGCCATTCGCCCCCTCCGGGAAGTCGCACACCGTGTTCCACCGATTGAAGGCCCCTCCGGCCACAGCCCGCTCACAGGAACTGATGAATCCACCAAGCAGCTGCTCATATGCAGTCACATCGTTCGAAGAAGATCGGGCCAGGCAGTTGGCGAACACCCGGGCGCGATCGACCTCCCACGTCACCCCACGGCGCGCAGCGCACGACGCGGCAGCGCACGGCCGGCAGTCACGGGTCGACGGAAGCGCGCCAGACACGCCTGGACTTTCCAGCAGCCCCAACGGGATTCGAACCCGTGCCGCCACCTTGAGAGGGCGACCGGGCATGTCTGTCAAGACGCATCGTATCCGTTTGGCCTGCTCAGGAGCGTCGATGAACAGGGACTGTCCGCCAAGTTTCCTCCCCGTCCTTGCAGATTGCCGGAGTAGATGGGCAGATGGATGGGCAACGAGGTGTGTTCGCGTTCGGCACGGTCGCCGCTGTGGGCGACCGTTTCTGGCTGGCGGGGCCGTTGCAGCCGGCCTGTCGGCAAGGTTCGACTCGACCACCGTCGTCCCGTCCGGCGAGAGAGTGTCAGCGATGTGGCGCATAGCTGCGCGACCACCCCCAAGCACTCGGCCTCGGTGACGTGCTGCGCTGACGAACGCGGCGAACCGCGTCGAGGTGAGGCGTGGGCGTCGATCCGCAACGGCGACAGCTCGACGACGTGGATCGGGCCCTCGTCGTCGGCGGGGTAGGCCCTGGCGTCGACCAAGCCCACGCGGAAGTGCCGACGGTCAGTGGGCTTCACAACCACGAGGACACGCGACGGTGCGAATCATTTGAAGTAGGTGATGACGTGCGGGGAGCCCAGCCTTACGGTGAGTTGTACCGGCCGAGAGCGTTCTGCATCGGTCCGACGCGGAGCGCGCCGACATGGAGAGGGAGGACGCTGCGATGACAGACGAGACCTACCAGCAGACCGGTGACACGACGGCTGGAACCTACGAGACCGAACCTTCCGGGTGGACCGGTTGGATTGCGTTCGCTGGCGTCATGCTGATCATCGCCGGCGGCCTCAACGCCCTCTACGGTCTCATCGCCGTCGTCAACGACGAATGGGTGGTGTGGACGAATCGCGCCTCGGTGTACCTGGACCTCTCCCAGTGGGGGGCGGTCCACCTCATCGTGGGACTCGTGATGGTGTTGGCTGGCATCGGGCTGTTCAGCGGCAACATCCTGGCTCGCACCGTCGGGGTGATCGTCGCCAGCATCAGCCTGATCGCGAACTTCTTCTTCATCCCGGCGTACCCGTTGTGGGCGCTCGTCGTGATCACGATCGATCTTCTGGTGATCTGGGCGCTCACCGCCCATGGCAAAGAGATGCGACAGGCCTGACTGACGAGCGACCCAGAACGAGGAGACCATGGATGGCGCGAAAGGAAAACGCTGCTCGAACTGGTAGAAGGCGCGGACAGCGAAGGAGGGTCTGATGACGGCAGTCGTTCACCCGAGCGTTGATGAACGTAGTCGCGCGAGGGAGGGCTGCGCGTGAGCAGGTGGCTCCGTCGGCGCACACCGGATGGGAGCCGGCTCCCGACCGTCCCGATCCGGTCGCACTGCTGGAGGAGCAGGACGCCACTCGAGTGCCCGACCTCGTACCCGTTCGTCATGGACGCATGTTGGTCTCGCCGTTCACGTTCTACCGGGGCGCGGCGAGGATCATGGCGGCGGATCTCGAGAACACCCCAACTGCCGGACTGGACGTCCAACTGTGCGGCGACGCCCACCTCTCGAACTTCGGTGGGTTCGCGTCACCCGAACGAGCGTTGACGTTCGGATTGAACGACTTCGATGAGACCCTCCCCGGGCCGTTCGAGTACGACGTGAAGCGCATGGCGGCGAGCTTCACGATCGCGGGACGTAACAACGCCTTCAGCCGATCCGATGCGCGCGCCGCGACGTTCGAGTCGGTCGCGAGTTATCGAGCACGGATGGCCGAGTTGGCAGAGATGCGCACCCTGGACATCTGGTACGCACGTTTGTCCGAAGAAGAGCTCATGAGCGGCATCAGGGACGCGGCACACGCCATTGAGCGAGCAGGGCGTAAGAAGGAGGGCAAGGCCGCGGCAAAGACCGCCGAGAAGCAAGCACGAAAGGCGCACACTCGCGACAGCTTGCAAGCGCTGTCGAAACTGGCCGAGCGCGTCGATGGCCGGTATCGGATCGTGAGCCAACCACCCCTTGTGGTCCCGTTGCGTGACCTGGCCCCGCGCATCGGTCGCTCGGTCGACGAGCTGGAGCACGTGATTCACGAGCAGTTCCGCGAGTATCGCAAGACGTTGCAGGACGATCGTCGTCTCCTCCTCGAAAAGTTCGAGGTTGTCGACATGGCCCACAAGGTCGTGGGCGTCGGCAGCGTCGGGCTGCGGGCATTCATCGTGCTTCTGCAGGGTCGTGATGAAGGCGACCCCTTGTTCTTGCAGGTCAAGGAGGCGACTGCGTCGGTCCTGGAGGAACACCTGCCCAAGAGCCGCTACCGGAATCCCGGCGAACGTGTGGTCCAGGGTCAACGACTGATGCAGGCCGCCAGCGACATCTTCCTGGGCTGGTCGCGACACCAGGAGGCCAATCGATACCTCTACTGGCGCCAGCTGCGAGACATGAAGGGTTCGGCACTCGTCGAGGCCATGATCCCGGAGGCACTCACGCACTACGCGCAGGTCTGCGGCCGAACCCTTGCGCTCGCACACGCTCGTTCCGGCGATCCGGTCGCGCTCGCCGCGTACTTGGGCAAGAAGGACGGGTTCGAACAGTCGATCACCGACTTCGCCGAACGCTACGCCGACCAGAACGAGCGGGATTATGACGCGTTCGCCGCGGCGGTCCGATCCGGCCGGCTCGAGGCAGTCGAGAACGTCTGATTCGTCGTCAACGACGCCGAGCCGCCGTCCCGTCGCCCGCTCTCAAGTTGGCGATGAGACGTAGGGCTCCGATACTCGGCAGAAACAAGTACGCAGCGGCTTTGGTCGTCACAAAGCTCGACAGACCTGTTACCTCGATCGGTGGACTCCCATCTGCCTGAGGTATCACGAAGATGCTCTCCGCGGGGTCCTGCGTGCCAATCAGTGGGTCCCTTGACTTCGGAGCAAGCCGGACGCCCCCAGCGAATTCGCTGTCATTGGCCCAACGTCGCAGCACGAACTCGTACTGGTTCTCGATGTTCGCGTTGATGAAATGAAAGAGCATCCCGCGCTCGATGCCATCGTAAGGTTCGCTTGGGTCAAAGGTCGGCCCATACGGCAGGCCGCGACGTATCAGTCGGTGAGAATTGTTGCTTCCGCCGGGCAGCCCCTGACCCGCGACCGGTGAGCCCCGTGGATTGACGCGGCGTATGTGTGCTCCGACGGGACAACAGACCCCCTTCGGATCTCCCGAACCATCAGCCTCTACGTACCCGAAGTCGTTCAGCTGCTCAGGTGAGATCCCTCCCGCGGGGCTATCCGTGTCTGGTGACAAGGCCAGGGGAACGCCATTGCGCCATCGCCCGCACATCTTTGCGGCCAGCAGTTCAGGATCGATCCTGTCCGTGTTCGACTGCAAGAAGTCTTCAAAGCCGATGACGTCGGTCTCGACCTTCTTGAAGACTGCGAAGCTGCCGTTCAGCCCAAGTGTTCGCGGCTCGGGTACCTGATAGTTCGCAGCGTCCTCCCTTAGGACGAAGAGCCATGGCTCGCAGGGCTCCTGATGATCGGGTGGATAGACTTCCGGACCGCCGCGGATGGTGGGCGTTGTCATGCCATCGGTGTACCCGAAGTGAACCTTGGCAGTGGGCACGGGGTTGCCGTCCTGTATCTGCATGAGCGCCATCCCGTCCTGGCGCGAGAGCTCCCGAAAGGCGTTACCCTCGGCGAACCACGCACACAACCTGTCGCTGTAGCTGGTCATCGCCTCGGGGCTGATGGCGTGTAGCGTCACCAAGAGGTGATCATCCCCGCTCCCAAATCCGCCGACCCAGTTCTGGGGCGAACTCGTACCGGTATCTCCGACCAACTCTGCACGCCGCGCGGCTCCTTCGATGAAGGCGCCAAATGACCTGAACGAGAGCGTCGGGATGAGTTGGTCTAGCTCCAGGGCCACCAGTCCGGGCCAGGTGACACCGATGTTCAGGCAATAGTCGGGTGGGTGGCGCGGGGAATCGGCGGGATTGTCTGCCGGTCCGGGAGCAAACCCCACGTGCCAGTCCGCGGCTGTCGTTACCTGGGGAGCGCCGGATTCGTCGCCGTTGACAAGCCGTCCCAGCAGCCGGCGCGCTTGTGCCGGAGCCTCTACCGTCAACAGGAAATGTCGCAGCAGCGGCATTGCATAAGCGCGGAGAACGAACCCTTGAATGTCCGCGAGGTCGAGCGTTGATTCTTGCCGTGGCCCCGAATCGTCACTTCTCCCTGGGTGATCCCGTCGTCCACCAACCAGTCGGCGAAGAAGCCCTGGACTCTTCATCGCCGAGGCTGCGTGCGTGTTGTCGTCCCTGGACAACACAGAACGCGGGATTGATCCTGGTTCGTGACCATGTGGCAACAGGGGGTCAGGTGGCGGAGTCTGACTTGTGATCGGCCAGCAGGGCCCGGATGTCTTGAACCGACAGGCCTGGATAGGCGCTATAGAACCCGATGGGCGGATAGTTGTTATCCAAGGCCCACTGATAGAAGGCGTCAGCGTTCTTTTGTATCGGTGTTGGCGGCGAGCCCTCTACATGTGGAAACACGGAGTCGAAGACAAAGTTGGTCTTGTCGGTGAAGTCCTGGATGTACTTGGTGAAGTCACCGCAGAAGATCGTGAAGAAGCCTATGGCCTCCTTATCAAAAGGCACCCAATGAGAGAAGTGTAGCGTGCCAATAGCATCGGATGCTGCCTTCCCCCTGTCCTTTATATCCCTTGTATCAAGCTTCAAGGCGACGCCCTGCAGGCGTGACTTGATTGGCATGTACGTCAACAAAGGGGCCTGCGCGGTCTCGCCCGTGAAGCCAGCTGCTCGCGCACATTCCTTGATCTCCTGGACAGAAGCGTCTTCATACGCGAAGTACGTATCCAGAGGCACGCGGACCTGCTGGCTCAGCCACTTGACAACTTCCTCACGGTTGCCATCCACCGGCGTCGCGGGGGGGTCAACCACGTGCTCGAAAATGGCCTCGAACACGGGGCCGGCACTGTCCACCAGACGCTCGATATGCTGCGCACGCTCGCCATCGATGTCCGAGAGAAAGAGCAGCTTCTCGTCTCCCTTGACCATGAACCGTGAGAAATGCACGGTACCGAGGTCGTCCTGCACCTTCGCCAGATCGGGCATCAACGGCGGCAGCTCGTCGGCGAGCGCCTTGGCGTTGGCGGGACCTCTGATCGGGAAGTCAATCACGAGGTGATCTTGAGCCATAGCAGCCTCCTTGAGATGTGCGGCCGGGACGTCAGCCGGTCCCCTTCCCGGCCTCGTAACAGGGGCGCCGAGCTGCGCCGACGTGGCCAGGGGCAACCTCCGGAGGTCCTCGGGAGGTCGCTTGGCTCGACAGTCATCGACACCCACGATGCGCTGCACGTGGTCCGCTGTCATCACCCGTAACAGGTGATCCCGGCTCGCGATCGTCAGACGGACGCTCGGCGATCAGCCGGACGCGAGCATGGTGGTTACTCGACGCGCTGACCGTGGGACCGACGACGACGCGGCCCGACGACGCGGCGTGCACCGCCACACGCCCGCCCGGCAGCGCCCGACGACGCCGCCGGGCACGCTGCTGGTCTGAGGTCGGCCTGGCTGGCAGGCGTTATCGATCTGGTGTCCGACGCGCGGTGCGGTTGAGCGCCGCGACGTAGCGAGTCGTCAGTGGTCGAGCGGTCACACCGTGGGCGATGATGCTGAACACGATCGTCACCGCGATCGCATTGATGGTGACCTCCATACGCGAGTCGGTGTGGCCGAGCGCCTCGACGGCGAGCAGCGCGAACACCACGGATGCCAGCCCACGCGGGCCGAACCAGCCGATGAATGCAGCGGTCAGCCGCCCCTGCCCGGAGCCGAGGAGGGCGATGGCGACCGGCACCATGCGCACCACGGTGAGACTGGCGGCCGCGTACAGCGCGATGCGCCAATCAAGATCCTCGAACGCGGTGAGCACGAAACCAGCGCCGAAGATGAACCACAGGACGAGCGACAGCAAGCCGCCGGCCAGCTCGGTGAGCTCGACCGACGCGGCGGCGTCGGCCTTCGCCGCCGTCCCGAACACCAGCCCGCCGATGAACGCGGCTACGAACGCGTTGCCGCCCGCCTCCCCCGACGCGAGGAAAGCGGCGAGCGCCAACGACAAGGTGGCCAGCTGTCGGGAGCCGTGCTGCATCCAGCCGCGCTGATGGGCGACCGCTAACAGCCGTCCACCCACGAGCGGCGACCCCCGCGCCAACAGCGACCCCGATCGTCAACTCCGCCAACGCGCCGAGTCCGTCGTCATAGTCGTCGCTGACCACACCGAGCGCCGTCGCGGCGGCGGCGATGCAGTAGGTCACCGCCGGGGTAGCGATGCCATCGTTGAGGCCGCTTTCGACGTTGAGCGCCTGGCGGACGTCGATCGGCAGCCGCTCGTCCGCGATCACCGTCGCGCTCAGTGCAGCGTCAGTGGGTGCGAGGCTCGCCGCGATCAAGCCTGCCAGGGCCAGCGGGAGGTTCGGGAGCAGCAGCACCGCCAGCGCCGCGCCGGTGACAATCGAGAGCGGCAGCCCGATCGCCAGCAACCTGGCGGTGATGGGCAGGTCCTGTCGCGCCGCAGCCAGCGGCACCGCGGAGGCGTCGGCGAACAGCAACATGGCCAGCGTCAGTTCCGCCAGCACGTGGACGGTCGAGCTCCCGATATCGACGTCGACGATCCCCCAGCTGGGATTCGCCAGCAGCAAGCCGGCGACGAGGAACACGAGCGGACCGGTGATGTTGCGGTCTGCGAACCACCCCGAGAGGATCGCCCAGCCGAAGATCACGATCGACAGCGCGACAAGTGCGGTTTCGTTCAAGGCCGGGCGTTTGGGTCGGCGTCGTTGTGTCTGCGAACCGTCATGGTCAACCGCTCCTCGCGTCTGGTACTCGGCGTTTAGACCGAGGTCAACGGCTCGCTGAACGGCCCGATCAGCATGTCTCCGTCGGTCGCCGTGGCGACGACCTCGACCACCTCACCGCCGTCGAGGAGGAGATGGACGGCGACCGGGTCATCGCCGAGCCCTCTCACCTCGCCGGAGCTGATCGTCGCCCGCGACACGCCGGCCACGGGTAGCGCCCGGTTGCGTACCAGTCCGAGCCCTTGGTGGACGATCAGTACGTCGTGCACCCAGCGGGCGTAGGACGCCTTCCGTTTCCACTTAGGCGGTGGTGCTGCGCTGTCGACGAGCCGTGCCTTCATGGCGAAGACTCCCGGCGTCTTGCGGAACGCTCGCCGCGACCACAGTCCTGCGCCGACCCCACCCAGCACCAGCCACAGCGGGACGCCGAGGATGGTCAACAAGATCGCTAGCACGTCGGGCTCCAGGACGCGTCGCGTCCTCGACCACTTCTCGTTCCGCGACGTCGCCCACCTCGGCACGGTGAGTTGGGCGGGCGTTCCCCGACGGTGGACTCGCAGCGCCGCAGACCGGGGACCGTCGTGCCGTACGCCGCGTTGGTGTTGGCGGTCAGGATCCAGCCTCGTGGTTCACAAGCGGATCGGTGATCGCGGACCCCGTCGGTGACGCGCTCGTCGGTTCCCTCGGCTGTCACCCCACCCACGATGCGCCCCACTCAATCCGCTGTCGTCACCCGGTTCAGGTGAATGCGCCGAGCAGGCTTGAGATCGAACGCTCCGACATGGGCGATTGAACCGCCCTCGGGTCTGGTGGACGCCCCGGGATCGAAACCGCGGATCGTTCGAACCGGGTGATGACAGCGCTGCCCACGGGTCGGATGATGTCGGTCATCACGGAGGAGGAACTGACCATGCGCCGGACCGCTCCGCCCGCGTCGCGCTCCACGCGTCGATCGAGGACCTCCGCGACGTGAACGTTGTCGAAGACGGCGTCCAGGCGCTCGACGCCCAGCTCGACACCCGTCCTCGAGGGCATCGAAGCCTTGCGCGGCTCGGCCACCGCGCTCGAGCCGGAGGTCGATGCGCTGCAGGCCGCGGTCGAGGGCGTGCAGGCCTCGGTCACCTCGGCGTGGACGCCGCCGGAGCAAGCCACTGCACTCGTCTCCGGTGAGCGACGTCTCCTTGGCGTGGGAAGCGCTCAATGAGGCAGCCGGATCCGATTGCCACTGACCCATGTCCGGCGATCCTGACCGAGTCCCACGTAAGTGCGGCCAGATTGCAGATGGGTCACATCGACTTGGCTCAGCGAGCTCACAGCTATCACATCAATGGTCAACTTGGCGTGAAGGGACATGACGATGGACGAAACACCGATCGGCGAGGCTTCTCTGGGGCAATTCGTTCGATATGCACCGGAACTCGACACGTTGAGTGCACACTTCGAGGACGACCTCGAGGCGGTGGTCGCCGGGGTCGAACAATATGTGGCCAACTCCGTGGCGGGCGAGGGTGTGGGGCGCGCGGTCCGCTTCGCTCATGCGAAGGGATACGGGCTCGTCCGCGCCGAGGTGGAGATTCTTGACGGGCTGCCATCCACGCATGCCCAAGGCATCTACGCCACACCTGGACGACACGACGCGCTGATTCGCTTCTCGAACGGTGTCGCACATCTAGGTCCAGATGCGTTCCTTTCGAACGCATTCGGACTCGCGCTGAAAATGTTCGACGTTGCGAGTCCGACCCTAGTGGACGAAGAGCCAGATGCCGGCACATTCGACTACAACACGATCAACATGCCCGTCTTCTTCTGTAACACAGTGGCCCACTATCTCTTCATCCAACAGCTGTTCACCGACGCTCCCAGCTACTTTGCGAGGGGCAAGGATGGCATCCATCAACTCCTCACGGAGTACCTGACCGGGAAGGGCACGCTCGCTGAGAAGGACTGGGCGTGGGATGAGCTGCTCGCATTTCTCGGAATGGCTCGACTGCCTCCAGTGAATCTCCTGCTCCCGAGCTACTGGACGATGGGGGCTGTGCGCCACGGCGACTTCGTCGCAAAGGTGCGCTTCGCTCCCGTGCGGGCATTCGCAGACGCTGTTGAACACCGCGTGGTCGATCTGGCATCCGACGCCGACGCTTACCGGCGGGCGCTGGAAGTGGAGTTGCAGCAGCGCCCCTTCGAGTTCGACCTCCAGGTGCAGCTCTGCACGAATCTCGAGCTGATGCCCATCCAGGACGTGACGGTCGAGTGGCAAGAGGCGCTCTCGCCATTCGTCACCGTCGCCAAGGTGCGTGTACCGGCGCAGGACATCTCCGGTGACGACAACCTTGAAAGGATGGACGCGTTGTCGTTCACTCCTTGGCGGGTCACGGCGGAGCATGCACCACTCGGCGAGATCCAGCGAGTACGAAAGGAGGTGTACCGGCGCTCGTCGATCGCACGCCATCGGCTCAACGGTCAGGAGCGACGGGAGCCGCGAAGCGTGCGCGAGGTGCTCGGCGAGGGACAAGGCATCTAGGTGACTGGTGTGTCCTTCGCGACCCCGAGCCTACGGCCGTACGGCCATAGTGGCGGACCGAGCCCGGGTTCGAGGCATTGTCCGTCGAGCATGAGAAGAGGAGAGCGATATGAGTCAAAGCCAGCTTGTCGTTGACTTCCCGATCAAGGCTCCTGCCAACGCCAAGGCGGTAGCCGAAGAGCTGCCCCCGTTGATGCCCGATTTCGCGAGCGTGCAGGACGATCTCGGTACCGTGCATTTCTCCCGCTTCATGGTCGGAGACCAGAAGCTTCTCTTCCTGTCGGACATTGACGGCGAGACCGACCAGCATATCGACCGGCTCGTGGAGAGTGCCGGCCCCGTACTTGATGCCATCTTCAGACACGTGGACGATCCTCCAGGCACGCCCGTAGCGGGTAACTCCTGAGAAGGTCAGCGAGTGGTTGAAGCATCATGTTCACAAGCCTCTAGACACGTTCTTCGCTTACGAGGACGCCTCGGTTAGCGACATCAAGGCTTGCGCGCGTGCGGCCGGCTTCGCAGGCAGCACCGTGCAGAGCCCCTGCTGATCTACATGTCCATCAAATCACTTGGGCACTCCCTCGCCTTGAAATTGGTGAAGGCCCGGGTGGGGAAGAAGGGCCACGAAGCGACGGAAAGTCGTTGGGACGGTGCATTTCCTGGCGTTCGTGCCCTTTGGGAATAACCATCTGGGCTTCTTCACGATCTTCGACGGTGACTTCGCGAAGTACGCCCAGGACTTCGCAGATAAGACCTCGTTCGTTTTCGATGCTCTCTTTCGCCACGTCGACGGCGCGCCGCCTACCCCAGTCGCACAGAACCCCCAGGCGTTCTATCAGTGGGCATTGGAGGCCAACCATCCGCCCATCGGATTCTACAGCGCCTATCCAGGCCTGTCAGTCCAAGATATTCACGCCCTGCTGGCCGATCGGGGCTAGCCGCTGATGCCGTGAGCGGAGAGCGACTGGTGGGCATGCTCGTGGAGGGCCTGCTCGTCGTCGCCGCTCATGTGCGGCTTCAGGTCGAAAACCACCTTCTTGATGGTTCCGGTGAAGGCGAACGGAGCCTTGTCGACATAGTTTCGGTCCACCACTCCACCGTTGTCTCGGCCGATGTCCATCCCCGCGTATGCGGAGAATCGCACCGGCACGGTGTGGTCCATGCGGCCCTTCCCAATCTCGCGCCCGTTCGCGAAGAGGCGGACGTCACCGCCCGTCGCCGGAGTGGGTGAGTCGGCCTCGAACTCCATCCGCAACGTCACCTCTCCGGTCGGGACGGGTCCGTCGGACTCCTGGCGGTAGACCAGGGCGCCCATCATCGAGTACGTGTGCTTCAGCTTGCCGTCCTCGACGAACAGCGAGAAGCCACCCAAGTGATCCGCTTCCGCGACGATGACGCCCTCCGCGCCCTCCTCGGGAATCACGACGTCGGCCGAGATCGCGTAGGAGCGGTTGTAGATCCGCGGGATCATCCCCGAAGCGATGTTCTGGACGTCGCCGTAGTAGGTGAATTGCGTCTGCGTGCCCATCGGCGGCAGCATGCCGAAGAAGAGGGAGAGGCCGCCCAAGAGCGGCAGAACGTTGTACTTCTCGGCCTCCTCCCAGAACAGCTCCTTCAGCTCGGCGACCTTCTCCGGATGCTCAGCAGCCAGATCCCGGTTCTGAGAGAAGTCATCCGGAAGGTAGTAGAGCTCGGTCGCGTCCGCTTCGGGGTCCCAGACCCCTGGCGCGAGCCGCCGGACGGCCTCCGGCCGCAAGTCCCAGGGGATGCGCGGCGGCATGATCGAGAGCCACCATCCATCCTTGTACATGCCGCGGTACCCCACGATCTCGAAGTACTGCTGCGTGTGTCGTTCGGGAGCTGCAGGGTCTTCCATGGAGTCGGCGAAAGTCACCCCATGCATCGGCTGCTGCTCGATCCCGTCTACGTGGGTCGGAGCCGGAATCCCCGCTATCTCGAGGATCGTCGGCCCGATGTCGATGCAGTGCGTGAAGTGGGACCGGACGGCCCCGCCATCCTTGATCCGCGCCGGCCAGTGGATCACCATCGGGTTACGGGCGCCACCAAGGTGTGAGGCGACCTGCTTGCCCCACTGGAATGGTGCGTTCGATGCCCATGCCCACGCCGCCGCACAGTGAGGGGCCGTGAGCTCCGTGCCCCACGCATCCAGCCCGCCGTACAGTTCGATGAGCGCGAGCTGTTGATCAGAGGTCAGCGGGATGCCGTTCTGCATCGTCAACTCGTTGAACGAGCCGGTGAGCGTTCCCTCCATGCTCGCGCCGTTGTCACCCCAGATGTAGATGACGACCGTGTCGTCGAGCTCGCCCATCTCCTCGATCGCATCGACGACGCGCCCGACGTTCCAGTCGGCGTTCTCCTGGAACCCTGCGTAGACCTCCATCTGGCGCGCGTACAGCTTCCGCAGGTCCTCCGATAGGGAATCCCAAGCGGGGAACGCCTCGTTGCGTGGCGTCAGCTCCGCGTCCGCCGGGATCACACCGAGTGCCTTCTGCCGAGCAAACGTCTCCTCTCGGAGCGCGTCCCACCCCTGATCGAACTTGCCCTTGTACTTGTCAGCCCACTCCTTCGGCACGTGGTGCGGCGCATGCGCGCAGCCGGTCGAGAAGTACGCGAACCACGGCTTGTCCGGGTCCTGCGCCCGCACCCCGTGGATCCACGCGATCGTCTTGTCGGCCATATCGTCGGGGAAGTAGTACGGCTCGCCGGACCTCCCCTGCGGCACGCCGATCGTGGCCTGGTTCAGGGTGATCACCGGGTCGAACTGGCCGGCTTCGCCGCCCAGGAACCCCCAGAAGTGGTCGAACCCCCAGCCGTTCGGCCAGCGATCGAACGGCCCGGCCGGTCCTTGCTGCCCGTCCGGGGTCATGTGCCACTTGCCGAACGCCGCGGTCGCGTACCCGTTCTCCTTCAATACCCTTGGGAAGGGCGCGCAGTCCTTCGGCACCAATGCGCAGTAACCGGGGTACCCGCTGGAGAGCTCCCCGATCTGCCCGAATCCGACCGCGTGATGGTTCCGCCCGGTAAGCAACGCCGCGCGCGTTGGGGAGCAGAGGGCGGTGACATGGAACCGGTTGTACTTCAGCCCGCCGTCGGCCATCCGGGTAAGGCTCGGCGTCTCGATCGGTCCTCCGAACGTGCTCGGCGCTCCGAACCCCGCGTCGTCGATGAGCACGAGCAGCACGTTCGGCGCGCCCGTCCGGCGCATCCGGATGGCCGGTGAGGTTCCAATCGGGCTGAGACCCGACGAGCGTTCGGTTCGTCACCCCGGCGAACACCGCCCGCCGGATCGGAAGCCTCATGCGGTCTGGCTCGGTCATCGTCGCGCCTCGGTTTCGGTCGCTGCCGACCGATGGTTGGGAAGCCGCAGCTCGCTCATCCTCGCTCCTTCTCGCTCTCAACACCCGGGCGCGTGGCCTCCATCGCGGACACCAGCCTCATCGCATCGTCGAGCCCAACGATCGCGCCGAAGTCATGGCCTCGGCATCACCCCGTTCAGATGATCTCACCGGACGGCATGCGCAAGGTTCAGCGGGTTCTGGACCGTAGGGACCGTCCTGCGACGGAACGTCGGTGACAATGTTCGACATGGAGCTCTCTCCGGATACCGTGCTGCAGCTGGCGCCTGGGATCCGCACGCGGTGGAACGCCGCGGGGCACGTCGTGGTCGATTCACCCGTGGGGACGATCATCGACATCGGGCCGAGGGGCTTCGGCATCCTGTCGATGTTCTCGCAGCCGACGCGGCTGGGTGACGCGATCGATCGGCTCGAGCACGAGCACCAGCCCTCGACGGACTTGGCGCCGACACTGAGCGTCCTCAACATGCTCATCGAGGAGAGCGCACTGGTCAGCCCCGACGGCGGGCGAGCACGGACCAGCGGCTGGGCCGATCCTGTGGAACACGCGCGCATGCTCCACGACGAACGCAGGACGGGTGACTACCTGGCGGCCCTGGCGGCGGCGGTGCGCCCCGACGACGTGGTGCTCGACATCGGCACCGGCAGCGGTGTCCTCGCCGTCGCCGCGGCCCGGGCCGGTGCCCGACATGTCTACGCCGTCGAGGCCAGCGACATCGCCGAGGTCGCCGAGCGTGTGTTCACGGTCAACGGGGTGCGCGACCGGGTGACGCTGCTTTCCGGGTGGTCCCGGCAGATAGAGCTGCCCGAGCAGGCCGACCTACTAGTCGCTGAAGTCATCGGCAACGAGCCGCTCGAGGAGGAGATCCTCGAGACCACGCTCGATGCCCGCCGCCGATTGCTGGCCCCCGGAGCCCGCCTCATCCCGCATGCACTCACGCTGCTGGCGCGCCCAGTCCTGCTGCCCATGGCCGAGATCAGACAGCGTGCCTTCGGACGAGAGGCACTGCAGCGGTGGCGGGATCTTTACGACATCGACTTCACGCCGTTGCTCGACGCGGCGATCCCGGGCCCGAACCACACGATCACCGAAGGCGAGGTGGTCGCCACTTGGACGCAGGTCGGTCCACCCGTCGTGGTGGCCACGCTTGACCTCACCACCTTCGATGAGCCGTCGGTGCGGGCGTCGACGGACCTCGTCGTCGAGCCGCCCGGCCAGTTGAACGCGATCGCGCTCACGTTCCGCGCCGGGTTGTACGCCGGCATCTGGCACACCCTCGATCCGTG
>CAWEYT010000019.1:0-259250 GCA_963813375.1 uncultured Acidimicrobiales bacterium | reverse complement strand
TCGCCCTTTCGGCTTGGCGGCGGGCTTGCGCGGTGCAGCCATGGCTCTCTCCATTCCTCGGTCCGGAGCCGCTCGCCCACAGCGACGGTCAGCCCGTCGAACCGGGCCCGGGCGTCCCTCCAAGTCAGGAGCGGCTCCGCCGACTGTTCCCGGGTGCTCGGGATCCAAACCTGCCCGGCGCCGTAGGACCTCTGCCGGGACCGATCCGGCGCGCAAGCTGCCGGCGACGCGACTACCGCACGGACCCGACGCGTCGGCGCGCACCAGCGATCGTGAGCAGCAGGAGGCCGCCGGCCAGGAAGGCCAAGGCCCAGCGCACCGGTGTGCCGGCGTCGGTGCCCGACGTGCTGACCCCCCGTCGTGGCGGCGTGGCCGGCGGGTCAGTCGGCAGGACGGCCCGGACCCGGACCGTGTGCGCGGTGCGGCATGGGCTGCAGTGCCCTCCAGTCGAGGTGGGCGCGGCCAGGTTGACGACCGTGGCCCCCTCGGCGTCGGCGCGCACGGTCACCCGGAAACTGATCTGGACGGTGCCGCCCACCGGGATCGGCGGCAAGGCCCAGGTCATGGTGTTGCCGTTCAGGGCCAGGCCGGCCGGGAGCGGGACGACGACCGATGCATAACGCAGCACGTCGGTGAGGTCGTCCTCGGCGGTGGCACCGACGATGGCCTCACCGCTCTCGTGCTCCGCGACCAAGGTGTAGGTGATCGTGGCCCCGGGATCGACGACCGTCCTGACGGCGGGTCAGCCAGCTTCGTGAGCTCCCACGCGGACGCCACGGGGGTGTTGACGATGGTGCAGGTCGCACGGTCGCCGGGCGAGAGCACGACGCTGTCAGGGCCGGGAGTTCCACCGAGGCACGACCACGCGGACGCCGTGTACCCGGTCGGCCCGCCGGATTCGGAGAGGGCGTAGGCACCGACGGGCAGGACCGCGTCGGTGATCGCGGCGTCCCCGGTGCGCCCGGTAGCCGTGACCGGGCCAGCAGCGGTGAGGACCCAGTCGGTCGGCAGCGCGGTCCCACCCGTGGAACCGCTGTCGACGACCTTCACCAGCGTCAGCGTGGGCGCGATCGCCCTGTTGGTGATGGTGCAGGTGGCGTGGTCTCCCTCGGCCAGGGTCACCGATGTCGCGGTTGACGCATCAGCCCCGGTGCAGACCCATGCCGAGGCCTCATAGCCGAGCGGTCCGGACTCGGCGAGGCTGTACGTCCCTACCTGCACCGGCGCCCACTGCCACTGCTGACAGCGGCGCGAGGTTCGGGCCGACCCAGGCCATCGCTCTCATCATGGGCAGCATCATCGGCGTCGGCATCTTCAACCTGCCGACCTCGCTGGCCGGCTATGGCCCGATCACCCTCGTCTCGATGGGGCTCACCACCATTGGAGCCCTTGCCCTCGCTCTTCTGTTCGCCGCGTTGTCGAGGCGGCTCCCGGCCGACGGTGGGCCGTACGCGTACGCGCGCGTCGCCTACGGCAACGGCGTCGGGTTCATGAACGCGTGGTCGTACTGGATCACGGCGTGGGCGGGCAACGCCGCGATCGCGGTCGGCTTGGTGCTCTACGTCGAGCAGTTCGTCAACAAGGACCACAACCGGCTCGGTTCGGTCCTCCTGGTGCTGGTCGGCCTGTGGCTCCCGGCGCTGATCAACCTGTCCGGCGTCAAGAACATGGGGTCGGTCCAGGTGGTGACGACGATCCTCAAGATCGCGGTCCTCGCCTTCATGTCCACCATCGGCCTCTTCTTCATCGAGCGTGCTCACTACACGCCCTGGAACGTCAGCGGTGAGAGCGCGATCGCGGCGATCGGGGGCGGGATGGCGATCGCCCTCTTCAGCTACCTGGGGGTCGAGACCGCGTCCGTCGCGGCGGCCAAGGTCCGGGACCCGGACCGCAACATCCCCCGGGCGACGATCCTCGGCACGATCGCGACCGCGGTCGTCTACATGCTGTCGCTGATCACGGTCTTCGGCATCCTGCCCAACACGGCGCTCCAGTCCGCGACTGCGCCGTTCTCGGACGCCGCCGACGCGATCTTCGGTGGGACCTGGGCGGGCAACGTGATGGCGATCGCCGTGATCATCTCCGGCTTCGGCGCGCTCAACGGCTGGACGATGATCTGCGCCGAGATGCCCCTCGCCGCCGCCAACGACGGCCTCTTCCCGGAGCGCTTCAAGCAGCTCTCGAAGAACGGCGTGCCGGCGTTCGGGATCATCGCCGCCAGGGTGCTGGCCTCCATCGCGATGACCCTGAACTACGTCGGCTCGAGTGGTGCGACAGCGTTCACTACGCTCGTGCTCATGAGCGGCATCACCGCCGCCATCCCGTACGCGTTCTCGGGGTTGGCCCAGCTGAAGTGGCGCTGTCGCCGACCATCGCACACTGGACACTCCCCGGTTCGCACGTGACGTGATCGTCGCTGTCGTCTCCTTGATCTTCTCGGTCCTCTTCATCGTCTACTCACGGAACACCGGTAACAGCTTCTGGGTCTACTGGGCCCCGTTCTTCCTCGCCGGCGGCGCGCTGTTGCTCGGCATCCCCGTCTACCGAGCCCAGCGCAGCTCGATGAGTGACCCCGATCCCGTCCCCGCGTACCGATGACTGACTCCAGCGTGGTCGATCGCCCGTCGGGCGGGGACGACGCGGCGGCCGCCGGTGGCTGACGGTCCGGCAAGCCGCGTTCATCGGGGTCGGTGCGATGGTGGGCGCCGGCATCTTCTCCCTCCTCGGCGCCGCCGGCGAGGTCGCCGGCGCCGCGGTGTGGCTGTCGTTCCTGATCGCGGGCGTCATCGCGGGCCTGCAGGGCTACTCCTTCGCGAAGTTCGGCGCCCGCTATCCGTCGGCGGGAGGGCTCCTCGAGTACGTCGCCCGCGGCTACGGCGACGGGCACATGACCGGCGTCATCGCCTGGCTGCTCCTCGCGGCCAACGCCATCGTGACCGGCATGGTCGCGGTGTCCTTCGGCAGCTACGCGAGCTCCGCAGTGGCGGATGGGAGCGAAGTCTGGGTCAAGATCTTCGCTGTCCTCGTCGTCGTGGTCATGGCAGCGCTCAACGTCCTCGGCTCGCAGGCGGTCGCGAAGGCACAGACCATCGTGGTGGTGGTGGTCATCGGCATCCTCACCCTGTTCGCCGTCACCACGTTGGCCAACCTCGATCCTGACCTGCTGGCCTTCTCGGGCTACCCGTCGCTGAGCGACATCGTCTCCAGCGTCGCGTTGACGTTCTTCGCGTTCCTCGGCTTCGGCATCGTCACCTTCACGGCGAAGGACCTGGCCAACCCGGCCCGCGAGCTGCCGAGGGCGATGTTCCTCGCCCTCGGCATCGCGACGGTCATCTACGTCGCCGTCGCCCTCGGGGTCTTCGGCACGCTGACCGTGGACGAGGTCATCGACTCCGGAGGCACTGCCCTCGCCGTCGCCGCTGAGCCGACGCTCGGCCGGGCCGGCTACTGGCTCATGAGCGTGACCGCGCTGTTCGCGACGGCGGGGGCGACGAACGCCGGGCTGTACCCGGCCACCGGGCTCTGCGACCAGATGGCCACGACGGGCCAGTTCCCCCCGCAGATGGGTCGTCGGGTCGGCGGCCGGGTCGGGTCGGGTTGGTGATCACGGCGGCGATCGCGATGGTCCTCGCGGCCGGGTTCGATCTCACGGCCATCGCCTCGATCGGCAGCGCGATCGCGTTCGATCGTGTTCACGCTCGTGACGATCGGCCACCTCCGCGTCTTCCGGGAGACCGGCGCCCGTCCATGGCTCCTCGTCCTCGCCATCGTGAGCACGGTCGTCGTGCTCGTGACGTTCGCGCTGACGACGCTGGTCGAGGAACCCGCGACCGCCGTCACGATGGTGGTGATCCTTCTCGTCAGCATCCTCCTCGACCTCGGCTGGAAGCGACGTCGGGACGCTGGGCTCGCTGTCACCTGAGCGCGAGGGCTCGCGCGGACATCGCCGACCGACGATGAATCTGCCATCTGAGCGACCGGGGTTGGGGCCGAGCCACGGCCCGGAGTGAGCGGGCCACCAGCGCTACGTAGGACTTCAGCGGGTGGAGGTGAGGGGAATCGAACCCCTGGCCTCAACAGTGCGATTGTTGCGCTCTGCCAACTGAGCTACACCCCCGCAGGGATCGCTCAGGATAGCGGGCACACGGCACGGCACCCCGATCGTTCTGGTCAGCGGCGCGTACCGCCGAGCGCGCGTTTCTCTGACCGGAACGAATCAGGCGGCGTCGGAGTAGACGTACCGCTGGGCCGAGCGCAGCTCCTCGTTGCGACGGAGCGTGGCCAGCATCCAGATGTACACGGCCAGGAAGACCAGGCACACGAAGAACGCCGTGCGGGCGATCGGCACGGCGAGGGCGAAGCCCACGATCCCGCTCACGACGACGGCCGTCACGAGGGTGAACAGGACGTTCTGACGGCGGCGGATCATGGCCGCCCGATTCGCCCGGGCCCGCGCCAGACCCGGTGTGTAGCCGGCGCTGTAGACGGCGTAACCACTGGGCGTGACCCTCTGGGCCGGCCGGGGCCCGGCGGCCGGTTGGCCGCCCGAAGCCCGGAACGCCCGGACGGGGCTGGCCGGGTTGGCCATGTGCTGCCCGCCGTAGGGGCGTTCGGCGCGCCCGGGGATGCGGGACATGTCCGAGAGGGTCCGGCGGAAGGAGGCCACCGAGGACCCTGGCCGCAGGTCTGACCGGGACCGCAGGAGCGGTGGGATCAGCGCGACGCCCCAGACGAGGACGAGGATCAGAAGAACAATGGGCTTCATGTGGGGAACTTCATGAATGTGATGTGCTCACGCTCGTCATCAGAGAGTAATCATCTTCCTGAGTGCCGCGGTGGATGCACGTTCGGTGCTCCAGCGGTCATGCAGCGGTCGCACGCCGGCCCCGCCTCCACCTCGACTCGCACAGCGCCATTGCAAGACGCGCCGATGTGAACGACAGAACGTTACGATCCTACGACGGAAGCCCACCCGATGCAACGCCGTCCGTGGTCTTGCGGCGGTACACACCGGTCCGCCCACCGGTCTTCTCCCAAAGGGTCAGCTCCCCGATCACCATCGCCCGATCGGCCGACTTGCACATGTCGTAGATCGTGAGTGCGGCCACGGCGCAGGCGTGCAGCGCCTCCATCTCCACCCCGGTCCGGTCGACGGTGTCGACCTGAGCCTCCACGCCGATGTGGTCGTCACCGATCTCGAAGTTCACGTACACCGAGCCCACGAGGAGTGGGTGGCAGAGCGGGATCGTGTCCGACGTCCGCTTCGCCGCCTGGATGCCTGCCACCCTGGCCACGGCGAGCACGTCGCCCTTCTTCACCTCGCGGTTGGCGATGGCGACGGTGGTGTCGGGGCTCATCATCACCTTGCAGCGGGCCACGGCGCGCCGGTGCGTGGGCTCCTTCGGCGTGACATCGACCATGCGCGCCCGGCCGAGCGGATCGAGGTGGGTGAAGCGCTGATCGGACACGGCGCGAGTCTAGGGGCCGGCGGCCGGCGGGCTGCCTCGCCGGGTGGGCAGCGGAAGCTCAGCCGCCGATCTGGCTCATGGAGCGACTCGGCCGCACGAACGCCACCTGGCCGATGGCGTGCCCGGCCCACTTCGTGCCCACCGCCCGCGTGATCTCGGCAGCCAGCTCGTCGTCGCTCGCACCCCCTCTGAGCAGGGCTCGCAGGTCGAACTCGCGGGTCGCGAAGAGGCAGGTCCGGAACTGGCCCTCGGCCGTGATCCGCACACGGTCGCAGTCACCGCAGAAGGGCTTGGTGACCGTCGGGATCACGCCGACCTCGCCGCGACCGTCGAGGTAGCGCCAGCGGTCGGCCGGCGCCGAGCCCCGAGCCGGCACGGGCTCGAGCGGGTGGACGGCGGCGATGGCGGCCACGATCTCGTCCTGGCCGACCACCGAGGTCGACGACCAGTGCCCGGTGGCGTCGAGCGGCATGAACTCGATGAACCTGACCTGCACGCCGTGGGCCCGGCCGAACTCGGCCAGCGCGACGATCTCGTCGTCGTTGACGCCCCGCTCGACGACGGCGTTCACCTTGACGGGGTCGAAGCCTGCCTCCTGCGCGGCGGCGATGCCGTCGAGCACCCGGTGCAGCTCCCGCCGGCGCGTCATCTGGAGGAACCGGTCGGGGTCGAGCGTGTCGAGCGAGATGTTGATCCGGTCCAGCCCGGCCTGGCGGAGCTCCCGGGCGAGGAGCCGCAGGGTCGCGCCGTTCGTGGTGACGGACAGGTCCGGCTTGCGTCCGGCGAAGGGGCTGTCGGCCTGGGGGTTGACCCGCAGGTGGGACAACTTCTCGACCAGGACCGGCAGGTGCGCCCGGACCGTGGGCTCACCACCGGTGAGGCGGATGCCGTCGACGCCGAAGCGATCGACGCACACCCGGGCCAGGCGCTCGATCTCCTCGAAGGTCAGGATGTCCTCGCGCGGGAGCCACTGCATCCCTTCTTCTGGCATGCAGTAGGTGCAGCGGAAGTTGCAGCGATCCGTGACCGAGATCCTCAGGTCACGCACGGTCCTCCCGAAGGGGTCGACCAGGTCCCCATCCCACGACATGCCGGCATGCTACGGCCGCCGGGCCCCGCGGCGTCAGAACAGCAGCGTGACGTCCACCTCACCGCCCGGTTCGATGCCGGGCCCGTCGGGCACGGCGGCCAGCCCGTTGGCGGCGGCGGTCGAGGCGAGCTGGTGGCTCCCCTGCGCTCCCGTCGAGCGGACGTGCAGCCGTCCGTCCTCCTCGAAGCGCCCGGCGACGCGGTTCCAGTGGACCTTGCCGTCGGGCCGTCGGCGCAGTCCCTCGTCGGCCACCGCTCGCACTCGCGGCCGGTCGATGACGGCGTGGCCCATCATCTGCCGCAGCGCGGGGCGGGCCAGCAGCTCGAAGCTGACCAACGACGAGACCGGGTTGCCGGGCAGTCCGAACACCGGCACCGGGCCATCCGGGCCGTCGAGCAGGCCGAAGGCGAACGGCTTGGCGGGCCGGATGGCGATCTGCATCCACCGCATCGCGGCCATTCGGTCCAGAACGGCCTTGACGATGTCGAAGTCGCCCATGCTCACGCCGCCCGACGTGACGATGGCATCGCACCGCGTCGCGGCGTCGTGCAGGGCGGCCTCCAGCGCGGCCTCGTCGTCCCGGACCAGACCGAGGTCGATCGGCATGCAGCCGGCCTGGGCCAGCGCGCCGAGCAGCATCGTGCGGTTGCTCTCCCGGATCTGTCCGGGCGCCAGCGGCGCGCCGTCCTCGATCAGCTCGTCGCCAGTCGACAGCGCGCCCACGCGCGCCCGCGCGACGACGGGCACCGAGAGGATGCCGACGCTGGCCAGGACGCCGAGCACCGCCGGGCGGATCTCCGTGCCGGCCGGGAACAGCAGGTCGCCCTCGTGCACGTCGTCGCCGGCACGGCGAACGGCATCGCCGGCGGCCACACTCCGGCCGATCCGCACGCGATGACCACCGTCGAGCCGTTCGGTGTCCTCGACCATGACGACCGCCTCGGCGCCGGCCGGGACCGGTGCTCCGGTCATGATGCGCACTGCCCGGCCAGGCTCCACCGGGATCGATGGAGGCGCTCCGGCCGCGATGGTGCCCGTCACCGCGAGCTCGACCGGCGGATCGGCGACATCGGCGACGCGCACCGCGTACCCGTCGACGGCCGAGTTGTCGAAGGGCGGGACGTCCTCGGCTGCCCGCAGGTCGGCCGAGGTCACATGCCCCAGGGACTCCCCGAGCGGGACGGTCGTCGCGGGCAGGCGCGGGCAGGCATCGAGCACATGACGCCGGGCCTCCTCGAGCGGGATCACAGATCGAGGGTACGCCGCCACCGGCGTTCCCGACGTCCCCGGCTCTGTTCCCGCTGTGTCAGCCGATGCCCTCCCGGCGGACGATCTCGGCCAGCACGTCCCGGAAGTCCTTGCCGAGCTCCTCGTGGCGCAGCGCGACCTCGACCGTGGCCCGGAGCCAGTCGAGCTTGTTCCCGGTGTCGAAGCGGCCACCGTCGAACACCAAGCCGTGGAACGGCTCGATCTCGCAGAGGCCGAGCATGGCGTCCGTGAGCTGGAGCTCACCGCCGGCCCCGGGGCGCAGCGCGGCGATGCGGTCGAACACCGCAGGCGTGAGGACGTAGCGACCCATGATGGCGAGGTCGCTCGGCGCCTCCGTGGCCGGCGGCTTCTCGACCATGCCGGCGATCGGCACGTAGCCCTCCGCCGTCGCCGGTCCGGCCGGCTCCACGACGCCGTACGAGCTGATCTGGTCCGGACCGAAGCGCTTCAGCGCCGACGACCGACCCGCCCGTGTCCTCGCAGGCGGTGATCATGTCCGCGAGGAGCGTCGAGCCCTCGGCCATGAGATCGTCCGGGAGGAGGACGGCGAAGGGCTCGTCGCCGACGTGGAAGCGGGCCATGCCGACGGCATGACCGAGCCCACGCGGCTCGTCCTGGCGGACGAAGTGGACGTGGGCCATCTGGCTGACGGCCAGGATCTCGGCCAGCGCCTCGTCCTTGCCGCTGGCCTGCAGCGAGGCCTCGAGCTCGGGCGAGCGGTCGAAGTGATCCTCGACCGTCTTCTTGGACCGGCCGGTCACGATGAGGATGTCCTCGATGCCGGCCGCCACCGCCTCCTCGACGACGTACTGGATCCCCGGCTTGTCGACCAGGGGGATCATCTCCTTGGGGGTCGCCTTGGTGGCCGGGAGGAAGCGGGTGCCGAGACCGGCGGCCGGGATGACTGCCTTGCGGACACGCATGCCGGCGACTGTACGCACGCCACGCGGAGTGGCGACCGCGACGGCGAGGGCCAGGCTCAGCAGGCGGCGATCCGCCCGGACGGCGGCACGAGGGCAGGCCGGGCGGCCACGGACCGTGGCCTCGCCGAACCTGCACGTCGAACGTGGTGCGGGCAGCTGAGAGTGGCTAGCATTGGCACTCGCGTGCCGAGAGTGCTAACGGAGCCAGCGATGCCCACCTACGTCTACAAGTTCCTCGACACCGGCGAGACCATCGAGGTGCAGCAGTCCTTCGAAGAGCCGACGCTCACCGAGGCACCGCACCCGACCGACGGCGTCCCCCGCCCCGTGAAGAAGGTCTTCACGCCGGTCGGCATCACGTTCAAGGGCAACGGCTTCTACAAGACCGACAGCCGGGGATCGAAGAACGGTTCCTCGGCGTCGGCCCTCGACCGGCTCCTCGAAGGATTCGACGTCCGACTCCTCGAGCTCGCTCCAAGTCGTCGGACTCGTCGAGCTCGTCGACGTCGTCGGATTCGTCGAGCTCGTCCAAGTCCTCGGACAAGACCACCAGCAGCACGAGCACCACCTCCAGCTCGAACTCGTGACGAGAGGGGCCCCAGCGGCCGAGATCGGGGTCTTCGGCGGCTCGGGGTTCTACGAGTTCCTCACCGATACGGAGTCGGTGGACATCGACACGCCGTACGGACCACCGGCGGCGGCGCCCACCATCGGCACCGTGGCCGGACGTCGCATCGCCTTCCTGCCCCGCCACGGCCATCGGCACCAGTTCCCGCCGACGGCGGTGCCGTACCGGGCCAACGTCTGGGCGATGAAGGAGCTCGGTGTGCGGAGCGTCGTCGCGCCCTGTTCCGCCGGCTCGCTCCAGCCCGATCTCCACCCGGGTGAGTTCGTGGTGCTCGACCAACTCGTCGACCGCACATGGGGCCGGGAGGACACGTTCCACGACGGCCCGCCCGTCCATCACGAAGCCTTCGCCGATCCGTATGACGACCGTGTCCGGCAAGCGCTCCTGGACGCCGGACAGGACGCGGGGGTCACCGTCCACGACGGGGGAACGGTGGTCGTCATCCAGGGCCCACGATTCAGCACGCGGGCGGAGTCGCGCTGGTTCCGGCAGATGGGCTGGCACGTGGTGAACATGACCAACTACCCGGAGGCGGTGCTGGCCAAGGAGGCCGGGCTCCCCTACGGGGCGGTAGCCCTGATCACCGACTACGACGCGGGCGTCGACGGCCAGGAGCCGGTGACGATGGACGCGGTCCTCGCCCGCATGGCCGAGAACGTGACCCGGGTGCGCGACCTCATCGAGCGGGCCATCCCGCTTCTGCCCTAGGCTCGCTCGCTCCGCCGGCTTCCCCCGAGGTTCCTCCGAGCCCTGGGAGGCGCGCCCGTGCGAGCCCTTCGATCAAGACCTCGACTCTCCCGATCCCTTGCGGTCCGGCCGGTCCACCGGGCCCGGCTGGCGATCGCCCGCCATCCTCTCCTCTACTGGGCCCTCGTGGCCGCGGCGGCTGCGCTGACGGCCGGTCTCGTGCTCGACCGGGCCGCGGACGCCGAGGCGGCGCGGCGACGCTGGGGTCGCGATCGGCCGGTCGCCGTCGCCACGGTCGACCTGCCTCCCGGCCGGACGGTCGGACCAGCCGATGTGCACATCGAGCGGTGGCCGCTGGCGGTCGGGCCGCCTGACGCACTCGGCGCGGTCGCGCCCGGGACGGTGGTCGCTTCGGCGATCGGCGCGGGCGAGCCATTCGTCCCCCAGCGGCTCGGACGAGCCGAGGGTGGACCGGTCGCCGCGGTCCTGGCCGCGGGACGCCGCGCGGTGACGGTGCCGGTGGGTGACGCGCCGCCGGTGGTCGAGCCCGGCGACCGCGTGGACCTCGTGGCCGCGGGCCTCGCCCTCGACGCGCAGGTCGTGGCCCGCGACGCCGAGGTCGTCCAACTGCAGGAGCGGGCCGTCGTCGTGGCCGTGGACGGTGCGGAGCTGGAGGCGGTGGCGGGCGCACTGGTCAACGGCACCGTCGTGGTCGCGGTGAGCGGCGACCCGCCCCGGACGCCGTGATCGTCAGCGGGCGGCGTAGATCACGAGAACCAGCACCCCGAGCGCGACCCGATAGATCACGAACGGCGTGAAGCTGTGCGTGCGCACGTACTTGATGGTCCCCCACACAGCCAGCCAGCCCGCCAGGCCGGACGTGATGATCCCGACGATCATGGGCGTGAGCAGGCCGTCGGGGATGCCGTCGCTGATGAGCTGCGTCATCTTGAAGGCGACCGCGCCCCCGGTCACGGGGATGGCCATGAGGAAGCTGATCCGGGCCGCCGAGTCCCGGCTGAACGACAGGAAGCGACTGGCCGTGATGGTGATGCCGGAGCGCGACGTCCCCGGGTTCAGCGCGACGACCTGGGCGGCGCCGACCAGCAGCGCGTCCCGGCGCGTGAACCCGTCGATGCTGCGGTCGCGGCGCGAGCGCTGGTCGGCCCAGCCCAACAGCAGACCGAAGAAGATGAGCGAGATGGCGATGAGCGGGATCGTTCCCAGCTCCTCGTCGATGGTGTCCCCGAAGAGCCCACCCACGATGAAGGCCGGGATCGACGAGAGCACCAGCAGCCAGGCCAGGCGGCCCTCCCTCGTCACCGGCTCGCTGCGCCGGAAGACCGCCCGAAGCCCGTCCCGGGCGTACACGGCCAGGTCCTTGCGGAAGTAGGCGACGACGGCGATCAGCGTGCCGATGTGGAGCGCCACGTCGAAGGCCTTCTCCACCGAGTTGTCGTCGAAGTCGTTCCACTCGAACAGCCACGGGACGAGGAGCAGGTGGCCCGAGGAGGAGATGGGAAGGAACTCCGTCAACCCCTGGACGATGCCGAGGATGATGGCGTGGTAGATCGGCACGGACGCTCTCAGGGGGAGGGGGCGACAGGGGCGGGGTCGGCGGCACGCTAGGGGCTGGCACCGCCAAGGCGACGGACGGTGGGCGCCGGAGGCGCCGTCGGGAGCGTCCGGTCAGGCCGACGTGCTCGGCACGATGCGAGGGCGCCACGCTCGGTGGGGATCGGCGTGGTGGCCGACGACGCGACCCAGCGGCAGCTTGGCCAGGAAATCGGCCGGCCCGTCGAAGTCGGGCATCTCGACGTAGGCCGCCCCGAGGGCCTCCGGGACGTGGGCATCACTCCCTGCTCCCCCCGGCAGGCCGTGCTCGGCGGCGAACGCCGCGGCCCGCTCGTTCAGGTGGGACAGCGCCGTCTTGGCGTTGAGGATCTCGATGGCGTCGATCATCCCGGCCTGCGTGAGCTCGAGCAGCGCCGGCTCGGCCAGGTTCCGCCGCAGCGCGTCGAACGGGTGCGGGTATGTAGACCACCCCACCCTGGTCCCTGATGAGCTGCGCGGCCTCGAGGGGCGCGACACCGAAGGGCACCCGCTCGGTCAGGAAGAGCCCGATGATCTCGCCGGCGTGCGTCCGCAGCTCCTCCCCCACCACCACACGGCACGGCAACCTGTTCGCCAGCTCCTGCGCACCCTTCACCGCGTTGTGGTCCGTGATGCAGACCACGTCGAGCCCGCTGGCGACGATCGCCTCCTCGAGCTCGTCAGCGGTCGTGGTCGAGTCACCGGACCACATGGTGTGCGAGTGGAGATCGACGCGGACCCAGCCCGGCGCCAGCGGCTCGGCCAGGTGCGGGTGGCGCTCGACGGCGACCGGTGCCGGTGCCGGCACGGTCCGCTCAGACCCCGCTCATGGTGACGTCGCGGATCACGAGGGACAGGCCCGCCGCGCTCATCGGGAGCCACTCGACATCGCCGCCCACTTCGACCACGTCCTTCAGCATCCTCTGGAGCGTGGACGCGATGGTGAACTCCCGCACCGGCTCGGCCAGCTGTCCACCCCGGATCATGAGCCCGGACGCTCCGGTGGAGAAGTCGCCCGAGACCGGGTTGACGCCCGAGTGCAGGCCCTGGACCATCTGGATGAGCACGCCCTCGTCCACGTCGGCGACCAGCTCGGCCTGGCTGCGGGTGCCCGGCACGAGCGACAGGGCGAGGCAGCCGCAGCCGGGCGTCGTCTTGAACCCGCCCCGGGTGGCGTTGCCCGTCGGCGCGTCGCCGCTGCGACGGGCGCTGTAGCTCGACTGGACGAACATCTGCAGCACGCCACCGTCGATGAGAACGTTGCGCCGCGTGGCGAGCCCTTCGCCGTCGATCTCGCTGGCCGTGTAGGCGAGCGGGTTGGTGGGGTCGTCGATCAGGGTCAGGTTGGCAGCCGCCACGTCCTCCCCGATGCGGCCCGCGAAGATCGAACGCCCCTTCAGCACCGCCTCGCCGTTCAGGGTGGCGCCGATGATGCCGAGGAACTGCGCTGACACGAAGGGGTCGAGCACGACCGTCACCTTGCCCGTGCTCGGCTTGGTGGCGCCGAGCAGCCGGGTGGCCCGGTCGGCCGCCTCGCGCGCCGCCCGTTCGGGATCGAAGTCGGCCGGCGACCGCCCGACCGTGAACCCGAAGCCGGTGTGGGTGACATCTCCGTCGTCGGCCAGCGTGCTCACCGACAGGTAGGCGCCGGTCTCGCGTCCTGCGGTGGCGATGCCGGTGCTCGTGGCCACCGCGCCCTCGGCGCGGACGTCGGCGTAGTCGGCCTCGTCCACCCGCACCCGGCTATCGGCGGCCAGGGTGAGGCGCTCGAGCTCCTTGGCGAGGGCGATCTTGTCGGCGGTGGGCAGCGAGAGCAGCTCCTCCCGCCACAGGTCCTGCTCGACGACGGCCACACCATCGGGCTCGGCCAGCCCGGCCCACTCGTCGGGCGTCCCGAAGCTCACGTTGTCCCTGGCCTCGGCCAGCACCTCCTCCACCCCGGCCGGGTCCAGCGTGCCGGCGTAGGCGAAGCCGATCCGGCCGTCCTTCACGACGCGGATGCCGACGCCTTCCGACTGGGCCGACGTGAAGTGCTCGACCTCGCCCTCGTAGACGCGGACCGCGGTGTCGTTGGCCCGGGCCACGTAGGCCTCGATCTCCTCGCCGTCGCGCGCCTGCCCGGCGATGCCGGTGGCCAGCTCCAACAGGTCGTCCATGACCGTCCTTCGTTCGATGCCGGCCGGCCTCAGGCGGCCGTGCCACCGATGGTGAGCGCCTTGACCCGCAGCGTCGGCTGACCGTCGCCCACCGGCACGCCCTGGCCGTCCTTGCCGCACGTGCCGGGCATGCCCATGGCGAAGTCGTTGCCGAGCAGGTCGATGTCCTTCAGCACCTGGGGCCCGTTGCCGATCAGGTTGCCCTCGCGGATGGGATCGGTGATCTCGCCGTCTTCGATGAGGTAGGCCTCGGTCATCCCGAACACGAAGTCCCCGCTCGCCGTGTTGACCTGCCCGCCGCCGAGCTGCGCGATGTACACGCCGTGGTCGGTGGCCCGCACGATGTCGTCCGGGTCGTCGGCGCCGTCGAGCACGAAGGTGTTGGTCATCCGGACCATGGGCAGGTGCATGTAGCTCTGCCGGCGGCCGTTGCCGCTCTGGGGCCGACCCTCCTTGCGCGAGCGCAGGAAGTCCCACATGTAGTCGGTGAGGACGCCGTCCTGGATGAGGACGTTCCGCTGGGAGGCGTGGCCCTCGTCGTCGTAGCCGATGGCACCCCACTCCCCTGACATGGTGCCGTCGTCGACGAGCGTCACCATCGGGGCCGCGACCTGCTCGCCGACCCGACCCTTGAACACCGATGCGCCCTTCCCGACCAGGTCGGCCTCCAGCCCGTGTCCGCACGCCTCGTGGAACAGCACGCCTCCGCTGCCCCGACGGATGACCACGGGCAGGCTGCCGCTCGGTGCCGGGCGGGCGTTGAGCTTGGTGATCGCCTGCTGGGCGGCCCGGCGGGCCATCTCCTCCACGTCGTGCTGGTCGAAGAGCTCGAACCCGATGGTGTGGCCGAGCGACTCGTAACCCGTCTGCAGGCCGGTGTCGCCACTGGCCACGACGCTGACGCGGAACAGCGTGCGCACCTGCTCGTCACCGGCCAGGACGCCGTCGGAGTTGGCCACCAGGATGCGCTTGCGGCTGTCGCCGTAACCGGCCGACACCTGCACGATGGCGGCGCCGGCATCGCGGGCGGCCTCGTCGGCCCGCAGGAGGAGCTGGACCTTGGCCGCCTTGCCGATGGTGTCCGGCGCGATCGCCACGTCGCTCACCCGGTGCTCGGGCCGGCGGGTGAGCGCGACGATGCGCGCTCCTCCCCCACCCTGGCTGGCCGCCGCCGCGGCCGCCTCCGCCGCGGCGAGGAGGCCGGCCTCGCTGAGATCGGCCGTATGGGCGTACCCGGTGGTCTCGCCCTTGACGACCCTGATGCCGGCACCTCGGTCCCGGCCGGACGTCACCTGTTCGACCTTCCCGTCGTCCAGGTTGGCCGAAGAGGAGCGCTTGTCCTCCACGTACACCTCGGAGAACTCGGCTCCGGTCCGCAGGCCGGCGCCCAGCACCCGCTGGACGAGGTCGGCGTCGATCAGGTGTTCGACTCGTCGGGCATGGCGGCGAGCCTACCGACGAACCGATTTCCCGGAGGCCGTCCCGGGGGTGAGGTATCTTGGACCGGCCCGGGGGCCTCTGAACCGTTGGATGGTCCCGACGGTCCGAGGGAGGGAGCGCGGTCATGGCTGCTGAACTACCCGGTTGGCTCGCACACCGCGCCTCTGGCCCACACCGCCCAATCCGGGCACATCGGGCGCGGCCCGCCCGGCGTGCGGCGCTCGGGCTCTGCGCGGCAGCCCTCGTGCTGGTGTCGTGCGTCCCGCCGTCGACGAACGGCGGGGGTCCTGACGCACAACCAGGTCAAACCTCCCCCGAAGCCGCTGCCGTCCCTGCTCGAGTTCACGGTCTTCTTCGGCGGGAGCCGGCTGTACTTCCCGTGCGGCGAGACGACAGTTGCCAACGGCATCCGCGGTGGACGTGGCTCGTCGCTGGGCGAAGGCAAGAAGTCGCCGTACAAGGTGGGCGACGTCATCTTCGCCTGTGGTGACCTGGACGTCGAGGGCACCGTCGTCAGGCTCAGGCAGAGCCAGGCGCCGAACCGGGTCGTCAGCGTGACGCTGCCGGTACCGACCACGCCCCCCAACACCGATGGCCAACCCAACGTCCTGTACCAGTTCGACATCAACGACCTCGGCCAGTGGAGGTGGGAGGCGACCGTCCCCGGACGCGCCAACCCGATCACGGGCACGTTGCAGGTCGACGTGCGGTCACAACCCAAGGCCTACGGCGTCGGCTTCGACATGGGTACGCCCGGTTTCAACGACCACATCCCGCTGTACGGGGACTTCATCCTCTCCGGCTTCGCGCCGAACGCTGTGATCCCGCTCGACGTCTACCTCCTGACGGCTCACTGCGAGTCGGATGACCAGGCGGATCCGTGCGGCACCGGTTCGAGCTCCAACTTCAGCCGCTGGGACTTCGACTACAGCACGACCGTCGACGCGTCGGTCAGGGGAGACGGTCAGGGACACTTCCAACCGCCGCCGCTCGGCGCCGGCCGCTACTGCTTCTTCCTGCCGGCCGGGCCGTCCCCGCGGACGCAGGAGGAGTGCGAGCAGCACGCCTTCGCCGTCCCCTGACGCCGGTGCACTCCATCAGCGAACCCGACGCCGCGACAGAGGGCAAGCGCCGCCAGGTCGTCTTCCTGAGCCGATACGTTCGTGGCCGACCTGGCCGGACCTGTCGCGGCCGGATCGGCCATGAACGGCTTCGGGGAGGGCACCGATCTGTTGGCGCGCGGCCAGTCGGTCCTGGAGCTCCTGGCCGGGCTCGCGCACCTCTCGGTCGGTCAGCCGGCAGAGGCGCTGACCCGCTTCGAAGCAGCCGACGCGCAGTGGCCCGACGACGACGGCCGGGAGACGTTCAAGCTGTTCGAGGGCAACGCGCTGGGCGAGCTCGGCCGCCTCGAGGACGCCCGCGCCGCCTACGAAGCCGGCCTCGAGCTGGCGCCCGGTTCCGCACGGCTGCTGATCGGGCTGGGAGAGGTGGAGCTCGCCGTCGGTGACGGCGACGACACGTGTGGGCCTTCCGTCGCCGACGCCGCCGCGCTCGGCCAGGCCCTGGACCACTTCGCGCAGGCCGCCTCCGTCGAGGACCCACCCGAGTTCGCCGACATCGGGGCCCGGTCGACGTTCGGGCGGGCCCGGACATTGATCTGCCTGAGCATCGCCGGCAAAGCCGACGCCTGGGGCGAGGGTGCCGGGCTCCTGCGCTCCGTCGCCGCCGCCTACGACCAGGGAACGACCCGCCTGGCCGACGTCGCCGCGGAGTCGCACCACCTGCTCGGGCTGCTCGAGGCCAACCCGCCGTCCGGCGAGGAACCGAGCAGCGAGGCGCTGCGCGCCGCGCTGGCCGAGCACGAGCGAGCGGTCGAGATCGCACCCGCGGCACGGCGCCCGGAGCGCACGGCCGACTACTGGGCCGCGGTGGCCGACCTCAAGACGCGCCTCGGCGACGTCGACGGGGCGAGGACCGCCTACGACGAGGCCCTGGCGACGGCGAGCGATGCGCAGCGCGCCGCCTTCGAGGCCGCACGTGCCGCGCTCGGGTCGCCGACGAGCACCTGAGCCGCGAGCGGGGGGTGCAGCGGGGCCGCGCCACGCTGCGCTCCGCTGACTGGCCGCCTCAGGGCAGCCGGGCGAACCAGAGGAGCGAGCCGAGGGCGGCCAGAGCGAGGAGGCCCATGGCGCCGGCGACGAACCAGCCGCTGACGTCCTTCTGGACGGGCTCCTTGGCCAGCGTGCGGCCGAGGTCCTCGTAGACCTGGCGCAACTCGTCCGAGCTGTACGCGGTGAACGACCGGGCTCCGGTCCGATCGGCGAGGTCCGCCAGCGCGGGTCGGTTGACCGGCACGGGCTGCGAGCTGCCGTCGGGCAGTGTGATCTGACCGCTGTCGGTACCAACGGCCACCGTGTACACCGGGCGGCCCTGCGCGGCGGCCGCCGCGGCGGCCTCGTCGTTCGAGCGCCCGACCGTGTTCTCCCCGTCGGACAGCAGCACCACCACGGCCGGCTGCGGCTCGTCCCCGGTGTCGCCCGCAGCGGGTGCCGGCGCGGCCTCGCTCGTCCGCGACGCCTCGATTTCGGGATCGGCCTGGAGCGCCTCGGTGATGGCGTCGAGCGAGGTGAACACCGCCTCGCCGATGGCCGTCCCTTCGCCGAGGGTCAAGCGGTCCACCGCCCGCTCGATGACCTCCGTCTTGTCGGTCGGCGGGACCAGCAGACGGGCGCCGTTGTCGAAGCCGACGAGGCCCACACGCACGCCATCCGGCACGTTGTCGACGAAGGCCTGCGCCGCCTCCTGCGCGGCCGCCAGACGGGACGGGCGCGACATCGTCGGCCTCCATCGAGAGAGAGGTGTCCATGGCGAGCACGACGACGGCTCGCTCGTCGGCCACCTGGCTGGCCACGGCCGGCTTGGCCAGTGACAGCGAGAGGGCCACGAGGCCGAGCAGCAGGCCGATCGCCGGAAGGTGCCGCCGCCAGCGGGGACGCTTGGGCGCCACCGAGTCCAGCAGCTCCATGGTGGTGAAGCGCACGACGTAGCCCCGCCGGCGCAGCTGCGAGACGACGTAGGCGGCCAGCAGCACGATCGGCAGGACGAGCAACCACAGCCGTGAAGGTTCGAGGAACGAAAGGGCGAGCATCAGCGTCGACTCCCATGGGCCGCGGCGGCGGCGTTGTAGCGATGGCGCCGGCGGGCACCGACGAAGCGCACCAGGTCGACCACCCAGTCCCGGTCCGTGCGCAGGACCAGGTGGTGGGCGCCGGCGGCCGCGATCCGGCGGGCCACGTCCGCCCGCCCGGCCTGGGCGGCCTCGGCGTAGCGGACACGCAGGGCGGCGTCACCGGTGTCGATGATCCGCCGGCGCCCGGTCTCGGGGTCGGCCACCGCCAACGGGCCGACGTCCGGAAGATCCAGCTCGCGGGGGTCGATCACCTCGATGGCGACGACGTCCTGCCGGCTGGCCAGCGCCCGCAGCGGGTTCTCCCACCCGCTGGGGACGAGGAAGTCCGACACCACGACGACCAGGCCGCGGCGGCGGGCGTGCCGTCGCAATGTGGTGAGGGTGGCGGCGAGATCGCCCGCAACGCCATCCTCGGGACTGCGACGAAGGGCCGCGAGGACCGCGCCGACGTGCTGGCGCCCGCTGCGGGCGGGGAACGCGGTCTGGCGTCCGGTCGTGGTCAGCGCGCCGACCCGGTTGCCGCCTCGGGAGGCGAGCAGGGCGAAGGCGCCGGCCGCGGCCCACGCCACGTCGTGCTTCTCGTAGCGCGCCGTGCCGAAGGCCAGGCTGGCGGAGTCGTCCACCGCCAGCCAGAGCTCCAGCTCGTGGTCGGCGATGGTGTCCCGCACGTGGGGTGTCGTCGTGCGGGCGGTGAGCGCCCAGTCGAGGCGGCGGGTGTCGTCACCGGGCTCGTAGAGCCGGGCCTCCCCGGTCTCGCTGCCGTGAGCCGGCAGGAGCCCGGCGTGGTCGCCCTGCAGCAGGCCATCGAGACGGCGGAGGACGGTCAGTTCCAGACCGACCGCCGCCGCCCGCGACGCCGCCGTGAGCGAGGTCATGAGGTCGAGAGGGTGGTTCCCGCCCGGCCGGTGGTCAGGCGCCGGGGAGCCTTCACCGAGCTGAGGACCTCGACCACGATGTCGTCGACGGTCACCCCGTCGGCCACCGCGTCGAACGACGGCACCAACCGGTGGTTGAGCACGTCGAAGGCGACGTCGTAGACGTCCTGGGGCAACGCGTGGGCGCGGCCTCGCAGGAGCGCCAGCGCGCGGGCGGCGCGGACGAGGCCGATGCTGGCTCGGGGGCTGGCGCCGTAGGCCAGCAGGCCGTCGATGCTGGCCAGGCCGTGCTCGGTCGGCCGGCGGGTGGCCAGCACGATGCGCACGGCGTAGTCGGACACGGCCGGGTCGACCGTCACCGCCGCGGCCGAGCGCTGCAGCCGGGACACGTCCTCGGGGCTCAGCAGGCGGGCGGGCTCGGCCTCCGGCCGGGCCGACCGGTCGACGATCTCGTGCTCCTCGGCCGCCGTCGGGTAGTCGACGGGGATGCGCATCAGGAAGCGGTCCCGCTGAGCCTCGGGCAGCGCGTAGACGCCCTCGGACTCGATCGGGTTCTGGGTGGCCAGCACCAGGAACGGCGAAGGCACGGGGTAGGTGCGCCCGCCGAGGGACACCTGGCGCTCGGCCATGACCTCGAGGAGGGCCGACTGCACCTTGGCCGGTGCGCGGTTGATCTCGTCGGCCAGCACGAAGTTGGCGAACACCGGTCCCAGCTCGACGTCGAAGCGCTCGCTCGACGGGCGGTAGATGCGGGTGCCGACGAGGTCCGACGGGATCAGGTCAGGTGTGAACTGGATGCGGGTGAACGTTCCGCTCAGCGTCCTGGCCAGGGTGGCCACCGTCAGCGTCTTGCCCAGGCCGGGCACGCCCTCGAGGAGGCAGTGACCGTTGGCCAGCAACGCCACCAGCACTCGCTCGAGCACGCGGTCCTGGCCGACGATCACACGGCGCATCTCGAACAGCACCTGCTCGAGCGCGGCGCCCGCTTGGGTGACCGACATCGGCGTGCTGCCGTTCGTCGGCACGTCCGTCCCGTCTCTCCAGGGCATGGACGTCTCGCACGTTCGTGGTGGTGTCCGTGCTCATGTCTGTGCTCATCACTGCACCTCCACGGCCTCGGCGACCGCCGTCACGTCGTCCTGCGACACCTGCCCGCCGCCCCGCACGATGACCAGCAGGCCGTCGTCGGTGAGGAAGGCGATGCCGTTGTCCATGGCGACGGCCTGCTGGCCGTTCACCGTCGTCTCGCTCGCCCTCGAGCTCGGCGAACTGGTCCGCGCTGTCGGCGCTGCGCTCGGCGGCCACACTCACCTGCCCGTCAGGTCCCTCGAGCACGATGAGCTGCGTCCCCTCGACCGTGCCCGCGTTCTCCTCGGTCCGGCTGGTCGAGCGGAGCTGCTCGTAGCCGGCCGGCGGTTCGGGTACCTCGACGAGAGACAGCGCGCTCGGAGCCGCCTGTGCCGGAGGCTCCTGGCCCGGCGCGGGCTGCGACGGCTCGGAGCCCGGCTCGCCGAACAGGTCGCCGAGGCCCGGGAAGAGCTCGTCGAGCATGTCACGGAGCATCTGGTCCATCGACCCGGTGCCCAGCTCGGGCAGGAGCCCGTCGAGGCCGAGGCCCGGCAGCAGGTCCTGCAGGTCCTCGAGACCCGGCATGCCCTCGGGCAGGAGATCCTGGAGGCCGTCGAGGCCGGGGATGCCCAGGCTGTCCAGCCGCGCCCGATCCGCCCGGATCCGGGACCGTCGGCGCCTCCGCGCCACCGGCCTGCTCGACCTGGTCCATCAGGTCCTTGGCGTCCTCGACCGGCACGGCGAAGCCGACGCCGTCGCTCCCCCCGGAGGCCGAGGCGATGGCGGTGTTGATGCCGATGACCTTCGCACTGGCGTCGGCCAGCGGTCCGCCGGAGTTGCCCGGGTTGATCGGGGCGTCGGTCTGGATCAGGCCGGTGAGCGTGCCGACGGGCGACTCGAGCTCGCGGTCGAGGCCGCTCACGATGCCCGAAGTCACGGTCTGCTGGAAGCCGAAGGGGCTGCCGAGGGCGATGGCCGTCTCGCCGACCTCGACGCTGCCTGCCTCGGCCAGCGGCGCCGCCACCAGTTCGGTCGAGGGCGACACGGCGACGATGGCGAGGTCGCGCTCAGGAGCGCGACCGACGACGCGGCCGGGGAGCTCTTGCTCGTCCGCCGTCCGCACCGTGACCTCGTCGGCGCCGGCCACGACGTGGTGGGCCGTGAGGATGAGGCCGGAGCTGTCGTAGATGACACCCGAGCCCAGGCCCTGGCCGATCTCGATCTGCACGACGGCCGGGCCGAGGGCCTTGGCCACGTCCTGCACGCTCGAGGTCGAGCCGGGCTCGGAGGGCGCCGCCACCGTCGGCGTGGTGGGCGCCGTGCCGGACGACTCGCCCTGGCTCCAGACCACCGCGCCGATCGTCGCCACGACCGCAGCCACCGCGCCGACCGCCAACCAGACGCGCTTGCGGGACCGCGGCTCGTCGGCCGGAGCTCCTGCGGGGGTACCGGGGTCGTCGGCGGGAGGCTCCTCGCCGTGCTCGCCCGGGAGCGCGATCAGGTGGTCGGGGTCCGGCGGCGGGAGGAAGTCGGCCACCGGCGGGGTCGCCGGCAGGTCCCGCCACGTCCGCCGCGGGGGCAGCACGGGGGTAGGCGTCGTGTCGACAGGCATGAGGGCGAAGGTACGGAGGAAGGGTTAAAGCCCGGGTTAAGGGCGATCAGCGCGTGGAGGCGACCGCCGCCGCGTCCATGTCCGCCGGATCGGCGACCGGCGCCGATCGGCGCGACACCGACGGCTTGGGCGGCACGGCCGGGGCCGCGGGCAGGGGGTCGACGCGGTGGTGGACCCCGTCGTCAGCCACGACCTCCTGGCTGCGGGCGTCCGGCGAGGCCGGCAGCCACACGACGAACGTCGAACCGATCCCGATCGGCCGACCGCACGGTGACGTGGCCGCCCTGGGCCTCCGTGAGCTGGCGGGCGATGGTGAGGCCGAGGCCGCGGGCCTCGCTCGCCGTGCCGCTGTCGCCTTCCCGGTCGACGTCGTACCGGCCCCGCCAGTAGCGATGGAACGCCCGCTCGTGGTCGGCGTCGGCGAGCCCCGGACCCTCGTCCCGCACCGCGATCCAGGCCCAGTCGGCGTGCCGACCGGCGGCGAGGCGCACGATCGAGCCCACCGGCGCCAGGCGGAGGGCGTTCGTCAGCAGGTTCCCGACGGCCGTGCGCACCGCGGCCCGGTCGGCGACGATCACGAGGCGTTCGGGCACCTCGACGTCGAGCGTCAACCGGTGAGCGACTGCCATCGCCGTGTGCTCTCCGGCGAGCGCCCGGGCCTCGTGCGCCAGGTCGACGGATCCGTCGCCGGCCACCGCCAGCCGGCCGTGCGCGGCGAGATCGTCCACAGTGCGGGCCAGGCGCTCGAGGCCTCGTCGGGCCGCCGCCAGTTGCTGTTCCAACTCGTGGTCAAGGCCAGGGGTCGTCGTCGCCAGGTCGAGGTTGGTCGCCGCCACCGCCAGCGGGGTGCGCAACTCGTGCACCACCTCCTGCAGGTGCCGGCGGTCGTGCTCACGCTGCTCCTGCAGGGCCTCGAGGCCCTGGCTCTGGTCGAGTGCCGCAGAGGTCGGCTCAGCGCGCTGTGCGTCGTCCGGTTCGTCGTCGGCCCGGCTCCAGCGCCCGCTGACCACCCACGAGAGCGCGGCCAGCGGGACCATGGCGGCCGCGAGCGCGGCGAGCGTCCAGCGCAGCGCCGACTGGCGCGAGGCCTCGGCCGCGACCTGCGCGCCCGCGCCGTCGATCTGGATCACCGCGACCTGATCACCGACCTGGTCGACCTTGGTGACCACGGCCGGAGGCTCGGGCGCGGCACGGGCGGACAGCCACGAGCCGACCAGCACGGCCGCCACGCCGATCAGAGCCAACCCGATCGTCAGGCCGGCGGCCCGTGCGGCCCGGCGGCGTCCGTGCCGCTTCACGCTCGGGGCACCAAGCGGTAGCCCCGCCCGGTCACGGTTTCGATGGGCTGGCGATCGCCGGCCTCCGCCAGCTTGCGGCGCAGGTTGCTGATCGTGACCCGCACCGTGTTGGTGAAGGGGTCGGCGTGCTCGTCCCACACGTGCTCCAGGAGCCGCTCGGCGCTGTGGACCTCGTCGGCATGCAGGAGGAGGAAGCGCAGGAGCGCGAACTCCTTGGGCGTGAGGTCGAGGTCGGTACCATCGATGCGGGCCAGGTGGCGAGCGGCGTCCAGCTCGATGTCGTCCCAGCGCAGGACCGCACCGGTCCCGGAGACGTCACGACGCAGCAGCGCCCTCACGCGGGCCGTCAGCTCGCCGAGCGCGAAGGGCTTGACCAGGTAGTCATCGGCACCGTGGTCGAGTCCGGCGATCCGATCCTCCACCCGGTCCCGGGCCGACAGCACGAGGATGCGCGGGGCGTCCGCTTCCTGCGGGTGGCCGTCCCTCGGCGTGTCGACGACGTGGCGGCAGATGTCCAGGCCGTCGGCGTCGGGCAGGTTCAGGTCCAGGCAGACCATGTCGTAGTCGTGCACCCCGAGGCGATCGAGGGCCGAACGCCCATCGCCCGCGACGTCCACGGCGTAGCCCTCCCGGCGCAGGCCGGCCGCCACCGCGCCCGCCAGGTCCTCCTCGTCCTCGACCACGAGGATGCGCATGCTGATCTCCTGATGCGGGGAGCATCCCACGTCACCAGGGAATCAACGCCCGTCGGCACTTCCCAGTTCCCGGAAACGGGCCGATCACCCGGATGGGTCACAGCGCAACCCCGATGGGCGGCGCCTCCCACTCCTTGAGCGTGGGCAGCACCTGGTCCACGAAGCAGGCGATGTTGCGCTCGGCCTCCTCGTACGGCATGCCGCCGAAGCAGAAGTTCGGCGTGAAGGCGGCCATGCCGATGGTCTCCCGGATCACGTCGAGCTTCTCGAGCACCTGCTCGGGCGTCCCCCAGGGCATCAGCGCCACGAAGTCCTCCACCGCGCCGTCGGTGCCGTGGCGGTCGATGTAGCGGGCGATCGATGCGTAGAACTCGTAGCCGGCCACGCCCTCGTGGGGCGCCTGGTCGAAGGCGTAGTGCCGCAGGACCGAGCGGTAGTACTCGCCGATGTACTCGTGGGCCAGCTCCTCGGCCCGGTCGGCGTCCTCGTCGACGAAGAGGAAGCCGCTGCAGATGGGCGGCGGGGGCTCACCGTCGTTGACCTCGGCCCACGCCTCCCGGTACACGGCGAAGTCCTCGCGCACCATCTCCCACGGCTTCTGGACGATGACGAGCAGGCCGACACCGAGCGCGGCCATGATCGGCATGGAGTCCGGCGAGACCGCGGCGGCATAGGTCCGCCCCCGGAACGAGTGCTGCGGCCGGGGCCGTAGCTCGCGCCGGGGCTGGGACACGAACTCGCCCTCGTGCTCGACGTGGCCGTCCTCCAGTCCGCGCAGCAGCACGCCCGCGTACTCGATGAACCGCTCGCGCGAGGTGTCCATCGGCACCCGGAAGCCGTCGTACTCGACCTTGGCGATGCCCCGACCGATGCCGAGCAGGACCCGCCCGCCGGACAGGTTGTCGAGGAGCGTGATCTGCTCGGCGAGGCGGATGGGATCGTGCCAGGGCAGCACGATGACCCCGGTGCCGAGCTGGATGCGCCGGGTCTGACCGGCCAGGTAGGTCAGCAGCTGCAACGGGTCCGGACACATCGTGTACTCGGTGAAGTGGTGCTCGACCGTCCAGATCGAGTCGAACCCCCACATCTCGGCCTGGAGCGCGAACCCGAGCTCGCGGTGGTACACCTCGGCGTCGCTCCGGGCGCCCTGTGGGTTCTGGAAGGTGACCGAGTAGCCGACGTGCATGTGGCCACGAGTCTGCTCCACAGACCGCGGATCCGCGGCCCTCGGCTCCTATCCTGGGTGCCGTGGCGGTCGAGCCGGGCGCGCGAGCAGAGGTCAAGTTGACGGTGGGCGATGACGACACCGCCGTGGCGTTCGGCTCAGGTGACGTCCCCGTCCTGGCCACGCCCAGGGTCGTGGCGCTGTGCGAGGAGGCGACGGTGGCCGCCGTCGACGGCCACCTGCCCGCAGGCCAGACGACCGTCGGGATGCGCATCCAGCTCGACCACCTTCAGCCCAACGCCGTCGGCTCGACGGTGGCGGCCGAAGCGATCCTGGACAAGGTGGAGGGCCGCCGCCTCCATTTCACCGTGGCCGTGCGCGACCACCGCGGACTCGTGGCCTGCGGCAAGGTCACCCGGGTCATGGTCGACGGCGAGCGCTTCCTCGACAAGCTGTGATGGCGTCTCGCTACCAGGGACTCCCGACGTCCTCGGCCGCGGCAGCCGCCGACGGATGGTCCGCATCGCCATTCGCCTCGGCACGCTCGTCCAGCAGCGACATCAACGCGCCCGCCTCCCTGTAAAGGTGGCCGTAGGTCCGCAAGAGCGCAGCGATCGAGGGGAATCCTCCCAGGGCAACGATCTGTTCAGGATGGACCCGCTCTCGAATCCAGATCGCGACCGCACTGTGGCGAAGGTCGCGCACCCACAGTGGCCCGAGACCGGCTTCGTCGACCGCGGGAGCCCAGTAGTGGCGGTGGAAGAGGCCGGGTGACAGCGGGCGGTCGTCCGAAACGCCGAACAAGAGGGCGTCGCCGGCCGTCTCGTCGGTCCCGTCGTTCTCATCCTGTAACCGAGCCAGCGAGGAGACCACGAACTCTGGCAGCGGAAGGGACCGCACTCTCGCCTTGGCCCTCGGCGGTCCGATCAGGAGCCGGCCGTCGAGCTCGGTCATCGTCTCGACGATGTGCAGCCGGCGTCCGGCCAGGTCGACGTGCTGCCACCGCAGCCCGAGCAGCTCGCCGAGCCGTAGGCCGCAGAAGCCGGCCAGCAGCACGCTCGGGCGGTATCGGGGATGCATCGCGTCCGCGAGGCGCCAGATCTCTTCGTCAGTGAGGAGCTTCATCTCGTTCTCTTCGATGTCGGGGAGCGGCAGGTCCGCCGCCGGGTTCTCGGTGATCAGGCCCTCGTCCACCGCCGCGGCGAGACAGCCGCTGAGGATCCGGGCGACGCGGTGGATCGTGGGTGCCTTGAGGTCGACGGTCTCGGGGTCGCCGAGGTCGGAGACCCAGTCGATCAGCATCGGTTGGTCGAGTCGGTCCAGGCCGGCCTCTGTACCTTAATTCTACAATCTCAAATCCCAAAATCAATACCCATCGATCGCATCGCTCATCGTCCAGCCCCTCGCCGAGGGCCGGCAAATGTAGGCGTGGGCGTCTCGCTCGTCACACGCGGCCGCGCCCGGTCCGAGGTTCGTCACCGTCGGCCACCACAACTCGAACCAGTCCTCGAGGGTCAGCTGCGGCGCAGCCGGCTCGGACTGATCGTCCTCCTCGTCCGGCCAGCTGTCCTCCTCCCAGCTGTCCTCCTCGTCCGCCAGCTGTCCTCTTCCCAGCTGTCCTCTTCCGAGCTGTCCTCCTCCCGAGCCCCGTCCTTCCAGCCCTCGTCATCGCTCCAGGCCTCGCCACGCACGTCGTCGACTGCGGGGGCCACCGCCTGCACCCCGACGGGCGCCGGCGTCGCCGGCGGCGCTTCAGCTCCACGCTGACCCCGACGACGGCGGACGCTGACCGCGACCAGCACGGCGAGGACGCCGAGCGCGGACACTGCGACTACAGCCCACAGCAAGCTGCGACTTCCGCGTCCGGACGATGTGCCACCGCCTGGGTTCGCACCCGACCTCGACGCGGACGACCCGGCCGGGCTGGTCACGATCGTCGTCGGCGTTGCGCCGGTCGTCGTGCCCGTCGCGGTGGACGGCACCTGGGCCTGTGCCGCGGCCACATCGACCGCTGTCTGGTACGTCCGCGGTCCGACCGTCAGCTCGACGGTGTGGCGGCCTGGCTCTGGTAGCCGGACCTCGAGCCGGTACTGCCCCGTCAGGCTCATCGTCGAGCGCGTCGACCGCGGCGAGGAAACCACCCGGCCCAGGGGCGACAGCGCTCCCTCCAGTGGCAGCGGCCAGCGAGGCGACAGCAGGATCGACACGGGTGCCTGTCGACACGACGTGGAGTCGCACGCCGGCGCGCACGAGGGCGGCCTCCAGCTGCGTGAGGTCGGCGCCGGCGAGCGACTGGTCGGAGACGAGCGCGATGACGTGCCGCCGCGACCCCACCTTCGGCAGCTCGGCGGCCATCCGCCCGAGCGCCAGGACCAGCTCCGCGGGCCCGCCGGCGGGCTTGGCCCCCACCTTCGCGATGTTCCCGATGACTGCTGCGGGGTCTGCGCTCGCTGGGCCGGCGACGCCGCTGGTCGACGCGACTGCGATCCGCGTGCCCGCATCGACGTCGCGGGCCAGCTCCAGCGTGGCGCCTTGGGCGGCCACGATCGCTTGGGGCGTCGCTCCGGCACCGTCGTCGAAGACGAGGCCGACGGCGAGGTCGGCGGAATCCAGACGCGTGGCTTCGAGGACCTGACCGCCCTGTACCCGGAACGCGCCGGGAGGCAGCGCCACGCTGGCTTCCCGCTCCGGAACCGCCACGTCGATGGCGACGAGCGGCGAGCGGCTGGCGTCGACGGCGACGATCTGGAGGTCACCGGGGGCCTGTGCGCCTGCGGTGCCGGGCGCGCCGAGCTCGACCGCGATGCCGACCAGTGCTCCGAGCATGCCCGTGCACAACCGCCGCGCGACTACCGCGCCATCCGCCACGGCCTAGGGCTACCCCATGGTTGCTGGCCTGTCAACGCCGGGTTACGTTGGGTCCAACGGCGAAAGGCAGGAGGCGGGAAATGCTCTTGGCGTCCTCACCCAGACGGGTGACCTCGCGAGTGATCCTCGCGATGTCGGTCTCCATCGTGGCTGTGGGCCTCGGCGGTTCGTGGGCTGCGCCGGCCGGGGCGCAGGCGCAGCAGGTGCCAGCCTCTGTCACGTTGGTGCACGGGGTGCGCGGCCTCGTGGCGGACGTGTACGTCGACGGGCAGCTCGCGCTGCCTGCCTTCCAGCCACTTCGCAGCACCGACCCGATCGCGCTGGCGCCCGGCCCGCACGTGGTCGACGTCCGTACCTCCGGCGCGGCGGCGACGTCGACACCGCTGCTGCACACCACCCTCACCCTGACGTCCGGCGCCCAGCAGTCCGCGGTCGTCCATCTCGATGCGGCGGGCAACCCCACCGCGTCGCTGTACACGGATGACGTCAGCGCGGTGCCGGCCGGCAGCAGTCGCATCGTCGTGCGGCACGCTGCGGCCGTGGGACCGATCGACGCTCTCGTCGACACGCAGATCGTCGCCAGCGGACTCGAGAACGGAAAGGAGGCCAAGCAAGCCATCGCCGCGGGCTCGCACCAGGTGTCGGTGGTTGATCCGTCGACCAAGGCCGCGCTGGCCCCCCCGGACGCGTTGGACTTCGCCGAGGGCTCGGCCAACTTCATGTACCTGATCGGCGCGCAGGCGGACAACACGCTCGGCTGGGCGGTCGTCAACGTGCCCGGTCTCCAGACCGCTCCGACGCGCGTGCAGACCGGCGACGGAAGCGTCGCGCTCGGCTCGCCGACCGGCTGGCGACCGATCTCCGTGCTGGCGCTGGCCCTCTGCGTGGTCGCGGTCGCGCTCACGGGCGCGTGGGCGGCCCTCAGGCCGCGAGGCCGGCCACGCGCGACGTGAACGTCTCGCGGGCCGTCGGTGTGCTCGCCGCGGTGGTGGTGACGTTCGCTGCGGCGGTCACGGCCGCCGCCGTTGCGCCCATGGTCGTCGGATGGGCGAGCGATGCCGACGCGGCCGTCACGGTCATGGCCGCAACGCCAGCTGCTGGCGTGACGCCGACCCGCGAGTCGACCTCGACCGCGCTCACGACTCGTCGCCTCCCGAGCTCCGTCCTGGCGCCGATCGAAGGACCGCAGACGTCAGGCCGGCCGCTGCCGAGCACGCCGCGGGACACCGCTGCAGCGGCGCGGTCCGCCGCGCCCGCCGTGTCCGTACCGGAAGCCGCCGGCACACCGACCACCACGATCGTCACGCACTCGGCGAGCGTCGAACAGCTCGCACCGGCGCGGGTGCCGCCGCCGGTGGGCGTCGAGATCGCCGGCACGGAGGTCCGCGGGCTCGTGGTGCCCACCGCGGTCGACGCCACCACCGGCGAGCTCGCGATCCCGGACGACCCGACAGTCGTGGGCTGGTACCAGTACGGCCCGAGCCCCGGCCAGCCCGGATCCGCGGTGCTCGCCGGACATCTCGACTGGCATCGCCGACCGGGCGCGTTCCAGCGCCTCGGCCGGGTCTCCCTGGGCTCCATCGTGACGATCCAATACGCCGACGGCTCGTCGCAACGCTTCCAAGTCGTCGACAACACCCTGGTCCCGAAGCCGTCGCTGCCGGTCTCCGACGTCTTCGAGCGCACCGGTCTCCCGACGCTGCGCTTGATCACCTGTGGTGGCACGTTCGACCGCCGAACCCGCCACTACCAGAGCAACGTCGTCGTCACGGCCGTGCCGATCGACTGACCCGCTCACGCGTCGTGGACGGTCGGGAACAGTCCAGCTGTGCTCGAGCGTCCCCCCGCCGATCTCAACGACCCGACAAGCTCTGACCTGGATGGCCTCGCTTCCTCAGCGAGGCCATCCAGGTGATGGCGTCTAGTCGTTGATGTAGAAGTCGGTGAAGGTGAACCGCTGCGAGGTGCCGTTGGTGTCCACGATCTCCACCCCGTAGTCCACCTGCCACGTCGTGGTCGGGGTCCAGCCCCGGGCACGGACATCGGCGAAGAACGCGGCCAGCGGCATGGTGCCGGACAACTGCGGCGTCACCGAGACGTAGGTGAGGATTCCGCCGTCACCAGAACCCGAGCGCCAGACCTGGTACTGCTTGCCACCGATGGTGGTCGTACCGACCATGTCCCCGGCGGGGCGCTGGTTCCAGTTCTCGGTCCAGATCATCAACTCGTGGCTGAAGTCGCTCCCGATCCAGATGTCGAAGGCGATGTTCCAGATGCAGCCGGCGCACCGTGGCCCGCTGCCCGCGAACCGGGCCGACGAGATGGTGGACAGCGCCCGGTTGTTGTAGTCGCGGTGGACGTTCAGGTACGTCTGCACCGACAGGTCCGAGTGATTCGGGCGTGTTCGAGTCCGCGTACCAGTTGTCGTAGTTGCAGGCCTTGATGACCGAGTTGCCACCGGCGTTGTCGTTCCAGTTGTTGTTGTGGACGAAGTACTCCTCGCCGCTCGCCTCGAAGAACGACCGGCCAGCACCCTCGCCAATGGTCTCCCCGTTGGTGCACGTCTGGGACGGCGGCCCTGACGGCGGCGGCTGCTGCGGCGGTGCGCACCCGAGCAGTGCCAGCAGCGTGATCCCTGCTGCTGCGAGTCGAATCTTCATAGCCATCTCCTAACGAGCCCGCTGGATTCGAACGTGGGACCGACTGAACGCGCACCCCGTCCAGCGCTGGCCGCTTCGATTCGCCCGCACTTGGATACCACCCGTCCCGTTCCGCCGCGCCCGGGACAACGTGGAGCTTGCTTTCGCCCGCGGCCAGCGTATCGCGGCGAGCGTGGGCTGCGCAGGCGGAAGGGGATCAGCGGTTGGTTTGCATGGTGCGACCGGCGGCGAACGCGAAGCAACCGGCCGCGATGAGGATGAGGCCCGCTATGTAGAAGGGTCTGCTGCCACCGAGGCCGGTGGTCGGGATGGTGCTCGCCTGGGTCGGCGCCACCGACGCTGCGGTCGTCGCCGTGGTGGCGGGATCGACGGTCGAAGTCGTCGTGGTGGTGGGCGCCGTCGTCGACGACGTGGTGGTGGACGTCGTCGAGCTCGTCGTCGGTGCAGTCGTCGTGGTGGTCGGCGCGGTCGTCGTCGTCGTGGTCGTCGTCGGGGCGTCGTCGTCGTGGTGGTCGTGCGTCGGGCGTCGTCGTCGTGGGTGCCGTCGTCGTCGTCGTGGGCGCGGTCGTCGGTGGTCGTCGTCGTAGTGGTGGTCGTCGTCGGAGCGGTGGTCGTCGTCGGAGCAGTCGTGGTCGGTGGTGGTGGTCGTGGTGGTGGTGGTCGTCGTCGTGGTCGATGTCGTGGTGGTGGTCGTTGATGTCGTCGTGGTGGTGGAGGTCGAAGTCGACGTCGTGGAGGTGGTCGTCGTGGTGGTCGGCGGGGCTGTGTTGCAGCTGGCGGGATCCGGCGCTGACACCGGCTCGCGGACGGTGTTGGTGATGGTGCCGAGCTGGGTGTCGAAGATCTGGGAACCGGTCGGCGTCGTGTCGAAGAACACGATCGGTGACGCCGCGCTGGCGCCGGCCACGGTGCCCTGCGTCGAGGTGTTGCCGGTGAACAGGTACTGGCCGGAACCGTCCACGGTCCCGGTGTTGACGAAGTCGGTGCCGCTCGTGAAGGCCAAGGCGTCCTGGGTGTAGACGGCGCTCCCGTTGTTGCGCAGCTCGCCACCGAGCTCGACCACACCGTTGTTCACGGCGGTCTGGTTGTTGATGATGGAACCAGCCGTCAGCCGGCAGTCGTTCCGCAGGCTGCCGCCGCCGTTGACCGTCAGGACGCCGCCGACAGAGGCGGTGCCCGTGTTGGTGAACGAACCGACGATGAAGTCGCCCGCGACGAGCATCGTGCCGCTGCTGGTGACGGTGCTGCCGTTCAGGTTGGCGGAGCCCTGCACGTCGATCATGCCGTCGTTGGTGACCGTGACGCCAGGGCCGAGGGCGAGGCCGGGTGAGTCCACGACGATCGTGGCGCCCACCCGATTGATGACGGTGGTCACCCCGTTGGTGTTCGGCTGGGGCAGGAACCTGACCGTACCCTCGTTGTCGAGCAGCGCCCCCGTGCCGGCGGCGAGCGCTGGCATGAGGGCGCTCCCGCGGACGAACAGCCGGGTGGCACCGTTGACGCTGGCGGGATTGAGGGCGGCGCCGGCGGCCACACAGACCGTGGCCAGGTTGGAGTTCACCGATCCGACGAAGGTGCCGGAAGCGAACACGACGACGTCGGTGGGGCCGAGATTCAGATTGGTCGGCATGCCACTGGCGTCGGGGTAGGTGGCGGTCGGGTTCGCGCAATCCGTCGGGTAGTCGGCTCCCACCGGTGAGCTGCTCGACACCGCCAGAAGCACCGCGGCCACGGCAGCGACGACACCGCCGACAAGCGCGACCCTCGCACCACGCATCCCTAGAGTCCTACAGCACCGTCACCGCGCGGTGCGGGATCGTCACCTGCTCTCGGCGCACCGCAGCTACGGTCAGCGGCGAACCGACGGAGGTCGCATGGGGGATCAGCATCTCGTGATCCGGCGTGGCCGCCACTTCGGCTGGTGGATCGAGGGGCGGTCGAAGCGCCTCTTCATGATGGACTGGTGGCCGACGAAAGGGCTCGCCCTCCGGGTCGCCAACCTGTGGGCTCGGGGAGTCCGTCGCACCGGAGCCGGCGAGGTCACCATCGAGGTGCGCGACACAGCGACATGATCACGGTCCGCAGAAGGCAGCGGTCCGTGCCCAGCCGCCCTGTCTCTCGTCGTCGGACCCGACCAAGCCGGTGGTGCCGGAGCAGGCAATGCCCTCGATCTTGTGTCCGGGGAAGGTGCCGAGGGACTGCGGCGCCAGCATCGTGAGGACGGCCCGAGCACCGTCGAAGCCGACGGTCCCGATGCGGTACATCGCGGAGTTGAACGGGCCATTGGCGCCGGGATCCGACGCCGACGAGGTGACGAGCTGAGTGCCGACCAGCGTGAGGTCACTGATCTGGCGGGCGTTCTCGGTCGGGTACGGCACGGTGACCTTGGCCGAGGCCACCTGACCGAAGACCCCGGTCGAGGGGACGAACGTGGCCGCGTACACGGTGGCCGGCGCCGATGACGAACCGCACGTCGACCAGACGGCGATGGTCGTCGAACCGGACCGAGTGAACGCCAGGCCCTCGATGCCGTTGGGCCAAACGGCGAGTCCGGGTTTTCGGGCGAACAACCAGTTTGCCGCCGCCGGTCGACGCGGAGAGTGGTGGGCAGGGGCGATCAGGAGGAGATCAGTCGGCCGGGGCGGGCGCGTTCACGATCGGCGGTGGCCAGACGTCGCCACGGCCTCCGGCTGGCCGGGTCGGCCGGCGTTGGGCCCTCGAGCGCTGAGACGGCGGACGGCGACCACCAGCCAGTAGACGACCACGGCGAGCACCGGGACGAGGAACAGTCCCAACGACACCAGGACGATGGCCCAGACCGGCGCTCGACCTCTCGTCGCGAGATGGACGATCGCACCGACCGCGCCCCACGATCCAAGCGCGAACACAAAGAAGTACAGGAAGCTCCAGAAGACCTGAGACATCGCCCCTCCACTCGCCGGGCTCGATGAGCCGCTCGTAGTCTTCCCGCATGGAACCTCAGGCTGCGATCATCCTGAAGGCCGAGGACCTGCAGGCGACGGTCGACTGGTACCGCCGAGTGGGCTTCGACAGCGAGGTGCGTTCCCCGACGACGACCCGACGTGGTGCGAGCTGGCCCGCGATGACCTGGTCGTGCAGTTCCTCGCCGGTGACACGCCGTGGGACGGACCGCCCGCGCTCACTGGTTGCCTCTACGTCCACCCGCCCAGCGTCGACGAGGTCTACGAACAGGTGAAGGACCGCGTCACCTGCGAGTGGGGCGTGGAGGATCGCGAGTGGGGAGCGCGCGAGCTGACCCTGCAGGACCCCAACGGCTACTTCCTCACCTTCAGCCAGCTCCCGGACGCCTAGCCGACCGTCGACGGGCGCGGGCCTACGCCAGGTTCGACGAGCGCGGGTAGACGTCCGCCGGGTCGGTGACGACGTTGACGAGATACGGCACCCCAGCCGTGAACGCGCGGTCGAGCGCAGGCCCGATCTCCTCGGGGTCGACGACGGTCTCGCCCGCGCCGCCCAACGCCCGCACGACCGAGTCGTAGCGGCAGCCGGGCTGCAGGTCACAAGCGACGTCCCACCCGTAGACCGCCCGCATCGGATGCTTCTCCAGGCCCCACATGCCGTTGTTGCCCACGATCATCACGACCGGGAGGTCGTGACGCACGAGCGTGTCGGCATCCATCAGGCTGAAGCCGGCCGCGCCGTCGCCGAGGAGCAGCACGATCTGGCTGGACGGCCGGGCCACCCGGGCCGCGATGGCGTAACCGGGGCCGTTGCCGAGGCAACCATAGGGACCGGTGTCGAGCCAGCAACCGGGCTGGAACACCTCGATGTACTTGCCGGCGTAGCTCGCGAAGTCGCCACCGTCGCAGATGACCACGGCGTCGCGCTCGAGCCGGCGGCGGAGCTCGCCGTAGACCCTCGACGGCCGGATGGGATCGTCCGTGGCCGCGAGCGATGCGTCGTCGGCCTCGGCGGACGCGGACTCCGCGTCCCGCAGTCGGGTGATCCAGTCCTCGCGGTCCCGATGGTCACGGCCGCGCTCGGCCAGAGCGCTGAGCACGGTGCTCAGATCGCCGGCCACGGTCGGCACGTCGACGTGGCCGGCCTGCTGACCGACCGAGTCGACGACATGGGCCACACGGGCCGAACCGAACCGCCCGAAGCCGAGGCGGAAGTCGAGCGGCGTGCCGATCACGACGACCAGGTCGGCCTCCTTCTTCAGCAGCCCGCGGGTGCGGAGGAAAGCCAGGTCGTGGTCGGCCGGCAGGCAGCCTCGGCCGAGACCGTTGAAGAAGCAAGGAACCCGCAGCACTTCGACCGCCTGCGCCAGGGCCTCCCACGCGCCGTCCCAGTAGACGTCGCTCCCGACGATGAACGCCGGCCGATCGGCGTCGGCCACCAGGGCGGCGACGGCGTCGACCGACGCGGGGTCGGGTTCGGCGCCGACCACGGTCACCGGCTCGGGCAGCTCGGCTTCGGTCGGCCCGAAGACGTCGAGCGGGAAGTCGAGGAAGACCGGGCCGCGGTGAGGGGTCAGCGCGACGGTCGCCGCCTCGTGCACCACCAACGCCGCCTTCGACGCGTCACCGACGGTGGCCGCCCGCTTCGTGATCGACGAGACGATCGGGACGTGGTCCAGCTCCTGCAGCGACCCCGCGCCCCAACGGCCCTGGGGAGCCCGACCGCCGAGCACGATGAGCGGCGAGCCGTTGAACCAGGCCGTGGTGATGGCCGAGACGCCGTTGGTGATCCCCGGCCCGGCGGTGAGCACGGCGAGGCCCGGGGTCCGGGTGAGCTTGGCGTAGCCCTCGGCCGCGAACGTGGCCGTCTGCTCGTGCCGGGTGTCCACGATCCGGACGTCGCGATGGAGGGCGGCCTCGTAGAACGGCCAGACATGGCCGCCGTTGAGCGTGAACATGGTGTCCACACCGAAGGGGGCCAGGGCGGCCAGCGTCTGCTCGCCGGCGTGACCGGTCATCGTGCGCACCAGCGAAGCCTTGCAGGCCCCGGCCGGGAGCGTCGAACAGCGCGTCGACCGGCGTGTCGCAAGGCTCACCGGACCCGGGAGGCTGTTCCCCTAGCCTGTGACGCCGTGGCCGTGCAGACCGTCGAGCGCCCCACCAGGTTGTACTGGTGGAAGGAAGCGGCGCTGGTCATCGTCTTCTACCTGGTCTACTCGTTCGCCCGGAACCGCTTCGGCTCCCACCGGGTCGAGATCGGCGAGGAGCCGCTGCACGCGTTCAACAACGCGCTGCGGATCATCGACTGGGAGAAGGCGCTGGGCCTGTTCCACGAGCAGACGATCCAGGCCTGGTTCCTGGACTTCTCGATCTTCCTGCAGTTCTGGAACACCTTCTACGGGACGGCTCACTTCGTCGTCACCGCGGCGGCCTTCATCTGGCTGTACCGCGCCCGGCCCCGCCTGTTCCCGCTCTGGCGCAACGTGCTCGGAGCCACCACGGCGCTGGCCATCCTCGGCTTCTCGCTGTTCCCGCTGATGCCCCCGCGCCTGCTCGACGCCGGCGACCTCTACGGCGGCGCCCGCCTCGAAGCCGAGCAGGGCATCGAGCCGTACGGATTCGTCGACACGCTCGAGGTCTACGGCGGCCCGTGGTCCTTCGACTCCGGCGCCATGCAGAAGGTGTCCAACCAGTACGCGGCCATGCCGAGCCTGCACGTCGCGTGGTCCGTGTGGAGTGCCCTCGTGATGTGGCAGCTCACGCGTCGCCGCTGGGCGCGAGCCCTCATCGTCTCCTATCCGCTCCTGACGCTGTTCGGCATCGTGGTGACGGCCAACCACTTCTTCCTCGATGCCGTCGGCGGGCTGGTCATGCTCGGCGCCGGCTACCTCATCGGCCGTGGGATCTACGAGTGGAACGAGCGCCGTCAGGGGCGCACGCCGGTGGAACCCGGCCTGGGCGGCGCGCCGACGCCGTAGCCGCCGTACGGCAGCGGTAACGTCCGACCAGCCATGTTGCTCGACACGATCCACCAGCCGGAGGACCTCCGGGCCCTCGGGCCGGACGAGCTGGAGGAGCTGGCGGGCGAGATCCGCGACTTCATCGTCGCTGCCGTGGCCGAGAACAGCGGGCACCTGGGATCGAACCTCGGTGCCGTCGAGCTCACGTTGGCACTCCACCGCGTGTTCGAGTCACCCCGCGACGCCATCCTCTGGGACACGGGGCACCAGGCCTACGTGCACAAGATCGTCACCGGCCGCTCGGCCGGCTTCACGCAGCTCCGACAGGCCGGCGGGCTGTCCGGCTACCCGTCGCGCGAGGAGTCGGAGCACGACTTCGTCGAGAACAGCCACGCCTCGACGATCCTCTCCTACGCCTACGGACTCGCCGTGGCGCGCGACAGCGGGGCCGATCCGAACCGGCGCCACATCGTCGCCGTCATCGGCGACGGCTCGCTGACCGGAGGGATGGCGTACGAGGCGCTCAACAACCTCGGCCACAGCAACCGCAACGTCATCATCGTGCTCAACGACAACGGTCGCTCCTACGCGCCGACCGTCTCCAAGCTCTCCAACAGCCTCACCACGATCCGCCTGAACCCGGTGTACATGCGGAGGCAGCGCCGCATGGAGACCTTCCTGCGCGATCTCCCGCTGGTGGGCACCCAGGCCGAGAAGGGCATGGAGGCGTTCAAGGCCGCGGTGCGCGAGTACTTCCAGCCGCCGGCGTTCTTCGAGACCCTCGGCGTTCGCTACGTGGGTCCGGTGGACGGGCACGACATCGCCGCGCTGGAGGTGGCGATGCGCAACGCCACCGAGTTCGACGGTCCGATCGTCATCCACGCGCTCACCCAGAAGGGTCGCGGCTACCCGCCGGCGGAGGACGACGACGAGAAGCATCTGCACGACGCCCCGGTGTTCGACCTCGCCGTGGGGCCGCCGAAGGCGGTGCCGACCGGCTACACCCAGGCGTTCGCCGAGGCCGTCATCAAGGAGGCGGAGCAGGAGCCACGCCTCGTCGCCATCACCGCGGCCATGCCGGGCCCGACCGGCCTGCTGCCCTTCCAGGCCCACTTCCCGGACCGCTTCCTCGACGTCGGCATCGCCGAGCAGCACGCGGTGACGGCTGCCGCCGGCATGGCCATGGGCGGCCTGCGCCCGGTGGTGGCCCTCTACTCGACGTTCCTCAACCGCGCCTGGGACCAGGTGGTCTACGACGTCGCGCTCCATCGCCTGCCTGTGCTGTTCGCGCTGGATCGGGCGGGTATCACCGGGGACGACGGTGCCAGCCACCACGGTGTCTACGACATGGCCCTCCTGACCCGTGTTCCCGGCATGACCGTGCTGGCCCCGTCGTCGGCCCAGGAGCTCCAGCAGATGCTGCACGACGGGATCGGCCTGCTCGACCAGGGTCCGGTGGCCATCCGCTATCCGAAGGGCCAGGCCCGCCAGGTGTCCGACGCCGAGGTGGGCTCCGGGCTGTCCGCCCGCTGCCTCCGCAGGGGCGACGGCAGGGTCTGCGTGCTCGCGGTCGGCAAGCTGGTGGCCAACGCCGAGAAGGCGGCGCAGACGCTGGCCGCCGAAGGCGTCGAGCTGACCGTGTGGGACGTGCGCTGCTGCAGCCCTCTCGACCCCGACATGATCGCCGACGCGGCCCAGCACGGCCTGGTGATCACCTGTGAGGACGGCATCCGTGACGGTGGCGTCGGCATGTCGATGGCCGACGCCGTGCACCACGCCTGCGGGACGGATCCGCTGCCCCACGTCGAGATCCTCGGCGTGCCGACACGGTTCATCCCGACCGCCAAGCCCGACCGCATCCTGGCCGGTCTCGGTCTCGACGGTGACGGGATCGCCGCCACCGTGCGCCGCCTGCTCGACTGAGGTGGCGGGCCCCAACCTGTCCGGGGACCTGGCCGGCGAGTTGGCGCTGGCGCTCGACCTGGCCGACATCGCAGACGCCATCACGCTGCCCCACTTCCGATCATCGTCGCTGCGGGTGGAGCACAAAGCCGACGACACCGAGGTCACCGTCGCCGACCGCAGCAGCGAGGCGGCCGTCCGCGCCCGGCTCACCGCCGAGCGGCCCGGCCACGCCGTGCTCGGCGAGGAGGAGGGCCTCATCGGCCCACCGGGCGCGACGGCCCGCTGGATCGTCGACCCCATCGACGGCACCTCCAACTACGTGAGAGGCATCCCCATCTGGGCGACGCTCATCGCCCTCGAGGTCGACGGCGCCCTCGTGGTGGGCGTGGCGTCGGCACCCGCCTTGGGCCGCCGCTGGTGGGCGGCCAAGGGCCTCGGCGCCTTTGCCGACGGCGAGCGGATCGGGGTCTCCGCCGTGTCCGACTCTGGCCGAGGCCCATCTCGCCTACAGCGACGTCGGGTCCTTCTACGAGCACGGCCGCGGTGACGGGCTGGTCGAGCTCTCCCGCCGCGTCTGGCGGGCGCGGGGCCTGGGCGACTTCTGGATGCACGTGCTGGTGGCCGAGGGCGGCTTCGATGTCGCCGTCGAACCGATCGTCAGCCTCTGGGACCTGGCCGCGGTCCAGGTCATCGTGGAGGAGGCGGGAGGCCGGTTCACCTCGCTCGACGGCGTGGCGCGGGCCGACGCCGGGAGCGCCTGCTCCACCAACGGCCTCCTCCACGAGGAGGTCCTGCGCGCCTTCGCAGGCTGAGCTGCGAGCATTGCGACACCCCTCGCGTAGCGTCGCCCGCATGTCCGATACCGCGACCCATACCGCGACCGACGCCGCGATCAAAGCGGAGGGCCTGGTGCGGCGCTTCGGGGAGAAGGTGGCCGTCGCCGGGGTCGACCTGCAGGTCGCCCCGGGTGAGATCTACGGCTTCCTCGGCCCCAACGGCGCCGGGAAGTCGACCACCGTGCGCATGCTGGTCACCCTGATCGCGCCGTCCGAGGGCCGGGCCGAGGTGGCCGGCTTCGACATCGTGACGCAGCCCGGGCAGGTGCGCCTGCGGATAGGGGTCGCCCTGCAGGACGCCGCGCTGGACCCGAAGCAGACGGGCCGGGAGCTGCTCGATCTCCAGGGACGGCTCTACGGCATGAAGGAGAGCGCGCGCCGGCCGCGGCTGGAGCAGCTGGCGGAGCTGGTGGACATCGGCGACGCGCTCGATGACCGCATCGCCACCTACTCGGGCGGGATGAAGCGGCGGCTGGACCTCGCCGCGGCGCTGATCCACGAACCCTCGGTGCTCTTCCTCGACGAACCGACCACCGGGCTCGACCCGCTGTCCCGGCAGATGGTGTGGGAGGAGGTTCGCCGCTTGAACGACCAGGGCGTCACCATCTTCCTCACGACCCAGTACCTCGAGGAGGCCGACGCGCTGGCGAACCGGGTGGGGATCATCGCGGAGGGCCGCCTCGTCGCCGAAGGCTCGCCGGACGAGCTCAAGCGGTCGATCGGGTCCGACGTCGTGCTGGTCAAGTTGGCGGGCGACCCGGGCGCGGTGCCCGACACGCTGCGCAGCCTCCCGGAGGTCGAGCGGGTCGACGTCCGTGGCGACACCGTGGTCGTGTCGGTGACCGACGGGGCCAAGGCCGTGAGCCCGGTGGCGGTGGCGATCGACGGGTGCGGCGTGACGGTGACCAACCTGAGCCTGCGGACGCCCACGCTCGACGACGTGTTCCTGGAGCTCACCGGCGGCCACCTGCAGGAGGAGGACCGATGACCGCAGCCGCGGCGCCGACCGCACCATCCCACACCAACCTGGCCCAGCCGGGAGGGCTTCTCACCGACCTCTGGTCCGTCGCGCTGCGGGCCCTGCGCCTCACGACCCGCGAACCCGAAGCGGTGCTACCGGCGCTCATCATCCCGCTCTTCTTCTTCGTGGTGAACGTCGGCGCGCTGCAGCAGTTCGTCGAGGCGTCGGCACCACCCGGCTTCAGCTACAAGGCGTTCCAGCTGCCGCTGGCCATCATCACTGCGGTCACCGGGGTGTCGCGGGCCAGCTCGCTGGTGACGGACATCCAGGGCGGCTACTTCGACCGGCTGCTCCTCACCCCCATCAGGCGGGTGTCCCTCCTGCTCGGGCTGATGGTGGCCGACTTCGTGCTCGTCGTCGTGCTCACCATCCCGGTCCTCATCCTGGGGTTCATCCTCGGGGTGCGGTTCGAGACCGGCCCACCCGGGGTCCTGGTGTTCATCCTGCTCTCGGGCTTCTGGGGGCTGGTGTTCACCGGGTTCCCGTACGCCATCGCGCTCAAGACCGGCAACCCGGCCGCCGTCAACTCCAGCTTCCTGCTGTTCTTCCCCTTCGTCTTCCTCACCACGGCCTTCCTCCCGAAGGAGGCCCTGACCGGTTGGCTGGCCGCCATCGCCACCGTGAACCCGGTCACCTACATGCTCGCCGCGCTGCGGTCGCTCATCCTCGTCGGTTGGGACTGGACGGCCATCGGGCAGGCGGTCACGGCCATCGCGGTGATGGGCGCGGTCAGCATGCCGGTGGCCTTCGCTGCGCTGCGTGGTCGGCTGAAGAGAGGATGATGCCCATGCCGTGACCCTCCGGCGCCGAGCGTCCTACAGTCGTCGGCGCGGGCATCCACGAGACCGGACCGGTGGACCAACGACGGCGATCGGTGGGCCATCGACGAATCGAGGAGTCGCCATGCCCCGCCTACTGCGCATGCCCTTCCGCCGCCGCTCCACGAGCCGCCGCCGCTCCACGGGCGCAGCCCTCGCCGCCGCGTCGGTCGCGGTCATCACCGTCGCGGCCTGCGGGCCCCCACCGCCTCCTCCGCCACCGCCTCCGTCGCCACCGAGGCTGACCGTCGCCGCCGTCGCCAACGGCCTCAGCATCCCGTGGGACATCGCCTGGCTGCCCGACCGCACCCCCATCCTCACCCAGCGCGGCGGCGGGCTGTTCGTGCTCCGCAACGGGGTCGCCTCGCTCCTCACCAACGGCGGTGCGGACTTCTGGGCCAACGGGGAGACCGGCATGATGGGCCTGGCCGTCGACCCGAACTACGCGACGAACCGGCGGGTCTACACCTGCCAGGGCAGCACCGACGACTCGCCGATCGGTGGGCACGGCAACAGCGTCAAGGTGGTGGCGTGGCAGCTCGATGCCGCGGCCACCACGGCCACCAAGGTGCACGACGTGGTCACCGGCATCGACGCCACGTCCGGTCGCCACGGGGGCTGCCGGTTGGAGCTCCAATCCAACCGGGCGCTGTGGGTGACGACCGGTGACGCCGCGTACGGCACCAACCCCCAGAACCTCTCGTCGCTCGGCGGCAAGGTGCTGCGGGTCAACCCCGACCAGACCAACACGGCCTGGCCCGGCAACCCGTTCCCGGTGTTCGGCGCCGCCTCCCTCGTGTACACGTACGGGCACCGCAACGTGCAGGGGATCGCGTTCCGCAGCGACGGCACGGTCTGGACCGCGGAGCACGGGTCCGACCGCGACGACGAGGTCAACGTCCTCAACGCGGGCGGGAACTACGGCTGGGACCCGATACCCGGCTACAACGAGGACGTCCCGATGACGAACTTCACGAAGTTCCCCGCCGCCGTCGGGCCGAGCTGGCGGTCGGGTGCGCCGACGGTGGCCACCGGCGGCATGACGTTCCTGACCGGCGCCCAGTGGGGCTCGTGGCAGGGCGCGCTGGCGTTGACCACGCTCAAGGACTCCCGCCTGCGCATCCAGTTCTACCGGGGCCGGGCACTGGCCAGCGAGCAGATCCCCGGCCAGTTCAACAAGACCCATGGCCGGCTCCGCACCGCCCAGCAGGGACCCGACGGGTGCCTCTACGTGCTGACCAGCAACGGCAGCAACGACGCCATCCTGCGGGCCTGCCCGGGCTGATCCGGGCCGATCTACTCGATGACGTCAGCCGCCGCGGGACCGAAGCGGGTCAGCCCGTCGAGGTCCGCGGGCGGACCGTCCTCCCAGTCCAGCGCCCGGAGCTGGGCTTCGGAACGGCGACCGAGGAAGGCCCGGAAGAGCTCGAAGGGCTCGCCCCGCAGCACCGACGTCGCGTCGGCCGGTCCGTAGACCGCGCCGCCGGCCTCGATCCTCAGACCCGGAACCCCGGACACCGCTCGATCGGCCACGAGCGCGAAGGCCCACAGCAGCTCGTCGCTGTCGCGCGCCCCGGGACGGTCGAGCGCGCCGCGCAGGTCCTGCTCGTGCGTCGTGATGTCGACCACGGCCTCGGGAGGCAGCGGGAACCCCTCGAACACCGGGCCCTGCTCGCTCCATCGTGCGACGAGCTCCGAGACCGACATGTCCCGGGCCCGCTCCACCTGCGCCGCCGTCCACGGGTCGGTGGCGACCCCGTCCAGCCGCCCGTTGAGCGCGTCGTCGGGCACGCCGGTCATGTGCGCGACGAGGTCGTGCACGCTCCACTCCGGACAGGCGGGCACCATCTGCCCCTCGTCAGCCGGATCGAGAGCAGTCAGGAGCTCTGTCACGCGCTCGCGTGTCGTTCGATAGTGGTCCCCCACCTCCGTCATGGTGGGCCGGTCAACCCTGCTCGGAGCCGACGACGGAGACGAAGCTGACGCACGCTCCCGGTGCCCCGCCGAGGTTGTGCGTGAGGGCCCGCGACTTGCCGGTCGCGATGCTGCCGATCTGGCGGTCGCCCGCCTCGCCCCGGAGCTGCAGCCAGCACTCGAAGAGCATGCGCAGCCCGCTGGCCCCGATCGGGTGCCCGAAGCTCTTCAGGCCGCCGTCGGGGTTGACCGGGAGCTCGCCGTCCAGGTCGAAGGTGCCGGCCAGCACTTCCTTCCACCCCATGCCCCGCTCGGCGAAGCCGAGATCCTCCATCAGCACCAACTCGGTCGGCGTGAAGCAGTCGTGCACCTCCGCCATGGCCAGCTCGGCCAGCGGGTTGGTGATGCCGGCCTGCTGGTAGGCGTCCTCGGCGCTGCGCACCACCTCGTCGAAGGTCGTGTAGTCGTAGCTGGGATCGATCGGGCCGGCGGCCGGGCCGGCGACGAACGAGAGGGCCTTCACGTAGATCGGGTTGTCGGTGTAGCGGTGGGCGTCCTCGGCTCGCACGATGACGGCGGCAGCCGAGCCATCGCTCACCCCTGAGCAGTCGAAGATCCCGAGCGGGCCCGCCACCAGGGGCGAGCAGGCGATGGTGTCCTTCGGGACCTCCTTGCGGAACTGCGCCCTCGGGTTGAGGGCGCCGTTGCGGTGGTTCTTCCACGCGATGCGGGTGAGGACGTCCTTCATCTCGGCCTCGTCGACGCCGTACTTCTTGGCGTAGGCGGGAGCGAGGAACGAGAACGAGGCCGGCGCGGTGACCGTGACGGCGGTGCCGTCGTGGGCTGGGGCCGAGCCGACGAGGCCGGAGTAGCCGGAGTCCTTCAGCTTCTCCACGCCGATGGCCATCACGACGTCGTAGGCACCGGACGCCACGGCGTAGCACGCGTTGCGGAAGGCCTCCGAGCCGGTGGCGCAGTAGTTCTCGACGTGGGTGACCGGCTTGTGCTGGATCTTGAGCGGCCTGCTCAGCGTCAGGCCTGACAGCCCCGAGGCCATGGTGCCCAGCCAGAACGCGTCGACGTCGGGCAGGGTCACCCCGGCCGAGGCCAGCGACTCTGATGACGCCTGGAGCAGCAGGTCGTCGGTGCTGCGGTCCCAGTGCTCGCCGAACGGGGTGCACCCCATGCCGACGATGGCCACCTTGTCCTTGATGCCGTGCGATGCCATGTCAGGCTCCCTCGTCAGGTCCACCCGAACGGAGCGGGCGGGCTTTCCAGAAGTAGTTGTGGATGCCGTCCTGCGTGTACAGGCGGCGGAAGGTCATCTCGACCCGGTCGCCGATCGCCACCGTGGCCGGATCGACGTCGGTGAGCTCGCACTGGAAGCGCCCACCGCCGTCGAAGTCGATGACGGCCGCCACCACCGGCGGGCTCAGCGAGTAGGCCAGACGGTCGATCGTGTAGGTGGCGATGGTGGCGGGCACGTCGGCCATGCGGACCATGGTCATGTGGTCGATGGCGCCGCTCTCCATGCTCACGCGGCTCGGCGGCAGGTGGACGAAGCCACCCTCGTCACGGCTCCCGAACAGACCGAACTTCCAGGCATTGGACCGGAGGCTGGGCGGGGCGGCCGGACGGTCGGGCTCCGGGCGGCGCGGTGGCTCGCGGGGAAGAAAGCCGCGCCAGGTGAGGAACGTGGCGTAGCGCAGGTCGTCGCGGCCGGAGGCGATCTGGTCGCGAACCGTCGGCGTACGAACGGCCGACGTGATCGCGTCGGTCGTCCGCAGCAGCCACACGTCGCAGCCGTCGGCGAGTTGGATCAGCGCGATGGTCTGGCCGGGCTCGGCGCGGTCGAGCACGTCGGCCAGCAGCAGGCAGGCGTGGGCGGATCCGGTGTGGCCGATGGTCGAGGTCAGATCGTCCACCAGTGCCTCCGGCCGCGCACCGAGCCCGCGCCGCACGGAGGCCACGGCCCGGCTCGCCAGCCCCGTCACGATCACGTGGTCGAGGTCCTCGATGGCCAGGCCCGCCGACTTGAGCGTCGCCGCCACCGCCTCCTCGGCCAGGGGCACGTAGGCGTGTTCGCCGAAGCGCTCCTCCCACTGGCGCGAGTAGGCGTCACCCGGGGTGCGCCACCGGTCGAGGAACTCGCCGGTGGCCGATCCGCCGCCGATCGTGTCCGCGATGACACCAGGACCCTCGCCGAGCACGATCGCCGCCGCGGCGTCGCCGCCCGCCGCCTCGTCCGCACCGCCTGGCAGGCCGGTGCGGATGTCGCTCAGCACCGCCATGCCGCCTCCGGCACCGGCCAGGGTGCAGGCGGCGACGTTCGACCGCAACGCGCCCACCGCGTCGTAGGCGCCGGCCGACGACGGCAGCGCCAGCGCGGCGTGGATGGCGGTGGCGTTGGTCTTGTCGAGGTAGGCGGGAGCGGTCGTGGAGAACACGAGATACGGCACGTTCCACCCGTCGGGTGCCCGGCGCAGCGCCACCCGTGCCGCTTCCACGCCGAGCGAGGTGGTGTCCTCGTCGAAGCTGGCCACGCTGCGGGTGCCGCGCCCGCCACCGCTCCCCAGCGTCTCGGGGATGGCCGACCGCGACAAGCGCCAGTACGGCAGGTACGCGCCGTAGCTCACGATCCCCGGCATGGCCTCCCCTGACGCTGGTCGACGGCCAGCAGTCTACGAGCCGCCATCCCTGGGGGCCCCGTCTCGCTCAGCTGTAGTACGGGTTCTCGCCGGTCGAATGGTCGGTGGCGTCGACCACCTTGGTGATGGTGGGGACGGCCTCGACGATCATCGTCTGGACGCCCTCCAGCATCGTCATGCGGCTCATGGAGCACCCGTGGCAGCCGCCGCCCATCGTGAGGAACGCCTTGCCCTCGCCGTCGTGCCCCATGAACGTGACGTAGCCACCGTGGGAAGCGAGGGCGGGGTTGACCTCCTCGTCCACGACTGCCCGGACGGCGATGGCGATGTCGTCGGTGGTGTTCAGCGTGCCCAGCTGGAGCGGTGCCGGGCGCTTGGGGTTGCGCATGACGAGCTGGCCGAGCTCGTGGTCGAGGACGGCGCCCTCGAGGTCGTCGACATCGACCGCGGGCACGATGACCTTGAGCCCGTCGTGGTTGCGGATGACGTCGGTGATGGCGGCCTTGGTGACCGTCTCGAAGAACAGGTCGTAGCGGAACTCCGGACCAGTGCGATCCACGATCTCGACCTTCAGGCCCAGGTGCTCACCGTCCGGCTCGGCGACGCGTAGCTCGTTGATGGTGTCCAACGCGGCGGGCGTGATGGTCAGGACCCGATCGGTGGTGGAGCCGGCGGCGGCGTCGATCCCGGTGGCCGTCATGGCATCGAGGACCTCACCCTGCGCCTCGCTGCGGCAGCCGCAACGCCTCGTTCATGGCATCGAACCCGTCGGCGGTGGATGCCAGGAGACGGCGCATGAACGGCACGAGGACGCCCCGGAAGTGCTCGGACTGGGTGAAGCGGGTCCCACCGTCAGGCCGCGGTTCGAGCACGAACGAATGCTGCCCGTCGAACAGCCGGGGGACCAGGAGCCGGCCCAGCCACGTGAGCTCCCGCTCCGGTTCGAGGTGCACGACCTTCGGACGCAAGGTGATCGCCCGGCGCCCGGGCGGGCCGATCCGCACCCGGAGGCGGGCGCCCTCGACGAGCTCACCACCGAGCTCCCGGACGAAGGGGTTCCACTCCGGATAGGCGGCGGTGTCCGTGAGCACGGCCCACACCACTGCCGGCGGGGCGTCGATGTCGATGCTGGTGCTGAGATCTGAAGCCATGCGCCGAGTGTGCGCTCATCCAGCCACAAATGCAACAGTTGTCGCGTTATAATCGGTCAGCATGCGAGTGGGGACGAAGAGACCGGGAGGCCGCTCGGCCGACAACCTGGCCCGCATCGTGGCCGCCACCGGCGAGTTGCTCGTCGAGAAGGGCTACGGGCGGCTGAGCACGGAAGAGGTGGCCGAGCGCGCCGGCGTGCACCGCAGCACCGTCCACCGCCGGTTCCCGACGCGGGCCGAGCTGGTAGCCCAGATGATGACGACCCTGGCCGGCGAACGGGTCCCCGTCCCCGACACCGGACGCCTGGCCGACGACCTCCTGGCCTTCGCGCGCGACGTCCGGAGCGCGACGTCAGATCCCATCGCCGGCGCGCTCACCCGCGCCGTGGTGGCGGAGGGCGGCGGCGACCGGACCGAGCTGAGCGAGGTGAGCAGCGCGTTCTGGGCGCGGCGCTGGGAGGGTGCGGGCGAGATCGTCCGGCGAGCGATCGCACGCGGTGAGCTACCGGAGACGACCGATCACCGGCTCGTCGTCGAGCTGGTGGTCGCCCCCATCCACTTCCGCACGTTCATCACGAACGACCCGGTGACCGACGAGCTCCTCGTCCAGATCGTCGCCACCGTCCTCCAGGGCGTCGGGTCGCCCTGCGCGCTGACGATTCGCGCATACGGTGCGACCGATGAAGCTCGGGCTGTACGCGATCAACTACGGCACCTGCGCCGACCCGGAGTCGCTGGTGCGGGTCGCCCAGCATGCCGAGGCCGCCGGAGTCGACTCGCTGTGGGCCGGTGAGCATCATCGTGCTTCCCAGCCCCCAGCCGCCCGACTACGCGATCGCCCCTGAGATCCCGTTCCTCGACGCGGTCGTCGCGCTCGCTCTGGTGGCGGCGCACACCACGTCGATCACCGTCGGCACGGGCATCCTGGAGCTGCCGCTCCACCACCCTGTGCTGCTGGCCAAGCAGTTGGCGAGCGTCGATCAGATCGCACGCGGGCGGTTGGTGGTCGGCGTCGGCGTCGGCTACCTCGCCGCGGAGTTCGCCGCGTCGGGTGTGCCGCTGGACGAGCGCGCCACCCGCACCGACGAGTACCTCCAGGCGATGCAGGCCCTGTGGACGATGTCGGCGCCCGAGTTCCACGGCCGGCACGTCGACTTCGCCGGAGTCGACGCCCATCCCCGCCCGGTGGTGCCCGGCGGCCCGCCGATCCTGATCGGCGGCAACAGCGCGATGGCCCGGCGCCGGGCGGTCACGAGCGCTCGAGGCTGGATCCCCGCGGACCTCGATCTCGACGCCACCCGCGAGGCGCGCCGCGCTCTCGACCGCGACCTGCAGGACCACGAGCGGCCGGCTTCGCTCGGGCCCTTCGACTTCACCGTCATCTCACCCCAGAACCGCCTCGACCGCGCGCTGGTCCAGGGCTACGCCGACCTCGGCGTGAACCGGCTGATCGTGCTCCCGGGCCTCGACGTGCCGATGGAACGCCGTTACCACGCGGTCCCGATCGACGACATCTTCCGGACCATCGATCACCTCGGCGAGTTGGCCGCGGAGTGATAGAGGAGTGACAGGGGATCGCCGTGCCGCAGCCCGCACGCCGAAATCCCGATGGGGCAGACTCGTGGCCGGTGACCACACCGTCGAGGAGCGGCTCGTGAAGCCTCAACCAGATGGGTCTGTCGAGGAGCCTGCCCGGTCGACCCCCGTCTACAAGCGCTGCGACGTGCTGGTCGTCGGCGGTGGGCCCGCCGGCACCGCGGCCGCGGTCGCGGCCGGCCGCCTCGGCGCCGACACCGTCCTGGTCGAGCGGTACAACCACCTGGGCGGCCTGTCGACCGGCGGTCTCGTGTCGTGGATCGACCGGATGACGGACTGGGAGGGGAACCTCCTGGTGGCCGGGATCGGCGCGGAGCTCATCGACCGGTGCGGTCCGGACGCCTGCCTCGGACCGAGCCCCGAGATCTGGGGTTCGACGAACGCGGTCGAGGCGGCGTACTGGCGTGTCCGCACCTCGGCCCTGCGCGACACCGTCCACTGGGCGCCCACCTTGGACCCCGAGGTCCTGAAGCTCGCCACCAACGACATCGTCCGCGAGTCGAACGTGCACACGCTCATGCACTGCTGGGTGGTGGCGACGATCGTGCGCGACAACACCGTCGAGGGAGTCATCTTCGAGAGCAAGCAAGGACGGTTCGCGCTGACAGCGCCTGTCGTCATCGACTGCACCGGCGACGGGGACGTGTTCGCGCTGGCCGGCGCGGCGTTCGACGACGACTTCGACGGCGAGAGCGCGCACGCCCGCCTCACGACGAGTTTCCGCTTCGGCAACGTCGACATGCGCCGCTACCTGGACTTCCGGATGCTCCGTCAGTCCGAGTTCAGCGAGATCATGGGACGCGCCAGCCAGGCGGGCATCACGCTGCTGGCCCACCCGACGCCCTACGACTCGGTCGCGCTCTTCCTCACACCCAAGATGGCCGGGTATTCCGCGCTGAACGTCGCCGATCTCACCGAGGTCGAGTTCGTCTCACGCGACGTTGCCCGGAAAGGGTTGACGTTCTTCCGCGAGAACGTGCCCGGTTTCGAGCGCGCGTGGATCCTCGACACGGCGTCACAGGTGGGCACACGCCATGCCAGGCGTCTCGTCGGTGAAGAGCGGATCACGATCGATCATTGGCGCAACGACGGTTCCTGCCCCGACAGCATCGGCCTCTGCCCAGGCATGACCCCGAGCTTTCCCACGCTGCAGATCCCCTACCGCAGCCTGGTCCCAGCGGAGACGAACGGTCTCCTGGCCGCCGGCCGGAACCTCTCGGCTGACACCAAGTCGCACGCCGCGCTCCGCGAGATCCCGGAGTGCTGGGCGATGGGTGAAGCGGCCGGCGTGGCGGCCGTGCTCGCCATGGACAGCGGCGACCGACGTGCGCGACGTCGACATCGGCGCGCTGCAGGCGCAACTCGTGAAGCAGGGTGCCATCGTCGATCGCCCGGCCCGGCACGGCGACGACGACGGGCGTGACGGCCCCGATGTCGGGCTCGAGGAGTCGATCCACTGGCAGGCCGTGAACGAGACGCGGGCATTCGAATGATGCGCCCGTCGCCATGGCGGACCGCGACCGATGTTGTCCATCTAGCGGGCTTGTGTCCGTGTAACGTACGCCGCACGGGAGCGTCCGGACAGGGCGATCCGCATTGCGAGATGGGGGAAGCAATGGTCAACAACCGTGTGTCTGGCGTCAGTCGGCCACAGAGGAAGCTGGGCGCTCTGCTTCTGGTCGCCGCGCTCGTCGCGGCCGGCTGCGGGAGCGACGACGATTCCGGCGGCGAGTCAGCCGGGACGACCGCGGCACCAGCCGAGGACACCGCGACGACCGCAGCCGAGGACACCGGCGACCACCGCCGGAGACACGGCGACGCACCACCGGGGACACGACCGCGCCGGAGGGCACGGAAGGGCAAGGTCACCGACTTCGCCGGCGTACGTGGGTGGCTCGGGTGCCGCCGACACCAGCCTGGAACCGGTGAAGATCGGCTACTTCAACCAGCAGGGCGGCGCAGGTCGAGGTCTCCAACACGAACGTCACCGGGGTCGAGATCGCCGCCAAGTACATCAACGAGGAAGCCGGCGGCATCGGCGGTCGCCCGCTCGAGGTGGTGACGTGCTACGTCGCCAACGCCGAGGAGGAAGGCCAGCAGTGCGGGCAGCAGTTCGCCAACGACGACTCGATCGTCGCCGTCCTCTCCGGGCCGACGTTCATCGGCACCGAGTCGTTCTACGCCGCGCTGGGCGGCTCCAAGCCGGTCGTCGCACGGCGTGTCCGTGAGCGCGGCGGACACCGTCCAGGACACCGCGGCCGTCCTCTACGGAGGCGCGAAGTACATCCTGGCGCCGTACGCGACGTTCGCCCGTGACACGCTCGGCGTGGAGTCGGCGGCGCTCGTGTATCCGGAAGGCGCCGGCCAGGACGAGGCCGCGGCCGGCCAGGCGTCCGCGTTCGAGGCCGCCGGGATCCCGATCGAGGTGGTGTCGTACCCGGCCGACACGCCGGACCTCACGGCCCCGCTGATCGCCGCGGGCGCCCAGGACGTCGACCTCGTGATGCCGGTCATCAACCCGAACGAGTGCGTCAAGTTCGAGCAGGCGATCCAGCAGCTCGGCATCCCCGACGAGAAGGTGCTGGCCAGCCCGATCTGCATCAATGCGGAGGTAGGCGCCGCGCTCGGTGACCTCCCGCTCTGGCTGTATGCCGTCGCCTCGTCGTTGAGCATCGACCCGACAGATCCGTCCGTGCCGCCCTACACCGACATCCTCACCGCGCAGGGCCAGGACCAGCACATCGGGGATCCATGGGTGTTGGTCGGCTTCGGGCAGACAATGACGCTGGCGAAGTTCATGAACAGCCTCGGCGACGACGTCTCGCCCGACGCGATCGTGTCGGAGATGAAGGCGTTCGAGGGCCCGCTGATCCTCGGCTCGCCCGTGCTCGAGTGCGGCAAGTACCCAGAGGCGCCAGGCGTGTGCAACGACTACACGCAGTTCTACAAGTACAACGGCGCGCAGGCTGGGTGGGAGCAGGCCGGTGACTTCGTGGGACCGCCCGAGGGGTGGACCGGATAGGCATCCTCCACACCCCCCAATCGCTGCACAAGCCGCCGCGAGGCTGAGTACACGATGAAGGACGTCCTGCTCTTCGTCCTGCTCGGCCTCGGGGCGGGCGCGGTCATCGTCGGGCATCGCCATGGCCGTGGTGATCACCTACCGCGGGTCGGGGATCATCAACCTGGCCACCGGCGCCGTGTCGATGGTGGCGGCGTACGCGTTCTGGGCACTCCGGACGGACGAGTTCGGCTTCACGTTGGCGACCGGCCCGGCGATCGTCGTGACGCTGCTGGTCGCGATCCTGGTCGGCGTCCTGAGCGAGCTGCTCGTGTTCCGACCGTTGCGAACATCGTCGCCGCTCGCCAAGCTCGTCGCCTCGCTCGGGATCCTGCTCATCCTCCAGGCGACGGTGCTGCTGTGGTTCGGCTCGTCGTCGAAGCAGATCCCGAGCATCTTCCCGACGGACATCATCGATGTGTTCGACGCGTCGATCCCGGTGAACCGGTTCTGGATCGCCGGAGTCGTGATCGCTGATCGCGCTCGCGCTCGCCGCCCTCTTCCGCTGGACCCGGTTCGGCCTGGCGACACGAGCGGCGTCCGAGAACGAGGTCTTCGCCATGCTGGCCGGCCTCTCACCGAACCAGCTGTCGATGGCCAATACGTTGCTGGCGTCGGCGCTCGCCGGCGCGATGGGCATCGTCGCTGCTCCCCTCGCACAGGCCAACTCGACCACCCTGGTGCTCTTCATCGTGCCCGCGCTCGCCGCTGCTCTGTTCGCCGGGTTCACGTCGCTGTGGATCGCCCTCCTCGCAGGGTTCGGCATCGGGATCGGCCAGTCGCTCGTGTGCGTACGCCACGACGCTGTCGTGGTTCCCGACCGACCGCGGCAATCCGCTGCCGGGAGGCCAGGCGCTGCTCACCTTCCTGCTCCTCGTCCTGGCCCTCTCGCTGCGCGGGGCCAGCCTGCCGACGCGCGGCGAGCTCGTCGAGAAGCGCCTCCCCGCCGCGCCGCGCCCGCGCCACCTGGCTCGTCCGGCCGTCGTTCTGGCGATCGTCGGTGCCGCGGCGCTCGTCGTGCTGCCGTTCGGCTACCGGCAGGCGCTGATGGTGTCACTCATCGGCATGGCGGTGTGCCTGTCGTTGGTCGTGATCACGGGGTTCGTCGGCCAGGTCTCGCTCGTCCAGGTCACCCTCGCCGGCGTCGCGGGGTTCGTCGTGTCGCACCTGATCGTCGATGCCGGCATCGGCTTCCCGTGGGGCCCGCTCGCCGGCTCCATCGCCGGGGTGGTGGTCGGCCTGATCGTCGGTGCATCCGCGCTGCGGGTCCGCGGCGTCAGCCTCGCCGTGGTAACGCTGGCCGGTGTCGTCGCCATCGAGCAGTTCGGCTTCGCCAACTCGCGGTGGGGCGCCGGTCCGTCGGGCTCGCCCGTCGCGCAGCCCACCTTGTTCGGGTTCGATCTGGGCACGAGCGCAGGGTTCCGCGGACTCGACGACAAGGTCCCGAGTCCGGTACTCGGCTTCGTGTACCTCGCCGTCGTGATCGCGCTGGGTCTGCTCGTGGCCAACCTGCGCCGCAGCGTGCTCGGCCAGCAGATGCTGGCGGTGCGGGCCAACGAGCGGGCGGCGGCGGCGGCGGGGATCAACGTCGCCCGGGTGAAGATCACGGCCTACGCGATCTCCTCGTTCATCGCCGGTACCGCCGGGTGGATGTACGCCTACAACTTCGGCTCGGTGAGCGCCGGCGCGGTTCGGGTTCCTCATCGCGCTGGGCTTCGTCGCCTTCGCCTACATCGGCGGGATCACGATGGTCTCGGGCGCGGTGATCGGCGGGCTCGTCGCGACTGAGGGGCTCGTGCCGTACTTCTTCGAGGAGCTTCTCGGCATCTCCGGCAACTGGACGCTGCTGGTCGGCGGGCTGATCCTCATCGTCACCCTGATCCAGAACCCCGAAGGCATCGCGGGGACGACCTACCGCAAGAAGATGGCGGGCAAGCGCGCGAAGGAGGTGGCCGCCGCTGAAGCGCAGGCTGCCCGCCAGGCCGAGGCCGACCGCGAACAGGTCGCAGGCCCCGAGCGCACCCGGTGGGCGGGCCGCGGTGGTGAGCGAATCGTGAGCGTGCTCACGGCCCGCGCCATCTCGGTGTCGTTCGGTGGCGTGCATGCCGTGATCGACGTCGACCTCGACGTCGAGCCGGGCCAACTCGTCGGCCTGATCGGCCCGAACGGCGCCGGGAAGACGACCTTCGTCGACGCCATCACCGGCTTCGTGCCCCATCGGGGGACCGTCGAGCTGGCCGGTGCCGACATCACCGGGTTGACCCCGCACGCCCGCGCCCGGCAGGGCCTGGCCCGGACGTGGCAGGCCATCGAGCTCTTCGACGACCTGACCGTGCGGGAGAACCTCACCGTCGCCGCTGATCATCCGTCCGCTGCGCACAGTGGTCTCGGAGCTCTTCGGCCGGACGGCCGATCGTTCCCAGGCGATGGACGAGGCGCTCGAGGTGTTCGCGCTCGGCGCCCTCGCCGACGTGACGCCCAGCGAGTTGAGCCAGGGCCAACGCAAGCTCGTCGCCGTCGCCCGGGCGCTGGCCGCCCGCCCCAAGCTCCTCTGCCTCGACGAGCCGGCGGCCGGGCTCGACGCGCGGGAGTCCGTCACGTTCGGTCGGCACCTGCGCGAGATCGTCGACCGAGGCACGCCGACGCTCCTCATCGACCACGACATGGGGCTCGTGCTCGGCATCTGCGACTACGTGGTGGTGATCGAGTTCGGCAAGGTCATCGCCCGAGGCACGCCCAGCGAGGTGCGCGCCGACCCGAGCGTGGTCACCGCGTACCTGGGTGCCGCGGCCAGCGAACTGGAGTCAGCGGCCGATGGGTGACGGCCCGGTCCTCCAGCTCGACGGCCTGTCGGCGGGCTACGACGCCGCCGCGGTCGTGCGGCGGCTCGACCTGCACATCGAGGCCGGCGAGGTGGTCGCCCTGCTCGGCCCCAACGGCGCCGGCAAGACGACCACGCTGCGGGCGATCTCCGGTCTCGTCCGGCCGATGGCCGGCGTGATCCGCGATCGACGGAGCCGACATCGCCCGGCAAGTCGCCCGCCGCCCGTGCGCAGCTCGGCATCGCCCATGTACCCGAGGGTCGAGGCGTGTTCTTCGGCTTGACGGTCGCCGAGCACTTCCGCCTCGGGTACCGCGGGGAGCGCCTCGACGCCGACGTCGCCTACGGCTACTTCCCCGCGCTGGCCGGGCTCGCCGACCGCCGCGCCGGGCTGCTCTCGGGCGGTGAGCAGCAGATGCTCACGCTCGGTCGGGCACTGGCCCGCCGGCCGCGGCTCCTGCTGCTCGACGAGCTCTCGCTCGGGCTCGCCCCGGTCATCGTCGAGCGGCTCCTCCCGGTGGTCACCACGTACGCGAAGGAGAGCGGCTGCGCGGTGCTGCTGGTCGAGCAGCACATCCACATCGCGCTCGAGGTGGCGGACCGCGGCTACGTCCTCTCCCATGGCGAGCTGGTCGTCCACGAGCCGGTCGAGACGCTGCGCGCCGACCACCAGCTCATCCTGTCGAGCTACCTCGGCGAACAGGAGACGACGGCGAGAGGAACCTAGTCTTCGTCGCCCGCCCATGGCGGCTCCTAGTCGCTTCGCTCCGCAGAGCGTCGAGCCGCGCGGCGGTGCGCTCGGCCCCCACTCATCAGCAGGGCCGGACGCACCGGGTTCGGGGACGTGACTAGCCGGCGCTGAGGTCGACGGCGTTGATGCGCACGGGTGCGACGGTGAGCACGACACGACGGCCGTCCGGGCCGTCCATGGCGCGCAGGTCCGCGCCGCCGTACTTGGCGCCGAGACGACCGGCGAACGCGTAGTCGTCGTCAGCCTCGAGCGTGGCGTCGCCACGGATCTCGACGTAGCGCGCGGGGTTCGCCGGGTCGAGGATGAAGACGGTGACCGCCGGGTTGGCGGCGAGGTTCTTGGTCTTCTGGCGGGCGACGTTGAGCGACACCTTCACCACGCCGTCCTCAGTGAGGAACCAGACCGCGGACACCTGTGGACGTCCGTCCGGACCGACGGTCGCGAGCGTGGCCACGGAAGCGTCGAGCAGATCGGTATGGGTAGACGGAACCGAGGGCGCAGGCATCGAACGCCGCTCCTTTCGCTGATCAACCATCGGACTGTACAGAGTCCGCGTGGGCCGCCGGTCGGCCGCGGGCCGCTCGTCAGCCGCGCGGTCCGAGGCAACGTACGCTCGGACACTGCGAGTCACGCCTACCCGGCGCTCGCGGCGCGTACGGACGACACACGCTTCGGAGGTCATGGCATGCGGCGCAGTACGGACAGGATCCTCACCACCCACGTCGGTGCGCTGCCCGCGCCCGATGACGTGTGGGCACAGCTCGAGGTCAGCGATGAGCGCCTCGGCGAGGCGGTGGCCGAGGTGTGCGCCATGCAGACGAGCATCGGCGTCGACTTCATCAACGAGGGCGAGCTCACCAAGGGCGGCCACTGGACGCAGTACCTCGCCGCCCGCCTCGGGGGATACGAGCCGGCGCCCGAGCGCGGCGGCCTCGGCAAGCTCCTGATGTCGAGCGCCGACTGGGTCGAGTTCGACGAGTTCTACCTCGCGGTCCTCCAGAACGGCACGCTGTTCGAGCAGTCGGGATCGGCCCCTCACGTGCCGGAAGGGGCGGAGGACAGCATCGCCTTCGTCGAGGACTGGGTCTGCACCGAGCCGGTCACCTTCCGCGGCGCAGCGCGTGCTCGAGCGCGAGATCGCCATGCTGGCGGCCGCGCTCGGCGACCGGCCGGCGTCCGATGCATTCCTGACGACGACGGCCCCCCTCAGTGTGGAGCCCGGCCGCGCCAAGGGGTTCTACGGATCGGACGAGGAGCACGTCTTCGCCATCGCGGAGGCGATGCGGGTCGAGTACGAGGCGATCGCGGCCGCCGGCTTCCAGGTGCAGGTCGACGACGCCTGGCTCGGTGCCCTGTGGGACCGCATCGGGCTCGACATGGGCCTCGACGGCTACCGCAAGTACTGCCAGATGCGCTGCGAAGCCCTGAACCACGCGCTGCGCAACATCCCCGAGGAGCAGATCCGGTACCACCTCTGTTGGGGGAGCTGGCACGGTCCGCACTCGCGCGACCTTCCGCTGCCCGACGTCGTCGACATCATGTTGTCGATCAAGGCGCAGACCTATTCCATCGAGGCCGCCAACGTGCGCCACGAGCACGAGGTGGCGCTGTGGGAGCAGACCAAGCTCCCCGAAGGCAAGATGCTGGCACCGGGCGTCGTGACCCACTCGACGCCGCTGATCGAGCATCCGCAACTCGTGGCCGACCGCATCCAGCGCTTCGCCAAGCTCGTCGGACGCGAGAACGTCATCGCCTCCACGGACTGCGGGCTGGGCCTGCGCTGCCATCCGCAGGTGGCGTGGGCCAAGCTGAAGACGCTGGTGGACGGGGCCGCGCTGGCGACGGACGCCCTGTGGTGATGGGGGTGGTGACACGGTGACGACGCAGCGGTGATCGACGCCGCTCGCCGGAGCTCTGGGCCGGTTCAGTAGCTGGTCAGCGTGCCGCCGCCGTCGCACTCGATGCGCTGCCCGGTGACATAGCCGGCCCCGTCGCTGCACAGCCACAGCACCACCTTGGCCACGTCGGCCGGCTGGCAGACACGCCCGAACGGCGACGACGCGTCGAGCGTCCTGATGTCGGTCACCCCGGCCATCGCCTTGACGAGCCGCTCCCCCATGTCGGTGTCGACCAGCCCGGGGGCCACGACGTTGACGTGGATCCCGTGCCGGCGCTCCTCCTTGGCCAGCGTGAAAGCGAGGGCTTCGAGCGCGGCCTTGCCCATGTTGTAGGGCGCACCGTTGGCGGCGTGGCGCGAGGTGGCGACGGACGACACCATCACGATGTCCCCGCGAGGCCGGGTCCTCATCGAGGGCAGCACGAGCCGGCAGAGGTGGTGCGGCCCGAGCGCGTGGGTGGCGACGACCCGGCCCAACTCGGTCGGGTCGGTGTCGGCCACGGTGTTCCCGCGGCTGGCGATGCCGCCGTTGTTGACGAGCAGGTCGATGTGACCGAAGTCGGCCAGGACCTCGCCGACCATGCGGGCGTCCTGCTCGGCGTCGTCGACACTGGCCTGGTACGCACCGGCGGTCCCGCCGGCGGCCGTGATGGCCTCCACGGTGGCCCGCGCCGAGTCCTCGTCGCGCCGGTAGTTCACCGCCACCGTCGCCCCTTCGGCGGCGAGCAGCACCGAGATGCCTCTCCCGATCCCCCGGCCGCCGCCGGTCACCAACGCCACCCGTCCGTCGAGCTGTCCCATGCCGCCACGATGGCCGCGCCGGGGTGCCTGTGCCAACCTACGCCGGTGCACGAAGGCAGCAAGCGAGCCATCATCGCCGCCCTGCTGGCCAACTTCGGGATCGCCGTGATGAAGTTCATCGGTTGGATCGTCACCCAGTCGGCCAGCCTCCTGGCGGAGTGCGTCCACTCGCTGGCGGACACCGGCAACCAGGCCCTCTTGCTGTTCGGAGGCCGCCGGGCGGCGCGCCGGGCCACGCCGACGCACCCGTTCGGGTACGGGCGCGAGCGGTACTTCTGGAGCTTCATCGTCGCCCAGGTGCTGTTCCTGCTCGGCGGCGCCTTCGCCATCTACGAGGGCATCGAGAAGCTGCGCCACCCGCACGAGCCCGAGTCGCTCTGGTGGGCGGTCGGCATCCTGGTCGGGGCCATCGTCTTCGAGGCCTTCTCGTTCCGTACCGCGGTGCACGAGACCCAGCGGGTGAAGGGCAACTCCTCCTACTTCGGGTTCATCCGGCGTTCGAAGTCGCCCGAGCTGCCGGTCGTGCTCCTGGAGGACTCGGGCGCGCTGATCGGTCTGTTCCTCGCGCTCTTCGGCGTCGTCATGTCGAAGATCACGGACAACGGCCGCTGGGACGCGCTCGGATCGCTGTCCATCGGCGTCCTGCTGTGCGTCATCGCCATCTTCCTGGCCATCGAGATGAAGGGGCTGCTCATGGGCGAGGCGGCCTCGCCGGAGATGGAGCAACAGATCGTCACCGCCCTCACGGGCAACGAGAACGTCACCCGCCTCATCCACCTCAAGACGCAGCACCTCGGGCCGGACGAGCTGCTGGTGGCGGCCAAGGTCGAGTTCGACCGTGACCTCACGGTGACCGACCTCGCCAGCGCCATCGACCAGGCCGAGGCCGACGTCCGCCGCGCCGTGCCCGCGGCCCGCCTGATCTACCTCGAACCGGACATCCACCGCGACACGACCGACACGACGAGTGAGCGCGGCGGCGTGACGGCCGCGCCGCCGGCCGCCCCGACCACACACGGGACCACCGTCGGGCTGCTGGCCGTCCTCGTCGCGCTGCTCGGGCTGTCGCTCGGCTCGACGATCGTGAAGTGGATCGGCGCCCCCGGCCTCACGACCGCGACCTGGCGGCTGGTCTTCGGCGCCGCCATCTGGATGATCGTCCTCCACGCGCGCGGTGGTCGCCTTTCGACCCGCGCAGTCCGGCTGGCGGGCCCGAGCGCGTTCTTCTTCGCCACCGACCTCGGGCTGTTCTTCGTGGCCGTGACGAAGACGAGCGTGGCCAACGCGGAGTTCATCGGGAGCCTGGTGCCGGTCATGGTCGTGCCGTTCGCCGCGCTGCTCTTCCACGAGCGTCTCCGCATCACGTCGCTGGCGTGGGGAGCGCTGGCGCTCGGCGGCGTGGCCCTGATCCTCTTCACCGCGCCGAGCAGCGGCACGAGCACGACGGTGGGCAACGCGCTGGCCTTCGGCGCCATGTGCATGTGGGCCGGCTACCTGCTGAGCGCCCGTGGCGCCCGCGCCGTGCTGGGCACGACGGAGTTCATGACGACGGTGGCCGTGCTGGCGAGCTGTCTGCTCCTTCCGGTGGCTGCCGTCGCCGGGAAGCTGTGGGAGGTCCCTGCAGGAGGCTGGAAGGACCTGGTGCTGCTGGCCGTGCTGACCGGGACGATCTGCCACGGGCTGCTGGCCTGGGCCCAGACCCGCGTGCCGGTGTCGACCATCGCCATCCTGCAGGTGGGCAACCCCGCGCTGGCCACGGTGTGGGCGTACCTGGTGCTCGGCGAGACCGTGACCGCGATCCAGACCGTGGGCATGGTGGTGGTCATCGCCGCGCTGGCCGCGTTCACGTGGTCGAGCCGGCGGGCGGTACCATCGGTGCTCGACACCGGGGAGCTCGGGGGACCGTCGGGCTGAGAGGGTGGTCGCCGCCACCGACCCACGAACCTGATCTGGGTAATGCCAGCGGAGGGACGCGGTGGGTCGCACGGCCGTCATCGTCATCGGGGGAGGCGCACCGGACGAGCGCGTGTGCGCCGAGCTCCCGGCCGAGCGCCGCGTCATCGCGGCCGACTCCGGCCTGGACGCCGCCCGGGTCCTCGGCCTGACGGTCGACCTGCTCGTCGGCGACCTCGACTCGGTCTCCCCCGCCGGGCTGGCCACGGCCGAGGCGGCCGGGATCGCGGTCGAGCGCCATCCGCCCGCCAAGGACGCCACGGACACCGAGCTGGCCATCGCCGCCGCGCTGCGGGACGGCTGCGACCATCTCATCGGCGTGTCGGGCGGACCCCGCGCCGACGATCCCCGCCTCGACCACGAGCTGGGCGGCCTCCTGGCCTTCGCCCGCCCTGACCTGGCCGCCAACCGGGTCGAGCTCTGGTGGGGGTCGACCCACCTCGAAGTCCTGCACGGCCCGGCCACCGCCAGCCTGCGCGGCGGCCCGGGGGACACGGTCTCGCTCCTGCCCCTCCATGGCCCGGCCGCCGGGGTCGTCACCACCGGTCTCCGCTACCCCCTCCACGCCGAGGAGCTGCCCCCGGGGAGCAGCCGCGGGCTGAGCAACGTCGTCGAGGACTCGCCGGCATCCGTTCGGCTCGACGCCGGCACCCTCCTCGTCATCCACCCCCGAGCGACTGGAGACCCCCGATGACCTCGATCCGGCGCCCTTCATTCCGACCATGCGCGCTCCTCCTCGCCGCGGCGATGGCCCTGACGGCCTGTGGCCGCGGCGACGCTCGGGCGACGAGGGATCGGGCGCGCCCGCCGGGATCACGCTGCTCACGTACGACGCGTTCACCGAGCCGGAGGCGCTCGCCCGCTTCACCGACGAGACAGGCATCACCGTGACCGTCGCCAAGGGCGGCGACGCCGGCACGCTCGTCAACAAGGCCATCCTCACCGCCGGAAGTCCGGAAGGTGACGTGCTCTGGGGGCTGGACAACACGCTGCTGTCGCGGGCGCTCGGCGAGGACGTCTTCGTGCCGTACGAATCGCCCGAGCTCGACGCGCTGGAGCCGTCAGCCGTCGCCCTGGTGCCCGGCCATGAGGTCACGCCGGTCGACACCGGGGACGTCTGCCTGAACGTCGACACGGGCTGGTTCGCCGAGAAGGGCCAGGCGCCGCCGGCGACGTTCGAGGACCTCGTCGACCCGGCCTACCGCGACACCCTCGTCGTCCAGAACCCGGCCTCGTCGTCACCCGGCCTGGCCTTCCTGCTCGCCACCGTCGCCCACTTCGGCGATCCCGGCTACCTCGACTTCTGGGAGCAGCTCCGGGCCAACGGCCTCGAGGTCGTCGAGGACTGGGACACCGCGTACTACTCCTCCTTCACCGCCGGCGGTTCCGGCGGCACCCGCCCGGTGGTCGTGAGCTACGCGTCGAGCCCGCCGTCCACGATCTACTTCGCCGAGGAGCCGAAGCCCACCGAGCCCACGACGGCGTCGGTGGAGGCGACCTGCTTCCGGCAGGTGGAGTTCGCGGGCGTGCTCCGTGGCACCGAGCACGAGGACGAGGCCCGCCAGCTCATCGACTTCCTGGTCGGCGAGGAGCTGCAGTCCGAGCTCCCGCTCACCAACTTCGTCTACCCGGTGCGGCGGGACGTGGCCCTCCCCCAGCTCTTCGTGGACTTCGCCCCGCCCGCCGCCGACCCACTGACCCTCGACCCGGAGGAGATCGCCGACCACCGCGACGAGTGGATCGAGGCGTGGACGCAGACCGTGCTGCGGTGAGCACCTTGCCGGGCGGCGTGCGGACGGCGCTCGTCGCCCTGCCGGCGCTGTTCGTCGCGGTGTTCTTCGCCTGGCCGGTGGCGGCGATCATCGGGCGCGGGCTGTCCGTCGACGGGGTCCGCGACGTGCTCTCCGATCCCGGCCTGCGGTCGGTGGCATGGTTCACGCTGTGGCAGGCGGCCGTGAGCACGGTCCTCACGCTGCTGCTGGGACTGCTCCCCGCCTTCGTGCTCGCCCGCTACCGGTTCCCGGGGAGGGCGCTGGTGCTGGCCGTGGTGACGGTGCCCTTCGTGCTCCCGACCGTGGTGGTCGGCACCGCCTTCCTCGCCCTGCTGCCGGCCTCGTGGGACCAGACCGCGGCAGCCATCATCATCGCCCACGTGTACTTCAACCTGGCGGTGGTCGTCCGGACGGTCGGGCACGCTGTGGGGTCAGCTCGACCCCCGCACGGAGGATGCGGCCCGGACCCTCGGTGCGTCGCCCCGCCAGGTCCTGTGGCGCGTCACCTTGCCGCAGCTCCGGCCGGCGCTGCTCGCCGCGGCGGCCATCACGTTCCTGTTCACGTTCACCTCGTTCGGCGTCGTCCGCATCCTGGGCGGGCCCCGGCACCCGACGATCGAGGTCGAGGTCTGGCGGCTGACGACGCAGGCGTTCGACCTCGAGGCCGCCGCCGCGCTGGCGCTCGTGCAACTCATCGGCGTGACGCTGCTCATGGTCTGGTGGAGCCGGTTCCAGGCCGGCCAGGCCGTGCGCCTGCGGCTCCGTCCCCGCGGGGTCGCCACCCGGCCCAGGACGGCCCGTCAGCGGGTCCTGGTGTCGGCGACCGTCATCGGTCTCGTGGCGGTGGTGCTCGTGCCCCTGACGCGGCTGGTGCTGGGGTCGTTCCGCGGCGCCGGCGGCGGGCTGAGCCTGTCCGCCTGGCGGGCGCTCGGCGATGACGGTGGGACGGGCCCGGCGAGCCGGCCGGTCGCCGACCCGTGGGACGCCGTACTCACGTCGTTGCGGTTCGCGGTGATCGCCACGCTGGTGGCGGTGCTGGTCGGCGGCGCGGCGGCCGTCGCCATCGCCGGCTCCCGGCGGGGCGGTCACCTGCTCGACGCCGGGCTGATGCTGCCGCTCGGGACGTCGGCCGTGACCGTCGGCTTCGGCCTGCTCATCACCATGGATCGACGGCCGGTGGATCTGCGCGGCTCGTGGGTGCTCATCCCGATCGCCCACGCCGTCGTGGCCGTGCCCTTCGTCGTCCGCGCCGTCCTGCCCACGTTGCGCTCCATCGATCCCCGCCTTCGCGACGCCGCGGCCACCCTCGGCGCCTCCCCGACACGGGTGTGGCGGGAGATCGACCTGCCCTTCCTGCGCCGTGCCCTGGTGGCCGGTGCCGGCTTCGCCTTCGCCATCTCGCTGGGAGAGTTCGGGGCCACGAGCTTCCTCACGCGGGTCGGCGACCAGACCATGCCCATCGCCATCGCCCGCCTGCTGGGACGGCCCAGCGCGCTCGAACCTGGCCCAGGCCTACGCCCTCGCCACGGTCCTGATGGCCCTGACCCTTGCCGCCATCCTCGCCGTCGACCGCCTCCGCGGCGAGGCCGCCAGCTTCTGATGCCGGCTGTCCCATGCTGAGCGTGGAGGGTGTGCGGGTCCGCTTCGAGGACCGGTGGGTGCTCGACGGCGCCGACCTCACCGTAGGTCCGGCCGAGATCGTGGCCCTGCTCGGGCCGAGCGGCTCCGGCAAGAGCACGCTGCTGCGGGTCATCGCCGGCCTCCTCCCGCCGGACGAGGGCCGCGTGCTCTGGGACGGCGAGGACATCACCGCGGTGCCCGCCCACCGCCGCCGCTTCGGGCTGGTCTTCCAGGACCACCAGCTCTTCCCGCACCGCGACGTGGCCGGCAACGTGGGCTTCGGTCTGGCCGTCGCCGGGCGCCCGAAGGCCGAGGTCCGTGAGCGGGTCGCCGAGCTGCTGCACCTCGTCGGCCTGGACGGGTTCGAGCGACGGAGCGTCACCGCGCTCTCGGGCGGCGAAGCGCAGCGCGTCGCGCTGGCCCGGGCCCTCGCTCCCCAGCCCCGGCTGCTGCTCCTCGACGAACCGCTCGCCGCCCTCGACCGGGAGCTGCACGACCGGCTGGCCGTCGACCTCCGGCACCTGCTCCAGGAGCTGGGGACAGCGGGCCTGCACGTGACGCACGACCGGGACGAAGCCGGCCTGGTGGCCGACCGCATCGTCACCGTCGACGAGCTCCAGAGGGGCTGACCGCCGGGCGGGTGTCACTTCTGGCGCACAAATCGCGCAGACCGACCATCCTGGCGTCACTCGGCGCGATTTGTGCGGCTATAGGGCCCGTTTCCGATCCGGATAGCGCCGCGCACACTCTCTCGACCGTGACCACCGCGGACGAGCTCCGGGGCGCGGCGCGGCGGGCCCGAGGCGACGCCGACGCGCTGCGCGCCATCGCGGCCGGTCTGGATCGGTCGGCCATCCACGATCTCACCCGGCTCGCCGGTCACCGCACGTGGGTGGGACCGACCGCGGCGCGCCTCGAGGAGGCTGTGCGCACCGCCCGCCAGGAGCTGAGCGCGGCGGCCGATGACCTCCGACGGGAGGCGTCGCTGCTCGACCAGGAGGCCAGTGACCTCGAGCGCGCCGCGGCCAGTGCGCAGCTGGCCCTGGTGCCGTAGACGATGGGCGGCTACCTCGGCTACGACCCGTGCGCGCTGGCCATCCTGCTCGGGGCCCTGGACACCGCGCTCGGCGAGCGGCTCCACTCCCGGGCGCTGGCGACATCACGGGCGCGGCGCGCGGCCGACGAGGCCGCCACCGTCCACCGGCGGCAGCTCGCCGAGCTGGCCGGGCTCGCCCAGGCCGTGGGGCTCGTCCTGCGGGCCGATCCCCTCGGCGCCTACCGCACCGTCCAGCTCGATCCTCGTGACCTCGACCTGTGGGCCTTGCACCGCGGCGGTCGCTGGCGCACGGCGAGCGATCCGACCCCGCCCGCCGCCGGCTGGGATCGGCAGCAGGACGCGCTCAACGCCCGGCTGGTGGCGGGATGGCTCACACCCGAGCGCTGGCGCGAGCTGCTGGAGGGCGACGGCGAAGCCGTCGATCCGGTGCTGCGCTACCTCGATCACCTCGCCGCCGACCCGGCCGCGAGGTCGACCTTCCTCGACGCCATCGGGCCGGAGGTCTTCGGGGCACTGCTCGCCACCGCGTCGGCGCGGTTCACGTCGGCCCATCTGCCCGGCGCAGCCGACCAGCCCGTCGCCGGCCGCGCCCGCCACGCGATCGACGCCTTCGGCACGCTCTGGGCGGCAGCGCGGTCACAGGGCGAACGGCGCACGGACACGTGGGACGCCGCGGCCCTGGGCGGACCGCTCCTGGCCGCCAGCCGGCTGCTCCTCATCGGTGCGGGCATGGCGGGCGCGCTCACGACGAGACGAGCTCGCCCGGTGGGGAACCGCGCAGTGGCGCCGCCTGACTTCTTCGTCGCCGTCCGAGCTGCCGCACCCGCAGCTGGTCGGCGACCAAGTCCTCGGAGCGCTGACCGTGGACGGTCGGGCGGGCCGTCGATTCCTCCTCGAGCTCGGGGCAGGTCCGGATCTGAGCGATCTGACCGCTCTGCTCAGCAACACGTCCTCCTCGCCCCCGACCAGCGGCGCGCTGCTGCTGGCGTCCACCGATCCCTCCACGGTCCGCACGGCGGCGGATCGGGACGAGGTGCGGCGCTCGGTCCACGGCGTGCTCACGGTCGTCGACCATCTGCTCGGCGAACGCGAGGCTCGCGCCCCGGCCCCGGACTCCGAGGGCCGTCTGACCGGCCGGCCCGGCGCGACGCTGCCCGCCGGTCTCGGGCTGTACACCGGCCGCCAGCTCGTCCACCTCGTCAACCGCTGCGACGGCGCCGGTTCCTCCTGCCAGGAGGACGGATCGGCATGGCCCGGCTGGGAGGACCGGGAGGTGGCCCGCCTGCTCGGCCGGCTGGTGGTCGACGATCGCACGGCCGCCGAGCTCCAGGAGGCGGCGCTGGCGACGTGGTTCAGGCGGGTCGCAGACACCGATCTCCTGGCGCCGGGTGCCGACGACGCCGTCCGGCGGGAGACGTTCGCTGTCGGCGCCCTCGATGGCATCGTGGGCGACCGGGCCTGGGACCGCAGCCGCATCGACCACGAGCGATTCCAGGCGCAGGTCGCCGGGCTCGATCTCGCCATCGACGTGGCCAGCGTCGGCCTGGGGCGCGTCCCACGGATCGCGGCCGGGGCGTGGGATCCGGTGTCGGACGCCAGCGCCGCCGTGGGACCCGGCAGCCTGGGCGAGCTGGCGCTGTCGTTCCTGCGGCCCGAGTCCGCCGCGGACGTCCGGGCCAGGACCGAGGCCGGCCAGGCCCTCACGACCGCGCGCCTGAAGGTGGCGATCGGAGCGATGGTGGTCGCACAATCCCGTGGCCGGCCTGTGCCGCCATCGCAAGTCGCCACCGGAGTGGATCCGGGCGCGGCTGAGGGCGCCGCCGCGACGCGACGCGGCGACAACGCCAACGCCGCCGCCTACCGGCAACTGGCCACCGGAGCAGCGATCGCCGGCGATGACACGACGGTGCGGGAGCGAGCCGAGCACCTCCAGGCCGTCGTGGGCGACACCATGGCCGAGGGTCGCGCCTGGGTGGCGTGACGGACGCGCAGCCGCCCGTCGTCAGCGAGCCCCTCAGGAATCGACGTCGAGCGTGGTGGTGAGGCGGACGGTCGCGTCCTGGGCGGTGGTGGCCACGACCTCGAGCGTCCAGTCGCCCTCGTACGGGATCTGCAGGCCGTTGGCGATGTAGTGGTTCGGACCAGCCGGGACGAGCTCGATCGGCAGCGGGCCGAGGTCGTCCCGCTCGGGCAGCACGAGGCGGGCCGTGGCGTCCTTGACCGCGTCGAGCGTGCCCCCCGGCGGACTGAACGTGAGGTGCAGGTCGTTGGCGCCGACCCGCGCGGGGATGAGGCTGACGTCGGCCAGGAGATCGCCCTGCACCATCGTCGCCGACACCGTGCGCGACGTGGTCTGCGCCTCGGCGGGCGGGCTGCCGGTGAGGATGGCGGTGACGACGAGGACGGCCACCGCGATGACGACCTCGGTCGCCACGGAGCGCCACAGCGGCGGTCCGAGGAGGCGCCGGGCCACCAACCGCCGGCTCCCCCAGCCCAGCGCGACCAGGCCGGCCACGAAGATCAGCTTCACCAGCAGGGTCCGGCCGTAGTCCGTCGACGTCAGGTCGCCGAGACCACCGGGGAGGACCCGCCATGTCTGCACCACGCCGGTCACGACGAGGGCGACGACGCAGGCGAACGCGACGGCGGAGAAGCGGGCCACGCCCTCCGAAGCCTCGTCGGGCGGTGCCATGGCGGCACCCACGCTGCCCGTGGTCAGCGCCGGCTCGGTCTCGCTGCCATCGCCGTCGGTGGCCACCGGGCTCCCGTCACCGTCCCCCGCGGGGAGCGTGGCCCGCTCAGCGGGTTCGCCGGGCTCCACGGGGCCGGACGGCCCGGGCTGTCCGGACGAGGGCAGGAGGACGACGAGGAGGGCAAGGCCACCGAGCCAGACGGCCATGGCGGCCAGGTGGACGGCGTCGAGCAGCACGCCGAGCGCGGGGTAGCGACCGCTCCCGGAATGGCCGGCGAGGGCCACGGTCCCGATGATCAGCTCACCGAGCAACACCCCCGCCAGCTGCGCGTTGCCGCCCCACCCCCGAGCCAGGCGGGCGACGAGCGGGAGGGCCAGCAGCGACGAGCGCCAGGCGGATCACCGCCATCTGGACGACACGCGTGTCCGCCACGCTGCGCAGGAGGTCCAGGTCCCCGACGTCACCGATGGAGCGCCCCGTGAGGTACGGGCCGCTGATCAGGATCGTGCCCAGCGTCGCCAGCGCGACGGCGGCCCAGCCGAACCACACGAGGCGGCGGGCCGACCACCGACCCGAGGCCGACGGCCAGATGGCAGTGGCAAAGGCCGCGCCACCGATGCCCAGCGCCAGGCCGGCGTAGGTCAGCAGGCGGGCGAACGTGGCCAACTGCTCGACCGTGCCGTCGCCCTGCTGGCCGCTGAGGACGGAGGCCAGCAGGTCCCGCGTGTCGATGGCGGCGTCGCGGCCGACCTGGAACGCGAACGCGCCCGACAGCGGATGCCCGTCCTGGGACACGACCTGCCAGGCCACCACGTAGGCGCCGTCGGGGATCTCGGGGACGGCCGCCACCACGACCGTGGAGTCGCTCCCCTGCTCGGGTGGGCCGAGGATGATGGGAGCGGCCGAGGAGTCGAGCAGCCGGATGCCGCCGTCCTGGGCGGTGACGGGCTCGGAGAAGTCGAGGGTGATGTCCGCCGGTGGCTCGTCGAGGACGGACGACGCCGCGGGCGAGGACGACTCCAGCGTGGCGTGTGCATGGGCCGGACTGGCGCCACCGAGCGCCGAGCGCGATCCCCGCCACCGAGGGCGAGCAGAGAGAGGACCGCGGCACGGCGCATCACGTCATTCTGGCCCGGGCGGTCCACGGACGCGCCCGCGACCCCTCGGCCGATGTAACCGGCAGGTCAACTCGTGAGCGCGGCGGCCATCCGGTCGACGATGGCCTCCAGCACGGTGGCGCTGGTGGCGAAGTTGCATCGCGCGAACCCCTCGCCACCGGGACCGAACTCCGGGCCGGGGTAGAGGACGACCCCACCGTCACGCAGCACGGTCTCGGGGCGGTCGCGGAGCCCGAGGTCCCGGAAGTCCAGCCAGGCCAGGTAGGTCGCCTGCGGGAGCGCGTAGTCGACGGCGGGCAGGCGGTCGGCGAGGAGCTGGCCCAGCAGCCTGCGGTTGCGATCGAGGACACCGATGGCCGTCGCCAGCCACTCGTCACCGTGCTGCCAGGCCGCCCGTGTGGCTTCGACCCCGAACCGGCTGACGATGCCGAACAAGTGGTCCGGTTGGGCGTCCCAGTTCTCGCGCAGGGCCGGGGGGCCCACGTGGGCAACCGCGCACCGGACGCCGGCGACGTTGAAGGCCTTCGTCGCCGACGTCAGGGTCAGCGTGCGGGCCGCCACGTCCGGGCCCAGCGAGGCGATCGGGACGTGGCCGGCCGGCTCGTACACGAGATCGGCGTGGATCTCGTCGCTGATGATCAGGAGGTCGTGCTCCTCGGCCAGATCCGCCAGCGCCGCCAGCTCGTCGCGCGAGAACACGTGACCGGTCGGGTTCTGCGGGTTGCAGAGCAACAGCGTGCGGCATCCACCCTCCGCGGCTGCGAGGTCGCGGGCGAACCGCTCGTTGTCGTAACCCCAGCCGTCGCCCGTGCGGATGGCGGGGATGGTGAGGATCGGCCTGCCCATCGCGGCCGAGGTGCGGAAGAAGGGCGGATAGGCCGGGGTGTGGAGGGCGATCGACGAGCCGGGCGGCGTGGCCAGGTGCAGGGCGATCTGCACGCCCTGCACGACGTCGCACAGCTCACGCACGTGCTCCGGCGCGGCCGTCCAGGCGAAGCGCTCGGCCATCCGCTGCGCGAACAGCGCGCGCAGCGGGGTCCCCTCGAGCCAGTCCGGGTAGCCCAGGTCGCCGGCGTCGACGAACGCGTGGAGCGCGGCGGCCACGGGTGGCGGGGCGGGGAAGTCCATGTCCGCCACCCAGGCGGCCAACCTCCCCGGGCCGTGGCGGTGCCACTTGGCGCCGGGCTTGGCCTCGAGCCAGGCGACGTCCAGGTCGTCGAACCCCGACGTCACCACCCCCATGGCTGGGCCGCCTCCAGACCGTCGACCTCGAGCCGGCCGAGCAACCACGCCAGCCGGCGGGGCGGGGAGAGCGCGAGCGCGGCCGCGGGAAGCGCGGTGAGACCCATCGGCCGGCGCGCCGCCCAGGCCATCTCCGCCCGGCTCAGGTCCCTCCGGACGTACCCGTCAGACCAGTCGTCCCAGGTGAAGTCCGCCAGCCCCAGGTCGGCATGGTGGACCTCGACCTCCCGCCACCGGCGGAACGGCAGGTCGGACACCGCCTCGGCCTGGCCCAGGAGCGTGCCGGTGAGCGCCCACCCCGCGGCCGGGACCGAGGCCCACGTCGACTCCAGGCGCCAGATGGTGCGGCGGACGTCCTCGGCCTGCTCCTTTGCGGGGCGGGCCGCGCCGGCCTCGATCTCGGCCGTGCGCTGATCGCGGCCACCGGGGTACCGCTCGGCGGGCTCGCCCCGGGAGGCAGCCTCGAGCACCCGGATCACGCTGTCGGCCTGGCGGGCGAGATGCGTCGTGACGTGCCCGACCGTCCAGCCCGGCAGGAGCGACGGCTGCGCCACGGACACGTCGTCCAGGGCGTCCATCGTCGCCAGCAGACGTTGGTGCGCCGACGCGCAACCGGCCACCACGGCGTCGAGCTCGCGCGGGTCCGGCTCCGATGTGTCCACGGCGGGCGACCGTACCGTAGGGTCGTGAGCGTGCAGCCCGAGGCCGACGTCCTGGTGCTGTTCGGCGCCACCGGCGACCTGTCGAAGCGCAAGCTGTTCCCGTCGCTCTACAACCTGGAGCGCGACAGCCGCCTCCACGTACCGGTCATCGGCGTGGCCCGCAGCAGCTGGTCGGACGAGGGGTTCCGGCAGCACGCGCACGATGCCATCCTCGCTTCCAAGCCCGACGCCATGGCGGCCGTGATCGACTCGCTGTGCGGCCGCCTCGATCTCGTGGCCGGCGACTACGCAGACATCGCCACCTTCCAGACGCTGGCCGAGACGTTGGACCGCCACCACTCCCGCCACGCCGTGTTCTACCTGGCCATCCCGCCGTCCGCGTTCCCGCTCGTCATCGAGTCGCTGGAGACCGTGGGCCTGACGAAGCGGGGACGCGTCGTCGTGGAGAAGCCCTTCGGCCGCGACCTCGCGTCCGCCCGGGAGCTCAACGGCGTCCTCCACAAGTCGTTCCCCGAGGAGCGGATCTTCCGCATCGACCACTACCTGGGCAAGGAGAGCGTGGAGGACCTGATGGTGTTCCGGTTCTCCAACGCCCTGCTGGAGCCGGTGTGGAAGCGCAACTACGTGCGCAGCGTCCAGGTGACGCTGGCCGAGACCATCGGCGTGGAGGGCAGGGGCAGCTTCTACGACTCGGTCGGTGCGCTGCGCGACGTGGTGCAGAACCATCTCCTCCAGGTGGTCGCGCTCCTGGCCATGGAACCTCCCGTGGGTCCCGAGGCCGACTTCCTCCAGGACGAGAAGGCCAAGGTCTTCGCCGCCACCGAGAGCATCTGCTGCTCGGACGTCGTCCGTGGCCAGTACGTCGGGTACCTCGACGAGCAGGGTGTGGCCCCGGGCTCGACCACGGAGACGTTCGTGGCCGCCCGCCTCGAGATCGACTCGTGGCGGTGGGCCGGCGTCCCGTTCTACGTCCGGGCCGGCAAGGCGCTCGCTCACGCCGCCACCGAGGCCGTGGTCGAGTTCAACGACCCGCCCCGCCTGCTCTTCGACGAGGCCGGCGGGCCCGCGCCGCACCGCAACCTCGTGCGCTTCCGGCTCGGCGAGAACGACGGCGTGACCTTCACGCTGCAGGCCAAGACCCCCGGCGAGCACATGGACAGCGAGGACGTCAACCTCACCGTCGACTTCGCGGCCGCACTGGGCGAGCGGCAGGACGCGTACGAGCGGCTGCTCGGCGACGCGCTGGCCGGCAACCCGCGCCGCTTCGCCCGCCAGGACGTCGTGGAGCGGACGTGGCGCATCGTCCAGCCGATGCTGGACGAGCCCGGTCCCGTCTTCCCCTATGAGCGGGGGTCGTGGGGGCCGCCGGAGGCGGACGCGCTGGTGCCCGGAGGCTGGTACCCGCCGAGCTGACCCGCCGGTGCGAGCTGGTCACCCGGCACGTGTCCGGGGGCGAGCACCCCGCGCACACCGACGACGACCGCGGCGGCACCGACACCGAGGGCCAGTGAGACGCTGAGACGGTCGAGCCAGGCCGGCGCGTCGGTGACGAGCACGCTGTGGGAGAAGACCCCGAGGCGGGGGATGGCCGAGGCCACGAGGGCGGCCCCTCCCGCGGCCTCGAACGCGCCCTGCACGGATGGGCGCCGCCGCAGCAAGAGGCCGGCGACGCCGAGGACCACGGCGATCGCACCGAGCGCCATCGCCGTCGCACCTTGGGCGTCGCCCGCCGGCACGGCGGCGAGGCGGAGGCCGACGAGCACGACGAGGAGACCGGCCACAGGCACCCCCACGGTCCCGATGCGCGACCGCGGCCAGGCGATCCCGAGGGCCGCGACCGCGCCGGCCAGCGCCCACCAGGGCCAGGCCGGTGAAGGCGGCACGTAGCGGTAGTGGCCCTCGATGGTGACCGGCCGGCCGTCCACGGTCAGGGGCACCCGCCAGTCCTGCACCGGCGGATCGGGCCGCCCGGGGGCCATCCGATGGATGCGGTGGTCGTGCCAGGCCGCCTCCCCGTCGCGTCCGATGATCCGCCACGCCGGCGGGGCCTGGGGGTCCACGTCCGCGGGGAGATCGACGGCGGCGAGGCGGTCCTCGTTGAGCCAGCGGGCGGGAGAGCGATCGTTGACCTCGACCGTGCCGTCGGCGCCGACGCGGAGGTACGGCTCGTCCGCATAGCCGATCACGACGACCTCCCGGCCGGGCTCCACCCGGAGGCGGAGGAAGCTGTCGCCACCGACCACCTCCGCGGTGACGCCGTCGGCCGCGGGGGTGACGGCCGTGACCTCCGAGCGCACGTCACCGGGACGGGCCGGATCGGCCGCGGCCGGGCCGGCCAGCAGCACCAGCCAGACGGCGGCGAGCACCGGGACCCGCCACGCCGCGCCCCTCACAGCAGCTCCTGCCCTAGCAGCACCACCGCCGACAGGGCCGAGATCGACAGCACCATCGGCCGCGTCCACCCGTCGTCGAGGACGCGGGTGAGCGGCCGCGACAGGAGGAAGCCGATGGCGACGCCCGGCCAGAGCAGCGCGCCGAGCCGGAGCTCGTGAGCCCCGAGCTGCCCGGCGACGGCCAGGGTGGCCAGCGAGATGGCCGCCCCGAAGGCGAAGTACGTGGCGAGCGTGGAACGGAAGGTGGGACCGTCGCTCCCCTGGTAGACGAGCGCCATCGGCGGCCCGCCGATGGACGTCGTGGTCCCCATGAAGCCCGACGCGAAGCCCGCCGACACCAGCGCGCCCCGCGTCGGCCGTACCCGCGGCGCGACCAGCGACACCGCGACGGCAGCCAGGACCGCCAGGCCCAGGAACAGCGCGAGAGCGTGCTGGGACAGCGCGGCGACGGCGGCTGCGCCCAGCACGGCGCCGGGCAGTCGTCCCGCGATGGCCCAGACGAGGCCGCGGCGATCGAGGTGGGCACCGTCCCGAAAGGCCACGAGGAGGGTCAACGGCAGCACGGCGAGGATGACCGGAGCGGGGGCGAACGACCGGTCGATGAGGGTCAGCACCGGGGCGACGACCAGGCCCATCCCGAACCCCGCCGCTCCCTGGACGCAGGACGCTCCCGCCACCAGCACGGTGATCAGCAGCAGATCGGACGCGCTCACCGGATCAAGTGAACCTCGACGATGACGGCTCGACCATGACCGGCAGTCTGCCTGCTCCGCTACCCTGCCGCTCATCTGACGTCTCACGTGACGTCGAACCCAAGTGGCGCAGCCCCAGGAGGATCCGCCGTGGCCCACGAGTTCCTGTCCGACGACTGGATGGAGGCCGTCAAGGCCATCCGTGACAAGTACGCCGACCAGGCGGCTCCGGTCCCCTACAAGATCCGCATGAACCAGGTGATCAGCGGCGCGCCGTTCGGCGAAGGGGCGGACATCCTCATCTACATGGACACGACCGACGGGACCATGGTGATGGAGAAGGGTGCCCTGGACGAACCCGAGGTCACCGTGAGCACCGACTGGGAGACGGCCCGGAAGATCTTCGTGGACCAGGATCAGGCGGCAGGGATGCAGGCCTTCATGTCCGGCAAGATCAAGGTCCAGGGCGACATGACGAAGCTCATGATGATGAACGCCGTCCCGCCGGACGACGTCGCCAAGGCCGTCGCAGCAGAGGTCAAGGAGATCACAGCCTGACCGGCACCTGAGCCCGGCGGCCGGAGCGGGACCGCACGAACCCGGCGGCCCCGGCGCCGAGGACGGCCACCCCGGCACCGACGAGATAGGCGTTGCCGAAGCTGCCGACGAGGCCGGCTGACGCCTGCGTGCCGAGCTGCACCGTCTGCATCACCTGCGATCCGACCACGGCCCCGATCTGGGCCATGAGCTGTTGGAGCGCGCCGGCCACTCCGAGGTCTTCGGGGTCGACGGCGGTGGAAACGATGGCGCCCATCGCCGGCGACGCGATGCCCAACCCCGCCCCGGACAGCGCCAATGCCAGCACGATCACCATGGCCGACGTGCCCACTCCGACGACGGAGAGCGCGACCATCGACAGCGCGACGACGAGGGCGCCGGTGACCCCCGCCGCCCGTTCCCCCACGCGGATCGTCACCGGCGTCGCCAGCGGGGCCACCACCGAGAAGGTGAGCGGCCGGGAGATCACGAGCAGGCCGGTCACGCCGGCGCTGTAGCCCAGCCCGTCCTGCAACAGGACCGGCGTGAGGATGAAGCCGCCCATGTACGCGAAGTTGGACAGGGACTGGCTGGCGATCGGTGCCACCAGATTCCGGCGCCGCAGCCAGCCGAGCGGCACCATCGGGTCCTCCGCCCGGTTCTCGACGATGAGGAACAGACCCAAGAGCGCAGGTCCCAGCAGGAGCCCGGCGAGCACGGCTGGACTGGTCCATCCCCAGGACGCGCCACGGTTGACGGCGAGCAGGATCGCGGTGACGCCCAGCCCCAGGAGCACCGCGCCGGTCACGTCGAAGCGACCCCGCCTGACCCGCTCGGTCTCGGGTAGCAGCAGGCGGGCCACCACCATCCCGACCAGGCACAGCGGCGCCTGGATGGCGAAGATGGCGCGCCAACCGATGGCGTCCACCAACGGTCCTCCGAGGGCGACCCCGAGGACCGGCGCGCCCGCCGTCGTGAAGCTCCAGTAGCCGAGGGCGCGGATCCGCTCCTCCTGGTCGAACAGCCGGCTGATCATGGCCAGCGCGGACGGCCCGGTGGCCGATCCCAGACCCGCGGAGAGCGTCCTGAAGGCGATGAGCGACGCCGCGCTCCAGGCCAGCGCGGTCGCCGCGGCGAACACCGCGGCACCGAGCAACCCGAACACGAAGATCCGGCGGTGCCCGTACAGGTCGCCGGCCTTGCCGAACGACGGGCCGAGCACGCCGAAGGCCAGCATCGGACCGGTGATCGACCAGGAGACCGCGGCCTGGTCCGAGCCCAGGTCCCGGGCGATACCGGGCAGGGAGACCGCCAGCAAGGTGATCGTCACCGACACGGTGAAGAGGCCCGTGAGGATCACCGCCAGCACAGCCCACCGGTGGGCAGGCCCCTCGGGACGGCCGAGCGGACCGAGCCGGGACCGCAGGGAGCGCGAAAGGCGACGTCCGAGCAGGTACGGCCACGGGACGACGCCGACCTCGTCGACACCCGCCGGGTCGACGGTGGTGACGCCCTTGCCGGCCGGGTGCAGCGCCATGGCGGCCTCGACGTCCGGTCGCCCTCCCACTGATGCGATGGTAGAGAGGTGAGCCGCGCACTACAGTGTCCGGTGGAGCGGGCGGGGAGAAGCGAGCGTCAGCATGTCCGACCTCCCTCCGCCTGACCCCTCTCAGCGCAACCTCTACGCACCGGAGCCGCCGATCGGTGGTGATCCCGCGGGCGACGACCGGTTGCGGCGCATCCTCGTCATCGTCGGTGGCATCGCCATGGTCATCTTCGCCATCGGCCTCGGACTCGTCGTCCTGCGCGACGACGGTCCCGACGACTCACCCGGCGCGCCGGCCAGCTCGGCGTCCGGTGCTTCCGAGGACTCGACAGCACCGGTGACCACCGCGGCGGTGGCGTCGACCCAACCCCCGTCGACACAACCATCGTCGACACAGCCCCCGACGACCGTGCCAGGGTCGGGCGCCTCGACGACCGTGGCCCCCGCGACGACCGGTTCCACAGCGCCGGCCACGAGCACCACGGTCGCGGCCGATCCCGCCACGCGCGGTGGCCGCGGCCCAGGCCCTGCTGAACGTGTTCGCCGATGGTCGCTGGAACGACGCCCGGACGCTGAACCCCGGTCGCAACGAGACCGATGCCTTCCTCCAGCAGGCCTACGGCCCGATCGAGTCCGCGACGGTCATCCCTGCCGCGGTCACGCCGGTCAACGGCGGCGAGTACGACGTGCGCTTCGGCATCGTCGCCCACGAGAACCAGCCGACCGGTCCTCAGACGGTGCTCATGTGCTCGCACTGGCAGGTCAACGTCGACGCGCAGACCATCCAACGGTTGGACTCCGCCCGCATCCGGGTCGAGAGCGGCTTCGTCGATCCGAAGACGCGCTCGAGCGAGCTGTCGTCGGTCTGCGCCACGCTGCCCCTGCGCTGAGCCCTACTCCGGTACGGGAGCGAGGGGCGCCAATGCCGCGCCCAGCGCGTCGACCGTCCAGCGCTCGTTGCGCTCGACACCGTCGCCGAACTCCCACGACTTGACGACCCGGACGGCGCCGCCCTGCACGAAGAACGTCTCGCCGTTGAAGGCGCAGTCGGCGGAGGCCAGGTAGGCGACGAGCGGGCTGATGTTGGCCGGGTCCCACACGTCGAACGCTCCGGCCTCCGGTGGGGCCTGGATCATCTCGCCGAGGCCGGGTGTGGCGAGGGTCAGCCGGGTGCGCGCCGCCGGCGCGATGCAGTTGCTCTTGACGCCGTAGCGGACGAGCTCCTTGGCGCAGATCTGGCTGAAGGTGGCGATGCCGGACTTGGCGGCGCCGTAGTTCGCCTGCCCGGGGTTGGAGAACAGGCCGGACGTGGACGAGGTGTGCACGAGGTTGCGGGGCTTGGCCGCGCCCGCCTTGTGCTGTTCCCGCCAGTAGGCCGCCGCCCACCGGCTGGGGGCGAAGTGGCCCTTCAGGTGCACGTCGACGACGGCGTCCCACTCCTCCTCGGTCATGTTGACCACGACGCGGTCGCGCAGGATGCCGGCGTTGTTCACCAGGATGTCGAGGTCGCCGAACGCCTCCACGGCGGCGTTGATCAGCCGCTGGCTGCCCTCCCACGACGACACGCTGTCGCCGTTGGCCACGGCCTCGCCTCCCATCGCGGCGATCTCGTCCGCCACCTGCTGGGCCGCCGAGACGTCACCGCCGCTGCCGTCGGCCGCTCCTCCGAGGTCGTTGACGACGACCTTGGCGCCCTCGGCCGCGAACAGCAGGGCGTGCTCGCGCCCGATGCCCCGCCCGGCGCCGGTGATGATCGCCACCCGTCCTTCGAGAGCGCCCATGCGCCATCCCCCTGTGCTCGTGAGGTGCCGCAGGCTAACGGTGGCCCGACCACCGGCCAAGGACCCGCCGGACGGCGTTCCACCTTACGACACGGGAGTTCTACTATGGGAGACGGGCGTGGTCTGGAGCCTGGTGAGGCCTGAACGAAGGAGCGACGTGGACGGCATCCACGACATGGGGGGCACGCAGGGCTGGGGCACCGTCACCATCGACCCCGACGAGCCGGTGTTCGCGGAGCCGTGGGAAGGCAAGGCCTTCGCCTACGGCGCGCTGTCCGCGCGGCTGTCGGGCACCAACCTCGACGCCATGCGCCACGCCATCGACCGCCAGCACCCGTACGACTACCTGGTCGACGGCTACTACGGACGGTGGCTCGGGTGCGTGGAGACGTTGCTCGTCGACAGCGGCGTCCTGGCGCCGGGGGCGGTCGAGGCGCGGGCGAGACGGCTGAGGGGCGAGGACGTCGAGGAGCCGGCCGAGCCGACGCCGAACAAGCCCGACTACCAGCCCACCGCCGCCGGCTCGCTCCGGGAGATCTCCGACCCACCCCGTTTCGAAGTCGGTCAGGCGGTGCGGGCGAGGTCCTCGGGTTCGGACGGTCACACCCGGCTCCCCCGCTACGTCCGTGGCCACACCGGCACGGTGACGACGCTGCTCCCCGCGCAGGTGCTCCCCGACACCCACGCGCACTTCATCGGCGAGAACGCGCAGCACGTCTACGCCGTCGAGTTCGACTCAGCGACCCTGTGGGGTCCCGACAGCGAACCGTTCGCCCTGACGATCAGTCTCTATGAGAGCTACCTGGAGCCCGCATGACCGAGCGAAGCGAGGTCCATGTCGCGGTGGCCTGTTCGCCGCGCAGCGGCGAACCCGTCACTGGTGCTCCCCGCACCATCGATGACCGGACCACACGCACCGATGGGATGATGCACCAGTGACGGCCGAGCCCCACCCGCACGACTACCCCGGACCCGCCGAGCGGGCCGAAGCGCTCGAGGCACTCCTGCTCGAGAAGGGCCTCATCGACCTGAACGTCGTCGACGGCCTCATCAACCGCTACGCCAACGATGTGGGCCCGCTGAACGGCGCCAAGGTGGTGGCCCGGGCCTGGACCGACCCCGAGTACCGGGCCCGCCTGCTCGAGGACGGCACGGCGGCGATCGCCGAGTTCGGCTTCAGTGGCCCGCAGGGCGAGAACATCGTCGTCGTCGAGAACGCGCCCGGTGTCCACCACGTCGTGGTCTGCACGCTGTGCTCCTGCTACCCGTGGCCCGTGCTCGGCCTCCCGCCCATCTGGTACAAGGACCCGGCCTACCGGGCGCGGATCGTGCGGGAGCCTCGCACCCTGCTGGCGGAGCTGGGCTTGGAACTGGACGACGCCGTCGAGATCAAGGTCTGGGACAGCAGCTCGGAGGTCCGCTACCTCGTGCTGCCCGAGCGCCCGGCCGGCACCGACGACCTGTCCGAGGACGACTTGGCCGCCCTCGTCACGCGCGACGCCATGGTCGGTGTGGGTGTGGCCCGGGTGGCATCGCCCGGGTGAGCCTCACCGATCTCCCCTCCCCCGAGCTCCCGGTCGAGCTCGACGTCGCAGGGCCGTCGTCGCCTCCGCGCTCCAACGGCGAGCTGGTGTTCGCGGAGCCGTGGGAGAGCCGCGCCTTCGGACTGACCATCGCGCTCTACCAGGACGGCCTGTTCTCCTGGGACGACTTCAAGGACCGCCTCATCGCCGCCATCGCCCGCTGGGAGGCCGCGCACCCGGACGGCGAGGGCTACCGCTACTACGCCTGCTGGCTCGAAGCGCTGCAGTCGCTGCTCGACGACCGGCAGATCCTGCCCCAGGACGACGTGCAGCGTCGGGCCGCCGAGCTGGCCCAGCGCCCGGCGGGTCACGACGACGACACGACCACGCGTCCTGAGCGCGGGCCACGGGTGGCTGAGGTCAGGCGGACAGCACCGGTCGAGGCGCGTTGGCTCGGCGGCTACCGGGCGGCCGTCACCACCCGTCAGTTCACGGTCGAGGTCGACGAACCTCCCTCGGTCGGAGGCACCGACGCCGGCCCCATGCCCACCGAGTACCTGCTGATCTCCCTCTCGTCCTGCTTCGCACTCGCCATCGCCCATGTGGCGCGGCGCGACGGCGTCGAGGTCGGCCCGTTCAGCGTCACCGCGCAGGGCACCTACGACGGGCCGTGCCTCTCGGACGTCGAACTCTCGATCCGCCTGGAAGGGCCGCCGCCGACCGGCATGGAGGCGCTGCTGAGGAAGGCCCGGCGGGTCTGCTACGTCTCGAACACCCTGGCTCGCCAACCGTCCGTCACCGCGCACCTCATCGACTGAAGGAGCCGAGTGACGGGGCCGGCCCGGTGTGGGCCGGCCCGACAGGAGACCCCGACAGGTGACGAGCCCGGACCGCTCTCAGACCGTCCAGGTGTTGATCTGGAAGGCGCCGGCGCGCCACGCCGTGAGCGCGGAGTCGAGCACGTCCAGCGGGTGGAAGGGCTTGACCCCGGGGATCAGGTCGTCCTCGCGGAAGCCGTAGAGGGCGCCCATCGCGAACCGGCAGGCGTAGATCGTCGCCCCCTCCTTCAGAAGGGTCTTGATCTGGTTGTTGATCGCCATGTGACCCGGGAAGGCCTCCTGGCCGACCGCCGGGAAGCCGCGGGTGCCCGAGGCCAGCAGGACGCCCGGTCCGTAGAGGACGATCGAGACGTCGAAGCCCTTGCGGACCAAGCGGGTCGACGTGAGCAGGTTCACCAGGGCGACCGAACCCTCGTAGGGCACCGTGTGGATGAAGACGAACGCCTTCTCGCCCGGGTTGGCCTGGATGTCCTCGAACACCTTCTCCTCGACGTCGAAGAGCACCTCGCCCTCGGCTGGGATCGGGTTGTTGACGGTCTTCGGCATTGGTTCTCCTTTGCTGTGTGGATCGTGGCGTGGATCGTGGCGTGTCGATCGTGGCGGTCAGACAGCCGGGCCGAGGGGTTTGCGCTCCCGCGGTTCCCATGTGCGCCGGTGGCTGCCGGGCATGCGCTGGAGCACGGCTTGACGGAACCGCCACGGCAGGCGGCGGTAGACGGGCACGAAGACGACGAGGAAGAAGCGGTCCTTCAGCGTCCGCGGCGGCGCGGGGGCTGCGAACGCGCTGCGGGCCGCCACCCGCTGCTGCGCGGCGACGAGCAGGTAGTGCTCGGCGTTCGACCGGAGCCAGGCGGCGAAGCGCACGCTGCTACGCCCCCAGCCGGCTGAGGGCGTTCTGCGCGGCCAGCGCGATCGGTTCGTTGAGCGCGCCGATCGGCGGCGAGTACACGTTCTCCATGAAGGCCAGGTCCTCGAGCGTGATGCCGGTCTTGACGGCCATGGCCAGGAAGTCGGCCCGCTCCTTGATGCCTTCGCCGCCGGCCATCTGGGCGCCGATCAGGCGGAGCGTTCCCGGCTCGGCCAGGAGCTTGACCGTGACCTTGCGGACACCCGGGAAGTAGCGGGCGCGGGAGATGCCGTCCGCCTTGCCCAGCACGTAGGGGATGCCGAGCGCTTCGGCCGCCGTCTCCCCGAACGAGACGCCACCGATCATCCAGTCCCCCGCCACCATGCCCCACGGGATGTAGACGGGCTGGTACGTGCGGCGACCGCCCCCGGCGTTGATGCCCGCGACCTTGCCCTGCGCGTACGCGTGGGAGCCCGTGAGGCCCTGCACCCCGACGTTCGTCACCCCGAGGGGGATCTCGGTGCAGTCTCCCGCGGCGAAGACACCGTCGACCGACGTGGCCATGCGGTTGTCGACGACGACGCCCCCCGTCGGCCCGGTCTTCAGCCCGGCCGCCCGGGCCAGTTCGGTGTTCGCCACCTTCTTGGTGCAGATGACGGCCAGGTCGGCATCGATCGTGCCCTCGGACGTCTCGACGGCACTGAGCGCGCCGGTGCCGACGAAGCCCTTCAACTCCACGCCGAAGTGCAGGTGGACGCCGGCATCCCGCCAGGCCTGCTGGATCGGCTCCACGATGTCGGGATCGGCGAGGTCGGACAGGGCCCAGGGCCGGTGGTCGATGACGTGGGTCTCGATGCCGCGGTGGGCCAGCGCCGTCACCATCTCCAGCCCGAGCGGGGTGGCCTCGACGACCACGGCCGCCTTCACGGAGTCGAGCACGGCGTCCCACTCCATGGCCCGTCGGATGTTCTTCACGTAGTACAGACCGGTCAGGTCGGTGCCGGGGACGCCCGGATCGGCGTAGTCGAACCCCGTGGCCACGATCAGCCGGTCGAACGGAACGGTCCCCCGGCCCACGACGTCGACCACGCCTGCCTTGACGTCGAGGGCGCTGACCGTCGTCTCGTAGCGGATGTCGATCCCCTGGTCCGCGTACTGCTCCTTGGTGGCGAGGAACAGCGCCTCGAAGCTCGGGATCTCCTTCCCGTGCACGTAGGGGATGCCGCACGGGCTGTACGCGGCGTCCTCGAACTCCGTGAAGACGACGACCTCACCGTCGGGACAGGCACCCTTGAAGGCACCCGCGGCACCTATCCCGGCGGCGCCACCCCCGACGACTACCGTCCTCACTGCCATGCCTTCCCCCTTTGCTGGCCCCCCTTGCGGCCGCGACCACCTTGGACGGTCCAGCGACTCAATCGTGGACGGCCCGGCCGTTCACTATCGGCGACATCGTAGACACTTTCCTATGATGGCCGTGCATGGCCGGCCGTAAGCGCGCGACGTCGCTCGACTCCCCACCGGAGGCTCCGGCACCGGTGCCGTCTGGGCTCGACGGAGGGCTCGACGCAGGCGCGGCCCCGGACGAAGTGGGACCCGGCGGGTTGCAGCAGATCGTCAGCTCCATCGGTCCCAAGCTGCGTGAGCTGCGGGTCCAGCGGGGCCTCTCGCTCCAGCAGCTGGCCGACCGGGCCGAGGTCTCGGCGGCCGCCATCCACAAGATCGAGCGCTCGGGCATGGTGCCGACGATCACGACCCTGCTCAAGATCGCCGGCGCGCTGAACCGGCCGGTGTCGTACTTCGTCAACGAGGACCAGACCGAGAACCGGCCGGTGGCCTTCATCCCGGCCGACGCCCGCCGGCCGGTCTTCACCGCTCACCAGGGCATCGATCTCGCCGGCATCTCCGGCCCCTACGGACGCTTCTTCATGGCGGGCGCGGTGTCCGAGATCCAGCCCGGGGCCAACAGCGGGCACCGGGCCATGGAGCACCCTGGCGAGGAGCTGGTGCTGGTCATCGACGGGGTCTTCGAGCTCGACGTCGACGGGGAGCGCTTCCTGCTCGAGGAGGGCGACGCGCTCCACTTCCGGACCGACCGTCCTCATCGCTGGCACAACCCGGGCGACACGCCCACGAAGGCCATCTGGCTGGCGTTGCGGCCGTTCTGACCGTCGTCCCGAGCGCGGCATGATGGACCGGTGCACCTGACGATCACCGGCGTGAACCTCCCGGGTCGGACGTTCTGCTGTCCTGACGGCTCCGTCATGGACAACGTGCACGTCGGGCTCCAGGTACGTCGCGAGCCCGCCCAGCTCGTCCCGGCAGACGCGCCCGAGGCGCGCTGGGAGATCGACGTCGAGGTCGTGGCGCGCAACGGCGTTCGCGACTTCCGAGGACCCGTCGTGCAGGGTGGGCGGGGTGACCGCTTCCTCTACCTGACCTGGGGTGACGTCCGTGCGGACGGCGGGTTCGAGATGTTCAGACGGGCGAAGCTGATGCTCGATCGCGTCGACCCGGAGCTCATGGAGTCCGCGGTGAGGGCCGGCACCCTGACGGCAATTGTCGACCTCACCGGCGGGGACGGCGGTCCCCGGTGCGCCCGCGTCGATCCTCCTGCGATCGCGTGGTCCGCGCCCAGCGGCGCCGGCTCCGACACGTAGTCCGCGCCAGGCAACGTTCGCCCTGTCCTCCAACGGCACCTCGGTGACGATGCCACCATCCGATATGGACGCACGTTCGGGGACACGGGCAAACCGTTTGTACGCGACCCGATCCGTCGATCTGCTCGCTTCGAGGCTGCCGCCGAGACAGTGGCTCAGTGTGAATCTGGCGGTGGATCGAACAACGCCAGCTCTGCAGCATCGGGGGCCTGGAAGATGGCTAGCCACTCATCGAGGTCGGCGCGACCGATCGGTTCGTTGTCCCAGGGTGGCGCCGAGTTCCGTGCCTCGATGCGCCGCCAGAGTTCGTCGGTAGGCACTTCGACGTAGTGCAGTTCGACGCCGACACCAAGGCCTCGAGCGACTGTTCGCATCTCGTCACGTTCGATCTGCGCCCAGAGCCCAAAGTCGAGGACGACGCTCAGGCCGAGGCTCAGGATCTCTTGGGCCAGGCTCCAGAGTTCCTGTTCGACCTTCTCCCCGGTGGGTCTGTCCCATGGACTGGATCCAAGGGCCCACAGCCATTCATCCTTCGTGAGCCGCACGGCGCTCCGCTCCGCGGCGAGCTGCGTTGCGAGTGTGGTCTTACCCGCCCCGGGCAACCCGCAGGTGAGAATCAGTCGGGCCTCACTCACGGTGCGTTAGTCCAGCAGTTCTGCGAGCTGGGTGAGCCACCCGACCGCCGGCCCCGCCAGCGGCCCGACAGCACCACGTTGGCGCAGGCACCTGCACCATTCCATCAGCGAGGCATAGTCGGCGTTCCTCGTTCATCGCTTACCTCGACGCCGGGCCGATCCTCCGCCATACGCCGCGCTCAACAGTCCCGAGCTGAAGACGTCAGTCGCACGTGCACTTCGGCCCGTACCGCCACCCGTCGATAGCCACGGCATTCAGCTAAGCCATCGATCCAGCGTTTGCGCTGTTCTGGCGAGCGGTCAATCGATCCGCGCCAGGTCCGCACAACGGAAAGCAGTGTCGGGAACCCGTTCCGCACAGCGGATCCCTGCACCGGGACGACTCACGTCGCTCAGGTGGAAGCGACGTGCCTCACGATGCGGGCTTCGCCGAAGTCGGCGACGTCGGCCATCCGATCCTTGCGCGAGATCTCGTCGTCGGTCATCGCGAGCACGAGCCTGCGTTGCCACTCCGCCGGACTCGCCGTGCACCGCGGCTCCCACGGAGTGAGCGGACGATTGCATCGGAGCTCGCCACGCGAGCACCATCGAGCCGGCTGACGTTCGACCACCATCGCGCCACGACCGAAGCTGGGCGCCGGCTTCCGCATCAGCTTCGCCCAACCCATCGGACGGTCACGGTCGGTGCGAGCCCTGAACTTGCTTCACCGGGACAACGCACGTCGAAGCCTCGAGACTCGACCCTTCTGGCGGGACAGGGGACCGCGTTCCGGCGGGTTCAGCGGCGCATCAAGGCCGTATGAAGTCACTCATAGTCGCCCTGAAGTCGCTCCGTCGACCGTGTGGTCAGTGTCCGCTCGTTCCAGGCGAGCGGCAACGAGAGGCGAGGAGTCACTCATGGCCTTCAACGACGTCACGATCGCGGTAGAACGAGCAGAGTCAGCCCGAGCGCGACGGAGGCCGACGCGCAGGATGATCGCGATCGGCGCCACAACGTTGGTCGTCGCAATCGTGTCGATGGCTGCGGTCGTCCAGAACTCTGACGACCAGACCTCGGAACCCGCTGTGCAGCCGGCCCCCCAGTCCCGCGACGGCATCGTCCAAGACCTCGCCGACCGCGGCCTCATCCCCCGCCAGACGCCCCAGCCGGCACCGCTATCCCACGACGGCATCGTCCAAGACCTCGCCGACCGCGGCCTCATCCCCCGCCAGACGCCCCAGCCGGCACCGCTATCCCGCGACGGCATCGTCCAAGACCTCGCCGACCGCGGCCTCATCCCCCGCCCCAGACGCCCCAGCCGGCACCGCTATCCCGCGACGGCATCGTCCAAGACCTCGCCGACCGCGGCCTCGTGCCGGCAGCGACGTTGGACGACTGAGACGACATGCCGCAAGCCAAGTCCGAGCAACGGCCGAGACCGTCGTCGTCGACGTGGTTAAGTCGAACCTAAGTTACAGGGTCGAGACTTGGGCCAGTCTGTGACGTCACCGGACGCGGGCGGCCGTCAAGAGGAGGACCGGTGGAGTACCGGGTACTCGGCAAGCTTGAAGCATTGCGAGACGGCCGCCGGGTCGATCTCGGTGCCTTCCGACAGCGTGCACTCCTCGCCCTGCTCCTGACGGCGCCCAACTCGGTGTTCTCCACCGACCAGATCATCGATGGGCTGTGGGGCGCCGACGGTGGCCTCGACAAGCAGAACGCGTTGTGGGTGTACGTCTCGGGACTACGCAAGGCACTCGAGCCAGATCGCGAGAAGCGCTCCGAGGGCTCGATCCTGCTCACCCGCGCACCCGGGTACCTCATCGAGGCGGCTCCGGAGGAGATCGACGCAGTCCGGTTCGAGCGGATGGTCGCCGAGGGTCGGGCACTGGCCGAGATCGACCCGGCGGCCGCGTCGCTCGTGCTGGGGGAGGCGTTGGCGCTGTGGCGGGGCCGGGCATTCGAGGAATTCGCCTACGAGTCCTTCGCCCAGACCGAGATCGCTCGTCTCGAGGAGCTGCGGATCGAGGCGGTCGAAGCCCGGATCGATGCCGATCTCAAGCGCGGCATGTCACGGGAGCTGATCTCCGAATTGGAGACGCTCGTTCGTCAGCATCCCTTGAAGGAGCGCCTGACCGGCCAATTGATGCTCGCGCTGTATCGATCGGCGCGTCAGGCCGACGCATTGCGCGCGTACCAACTGCTCAAGTCACGGCTGGGCGAGGAGCTCGGCATCGAGCCGTCGTCGCGGTTGCGCAAGCTCGAGGAGGAGATCGTCACCGGGGACGAGGCGCTCGAGTCCGGTTCCCGGGCCCCGGTCCCGGGCGGCGGGCCGGAACCGGGCCTCGCGGTACGTGGGTACGAGTTGCGGGAGAAGATCGGCGAGGGCGCGTTCGGGGTGGCCTACCGCGCCTATCAGCCAGCTGTCGGTCGCGAGGTGGCGATCAAGGTCATCCGGCCGGAGCTGGCCAACGATCCTCGTTTCATTCGTCGCTTCCAGGCCGAAGCGCAGCTGATCGCCCGACTCGAGCACCCCCACATCGTCCCGCTGTACGACTATTGGCGCGAACCAGACGCGGCCTATCGGGTGATGCGCCTGATGCGCGGCGGGAGCCTGGACACCATCCTCGAACACCGTGCCCTCACCCTCGCCCAGACGGCCACGATGGTCGATCAACTCGGCAACGCGCTGCAGACGGCGCACCGCGCCGGCGTTGTTCACGGCGACATCAAGCCGGCCAACGTCCTCATCGACGACGAGGGCAATGCCTACCTGTCGGACTTCGGGATCGCCGTCGGCGCCGATGAGGGGTCCTCGTACGTTCCGTCGCCGAGTTCGACGCTCGGCGGCCCATACGCGTCCCCCGAGCAACTCGATCGGGGCGAGGTCACGGCCATGTCCGACATCTACAGCCTCGGAGTGGTCGTCTCCCAGACGCTCACCGGTCTCAGAGGTGAGGTCGCCCAGATACGAGGGGCTCTTCCACCTCCGGTGCTGCGCGTCATCGACCGCAGCACGGATGTCGAGGTCACCAGGCGCTACGAGCACGTCGAGGCGTTCGTCACCGATCTGCGCGAGGCGCTGAGCGCAGCCTCGGGTGCCCGCCACGCGTTCTCGCCCGAACCGGAGATCGAGGTCGACAACCCGTACAAAGGGTTGCGGGCGTTCGACGCCACCGACGCCGTCGACTTCTACGGCAGGGAACGGCTCGTCGAACGACTCATCACGCGGCTCGGTCAGCCCGGGACCCGCAGCCGCTTCATCGCGATCGTCGGGCCGAGTGGCAGCGGCAAGTCGAGCGTGGTGAAGGCCGGGCTGCTCCCGGCGATCCGTCGTGGTGCGGTCCTCTCGTCGGGTTCGTGGTTCACGATCGAGATGACGCCTGCCCCCCACCCCTTCGAGGAGCTCGAAGCAGCCCTGCTCGGCGTGGCCGTCGATCCGCCAGCGTTCCTGCTCGAGCAGCTGGCGGGCGAGCAGGGGCTGCAACGGGCGCTGCGCCGCGTGTTGCCCCACGACGGATCGCAACTGTTGCTGTTGATCGACCAGTTCGAGGAGCTGTTCACGCAGGTCGACGCCGACACTGCCGACCGCTTCATCGCCACGCTCGTGAGCGCCGTCACCGACGACCAGAGTCGGGTCCGTGTCATCGTCACGCTGCGCGCCGACTTCTACGACCGTCCGCTGCAACACCGTGGTCTCGGAGAGCTGCTCCGCGATGGAACCGAGGTCATCACCCCGATGAGCCCCCACGAGTTGGAGCGGGCGATCACCGGCCCGGTGGAGCCGCACGGCATCTCGTTCGAGCCGGCGCTCGTGGTCGAGTTGGTCAGGGAGGTGGTGGATCGCCCCGGTGCACTGCCGCTGTTGCAGTACACGTTGACCGAGCTCTTCGACCGTCGACGGGGTGTCCGGATCGACAACGCCGCCTACGAGGAGCTCGGCGGTGTGTCGGGCGCGCTGGTGAAGCGCGCCGAAGGGTTGTTGGCCGGCCTCGGCGATGGAGCGCACGAAGTCACCCGGCAGGTTCTCCTCCGGCTCGTCACCTTCACCGAGGGCGCGGAGGACACCCGTCGTCGAGTCCTCCGCAGCGAGCTCGAACAGCTCGACGTCGATCGCGGGATGCTCCGGAAGGTGCTCGACACGTTCGGTCGCCACCGCCTGTTGAGCTTCGACCGCGACCCCGTCACGAGGAGCCCGACGGTCGAGATCTCGCACGAAGCGCTGCTCACCGAGTGGGCTCGGTTGCGTCGCTGGATCGATGGGGCGCGCGACGACGTGCGCCATCAACGCCGACTAGCGGAGGCGATGGGCGAATGGGTCGCCGCCGACCGCGCCGAGACCTATCTCCTCCGAGGCGGCCTGCTCGATCAGATGCACGGCTGGGCCGCCACCTCCTCGCTGCCCCTTTCCGGACCCGAACGAGCCTTCCTCGACGCCAGCGTCGCCGAGCGCGACCGGGAGATGCGCGAGGTCGGCGAGCGCGAGCTGCGGGCGGCCGAGGCCGAACGCCGAGAGCGGCGGCGCGTGCGGCAGCTGGCCGGTGTCGGCCTGGTGGCCGTCCTCGTGGCCACGCTGGCCGTGTTCGGCACGGTGCAGTGGCGCTCGGCAGCGCGCGCCAAGGAGGACGTGGACGACCTGCTGACGGTCGCCGCTCTCGTCGACGCCTCGGAGGCTGCACTCACCGATGATCCGGAGCTCGCGCTGCTGTTCGCGGCGCAGTCCGTGCGCGAGACCGTCGACCTCGGATTCGCGACCGAGGAAGCGGTCGACGCCGTGCACTTCGCACTCCACGAGCTCGGCGTGCAGTACGACGTGAACAGCGAGACCCCGGTCGCCGTCAGATCGGGACCGCGCGGCCTCGTCGGCGTCTACGTCCTGCCACCGAATGAGTTGGTGGAACTGGCGGAGTCCGCTGTCGAACGACGGCTCACCGATGCCGAGTGTGAAGCCTTCCTCTCCGAGGCCTGCCCGGCGGAGGTGGAGATCTCCGCGGCCTTGCCGTTGCGCGGCGGTCTGGGCGCCTACGGCACGACCGATCGTCGCCCGGGAGCGCTCGCCGGCACCACCATCACGATGGATGGCGGCCAGGCGATCGACGACGCCTTCGGTCGGGAGATCGAAGCCTTCACCGAGCGCACCGGGATCAACATCCGCCTGGTGACGGGGGAGTCCGACCGCCCAGACCTGCTCGTGTACAACCCGACGTGGGAACAGCCTCGGGCGCTCGACATCAGCCAATTCGTCGACGGCGAGACGCTGCGATCCGACTTCGGCGAGTACCTGCTCGGCGTCGGAGCCGCCGGCGGCGACGGCGAGACCCCGTCCGACAGCGGACCCATTCGTGCCATCCCGATGGGATTGGACCTCAAGGGCATGGTGTTCTACCCCAAAGCCGAGTTCGATGCCGCGGGGTACGAGATTCCCGAGAGTTGGGACCAGCTCGTCGCGCTCTCCCATCAGATCCTCGCCGACGGGGGCACGCCGTGGTGCTTCGCCTTCAACTCGGGGGGCGTAGCCAACGGATGGCCGGGCACTGACTTTCTCGAGAGTCTGGTCCTGCGGGTGGGCGGCGCCGACACCTACGACGCGTGGACCCTCGGGGAGGTCGGGTTCACGAGCCTGGCTGTGATGGAGGCCGGCCGGCGGGCAAACGCCCTGATCTTCGAGCCCGGCTTCGTTCGCGGTGGGCCAGCAGCGATCAGCAATGCGCACTTCGGCGACCAGCTGTCCCACATGTTGCGGCGCAACGCGGTGACGGGCGAACCGGAACCGGCCTGCTGGTTGCACCACCAGAACGGCTTCATGTTCAGCTCCGCACCACCGGGGACCCGGATCGGCGAGGACATCGACTTCTTCGTGCTTCCTCCGGTCGATCCGGGTCAGCCGACCCCGACCACCGGTGGTGGAGGGTTCGCCTCGGCCCTGGTCGACCGGCCCGAGGTTCGCGCGCTCATGGAGTTCATTGCGAGTCCCGAGTGGGGCGAGGTCTGGGCCAGCGCCGCCGACGGAACCTTCACGCCCGCCAACCGGCGCTTCGACATGTCGGCGTATGGTGACGCAGCCGAGGATCCGGCGATCGCCGTCCGCGTCGCCATTGCTTCAGAGGTCCGGGCCGCGCTCGCTGCCGATGTCTTCAGATTCGACGCGTCGGATCTGATGCCCGCTCCGATCGGCGGCTTCACCGAGGGCGACGAGCGCGGCGCGTTCTGGCAAGGAATGCTCGACTGGGTCGATGGGACTCGCCCCCTCGATCAGATCTTCGCCGACATCGATGCGGAGTGGGCCGCGCTCGGAACGGAAGGCGAGCCGTGAGCGGTCGGCGGTCCCGCTCGGTCTTCGCACGCAGAAGGCCCGGCAGTGACATCGCAGCTCCGCACAGTCCGGCCCTCATGCGCGCTGGACATCGCTCTGGTCCCAACGGCTCGTCCGAGTCGCCGTCACATCGGCCTCGCGAGCTGGTCGTGCATCGTCCGTGGCCGTCAGGGCGGTGGCCGGCGGGTGCCTCGTGAGGGGGACCCCGACCGGCACCCCTCCGCGCCAGCGGCTCGTTGCACGACCTCCGGGCCCGCGAGTGCCGTAAGACTGGTTCGGTGACCAGTCCCGATGACGGGAGGCCAACCGGCACACTGCGCCGGTGACGACACTAGGGCGTGCGTCTCCACCGATCATGAGGGCCGCACCCGAAAGCGTGACGCCGGCTCGCCGCTCGATGTCGCGGCGTCGCGCTGGAGCGGGTCTACCGTCGACCACGGCCTGACCGGCACCAGCCGAGAGCGGGCGGGCTGCACGCCGTCGCGGCGGTAGAGAGTGTCGGCTATCCGCCATCCACCAGGACGCCCGAACGCGCGGGCGTGATCGCCGCGTGAGACCCAACAGCGATCGAGCCGGGACCACGGCCTCGGCGACTACAAACGCGCCCCGACAGGGCGATCTGGTCATAGCCGACGCCAAGGGGTGGATGTCACAGAATCGCGCGGCGGATCGCATCACCTAACGCCGGCTCCCAGGGCGCGCGAGAGTGCGCCGGCACGCTAGGCCAGGAAGGACCCGACGAGCGCCCGAAGCTGCTCCGATCGCTGCATGACCTCGGTGTGCTTCGTGCCCGGCAGGACCGCCAGGCGGCAGTCGGGGAAAAGGTCGAGCATCTCGGCGGCGTGGTCGAGGCGGACGAAGTCCTGGTCGCCAATCACGAGGAACGTGGGGGCGGTCACCGAGCGGATCTCGTCGTCGGTCCAGCCGGGCCAATCGTGGACGACCGGCTGCATCCGCTCGAGGAACGGAAGGAAGTTGTGGGGGTCGGGCGCCACCGCCTCATAGGCGGCTTGCCAGGCCGCGAACTCCTGCTCGCTGGGCAGGCGGGGATCGTCCTGCTCCGGTGCCGTAATCTCCGGGTGGTAGCCATCGGGCCGGATGTTGACGGCGGCGAGCACGAGACGCCGGACCGTCGACGGGTGGCGCACGGCGACGCCCGTCGCTGTCAGAGCGCCGAGGCTGAAGCCCCAGAGGTCGGCCGGTCCGCCGCCGGCCACCCGGTCCACGAGCTCGGCGACGTCGTCGGCGAAGCGCTCGATCGACATGGGCCGGCCGGTGTCGGGCGTGTGGCCGTGGCCCTGAAGCTCGACCCCGATCACTCGGCGGCCCTGCGCGAGCCACGGCAGCACGTCGCCGAAGCTGCCGTTGAAGGTGAGGATCCCACCGTGGAGAGCGACGAGCGGCGGCCCGTCGGGGTCGCCGTGCTCCTCGTACCAGATGGGAACGCCGTCGATCTCCTGGTGAGGCATCGTCCCATGCTGTCATTGTTCTGGTGTCCCCCGCCGTGGCCCCGAACGAGCAAGACGTGTATTCGGGACCCTGCCCCGTAGCTCACTCATCGACTGTCCCCGAACGCCGGCTCAGCGACTGTTGGCTGCCGAGTCAGGTTGGATTTGAATACACGTGATTGGCGGCAACGAGTACTGCCGTTCGTCGCTCCTCACGCATCGTTCGGTCGTAGCTGTCCCAATCCTCATGGGTACCACCCGCCGCCGAGAAGATTGACCGCAGCAGACGTCGCAGGTCGTCATCGTCGACGTCGGGGTGTGGGTCGTCGGGCCCGATCAGCTCCGCCGTTCCCTCGACGCTGACCCATTGCCAACCCGCACGAATCGTGACCGCAAGCGCAGGATCTGTTCGCAGGAGGGTGAGCTTGCGAGCGCCTCGCGCCGTCACGAACGCGACCACCGGCCGACCGGTCACCGGATGATTCACAACTCCGGTGTTGACGACGGTGACTTGCGGTGCCCGGCTGCCACGCCCTATCGCGACCGTGCTCAGGCCATGGTCGACGGGTACTAACGCCTTGAACTCCGCGACACTCACCATGTCCATGCTCCAATCGACTCGAGTCCACTCATCATCGCTCTCACCCAACACCGGAGTGTCCCCGAACGCCGGCTCGGAGTCGTGCCACCAACGAGGCAAACGTTGCCGAGCGGCGCTAGTTCTGGCTGATCGAGCACGCCGAGCCCGAGGCGCAGGCCGAGCAGGAGGTCCGCGCCCGAGGTGTGGCCGAGCGCCAGCACCGCCTTCTGGTGCCAGCGGACGGAGGCTCGATCTCCCCGGGCCAGCGCCGCGAGGAGGAGGTGGACCGGCTCGACGGCCTGGCCCCGCGCCGGCCCAGGACAGGAACGCGCGCGAGATGGCGTGGGTGCGGGCGCCCGAGACGGCGTCGAGGAGCGCCCGCTCGTCGCGCCCGGCCGTGTGGAGGACGACGAGCAGGCCACCGAGCACGTCATCGCCCGCGGGCGTCAGGCCCGATCCCAGCCCGGCGAGGGCATCGACCACGGCCGGCAGGTCGCCCCGGCCCAGCGCCGCCTCGGCGATGGCGATCGCCGGATGGCCGGCGAGATCCGACCCGTCGGCCGCGATGAGGCTCCGGCGCGCTGCGTCGGCGTGGTGCCGGACGAGGGCGGCGTCGAGGGTCGGTGGTCGCCACCGCCGCAGCCCGTCGATCCCGTCGAGGTCCACGAGCACGTCGCCGGCGACGAGCGTGCCCGCGGTGAGCGCGACCGTCGTGTCGGGCGCAGGCCGCGGAAGGGCATGCACCCGTAGGTGGATCGGCCCTGGCGGCACGTCGGCGGACACGAGCGCGAGCACGGTGCCGCTCAGGTCGACGTAGACGGCGCGCCGGAACGCGGCCAGCACCCGGCCCCGCCGGCTGGACCCGAGCAGCTCGAACCAGGCCTGGCCGGCGTCGACGACGTCCGTCGCCTGTCGACCGCGACGGCCGCGTATCGGTGGCGACGAGCTCAGCGGACATCACGATCCACGGCGCGGTCGAGGGCCAGCAGGGCGGCACGGAAGCACTCGATGGGCGCGGTGGCCACGCCCGCGCCGACCTGGCCGGTGCCGTCGGAGACATGGAGGATGCCGGTCGTGACCTTGGGCGTGATGCCCAGCTCGACCACCTTGCGGACGTCGACGCCCACCGGGGTCCCGCGCCAGTCCAGAGCGGGCAGCTTGAACCGGCTGCTCCGTCCGGCGCAGATGAGGTCGAGTTGGGTCGTCATCGCCAGGGCATCGCTCATCGAGCCACCGACGAACGCGGCGACCGACGGCGAGCCGGCGGCGGCCGGCCCACCGAGACCGACCAGCTCCAGCACGGCGCTGTCCCCGACGTCGCGAGCGCTCGTCTCGGGCCCCTGCCCGGCGTAGTAGAGGGCCTGGCCGATGGACGGCGCGTCGGTCAGGTGCCAGTCGTCCGAGCCGGCCAGCTTGATCCCCAGCTCCGTGCCGTTGCGGGCCATGGTGGTCACGATCGACGAGCCCGGCACCTCGGCCGCCCACCCGGTCAGCGCCCGCGCCGCGGCCATGCCCGCGGTCAGGAAGAAGAGGTGGTTGGACGAGAGGAACTGGGCGACCTCGACGCGGGCGGGGTGGTCCGAAGCCACGAGGTGGGGCAGCAGGTTCTTCAGCAGGAGGTTGGTGGTGGCCTGGACCCGGATGTGGGCGTCGTCGCCCATCTGCACGCCCTGGGCGGCCAGGCCGAGCGCGTCGATCGGGCCGTGAGCCCGCAACGCGCCGGCCAGCACCGGCCCGACGGCCCCGGCCAGGAACCGCAGGCGATCGATGGCGGCGTCCGTCTCCCGTCCGAACCACGGCGTCTCTCCCGGCCCCTGGTTGAGGGGAGCGAACGCCGAGCCCGAGCCGTGAAGCGAAGCCACCCACACCGGTTGCGACGGTCCCAGCGCGGTGACCATGGGAACCACGAGATCGTGGGCGTTGGCCGCGTCCAGTCCGATCTCACCGTCGCGCAGCCTCTGGTCGGCCTCGGCGCACGTCGCCGCCCACCCTTCTGCGACCACGGCCGCCCGCATGGACCGGCGGAGCGGATCGCAGGCATCGGCGTAGTCGAGGGGCGGACCGCAGTGGAGGAGCATCCGCCCCCCGAAGCCGGGGACGACCGTTCCGGCCGGCACGACGTCCACGAGGTGCGGCACGCCCTGGTCCAACCGGCGCACCACTTCGGCGTTGGCGGCATCCACGCTCCGCGACCGCCGCCCGTACAGCCGGGCCAGCGCGGCGACCAGCTCCGGTTCCCCGCCGGCGGGGATGCGCCAGTCCACGGTGGCCACGGCGCGGCCCTGCGCAGCGACGGCGTCCCCGAACATGGGCAGACCGACGTTCACGACGGCGACGTCGTCGGGCAGCGTCGGGATCACGTCGCCCGCGGCTTCGGTCACTGGAGTCCTCCTCGGTCCGTCGTTCCTTCCCCCGCCAGCGCGCGGACGCGTTCGCGCAACGCGGTCTCGGCCGCGTCGAAGCGGGCCAGGTACGCCTCGGCCGCGGCGACCAGCGCTCGTCGACGGCTGTCGATCTCGTCGGCCATCTCGTCCACGGCCGCCGGCGCGGCTCCGCCCGGGGCCGACCGGGTGGCCACGATGGCCTCCGGGTCCAGCGCTTCGCTGAGGTCGCCGGGATCTTTGGCGAGCGGCCCGCCGATGACCTCCACCGCCGCGGCGTCGAGCACGTCCGGCGTGAGCTGGCGCGCCGGTGCGCCGGTATCCGCCAGCAGGCTCAGCGCCCGGCCGGCGACGAGGTAGGCGCGGCGGTAGTCGAGCCCGCAGCGCCGCATCAGCTCGTCGGCCAGGTCCGTGGCCTGGGTGGAGCCCGCCTCGAGCGTCTCGCGCAGCCGGGCCTCGTCGACGGCCAGGGTCTCGACGACCCCAGCCGTCAGCTCGGTGGTGCGCCGAGCCTCGTCGATCATGGCCGGCACCTCCCCGTACGCCATGATCAAGCTGTCGCTGCGCGCCGAGGGGCTCTTCTGCACGGCGAGCAGGCCGGTCAGCCGGCCGATGAGCACCCCCGCGGTGCCACGGATCATCGACAGCGCGTACGGGTTGCGCTTCTGGGGCATGAGCACGCTCGTGCGCGCGTAGCCGCTGCCGAGCTCGACGTACCCGAACTCGCCGCTGGCCCAGATCTCGAGGTCCTCGGCCAACGAGGTCTGGGTGCAGGCCAGGCTGGTGATCGTGGAACCGAGGTCGATCAGGCCGTCGACCTGCCACATGGCGTCCCGGGTGTTGACGATGACGTGATCGAAGCCGAGCACGGCGGCGGTCCGGTCGCGGTCCGAGACCAGACGGCTGCCGTTGACCGCGCCGGCCCCGCACGGGCTCCCGTTGAGCCACCCGACGACACCCAGCAACCGCTCGGCGTCGCGCAGGACCGGGTACGCGAACGACGTGAGGTAATGACCGATCGTCGACGGCTGGGCCGGCTGGAGGTAGGTGTGATCGGCGAACAACGTGGCCCGGTGCTCCCGTCCGCGCTGCGCCAACGCGGCCGCCAGACGCGCCGCGGCCAGGACGAGCGCGCACACCTCGCGGCGGAGGTGGAGCCGGAAGGCGACCCGGGTCGCCTCCCTGCGGGGGCGGCCGGCGTGCAGCCACCCTGCACCGTGGCCGATCTCGTGATCGAAGCGCCGCTCGCGCGAGTTGTACGGCTCGCCGGAGGCGGCCTCGTAACCGAAGTCCGTCCATCGGGTCGCATCGGCCCGCACGAGTGCGCCGGCCAGGGCCACGGCCGCCGAGCGGGGCACGATGCCGTCCGCGCCGAGCTGGAGGAGGTGGGCCATGTCGGCCAGGTTCAGCCCGTCGTGCAGCACTCCGGCCGTCCGCACTTCGTAGGCGTAGGCCCCGTCGATCAGCTCCGGGGCGGGCCCGCCACCCGTCACGGCCCCGGTCATGGCCAGCTCTCCGAGGTGGCGTCGAGCAGGCGCGCGATGCGATCGGTGACGACGTCGACGGCCAGCTCGGCCGTCGGGACGGCGGACGGCGCGGTCAAGGTCGCCACGTCGGCCGCATCGGCTGCATCGGCCGCATCGATGATGCCGGCGGCGACGACCGCGTCGGCCAGTGAGCGACCGTCCGCTCGGGCCGCGGCCAGCAGCGTCTGCAGCTCGTCCTGCGCGCGGTGCTTTCCCACCCGTGAGGCGTACGCGCCCAGCACCTGCTCGGAGAGGAGGAGGTCGTCGCCGAGCACGTTGGCCCGCATGCGGTCGACGTCGACCTCGAGGGTCCGGACGAGGTCGATGGCGAGCGCCAGCGCGCTCGACGCGAGCAGGCAGACCTCCGGGAAGGTCGGCCATTCCGCCTTCCACCCGCGGCCGTCGCGCTCGTGGAGCTGCACCATCGCCTCGAGCATGACCCCGGCGTGGGCGCGGGTGAGGCGGGCCAGCGTGTCCAGGTGCTCGCTGCGCTCCGGGTTGCGCTTGTGGGGCATGGTGATGCTGCCGACGACCGACGCTCCGGAACCCTCCCGCAGCTCGCCGAGCTCGGTCCGCTGGAGCTCCATCACCTCGTTGCCGATGCGGGCCAGCGTGCCGGTCACCATGGCCAGGAGCAGCGACTGCTCGACCAGACGGTCGCGACTGGTCAGCCAGCTGATGCCGGGGTCGGCGAGGCCGAGGCGGGCACAGAACGCCGCCCGCAGGCTCGGGCCCCGGTCACCGAAGAACCCCAACGTGCCCACGGCCCCACCGAGCTGGCCGACCAGCCAGCGGTGACGGCCCTCGTCGACACGTTCGAGGTGCCGGCCGATCTCGTCCGCCCACGATGCGGCCTTCCAACCGAACGTCACGGGAGCGCCGGGCTGGGCGTGCGTCCGACCGACCATCACCGTGGTCCGGTGGGTGCGCGCCAGGTCGACCAGCAGGCCGGCGAGCACGCGCAGGTCGCGCCAGACGACGGCCATGACGCGCCGGGATGCGAGCACCGTCCAGGTGTCCGTCACGTCCTGCACCGTGACGCCGTAGTACACGTGCTCCGCGGCCTCGGCGGGCAGGATGGCCTTCAAGGCGGCGATGAAGCCGAGGGTCGAGTGCGACGTCCGGCGCGTCTCGGCGGCCAGCAGGTCGAGGTCGAGGCGGTCGGCGCGAGCCTGGTCGGCGATCGTCGCCGCCGACGAGCGCGGGATGATCCCGAGCTCGGCCTGCGCGTCGGCCAGCGCGACCAGGATGTCGATCCAGGTCTGCCGGCGGGCGTCCTGGTCGAAGATGGCCCGGACCTCGTCCGTGCCCCAGAGGTGCGCGTACTCCGCGCTGTCGGTCAGGCGGGCGCCCATGCCGGCGCGGCCGTCTCGGCGAGGGTTTGCAACGCGGAGCGGACCTGGTCCAGCGAGGCGCCCCAGGGCACGACGACGCGGAGACCGCCGTCGCCCCTCGGCGTGTCGAGCTCGATCCGATCCTCGAGCAGGCAGCACTTGGTGAGCACCGCACCCGCGCCGACGCTGGATGCCAGCTGGCGCGGGCACATGTCGACGCCGGGCGCGTCCTCGCCGTAGAACCAGCGGTGGATCTCGCGCGAACGATGGCAACCGACCAGGAACCAGGGTTGACGGTCGGGGCGCTGATCGAGGTACCACGTCGCCGCGCCGTCGACGGCCACACCCGAGCCGCGGCAGGGCAGCAGCACATCGACGCCCGGAGGCGCCAGTGCCTCGAGATCGACCAGCTCTGGGAGCAGCACCATCGGCGGGAGATCCTCGGCCACGTCGAGCACACGGCGGGCCTGGTCGAGCAGCTTGGGCGGCGAGGGGGGCACGACCTCGACGACGCGCACCACGAGCGGGGCCGGATCCAGCAGGAAGCTGACGTGGTGGTAGCGCCCCTCGACCACGACGCAGCGGGCCCCCGGGTGCTCGGTCGCGACGGTCGCCAGCTGCGACGGCACGCCGGTGTCGACGTCGGGCCGCTGGACGAACACGGTCTCGTCCGGGAGTGCGAGCACCGCCACCTCGACGGCCGGAGCGAAGAGCGGGCCGTCGAGATCAGGGTCGGCGCCCGACGGTTGGGCCAGCACGACCTCGATCAACGCGTGCGCACCGCCGTATCGGGCCACGATGAAGCGGGTCCGCCGGTAGCACTCCCGGCCGAGGAAGTGGTCGGTCAGATCCGCCGCGGTCAGGCGGATGTCGACGTCGGCCAGCGACACCTGGCGGTACGCGCTGGGGATGACGTTGGGCATGACCTCGTCAGGACCGGAGCGTGAGGCGCCGCAGCAGGGCGGAGGCCGTGGTGTCGGCCCGGAGACCGAGACGCAGCGCTTCGACGCCCATCGCCTCGCGCGGCGCCACGTTCGAGAGGTTGACGTCGGCCCCGACGTGGTTGACGAACCAGGCCTGCTGCTCCTTGCGGGGCGCCTCGAAGAGCAGTCGCTCCGCTCCGATGTGGTCGAGGAGCGCTTCGACGACGTCGACGCGGACGCGGCCGTCACGTCCGTAGATGCCGACGGTGCCGCTCTCACGACCCTCGGCGACGACCCATGTGGCCCCGGCGTCGAGGTCTGATCGGGCCAGCGTGACCCACTCCTGCGGAGTCAGCGTGCGCTCCGGATCCTTGGCGCCCACCTCGGCGATCACCCGCACGTCGCGCGAAGCCCGCGCGATCAACTCGCCCTTGCGCTCGGGGCCGAGCAGATCGAGCCCGTCGCTGACCTCGACGAACGGGAAGCCACAGCCGGCCGCCCATTCGATGCACTCGTCGGCGCGGTCCTGCAGGGCGGCGATCTCGAGCAGCGTGCCCCCGGTGCAGGCCGCGACCTCCGCGTCGCGCAGCAGGTCGAGCTTGCGGTCCAGGTGCGGATCCAGGTACGCGCTCCCCCATCCCATCTTCCACAGGTCGAGGAACCCGGCGTGGGCGTGCAGGATGGATCGCACCTCGTCCAGCGGCAGGCCACCGTCGATCGCCGCGGTCAACCCCACCGATCGGGGCTTGGCCGGGCGGGGCTCGAGGTCCAGGAACGTGGGTCGCTCCATTTCTCGTATCGTAAACGCTCGCCTACTATCGTTCAACCATGGATGGCCGACGAGGGCGGCGACGGAGCTGGCGTCGATCGTCGAAGCGGTGCGCTCCAGTCCGGGCTGGCGGTCGAAGGGGCACATCGGCGTGGTCGGCGACGTCTTCGGGGACGTGTTCGGCACACCCGACTGGCGCGAGGGGCCCGGCGACGACGGCGCGGTCGTCCGGTCGGGCGACGAGACGTTGGTGGTGTGTGGCGAGGCCATCCTGCCCGCCTTCTTCGAGCGGGACCCGTTCGGAGCCGGCGTGGCGGCGGTGCTCACGAACGTCAACGACGTGGCGGCGATGGGTGCCGTGCCGCTGGCCGTCGTGGACACGCTGGTCGGCGACGAGGCGACGTGCCGGACCGCGCTCGAGGGCATGCGCCACGCCGCCGGCCTGTACGACGTCCCCGTGGTCGGCGGCCACATCACCGTCAACCCGGATCGCCACGCGCTGTCGGCCTTCGCGCTCGGGCCGTTGCCCCGGCCCCCCGCTCGCCGCGGCGTCCGTGCGCCCGGGGCAGACCCTCGGTCTGCTCGGCTGCCTCGACGGCACCATGCGGGCCGACTTCCCGTTCTTCCCGTCCTTCGACGAGCGTGGCGATCGCCTGGCCGGGGACGTGCGGCTGCTGGCCGAGCTGGCCGAGGCCGGGTCGTGCACGGCGGCCAAGGACGTCAGCATGGCCGGCCTCCTCGGATCGCTGGCCATGCTGCTCGAGCCCACCACGAGCGGCGTCACGCGTCGCGGTCGACGAGATCCCCGTGCCCGCTGGGGTCGACCTCGTGTCGTGGCTGGTGTGCTTCCCGTGCCTCGTCTTCCTCGTCTGCGGGCCGCCGGATCGCGAAGAGGACACGGCCGCCGCAGCCGCCGCCCGGGGTCTGACCTACGCACCGCTCGGCACGATCGATGCCTCCGGGGTGCTGGGCCTGCGCGATGGCGACACCAGCGCCACCGTCGTCGATCTGCGGGTCGAGGGCGTCACCCGCCTCGCCCCGCTCGCTCAGGTCTCTCAGCCCGAATCGGGCTGAAGCGGGATCGCCATCGGCTGGTGCTCCACGCCGACGTAGATCTCCACCGGGCCCTCCCGCCGCCACCCCAGCCGCTCGAAGAAGACCACGTTCGCCGGCTGGATGTGGGCGACCATCAGCTCGCCGCCCCGCTCGCCCGCGGTGCGGACGGCGAAGCGGACCAGCGGCGCGCCGGCGGCGTAGCGGCGGTAGGGCGGGAGGACCGCCAGCCGGTCGCCCTGCCAACGGACCCCGTCGGCGTCGAGGGGATAGAGCCGCACCGCCCCGGCCGGCTCCCGGCCGCGGAGACCGAGCACCTTGATCGTCGCCGGATCGTCGTCGTGCTCGTCGAGGTCGTAAGGGTGGAAGAGACGCTGCTCCTCCACGAACACCTCGTGGCGGATCCGGTGGTGGTGGTCCACGCTCCACGCGTCGGCGGCGACGCGGCAGAAGGGCGCGCGGCGGGCAGTGCTGGCGCCCGCACCGGCGATGGTGTCAGGCACGGGCCGCGACCGCCGGCTTGGTACCGAGCTGGACCCGCCGCTCGACGGCCGCCATCGGCGAGCAGGCGTTGCAGCGCGAGCACCCGGCCTTGGCCGTGCCGGCTCCGATGCCGCGGGCCTCGAGGTAGGGAGCGAGCCGGCGGGCCACCCGCTCGACGTCGGCCGGTGGGGGCGGCGGCCAGTCGCCCATGAGACTCCCCGCCACGGGTCGCAGCGGGACCACGAAGGGGTAGACGCCGATGTCGATCGCCCGCAGGCACCCGTCGACGATCAGCTCCGGATCCTCGCCCATGCCGAGGATGACGTAGGTGGTGACCTGGCCGGGACCGAAGCGGGCCACCGCTCGTTCCCACGCCGCGAAGTAGTGCGGGATGCCCGTGCGGGCCTTGGCCGGCGCCACCCGTGCCAGCACCTCGGGATCGAACGTCTCCACGTGGATGCCCACGGTGTCGGCGGCACCCATGGCGTGGACCTGGTCGATCACGTCGAGGTCCTCGGGCGGCTCGAACTGGATCTCCACCGGTAGCCCGCTGGCCTCCTTGACCGCCTGCCCGCACTGCGCCACGTAGAGCGCGCCGCGGTCCGGCGCTCGCGTGCTGCCGGTGGTGAGCGTGGCGTCGACGGCGCCGTCCAGGTCGCGCGCCGCCACCGCCACCTCGGCCAGCATGGCCGGCGTCTTCTTGGCGATGGTCCGCCCCGCTTCCAGCGTCAGCCCGATGCCGCAGAACGTGCACTGGTCCTCGTTTCCCCAGTACGCACAGGTCTGGAGGACGGTGCTGGCCAGCGAATCGAGGTGGAGCAGCGCGATCTTCCAGTAAGGGACGCCCTCGGCGGTCGTGAGGTCGTAGTACCGCGGCCGCGACTGCGTGCGGGCCGTGGCCACCCTCCGGCCGTCCTCGTAGATCGCCGCGCCTGCGTCGTCGACGCGCAGCTCGAAGGGTGACTGCTCCACCCGCGCCGGATCGGTGTCGAGGGTGAGCGCCAGGTCCTCGACCCAGAGCATCCCCACGTCCGACGGCCCGGCGCCGCCCTTGCGGCCCTCGGTGGCCGCCCCGAGGCGGAGCCCCTCCGACTGGAGCCGCAGGACGATGTCGGCAATGTCCGATCAGCAGTGTCGTCATCGACGTCGGCATCGGAACTCTGCCGAGCGGTACGAGCGGTCATGGCTGCTCCCGTCATGCCGGTCCGTGTCGGATCGTGATCCCCGACATCTACTATGGGTGACGAGGAGCGTCAACCTGGACGCCCGGTCCCGCGTCCCGTTCGCCGGCGAACTCCCCTTCGAACCAGGCCCACGCCTCGTCCCACGCCGCCCGGTCGTCGACGACCAGATCGAGGTCTGCGTGCTCGGGCGCCACGGTCAGGTCACCGGTGGACAGGTCGACGGCGACCGGCACGATCCGCAGGCGCGGAGCGCCGGTGTCGACGTCGGCCTCGAGGGACGTGCGCAGGCCACGGCCCGCCGCCAGATGGATCCGCAGCTCGGGCACGGTTCCCAGGAGCCCGAAGGCCCGCCGGAAGGGCACGTCGATCCACACTGCGCCCGCTGGCGCGTCCCGGATGGCGTCCAGCCTGCGCTGGCACTCCGCGCGAAGGGCCAGCTCCCGGTCGCGGCTGGCACACGCCGCGCCGACGAGGTCATCGAGGGTCAGACCGACCAGCTCGAGCGCGGGCACGTCGAGGAGTTGGCGCGCCACGTCGGGCTGCTCGGCGAATCGTACGAGCGCGGCCGTGTCGTGCACCTCGGCTCGCAGGTGGTCGAGGAGGGTGGCCACCGCGCCCAGCGCCTGTTCGTAGGCGGGAACGCTCACCATCGCCATCGGATAGACGCGGGCCTCCGCGGTGCTCCAGCGTCCCCGGAGGGCGACGAGCTCCTGGTCGGTCGGGCCTGTCATCGGCGTGCTCCTCCGGCGCCCGGCTCCGCCGCCGGCCGCCCGGGTCTGTTGACGATCCTGGGCGCCGTGTCTACCATCGTCAATGGTCTGCGCTTGAACGGCCCGCTCGACGGTCTGAGGGAGACCAGCCCATGACGGGAACTGTAGTGGTGGGGCTCGGAGGCAACGCCCTCCTCGAGCCGGGCGAGAGCGGGACCTACCGCGAGCAGTGTGCCCACGCCCGCGCCATGGCCGGCTCGATCGCCGGACTGACCGCGGCGGGGTGGCGGGTGATCGTCGTGCACGGCAACGGCCCCCAGGTCGGCGCACTGGCCGTGCAGCAGCACGCGGCGCGGGACGAGATCCCGCCCCAACCCCTGTTCTCGCTGGTCGCCATGACCCAGGGCGAGATCGGGAGCATCCTGGCCCTGGCGCTGCACGAGCGGCTGGGGCCAGGGCAGCCCGGCGTGGTGAGCGTCGGCACGCACGTCATCGTCCACGGCGACGATCCCGCCTTCGCTCACCCCACCAAGCCCATCGGACCCTTCGTCGATCGTGCCGAGGCTGAGCGGTTGGAGGCCGAGCGCGGTTGGGTCGATGCTCGAGGACGCCGGCCGCGGCTACCGCCGTGTGGTGCCCTCACCCGAGCCGCTCGGCATCCTGGAGCTGGGCGCGGTCCGATCGCTGGTCGAGGCCGGGGTCCTCGTGATCGCCAACGGCGGCGGCGGCGTGCCCGTCGTCCTGACCGCGACGGGCTACCGCGGGGTGGAGGCCGTCGTCGACAAGGACCTGGCCGCCGAGCGTCTGGCCGACGAGTTGGGGGCGGATGCGCTCGCTCTCGTCACCGGTGTGCCCGCGGCGGCCATCGATTTCGGCACCTCGTCCGAGCGGCCGCTGCGGGACGTGACCGTCGTGGAGGCCGAACGCCATCTGCAGGACGGCCAGTTCCCGGCCGGCAGCATGGGACCAAAGGTCGCCGCGGCGACGCGCTTCGTGCGCCACGGGGGGAGGATGGCCGTCATCACGACCCCCGAGCTCCTGTTGGCGACGATCTCGTCGTCCCCGTGGGCCCCGACCGGTGAGGTGGGGACCAGGATCCTGCCCGTCGGGCAGCCGGCCGCCAGTCGATGACTGCGGCATCAGCCGCGTCGTGCGGTGTCCGGCGTCGTGCCGACACCTACGTCGACTCGGTGCTCCTCCTCGCCGCGACGCGGGCCATGCAGGAGGTCGACGGGGTCACGTGGGCGACCGCGCTCATGGCCACGCCGGCCAACGTCGAAGCCGTCAGGGAACAGGGCGTGACCGACCCGCTGCTGGACGAGCTCAGTGCCAGCGATCTCCTGCTGGCCGCGCAGGGGTCCGAGGCGGCCATCGTCGCCGCCCTGGCCGCCGGCGACGACGCGCTCTGGGGCGAACGGACGTCAACGGGGCCGGCGGAGGCTCCGGTTGCCGACCGCGACCTCGACGGCGCGATCGGCCGGCTCCCGGGCGCCAACGTGGCCATCGTCTCCGTGCCCGGGCCGTTCGCCGCGCTGGAGGCGCACAAGGCGCTGCGGGCCGGCCTCGACGTGCTCCTCTTCAGCGACAACGTGCCGCTGGAGGACGAGATCGAGCTCAAGGAGCACGCCGCCGAGGTCGGGCGGCTCGTCATGGGGCCGGGAGCGGGGACGGCCGCGCTCGGCGGGTGCGGGCTCGGCTTCGCCAACGTCGTGCGCCATGGTCGGGTCGGGGTCGTGGCCGCCGCGGGCACCGGCGCGCAGGAGGCGATGAGCCTGCTCGACCGGTGGGGTGAGGGCGTCACGCAGGTCATCGGGGTCGGCGGGCGCGACCTGTCGTCCGACGTCGGTGGCCGGATGGCCGCGCTGGCCGTGCGCGCCCTCGACCGCGATCCGGCCACGGAGTTGATCCTCCTCGTCTCGAAGCCGCCGTCGCCGGCCGCGGCGCGGGCGGTGGTCGAGGCTGCCGGCACGACCCCGATCGTCGCCGCGCTCGTCGGTCTCGCGGAGGATGAGGGCGTCGGGGCGACGGCCGTGGCCCGGACCTTGGAGGGCGGGGTGCGGGCGGCGTTCGCCGCTCTCGGCGTCCCGGTGCCGGAGGACGGGACGCGGCTCGGGGACGATGTCGAGCAGGCACTGGTCGGTCTTGATCCGGGCCGCACCCTTGTGCGGGGCGTGTACTCCGGGGGCACGCTCTGCTACGAGGCGCTCACCGTGCTGGCGCCCTGGCTCGGCCCCGTGTGGTCGAACACCCCGTTGGACAAGCGCCACCGGGTGCCGGCCCCGCCTGGCACTCACATCTGCCTCGACCTGGGCGAGGAGGAGTACACGAGCGGCCGGCCGCATCCGATGATCGATCCGGAGGCCAGGCTGGAGGTCCTGCGCGACGTGGCTGAGGAGGGTGACGTGGCCGCCGTCCTGCTGGACGTGGTGCTGGGGTACGGCTCGCACCCCGACCCCGCCGCCCTGCTGGCGCCCGCCTGCGCGGCGCTGGCCGGGCCCGACGGCCCCCGGGTGGTCGTGTACCTGCTGGGGACCGACGGCGATCCCCAGGACCTCTCCCGGCAGCGGTCCGCGTTCCGCGAGGCGGGCGCCCTCGTGGCACCGACGGGCGCGCGCGCCGCCCTCGCCGCGGCGGCCGTCGCTCGGCGCGACGCGAGCATCGTGGACAGCCCGCTCCCGTGACCCTCCCGTGACGGTTCCGGCGCCGTGACGTCGAGCGTGGGGCTCGTCACCTACTCCACGAAGCCGCGGGGAGGTGTCGTGCACACCCTGGCGCTGGCGGAGGAGCTCCATCGTCAGGGTGTGGCGGTCGAGGTGCTCGCGCTCGGCGATCCGCAGACGGGCTTCTTCCGCCGGGTCGACGCTCCCTGTCAGCTGATCCCGTCCCCGCCGCCGCTCGAGACCCTGGAGCAGCGGGTGGCAGCGGCCATCGACGCGCTCGACGGACGGTCTCCGCGCGAGGAGGGCCGCCGGCACGCTCCCCCGCATCCTCCACGTGCAGGACTGCATCTCGGCCCGCGCCGCGGTACGGCTGCGCGACGAGGGCGCACCGGTGGTCGTCGTCCGCACGGTGCACCACGTGGACGACTTCACGACGCCGGACCTGATCGAGTGCCAGCTGCGGTCGATCCTCGATCCCGACCGGCTGCTGGTGGTGAGCCGGATGTGGCGGGACCGTCTGCAGGCCGAGTACGGCGTCGAGGCCACCGTCGTGACCAACGGCGTCGACGGCGCGCGCTTCTCGGCTGCGCCGCCCGCGGCGGAGGTGGCGGCGCGTCGGGCTCAGGTCGGAGCCCAGGTCGGAGCCGGGGACCGGTTCCTCGTGCTGACCGTCGGTGGCATCGAGCCCCGGAAGGGCAGTGACCATCTGGTACGGGCGATGGCCCTCCTCCGCGACCGGCTCGAACCGTCCCCGGTGCTGGCCGTCATCGGCGGCCACTCGTTCCAGGATCACCGGGCCTACAGGGACGGCGTGCTGGCCTCCCTCCCCGGGCTCGGCCTGGAGCTCGGGCGCGATGTCGTCCTCCTGGGCACGCGGCCCGACGAGGAGATCCCGAGCTGGTACCACGCCGCCGACGCCTTCGCCTTCCCATCGGTCAACGAGGGCTTCGGGCTGGTGGTGCTCGAGGCGCTGGCCGCGGGCACGCCCGCCGTCGTGACCGACCTCCCGGTGTTCCGCGAGTACCTGGAGGCGGGGCACGACGCGCTCGTGGTGGAGCCCGGGGACGACGAAGACCTGGCCGAGCAGCTCCACCGCCTGGCCACCGATCCTGCGCTGCGGGCGTCGTTGACCACGGCCGGCCGGCAGGTGGCGGCCCGCTTCACGTGGTCGGCCTGCGCCCGCCAGCACCGCGCGGTGTACGACGAGGTGCGCTGAACAAATCAGCTCAGATCAGCTCAGAAGAACGTGAGGGCCACGGCGGTGCCGCGAGGGACGGACGCGCCGGCCGGCGGGGACGCGATGACGACGGCACGGTTGGGATCGCCGGTGACGGGTCCGACGGCCAGCCCGGCGGCGGTCAATGCCGCAGTGGCCTGCTGGAGGTTCATCATGTTGAGCACCGGGACCGTCACCAGGTTCGGGCCCTTCGAGACCTGATAGGTGACCGTCGAGTCGCGCGGCACGGCCGTCCCGGCGGGCGGGTTGCTCGTCGCCACCTGACCTGCGGCCACGCCGTCGGCGAAGACGTCCTCCCCGCGCGCCGGCACGAGGCCCAGCGCCTTGAGCGCCTGCTCGGCCTGAGCCGGCGCCATGCCGGCCAGCGCGGGGATCGTGCGCGGTGCCGGGCCGCTGGAGACCACGGCGTTCACGGTGCTGCCCTTGTCCACCATGGAGCGCTCGGGCACCTGCTGGCCGGCGACGGTGAACGAGAGGATGGTGCCGGCCGGGATCGTCTCGCTGGGCTCCCCACCGGCCACGGAGAGCTTGAGCTCGAGGTCGGCCAACGCCAGCATGGCCACCTCGAGGCGCTGTCCGGCGAGGGGCGGCAGCTGCGAGGGGGCGGGACCGTCCGACACGTACAGCGTGAAGGCCTCTCCCTCGGCCAGGTCCCCGGACGCCGGGTCGGTCCTGATGACGACGTCGAGCGGCTCGGTGTCGTTCTTCTCCCGGACCTCGTTCACCTCCCACCCGTAGGTGGCGATGCGGTTGCGGGCCTCCCCCACCTCCAGCCCGACGAGGCCTTCGACCGGATAGCGGTCGATGCTCGATCGCCGTGCCACGAGGGCAGCGACGCCGATGGCAGCAGCCACGGCCAGCACGGCGATGGTGATGAGAAACCCGTTGCGGGTGTGGCGAGGGCGGGAACCGTCCTGGTCGAACAGCTCCGGCGGCGGGCCCTCCGGCACGGGCGGCGGCGGGGCCGGGGCCGGGGGCGGGGGCCCGTCGGCCACCATCGTGCGACCGGCCCCTTCATGCTGGCGGAGTCCACTCTGGCCGGGTTCGGCCGTTCCCCCCTGGGCTGGCGGGCCGGCGCTCGTCGTGGTGCCGATGTTCGTCGTGTCGATCGACGTGTGGGCCGAGGTGGCCACGAGGGCCAGCGGCGCGGGCCGGGGCAGCTTCTCGGCGGCGGCGATCAGGCCCTGCCCGAGCTCGGAGGCGCTCGATCGTTCCGCGGCGTCCGGCCGTCCGGCTCGCTCGATGACGGCGGCCAGAGGGCCGAGCTCGGCCGAGACGGGCATCAGCCGGTCCTGCCGGTTCATGAGCGTCGCCACCGTGGTCTCCCCGGCGAAGGGCACCTCCCCGGTGACGGACTCCACCAGCGTGAGCGCCAACGAGTACACGTCGCTCTTGCCGTCCGCGGGCTCGCCCTTGGCCTGCTCCGGGGACGCGTAGCGGGCGGTCCCGAGGATCACCCCCGACGGCTCGGTCCAAGCCGCGTCGGCGATGGCCCGGGCCAGCCCGAAGTCGGCGATGCGCAGGCGGCGGTCCTCGCCGAAGAGGAGGTTGGCCGGCTTGATGTCCCGATGGACGAAGCCCCGGCGGTGGGCGTAGTCGAGCCCCCGGCTGGCCTCGAGTCCGACGAGAAGCGCCTGGGAAGGGCTGAGGAGCCGGCCGCGGTCGAGCATCGCCCGCAGGCTGCCGCCACCCAGGTACTCGAGGACCAGATAGGGCACCCGGCGGTCGGTGCCCCAGTCGAAGATGGCCATGATGTTCGGGTGGCTCAGGGCCGCCGCAGCCTGGGCCTCACCCTGGAAGCGGCGCAGGAAGACGGCGTCCTCGGCCAGTGAGGGATGGAGCACCTTGACGGCCACCCGCCGGCGGAGCTGGACATCGTCGGCCTGGTACACGGTGGCCGACGCGCCGGTGCCGACCGCCGCCACCAACCGGTAGCGCCCGCCCAGGACCCGTCCGATCTGCTCCTCTCCGTATCCGGACATCGCCAGTCGAACCTACCCCTCGGTCCGTCGCACCGGGTGGCAGCCCGCCCGTCGGACGGCCGTTCCGGCCCGCGATGGGTGGCAGGAGCGAGCATCAGCCATGCTGTCGCGGTGGCCCGCCGGCGGCGCTTCGATCTCCGCACCTTCCTCATCAGCCTGGGCTTCGCCATCGGGCTGGTGCTGGTGATCTACGCCTTCACGTCGGCCCGCGTCGGCAGCGACGCCCAGGGTGTGAAGAACGCGGCCATCGAACGGCTGATCCCCAGCCAGGACGACCTCGTCCTCCGTCAGTCGGAGGTCGGCATCGACTTGGCCACCGGCTACACGGGAGAGCTCATCATCGACGGCGCAGACCCTCGTGACCAGGGAGGTGGTGGCCCCGGACGGCGCCAACCCGGGCGTCGTGGAGCGGATCGCGGACGTTCGCTTCGATCCCGCCCTGAACACGTTGCTGTACCAGCCCCTCGATCTGCCGGGGGCGCCGATCCCCGAGTTCGATCCCGGGGAGCACACCATCACCGCCCGCTTCTGGAAGCTGGAGGAGGGCGAGGACACCGCCCGCCAGTACACCTGGACGTTCAAGGTGGCCTGAGCCGGCGCCGGCGTCCGCGGCCGGGCGCGGCGTCGGCGGCGTGGGCGTCGCCGCTCAGGCCGGGGCCGGGAGCTCTCCGGTCTCCAGCAGCGCCGCGAACCCGGACTCGTCCAGGACCGGGACGCCCAGGCTCTCCGCCTTCGTCAGCTTGCTGGCGCCCGGCTCCCTCCCGATCACGACGGCGAAGGTCTTGGCGCTGACGCTGCCCGGGCTCTTGCCACCGCGGTCCTTGATGGCGGCCTCCGCCTCCTCCCGACTGAAGCCCTCCAGCGTGCCGGTGACCACCACCGCCTTGCCGGCCAGCACCTGGGGCAGACGGCTCACGACGACCTGCCCGAAGTCGACCCCGGCCCTCCGCAGACGCTCGACCATGTCCCGGTGGCCATCCTCCGCGAACCACTGCGTGATCGAGGCCGCGATGATCGGACCGACCCCCTCGGTCGTGGCCAGGTCCGCCTCGCTGGCCGCCATGATGGCGTCCAGGGTGCCGAAGCCGCGGGCCAGCGCCTCGGACGCCGCCGGGCCGAGGTGCTTGATGCCGAGCGCCGTCAGTAGCCGGGGCAGCGGTCGCGATTTCGAGCCCTCGATGGCCGCCAGCAGGTTGCCGACGCTCACCTCGCCCCAGCCCTCCCGACCGAGGAGATCCTCGGTCCGAAGGGTGTAGATGTCGGCCGCGTCCTTCACCAGGCCGAGCTCGGACAGGAGCATGACCGTCCGCTCGCCCAAGCCCTCGATGTCCATGGCGCCCCGCGACCCGAAGTGGATGATGCGCTGGTCCCGCTGGAACGGGCAGGACGGCTCGACGCAGCGGGTGTCCGCCTCCCCCTCCGCCCGCACCAGGCTGGAGCGCAAAGGGCACGGGCAGATGGTGGGGAACACCCAGGGTTCGGTGTCGTCCGGCCGCAGTGACACCACCGGGCCGACGACCTCGGGGATGACGTCGCCCGCCTTGCGCACGATGACCGTGTCCCCGGGGCGAACGTCCTTGGCCCGGACCTGGTCCTCGTTGTGGAGCGTGGCGAGACCGACGGTGGATCCGCCGACGAACACCGGCTGCAGCACGGCGAAGGGCGTCGCCCGGCCGGTGCGACCGATCGACACCATGATGTCGTTCAGGAGGGTCGTGCGTTCCTCCGGCGGGAACTTGTAGGCGATCGCCCACCTCGGCGCCTTGGACGTGAAGCCCAGCAGTTCCCGCTGGGCCAGGTCGTCGACCTTGATGACGACGCCGTCGATCTCGTAGCCGAGGTCGTGGCGGTGTTCCTCCCAACGGGCGCAGTACGCGGCCACCTCGTCGAGCGAGTCCAGCGTCGCGATCTCCGGGTTGACCGGCAGTCCGAGCTCCGCCAGGAGCTCCAGCGTCTGGTGGTGACTGGTCAGCTCGGGCCCGCCGACGACCTCTCCGGGCTGGTAGGCCCAGAACGCCAGTTCGCGACTGGCCGTGATGGAGGCGTCCTTCTGGCGCAGCGACCCGGCGGCCGAGTTGCGGGGGTTGACGAAGAGGCGCTGGCCCGCCTCCTCCTGCCGGCGGTTCAGCTCCTCGAACGCCGCGACGGGCATGTACACCTCACCGCGGACCTCCAGCACCTCCGGCGCGCCGGCGGGCAGGCGCTTCGGCACCACGGAGATGGTGGCCACGTTCGCGGTGACGTCCTCGCCCACCTGGCCGTCGCCGCGGGTGGCGGCCTGCACGAGACGGCCCCGCTCGTAGCGGATGCTCATGGCCAGGCCGTCGATCTTGAGCTCACAGACGTACTCGCGCGGTCGCCTCTGCCGCCGCGCCGCCCAGGCCCCGGGCGACCCGCGCCCCCCACGCCATCAGCTCGGCGGCGTCGAAGGCGTTGTCGAGGCTCATCATCGGGACGCGGTGCACGACCGGGGAGAAGGTGGCCGACGCCCAGCCCTGGACCCGCTGCGTCGGCGAGTCCGGCACGACCAGGTCGGGATGCGCCTCCTCCAGCGCCCGCAGCTCCAGCATCAGGGCGTCGTACTCGGCGTCCGACACCTCGGGTTCGTCGACCTCGTAGTACCGCTGGTTGTGGTGCGCGATGAGCGCTCGCAGCTCCTCCACCCGCGCCACCGCGTCCTGGGCCAGGTCCACGGGAGGTCGCACGGAACGAGCCATGCGATGGACGTTAGCCAGGGGGTAGCGCAGGGTTGCGGGCCGCATCAGGCGGCCCCCCGAAGGTGGACCGAAGTCAGCCGAGCGACAAGTAGCGTCGATAGGTCGCTCGGTCGCGGCTGCGGCAGTGACGTGGGGTGCTGTCTACGGCTGCAGAGCGCGCCGGCGGAGGCGAAACGAGGTGAAGATCCCAGTGGCCAGGTCGGACGAGGACAGCGGGTCGGTTGCCGTCGCCACCCGCGACGATTCCGGCCGAGCGATCACCACGTTCGACGGGTTGGTGCTGCTCGCTGGCTTCATTGCCGGCTGTGGCCTGCGTTGGTGGGTGCTGCGGAGCCGGCTCGGCTACCTCGATCTCGACGAAGCCACTGTCGGACTTCAAGCCCGGTGGTTCTCCGAGAGCCCGATGGTGTTCTTCCCTGGCCAAGGCTACGGAGGAACACTCGAAACGATGCTCGTGTCGATCCTTGACGGGATCGGGGCCGACGGACCCATCGCGATGAAGTTGGTGCCAGCTCTGCTCCACCTCGTGGCCGCCGTGATCGTCTGGAGGATCGCGCTGCGTCTCATCGATTCGCGTGCGGGGCAGTTGGCGGCGCCGATCCTGCTGTGGTGCGGGTCCGCGTGGACGGTGTGGCAGTCGACGAAGGAGCGCGGCTTCTACGGTGTCGGCATCGTCCTCGCGACGTTGCTCGTGCTTCTGGCGATGCGGCTCGTCGAGTCGGACGCGACGAGCGATGCTCTCGCTTTCGGGATCGCGGCAGGGCTCGCCGTGTGGACGACCCCCCTGCTCGTGCTCGTGGCCTTGCCGTGTAGCGCCTGGATCGCGGTGCGGCGCCCGTCGGTGATCCGCAAGCTGCCGGTGATCGCTGCCGCCGCGCTTGTCGGCGCGTTGCCCTGGTTGGTGTGGAACGTGCGCCACGGCTTCGCATCGTTCGAACAGACGCAAGCATTCTCTGTCCCGCTTGTCGACCGCGCGCTATCAGGCGTGAACAAGCTGCCCGCCCTACTCGACGCCACCTATTCCCTGGACGCGCTGCCAAGGCCACTTGGCTGGCCAACGTTGTTCACCCTCATGGTCCTCGTCGCCCTGGTCGTGATCGCGCATTGCCGCACACGTGCGCGAGCCCCCGGATTGCTCGCCACGTTGATCGTCGGCTACCTCGCGTTGTACCCGTTGTTGAACGCGACGGTCACCGTCGGCGGCGACCTGCGGTACCTGTACTTCCTCACGCCGTGGCTCGCCCTTGCGGTTGCCGCTCTGCTCCCGGACGTGTCGACGCCCCGGGCACGCGCACTCCTTGTGGCGACGGTGGTCGCCGGCGCGACGGTTGCATCGGCGGTCGCTCTCGCCCGCCTGAATCACGTGGCCGGTGAGTCGAAGACGAACCTCTCGCGGCCTGGACTCGAATCGGTGATCGATCGGCTGCTCGAGGAAGACGTCGACTTTGCGATCACTGACATCGCCGGCAACCAGATCACCTACCTGAGCGACGGACGTATCGAAGCGAGCTCGTTCGCGTTTCCACGATTCCCACACCTTGAACGGTTGGCATTGCGTCCCCACCCGTCCACGTACGTGCTGTACGAGGACAGTGCGTATGAGGATCAGTTGGTCGACTATCTCGAACGTACGGGCACCCCATACCGAATCGAGAGGTACGGGTCCTGGGTGGTGGTGTTCATCGACCAATGGGTGCCGCCATGGCAGGCCGAACTCCGTGAGGTGTTCACGGGCGAGGTTGTGGGTCCACCTCGGTGAAACAGAGCCGGCCGTCACGGGCGATCACGTCGCCGCCGCGGATGACGAGGGTCCTTGGCGGGTGATCCATGACGGCCGCCGTGACGGTGTCAGCGGCGACCACGACGAGATCAGCGGGAGCGCCCGGCGCCAGGCCGGTGACGGTGTCGTCCATGATCGCCTCCGAGGACCAGCCTGTCGCGCCGATGATCGCTCGCCCTCCGCGGGACACCACGTCGACGCACATCTCGACGAGGTCGTCGTGGCGAAAGCCGTTGCGGAAGGCCAGCTGCCACGTCCGCTCCAGGATGTCGCCGTTTCCGTAGGGCGACCAGTAGTCCCGGATGCCGTCCTGACCCAGCCCGACGCGGACTCCGCCGGCCCGCAGCGCCTCCAGCGGCAGCGGTTCACGGTTGCCGGGCGCGACCGTCGTCAGCGCGATGTCGGCAGTGGCGAGCAGCTCGATCAATGCTGCCTGACGGCTCGCGTCGACGCTGCCGAGCGCGAACGCGTGGCTGATGGTCACCGAACCTTGCATGCCGAGGGCCACGGTGCGCTCTGCGATCAGCTCGATCGTGAACGCTCCGAGCTCGCCCGTCTCGTGCAGGTGGATGTCGACGCCGACCCCGTGCCTGTGGGCAATGCCGAACACGACGTCGAGGTGGCCGACCGGGTCACGGTCGAAGGCGCACGGATCGAGACCCCCGACGAGGTCGGCGCCGGCCCGCACAGCGGCGTCCAGCAGGTCGGCAGTGCCCGGATCGCGCAGTATCCCCGACTGTGGGAACGCGACCACCTGCACGTCAGCCCGCTCCGCGTGCGCCTCCCGTGCCGCCAGCACCCCCTCCAGGCGCTCGAGACCACAGTCGCTGTCGACCTGGGCGTGACTGCGAACCGCCGTCGCACCGGAGACGATCGTCGCGCCGAGCGTGCGGGTCGCCCGCTCCTCGACGGAACCTCCCGCCTCGCGCCAGTTCCGGCGATCGTTGAGGATCAGCCCGGCCAGCCCCGGCTCGGCAGTGTGAGGACGGAAGGGCAGGCCCAGACGCGTCGAATCGAGGTGAGCGTGGACGTCGGCGAAGGCCGGGAGCAGCACGCCACCCCGGCCGTCGGCGACCGGCACTCCGGCGGGCGCGGGGCCGCTGGCGATCCGGCCGTCGCTGATCACCACGTCGATCGTGTCCAGGCCCGGCTCGCGTGGCCACGGTCGAACGTTCCGTAGCAGCAGATCTCCCACCTCAGGAGTGTCCCGTTCTCCTGCCGTCCGGTGCAAGAGCACCGGAGACGGCCCGGGTCAGGCGTGCTCGGCGTAGCGGGCGAACGCCTCCGACGGAGCCCAGCGGCTGTACGTGGGCGACTGCGGCCAGCCTTCCGGTGAGTCCTGCCACTCCTCCTGGCGTCCGTATGGGAGCAGGTCGATCAGGGCGAAGCTGTGGCTGAGTTGCTCGGTGCCACGGCCCTGCGTGTTGTACGTCCGGTACACGGTGTCGCCGACACGGAAGAAGACGTTCACCTGGAAGCCACCACCCGGCGGGGCGCCCATGTCGGCTCCGAAAGAGCTGTTCGCGGTGGAGTACCAGGTCATCTTGTTGCCCACCCTCGCCTTGTAGGCGAGCGCCTCGTCGATCGGACCCTGGGTGACGATGACGAAGCGGGCGTCGTAGTTGTCGAGGAACTCGAGCCGGGTGAACTGGCTGGTGAACCCGGTGCAGCCCGGGCACTGCCATTCCTCACCGGGGAACCACATGTGGTTGTAGACGATCAGCTGGGACTTGCCGTCGAACACGTCCACGAGCCGAACCGGGCCGTCGGCGCCATCGAGCGTGTAGTCGGGCAGTTCCACCATCGGGAGGCGTCGGCGGGCCGCGGCGATGGCGTCGAGCTCACGAGTGGCGGCCTTCTCCCGTACGCGCAGCTCGGCCAGGGCCGTCTCCCAGGTGTGCTGGTCGACGACCGGCGGGACGGCGGCAGGCTGGTCAGCGTCGTTGTGCGCGGTCTGTGTCGACATCATCGGCTCCTCTTGCACGGCGCGGGGCGCAGTTCGCTCGTCGATGGAGACGATGGCCGGCTCTCGAACTCATCGGATCAGGAGCGCTTTCGCCGGTAGCACGGTCGAACAGACCTAGTGTCCGCGGCATGCCGACCGATCTGCAGCTGAAGGCCATGAACGCCTTCCATCGGGGCCTGCTCAGGGTCAGCTGTGGCCGCCTGGGATGGCGGGCCAGTGGGATGCCGGTGCTCGAGCTCACGACGACTGGCCGCAAGAGCGGTCAGCCCCGCTCGGTGATGCTCACCTCGCCGGTACAGCAGGATGACGTCATCGTGATCGTCGCCTCCCGCGGCGGCGACGACCATCACCCCGCCTGGTTCCTCAACCTGCGTGACCGTCCCGACGTGGAGGTCGCATTCGCCGGCAAACCGAAACGGTCGATGCGCGCCCGGATGGCGACCCCGGAGGAGCGAGCGGCGCTGTGGCCTCGGGTGACGGCCGCCTACAAGGGGTACGACAGCTACCAGACCAAGACCGACCGTGAGATCCCGCTCGTGCTGCTCGAGCCCGCCGACCGCACCACGGGCTAGCGAGTCGCCGCCGACCCGGTCCGAGTCGGCACGCCGCGCGCTTGCGGACCAGCCCTCGCTCCGTCGATCTGATGAGAATCTGGTTGTCAGCGGACGGCCCGCACCGTGTCGTTCGTGGCGCCGGGCCCGGGTATGGCTCGCACCGATCGGGCGTCGAGGGTTTCGCCGCACGTGTTGCAGGTCATCCGTGCTGTGGTGATGCATCCGCAGCCCCGGTGCTCGATGAGGAGCGGCTCGTTGCCAGTGCCGTAGATCCAATCGTCGCCCCACTGGCGGAGCGCGGTCATGACGGACCACAGGGCGCGGCCCTTGTCGGTGAGGAGGTAGTCGTAGCGACCGCGGGCCTCGTCGTACGGGCGACGTTCCAGGATGCCAGCGGTGACGAGGGTGTCGAGTCGGCTGGTGAGGATGTTGCGCGAGATCCCCAGGCGTTCGACGAAGTCGTCGAAACGGCGGACACCGAGGAAGGCGTCGCGCAGGATCAGCAGGGTCCACCACTCGCCGATGACTTCGAGTGACTGGGCGATGGAGCAGTGCATGTCGGCGAACGAGGCCTTCCGCATGGGCGCGAACCCTACCTGAGTTGCGTGACAGGACTGAGCTGTGCCAGCCTGCGTTCTATGACGCAACTTGAAGCGTCGGTCGGCGGTCGAGGCTCGTCCCGGCGAGTGTCTTGGTAGACCTCGCAGCCTTCGAGTTCCGACAGCCCCGGCCCACCGCGCAGAACTGAACGGCGTGTACGAGCACTCCCGTCGGACGCTGACGATCGCGTCGCTGGCGGTGCTGGCGACGTTCCTCGACACGACGATCCTCTACGTCGCCTTCCCAGACATCACGGCGACGTTCTCCAACGCCAGCGCGTCGGAGCTCTCATGGGTGCTGAACGCCTACACGATCGTGTTCGCTGCCATGCTCATCCCGGCGGGGAAGCTGGCTGACCGAGTCGGGCACCGGAAGGTCTTCCTGGCCGGCTCGACGGTGTTCACCGTGGCCTCGATGGCGTGCGGACTGGCGCCGAGCGCCGAACTGCTGATCGGGTTCCGCATCGTCCAGGCTGTCGGCGCCGCTGCGCTGATCCCATCGTCGTTGGCGCTGGTGATGCACGCCTTCGCCCACGACCAACTGCCCCGGCAGTGGCGATCTGGGGCGCTGCCGGTGCTGTCGCCGGAGCCCTCGGCCCCACCCTGGGCGCGGCGATCGTCGAGGGACTCGGGTGGCGGTGGGCGTTCTTCATCAACCTCCCCGTCGGCATCTACACCGTGGTGGCCGGACGCAGGAACCTGCACGAGTCGTCCGACCCCGAGACCCAGATCCCGTCTCCCGTGGGGGTCGTCCTCATCGCCGGTGCTGCCGGCCTGCTGTCCTACGGTCTGGTTGGGACCGAGAGTTCGGATGGCTCAGCGCCCGAACCTTCGGCGTCCTCGGCGCCGGGCTGGTCGTCCTCGCGGTGTTCGTCGTGCATCAGCAGCACACCAAGGCACCAGCACTCGACCTCGATCTGTTCCGCATCGCCAACTTCCGCTGGGCGAACCTCGCCATGTTGGTGTTCGGCACCGCGTTCGCGGCACTGTTCTTCGGCTCGATCCTCTTCCTCACCGAGGTCTGGGGATGGTCGATTCTCCAGGCCGGCTTCGGGGTCGCACCGGGTCCGGTCGTCGTCGGCGTCGTCGCACCCCAGGCCGGCAAGCTCGCCGGCAGGATCGGGCAACGGCCGATCCTCATCACCGGCGGCGCCCTGTTCGCCGGCAGCGGCCTGTTCCGCCTGGTGATGCTCGGCCCAGACGTCGACTACCTGCGCGACTTCTTCCCGTCGATGGTGCTCAGCGGCCTCGGCGTCGCTCTCGTCTTCCCGCAGCTCTCCAGTGTCGTGGCTCAGGCACTGCCGCCCGGCCGCGCCGGCGTCGGCGGCGCCGCCGCCCAAGCCGTCCGCCAGTTCGGCGGCACGTTCGGGGTCGCGCTCACCATCGCGTTCCTCGGGACCGCGGGCGCCGTCATCGACGGCTTCGACCCGATCTGGTGGATCGTCGTCGTCGGTGGACTCGCCACGTCCGCGCTCGTCCTGCCGATGCGCACCTCCAGGGCGCACCGTCACGTCACCGGCATCGTTGACGCCCGACTTGTCCGGTAGCGCCGGGCATCCAAATCGGCGGTGCGCGACAACCCGCCGTCGCTAGCTCGAGCCACCGGACGGCCGGGCCAGGCCGCCCGTCTACGACAGGCCGACGATGGTGCCGTCGTCCTTGACGTCGATGGTGAACGCGGCGGGGGCTGCGCCCAGGCCGGGCATGGTGCTCATCTCGCCGCACAACGGGTAGATGAACCCCGCGCCGACCGAGGCCCGCACCTCGCGCACGGGCATGGTCCAACCTGTCGGCGCGCCCTTGAGGGTGGGGTCTGAAGAGATCGACAGGTGGGTCTTGGCGATGCACACGGGCAGATGGCCGAAGCCGTTGCGCTCGTACGTGTCGAGCTGCCGGTTCGCCGCGGGCAGATACGTCACACCATCAGCGCCGTAGATCTTCGTCGCCACCGCTTCGATCTTCTCCCGCAGGGTGGCGTCGTCCGGATACAGGAACTCGAACCGCGTCGGCTCCTCGGCTGCCTCCGCCACCGCCTCCGCGAGGTCTGTCGCCCCGGCACCCCCATCCGCGAAGTGCTGGCACACCGCGGCCCGGGCGCCCATCGATGCCGCGATCTCCTCGATGGCCTGCCACTCCGACGGATGGTCGGTCGGGAACGCGTTGACCGCCACCACGGGCGACACGCCGTGGACGCGGATGTTCTCGATCTGCTTGCGGAGGTTGGCGCCGCCCTCGTGCACCTCGTCCGGGTTCTCGGCGAGGAGGTTCTCCGGGAGGGGCTTGCCGGCCACGATGCGATGGCGGCCCGAGTGCGCCTTCAGCGCGCGCACGGTCGCCACCACGACCGCGGCATCCGGCTGGAGACCGGAGCTCCGGCACTTGATGTTGAAGAACCGCTCGGCGCCCATGTCCGCACCGAACCCCGCCTCCGTGATGAGGAAGTCCCCGCAGTGGATGCCGATCAGGTCGGCGAGGACGGAGGAGTTGCCGTGGGCGATGTTGCCGAACGGTCCGGCGTGCACGAGCACGGGCGTGTGCTCGAGGGTCTGCAGGAGGTTCGGCTTCGTGGCGTCGCGGAGGATCGCCGCCATGGCGCCACTGCCCTGCAGATCGGCGGCCGTCACGGGCTCGCCGCCCGTCGTGTAGCCGACCACGATGCGCTCGAGGCGCGCCTTGAGATCGGCCAGCGAGGACGACAGCGCCAGCACGGCCATGACCTCGGAGGCGGCGGTGATGTCGAAGCCCGACTGGCGGGTGACCCCGTCCATCCGGCTGCCGAGTCCGATCACGATGTTGCGCAGGGCACGGTCGTTGACGTCGAGCACCCGCCGCCACGTGATGTTGTGCAGGTCCAGGCCCAGCGCGTTGCCCTGGTGCAGGTGGTTGTCGAGGACGGCGGCCAGCAGGTTGTGCGCCGCCGTCACGGCGTGGAAGTCCCCGGTGAGGTGCAGGTTGAGCAGCTCCATGGGGACGACCTGGCTGTAGCCACCACCGGCGGCGCCGCCCTTGATCCCGAACGTCGGGCCCATCGACGGCTGACGAATGGCGATGGTCGCCCGCTTCCCGATGTGGCGGAACGCCTGTCCGAGGCCGACGGTGGTGGTCGTCTTGCCCTCACCGAGCGGCGTCGGCGTCACCGCGGAGACGACGACGTACCGGGCCCGGGGCCGCTCGGCCAGCTCCTCGATGGCTTCGAGCTTGATCTTGGCCACCGAGTCCCCGTAGGGCTCCAGCAGGTGCGGGCCGATGCCCATCTCCGCGGCCACGTCGGCCAGCGGCTTGAGGGTCGCGCTCTGGGCGATCTCCAGGTCGGACGGAAAGCTCATGGACGGAACGTACCGGACACCGTGGACCGGGATCGTCCGATCCGCACCGGGTACCGTCGCCCGCGTGAAGGGTTCGTTCTCGTCGGCACTCGCCCTCGTCGGACCGCTCGACCCCGCGGCCATGGCGGAGGCGGAAGCGCTCGACCGGCGCCTCACGAAGCCGCCCGGCGCGCTCGGGCGGCTGGAGGTGCTCGGCCGGCAGCTCTGCGGCATCGCCGGGCATTGCCCCCCGCCGTTGCCGGCCCCCGGCGCCGTCGCCGTCTTCGCCGGCGATCACGGTGTCGTCGCTCAGGGCGTGACGCCGTGGCCGCAGGAGGTCACGGCACAGATGGTGGCCAACTTCTGCGCCGGCGGGGCCGCCATCAACGTGCTGGCCCGCCAGCACGGCGCTCGCGTGCTGGTGGTCGACGTGGGCGTGGCTGCACCACTCGACGAGCAGCCGGGGCTGCTGCTCCGCAAGGTGGCGGCCGGCACCGCCGACCTGGCCGAGGGCCCGGCCATGACCATGGACCAGGCGACCGCGGCACTCGATACCGGTGCCGAGGTGGCGGCGATGCTCGTCGAGGACGGTGCCCGCTGCCTGGTGACGGGCGAGATGGGCATCGGCAACACCACGCCCGCCGCGGCCCTGATCGCCGCCCTCACGGGCCGCGCGCCCGTCGCCGTCACCGGCCGGGGCACCGGCATCGACGACGCCACCCTCGCCCGGAAGGTCGCGGTCATCGACCGCGCGCTCGACCGGCACGCCGCCGCGATCGCGGCCGGCCCGCTCCCGGCGCTCGCCGCGCTGGGCGGCCTGGAGCTGGCCGCTCTCACCGGCTTCATCGTCGGCGGCGCGGCGGCGCGGGTGCCGGTGGTGGTCGACGGCGTGATCGCGGATGCCGCGCTCCTGGTCGCCGCTCGCCTCGCGCCGTACGTCGTCGACTGCTGCGTGGCGGGCCACCGGTCGGTCGAGCCGGGAGCGGCCGCGGTGCTGGAGGATCTCCAACTCGAGCCGTTGCTCGACCTCGGCATGCGCCTGGGCGAGGGCAGCGGCGCCTGCTTGGCCCTGCCCGTCGTCGAGGCGGCGGCCAGGATCCTGCGCGAGATGGCCACCTTCGACGCCGCCGGTGTCAGCGAGAAGGACGCGGGGACGAGCCCTCCCGGTTGACCCCTCCGAGTTTGACGGGCTGGCTGCGCCGGGACGGTTGGCTGCGCCGGCCCCGGTCAGGAACCGACGGTGAGGCGGGAGGTGAGGGCCTGCCCGTGGACCTTCCGGGCAACCGCGTTGGTCAGGCGCAGGACCGACGCCGCCTGCCTCTCGTCGTGCAGGGCCAATCCGCAGGCCGGCGTGATGATGGCGCGGGTGCGCAACCGGATGGGGTCACAGCCCTGCTGGACCAGCGCGCACCAGAGCGCCGACAGCTCGCGCCAGTAGCGGTCCGCGCTCCGACCGACCGGTCCGTCGGTGGGCACGGCGCCCCACGCGATCCATCCCCCCGCGTCCAGGAAGCTGCAGAGGTGCCCGGCGACCTCGAGCAGCGCACCGCTCACGGGCACGGAGAGGATCGACGGGCCGGTCGCCGCGATGGCCGCCAGGTCGCCGTCCGCGCAGCAGTGCACGCCCATCATGGCGACCTGCTCGATGGCCGCCAAGGCCCCGGAGGTGAGGTCGATCGCGGTGTCGGGCGGGATCGGGAACCCGGGTTCGAGGACACCGCTGAATCCCGGCTCGTCGATCACGACCACCTGCGGGCACTCGGGCAAGGCGTCGGCCACCCACTGCCGAACGGTGCGCAGGTGCTCGCGCACGGCCCGGATGGCGACGTCGAAGGCCAGCGCCGGCGGGGCGCCGCGCCGCATCAGCGCCAGTCCCAGCGTCACCGGGCCCACGACCTGCCACTTCACGGGCCCGCGGCGTCCGGTCGCGGCGTCGAGGAACGCCCGTAGACCACCGAAGGCGTCGTGGTCCGGCTGGAGCCGGATGGCGGCCAGCGGGTCGAGACGATCGACGTCCACCCGGACCTCGCCGGCGTCGTCGATCATCACACCTCTCACGCCGACGAGACCGTGGGCCAGGATGCGCTCAGCCGGCGATCGTTGGGGAAGCTGCGGGATGGCGGGGAGGTCGGGAAGCAGCTCGAGCACCAGGTCTGCGGCGGCGCGCGCGTCGGTGTGGGGAAGGCTCCCCACGCCCGTGACGACGCCCGCCGGCACCCGGACCTCCATCGCGCTTGCCCCCTCTCTGCGCTCCCGGCACCGTAGCGCTCTCGTGCCCTACGTTGGCGGGTCGATCCTGCGGTCGGCAAGTCTGCGTCGGTGGGCCGATCGCTGGTATGGGTGCTGCGCCTCCTGTGGCTGATCCTCCCGCTGACCGTGGGCATCGCGGCGGGCGAGCTGCTCGACGGCTCCAGCACGCCCGTCGGCCTGGTGGCCGCCATCGGGTTGTGGGGACTGTGGGCGGTCGGCCTCGTGGCTTGCCTGGTGCCGACGACCGTGGCGCTCACCGTCGCGCGCCTGCTGGCTCCGGCGCCCGTGGTGCTGGGGGTCATCGCCCTGGTCGCCGATCCGGGCGTCGCGGCGGCGATCGCGGTGGTGGGCGGCGTGGCCGTGGCGGTGATCGCGTTCCATCCGCAGGTGGGTCGGGCCTTCGTGCAGGGCTCGGCCTACGGCGACGAGGCGCGCTTCCCCCTTCGGCCGCCCGGGCAACTCGTGCTCGGCCCGCTCCCGGTCCTGTGGGCTGTGCTCGCGGCCTCGGTGGCCGGCGGCCCGCTCCTCCTCGCCGCCCGCCAGTGGGCGGTCGGCGCCGTGGTCTCCGTGGTCGCGATCGGCCTGCTCGTGGTGCTCCCGCGTCGCTTCCACGTGCTCTCGACGCGTTTCCTCGTCTTCGTCCCGGCCGGCCTGGCCCTGCACGACCACCTGGTCGTCGCCGAGACGGCCATGTTCCGGTGGCGCGCCGTGCGCTCGTTCACCCGGGCTCTGGCCACCACCGACGCCCTCGACCTCACCGGCGGCTCGCTCGGCGCCGCGGTCGAGGTCACCCTGCGGACCCCCGAGCCCGTCGTGCGCCAGGGCCGCCGCCCGGGTGAGTCCAGCACGGTCCGGACGGACGCCTTCCTCTGCCGTCCCACGCTCCTGGCCGACGCCGTGGCCGAAGCCGAGCGCCGCCACCACCACGGCTGACGGACCGCGACCCTGGCCGCCAGCGCCTCAGGCCGTGACGCTGACGCCGCCTCCGAGCACGAACGCGTCGGTGGTGTCATACAGCACGACGCTCTGACCAGGCGCCACCCGGCGCTGCGGCTGGTGCCAGCGCACCAGAACCCCGCCGTCGACCTCGGGCTCGACCGTCGCCGGGCGCGGCACACCGTGGGCGCTGGACTGCACGAGCACGTCACCGGCGCGAGGCCCGTCGACCCAGGTGCACGCCCCGACCCGCACGGCGTCGACCAGGAGCTCGGCGGCCGAGCCCACGGTCACGACGGCCTCGGCCACGTTCACGTCGACGACGTAGCGCGCCGGCCCGCCGCCCGGCAGCCCGACGCCCTTGCGCTGGCCGACCGTCACCAGCTCGACGGCCGGGACCGTGCCCAGCCGGAGGCCCGACGAGTCGACGACGGTTCCCGCGTGCAGCGGCATCCGCGTCCCCACGAAGCCTTGCCGGCCGGCTCGCGTGGTGATGAAGCACACATCCTGGCTGTCGGGCTTGGCGGCCGTCCGCAGCCCGAGATCACGAGCCCGCCGGCGGACGTCGTCCTTGGTCAGCTCACCGACCGGCAGCAGGGTCCTGCTGAGCTCCGACTGCCCGAGCATGTGGAGCACGTAGCTCTGGTCCTTGGCCCGGTCGGCCCCGCGGGCCAGGCGCCACGACCCTTCGGTCCCGGCGGGAGCCAGCACTCGGGCGTGGTGTCCGGTCGCCACTGCATCGAAGCCGAGGAGCTCGGCGCGCTCGGCCAGCCGCGCGAACTTGAGGTGCCGGTTGCACTCGATGCAGGGGTTCGGCGTGCGGCCGGCCGCGTGGGCATCGATGTAAGGGGCGACGACGTGGGCTGCGAAGTCCTCCCCGAAGTTGAACACCAGATGGTCGATGCCGAGCTGCTGGGCCGCCCGCCGCGCGTCGTCGACATCGCTCACCGAGCAGCAGCCGGTGTCGCTCTCGCCGCCCCACAGCTTCATGGTGACCCCGACCACGTCGTGGCCCGCGTCGCGCAGGAGCGCGGCGGCCACGGAGGAGTCCACCCCGCCGCTCATGGCCACGAGCACGTTCATGGTGACCGGGTGATCAGCCGACCGGCGCGCGGCGGCGCAGCCGGCCGACGGCCGCCGGCAGCACCTCGAGCACGCGGTCGATGTCGGCGTCGGTGGACGACCATCCGAGCGACAGCCGCAGCGAGCCTGCGGCCACGTCGCGGGGCAGGCCCATCGCCGCCAGGACGTGGGACGGGTCCATGGCCCCACTGCTGCAGGCCGAGGCTGCGGAGGCACAAACGCCCTCGCGGTCGAGCAGGAAGAGCAGCGCCTCGTTCTCGACGCCCTCGATGCAGACGTGAGCCGAACCGGCCGCCTTCCGATCGCGGGGAACGGTCTCGCGCAGGCCGTCGATCTCGGCCAGCAGACCGTCGAGCAGCCGATCACGCAGCGCCGCCACCCGCGTCACCGTGGCCTCACGGGTGGCCGCCGTGGCGTTCATCGCCGCGGCCATGGCCACGATCCCGGCCACGTTGTGCGTGCCGCTGCGCCGATCGTGCTCCTGTCCGCCACCCATGAGGAGCGGCTCGACGGCAACGCCGCCCCGCACCGCGAGGGCACCGACCCCCTTGGGTCCGCCGAACTTGTGGGCGGAGACCGCGACGAGGTCGCAGCCGGCGACGACGGCCGGCAGGTCCAGCCACTGGAATCCCTGGACGGCGTCGGTGTGGAGCACGGCCTGAGGAGCGCGCTCGCGGACCAGCGCCACCACGTCCGCCAACGGCGAGATGGTGCCGACCTCGTTGTTCACCGTCATGACCGACACGACCCGCACGGACGGGTCCAACGCGCCGGCCAACCGGTCAAGGTCGACCGCACCAGCCGCGTCGACGCCGACCACCCGGCCCTGGAGGTGCTCGACCGAGTGGAGGACTGCGTGATGCTCGGCCGCAGGGCAGACGGCGGCACCGCCATTGCGCCGGACCGAGCCCAGGACGGCCAGGTTGTCGGCCTCCGTTCCGCACCCGGTGAACACCACCTCGCCCGGCGCGCACCCGAGTGCCGCGGCGACGTCGTCACGGGCCTCGTCCAGCGCGCGCCGCGCATCCCGGGACGCGCGGTGCGAGCCGCTCGGGTTGGCGAACCGCTCCGTGAGGAACGGCAACATCGCATCCACTGCCTCCGGCCGCATCGGCGTGGTGGCCGCGTGGTCGAGGTAGGCGATCGCCCGCTGGTCTGGCCCAACCGGCTTGGCCGGATTTGACGACTCGGACTGCGTGCTCACCCCGCCATGCTACGGGCCGGCCATCGACGAAGGCGCCGGACTACGACGGCGCCGGACCGAGGGACACGGCCATGGTCGCGGCCAGCGCCTGCGCACCGGTCCGCGTCAGGTGGAGGCCGTCGGGACCGATCGCGCCGTCGGTCGCCCGGGCCACGGCGTCCCAGTCGGCGAGCTGCACGTTGTCGTGCAGCGCGTCGACGAGTCGCAGCTCGTCGTTCATGCGGTCCCGGCCGCGCTCGAACTCGTAGTTGGTCAGGAGCAGCACCAGCGGGACGTCGGACAGCTCGGCGACCATCGTCTCCAGGCGGTCGCGGTACGTCGCGGGGTCGACGGCGTCGTTGTGGCCCAGCAGCACGATCACGACGTCGTGGACGTCGTCGCGCCGGCGCTCCAGGACGTCGAGCCCCTGGGGCGTGGTCCGGCCGGCGCGGGCGTCGATGGTCGGCCGCCAGCCGAGCGCTTCGAGCTGGCCGTCGATGGTGTCGTAGATCTCCGGGTCCAGCCGACTCGGTGATCGAGTCGCCGAGGACGAACACCCGGTCGTCGTCGACCGGCGGACGGCTGCCGTCGTCGCCGACCGGCCGGGCGATCGAGGCCTGGCCGCCGAGCACCTCCTCGACCGTCTGCAGCACCGGGGCCGGGACGTCGCCGGCCACGGCGTCGTCGATGTCGGTCACAGAGGGTTCGGTCGGGGGTGTCGCGGTGCCCAGCGGGCTCGTGCCGGCGGCGAGTGCGTCGAGCGGCACGCCGTCGGACGAATCCGATGAGCATGCGGACAGCCAGAGCGCCAGGGCCGCGACAGCGGCGGTCGCGACCGCCATCGGCAACGACCGGGTCCGCTCGAACACGGGTGTCAGTCCATCCTGGCGGACACCTCGCGGCAAGTCGGCCTCTCTGCGACCTGGTCGCATCTGTGGCCAGGGACAATCCGGGCCGTCCGACCGCACGAAGCACCGGCCGTGAGAACCCGACCTGCCGCTCTGCTCACCTTCGCCGCTGTGCTCGCCGCCGCCGGTGGCGCCTACTTCGTGACCACGCACGACGACGAGCCGTTCCGCAACAGCCCGGAGGCGTCCCGCACCCTCGACGGGATCGACGCCGCACAGCCCAACGGCCTGGCCGGCGCCACGTTCGAGCCGGAGGCGCCCCCGCTGTCAGCCGCGGCCGCCACCCCGCAGGAGGCGGTCACGGGTCTGCTCGACGCCCTCATCGCCGGGGACGCCGAGCGCAGCTTCTCGCTGCTCTCCGCCGATGATCGCAGCACCTCGGGCCCCTTCACGACCTGGCGCGACCGGCTGGTCACGCTCCCTCGCGTGGTCGACTACCAGGTCACCGACGTCGGGTCGGCCACGGTCACCACCGACGTCGTCTTCGAGCCCCGCCTCGACGAGGTGGCGGGATTCGTGCCCGCCCGGGCCAGCGCCACCTGGACGACGGTCGAGGAGGACGGGGGCCATCGCGTGACCTACTCGGAGTCGACGTCCGAGCCCGTCCTGCCTCCGGACACCGCGGCCACGCAGGCCGCGGAACGCTGGGTCACCGAGGAACAGGGCTGCCGCGAGGGCCCCGTCTACGGCGGCAGCCTCCTCGGGCAGCCCACGCTGGCGGACACGTTGTGCGGCACGACCGGCACGTTCCGGGCCGGGCCGGCCGAGCGGCTGGAGCGCTTCCGCGACCCGACGCTCGTGCTCAACGCCTTCGGGGCGGACGCGGCCGGCTTCGTCCGAGTCGTCCCCGTCGACGGCCCGCTCGCCCTCCAGGTCGCGCTGGCCCCGCTCGGCGAGCGGTGGGAGGTCATCGGCGTGCTCCAACCCTGAGGCGGGGCGACCAGCCGGCCATAGCGCCAGGGGTGCCGGGTGCCGGCCCCCCGGGCGGTGTGACCAGCCAGGGAGCACCTACCAACCAGGAGGCCGGCACGACCGGCTGCAACGAGAGGATACGCATGACCACATCCCGAAAGCTGCTCCGGCGAGGCCTGCCGGCACTCGGGGTGATTGGCGCCTTGCTCGCCGGTACGACCACCGGCGTGCAGGCCTCCTCCCATCGGGAGGCGCCACTCATCACCGAGGACCCTGTGGCCGACCTCACGGACGTCTACGCGTTCGTGAGCCCCGACGACTCGAGCAAGGTGACGTTGATCGCCAACGTCATCCCGTTCGAGTCGCCGGCCGGAGGGCCGAACTTCTACAAGTTCGGCGACGACGTGCTCTACCAGTTGAACGTGTCCAACGACGGTGATCCCGAGGCGGAGATCGAGTACCAGTTCCGCTTCACGACCACCTACGCCAACCCCAACACGTTCCTCTACAACACCGGCCAGGTCACGAAGCTCGACGACGCCGACCTCAACCTGCGCCAGACCTACTCGGTCACGAAGGTCAACAAGGCGAACGGCAAGTCCGAGACGCTGGGCAAGAACCTCCCGGTGCCGCCGGCCAACGTCGGCCCGCGGTCAACCCCGGACTACGAGGCCAACCTCGGCTCGAAGGGCATCAAGAGTCTCGGCAACGGCCGGCGGGTCTTCGCCGGTCCGCGCGACGACCCGTTCTTCGTCGACCTGGGCAGCATCTTCGACCTCGGAGGCCTGCGGCCGTTCAACCCCGCCCACCTGATCCCGCTCCCGGCCGCGCCGGGCAAGGACTACGTGGCTGGGTTCAACGTCCACAGCATCGCCCTCCAGGTGCCGAAGGCCGAACTGGTCAAGGGCAACGAGAAGACCGTCGGCGTGTGGGCGACCACGTACCGCCGGTCGCAGCGGATCCTCAGCGGGAGCAAGCCCGGCGTCCTGAACCACAGGGGCGGCTGGGTGCAGGTGGCCCGACTGGGCATGCCGCTGGTCAACGAGGTGGTCATCCCGATCGGGCAGAAGGACAAGTTCAACGGCTCCCAGCCGGTGAACGACGGCCAGTTCGCGGCCAGCGTCCTCAAGCCCGAGCTGGCCGGCCTGATCCCGGTCCTCTACCCGGGCGTCAAGGTGCCGACTGAGGTCGACCTCGGCCTCGGCCTCGGCGGCCGGGAGGACATCGCCACCATCTTCCTCACCGGCATCCCGGGCGTGAACCAGCCCGCGGGCGTCGTGCCGTCGGAGATGCTGCGCCTCAACACCTCGACGGCGTCGAGCTTCCCCAACGGGCGGCTGCTGACCGACGACGTCACGGACACCGAGATCCGGGCGCTGGCCGGCGCCACGGCGTTCACGCCTGACTTCAACATCTCGCCCAACAAGGACCTGGGCGACGGCGTCAACACCAACGACCGGCCGTTCACCGGCTCGTTCCCCTACCTGGCCGCACCGGCCAGCGGGTACGGCAACTGACGGTGCTGGGCTCATGATGCTGAGCACCACGTCCGAGCGGGGGGCCTCCGGGTCCCCCGCTCCGGCGGGCCCTCCCGCCCGCGGACCCGGCCGGCGACTGGCCGTCGGGCTCCTGGCCGCCGCGGGCGTGATCGCCGCCGCGGTCGTCATCGCTTCTTCATCCATGTCGTCCGAATCGGCGATTGGCGCCGATCGGGACGACATCGGCGGGGTCGTCGGGACTGCCTCGACGAGCGCCATCGCCGAGCTCGAGCGGCGCACGGCCGCCGACCCGGAGGACCTGCCCGCCTGGCAGGAGCTGTCCCGCCGCTACCTGCGGGAGGCCGTCGCCACCGGCGACCCGGCCTTCTATGACCTCACCCGGAACGCGCTCGACCGGGCCGGGGCGCTGGCCCCCGGCGACCCGGCGACGACCGTGACCGAGGGCGCGCTCGCCCTGTCCCTCCACGACTTCGCCCGTGCCCTCGAGCACGGCCGCACCGCCCACGAGCAGGTGGCCGACGACCCCGACCCGCTGGCCATCCTCATCGACGCCAGCGTCGAGCTCGGCCGCTACGACGAGGCCGAGGACCACCTGTCCGAGTTGTTGACCCGCCGCCCCGGCAGCGCCGCCCTCACCCGCCTGTCCTACCTCCGAGAGCTCCACGGCGACCTGGAGGGCGCCCGCCTGGCCATGCTCCAGGCCGAGCAGGCCACCAGCGCGCCCGAGGACCGCGCCACCATCGCCACGCTGATCGGCGACCAGCTCCTGGCCTCGCGCGACCTGACCGGGGCCGCGGCCGCGTACGAACGGGCCCGCTCGGCGGCGCCCGGACTGGCCAGCACCGAGATCGGACGCGCCCGTGTCGCCGCGGCGCAGGGCCGCCTCGACGACGCCGTCGCCACACTGGCCGCGCTCGTCGAGCGGTCCCCCGCGCCGGCGCCGGCCAGCGTCCTGGGCGAGCTCCAGCAGGCCGCTGGCCGCGACGACGAGGCGGCCGACAGCTTCGCCCTCGCCCGCGCCGGCACCGAGCTCCTCGCCGGGGCCGGCTCCACCGTCGATCTGGAGTCGGCCATCTTCGCCGCCGACCACGGGGACGCGGCCGAGGCCGTGACGCTGGCCGACGCCGCCTACCGCACGCGCCGCACGATCTTCACCGCCGACGCGCTGGGCTGGGCCCTCACGAAGGCGGGTCGCGCTGCCGGAGGCGCTGCCGTACGTCGAGGAGTCATTGCGCCTCGGCACCCGCAGCCCGGCCCTGCACGTCCACGCCGCCGCCGCGTTCGCGGCGACCGGGGACGACGCCCGTGCCGCCACCACGTTGCAGACCGCGTTCACGTCGTCGGCCTGGCTCGTTCCGGCGCTGCGGTCCGAGGCGGCCGCGTTGGGCGACCGGCTTGGTGTCACCGTTCCCACGGACTGGCGCCCGTGATGCGCCGCCTGTTCGCGCTCGTCGCCCTGCCCGCCGGTCTGGCGGCGGCCGCCGTGCTCGTCCCCGCACGGACGGCCGCCGCCCACCCCCTCGGCAACCTGACGGTCAACACGTACGCCGGCCTCGTCGTGCGGGCCGACGAGGTGACCGTCGACTACGTCCTCGACCTCGCCGAGCTGCCCACCATCCAGGCGCTCCAGCGCATCGACGCCGACGGCGACGGCACGCTGAACGCGGCGGAAGCCGCGAGCTACCAGGACGCCGAGTGCGGCCGGCTCGCCGCGGGGCTCACGGTGGCCGTCGACGGGCGGGACTTCCCTCTCGCTCCCGGCGCCGGCTCCGTCCGGCTCCTGCCCGGGCAGGGTGGCCTGGAGACCCTGCGCCTCGAGTGCCCGCTACGGGCCCCGGCGGAGCTCGGCGACGAGGTCGACCTCTCGTTCGAGGATCGCAACTTCACCGACCGCATCGGCTGGCGGGAGATCACGCTGGCCGGGGATGCCATGACGGTGACGAGGAGCGACGTCCCGACGACGAGCGTGTCGGACCGCCTGCTGGAGTACCCCACGGACGGCCGCTCGCCACTGCGCTCGCTGTCCGTCGACGCCACCGTGGAGCCCGGAGGGCCTGCGTTGCGCGCAACGTCGAGTGCGGATCCCCCGCGAGCCGGCACGCCGCAGGCCCGGGGGGCAGATCCGCTCACGCGGTGGTTCCAGGAGGCCGTCGGTGACCGGAAGCTGACCGTCGGCCTGGCGTCGCTGGCGCTGCTGGTCGCCGTCGTCCTGGGCGGCCTCCACGCCATGGCGCCGGGCCACGGCAAGACGATGATGGCGGCGTACGTGGTCGGGCGCCGTGGCACCCCCCGCCAGGTGGTCACCATCGGCCTGACGGTGGCCGTCACCCACACGGGCGGCGTCCTGGCCCTGGGCAGCGTCATCTGGCTGTCGCAGGCCGTGGCTCCCGACCGCGTGCTGCCCTGGCTGACGGTCGGCAGCGGAGCACTGCTCGCTGCCTGCGGTCTCGGCCTGCTGTACCGGCGCGTGGTGCTGGGCCGCACCGGCCATGCCCACCTGCGCTTGCCCGGCCTTCCGCACCATGATCATGAGCAGGACCACGACGCACGGACATGACCACGGACATGACCATGGGCACGACCACGGCGACGGTCATCACCATCACCACGGCACGGACACGAGCACACGGACACAGCCACGACCACGTTCACGGCCATGACCATGGGGAGCCGGAGCCCGAGCCCCTCCGCAAGGCGTGGCTGGTGGTGATGGGCGTGGCCGGCGGACTGGTGCCGACCCCATCCGCCCTCGTGGTGCTGCTGGGCGCCATCGCGCTGCACCGGACGTGGTTCGGCGTCGTTCTCGTCGGGCTCTACGGCCTCGGCATGGCCGCGGCCCTCATGGGCGCCGGACTCCTCATCGTCCGGCTCCAGGGCTGGCTCGAGCACCACTGGTACCAGCGTCCCCGTGCCGCGCTGCTCCTGCGCTACCTCCCTTCGATCACCGCCCTCCTCCTCGTCGGCGGCGGCCTGTCGATCGTCCTGCGCGGCTGGGCCCAACTCTGACCCGCCACTCCCCGCTTCCAACAGAGATGTCCGAGGGCACGGTCCCAGCGCGACTTTCGGACATCGTCTGTTCACGATCGCGCGGTCGAGCTGGGCGGGGCGGGCGGGCGAGCAGTGGCCGCAGCGGCGGTCGCGGCGGGTGGGTTCGGGTTCGGGAGCGAGTCGGTTAGTTGACCTTGCGGTCCTGGCCGGCCCAGAAGGGCTCGCGGAGCTTGAACTTCTGGAGCTTGCCGGTGGCCGTGCGGGCCAGCTCGTCCCGGAACTCGATGCGCTTGGGCAGCTTGTAGCCGGCCAGGCGCTCGCGGCAGAAGGCCACCAGGTCGTCCGCCGAGGCCTCGGCGCCAGGCTTCAGGACGACGAGCGCCGTGACCAGCTCGCCCCACTTCTCGTCCGGGATGCCGATCACCGCCACCTCCGCCACGGCCGGGTGCTGGAACAGGGCGTCCTCGACCTCGATGGACGAGACGTTCTCGCCGCCCGAGATGATCACGTCCTTCTTGCGGTCGGAGATCATGAGGTAGGACTCGTCGTCGATGGCCCCGCCGTCGCCGGTGCGGAACCACCCGTCCACGATCGCCGTGGCCGTCTCCTCGGGCTGGTTCCAGTAGCCCTCCATCACCACGTTGCTCCGGGCCAGGACCTCGCCCTCGTCGTCCACGCCGAGCTGCACACCGAGGGTCGGCGCGCCCGTGCGGACGAGCCGGCGCGAACGATCGCCCGGGTTGAGGTCGTCGTACTCCGCCCGGCCGCGGTTCATCGTGAGCAGCGGCGCCGTCTCGGTCAGGCCGTAGATCTGGACGAACTCCCAACCCAGCTCGATCTCCGTCCGCTCGATGGTCCGCGACGGCGGCGGCGCCCCCGCCACCACCATTCGCACCGTGCCCTTCCCGGGGATCGGCCCGTCCCAGGACGCGGCGGCGTCGAGGATCATGGCCAGCACCGCCGGCGCCCCGCACAGGAGGGTGACGCCGTGACGCTCGACGCGGCGCAGGATCTCCGCTCCGTCCACCTTGCGCAGGACGACGTGGCGGCCGCCCATCCCGGTCACGGCGTACGGCATCCCCCAGCCGTTGCAGTGGAACTGCGGCAGCGTGTGCAGGTACACGTCCCGATCGCTGACGCCCATGTGCCACCCGAACGTCGTGGCGTTGACCCAGAGGCTGCGGTGGGTGAGCTGCACGCCCTTCGGCCGCGCCGTGGTGCCGCTCGTGTAGTTGATGCTCGCCGTGGCGTCCTCGTCCGGGGTCCAGGGCGCCGGCTCCACCCCGAACGGGTAGAGCACCTCGTCGCTCTCGGCGCCGATCACGAAGCGGTGCTCGGCGGTGACCCCGGACAGGGCCTCGTCCAGCTCCGGGTCGACCAGCAGCACCCGGGCGCCCGAGTGCTCCACGATGTACGCCACCTCAGGAGGGGCGAGGCGGAAGTTCACGGGCACGATGATGCGGCCGCTGCCGCTGACACCGAAGAAGCTGGTGAGCAGCCGAGCCGAGTTCTGGCTCACCACCGCCACCCGCTCGCCTTGGCCGATCCCGAGCGCGTCCAGCCCCGCGGCCTGAGCCCGTGCCCGCTCGGCGACCTGCCGCCAGGTGAGCTCACCCCACGACGCAGCCGGCTGGTCGGGCTCGTCGATCACCCCGATCCGGTCCGCATAGACCAACTCGGCGCGGCGCAGGAAGTCGTTGACCGTGAGCGCAACCTTCATGCGCGGACGGTATCTCAGCCTCCACCCCCGACTTCACCGGTCGAATTCACCGGCCGGCTTCATCGCCTACCGTCGGCGAGGTGGATGAGCACCGCCCGGCCGACGCGGGCCCGGTGGAGCCCGTCCTTGTCGAAGTCGTCCGGTCAGGGATGGTGGAGAGCCGGCATCGTGGGAGTGTGGTGGTGCTGGCCGCCGATGGTTCGGTCGCACTGGCGCTCGGCGATGTCGACGCTCCCGTCTACGGCCGCTCGGCCAACAAGCCCTTGCAGGCTGCGGCGATGGTGGAGCTGGGACTCGACCTGCCACCGGAGCTCCTGGCCCTCGTCTGCGCCAGCCACAACGGCGAGCCCGTCCATGTCGAGGGGGTCCGCCGCCTGCTGGCCGGTGCCGGGCTCGACGAGTCCGCGCTGCGCAACACGCCATCTCTGCCGCTCTACGAACCGGCGGCAGCCGATGTGCTCCGCGCCGGCGACGGCAAGCGATCGCTCCTGCAGAACTGCTCCGGCAAGCACGCCGGCATGCTGGCCACCTGCGTGGTGAACGGCTGGACGCTCGACGGCTACCAACAGCCTGACCACCCGCTGCAAGAGACGATCACCGGCGTGATCGCCTCCCTGACCGGCGAGGCGCCCAGCCACGTCGGGATCGACGGCTGCGGGGCGCCCGCCCACGCCGTGTCCCTGACCGCGCTGGCCCGCGGGTTCGCCGCCGTGGCCACGGCGCCGGCCGGAACCGCTCCCGGGGCTGTGCGGTCGGCCATGACGGCGCACCCCGACATGGTCGGGGGCACCGGTCGTGACGTCACCGCGCTGATGGCGACGATCCCGGGCCTCGTGGCCAAGGACGGAGCCGAGGGCGTGCTGGCGGCCGCGCTCCCGGACGGCCGCGCCGTCGCCCTCAAGCTGGCCGACGGCTCCTGGCGAGGGTTCGCCGCCGTCCTGTTGGCCGCGCTCGACCGCGTGGGCGCCGACACCGCGGGCGCGGCGGAGCTGCGGTCCAGCCCGGTGCTGGGCGGTGGGCGGCCCGTCGGCGAAGCGCGGGCCACCCTGTCCTGATCGCGGCCGTCAGTTGGGCCGGTTGAGGCCGTCCCGGATCTGCTTGAGCACGCTCAGCTCGGTCTCGATGTCGTCCTCGGGCGAACGCCGCTTCAGGGCGTTCCATGCCCTCAGGGCGAAGAAGAGGATGGCCAGCACGAAAACGAAGGTGATCAGGGCGGAGAGGACGAGGCCGATGCTGATGCGGGCGTCGCCGATGTCGAACCCGAACTCACTCAGGTTGTTCTTCCCGACGATGGCGGCGATGATCGGGTTGATGATCCCCTCGATGATGGCGTTCACGACGGCCACCGTCTGGAGGGCGATGATCAAGCCGACTGCGATCGTGACGAAGTCACCCCGGTTCAGGAAGTCCTTGAACTCGGCCCAGATCTTCTTCATCTAGCTGCTCCTTCATGAGTCGGGGCTTCACGCGTCGGGGCGACCTCCACCCGCGCATCATTGAAGCATGCACCGCCCGCCAGATCGGAGATCGTGGCGGGGGCGAGGCTGTTCGCCGTGAGCCCGCCCGGCAACGCGCTGAGCCACAGGCCCTTCGGGATGGAGCACACGCCCGGGCGCAGCGTGCGCGTCGATCCGGCACGGAAGCTCCAGCGTGGCCTGGTCGTTCCACACGCGAACCATTGAGTCTGCAACTACTCCGCGTGCAGCGGCGTCGGCAGGGTTGATCGAGATGACGGCGGGCGGTGGGTCGAACTCGGCGAAGATGCTGTTGATCGTCTTCGCCGTCGCGGGACTGATGAGCGTGAGGCGGTCCGGGCCGCCGAGCGGGCGGTAGCGAGGGAGCGGCAGCTCCCCGTCGTCGACGAGGAGGCGTGCTCGGCGGTCGGCGAAGCTGGGAAAGGTGTCCACGAACTGCACCGTGCCGCCGGGCTCGCGCAGCTCTTGCACCGGCTCGACCGGAGCACCGGCGGCCATGCGGTCGAGGAGCACCGACGGGTCGGGATCGAACTCGACCGGATCGAGACCGAGTCTGGTGGCGAGCGCCGCCGCCACCTCGTTGTTGGTGCGGCTCTCGCCGACCCGGTCGATGACGGCGGGCACCGCCTGCATGACGTACGTGCCGTAGGACACCGCCACGTCGTCGGCCTCGAAGTGGGTGGTGGCGGGGAGCACGACGTCGGCGTAGCGCGCCGTGTCCGTCATGACCTGGTCGTGGACCACGGTGAACAGGTCGTCGCGGCCCAGCCCCCGCAGCATCGTGCGCTGGTCGGGAGCGGTGGCGGCAGGGTTGGCGCCCTGCACGAACAGCACGGAGGCCGGCGCGGCGCCGGCCTCCTCGCCGCAGAGGATGGCGCCGACCCTGTTCATGTTGACGCACCCGGTCGGCGCCGGCCGAGCACCCAGGGCCACGCGCCTGCTCGACAGCGGGGCCGCGCCGGAGAGGCTGGCGATGATCCCTCCACCGCGCTGCCCGAACTGGCCGGCCAGGACCCAGAGCCCGAGGATGGAGCGGCATGACGAGCCGCCGTTGCGGTTGCGCTCCGGCCCCCAGCCGATGCGCAGCAACGCGGGACGCCGGGTGGCGATGAGCGTGGCCAGCGTCGAGATGTCGTCCGCCTCCAGCCCACAGACCTCGGCCGCCCGCTCGACCGTCCACTCGGCCGCCGCATCCAGGAACTGCTCCACCCCGGACGCGTGCTGTGCGCAGAACGCCTCGTCGACCGCGCCCTGCTGGTGCAGCAGCCGGGCCAACGCGTAGGCCAGCACCACGTCCGTTCCCGGGCGGACCGCCAGGTGCAGGTCGGCCCGCTGCGCGACGCCCGTCCGGCGCGGGTCGACGACCACGAGCGTGGCGCCGTTCCGGGTCGCCTCCGTGACGAGCGGGAGCAGATGGGTGTTGGACACCGTGGGGTTGGCGCCCCAGACGACCACCAGTCGGGCGTGGGGCACGTCGCGCGGATCGGCCGAGAGCATGTCGCCGAAGGTGTCGTCCCACGCCTGCCCAGCGGTCGCCGCACAGATGGTGTGGGCCACCTCGGGCACGCCGAGCCGCGCGAAGAGGAGGGCGGTCAGACCGGCCGACGTCAGGGCGCCGGCCGACGAGTTGTAGACGTACGGAAGCACGCTGGCGGGGCCGTGCTCGCCGATGGCGTCGCGCATGCGCCCGGCGACGAGGTCGATCGCGTCGTCCCACGAGACCGGCCGGAACGTGCCCTCCCCCTTTCGCCCGGTCCGCACGAGCGGCGTCATCACCCGCTCCGGCGCGTACACCCGGCGGGCGTGATGCTTGACCTTGTGGCAGATCCATCCTGCGGTCACCGGGTTGCCGGGGGCCGCGCCGACCCCTACGAGCCGGCCCTCCTCCACCGTGACGGAGAGCGAGCAGGTGTCGGGGCAGTCCAGCGGGCAGGCGGTGGTCAGCACGGACGAGGAGGTCATGCCCCCATGCTCGCACCACACTCGTCTGCTCGCACCGCCGCGTGCGACTCCGCTCGGTGCGGCTTCGCTGCCTCGCCAACGTCCGCCTCGCTAACGTCCAATGGCATGAGCGAGGCGCAGACCTCACGCTCGGACGAGGCCGCGCGGCGACCCGAGGAGGACGACGGGAGCAGCCTGGTCCTCGACGAGCTCTCCGAGCGGCTGGCGACGCTGCGGATCCTGAGGGAGGACGACCCCGAGGCGAGGGGGAAGCTGCTCGAGGAGATCGGCGTCCGCGGCAAGGCCGAGGAGGACATCGTCAACCAGATGTCCGATCGCAAGCCGCTGTGGCGGCCCGACCGCTTCCTGGAGGCGCACCGCATGGCCATGCGGTCCCTCGAGGTGCTCGACCGCAACGGCGTGCGGGCGCCGGCCGTGCCGCGCATCGGCCCGCTCAAGCCGCTGGCCCAGTGGTCGTCCGGGCAGGTCACCCGCTTCCTGGTGAAGAACCACCAGAACACGGTGATCGACCGCATCCGCAAGCTCTACGAACGGCGGGAGGTCAACAGCGCCGACGGGACTCCCGAACGAGGCATGCTGCGCAGGGCCCGCATGGACGCCAACCGGGTGGAGCCCGGCTTCAAGGGCAAGACGTTGGGCATCCCCGCGTTCCTCGTCGGTGGCGCCGCGCTCTCCGCGGTCTTCTCCGCCGTCCAGTCCGGCGTGCGAAGCGCGCTCGAGAGCAAGATCCTCACCATCGTCTTCGGCCTCGTCGTCGTGCTGGTCTTCCTCGGCGCGGCGTGGTCGGCCGTCTACGGTGCAGCCGTCGCCCGCCGCCGCATCCACCTGGCTCTGGACGAGCCGATCCGCGCGCTCTACGAGACCATCGGCGCCTGCGGCGATCCGCCGAAGGACCAGACGACCACCTTCGCCATCTACGCCATCGTCCTGTTCCTGCTGGCCTGGTTCGTGATCCCGGGCGTGATCTACCAGATCCTCCAATAGGAGCGATGCCGCATGGAACCATCCGAACGAGCGCTCGTCGTGATCTCGAGCCTGACGCCCGCGGGGCGGGCCAAGCTCCGTGGCCTGTACCGCGGGCTGGGGGCCGTCAGCGTGGAGATCGCCGACCTCATGCTGCGACCCCACTACGGCCGGGTCCGCATGCTCACCGAGCGGCGGGCGCTGCGCACCAGCTTCGTCCGAGCCGTGAACCAAGCCGCGGCCCGGCCCGAGATCCAGGCCATCGACGTCATCGTGGTGCTCCACGGTCACCGGGATCGCCTGGTGTTCGACAACGGCTCGGGCAAGGGCGACGTCGTGGCGGTCACCGAGCTCGGGGCCGACCTGGCTCCCGCCGCCGGGAAGCTGCGGGTGCTCTACTCCACGGCCTGCTTCGGGTTGTCGCACGCGCAGCCCTTCGTCGATGCCGGCTTCGCCGCGGCGTGCGGGGCGATCGGTCAGTGCGCCAACGGTCCCGTCGAGTACCCGCAGGTGCTGTCCATGTGGTCCCAGGGCCACACGTTCAAGGACTCGGTCAACAAGGGCGACGACCCGTCGACCCGGAGGATCTTCGACGCCGCGGCCTGGCTCTCCGGCTTCCGTCAGGCCAACAGCGACAAGGAGATCAGGGGCAACCTCACCATCACCATCGACAGCCTGCCCTGACCGCGCCGGCGTCCGTCAGCGAGCCAGCCAGCCGCCGTCGACCACGAGAGCGTGCCCGGTCATGAACGAACCGGCCTCGCTGGCCAGGAGGAGCAGCGGCCCGTCGAGCTCGTGGACCTCGCCCATGCGAGGTATGGGTGAGTTCAGGCTGATGAAGCGCTGACTGCCTTCGTCGCTCTCCATGCCTGCCGTCATCTCGCTCGGGAACCAGCCCGGGCACAGGGCGTTGACCCTCACCCCCTTGCGGGCCCACTGCAGCGCCAGCTCCTTCGTCAGCGTGACGACTGCGCCCTTGCTGGCGACGTAGTGCGCCTGCTTGATGGGCGTGGAGCCCACGAAACCGAGCACGGACGCCACGTTGACGATGCTGCCCGACCGGTTGGCGACCATCGTCACTCCGGCCAGCTTGCACAGGTGCCACACGGCCGTGACGTTCAGCTCCATGGTGTGCCGGAACGTGTCCACGTCCTCGTCCTCGATGGCGACGGTGTGTCCCACCCCGGCGTTGTTCACGAGTACGTCGACCGTGCCGCAGCGGTCGAGCACCGTGGCCATCAGGCCCTCGCGCTGCGACGCCTCGCCGAGGTCCGCGGCCACCGCGACCGCCCCCGGGAGCTCAGTCACCAGCGCCTCCAGCCGCTCCTGGCGGCGGGCCGCCACGACCACCGTCGCGCCGGCTCCGTGCAGCGCGCGGGCGAAGCGGTCGCCCAGCCCGCTCGACGCCCCGGTCACCACGGCCACCTTCCCGTCGAGCCGGAAGGCGTCGAGAGGGGCAAGCGGGAGCGGAGGTGCTGACATGGCGGCGAAGCGTACGGCCGGCGCGCGCTCTGTTCACCCGCCCGCACGTTCGGTGAGCCGCTTGTGACCGCTGCGCGTCCGCGCCGTTCCAGTTCCGTGACAAGGGCAAATTCTTTGCATCTGGAACCGCCCCGGCTGACTCAATAGGGACATGAGCGCACGCGCCGTCTTCCGCGAGCCGGCCGATCAGGGGGTCGCCTGGGCCATGGCCGTGCGGGTGGCGGGAGTCGCCGCCGTCGTGTGTGCCGTGCTGGCCCTCGCGCTGCAGCGCTTCGCCGGCATCGGCGCCGCACCCCTGCTGATGCTGGCCGTCGCCGTCGGGCTCCTGGTCGGGCTGCGCCTGCCGGCCGCCGCGCCCGCGTTCCTGCAGGTGGTGGATCCGTTCGACGCCGAGCTGGAACAACTGCTCGACGACGCCTCCTGAGCGGGGGCCACACCCGCCGGGCACGACCTGGTGCCATCATGCAGGGTCGTGAAGGTCCGCATCGGCTACGGCCTCGGCGTCCGCACCACCCTCAACGACGAAGGCTTCGCCCGTGTGGTCGACGCCCTGGAGGCGCTGCGCTTCGACAGCCTCTGGCTCTCCGAGCGGATCGGCGGCAGCGCACCTGATCCGGTTGTCGGGATGGCCTTCGCCGCCGGCCGGACCACCCGGCTCAAGCTGGGCATGAGCGTCATGGTCCTCCCCGGCCGCAACCCGGTCGTCGTGGCCAAGGAGCTGGCCACGCTGGACCGCCTGTCCGCCGGCCGGCTCCTCCCCGCGTTCGGGCTCGGCGTCGCCGACCCGCACGAGCAGCAGGCGTTCGGCGTCGAGCGGGGTGAGCGGGCGGGCTGGTTCGACGAGGCCCTGGCTGTGATCCGCGCCTGCTGGACCGAGGAGCGGGTCACCCACGACGGCGCTCGCTTCCACTACGACGGTCTGCGGGTCGAGCCGAAGCCGTCGCAGAGCCCTCTCGACGTGTGGTTGGGTGGGATCGCCCCTTCCGAACTGCGTCGCGTCGGCCGCCTGGCCGATGGGTGGCTGCCGAGCTTCCTCACCCCGGACGATGCCGCCGCGGGCCGCGCCGTCATCGAGCAGGTGGCCGGCGAGCACGGCCGGGAGATCGAGGACGAGCACTTCGGGGCCCTGGTCCCGTACACGATGGACGGGGTGCCGGACGCCACGCTGGCCGCGCTGGCGGCGCGCCGGCCGGACCTCGAGGACCCCAGCGTGCTCATCCCCAGCGGGTGGGCGGCGCTCGTGCGGACCGTCGAGCGGTTCGTTGCCGTCGGCACGAGCAAGTTCGTGGTGGTGCCGGTGGTCGAGCCGCCGGACGCCGCCGCCTGGGAGGACCACCTGGCCGAGGCGGCCGAGGCGCTCCTGCCCCTACAGAAACAGGAGGGGCAGCAGGAGTCGGTCAGCTCCCGGTCGTGAGGCCGTCGAGCCAGGTGCGCACGTTCACGCCGATGCTGGGCAGGTGATAACCGCCCTCCTGGAGCACCACGATCGGCCGCCCCAGCGCCGCCACCGCACCGGCGCTGCGGGCGAAGGCATCGGTCGAGAGCGCGAAGTCGGCGATCGGATCCAGGTGGAAGGTGTCGACGCCGAGCGACACCACCACGACCGCGGGATCGAAGGCCTCGATGGCGTCGATGGCCTGGGCGAGGGTGGCCAGGTAGCGCTCGTCGTCCGTGCCAGGGGGTAGGGGCAGGTTGAGGTTGGCACCGGCGCCCGGTCCCGCGCCCGTCTCCTCCGGATAGCCCGCGAAGTAGGGGTAGGCCCGGTTGGGATCGCCGTGCAGCGAGACGTACTGCACGTCGTCGCGCTCGTAGAAGATCTGCTGGGTGCCGTTGCCGTGGTGATAGTCCACGTCGAGCACGGTCACCTTGGTGCCGGTGGACGACGCCATCGCATGGGCCGCGATGCCCGCGTTGTTGAAGTAGCAATAACCCCCGTAGGCCGCCGTCGGGGCGTGGTGCCCGGGCGGCCGGCACAGCCCGTAGGCCACGGGCGCTCCTCCGAGGACCAGGTCGGTCGCGGTCAGGGCGACATCGACTGCTCCCCGTGCCGCGTCGTAGGTGCCCTCCACCAGCGGTGTCATCGTCTCGAAGCACCAGTAGCCGAGGCGGGCCGCCGCGCCCGTCGGCGCCGGCGCCGGGCCCATGCCCGCCCGGAGCGCCGGGTGGACCACGGTGTCCGGGATGGCCTCCGCCAGACCCTCCTCCAGATGGACCTGCTCCCAGGCCGTGCCCAGGAAGGCGACGAGCCCCGGATCGTGGACGGCTTCGATCGGCGCGGCGCCGTGGCTCACCGGCTCGAGGACGCGGAAGCGGTCGGGCGCCTCGGCCAGCGCCCGGTGGATCTCGTCGGCCCGCGCGGGCAGCTCGTACTGCGCCATCGGCTGGCCGAGCTCGACCTCCATGGTCGGCGAATGGCGGCGGTGGACCGGCGACCAGACGACAGGGATCACAGGCCCCATCTTCGCGGGCCGTTCGCCCTACCGCCGGGGCTGGCCGCTTGGTACCCTCGTCCCCAAGGGGAGGCTTGTTGATCAACCCAGTGATGGGAGGGACGATGAGCAAGCGGCACCGTGACGGTGATCAGGTCCTACCCCCTCGGGCGGAACGGCGGGCTGCGGCCCGCTCCGAGAGGCACCGGATCACCACGGAGCTCGCGGAGGTGGCGGAGCAGGTGTCCGGCGGGGTGGAGCCCGACGACGCCCACGATCCCGCTGTCGGCTACCGGCCGATCCACCACAAGGATCCGGCCCGGGCCAAGCAGGGCCGACGCCGGCGCCGCCACTGGAAGCTCAAGATGTGGAAGCGCCGCACCGCCACGCGGATGACGAAGGCGAGGGAGGCCCGGCTGGCCGCGCTCGAGCCCTGACGCGTTGACCGCCGTCAGGGCGGCGTCATCACCGGCAGGCTCACGACCTTCGGCTGGCGGCCGCATCGGCGCGGCACCGGCCCGTCGCCGAGCTCGACGCGCAGCCGGACGCGTGGAACTCGGACCAGAACGAAGGAGGGCCGTTCAGGGGGCGGGTGGGCCGTCGGCGATGCGGGCCCGCAGCTCGGGCAGAGGCGCCCGCTTCCAGCTGATGTCCTCGAGCCACCACGTGGCGCCGGCCGCGGCGAGCTCGGCCGGGCGGTAGGGCCCGGGCGAGCGACCCTCGATCACGATCTCGAACCCGTCGAGCCCGCCGCGTTCGGCGAGGATGACGTCGGCCACCTCGGCTACGCCCGCGGGGCCGTTGCGCCCGGCGACGACGTCGAAGATGCCGTCGAAGCGGGCCGCCCGACGGAACGGCCGCCGATTCGGCAGCAGGCCGGCGATCCAGATGGGCGGCCGGGGTCGCTGGACGGGCACGGGCCGGAAGGTCACCTCGGTGACCTGGTGGTGGACGCCGGCGAAGCTGAACCGCTCGCCCGACCAGAGCCCGCACAGCACCTCGAGCGCCTCGTCCAGCCGGTCACCGCGGCGGCGGGCGTCGCCGTCCTCGCCGAAGGCCTCGAACTCGGCGTCCGGAGGTGATCCCAGCCCGGCCCCGAACACCAGCCGCCCACCGGACAGGTGGTCCAGGGTGGTGGTCTGGCGAGCCAGGTCGGACGGGCGGCGGCGGGCCAGCGGCGTGACCATGGGGCCCAGCAGCACCCGGGACGTCCGCAGAGCGACGGCGGTCAGCGCCACCCACGGATCGACGGCCTCGAACACCGGGTCGCGGCGGTAGAGCACGTGGTCCCAGAGGAAGAAGGCGTCCCAACCGGCCGCTTCGGCCTCGGCCGCCAGGTCGGCCAGCAACGACGCGTCGGCGTACTCGCCCAGGTTGGGAACGGTCAGCCCGAAGCGCATGCGGCCGCGACCCGGCGGTCAGGCCGCGCCGTCGAGGAGGGCCACGAGCCGCCGCCGCCACTCGACCGAGGCCTTGTCGGCCTGCACGCTCACGAGTGCGGTGGCGTCGAGCGGCAGCACGCCGGGGACCTGCTCCAGCATGCGGCGGTCCTCGGCACCGATGGCTTTGTCGAACCGCAACACCTCGTCGGCGGGCACGGTGAAGTCGTCGTTGCGCCACACGACGAACGTGAACAGCGAGGTCACATCGTCGACCGGGGTGCTGAGCAGCAGCAGGATGTGGTCGAGCCCGGTCTCGTAGTGGATCGTGCTGCGCACGGTGAAGGGCAGGTGGAAGCCGGTCGTCATCCGGCGGGTCAGCACCTTCGTGGCCAGCCCGCTGGCGGTGGCGCCGAGGGCGTCGTTGTTGACGGCCACGGTGTAGGCGTAGCCGTAGAAGCCGTCGTCGAGCGGTGCCAACTCGATCTTGGGCACGTGCGTGTCCTGGGCGCGGCCGAAGGTGCCGGTGTGGACGAACGGGAAGTGGGAGATGTCGAGGAAGTTGTCCGTCATGCGGGTGGCCGACGCGCTCCAGCACTCGACGTCCACGTTGAGCCGGCGGTAGGCCGGGTCGGTGTCGTAGGGCACCTCCGGGATGCCTGATGCCGGCTCGCCGGGGCACAGCCACACCAGGCCGTAGCGCTCGGCGGCGTGGATCGTCGCCAGGTGCGCCTTCGGCGGCACGGGCACGCCCTCGTTGGCCGAGGGCACCAGCACGCACCGGCCGGCCTCGCCGAACCGCCAGCCGTGGTACGCGCACTCGAGCTCGCCGCCGTCCAACCGTCCGATGGACAGGGGTGCCTCCCGGTGCGGGCAGCGGTCGGGCGCAGCGACGACCGCGCCGGCGCCGTCGCGCCACACGACGTAGTCCCGGCCGAGCAGGCGTACCGCGAGGGCCTGGCGGGCCAGGTCCGGGCTGCGGGCCACCGCGTACCACGCCTGCTGGAGCACGGGGTTGTCGCAGAACGACGAGGTGGCCGCAGGCACCCGGCCAGCGTACCGGTGGCCCTACTGGCGGCCAGACTGCAGCGGAGATGACGAGCACTGCTGTCTCCGCCGGCCCGCCGCCCGAGCTGATCCCCGAGCTGATGATCGCCGGCGACCAGGTGCTGACCATGGACCCGGACCGCACGATCCTGGTCGACGCCGCGGTCCTCGTTTCCGGCGGAACGATCCGCGGCGTCGTCGACCGCGCGGCCGCGCGAGCCCGCTTCCCGGACGTGGAGGTGCTCGGCGGTCCTGGCCACGTGGTCACCCCGGGCTTCGTCAACGCTCATCAGCACCTGACCGGTGACCGGCTGGTCCGCTGCTCCATCCCGGACGACCTGCCGCCAGGAGAGTCGATCTTCTCGTGGGCCGTGCCCGTGCACGCTCACCACTCCGCCGACGATGACGAGCTGTCCGCCACCCTGGCCTGCATCGAGGCCGTCACCCACGGCGTGACGACGACGGTCGAGGCGGGCACCGTGGCCCATCCCGAGCGGGTGGCCGCGGCCATGGCCGCGGTCGGCATGCGCGGCAGCGTCGGGACGTGGGGCTGGGACGTCCAGGACGGTCCGTACGCGGCCCCGGCGGCCGAGGTGCTCGACCGCCAGCGCGCGGTGCTCGATCGCTTCCCGCCCGGCGGGCTGGTGTCGGGATGGGTGACCCTCGTCGGCCACGACCTGATGTCCGACGAGCTCGTGGCCGCGGCCAGCACGCTGGCCCGGGAGCGGGGGACCCACCTCACGTTCCACCTCTCGCCCTCGGCCTCGGATCCGGCGGCCTACCTGGCCCGGACGGGGCGGCGCCCGCTCGTTCACCTCGAGCAGCTCGGCGCTCTGGGACCGCACGTGCTGGTCGCCCACGCCGTCCATGTCGACGACGAGGAGCTCGAGGTCCTGCTCCGCACCGCGACCGCGGTGGCCGCCTGCCCGTGGGCGTACCTGCGCCTCGGCCAGGGCGTCACGATGGCGGGCCGGCACGCGGAGCTGTTCGCGCGGGGTGGGCGCCTCGCGCTCGGGTGCGACAGCGAGAACGCCGGCGACCTGGTCGATCCCCTGCGCGCCGCGGCGCTGTTCGCCGGGCTGGCCAAGGACAGGCCCGCTGACCCGACGCGGTTCGGTGCGCACGACTCCCTCGACCTGCTCACGGTTCGGGGTGCGGAGGCCGTGGGGCTCGGGGGCATGGCGGGCACGATCGAGCCCGGACGGCGGGCCGACCTCGTGGTGCACGGCGGCGGTCCCAACTGGGTGCCCGTCGGCCACGACCCGGTGCTGCAACTGGTGTGGGGCAGTGACGGTCGCTCCGTGCGGCACGTGGTGATCGACGGCCGGGTCGTGGTCCGGGAGGGCCGATGCGTGACCGTCGACGTCGACGCCCTGACCGCGGACGCGACCCGCGCCGGCCACCGCCTGCTCGACCGCGCGGGGCTCAGCCCGGCACCGAAGTGGCCTTTGGTCAGACCATCAGACCACTGCTAACGTCGACCGCCGATGGCGTACCCGAACACCCTGATCTTCGTCGACTTCCCGTCGTCCGATCCCGACCGCCTCGGCGGCCTTCTACGCCGAGGTCTTCGGCTGGGAGGTCGAGCCTCGTCCCGAGGGCGTCTTCCACCGCATCGTCCCGGGCCAGCACTTCCAACTCGACGACGGCACGCCGTCCCCCGTGGGCAACCTGCACATGGGCATCTACAACGCGGCCAACGCCCGGCCGCACCCCGACCCCGAGGGCGTCGAGCCTCGTGCCCTCTCGACCGACGGTCGCACGGTCCGCATCTGGATCCTGGTCAGCGACGACGACTCCCAGGAGCGCATCCTGTCGACCGCGGAGGGGCTGGGCGCCACCGTCCTGTGGCGCGACCACTACTGGGCCGAGTTCAACGGCTTCAACAGCGCGTTCCGCGACCCCTGGGGGAACACGCTGGTGCTGTGGACCAAGGGCGGCTCGGAACCGCAGATCCCCGACGGCTTCACCCGTGAGTGACGCCACCTACGAGCTCCGGCCGACGAGCCCCCGCTGGACCCACATCGCTCTCCCCTGCCAGGACATCGACGCCTCGATCGCCTGGTACGAGCGCTACACGCCGCTGAAGCTGCTGGACCGCCGGGAGGACGCGGACGGCTACGGCGCCTGGTTGGCCCACGACGACCAGGTGGATCGCCCGTTCGTCCTCGTGCTGGTCAGCTTCCTCCGCGACCAGGAGAAGGGGCCGCAGCCCACGATGGCGCCGTTCGCCCACATCGGGATCGAGGTGCCGACGAAGGAGGAGGTCGACCGCATCGCCGCGCAGGCGGAGTCCGAGGGCTGCCTGCACTGGCCGGCCACGCAGATGCCGCCGCCGATCGGCTACATCTGCGCCATCAACGATCCGGACGGCAACGTGATCGAGATGTCCTACGACCAGGGCGTCTACGCCAAGGCCCGCGAGGTGTGGGGCTGAGCGGGCCGGGCCCGCGGGACGTCGCACTGGCCTACGTGGCCTCCTTCGCGAGCGGGGATCCGGACCGCATCGCCGGCCATGTGAGCGCGGACTTCTGGAACGAGCACACCTCGGCCCTCGGGTCGAGCTGCCGTGGTCGTGACGAGTACCGCCGTCGCCTGCCCGCGTTCCTCGCCGACTTCGAGGGGCTGCGCTACGACGTCGAGGACGTGGTGACCGAAGGCGATCGGGTGGTGGTGGCGTACACGATGCGAGCCCGCTGGCGGGGCGAGCACGAGCTCGCCATCCGCGGCGTGTTCCGCCTCCGGGTACGGGATGGCGAGGTGATCCATCGCGCCGACTACTGGGACGGCACCGAGTTCCTCCGCCAGACCGGCCAGGCCTGACCGTCGAGGGATGACGGCCCGCGTCAGGTGAGGCCGCGGACGAAAGGCCGGGCCAGCGCGGACGGCTGCCGGTTGGCACGGGCGAAGAAGATCATCACGAGGATGGTCAGGAGGTACGGCAGCGAGCTCAGCAGCTGGGCGTTGCCCTGGTAGCCGAGCGTGGGCATGGCCAGGCGGAACGCGTCCGCCATGCCGAACACGAAGCAGCCGAGCACCGTCCCCTTGAGGGTCCAGCCGCCGAAGATCACCGCGGCGATGGCGATGAAGCCCTCGCCCGCCGACGGCGCCGGCGTCGAACGAGCCGACCATGCCGAGGACGAGGTACCCGCCGCCGAGACCGGCCATCAGGCCGTCGACGAGGATCGCCTGGCGCCGGCGCCGGTTGACGTGGATGCCGGACACGTCCGCCGCCTGCGGGTTCTCACCGACCGCCCGCACCTCCAGCCCCCAGCGCGTGCGGTACACGAGCCACCCGGCGATGGCGATCACGGGATACACGAGGTACGTCGGCCAGGTCTGCGCGAACAGCGCCTTGCCGAGGATCGGCAGGTCGGACAGGAACGGCACCTCGACCACCTTGGCCAGCGTGGGCTCCGGGTCGATGCTCGAGTCGAGGAACGCGGCGAGTCCGAGCACGAGCACGTTGAGGGTCAGGCCGACGACGAACTGGTCGGCCGTCAGCCGGTGGCTCATGGTCGCCTGGACGAGCGCGACGGTGAGGCCGGCCAAGCACGCGCCGACGAGGCCGAGCACGGTGCTCGACGTGAGGTCGTACGCGACGGCACCGGCGAACGCGCCGGCGAGCATCATCGCCTCGACGGAGATGTTGAGCGTGCCGGCGCGCTCGGCGATCCACTCCCCGACCGCGGCGAACGCGAGCAGCGACGGCGAGACGGAACATCGCTGAAGTACATCGTGTCGCTCGTGAAGATGGTCCACACGGCCGAGAGGAAGCCGCCCATCACACCCGCGCTCCCGATGCGGCCAGTCGCCCGGCGCCGGGCCCGTATGGACAGGACCGCGGGCGGCACGAGGAGCGCGAGCACGAGCAACGCCTGCACGACGTCGACGATCTTGCGCTCGACGCCCGTCGCGGCGAGGAAGCCCGCTCCGGTGCGCAGCATGGCGAACACGAACGCCATCGGGACAGCGACCAGCGGCCGGCCCCGGGCCAGCAGTGCCACCAGCAGCCCGTCCCAGCCCACGTTGTTGGAGAAGCCCGGCGAGAGCCGGTACTCGCCGACGCCGCCGGTGAGCATCATGCCGCCGGCGAGACCGGCGGCGCCGCCGCTGCAGACCATGGCCACGGTGCCCATGACGACGGCCGAGATGCCGACCCGCTGCGCCGTGCGGGCGTTGGCACCGAGCACGCGGAGCCGGAAGCCCCACACCGTCCGGCTCAGCACGAACGCGACGACGACGGCCAGCGCGACGGCGATGACCACCGACAGGGGGAACTCGTTGCCGAAGATCCGGATGCGAGGCAGACGAGCCTCCGGCGGGACCTGCGCGCTCGTCTGGTTGCGATTGGGACGGTTCGGATCGGGGTCGAGCAGCAGGAACCGCCGCGTCAGCGCGTACCCGGTCGCCTGGAGCGCGAGGAAGTACAGCAGGAGGGTGGTGATGACCTCCGGGACCTTGCGGGTGTACCGAAGCCACGCCGCGATGGCCGCCCAGAGCCCACCGGTGACGAAGCCGACCGCCAGCGCCACCACGAGGATCAGCGGACCGGGCCCGTCGAGGCGGACGGCGGCAGCCGCGGCGAACGCGGAGCCGACGAGCACCTGGCCCTCCTGGCCGATGTTGACCAGGCCGGCGCGCGTGCTGACGATCGTGCCGAGGGCCACGAACAGCAGCGGCGCCGCCGTCGCCAGCGTGGTCCCCCACCGCCCGTCGGCCCGCAGGCTGCCGTCGAGCAGCGCCGAGAAGACCTTGGACCACGAGCCGCCCGTCAGCGAGACGAGGAGCGCCGACAGCGCGAGCGCCACGGCGATCGACACGACATAGAGACCGATCGTGAAGCCGAGGTCGCGGCCGGGCGGGGCGACCTCGGCGGCAGGCCGCTCCTCGACCGCGACGGTCGTCGTCACGCCACCATCCCGCCCATCAGGAGGCCGAGGCGCTGGAGATCGATGTCCTCGCGGCGCATCTCGCCCACGATCCGCCCGCCGTGGAGCACGAGCACGCGGTGCGACGAGCGCGAGGATCTCCTCGAGCTCGGTCGAGATCAGCAGGACACCGGTCCCGGACTCGGCCACCCGCTGCAGCCGGTCGTTCATGTACTCGATGGCGCCGACGTCGAGCCCGCGCGTCGGCTGCGCCGCGACCAGCACGACCGGCGCCAGCGACAGCTCGCGGGCCAGCACGACTCGCTGCTGGTTGCCCCCGGAGACCGACCAAAGGGGGGCGTCGGGCCCGGACGCCTGGATGCCGAACTCCGCCATCAGCGCCTCGGCGTTGCCGCGCACCTCCTTGCGGTCGATGACGCCGCGGTGGGCGTGCGACTCCGGGCGCACGAGCACGAGGTTCTCGGCCACGGAGAGGTCGAGCACGCAGCCCGAGTCGTGCCGGTCCTCGGGGATGACCCCGACACCGGCCGCCGACATCGCTCCCGGACGCCCGGCGCGCACCGGCCGTCCGGCCACCTCCACCGAACCGCGGTCGAGCCCCACCAGGCTCGAGAGCACGTCGCCGAGCGTGCGCTGGCCGTTGCCCTCGACCCCCGCCACCCCCACGATCTCGCCCGCTCGCACCTCGAGGCTGAGCCCGTCCAGCCGGGGGCGGCCGTCGGCGCCCGCCACCCGGCAGTCGGTCATCCGCAGCACCACAGGCCGGTCCTGCCGGGCGTCCTCGGCAGCAACCGAGGCGTCCGCCACCGCCGTCTCGGCCGCCACTTCGATGGCCCCGAGCGCGGCGCTCTCCGAGCGGAGGGAGACCTCGCGGCCCACCATGGCCCGGGCGAGGCGACGGGCGTCGGCCTCAGCCGTGGGGAGCCGCTCGACCACCCGCCCGTCCCGCATGATCGTCACGACGTCCGTGGCCCGCAGCACCTCGTCGAGCTTGTGGCTCACGAGGGCGACCGCCCACCGCTGGTCGTCCACGACCCGGCGCAGGACCGCGAAGAGCTGCTCGGACTCGGCCGGAGTCAGCACGGAGGTCGGCTCGTCGAACACGAGGATCGTGGGATCGCGCCGCAGGCACTTGATGATCTCGACCCGCTGGCGCATGCCGGCCGAGAGCTCGGACACCTTGACGTCGGGATCGACGTCGAGGCCGTAGGTGACTCGACGATCTCCCGGACCCGCCGGCGGGCCGCGCCAGGATCGAGCCGGCCGTGGTCGCCCAGCATCACGTTCTCCCAGACCGTGAGCGGCTCGACCAGGCTGAAGTGCTGGTGGACCATGGCGATGCCGCGCGCCGCGGCCTCGCTCGGATCGCGGATCTGGCACGGCTGGCCGTCGACGGTGATCGAGCCGGCGTCCGGCAGGACGAGGCCGATCATGACCTTCATCAGGGTCGACTTGCCGGCGCCGTTCTCGCCGAGGATCCCGTGGATCTGACCCCGGACGAGGCTCAGGTCGACGGCATCGCAGGCGCGGACCGCGCCGAAGCGCTTCGTGATGCCGCGCAGCTCGACGGCGGCCGGGGGCGCCGGCTCACCGACGCCCCCGATCGGAGAAGGTCCGGCCACCGCTAGCTGTTCGCGTAGGCCGTGCCCTTGATCTCCCCGAACTCTGCCGCGAACTCGCCGGCGGCGATGTCCTGGTAGACCGTGTCCATCTGCGCCTGCTGGTCGCCCTGCGGGTCGCAGATGACGGCGCCGGGCTCCGGATCGACACCGACGTGGAACACGCGGGTGTCACCCTCCTTGAACGCGCCGTCCGCGATCTCGGCCAGGATCGTGTCCAGGTAGTCGCCGGCGTCGAAGCGGACCGCGATCTGGTAGTCGAGGTCGGTCCGGTCGCAGGCCTTCGACGAGCCGGCGCTCATCGTGATGAGCCCCGCGTCGTTGGCCAGCTTGACGATCGGCTCGTGGGCACCGCCGAGGAACGGGTACACCGCGTCGGCTCCCTGCGCCACCGCGTTGTTGAACGCCTCGGTCGCGCCCGCCGTGTTGTCGAAGTCGAACGGGAACCCGCCCGTGGCGACGTAGGTCATCGTGTAGGACGGGTCGACCGCCTGCAGGCCCTTCTCGTAGGCCATGTACGACTCCTTCTCGAAGCCGAGGTCGCAGCAGCCGAGGAAGGCGACCGAGTCGCCGCCCTTGTCCTTGAGCAGGAGGCCGGTGGCATAGCCGGCGGAGTAGTTGATCTCCGACGCGTCGTCCTGGCTCTGCGCCAGGCCCGGGTTCTCGGGGTACCCGGCGCCGCAGTTGCAGTACCAGAAGATGTCGGGGTACTTCGTCGACGAGGTCGGCCAGGGGCTCGGCGATCTCGCTGGCGCCGACGGCGATGACGTCCACGCCCTGCTCGGCCAGGTTGGTGAGCTCGGTGGCGGCGTCGGCGGCCGGGATGTTGTCGACGATGATCGGATCGGCGTAGCTGTTGGCCTCCGAGAACTCGGTCACCTTCTCGACGAGCGCCTGGTAGTAGCCGCCGTCGTCGCGTGGCCCGGCGGTGGCCACGCCGAACACGCACCTCGCCGTCGCCGTTGGTGTCGAGGTCCGTGCGCGGCCGGCGCCTCGGACGACGGCGCTTCGCTCGGCGGCGCCTCGCTGGTCGGCGCCTCGCTGGCGGGCGCCTCCGAGGCCGCGGGTGCCTCGGTGCCCGCCGTGTCGGCTGGTCCCTCCGTCGTCGTCGCTGCCGCACGCCGCCGCGAGCAGGGTCAGCGCAGCCAGACGCCGCGATCCCCATCGTCTTGCCTCTCATGTTCCTCCCCCTTGTTGCTCTGCTTGGTGTTGGACCGGGTAGTGCCTTCGGTAGCGCTGGATGAGCCACCGGTTGAACTGCACGTGGCTCTCCTCCTGCCACGAGTAGCGGCCGCGCACGGCGAACCGGCTGGACAGTCCCCGCTGGACCTTGGTCGTGGCGTCCTGGTCCTGGCGCACGAACACTTGCACGCCGGCGTCGGACATCTGGAGCAGGTGGTCGAACATCGGGTGCTCGAGCGCGCTCGGATGGACGCAGATAGCCGATCTCGACGTCGATCGTGCCGGCGGTCTTCGGCGTCACGATGAAGAAGAAGGCCTGATCGGGCGCGGTGCCGAGGCACAGCGTCGGCGGGATGAGCGCGAAGGTCGACCGCCAGCGCTCCTCCTCGGTGAGGTCGGGGAAGATCGGGAGCAGCGCCTTGGTCGTGGCGTTGAACCCGCCGTCGATGTGCGTGTAGCCGTTCGTGCGGAAGATGACGTTCGACCCGTCGTCCCACGGCACCGGGAACGCGGCCAGGCTGCTCGGGCAGAAGTCCTGGATGACCTGGTGCAGCCGGTTGGCGTGGTAGCCGTCGTTGAAGTTCTCGAACATGACCTTCCAGTTCCAGGGAAGGTCGGTGAGGGTGAACGTGCCCGGGCACACGCAGTCCTCGAGGTGGTAGTGCTCCAGGTACGGCTCGTAGCGGGTGAGGGTGGGGCCGAGCGGCGCCGCGTTCGGGTCCAGGTTGACGAACACGAACCCCTGCCAGACCTCGACGGCCAGCCGGGGCAGGCCCCAGTCCTTCTTGTCGAAGCCGTGGGTGCGCTCCATCGCCGGCGCCCCGAGCAACCGGCCGTCCAGGCCGTAGATCCAGTGGTGGTACGGGCAGGTGAACGTCGTGCAGTTACCCTCGCCCTCGGCCACCTCCATGCCCCGGTGCCGGCACACGGACGAGAAGGCCTGGATGGCGCCGTCCTTGCCGCGGGCGACGATGACGCCCTCGCCGTTGGCCGTGACGGTGAAGAAGTCGCCGGGCTCGGGGATCCGGCTGGCCCGTCCGACGCACAGCCACTCGCGGTCGAACAGCGCCCGGCGTTCGAAGTCCAGGAACTCCTCGGAGGTGTAGATCGACCGGCGGCAGCGTGAGCGCGTCCTCCACGGGCCGCATGGAGTCGTCGAACGACGCCAGCAGGTCGGCGCTCAGCACGTTCACGGCACCCCTCCTGCCGCTCCTTCAGCGGGACTCCACGGGCTCGCCGTACCCGCCACCGCCGGGGAGCTCCAGGCGCACGACGTCGCCGGGCTGCAGGGTGACGCGGGCCTGCGTGGTGACGGGTTCGTCGTTGACACTGAAACGACCGGCGGCACCCGGCCCGCCGCCGAAGATGCCCTCGGGCGCCACGGCCAACCGACTGGTGACGGCGTTGAGCTGCCATGGCCGGTGGTGTCCACCGAGAACTCGATCGTCTGGCCGAGCCCGCCCGGCTGGGCCCCCGCACCGCCGGAGTCGGGCCGCAGCTCCTTGCGAAGGAAGCGGATCGGCGCGCTGGCCTCGACCACCTCGACGGGCACGGCCGCCACGCCGGTCGGGTAGGAGCACGCGGACAGGCCGGGCTTCGCCGCCCGGGCGCCCACGCCCCCGGCGTAGGTGAACATGGCCGTGATGAACGGGCGGCCGTCGTCGTGGTTGCCGTTGACCTGCATGGTCCACACCGCGCCCGAGCCCTCGGCCATGGCCTGCTCCGGCTTCACCTGGGCCAGCGCCTTCAGCAGCGCGTTGGGCAGGAACATGCCGACGACGTGGCGGGCGGTGCCGGGCTGCGGCAGCACGGCGTTGACGATGCTCCCCTCAGGGGCCTCGACCTTGATCGGGTGCCAGGCTGCCGTGGTTGTTCGGGATCTCCGGGTTGAGCACGCTGCGCACCGTGAACGTGGTGTAGGCGTGGGTGTAGTTCTTCACGACGTTGATCCCGTACGGGCTGGCGCCGGACGAGCCGGCGTAGTCGACGAGCACCTCGCCGGCGTCGGCGTCGATGGTGAGCGCCACGTTGATGTCGATGCGGCAGCCGTCGGCCAGATCGAGGAGGGCGTGGGACGCGGTAGGTGCCGGCGGGGAGCTGGCGGATCGAGGCGCGGGTGGCCGCCTCCGAACGGCTGATGATCTCGTCGGCCAGGTCCTCGATGTCGTCCAGCCCGTGCTGCTCGCACAGGGCGAGCAGGCGCTGGGCCCCCACCTCGCCCGACGCCATCTGGGCGTGCAGGTCGCCGGCCATGTGGTCGGGCTGGCGGACGTTGGACAGGATGAACTTCCACACGTCCGGGTTGCGCTCGCCGGCGGCGTGCAGCTTGCAGATGGGGATCCACAGGCCCTCCTCGAAGACGTCCCGACCACCGGCGCCGATGCCGTAGCCGCCGACGTCGGTGTGGTGGATGGTGGAGCCGAAGAACGCGATCACCCGCTCGCCCTTGAACACGGGGACGAGCACGGTCACGTCGAGGAGCTGGCCCGCCGTCTTGTACGGGTCGTTGGTGATCAGCACGTCGCCCGGCGACCAGCGAGTCGGGCGGGTACTCCTCGAGGATCGAGGCCGCGCCGATGGCGAGCGAGTTGATGTGCCCGGGCGTCCCCGTCACCGCCTGGGCCACCATGCGGGCCCTGCGGTCGAACACGGCGTTGGCCAGGTCGCCCGCCTCCCGGACGATCGGGCTGAAGGCGGCCCGCTGCAGCGCCTTGGCCTGCTCGTTGACCGTGGCGATGAGGCTCTGCCACAAGCACCTCGAGCTCGATGGGATCGAACGAGGTGCTCACGGCGCAGCCGCTCCTGCCCTGCGCGTCGCCATGAGCGAACCGTCGTCGCCGACCACGACGGACCATCCCGGCCGGATCACGGCGGTCGTCTCGCGCTCCTCGACGATCGCCGGGCCGTCGAAGCGGGTGCCGGGGCCGAGGGTCTCGCGCCGGTAGACCGGGACCCGGTCGGCGGCCACCGCGCGGCCGAACCGGGCCGGCCGGTGGCCGTGGGGCGTGGCATCCGTGCCCACCCCGAGCTGGGGCACCGGCTCGACGGGGGCGTTGGTGGCGTAGGCGGACAGGCGCCAGGTCACCGCCTCGACGCCGACGTCGGGGATGGTGAGGCCGTAGATGCGCTCGTACTCCTCGTCGAACCGCCGCGCCACCTCGTCAGCGGTCGCCGGCCACCGTTCGCCCTCACCGACCCAGATCGTGATCTCGTTGCCCTGGCCGACGTACCGGGCATCGACCCCGTACCGGAACCGGACCGCGTCGCCGGGCACCCCAGCGGCGGCCAGGACGCGCCGGCCCTCGGCCCGCAGCTCGTCCAGCACCGCGTCCCGGTCGGCCTCGTCGATGCCCTCCAGCCGGCGCACCAGCGAGCGCGCCAGGTCGATGCGCACCGGGGTCACCAGCGTCCCGAACGCCGAGAGCACGCTGGCGTTGACCGGGAAGATGACCCGGTCCGAGTCCAGCAGCTCGGCCAGCCCGCAGGCGTGCACCGGGCCGGCGCCCCCGAACGCGATCACCGCCACGCCCCGCAGGTCGACCCCCTGCTCGACGGCGTGCATCCGGCGACGACGCGGCCATGTTCTGGTTCACGACGTCGTGCACGCCGGCGGCCGTGTCGTCGGCGGCGAGGCCGAGCGCGGCCGCGATCGGCGCCAGCGCCGCGGTCGCGGCAGCGACGTCGAGCGGCATGTCGCCGCCCAGGAAGAAGTCCGGGTCGAGCAGACCGAGCAGGACGTCGGCATCGGTGACGGCCGGCTGCGCACCGCCGCGGCCGTAGCAGGCCGGGCCGGGGTCCGCGCCGGAGGACTCGGGACCCACCTTGAGCAGGCCCAGCTCGTCGATGCGGGCCAGGCTGCCGCCGCCCGCCCCGATCTCGACGAGGTCCACCGACGGCACCGACACCGGGAAACCCGAGCCCTTCTTGAACCGGTACATGCGGGCCACCTCGAAGGTGGTCGTGAGCTCCGGCTCGAAGTCCTTGATGAGGCAGGACTTGGCCGTGGTGCCCCCCATGTCGAAGCACAGCAGGCGTCGCTCACCGAGCTTGCGGGCGAACCACGAGCCGGCCAGCGCACCGGCGGCCGGTCCCGACTCGACGAGGCGGATCGGCACACGCGCCGCGTCGGCCGCCGAGACGACGCCGCCGTTCGACAGCATCATCAGCACCGAGCCGCCGAAGCCCTCGGCGGCCAGCCACTTCTGCAGCTCGTCCAGGTAGGGCCCGATCACGGGCATCGTGGCGGCGTTGCAGGCGGTCGTGATCATGCGGGGGTACTCGCGGATCTGCGGCGACACGTCGGCCGAGATGCACACCGGGACCCCGAGGCGACGTTGCAGGTGCTCGGCCACGACCCGCTCGTTGGCCGGGTTGACGTACGAGTTGAGCAGGCACACCGCGACGGCCTCGGCCCGGGCCGCGGACACCTGCGCCGCCAGCTCGTCCATGGCCGGCTCGGACGGGACGACGGCGACGCGGCCGTCGGCCATCGTCCGCTCGTCCAGCTCGAACGTGCGCTCCCGCGGGACGGGCGGGGCGGGGAACTCGATCTGGAGGTCGTACATGTCGTAGCGGTGCTCGTCGCGGATGAGGAGCGTGTCGCCGAAGCCGCGGGTGGTGACGAGTGCGGCCCGTCCCGTCTTGCCCTCGATGAGCGCGTTGGTGATCAACGTGGTGGCGTGGACGATCGGGGCCGTGATCTCGCCCGGACGCACGCCGGCCCCGGCCAGCACCTCTCCGACACCGGACCGCACACCCTCCAGCGGCGCCGCCGGCGTCGTGAGCGTCTTGCCCACGACCACCCGGCCGGAGGCGGCATCGAGCAGGACCGCATCGGTGAACGTCCCCCCGATGTCGACCGCCAGCCGCCAGTCCGCCGGGCCCGGCCCTGATGCGGTCATCCCTCGCCTCGCAGGTCGTCGCGCGGTGGGGCGAACACGTCGAGGATCCAGCACTCGCCGTACTCGTCGTCACCGATGAAGACGCTGTCCCCGTGCCAGACCTCGCGCGGCGCCAGGTACACCTCGCCGGGACCGAGCACGACGCGCTCCTCGACGTCCGGTCCGCCGATGCGGAAGTCGAGCTTGCCCCGCATGACGATGCCGAGCTGCTCGTTGTCGACGTGGTGGTGGAGGAACGAGCCGGTGGCGCCGCCCTTGATGCGCCAGAAGCACATCTGCAGGCTCTCGCCGGTCACGACCCGGCGCCGGAAGCCCGGGCGGTCGGTCTCGCTGAAGGCCTCGTCGTCGAGGAAGTACACGTGCTGGGCGCCGGGGTCGAACTGGACGGGGTCGGCGGGCATCGATTCAGACCAGCCTCTTGAGCATGCGCTCCTCCACGTCGGACAGGTGCTCTTCGGTCGCCGCCACGACCGCCACGGGATCACCCGCCTCGATGGCGGCGGCGATGGCCTGGTGCTGGCGGCCGGCGCTCGCCACGAGGGCCGACACCTCGGCCCGGTTCGGGCGGGCGAACAGCAGCGACGCGAAGGCATCGGACTCGAAGAGCGAGTGCAGGACCTTGCGGTACAGCTCGTTGAGCAGTGAGTTGCCACAGGCGTCGGCGATGGCGGAGTGGAATGCCCTGTCCTGGCGGCGGAAGTCGTCGAGCGCCATGCCGGGTCGGAAGCTGGCCGCCACGTCGACGATCCGGGCCCGCTCCTGCGCCGTCGCCCGCTCGCAGGCCAGCTCGGCGAGCTGCAGTTCGATCACCCGCCGCGTCTCGAACAGCTCCCGGACGGTGCGCTTGCGCCCGTCGTCGTCGAGGGTCACCTCGGGGAGCCGCTCGGCCACGTAGGGGCGGTTGCCGCGCCGCTCGAGGTAGCCGACGGACACGAGGCCCTGGATGGCCTCCCGCACCGAGGTCCTCGCCACCTGGAACTGCTCGCACAGCTGCCGCTCGGCGGGCAGGCGCTCCCCGGCCTGGAGCTCGCCGGAGCGGATCGAGTCGGCGATGCGCTCCCTGATCTCGTCCGCGACGGTCCGCCGCTCGACGGGCCCGAAGGAGGTGGAGAGGGTCACGTGCCGGCGCGCGGGATCGCAAATGGACTGATGGTCAGACCATAGCTCGCACCACCGGCTGTGTCACCACCCGCAGCCAAGTGAAGCACCCAAGCGTGACACAAGCCGTCCGCTGTCACCCCACGAACGGAGGTGTCGCGATGCGACATCGGATGTCACGATCTGACACCTCCGTGCGGCATGTGACGCGGCCCGGCGATCACCGCAGTCGGGGAGCGGGCGCGCACCCTCACCCGACCCTGGCACAGGGCGCACGTAAGGTCCCCGCCATGCCCGCGCCCGGCCCGTCTGCCCTCGGCCGGGGCGTGGTGGTGCGCGCCGGGGGCACGGTCCCCGACGCCTGGGCCGGCGCGCCGGTCGTGCGCATCGATGCCGCTGCGCGTGGGCGCTCCGGCCACCGCCGTCGCCGCCTTGCACGAGGCCTGGCTGACCCGCCAGCCCGTGGTGGTGGAGCTCGGCGTCGACCCCGCATCCTTCCGCGCCCCCGAGACGTGGGAGGAGCGGCCCTGGCAGCTCGGGCCGTGGTTCGAGCCCTGGCTGGACCGGCTGCACTTCCTCGTCTGGGCCAACACCTACGACGCCCGCGACGGGCCGCCCGTCTGGTGGTGGGGCCGCAAGGCCGAGCGGCTGGGCGCACGTGCCCTTGACGGCGGAGCCAGCGGGCCGGGCGACGTCGAGCTGCCCGGCGGTCAGCGGGCATGGGTGGACGGCGGGCCACGGACGTGCTTCGGGCTGCTCGACGACACGGGCGTCGTCCACGCCGACTCCGTCGAGCTGGGCCGGCTCACCGTCGTCCCGGAGCCGGCGGCGCCCGTCGCCGACCTGGCGCCCGACCAGCTCGCCGCCGTCGCCCACGGGACCGGTCCGGCGCGGGTGATCGCGCCGGCGGGCTCGGGCAAGACGCGCGTGCTGACGGAGCGGCTCCGCCACCTGGTCGTCGACCGGGGCTTCGAGCGGGAGTGCGTGCTGGCGGTGGCCTACAACAAGCGGGCCCAGCAGGAGATGGAGGCCCGCACGACCGAGTTCCGGCCCCGTGTCGCAGACGCTCAACGCCCTCGGGTACGCCCTCCTGGCCGAGGCCCACGGGCGGGCGCCCGCGTGCTGGACGAGCGCGAGGTGCGCCGGCTGGTCGCGGAGCTGGTGCCCGCCCAGCGCCGCCGGCTCAACACCGACCCCATCGGTCCGTACCTCGAGGCGCTGTCGCTGGCCCGCCTCGGTCTGCGCGATCCGGAGGAGGTGGAGGCCGAGCGCGACGACGTCCCCGGCCTGGCCGCCGCGTTCGATCCCGTACCGCCGGCGTCTGGCCGAAGCCGGCACCGTCGACTTCGACGAGCAGGTGTACGGCGCCGTCGACCTCCTGCTGCGCGACGGTGAGCGGCGGCGGCTGGCCCAGGCCCGGTGCCGCCACCTGCTCGTCGACGAGCTGCAGGACCTGACGCCGGCCCACGTGCTGCTGCTCCGCCTGCTGGCCGCGCCCGGTCTCGACGTGTTCGGCGTGGGCGACGACGACCAGGTCATCTACGGCCACGCCGGCGCCGACCCGGCGTTCCTCCTGGACTTCGCCCGCCTGTTCCCCGGCGCGGCCGACCACCCGCTCGAGGTCAACTACCGGTGCCCCGCGGCCGTCGTCGACGCGGCCCGCCACCTGCTCTCCTACAACGACCGGCGGGTGGCGAAGGTGATCCGGCCCGGGGCGGACGTCTCTCGGGACCCCGGTGCACTCAGCGTGCAGCGGCACCCGCCGGAGGACGGCGCCCGGGCGCTCGCCGGCATCGTGCAGGGCTGGCTGACCGAGCCCGGGGTCACCACCGACGGCATCGCCGTCCTCACTCGGGTCAACTCGTTGCTGCTGGCGCCGCACGTGGCGCTGGCCGAAGCCGGCATCGCGGTGGATTCGGTGCTACGGCCGGACGTGCTGGACCGCACGGGGGTCAGAGCGGCGCTGGCCTACCTCCGCATCGGCGCGCATCCCGAGGGCTTCGCGGGCGACGACGTGGTCGAGGTCTATCGCCGGCCGTCACGGGGCTTCCCGCAGTGGTTCCCCAAGTGGCTCCGGGGCCGGCTCGACATCGCCGGTCTCCGCGCCATCGCCGACCGGCTCGACGACACCAAGGTGGCCACCAAGGTCCTGGCGCTCGCCGACGATCTGCAGCTCGTGACCGACGCCGTGCAGTCGGGCACCACCCGTGAGGCCCTGGCCGTCGTCAGGGACCGGATCGGGCTGGGCGGCGCCATGGGGCTGCTGGATTCCTCGAACGCCGCCGAGGGCGGTTCGAGCCACCTCGACGATCTCGAGGCCCTGACCCAGGTGGCGGACCTGCACCCGGACCCTCGGACGTTCGAAGGGTGGCTGCGGACGGTGTTCCACCGGGAGACGACGCCGGGAGGCGTCACGCTCTCCACGATCCACCGCGTCAAGGGCCAGGAGTGGGACCGGGTGGCCGTGTTCGGGGTGACCGCCGGGCTCGTGCCCCACCGGCTGGCCACCGACGTCGAGGAGGAGCGGCGCGTGCTGCACGTCGCCATCACCCGGGCCCGCCGCCAGGCCGTCGTGCTGGCCGACGTCACCCGCCCGTCGCCGTTCCTGGACGAGCTGACCGGCGTCGCCCCTCGCATCCCGATGGAGGCGCCCGGACGCGCCCGGCCGGCCGCGGCCGAGCCGAAGGCCCGGGCCGCTCTCGACCCGCTCCCCCCGGAGGCCGAAGCACCCGAAGCGGCACTGCGGGCCTGGCGGCTGGAGCGCTCGCGGAAGGACAAGGTTCCCGGCCTACGTCGTGCTGTCGGATCGCCACCTGCAGGGCATCGCCCTCGCCCGGCCGGCCTCGCTGCGCGAGTCTGCGGGCGTTGCCGGGCATCGGTCCCACGAAGCTGGACGCCTACGGTGAGGAGATCTTGGCCGTGCTCGAGCCGTTCGCCGGCCCGGTCTGAGCCCCGTCGTCTTCCGATCCGGCCCGATCGGTGTCGAGCTGCTGGACGAGCCGCTTGGGCGCCACCACCCGGTACGCCTCCTCGCAGATCTCGGCCACCTCGTCCCAGTCGAGGCCGACGTCGAGCCGTAGACCGATCCAGCCCCGTCCGCCCACGTAGGGCGGACGGAAGAAGCGGTCCGGCTCCGCGTCGACCAACTCGGCCTGGACCCCGGGCGGAGCGGCGCACACGAGGTGGGGGAAGTCGTCCTGGTGGTGACCGTGGGTCCAGAGCGTGGCGAAGGTCGTCTTGCCCCGCACGAACCACGTGGGCGCGCCATGGCTCAAGCGCTCGGTCACCTCGGGGAGGGCGGTGCAGATGGCCCGCAGGCGGACCGCCAGCGCCTCGTCAGCCGGCTTCATGCCGGCCAGCATCGCGCCGCCGCCGCTCTTGATGGGCCACGATGACCGGATGCGGGTGGTGCTGGTCCGGCACGGCGAGACGGCGTGGTCGAGGGCGGGGCGGCACACGGGCCGGACCGACCTGCCCCTGCTCGACGAGGGCGCGCGGCAGGCGGAGGCCGTCGGGGTGCGGCTCCGCGCGTTCACCTTCGCCCAGGTGTGGTGCAGCCCCCTCACACGGGCGCGCGAGACGTGTCGACACGCCGGCCTCGGCGACCACGCCACCTACGAGCCCGACCTGATGGAGTGGGACTACGGCGACTACGAGGGGCGGCGCACGGTGGACATCCACCGCGAGCGTCCGGGCTGGGACCTGTTCAGCGAGGGGGTCCCGAAGGGCGAGCACTTCGAGGACGTGGCGGCACGGGTGGAGCGGGTGATCGAGCGCTTCCCGGTCGACGGGGACGTGGCGGTGTTCGCCCACGGCCACCTGCTGCGCGTGCTCACGGCCCGCTGGTTGGGCCTCGGCCACGCCGTGGGCCGTGCCCTCCTCCTGTCGCCGTGCACGGTGTCGATCCTCGGCCGGGACCGCGGCGCGCCGGTCATCGCGCTCTGGAACGACGCCGGCCACCTCCAGGGCTGACGGCAGTAGGGACCCGCAGGACGCACGAATAGGATCCCGGCCGATGTGGCTGGAGTGGGAACCGGCGGCGATGGCGGTCTTCCTGCTCGTCGCCGTCGTGGTCGCCCTCCGGCCCCTCACCGTCCGCTGGGCCATGGTGGTCTCGGCGTTCGCGCGCGAGCTGGCCATCATGTTCACGCTCTACGCGGTGTGGCGGCTGGCCAACAAGCTCTCGCTCATGCAGCTCGACGGCGCCATGTGGCGGGGGCGCTGGCTGTGGGACCTCCAGCGGGCCTGGCACCTGCCCAGCGAGGTCACCGTCCAGCAGATGATCCTGCCCCACCCGCTGATCGTGCAGTTCGCCAACGTCTACTACGCGGCCGCCCATGTGCCGGCGATGATCCTGTTCCTGGTGTGGCTGTTCGTCCGGCACCGGCCGCGCTACCCGCAGCTCCGCAACGCGCTCGCCATCACCACCGGGGCCTGCCTCCTGATCCAGCTCATCCCCGTCGCGCCCCCGCGGCTCATCCCCGAGCTGGGGGTCATCGACACCCCACTGCTCTACCACCAGTCCGTCTACGGACCCATCGGCACCGGCATCGCCGCCCAGCTCTCCGCACTGCCGTCCGTCCACGTCGCGTGGGCGCTCCTCGTCGGCATCGGCGCCGTCATGGTCAGCGAGAGCAGGTGGCGGTGGGTGATCCTCGCCCACCCGATCCTCACCTGCTGGGTCGTCGTCGCCACCGGCAACCACTACTGGGTCGACGGGCTCCTGGCCGCTCTGCTCCTGGCCGCGGCCCTCTTCGCACAGCGCTGGCACCCGGTGGCGGCGCTCAAGCGGGGACCAGGTGCTCCCGCTCGGACCCAGGGGTCGCAGGCGGTCACCAGCCAGGACGACGAGTCGTGCGCTCCGGTGACCTAGCACCCGCACTCACCGCCGGCCGCCAGGTCTGCGGGAGCCTGGAGGCGGCGAGCCGGCGGGAGTGGCTGGTGGCGGACGGCTTGGGCGGCTACGGGATGGGCACGGTCTCGGGCCTGCGCACCCGCCGGTACCACGGCTTGCTCGTCGTGGCCACCGAGCCGCCCATCGGCCGGCACCTGGCGCTCGCCTCCCTGGACCCGGTGGCCGTGATCGGTGACCAGCGCATCAGGCTGGCGACCCACGAGTGGGCCGACGGCACCCTCTCGCCGGCGGGCTACCGGCTGCTGTCGGGCTTCGCGCTGCGCAACGGGATCCCCAGCTGGCGCTGGGACCTGGGCGAGGTCGTGATCGAGCGGGAGCTGGCCATGGTGCACGGCCGGCCCGCCATCGGCATCGTCCACCGCGCCGTGCGGGCGCCGCATCCCGTGCGGCTCGAGCTGGAGGCGCTGTGCACCTGGAGGGACGTCCACGGGGAGCGCTTCGGCAACGGGCCACCGTCCGTCGAGGTCACCGCCGACGGCTTCACGTTCGAGCAGGCCTACCGGGTGAGCGGGCCCGGCTTCGAGCCGGACGGGAGCTGGTACCGCGGCGTGCGGGCGCGGGAGGAGGCGGCTCGCGGGCTGAACGCCGTCGAGGACCTCTGGTTCGCCGGCCGCTTCGTCGCCGAGCTCGACCAGGGTGACGCGGTCGACGTCGTGGCCTGGGCGGGCGATCTCGCCGCGTCGCCGCCGCCGGCCGGCGCCATCGTCGACGCGGCCGCGGACCGGGCCACGGCGGTGACCATCGCCGCGGGGGCCGACGACCCGGCCGGCGCGCAGCTCGCCCTCGCCGCGGACCAGCTCGTCGTCGAGGGACCGACCGTCGTCGCCGGCTACCCGTGGTTCGGCGACTGGTCCCGCGACACCATGACCTCCTACGAGGGTCTGCTCCTGGCCACCGGTCGGGCGGAGGAAGGCCGCCGCCTGCTGCTGCGCGCCGCGGACTCGCTCTCGGAGGGGATGCTGGCCAACACGGCCGACGCGGGCGGGACCGAGTACAACACCGTCGACGGCACGCTGTGGTTCCTGCACGCGCTCGACCGCCACGTGGCCCTCACCGGCGACGACGACCTCGCGGCGGCCCTGGCCGACGACCTGCTCAGCGTGTTCGACCACCACATGGCCGGCACCCGCTTCGGGATCGGCGTCGATCCCGGCGACGGCCTTCTCACCCAGGGCGCCGACGGGTGGGCGCTGACCTGGATGGATGCCCGGGTCGACGGCCGCCCGGTCACGCCCCGAGCCGGCAAGGCGGTCGAGGTCAACGCCCTGTGGATCAACGGCCTGGCGGCCATCGCCGGCCTGCTCGCCCGGGTCGGCCGGGACAGCGCGGCGGTGGCGGCCGCGGAGGCGCGGGCCCGGGCCTCGTTCTCGGCCCGGTTCCGCTCGTCCGGGCGCGCCGGACTGGCCGACGTCGTCGACGGGCCGCTCGGCGACGACTGGTCCGTCCGGCCCAACCAGCTCCTGGCCGCCTCGCTCCCCCACGGTCCGCTCGTGGACGCCACCATCGTGGCGGCGTGCGGGCCGCTCGTGACCTCGCTCGGCCTGCGCTCGCTGGCCCCCGCCGATCCCCGCTATCGGAGCCATCACCGGGGCGGGCCGGCCGAACGCGACGAGGCCTACCACCAGGGGACGGTGTGGCCGTGGCTGATCGGGCCCTACGTCGAGGCGGTGCTGCGCACCGGCGGCACGGCGGACGGTCTGCTGGACGGTCTGGAGGACCACCTCGCCGAGTGGGGGTTGGGCTCGGTGTCGGAGACGGCCGATGCGCACCCGCCGCACCAGACGACCGGCTGCCCGTTCCAGGCCTGGTCGGTGGCCGAGCTCATCCGGGCCCGCGCCCTCGTCCGCGGCGCGCCGGCCTGACGGGGGCCGAGCCGCGTCAGCGGTGGCGCTGCAGGAAGACGGTGTACGCAGGCCCCTCGGCACGCAGCTCAGCCAGCTCGTCGACGAGCTCCGGTGGGACGCCTCGGTCGCTCAGTACCTGGCGGCCGAACGGGGTGTCGATGAGCGACCAATCCCAGTTGGCGTCGCCGAGCTCGTCGCCGACCTGACCGAGCAGCTCCTCGGTCCGTGCCCGCTGCGTCGGCGTCAACGGGTCGTAGTCGGCGACGGCGACCGCCTCGGGCGGCGGGGCGACACCTCGCTCGAGCTCGTCGGCCGCCATGACGACGATGAGTCCGTCACGCTCCTGGGGTGACGCGGTCCGCCACGTTCCGAAGGTCGCGTCGTGCCGGGCTGCCGCGGCCACTGACAGCCCCCTGCGCTCGAGGTCCACGAACACCCCTGAGCCCACGGCGCCCCAGTCGCGGGCGTCCGTCCAGTCGACCACGAAGGACGACGCATCATCGTCGAGCGCGGCCATGATCTGGCTGGAGAGCCGCCCGATGACCACAGAGTCCTGGGCGTTCGGCACCTCCACGGACACGGCGCGTCCGATCATGACCGCGGACAGCACGACGAGTGCGCCGACGGACACGACGGCGACGACAGCTCGCACCCGCGCGCCGACCAGCAGCGACCAGCCCGACCAAAGGACCGACAGCCAGACGACGGCGGCGATCACCCACCACCACCGCACCAGGTAGCTGCCCACCAGCCCTGTCACCCGCGACCCGGCGACCACGCCAAGGCCGGCCACCGAGACGGCCAGCACGGCGAGACGCCCGGCGCTTCGCACACCCCGCCGCCACGCCAGGAACCCGAGCACGACGGTCGCCGCCAGCAGGGCGACGCCTGGCCACGTCGAGCTGGTGCGGACGCCGAACGCATCGATCTCGTTGCCGGCCAGCCAGGCGCCCGGGAACCCCAACTCGGTGCCCATGATCCCCCAACTGATCCGCCAGCCCACCGCCCGTTCACTGGGGTCACGGAAGTATCGGACGATGGCGGCCAGGTTGCCGTCCGCGCCGAAGAGCTGCTGGGCGATCGGCGGCAGCCACAGCAACCCACCCACCACGGCGGCGAGGACCGCGCTCCGGCGCGCCGTCGCCCGCTGCTCCGGGCCGTGCTCGCCCTGGCGACGAGAGGACCACCACGCCATCGCCCCCCCAAGGACGCCGAGACCGAGAACGAAGGGGCTATAACCGACATGGGTCTGGACCAGCACCGTTCCCGTCCCGACGAGCCACGGCAGCATGACGACCTCGCCGTCTGCCAGGGACCAGACGAGCAGCACGAAGGCGAGGAACGGCAACACCGCCACCCACGGGTTCCACGGATCGGCCAGGAGGTCCGGCCCGAGCGCGTAGCAGAGCGCCAGTGCCACCACGCCCACCAGCACCATCAGCGGCGTGTCGCCGCGACGGCGCGCGAGCACGAGCGCGCCGGCGACGGCCACCGCGTTCAGCACCACCACCCCGACGAGCACCCCGGCCGCCCCGAACAGCCACGAGAACGGCGCGAGTGCCCAGAACAGCACCGGGCCGGGGTGGTCCCACCCGTAGCGGGAGTGGACGCCGACGAGAGGGGTGTGGCGCCCCCCTACCTCGCTGATCCGCAGGATCTCGACGGCCACATCGGAGGCCGGGTGCCAGGCGCTCGCCCGGCCTGACACGACGAGCGCGACGAGCACGGCGGCCAGCGGCCCGAGCACCAACACGAAGATGGCCGCGACCTGCATCCGGCGCGTTCTCGCTGATACGTCACCAGCGTCGGTGCGATCGGCCGTCGCACTGGGCGCCACGCAAGCCCCGGGCCGTCGCCATGCGCGCGGCAGCGTAACGGCTCCACTCCGCCGGCCTGCGCTACCGGCCGCGCCGAGCCGTCAGCGGGTCGACCCCCGGCCGGCCTCCAGGCCGCGCTGCCACGACCAGGCGTACTCCGCGTCCTCCGACGCCAGCGCCGCCGCGCCGAGGCGGACGGGCGCGAAGGTGTCGACCATCACCGCCAGCTCCTCGGTGGCGGACTGGCCGATCGACGCCTCGACGCTTCCGGGCTGCGGGCCGTGCACGAAGCCGGCCGGGTGGAGCGTCACCGACCCGGTTTCGACCCCGGAGCCCTTGCGGCTCATGAACTCGCCGCCCACGTAGAACAGCAGCTCGTCCGAGTCGACGTTGGCGTGGTTGTACGGCGCGGGGATGGCGAGCGGGTGGTAGTCGAACAGGCGGGGCACGAAGCTGCAGATCACGAACCGCGGCCCGGCGAACGTCTGGTGGACGGGCGGGGGTTGGTGGACCCGGCCGGTGATGGGCTCGAAGTCGTGGATCGACAGCGCGAACGGGTACAGGCAGCCGGCCCACCCGACCACGTCGAACGGGTGGTAGCGGTACGTGTAGCGGGTGAGGCCGTTGCGATGGCGGACGAGCACGTCGACGGGTTCGTCGACCTCGACGTGCAGCGGCGCGTCGGGCGCCCGGAGATCGCGCTCGCAGAACGGTGCGTGCTCGAGGAACTGCCCCTGCGCCGAGAGATACCGCGAGGGGAAGGTGACGTGGCCGGCGGCCTCCACGACCAGCAGTCGCAGCGGCTCGTCGCCGAGGGGGACCCACCGGTGCGTGGTCGACATCGACACGACGACGTAGTCACCGGGCTCGACGTCGAGCACGCCGTACACGGACTCCAGGCGGCCGCGACCGGACCGGACGTACACGAGCTCGTCCCCCGTTCGCGTTGCGGTAGAGCCCGCTGGCCTCCGTGGCGGCCACGGTCGAGATGACCACGTCGTCGTTGCCCACGAGCACCGCGCGCGCGGCCACGGCATCGCCGCCCGCCGGCAGGGCATCGGTGCGGAAGTGCCGGGGCAGGAGCGGATCGTTGGCCACCAGCGGCTCGAGCTGGCGGGGATCGACCACGGTCTCGGCTCCCACGATGGCCGTCGGCAGGTGGCGGTGGTACAGGAGCGACGACTCCTGGGAGAAGCCGTCGATGCCGATGAGCTCCTCGGCGTAGAGCCCTCCGTCGGGCTGGCGGAACTGGGTGTGCCGCTTCCTCGGCACCTCACCCACGCTGCGGTAGTACGGCATCGCGACCTCCGGGCCTCACCCAGGAGTGTCCGTTGAGCGGACATTCCTGTACGTTGAGCGTACGCGGACTACCCTACACCCCGATGCGCGCAGGCACGACGGGTGAGCCCCCGACCCTGTTCCGGCATCTCATCGACGACGCCGCGCTCTTCCCACCCGGCAACGCACCCATGGCGACAGCCGTGCCGGCCCATCTCGACCTGCGAGCCGGCCCGCTGGCCGGATTCGTCGGTCCGTTCCTCTGCCCTGCCAGCCGGGTGGCGGAGCTGCTCGCCGTGCTGCCCGCCGACCGTTCCCTGGACATCGGCTTGATCGTGGACACCGGCCTGGAGAGCCTGGCCGCGGCCACGGCCACTGCACAGGCCGATGCGCGGCTCCGCACCGTCATGGTCGAGGTGCCGATCCCGCCCGGGAGCGATCTGGTCGCAGGGGCGGCCCGGGCGGTCGATCTGTTGGAGCAGGCTGCCCCCGACGCCCACCTCTACGTCGAGCTGCCCAGGTCGGCCGGCTGGGCCGCCGCCCTCGACGTCCTCGCAGGCTCCGGCCGAGGTGCGAAGTTCCGCACGGGCGGGCTGACGCAGGAGCTGTTCCCGAGCGACGCCGAACTGGCGGCCTTCGTCCTCGCTTGCCGCGACCGGGCGGTCCCGTTCAAGTGCACGGCCGGGCTCCACCACGCCGTCCGCTACACGGACGCGGCGACCGGCTTCCGTCACCACGGAGTGCTGAACATCCTCGTGGCGACGGCGAGAGCCGTCACGGGCGGAGCGATCGAGGGTGCCCTCGCCGAAGATCGGCCCGGAGTGCTGGCCACGGAGGCCCGCGCCGTCGACCATGCGACCGCCACCGCCGCCCGCGCCCTCTTCGCCAGCTACGGCTCGTGCAGCATCGACGAGCCGGTGGCTGATCTTCGCGACCTCGGCCTGCTGCCGGGACCGTGACCGTCCATGGCCCGTGAGACCTCGCAGACCCTGGACCGCGGCCTGCGGTTGCTCGAGCTGCTGGCGGCGCGCGATCAGGGACAGACCGTGACCGACCTCGCGGAGGCGCTCGGCGTGGCGCGGCCGGTCGTGTACCGCCTGCTGGCCACCCTCGAGGACCACGGTCTTGCCGCGGTCGACCGCACCGGCGGCTACCGCCTCGGCCTCGGCCTTGTCCGTCTGAGCGGGCGGCTCCTCCCCGCGCTCCAAGCCGCGGCCGAGCCGCACCTGCGCGTCCTCGCCGACCAGGTGGGAGCGACGGCCCACCTCACGGTGGCCGACGGCGAGGACGGCGTCGCCGTGGCCGTCGTCGAGCCCTCGGCGACCTCCTATCACGTCGCCTACCGCACCGGCACCCGCCATCCCCTCGAGCGGGGCGCCGCGGGCAAGGCCATCCTCGGCGGGCGCCGCCCACCGGCGCAACGACGGCGCTGGTACCTGACGACAGGCGAGTTGCAGGAGGGTGCCGTCGGACTGGCGACGCCGCTCGGCCACAGCCAGATCGAGGCCAGCGTCGGCGTCGTGACGCTCGGCCGCATCGATGAGCGCCGCATCGGGCCGGCCGTGGTCGGCGCGGCCGCCGCCCTACGGGCCGACCTGCCCGGCCCGCCAGCGGTCCTCGACGGGGAGGCAGCCCGGCCGGCCTGAGGGTCGACCAGGACGCCGTCGCTCCCGCCTACCATGCCCAGCGGGGGTGATCATGAGCCGTCGAACCGTGGGCGTGGTGCTGGCCGCCGTCGGAGCAGTCGGGATCGCGGGGTCGTTCGGCTGGCGGGAGGTGGCCGAGCCGCGGCTCGTGAAGTTCCCCACTGACCTCGACGAGACGCCGGCCTACGCCGGCACGGTGTCCCTCTACCTTGACCCGGTCAGCTACGAGCCCCTCGATCCGCCGACGGTGGCACCGCTGACCGTGAGCCGGCACCTCGACGCGCTCGGCGACGAGAGCTCGTCCGACCTGGTGGTCATCAGCGAGCAGATCTCCCTCGTCGCCGAAGGCCAGTTCGACGGGCAGATCGACTCGCAGTACGTGATGGACCGCGAGACGATCGAGAACGTCAACGACCCGCGGGCCTGGGCCTTCACCGCCGAGAACCCGGTCGACCGAGCACCGGCCTTCCGCCTCGCCTTCCCGTTCGACACGAAGGCGGTGCCGGCCCTCGTCTACAAGAACGAGGTGGCGACCACCTACGAGGCCACACCCGCGGGTGAGGGTGAGATCGACGGTCTCGACGTCCTCGAGTTCACGGCCGACCAGACCGAGCCGCTCCCGATCAGCCCCGCCTACTTCCAGGTGCTGAACGGGCTGACACCGCTCCCCAGCGAGCTGACCCTGGACCAGCTCAAGCCGATCCTGCTGAGCGTGGGTCTGGACGTCGACGCCTTGTTACCCGTGCTGGTCCCGAGCCTGAGCCCGGAGGACAGGGAGACGCTCCTCGGCCTCGCCAGCCAGCCGATCACGCTGCAGTACGGCTACACGTTCTCCGGCTCGGACTCGGTGGAACCGTCCACCGGCAGCATCGTCGAAGTGCGTGACGTCGTGGAGACCCTCTGGGCCTCCCCCGATCCAGCCGTCCTCGACACGCTGCGGACCGTGCTCGGTCGCTACCCGAACGTCGAAGCCGCCGTTCAGGCCGTCGCCGTGGTCGAGAAGTTGGCCGCCGAGCCCATCCGCGTGTTCACGAACGAGTACGCGCAGACCGAGGAGTCCGTGGCCGACATCGTCGGCACCGTCAAGGACGCGAAGCGGTTGAAGCAGCTGGCCGAGAGCACCATTCCTCAGGGCCTGCTGATCGGTGGGATCGTGCTCGCCGTGCTGGGGCTCCTCCTGGCGTTGTGGCCGAAGCGGAAGCGGCGAGACGGCGGCGACGCACCGGCCGCTGCCATCGACAGTGAGGACGCGCCCATCGAGGTGCGGCTTGCTCCCGGCGAGACCGTGACCATCAAGGACCCGACCGGACCGACGACGCTCCCCTGATCGCGGGATCGCCCGCCCGGCGCGCGCCGCGCCACGCGAGCCCGGCCGTCATCCGGCGAACGTCGACCCGAACTGGTCGCGGAGGACGTTCTTCTGCACCTTCGCCATCGTGTTGCGCGGGAGCTCATCGACCACGAACACCCGCTTGGGCTGCTTGAACCGCGCCAACCGGTCACCGAGCGCGCCGAGCACCGCCGCTTCCTCCACGACCGCTCCGCTCGCGGGCACGACGGCGGCGACGACGGCCTCGCCGAAGTCCGGGTGGGGCACGCCGAACACCGCCGACTCCGCGACGCCCGGCAGCTCGTCGATGGCCTCCTCGACCTCCTTCGGGTAGACGTTGAGCCCACCCGAGATCACGAGGTCCTTGGCGCGCCCGACGATGCGCACGTAGCCGTCGCCGTCCACCGCGGCCAGGTCGCCGGTGATGAAGAACCCGTCGGCGCGGAGCTCCTCGGCCGTCCTCTCCGGCTGCCGCCAGTACCCACAGAAGACGTTCGGTCCCTTGACCTCCAAGCCCCCGACCTCGTCCGTGGCGACGGGCCGGCCACTCTCGGGATCGACGACGCGGAGCTCGACACCGGGCAGGGGGAAGCCGACGGTCCCCGGTCGCCTCTCGCCGTCATACGGGTTCGAGGTGTTCATGTTGGTCTCGGTCATGCCGTAGCGCTCGAGGATGGCGTGACCGGTCCGCTCGGACCAGGCCGCGTGGGTCTCGGCCAGCAACGGAGCCGATCCGGAGACGAAGAGGCGGACGCCGGCCACCGCCTCGCGGGTCAGCCCCGGGAGCTGGAGCAGCCGGGTGTAGAAGGTCGGCACGCCCATGAGCGCAGTGGCGCGGCCGAGCGCGGCGAGCACCGCAGCGGCGTCGAACCCGGGCTGGAAGATCATCGACCCGCCGGAGAGCAGCACGACGTTGGTGGCCACGAACAGGCCGTGGGTGTGGAAGATGGGCAGCGCGTGGACGAGGACGTCGTCCGCCGTGAACCGCCAGCACTCGACGAGCGCCTGCGCGTTCGAACGCAGGTTGTCGTGGGTGAGCATGGCGCCCTTCGACCGGCCGGTCGTCCCCGAGGTGTAGAGGATGGCGGCCAGGTCAGAGCCGACCCGGACGGCATCGGCCCGCTCGGCCGGCTGCCCGAGGGCGTGGTCCAGGAGCGAGCCGCGGCCGTCGGCCCCCATCGTCTCCACGTGGGCCACACCGGTGGCCTGCGCCAGGCTCGCCAGGCCGTCGAACCGCTCGGAGTCGCACACGAGCACCTTCGGCTCGGCATCCCGGAGGAAGTGCTCGACCTCGGCGGCGGTGTAGGCGGGGTTCAGCGGCAGGTAGACCGCCCCCGCCCGGAGGCACCCGAGGTAGAGGACGATGGCGGGCCAGGACTTCTCGACCTGAACGGCCACGCGGTCGCCCGGCTCGACCCCCAGGTCCTCCAGCGCGTTGGCGAACCGGGCCGCGAGCGCGAAGGCTTCGGCGTAGGTCGTGCTCGATCCGTCGGGCAGCTCGGCCAGCACGGTCGAGGGGTCGGGCGCGGCAGCCGCGATGGTCGAGAAGAGGTTCCCGGTCACGGCCCGCCTCCGAGCAGCGAGACCGGCACCTCCACCACCTTGGCCCGCAGGTACTCGCCGAGGCTCTTGGCCTGGCCGTCCATCCGGCTGCTGCCGGCCACACCCTCCTCCAGCAGGCCGACGATGACGAAGTTCAGCGCGCGGAGGTTGGGGAGGTCGTGGCGCCGGACCTCCAGGCCGTCGGTCTCGGCCGGCATCAGCTCGCGGAGCCGCGCCACGGTCAGGAAGGAGGAGAGCCAGGCGTAGCCCTCGGCCGAGCGGGCGAAGACCCCGAGGTTGGCCGTCCCGCCCTTGTCGCCGGAGCGGGCGCCGACCACCCTCCCGATCGGCGCTCGAGCGGTCGGCCCCGCGGGCACGGCGGCTCCCGATCCCGGCACCGGTACGTCGACCGGTGAGGCGCCGCCCGGGCCGGCGGGCCGCCCGTCGACCACCGTCACCCGGTCACCGACGGTCACGGTCTGGGGACAGAGGTCGGCCGGTACCGCCGCCGGCCAGAACACGCCGTAGGGGCTGGCCGTGCCTGGCCCGCCGAGGCCGTAGAAGCCGGGGATCGAGGCCAGCGCGAGCTCGATGGCGACATTGGAGAAGGCCCGCCCCACCAGCCGCTCGTCGGGATCCTTTACGGTGACCCGCAGCAGGGCGGTCGCCGCTTCGTTGGTCGCGGGGTCGTCGTGGTCGGTGCGCACGAGCTGCGCCCGGGCGAACGCGAAGGCGTCGCGACCGCCGGGCACATGGCCCCAGATCTGCTCCTCCAGCAGCGCCGCCTTGGCTTCGATGTCGAGGCCGGTCAGACAGAACGTGAAGCTGTTGCGGTAGCCACCGAGGTAGTTGACGCCCACCTTCAGCATCTCGGGGGCCGGCTCGCCACGAACCGCGCCGATGGCCACACGGTCGGGTCCGTCGTCCCGCAGGGTGATGGTGTCGAAGCGGGCCACGACGTCCGGATTGAGGTAGCGCGGGCTCCCGATCTCGTACAGGAGCTGCGACGTGACCGTGCCGATGTCGACCCGACCGCCCGAGCCCGGGTGCTTCGTGATGACGGAGGAGCCGTCGGCCGCGACCTCGGCGAGGGGGAAGCCGGCGTGGCGCAGGTCCGGCACCTCGGTGAAGAACGAGTAGTTGCCCCCCGTGGCCTGCGCGCCGCACTCGATCACGTGCCCGGCCACGCACGCCCCGGCCAGGGCATCCCAGTCGTCCGGCTTCCAACCGTGCTCGTGCGCCGCCGGGCCCATCACGACCGCGGCATCCGTGACCCGGCCCGTGATCACGATGTCGGCGCCGGCCTCGAGCGCCTCGACGATGCCCCAGCACCCCAGGTAGGCGTTGGCGGTGACCGCGTCGTCCCTCCGGCTCCCGAGCGGCTCACCGGTCTCGAGGTGCTCCAGCAGGTGGCCGGCCGCGGCCAGCTCGTCCAGCCGGCCCATCAGATCGTCGCCGGTGACCACGCCGATGCGGGGCGCCAGGCCCAGACGATCGGCCACCTCCTGCACGGCCTCCGCGCAGCCGGCCGGATCGAGGCCCCCGGCGTTGGCCACGACCTTGATGCCGCGCTCGAGGCAGCGGCCCATCACCTCCTCCATCTGCGTCACGAACGTGCGGGCGAAGCCACCACCCGGACGCTTGGCCCGGGTGCGGGCCAGGATGAGCATCGTCAGCTCGGCCAGCCAGTCGCCGGTCAGGTAGTCGATGGGGCCGCCGTCGACCATCTCACCAGCGGCCGCCACCCGGTCCCCGTAGAAGCCTGAGCAGTTGGCGATGCGCACGGGCCGGCCCACGGCGCCCGACCCTATGGCCTCGCCGACCACCCGACCGTGCCCGCCCGCCCCCTCGAAGTGTGAGCAGATCGCGCCACTGGTGGCTCACCGCCGTCGCAGCTCGCGCGGTGTGACCTCCGGTGAGACCGGACTGCGCGCGCGTTCCGCGCCATCGACAGCGCGTTCGACTCACAGATCGGCGCAGGGCGGTCGAAGGGGCGGTCCGGGCGGTCCGGGGCCTGGGTGTCGGAGCACGAGGACGGCGGACGATGATGGGGTGGTGAGCGGCGAGCCGGTTTCATCGGCGTCCGATCAGGGGGCCACGCTGGTGGCGCTCTACGACCGCGCCCTGCCCCAGGTCTACGGCTACCTGCTCCCCCGCACCCGGACCCCTGCCGTGGCGGAGGACCTCACGGCGGAGACCTTCCTGGCGGCGGTGTCGGCGGTACAGCGGGGCACCGTGCCGGACCTGACGGTGGCCTGGCTGGTGGGCGTCGCCCGCCACAAGCTGGTCGATCACTGGCGGCGCTTGGCCCGCGAGGAGCGGCAGCTGCGCGCCGTCGAGGAGACCGTGGTGCCGTGGGAGGACCCTTGGGATGCTCAGCTCGACGCGGTGCGGGCGCGTGCCGTGCTCGACTCCCTGGGACCGCATCATCGCGGAGCGCTCGTGCTCCGCTACCTGGACGGGTTGCCGGTCCCCGAGGTCGCCGAGCAGCTCGGCCGCACCGTGCACGCGACCGAGGCGTTGCTCGTCCGGGCCCGCGCCGCGTTCCGGCGCGCCTACGAGGAGGGTGAGGATGGCGACTGACCCGCTCGACGCCCTGCGCCAGCCGGTGACGCCGATCGCGCCCCGCGAGACGTTCGCCGTCGAGCTGCGCGGCAAGCTGGTGGAAGCGCTTGGGCTGCCTGCGGCCAGCGCCGGCCAGGCGGAGGTCACGGGCTCCGCTGTCCAGCCAGCCGTGTCGGTCTACCTGTGCGCGCACGATGCCGCGGCCGCCATCGACTTCTACCGGGTCGCCTTCGGCGCCGAGGAGACGCTGCGCATGACGGCCGACGACGGTCGGGTCGGGCACGCCGAGATCACGATCAGGGGGAACACGGTCATGCTCTCCGACGAGTACCCCGAGCTCGGCGTGCTCAGCCCGCAGAGCCTCGGGGGCACGCCCGTGACGCTGTACCTGCACGTCGAGGACGTGGACGCGGTCTACTCCCGCGCCGTCGCTGCCGGTGCCACGGGTGAGCGTGAGCCGGCCGACCAGTTCCACGGCAACCGCAACGCCACCCTGCGCGACCCGTCCGGGCACCGGTGGATGCTCAGCCAGCCGATCGAGACCCTCTCCGCGGAGGAGCTGGCCGGCCGGGCGCCGGACTTCACCGTGGAGGTCCCGCACGAGCCGGCGACCGGGGATGGCGACCGACTCCGGGGCGAGCTCGGGTACTTCACCCTCTCCGCGCCCGACGTCGAGCGCGCCGCCGCCTTCTACGGCGCGCTGTTCGGCTGGCGGTTCGATCCGCCCGGGCCGGGCGCCGGCGGGCACACCTACAGCCACGTCGGCAACACCTCGCTGCCGTTCGGGTTCCACTCCGACCTGGGGGACCGGAGCCCGCACCACTACTACCGCGTGGAGGATCTGCCGGCCATGGTCGCCCGCGTGCGGGAGCTGGGCGGCGAGGTCCTGGACGTGACGGAGTACGCCTCGGGGGGCAACGCCCGCTGCCGGGACGACCAGGGCGTGGAGTTCGACCTCTGGCAGCCGGCACCCGGGTACTGAGCTCCTGAGGTGGGCGGAGCCTTCGGCTCCGCGGGCGCCGTCTCCGTCAGGGGGCTGCGTGCTCGGGCGGGAGGCGGAGGCTGTACCCGACCCCGCGGACGGTGTGGATGAGCGGCGGGTCGACCGTGTCGACCTTGTGGCGCAGGTAGCTCACGTAGGTCTCGAGCACGCTGGCGTTGCCGGCGAACGTGTAGTCCCAGACGTGCTCGAGGATCTGCTCGCGGGTCAGCACGCGCCGGGCGTTGAGCAGCAGGTAGCGGAGGAGCTTGAACTCCGTGGGCGTGAGCTCGATGAGGCGGCCCGCCCGCCAGACGTCGCGGGTCTCCTCGTCCAGCTCCAGATCGGCGAAGCTCAGTCGGTGGTCGCCCGGGGTGGTCCCCGTCGAGCGGCGCAGCACGGCCTTCACCCGCTCGACCAGCTCCTCGATGCTGAACGGCTTCGTCACGTAGTCGTCGGTCCCGAGCCGGAGGCCTTCGACCTTGTCGGCCGTGGTGTCGCGGGCGGTCAGGAAGATGATGGGGACCCTCGTGCCGGCGCCCTCCGCCTGGCGCAGGCGCCGTGCCACCTCGAACCCGTCGAGGTCGGGGAGCATCACGTCGAGGACGATCAGGTCGGGGCGACGCTGCTCGACGGCGTCGAGCGCGGCCCGGCCCGACGCCGCCCGCTCCACCTCGAACCCGTTGTACCCGAGCGCCATGGCCACGAGCTCGGTGATGTGCTCCTCGTCGTCGACGGCCAGGACCAGCGGTTGGCGCCCAGTCTGGTTCCCGGTCTGGTCCCTGGCCACCGGGGCCACGGTAGTGGCGACCATCGGGACCACCGCCAGGTGAAAGGCGGAGCGAACTCCCAGGATCGTCCCAGGGATGGCGGAGCCGTCGGTCCCACGCTGGCGCGGTGGGGCAGGATGGCCGGGGATGACGCTGCGGCTCCGTCTCGTACTGGCGCTCGTCGCGCTGGTGGCCATCGGTCTGGCCGTGTTCGGGGTCGCCACCTACGCCGCGTACTCGCGCGCGGCAGCACGAGCGCCTCGACGACCAGCTGCGCGCCTCCCAGCCGTTCGCCACAGGCCAGCTCTACGCCCAGGTCACGCCCGACGGCACGGACGATGGGGCTCCCGCAGGACGATGGGGAGGGCGACGGCTACGGCGAGCCGGGCCCCGGAGGCCCGCCGGGTGGCCGGCCCGTCGTCCCGTCCGGCACCTACGCGGAGCTGCAGGGGCCGGACGGCGCAGTGCTGGCCTCGATCACTCCCTGGGATTCGACCAGCGGCCCCGCCCTGCCCGCCGACCCGACCGCATACGGCGACCCGAGCCTGTTGACGACCGGCTCGACCGACGGATCCGGGCGGTGGCGGGTCTCGGTCTTCCCCTCGGACCATCGCGATGGCAACACGGTCATCGTCGCCGTCCCGATGGACGAGCTCGAGGCCTCGCTGCGCCGGTTGGTGCTGATCGAGGGCTCCGCCGCGGTCGTGCTGCTGCTCGTGCTGGCGGCCGGCGCCTGGCTCGTGCTGCGCCGCGGGCTCCGGCCGCTCGAGCACATGGCGACGTCGGCCCGGTCGATCACCGCCGGCGACCTCTCCCAACGGGTCGAGCCGGCCGACAACCACAGCGAGGTCGGACAGCTCGGTCTGGCCCTCAACACGATGCTGGGCGAGATCGAGGTGGCGTTCCAAGAACGCGAGGCCACCGAGCAGCGCCTGCGCCAGTTCCTGGCCGACGCCTCGCACGAGTTGCGCACGCCGCTCACGTCGATCCAGGGCTTTGCCGAGCTGTTCCGGGTCGGCGGCGAGAAGTCACCGATGGACCTGGCCATCATCATGCGCCGCATCGAGGACGAGTCGGCCCGCATGAAGGTGCTCGTCGAGGATCTGTTGCTGCTGGCCAGACTCGACGAGACGCGGCCGGTCGAGCGTCAGCCGGTCGACCTGGCCGTGCTGGCCGCCGATGCCTGCACGGACGCCGTGGCCGTGGACCCCGAACGGCGGGTGACCCTCGACGCTCCGCGGCCGGTGATCGTCGAGGGCGATCAGGACCACCTGCGTCAGGCTGTCGCCAACCTCCTGTCGAACGCGCTCGCCCACACCCCACCGCGCACGCCGATCGAGGTGGCGGCGGCGCGCGACGACGGCCTGGCCACCATCACCGTCCGCGACCACGGGGAAGGGCTCGACGAAGAGGCGCTGCGTCACGTGTTCGACCGCTTCTGGCGCGCCGACCGGGCCCGCGTCGGATCCGGCTCGGGCCTCGGGCTCTCGATCGTCGCCGCCATCGCCCACGAGCACGGCGGTTCGGTCGGCGCCTCGAACGCCGAGGGAGGCGGCGCCCGCTTCGTGCTCTCCCTCCGCTCCCCGCCGTCGTCGCCGACGAACGGCTGCGATCCGCCACCGCCGCTGCCGCTGACGACTCCCCGACGCGCTGCGACGACCGAGGCCCGCTCAGCTGCCACCCCTGACCCGGCTGCGGAGGAAGAACGGCCACGGGTCGGGCATCGGCCCTGATGCCACCACCACGACCGCAGGGCCACCGTGCCCGAAGGCCCGCTCCAGTGCGGGCCGCAGGTCCTCCCCTTGCGCCACCGGCAGGCCGAGGGCGCCGAAGCTCTCCGCCAGCGCCACGAAGTCCGGGTTGCGCAGCGTGGACGCGATCGTTCGATCGGCGCCGAAGCGCTGCATCTGGATGCGCTTGACGTTCCCGAACGCACCGTCGTCGAAGACGACGGTGACGAGCGGGATGCGGTGCTGGACCGCCGTCGCCAGCTCGGTGGCCGTGAAGAGGAAGCCGCCGTCACCGGCCACCACCAGGACCCGCCGGTCCGGGAGCACCGCCTGAGCACCCAGACCCATGGCGAAGCCCGCGCCGAGCGTGCCGGCAGGGCCGCTCGACAGGAAGGTGCGCGGGCGGCGGAAGTCGAAAGCCAGGTGCGCGGCGAAACCGACCTGCGTGACGTCCTCCACGAGCACGCCGTCGTCAGGTAGCACCTCGCGGATCGCCGCGAGGTGTCCGAGCTGCGGTTGCAGCCGCGCCACCTCGGACGCGAACGCCTGGCGTCGCGTGTCCAACTCAGCCGTACGGTCCGCGGGCGCCGGTCCTTCGCCGAGCGCGGCGACCAGCCGCCGGCACACCGCCCCTGCATCGCCGCACAGCCCGACCGTGGTGGCCCCGTGACGGTCGAGCTCCTCGGGGTCCACGTCGATCTTGACGAGGCGGAGGCCGGCATCCATCCCCCAGCGGCCGAGCGGCCATTCCAGGCGGGTGCCGATCCCGATCACGACGTCGGCCGTGGCCCACAGGTCCCGGCCGACCGGGAGGGGGACGAACAACGGGTGCGCGGTCGGGACCACGCCGTGACCCATCCGGCGGGTCGTCACCGGCGCCCGCAGCCGGATCGCCAGCGCCTCCACCTCGGGACCGGCGTCCTGCGCGCCACCCCCGACGACGATCAACGGGCGTTCGGCCGTCGCCAGCAGCGCGGCGGCTCGCTCGACTGCTCCGTCGTCGATGTCGGGCATGGTGACGACGGGATCATCGAGGGTCGGCTCCGCCGGGGCCGACCAGCGGTCGACGGGCACCTCGATGCTGACGGGGCGGGGACGACCGGACACCAGCTCGTCGAAGCCGCGCTGGACCTGCTGCGCGGCCGTGGCGGGGTTGACCACGAGCTCGGAGTGCTTGGTGAGCTGCCGGAGGATCGCCGTCTGGTCGGGCAGCTCGTGGAGCACGCCCCAACCGCGGCCCATGGCATCGACCGGGATCTGGCCGACGACGGCCAGGACGCGGGCGTTGCTCCAGTACCCGCTCGTCAGCGCGGCCGACGCGTTGAGCAACCCCGGACCCGGCACGACGCAGCACGCGGCCGGCCTCCCGGTCGCCTGGGCGGCGCCCACGGCCATGTACGCCGCGCCCTGCTCGTGGCGCGTCACGATGGGGCGGATGTCGCGGGCGTCGACCAGGCGGTCGAAGAAGTCGTCGTTCTGCACGCCCGGAAGGCAGAAGAGGGTGTCGACGCCCGTGCGGCGAAGACCATCGATCACGAGATCGGCCACGGTGGCGACGGATCGACCCGGCTCGGTGACCATCTTCAGCGAGCTCCTCTCAGCGGTCGTTGCATCCACACCGACCTCTCCTCGTCGAATCCCGCGCGCGAGTAGAAGCGCCGAGCGGCAGTGTTGGATGCCTCCGTCTCGAGGAACATGCGGCTGGCGCCGCTGCCGCGGGCGGCGGCGAGGATCGCCTCCAGGAGCGCCGTGCCGGCACCGCGGTCCCTGACCCGGACGTACAGCTCGTCGAGCAACGCGTCCCGGCCGCCCGACTCGAGTGACCAGCCCCACGTCACCACGCCGTAGCCGCCGAGGCCGTCCTCGCCCTCGACCACCCAGACCTGGCCGGCGACGCCCTCTTCCAGGAGCGGGACGAGGCCGGCCAGGACGACCTTCTCGTCGTAGTCGTGCCCGTCGACGGCGCAGAACTCGGCCACCAACGGGAGCAGGGACCGGAGGTCGGCTCCGGTCGCCCGCCTGACGGAGCCGTCCCCCGGGTGAGCGGTCATGCCGGGATCCCGAGGGTCCGCGCCGCGAGGGCTGACGCCTCGGGGCCGCTGATCTGGCGCAGGAGGAGCAGCCCGTCGAGCACGGCGACCAGCGCCAGCGCGCGGGCCCGCCGCTCGGCCACCGGCACCGCGAGATGGGGCTCCAGCCAGGCGACCCATCCGTCGACCAGGAGCACCGCCAGCTCCCGGTACGGCGAGCGCCCTGCGCCGGCCATGCCGATCAGCTCGAAGTAGACGGCGAACGTGTTGTCGGCCTCGGGCGTCGTCAGCAGCGGCCAGGCTCGGGCCGCGAGCTCGTCGGGCGGGAGCGGTTCCGTGCCGAATGCCGCGTCCAACAGGTGCTGCAACCGCGATCCGAAGCTGAGGAGCACCTGACGGACGAGGTCGTCCTTCGTGGGGAAGTAGTAGACGATCGTCCGATCGCTGATCCCGACCCGCTTGGCCAGCCGGCCGAAGGTCAGGCTGACCAACCCCTCCTCGGCGGCCAGCTCGACCGCGGCCGCGAGCAACTCGTCGCGGCTGTGCCGGTAGCCCACGACCGGACTGTAGCGGTCACTACGAGTGCCGGGATGTCCGATACGGTGCCGGCAGTGTCACACCGGCCGAACGTCGCAACGAGCCCGATGTCGGTGCTGCTGCCTTGACCGACGGGCGCGTCCGGCGCCCGCCGCCGCCCCTCGAGCCGGTGGACGTGATCGCCGTCGAGCACCGCAACCCCCGCCTGGTGAGGGTGGTGCTGTCCGGGCCAGGGCTCGCCTCGTGGCCCGAGATCCAGCCGGGGGCCAGCCTGCGCCTGCTGCTCCCCCGGGCCGCATCGACCGGGCTCGAGCGTCCGGTCTGGACCGGCAACGAGTACCTCTACGACGACGGCACCCGCCCCGCCATCCGGACCCTGACGCCGCTGTCGCTGGATGCCTCCGGACCGGCGCTGGCGGTCGAGATCGTCCGCCACGGCAGCGGACCCTTGTCGGAGTGGGCGGGTTCGGTCGAGCTCGGGGACACCGTCGCGGTGTCCGGGCCGGGCCGTGGCTACCGTGCCGGACGGCACCGCGACGTCGTTCCTCGTCGCCGGTGACGAATCCGCGCTGCCCGCGATCACGACGCTCCTTCCCGCGCTCCCCGCGGAGGCTCGCGTCGCCGTGTTCGTGGAGATCGCCGACCCGGTGGCTCGACTGCCGTGGTCCGACCGGCCGGCCGCGGTGACGACGTGGCTCGAGCTCCCTGCCGGCGCACCACCGGGCGACGAGCTGGTGAAGGCCGTCGTCGCCGCCGACCTCGATCCAGAGGGGCGGGTCTGGGCCGCAGGCGAGGCGGCAGCGATGCAGAGGATCCGCCGCCACCTGTTCGAAGCGCGCGGCCTGCCCCGGTCACAGGCCGTCGTGCGTGGCTACTGGAAGCACGGTCGGGGCGGTGACCTCGACGGCGACTGACACCGCGATGATCACCGCGATGATTCGGTGAACCCGCCGTCGTCTCACTCTTCGTACGCCGAGCTCGAAGGAGAGCACCCATGCCGCACATCACCCCCAACCTGTGGTTCGACACCGAGGGACTCGACGCCGCCGAGTTCTACGTCTCGGTGTTCCCGAACTCGGAGATCACCAACGTCACCCACTACAACGAGGCCGGTCCCCGTCCGGCCGGCATGGTCCTCACCGTCGACTTCGTCCTCGACGGCCAGCGGGTGACGGCCATCAACGGCGGCCCGGAGTTCCGCTTCGACGAGGCCATCTCCCTCCTGATCGACTGCAAGGACCAGGAAGAGGTCGACTACTACTGGTCCAAGCTGTCCGAGGGCGGCGAGGAGGGCCCGTGCGGCTGGCTGAAGGACCGCTACGGCCTCTCGTGGCAGGTGGTGCCGGCCGGCATGATCGAGCTGCTGAACGATCCCGACCACGACCGGGGGGTCCGCGCCATGAAGGCGATGCTGGGGATGAAGAAGCTCGACGTCGCCGCCTTGCAGGCTGCGGCCGACGGCGCCTGACGAGTGACCGGAGCGCGGCCGGTGGCCGACACGACGGGCGGCCGGTGAGCCTGCGCTGGCTCGGCCCGGCCGGGCTGGACGCGTGGGAGGCCGACGGCACGATCGGCTTCGGCTCCGGCCCGCTCACGGACTGGTTCCACGATCCCCGGAGCGGCACGATCACGGCCGCGGCGCCGGTGGCCGTCGTGGCCGCAGACTCCGTCCCGGTGACCGTGACCTGCCACGTCGTGACCGCGCTCCGCTCGACGTTCGACGCCGCCGGGCTGCTCGTGCACTACGACGACGAGCACTGGGTGAAGCTGGCGCTCGAGCTGTCGCCGGGCGGGGAGCCCACGATCGTCACCGTCAGGACCTCCATCGTCTCGGACGACTGCAACCACGTCCCCATCGCCGGGAGGACGTCGTGGTTGCGGGCCTCGGTCGACGAGCGGTCAGTGGCCTTCCACGTCAGCGACGACGCATCGACCGGAGATCGCCCGCGGCACGGACCCTGGCGCCTCGTGCGCTACTGCGCCCCGCCCCGCGCAGGCACGCCGGTCGTCGGCCTGCTCGTCCAGAGCCCGACCGGCGACGGCACGACCGGCGCCTTCGACAACGTCGTCGTGGAACCTCGGCGGGTGGAGGAGCTGCGCGACGGCTCCTGAGCCCGACACCATGTCCTTCCGCGTGCACACTGGGGGGATGACGAGCGCCGACACGTCGGGTGGCAATGGGGCCCGCATCCGCAGAACGCTGGAGGGTGTGCTCGGCGTCCCTGCGACCGAGGGCAACCACATCGACGTCCTCCGCAACGGGGACCAGATCTTCCCGGCGATGTTCGAGGCCATCGACGCGGCAGAGCACACGATCGACTTCCTCACCTTCGTGTACTGGAGTGGGGAGATCGGCGATGAGATGGGTCGCCGCCTAGCGGCGCGAGCGGCCGACGGGGTGCGGGTGCGCGTCCTGCTGGATGCGTGGGGTGCGCACACGATGGACAAGGGGCTGCTCGGCGAGATCGAGGACGCCGGCGCACGTGTGCACTGGTTCCGGCCCCTCCACCGGTTTCGCCCGGGCCAGATCAACCACCGGACCCACCGCAAGGTCCTGATCACGGACGAAGCCGTCGGTTTCACGGGAGGCGTGGGGATCGCGGACTGCTGGCAGGGCGACGCCCGCACCGAGACCGAGTGGCGCGACACGCACTTCCGCATCGAGGGGCCCGCCGTGGACGGCCTGCGGGCCGCGTTCCTCGACAACTGGGCCGAGACCGATAGCAGCCTGTTCGACGAGGGCGTCGACCGCTTCCCCGATCAACCCCAGCCCGGTCGGTCGGTCGTCCAGTGCGTACGGGGCGCCTCGGAGACCGGCTGGAGCGACATGGCCACGCTGTTCAAGGCGCTCATCCAACTCGCCTGTCAGCGCATCAGGATCACCACCGCCTACTTCGTGCCGGACGACGACCTCACGAAGCGACTGCTGGACGCCGCTGGCCGCGGGGTCGAGATCGACATCCTGCTGCCGGGCCCCCATGCCGACAAGCGCTTCGTCCAATTGGCCGGCGAGGGTGAGTACGACGAGCTGCTGGAGGGCGGGCATCCGCATATGGAACTTCCAGCCCTCGATGCTGCACGCCAAGGTGATGACCGTCGACAGCTGCGTCGCCAACGTCGGCTCGGCCAACCTCAACCTGCGGTCGGTGTCCGCTCGACGAGGAGATCAACGTGGTGATCGTCGACGACGGTCTCGCCGCCACGCTGGACGAGCAGTTCGACGACGACCTCGAGCGCAGCGTGCTCATCGAGGCAGGCCGCTGGGAGCGGCGCTCGACCGCACAGCGCCTGGCCGAGACGTTGGTCCGCCCCATCCGCCGCCTGTTCTGAGCCTCCTCAGGGGATGGGACGGGCCGGCACAGCCTCGACGTCTTCCGCGACCCCGGCGGTCTCGGCGACGGCCGGGAGATGTTCGGCGGCGACGGCCACGGCGAAGACGGCGAGCGCGATCGCCACCGCTCCACCGCCGATCCCGTAGAGGCTGGTCCCGAGGAACAGCGCGGCCAGCGAGACGGCCGGCCCCACGGGCACGCTGGCCGGTTCGAGCCAGCGGGCCACGAGGAGCGCGTCGGCCACCTGCAGCCCGAACACGGCGCAGGTGGCGAGCACGAGCGCGCCACCGCCCTCCACGACCCCGGCCAGAAGCAGGACGGGCAGGGCGCCCAGGACGACCCCCAGCTTCGGAACCATGCTGGTCGCCCCGGCGACCAGCCCGAGCACCGCGGGCGCGGGCAGTTCGAGGGCGCGGGCCAGACCGAGCACGATGACGGCCACCGCCACCGCCTTGACGAGCTGGATCGCCACATACAGCCAGGCCCGCCGGTAGGCCTGGTGCAGCCGGACACTGACCGTCCCTCGCCGGTCCTCCGGCACCTGGCGGAGCGCGCCGCGCACGAGGCGGGGTCCGTGCCCGATCAGGAAGACCGTCAGCACCAGCGTGATGAGGACGGCGATCCCTCGGGAGGCCGCGGCCTGCACCGCTTCGGCCGGCGAGCCGCCGGCCAGGCGGGCCGGCAGGTCCTCCAGCAGCTCCTCGACCCGCGAGCGCAGCTCGAACTCCTGGGCCGCATCACCGACCCACGAGCCGCTGCCCTCGAGATCGCCCGCCGCCTCCGGCGCCACCTCGCGAAGGCGGTCGAGCCCGCTCCGCAGGTCGCCGAGGCCGGCCCAGGCCAGGGCGCCGACCAGGACCACCACGCCGAGCACGACGACCGCGACGGCCAGCCCGCGCCGGATGCGGCGCGCCAACGCCTCGACGACCGGGTTCATCAGCGCCGCCAACACCGCGGCAGCCACCACCCAGCCCAGCACGCGCGTCGCCCGCGCCAGGACCCACGACGCGACGACGACACCCGTCGCGGCCAGGACGCCGACGGCGATCGACCGGGCCCGCAAGCGCAGCCGGGGCGGGCGCCGGTCCGCAATCGACGTGCTCATGGGCGCGAGTCCAGGTGCAGGAGGCGACGCAGACGACCGGTCCGGTGGCCCGCTGTCTCGCGCTCCGTGTCGCCGCGCGGTCGCACCCATCCCAACTCGATGGCGATGGCCTTGCTCGTGCCGAGGAGGGGAATGGCCACGAGCGCGCCGGGGACCCCGAAGGCCGCGGCGCCGACCAACGCGGCGATCATCGTCACCGGAGGCGACAGGTCCACCGCGTCGCCAACGATGACGGGCTGCAGCACGTTGTTCTCGAACTGCTGGTACGCGAGGAACCACACGAGGCAGATCACGAGCGTGCCCGGGCCCTGAGTGGCCCCGAGGAGGACGAACAGGGCGCCGCCGAGGAAGCCGCCGACCTGGGGTATCAGGTTCGTCACCATCACCCACGCGGCGGCGACCGGCGCGAGCGGCACGCCGGCCACGAGACCGACGACGAGGATGCCGCACCCGGCCAGGACGGCGATGAGGAGGGAGCCGGCGAAGTACCGCCCGACCGTGGCGTACAGGATGTCCAGCGCGCGCTCCAACCCGTCGCGCCGCGGAGCCGGCACCAGCCGGCGCAGGCCGTCGCGCAGACGCCAGCCGTCGAGCAGGACGGCCAGGATCATGGCCACGGTGGCGAGCGCCGCGGCGATCCCGCCGAGCGCGGAGCGGAAGACCCCGACGAGGGGAGCATCGTCCGCGCCGAGCTCACCCGGCAGCTCGCGCACCCAGTCCTCGATCCGCTCGGGCGCCTTCAACTCCACCAGCCGCTCACCCACGATGGGCAGGTCACCGATCCTCTCCACCAGCCGTGGCGCGTCCTCGGCGAATCGGCTGGCCTCCCGGGCCGCGATCGGGACCACGAGAACCGCCACCGTGATGGTCAGGGCGACGCCGATCAACGTCACGACGCCCACCGCGGCCCACCGGCGGCGCACGATGCGCTCCAGGCGGGTCACGACCGGTTCCAGCGCCAGCGCGAACAGGGTGCCCAACACGATCCACGTGAGGGCGTGCCGCGCGGTGCGCGCCGCGGCCACCAGCGCCACCGCGCCGACCAGCGCCAGGGCGACGGTCGCCGCCGTGCGCCAGTCCAGGTCCATCCGCAGGACCTGCCGGTCGGGCAGGTCGTCCGCCTCGGTACCCGTCGTGTCCGGTTGCCCCTCCATCGGACGACGAAGCTGCCCGTTACGTCACCCGATCAAACGGCGCACCGCTCATGGCCAGCTCGCGAACGGGAGCATCGGCCACCTCCGCGGTCGGCTGGAGCTCGGTGATGGTGGCGTACCCCTCCTGGAGGAGCGCGGCATCGCTGTCCGGGGGCGCCTGCTCCGTCGGCTCGGTGTAGGCGATCTTCACGAACCCCTCCCCCGCGTCGGCCACCTGCGTCTGGACGGTGCCGAAGGGCGCCAGCCGCGCCGAGCGGAGCCCCGGCACCTCCGACAGGGGCCGGTTGGGCACGTTGAGGTTCAACGTCGTCCCGCGGGGCGCGTCCTCCAAGCTCGGCAGGACGGCAGTGACGAGCCGGCGAGCGGTCTCCCAGTGGCACGGCGCGCCGAGCTCCATCGACACCGCCAAGCCCTTGGCCCCGTAGGTCGCGGCCGTCAACGCCGCTCCCACGGTGCCCGAGTGGATGACCGCGCGGCCGGTGTTCGGCCCCTCGTTGATGCCGCTGACCACGATCTCCGGTGGCTCGCCGAAGGCTCGGCGCAGGGCCAGGAGGCTGATGAACGCGGGCGAGGCGACCACGGACATGACCTCCACCTCCCCCAGCTCGGACCACGACCGCCGCTCGATCACCGTCCGACCGTCGGCCTGCACGGACGACAGCGAGCAACTCGACCCGCTGGCCTCCTTGTGCGGCGCGGCCACGATCACATCGTGACCCGCCGTGAAGACGGCTCGGGCCAGCTCGAGCAGGCCGGGAGCATCGATCCCGTCGTCGTTCGTCACCAGGATGCGCACTGCGCTCACCTCCCTGCGCCGTCAACGACCGGCGCACTCGACTTGTCAATGATTTGTCCGCCGGCGTGGTCCAGCCGCTGCAGGCTCACCCGCCGTGACAAGCGGGCCGCGTGATCCGGCTCCACGCTCGCCAGACCGCGGCGCGTGACGTTCAGGGCGCCGGCGGCTGCCCCGAGTCGCAACGCGTCTCCGGGCTCATCGCCGCGGGCCAGACCCACCGCCAGCGCCGCGGTGATGGCGTCGCCTCCGCCCCGCTTGTCGTGCGGCGTGAACCGGGGCGCCTCCACCTCGACCAGGGTGCCGTCGAGCAGGGCGAGCGTCGGCTTGGCCCCCCTCGTCACCACCACGTCGCCACCGCCCAGCTCGTGCAGCCGGGCGATGCCGGCCAGCAGCTCGGTGCGGTCGTCACCGTCGGCGAGGCCGGCACCGACCAGCTCCTCGTCGCTGACCTTGACCACGCGGACCGTTCCTGCGGACAGCGCCTCGAGCAGGGTGTCGCCCGAGAGGTCGGCCACGATGCGCTTCTGGACCCGTCCGACGTCCGCAGCCAGGCGTTGATACGTCCCCTCCGGGACGGTCACCCCCGGCCGCGGCCCGGCGAGCACGAACGCGTCCGCATCGAGGGACTCGACGAGTGCCTCCTCGTAGAGCGCGTCGAGCTCATGGCGGGTGAGCGCGGCGGGCTCGACCTCGGCCAGCTCCTCGCGCCCCCGGACCGGCGGTCGTGCACGTACACCGCGGAGTCGGCGGCCGTCGACACGCCGCAGGTGACGATGCCCTCGTTCGCGATGAGGCGGTCGAGCACCACCCCCGCCTCACCGCCCATGGCGCTGATGAGCCGCACCTGGGCTCCCAGCGACACGGCCATGCGGCCCACCCAGAGCCCCTGCCCGCCGGCGTGCAGGTGGACCTCGTCGCCTCCTTCGCGGTCCTCGATGGTGACCGTCAGCACCGGGAACGGGTCGAACACCGTGATCACCGGCGTTCCCACCGTCGTCGTCGAATGGTTCATGGCGCGCCGCCTCCGCTCGAGGTCAGCACGGCGTGCGAACTGGCCGTGCCGTCCGCGTCGACCGGCGACACCCGGAGCTGGCGGGGGGAGGCGTCCAGTTCGAAGACCCGGAACGGCGCGCCGAGCACCGGTTGGGCGACGTTGCGCACCTTGATGCCACCGGGCGTCATCCCGCGCTCGCTCCCACGGTGCGCGTGTCCGTGCAGGATCAGGTCCGCTCCCGCCCGGTCCACGGCTTCGGCCAGCAGGTAGCTGCCCAGGAAGGCGTAGATCTCCGCTGGCTCACGACCGAGGGTGTCGGCGACCGGTGAGTAGTGGAGCAGCGCCACGGTGACGTCCGTGTCGAGACTGTCCAGGGCCGACTCCAGCCGGTCGGCGGCGTCGATCGTCCGGCGGACGAAGGCCTTCATCTCCGGCTCGCCGAAGTCGCTCGCGCACCGGCCTGCGAAACCACCGCCGAACCCGGTCACGCCGGCCACGCCCAAGGTGGCATCACCGACCGGGATGACCGTGGTCTCCCCCTCCAGCACCTCGATACCGCCGTCACGGAGGATCTTTGCGACCTCGGCGTCGCGGTCGGAGTGGAGGTCGTGGTTCCCGAGCACCGACACGACCGGCACACCGATCCCGGCCAGTTCGTCCACGAGCACCGCGGCTTCCTCGGGTTCACCGGCGCGCGTGAGGTCGCCGGCGAGGAGCAGGACGTCGGCGCAGGTACCGGCGTCGGCCAGGCAGATGCCGAGCCGGCCCCGCGAGTCCTCTCCGACGTGGACGTCGCCGACGGCTGCGATCCGCACGGTCGCCCGTGGACTGGTCACAGCCGCTCCGGGTCGGAGCCGCCACGCCGCTGCGCGCTGGTGGTGAGGTCGGCCACCACGATCGCTTCCGGGAAGACCTCACGGGCCACGGCGATGGCGGCCTGGCAGCGCTCCGGCGTCACCAGCTCGCCCCGCAGGATCACGCGGTCGCCTTCGACGCGGACCTCCAGGGACTGCTCGAGCACGCGTGGGTCGTGCGTCAGCGCCTCCTGCAGCCGGGCCACCCGGTACTCGACCGGCTCGGTCATGTGTCCGCCTCCGTCCAGTTCGCGGAGACCAGCTCGTGCAGATGGTTCACGGCGGAGGCGGGCACGGGCACGTCGACCGACAGCGCGTAGTGGAGGAGAGCCAGGACCCGGTTCGGCCCCAACCGGGCCCGCTCCAGGAGGTAGTCCCACTCCAGGTCGACGGTGGCCAGCACGCCGAGGGCGTCGTGCCAGTGGCGGGGAGACTCCTCGTCGTGGCTGAGGGCCTTCATCACCACGAGGTCCTCGGGAGCGATGGCCGGCAGGTCGACGCCCACGAGGGTGACGGTGCGCACGCGCGCCGCCATCCGGTCATCGAAGTACAGCCCGCCCTTCACCTTGAAGATGACGTCGACCTGCACACCGTCACGGAAGGCCTTGTAGATCCAGGCCGGGTTGGTGCGTTCGACGTCGAACCCGTCGGCCTCGAGCGCGTCGAGGACCTGGTCGGCGTCCTCGGGCCGGCAGAACACGTCGATGTCCTTGGTCCACCGGGAACGGCCGTAGCCCGCAGAGGCGACGCCGCCGAGGATGGCGAAGTCGATGCCCACGGCGCTCAAGACCTCGATCGTGCGCCGGAGCGCGTCGGCGAAGGCCTCGTGGTGCGAGCCGTTCAGGCCTTCGGCTCCATCGGTCACCCGGACCGTTCCGGGCGCGGTACCAGCCATCCACGATGTGTACCCGCAGGACGGTCGATCAACCCTCGATCGCCAGCAGGTAGCGCTCCTCGTAGGCCTTGGCCATCAGCTCCAACGAGAACCGCTGAGAGGCCCAGGTCCGGCACGAGAGGCGGTCCAGCTCGCCGACGCGTGCAAGAGCCTCCGTCAGGTCGTCGTCGGTGCGACCGAGGAAGCCCACCTCTCCGTGGCCGACGATCTCGGGAGCGGCACCGACAGCGCGAGCCACCACCGGCGTGCCGCAGGCCAGCGCTTCGAGCATCACCATGCCGAAGGGCTCGGGCCAGTCGATGGGGTTGAGGAGCGCCACCGCTCCGCACAGCAGGTCCCGCTTCTCCGGGCTCCCCAGCTCGCCGACGTACTCGATGTCGCCGCCGAGCAAGGGCCGTACCTCGGCGTCGAAGAAGGCCTGCTCGGCGGGCTCGCGCATCTTGGCGGCGATGCGCAGCGGCCAGCCGGCCCGGCGAGCGATGCGAATGGCGCGATGGGCGCCCTTCTCGGGGACCATGCGCCCGAGGAAGGCGAGGTAGCCGCCATCGCCCGCGCCCAGCGGTACATCAGCGACGTCGACGCCGTGGTGCACGACACCGGCCAGCGGCACGCCCTCCGCCGTGGACGCCTGGCAGTGGGAGATGGCGATGACGTCGACGTGACGAGCCGCCGCGGAGAAGATCCGGCGGGCGGCGGCGTCGAAGATGCCGTGGTGCGTGGCGACGATGGGGAGCTCGGTGCGGGACGGTCCGAGCAACGGTCCCGCGATCGTGTGGTCGTGCACCACGTCGACGTCCTCGAGCCGCTCGTATGCGGCGATGACGTGGGCCAGCTCGGTCGGGCCCTGACCGATGAGCCCGATCTCCGACTCGGGCAGCACGACCCGTAGCTCGGCCGGGCTCGTGCTGGCGGGGTGGGCGATGAGGACGATCTCGTGCCCGGCGCCCACCAGCCCGCGGACGAGGCCGTGGATGACGGCTTCCGTGCCGCCGTACGCCGGCGGGGGAACGGGGAGCCAGGGCGGGGCGATCATTCCGATGCGCATTCCAACGTGCTCCTGTCGAGGGGGCGGCGGACCGGTACCCGCGTCGCGCCCATCGCACACCTCCGTTTCGGCTCGTCACCCGTCCGGGTGACGAACACGATGGCGGCGCGACCCGTGCCGCGTGGGCGGCCGCGGTGGGGTATCCAAGGGACGTGGCGCCGGACTCACCCTCGCTCGCGACCGGCTCGACCAGCGCAGGGGCGGAGCCGTGGACGCACGGCGGCGAGTCGGCGCCCCTCGGCGATCCCGCCGACCGCGTCATGCTCCTCGCCGGCCAGATGTTCTGCCTGTCCGACGCCGCGGGCGCCGTGCGCCCGGAACTGCCCCATGGTCTGTTCGTCGGGGACACCCGCGTGCTCAGCCACCACGACCTTCGGGTGGACGGCCGTTCGCTCGAGCCTCTCGGCGTCGCTCAGGAGTCAGGGTCGGCGGCGACGTTCGTCGGTCGCACCGGGACCATCGCCGACGTCCATCGCCTCCTCGTGGTCAGGCGGCGCACCCTCGTGCCGTTCCTGGCCGAGGAGATCGAGTTGCGGAGCCGTGAACCCCTGCGGCGGTGCACGATCCGGCTGAGCTTCGGCGCCGACTTCGCCGACCTCTTCTCCGTGAAGCAGGGCGGCGCGCGCCCCGTCGGGCGTCACTCGATCCACGTCGACGGGCACGCCGTGAGCTTCGGTTGGCGGCTCGGATCGGTTGGACGCGACCACGGTCGTCCGGCTCGAGGCCACGTCGGGCGACATCACCGCCGACGCGAGCGGGTTCACGTGGGCCGTCGATGTACCGGAAGCCGGCGCGGTGTCCGCGTCCTGGCAGGTCGACGTCGCCCTCGGTGGCGACTGGCTGGGGCGATCGTTGGGTCCGCTCCGCTACGGAGCAGCCGCCGGCGGTCCACACCCCGATGGGCCGCCCTGGGCCGAGGAGGCAGCCTGGATCGAGCAGGCGCCCGTCCTCGACACGGATCATCCAGCCCTCGCCCGTTCCTACCGGCGGGCGATCACCGACCTGGCCTCGCTGCGGCTGTTCGACCCGGCCGGGAACCGCCGCCCGGTGGTGGCCGCCGGTGCGCCGTGGTTCATGACCCTGTTCGGCCGGGACTCGCTGTGGACCTCGCTGATGGCGCTCCCGGTCGACCCCACCCTCGCCCTCGGGGTCCTCGACGCGCTGGCGGAGCTCCAAGGGCAGGACATCGACCCCCGGACGGAAGAGGAGCCCGGACGGATCATGCACGAGACCCGCTTCGAAGGCGCCAACACCTTGGCCCTCGAGGGCGGGACCATCTACTACGGCTCCGTCGACGCCACGCCGCTGTTCGTGGTGCTCCTCGGCGAGCTGGCCCGTTGGGGCCTCCCCGAGACGGAGCTCCGCCGCCTGCTTCCGCACGCCGACCGGGCGCTCGCCTGGATCGAGGACTTCGGCGATCGCGACGGCGACGGGTACGTCGAGTACCTCCGCGCCAACCCCCGCGGTCTGTCCAACCAGGGCTGGAAGGATTCCTGGGACGCAGTCCGGCATCGCGACGGCAGCGTCGCCGCACCACCGATCGCACTGTGCGAGGTGCAGGGCTACCTCTACGCCGCCTACCGGGCTCGCGCCGGCATGGCCGCCGCGCTCGGTGAGCCCCAACGGGCGGCCCGGTGGCACCGGAAGGCCGACGTGCTCCGACAGGCGTTCAACGAGGACTTCTGGATCGACGAGCTCGGATGGTTCGCGATGGGGCTCGACCGGGCCAAGCGCCCGATCGGCGCGCTGACCTCCAACATCGGGCACTGCCTCTGGTCGGGGATCGTCGACGACGACCGAGCCGCCGCCGTGGTCGAGCGCCTGGGCGGGTCCGCCATGTGGAGCGGCTGGGGGCTGCGCACGATGGCGGCCGACGAGATCGCGTTCGATCCGACGAGCTATCACTGCGGTTCGGTGTGGCCGCACGACAGCGCGATCGCCGTGGCCGGCATCGCGCGGTACGGCCACCCTGACGTGGCTCTCACCATCCTCGAGGGTCTGCTCGCGGCCGCCGATCACACCGACGGGCGCCTGCCGGAGCTCTTCCTGGGGCTCGACCGCCAGGATGTCGGCATCCCCGTCTCCTACCCCACGTCGTGCTCACCGCAGGCGTGGTCAGCGGCGTCGCCGCTGCTCCTGCTCCGCGTGCTGCTGGGGCTCGAGCCGGATGTCCCATCGGGTGCGGTCCGGGTCGAACCGCACCTTCCCGCCGGGATGGATCGACTGGTGCTGCGCGGCCTCCGGCTCTGGGAGGCGCGGCGTCGACGTGACCTGCCGGGACGGCGCTGCAGAGGTCAGCCTGCCGGGCGGGCTGCTTCGCGCAGAGCCAGCAACGCGGCGCTGAGGTGCTCCTGCTCCCCCGGGCCGACCTCGTCTCGGAGCCGGGGAAAGAGCTCGGTCTCGATGGCGGACATGCCGGGCGACGGCGGCGCGGAGGTCGGACACGGCCCCGCAGGCCCGTCATCGCCGGGGGGGCCCGGAGGCTGAGCCTCCAGGCGGCCGAGCGCCTCGCGCACTGCGTCGTCCTCGGTGTGACGGTCGTCGGCCTGAGGGGCGCCGATGAGTCGGGCGACGAGCGGATAGATCTCGCTCTCCTCGAAGTCGAAGTGGACGCTCAGGGCGTGTTGCAGGCGGGTCAGCACCTCCTGCCGCTGGTCATCGCTTCCGGCGCCGGACAACTCCTCCAGCAGGCTGTCCACGTCGCGGTGGTCCTGCTCCAGCAGCGCGAACGGATCGGGCGGGGGGGTCGGTGCCGTGGTCATCGGTGTCTGCTACCCGCCCGCCGACGACGCCGAAACCAGCGGGCCCTGGCGCAGGTTTGCCATACCTGCGAGCAGGGCATCTTGGCCCCCAGGCATTGAGCGCCGGCCAGCGGATACCGCCCCTCTCCCTGGCCGGCGCTCGGCCGTCCCCGCACGGATCGAACCCGTTCCCACCACGGATCGAAAGCCTGGCGTCGAGATCCGTCCCGGGACGCGAAGACTGGGCGGAGCTGGTGAACACCTGCTCCGCCCAGTCGGCGCTCCCCCCGGCCTCGAGGGGCTTCGAGGGACTTCCTGCTCAGATCTTGTCCTTGACCTTGTCGGCGACCTCGTCGATCTTCTCCTTGACCTTGCCGACCGTCTTGTCGACCTTGCCCTCGTTCTCGAGGCTCTTGTCGTCGGTCAGGTCACCGACAGCTTCCTTCGCCCGGCCCTTCATCTCATCAGCCGTACCACCCATGGGGGGATCCTCCTTCATCGGTTGTATCCAGGCTGTGTGATACCCGCGGCCCCAGGGAGCCAAACGCCAGGGCGGAGTACCGCCCGGGAATCACCCGTTTGAACCCCTGACGCGGAGCAACCGGCACGGATAGGCGGGCGCGCTCCGTGCCGGTTGCGGATCAGATTCGGGCGCGACGTCCGAACGCCGTGCCCGGGCGTCAGGTGTTGAAGATGCTCACCCCACCGGGCCCGATCAAGAGCCCGATCACGATGAGGGCGATGCCGGCAACAACGGCCCCCCGGATGAGGGAGACGATGCCGGCGATGACCAGCACGATTGCGGCCAGCACGAGAAGCGTTGTCATTGTCCACCTCCTCCGCGTGGGATCGCTCAGGTGTCTTGTACCGGTACCCGGGGCAAGATCGGCCAAAACCTCTGACGGGTCGTGACGAGACGGCTGACGAACCGTCATCCGCCGTTTGAACCGGGCCGGCCCTCGGGTAGCCAGCGCCGGATGGGAGCTGCGGACCGAGACCGGCGCTGCTGGTGACCGACACGCGCGCGTTGCGCTTCGGCCTGGATGACGAGCCCGGCATCAGGCGCCGCGGCCGCCGCCGCCCCCGCTACCTGGACGAGGTCACAGGCGAGGAGCTGGACGACAGCGAGGCGCTCGAGCGGATCGCCGCGCTCGCCATCCCGCCGGCCTGGACGGACGTGTGGATCTCGGCCGACCCCTGCAGCCACGTGCAGGCGACCGGGCGCGATGCCAGAGGCCGCAAGCAGTACCGCTACCACGCCCGCTTCCGCCAGCAGCAGGAGGAGGCCAAGTTCGAGCTCCTCGAGCCGTTCGGCCGCGCGCTTCCCCGCCTCCGGCGCATCGTGCGGGACGATCTCGGCCGCGCCGGACTCCCGCAGGAGCGCGTCATCGCGCTGGTCGTGGAGCTGCTCGAGCGCACCCTCGTCCGGGTCGGGAACGAGGAGTACGCCCGCACGAACGGTTCGTTCGGCCTCACCACCCTCAGGGATCGCCACGTTCGCATCGACGGGAGCCACCTGCGGATGCGCTTCACCGGCAAGAGCGCCAAGGTCCATGACGTCGCCTTCGATGACCGTCGGCTCTCCAGGTTGGTCCGCCGGTGCCAGGAGCTCCCCGGCCAGGTGCTGTTCCAGTTCGTGGACGGCGACGGCGCGCAGCACCCCGTGCGGTCGTCGGACATCAACGACTACCTGCGCGGCGCGACCGGTCTCGACGCCACGGCGAAGACGTTCCGGACGTGGAGTGCGTCGGTCTTTGCCGCCACCGCGCTGGCGGCCCAACCGCCGCCCGGGTCGATCCGGGAAGGTCGATCCACGGTGACGGCGATGCTGAAGGTGGTCTCGGGTGAGCTCAACAACACACCTGCCGTGTGCCGGCGCAGCTACGTGCACCCCGCAGTCGTCGACCGCTACCTCGCGGGCAAGCTGGCGGCGCAGTGGGCCGACCTCTCGGCCCGCGGCTCACGCGAGCTCACGAGCGAGGAACGGCGGTTCCTCGGCTTTCTCGGCACCGTCTGACGCGCGCGTCAGAGCTTCGGTGCGAGTTGCTCCTCCCAGAACCGGAGGAAGCCCTCGGCGTCCGGGCCGACCTGATGGAGGTGGATGTGGTCGAGACCGCCCTCCTCGTACGAGCGGATGGCCTCCAGCACCGGACCGGGATCAGGTCCGCAGATGATCTCCTTGGCCACGTCCTCCGAGCGGACGAGCGAGCTCGCCTGCTGGAAGTGGGTCGGTGTGGGCAGGTCCTGCGAGAGCTGGCCGGGGATGGCGCTGTTGGGCCACACCCGGTGCGCGGTGGCGATGGCCTCCTCCTCGGTCGAGGCCCAGCAGACCGTCAGCTGGCCGATGAACGGACCCGTGCCGCCCGCCTCCTGGTAGGCCGAGAGAGCCTCGCCGCGCGGCGACGTCATCCAGATCCCGTCGCCGGCCCGTCCGGCCAGCTCGCCCGCCTTGGCCCCGAAGGCCGAGACCACCACCGGGATCCGATCATCGGGTACGTCGTACAGGCGGGCGTTCTCCACCTGGTAGTGGGTCCCGCGGTGGTCGACGACCTCGCCTGTCCACAACTGCCGCATGACCTCGATGGCCTCCTCCAGCATCTCGAGACGCGTCTCGACCGCTGGCCACCGTTGCCCGAGGATGTGCTCGTTGAGTGCCTCGCCCGTGCCGAGTCCGAGGAAGAAGCGACCCTCGAACAGCACGGCGGTCGTGGCGGCGGCATGCGCCACGACCGCCGGATGGACCCGCAGGATCGGACAGGTCACCCCGGTGCCGACTCTGACGCGGTCCGTCACGTTGGCGACGGCGCCGAGCACGGTCCACACGAACGGGCTGTGACCCTGCTCGTCGATCCAGGGGTGGAAGTGGTCCGAGATGGTCAGGAAGTCGAACCCGGCGGCCTCGGCCCGCTCGGCCTGGGCCACCAGGGCAGCTGGAGGATGCTCCTCGCTCGAGAGCGTGAAACCCCAAGACGTCATGACGCCCGACGCTTGGAGCTGGCCTTCTTGGCCGCGTCACGCTCGCCGGTGCTGCCCTCGGTCGAGAGATGGCCACCGGAGCTCTCGAGGTGGGCCCGCACGAACCAGTGGTAGCGCTCGAGGTGCTCGGACTGCCCGATGAGCATGTCCTGCGTCACCTTGTCCAGGTCCTCGACGGTGTCGATGGCGGACCGATGTTCGGCGACGACGCCGGAGTAGGCCTGATCGAGCGCACCGAGATGCTCCAGCACGGTCGCCCGCCCGAGGGAGTAGTCGTCCCAGGACCTGGCCTCGACCAGATGGCCGGGCAGGCCGTTCGGGCTGCCGCCGAGGGTGGCGATCCGCTCCGCCGTGTCGTCGACCATCTCGCGGACCCCGTCGACCTGCGGATCCAGCATCTCGTGCACTCCGATGAACGTCGGACCGACGACGTTCCAGTGGATGTGCTTGAGCGTGAGCTGCAGGTCGATCAGCGACACGAGACGCTGCTGCAGGAGGTCGGTGACCTGACCGGCGTCCTTGGTGGTCATGCCGGGCACGGTGAAGAACAAGGCGGACATGGGGGCACTCCTTCGTCGTGAGCTTCGATCGACTCACAGAGCGCTGCCCGCCGATCCCGACGCCGAAACCTCGTCTGACATGGCGCGTGCACGCACGCGTGCGACGGTCAGCCGAGGGCGGGCAGCCGTTGCGGCAGGCCGACGAGGGGGCGCAACGGATCGCCATGGGTCCGAAGGCGCTCCAGCGCCGTGACGATGGACCAACCGTCCGGTGCAAGCGCGGGATCGTCGAGCTCGTCCCACCCGATCGGCATCGAGACCGGTGCCCCCGCCGCCGCCCGCGGGCTGAACGGCGCCACCAACGTCCGGTTGATGGCGTTCTGCGTGTAGTCGAGACGGGCCAGGCCTCGGCGCTCGTCCTTGTGCCACTCCCAGCTCACCAGCTCCGGCACGGTGGCGCCGACCGCGCGCGACACCTGCTCGACCCACCGACGGGTGTCCTCGAAGCTGTAGCCCCGCCCGATCGGCACGAGGATCTGGATGCCGCGCTGCCCGCTCACCTTCGGGCACCCCTGGACGCCGAGGTGCTCGAGCGCGCTGCGGTGCAACCGGGCCAGCACGAGCAGATCGTCGAACGAGGTCTCTTCGCCGGGGTCGAGGTCGAAGAGCGCCCACGAGGGCTCGTTGGGATCCGCCGTCGTCGATGTCCAGGGATGGAGCTCGATGGCGCCGGCGTTCGCCAGCCAGGCCAGCGCGGCCGGCTCCTCCACCAGCGAGTACCACTCGGTCTCACCCGGATCGGCCGCCTCGTTCCGCCAGCGCCGCCACCAGTCGGGCGCGTGCGCCGGCACGGCCTTCTGCCAGAAGCTCTTACCTGTCACCCCGTCGGGGTACCGGCGGAGGTTCACCGGCCGCCCGGCGAGGTACGGCACGAGAGCCGGAGCCGCGGCGACGACGTAGCGGATCAGATCCCGCTTCGTCACGGCCGCCCGGCGCTCGCCGCGCTCGGCTCGCCCGCGGGGAAGAGCACCTTGTCGAGGTTCGTGAGGCGCAGGGTCCGACCCTGGAGGACCCACTCGCCGCGGTTCGGGAGCTCGTCCAGGGCGGCGAGCTCGGCCTCGGACACCGGAGTCACCTCGGGCACGGCGGGCCATCCGGTGGCGACCTCGGCCTCGTCGGCCGGCGCGTCACTGCGCCACAGCGCCTCCGGCGCGGCGGCCACGTCCTCGTTGGTGCGACCGCTCTTGACCGATCGGGGATGCGCCTCGGGATCCCAACCATCGACGGCGTGCTCGTCCCGCTTGTGCAGGAGCAGCCACTCCTCCTGCCGGCCACCGGTTCGCCGCCGGTTCCTGCCCTCCGTGCGCACGAGGACGAACCGTCCGGCCAGCTTCTCGCCGAAGAGGTCGAAGTGCAGCTCGCCGCTCTCCACCGCGGAGAGCGGGTCCTCGTCCCGGGTCGGTGCCCACCGCCCCCGATCCCAGACGATGACGTCCCCGCCGCCGTACTCGCCGGAAGGGATCACCCCTTCGAAGTCGGCGTAGTCGAGAGGATGGTCCTCCACGTGCACCGCGAGGTGACGGGCGGCAGGGTCCAGCGTGGGCCCGCGGGGTACGGCCCAGCTCACGAGCACGCCGCCCATCTCGAGCCGGAGGTCGTAGTGCAGCCGGCGGGCTCGGTGGCGCTGGACGACGAACCGTCCGAACACGGCCTCCTCATCGGCCTCCTGCCTCGCCGGTGGCGACGGCTGATCCGCCGCCGTCCCGTCGCCCGCAGGCTCGGCTGTCCGCGTGAAGTCCCGCTTGGCCCGGTACTCGTCGAGCGGCCGGCCGCTCACGGTCGGTGCCATTCCCACGGCCGCCGCTCCGGCAACCCAGGCCCCTCCTGCGCGCTCAGGCGATGTCCTGCGCGGCTAGCGATCACGGAGCCGGGCATCGTGGCCCACACCGTCTTGCCTCCCGGGAAAGGTGAGATGCCCCACTGCGCGGACAAGCGGTCGACGATGTGCAGGCCCACCCCTCCGACCCGCATGGGATCGACGGGCTGCAACTCGGGGAGCTCCCCTCCGGAATCCGTGACCGACAGGTACAGCACGCCGTCGGTGAGGGAGGTGCGGGCGACGATGTCACCCAGGCCGTGGCGCAGCGCGTTGGTGACGAGCTCGCTGATGATGAGGACCGCGTCGCTGCTCCGGGACCGGGCGACGTGCTGGTCGCGTAGGAACGACGCCAGCCAGGAGCGGGCGTCGGCCACGGACTCGGCCTCCCGGGGGAGCACGCACATCGTCTGGGCCTCCCCTCCGTCATGGCGGATCGGGCCCTCGTGCGACGAGACGTCGGACGACATCATCCCGCCGCCCTTCCTTCGGCGACGTCCCGCTCCGTCCCGACGTCGCCTGGTGCGTCCTCGGCACCCCGGTCGCTCCCATCGCGGTTGCTCGCCGCCTCCGTCGAGTCCACTCCGAGGTCCGGCCCGAGCCCGGCGATGTCCAGGACGCGACGCACTGGTCGTGACACCGCTACGAGCCGCACTCGATCACCCTGCTCCCGCTGGATGCGGAGGAGCGCCCGAATCCCACTCGAGTCGAGGAACTCCACGGCCGAGAGGTCGAGAAGGATGACGGCGGCCCGCTCCGACTCCGCCAGGGCGTTCACCTGCTCGACCAGCGAGGCCTCGGCGGCCAAGTCGACCTCACCGTGGACTTGGACCCGGACGTTGCCGTCCGGCAGGTGTTCGACGGACCACGTTGCACCCACGGGATGACCTCCTGGGACGGGCTGTCCCAGCGTAGAGCGAACGCGTGTGCTGCGTGTGGTGGAGCGCGCCACGAGCGAGCAGCGCGGCCGGACACGCCTGCGCGAGGCACAGCGAGCCGGGAGGGAGGTCGCGATCCCGGCCATCGGCGATCCCGTACCCGTTCAGCTCGTGTTTCACACCCGACCTCGCGCCGGCGCGCAACCGAAGCTCAGGCGTTGGGAGAGGTGACCAGACCTGGCCGTTCCGACTCCGACGTCGCGTCAGCCGCCGCGGCTGACGCCCCGGCCTCGGCCTTGACGATGACGAGGGCCACGTCATCCTCGTGATCGGTCCCCACCATCCGGGCCAGCACCCGATCCGCCATGTCCTCCGGTGCGCTCCGCTCCCCCCGGAGCACGCCCCGCAGCCGGGCGATGCCCTCGTCGATGAGCTCGCCGCGGCGTTCGACCAGCCCGTCGGTGTAGGCCACGAACATCGAACCCGGCGGGAACGCCCGGTGCTCCACGAGCGATCCGCCGGTCGCCCTCTGGACGCCGAGCAGCGGCCGCCGCACACGGTCGAGGAGCTCCGTCGTGCCGTCGGGATGCATGATCATCGGAGGGACCTGGCCGGCCACGATGCAACTCAGGGTGCCGGCGGCAGGATCGAGGATGGCGATCACGGCGGTGGCAACGGCCGAGGCGCTCTCGGCCACGAACTGCGAGGCCTGGTCGGCCACGTCCTCGAGTGACAAGCCCGCGCGCAGCAGCGCCGAGGTCATGGCCCTGACCTGGGCCATGTCAGCCACGGCGCTGATGCCGTGGCCGGTCATGTCCCCGACGATCAGACCCAGGCAGCCGTCCTGCAACGGGAAGCCGGCGAACCAGTCGCCGCCCACGTCCAGGCCGGCGCCGGCTGCCCGGTAGCGCGCGGCCACGGACAATCCGGGGGTCTCCGGAAGCTCCGTCACCAACCGATCCTGAAGGTCGGCGATCACCTGGTGCTCGATGTCCCGGAGTGCGGCCCGCTGCAGCGCCTGCGCGGCCAGCCGGGCGATCAGGTGGAGGGTGGCGTTCGTCTGATCGTCGAAGCGGGTCGTGCCCTGCCAGGCCACCGACACCACGCCCAGAGGCCGGCCGTCGGCCCAGCGCAACGGCAGCACACCGGTCGACTCCAAGCCCGCCGCCGCGGCCTCGGCACCGCGCTCTGGGAAGTGGCGACACCATTCGTCGCTGTTGCCAATGACCACCGGTTCGCGGCGGAGCACGGCCTCGGTCACGGGATCGAGGCCGGGCCGCAACGCCAGCTCATCGGGCGTCTCCGCGCTTCCCGGTGCCGCCCGGTGGATCACGAGCACCTCGCGGACCTCGTCGACCAGCCCGACCCGGACCTCGTCGGCGTCGACCGGCAGGCCACCCGCCCTGATCACGACCTCGATGACCTCGTCCACCCCGCGCGCGGCGCTCAGCTCCGTGGCGTAGGCGGCCAGGAGTGACGTGCGCCGGTGCTCGGCGTCGGTGATCGACGCCCGCTCGAGCGCCTGGCCCGCCATCTCGGCCAACCTGTTCACCGCCCGCAGCGTCCTGTGCTCCACCACCTCGCCTGGCGGGAAGGTGACGGTGATCGCGCCGACCGCCAGCCGCCGGTGGTCGAGCAGGGGCTCGGCCACGACGGTCGTCTCCCCGCCGGCCTCGTCGGCCCCTTCGCCATCGGACACGTTCGCGACATCGGTCACGCCCGCTCGAGCCGCCACCGCCCGCGCCGCCGTGTCCTGCGGAAGGTCCGCGAGCGAGACGGTCCACCCGTCCTCGCGCGCCTCGTCGACCATGTGCAGGATGCCTCGGCTCGCGTCCAGGACACCGACCGCGGCGGACCGCGCACCCACTACCTCGGCGGCGGTGGCCGCCAGCGTGGACACGACCTCCTCGGTCGACGCTGCCGTGGCCAACCGCTCACCGACATCGGCGAGCCGCCGGTTGAGCTCCCCCTCGCGGACGCGCCCGTCGGCGAGATCGACGCGCTCGTAGGTCTGCGCGGCCATGTCGGCGACGATGTGGAGCGTCGATCGCAGGCGCGGCATCGACGCGGAGAGGAGCGCTCCATGCCATCCCCAGGACACCCATGGGCGTCCCGGCGGTGTCGTGCAGCGGCAGTGCCACGAGCGCGGCGAACCCGAGCGCACGGGCGTCGTCGACGATCCCGGGATAGCGAGCGCGCATCGCGTGCAGATCCTCGACCACCACGGTCTCGTTCCTCGAGACCGCGTCGGTCAGGGGGATGCCGGCGTCCAGGGGCAGCCGGCGGTACCGGTGCGCGAGCTCATCGGGTAGCCCCGACCCCTTCACCACCAGCCGCGCCGCCTGGTTCGATGACACCGACGTTGGCGTAGGAGGCACCCACCACCGCGCGGGCGTCGGTGAACAGCACACCCGTGACCTCGTCGTGGGTAGCTGCCGTGCTCATCCGCCGCGCCAACGTCGCAAGGGCGGTCTCGCGGTCCACGATCAAGCGTGCCGCCTCGATCCGCTCGAGGGTGCGCGTGCAGATCTCCCGCACCGTCCGCAGGCCTGTCTCCTGCGCCGCACCGACCGGCTGCGTCGAGCGCCAGGCCACCCCGACGACGGCCGACACCGACCCTTCGACGGTCAGCGGTACGACACCGACCGCGGAGAAGCCCGACGCGGACAGGGCGCCGGCTTCCTGCGGCAGCATGCCCGACTTCACGGCTCCCTGGTCACCCAACAGCAGGATCTCGCCGTCACGAGCCGCCGCGGCCACCGGTGAGGTCCCGCCGAGGTCGATCTCGCTGAAGGTCGCCCCCAGCCCGGCCGGGATGTCGGGGTTCGCGATCAGCCGCACGCGGCCCTCGGCCCGCTCGACCACCGCGACCCCGGCGAGCTGCGCACCCACGATGGCCGGCACGTGCCTGCTGACCGCCTTCGCCAGATCGTCGATGTCGGTAGCGACGGCGAGCTCCTGGCTCAGGTCGGCCAGCGTGCCCATCGCCTCGGTGCCACTCCGCAGCCGGCGTTCGTAGCGCGCCCCCCTGAGCAGGACGAGGGCGAGCGCGCCGATGACGACGGCCCCGGTGAGGCCCACCAACCACACGGCGCGGTAGTCGATGGCGTGATGCGGAGCCACCGCGACGGTCCACCGCCGATCCCCCACACTCAGATCTCGTGTGGTGCCCGCCTCAGGAGGCGGATCGGTGACCGCCAGCACGGCGTCGCCGTCACGGATCTCCAGTCGCGTCCCAGGCGGCAGTTGCGCGGTGATCCGCTCCAACATGCGGAGTCCCTGATACCCGGTGGTCACCAGGCCCACAGGTGCATCGCGGAGTGGCGAGCCGTCGTCGCCCGGGCGATACAGGGGCTTGGCCACGAACACCGCCGGCTGACCGCTCGGCAAGGAGCCCAGTGGGGCGCTGATGACGGTCTCCCCGGTGGCCAGGGCTCGCTCGATGGCCTCCGACCGCACCGCATCCATGCCCAGATCGAGGCCGACCAGCATGTTGTTCGTCTCGGTCGTGGGCGTCACCCGGGTGATCACGTAGTAGTGGTCACGGCGTCCAGCCGGCCCTCCCCGCACCTCGTCCCGGATCTCGGTCCCCAGCGACTGCTCGAACGCGGCCCGCTCCTCGTCGTCGACGAGGGTGATGAGCGCCAGTGCCTCCGCCGGCGACTCATCGACCACATCGCGCGCGTAGGCATCGAAGGCACCGGTGTCGACAGGCCCGTCTCGCCCGACCAGGCCGGCACCACCGCTCAGGCCCGACTGGAGCGATTGCACGACCGCCTCGGAGACGTCGGTGGCTTGTCGGGCCAGGCTGTCGGCCCTTCGGTCGGCCTGCGCCCTGGTGACCGCGATCGACACGAGCACCGCGACGACGGCCACCAGCGTGACCAGGGCCAGCACCAGCGAACGCTGCCACCGCAGGAGCGGGCGGGCGGCATCGGTGGGCACCGGGTGAATCTACGGCCCGGCGCTCCGTCCCGCCGAGCCGTCCCGGCGCACTTCACCCATTCGGATGAACCTGGGCCGCGACCAGGGCTTGAGCGGCTGCTGGAGCCCGGCGCGTCGTTTGAGGCGCGAGGTGGCCGGGTAGCGGATCGCGACCGCTACCGAAAGGCTGATCATGGTCAAGAAGCTTGCAAAACGCACCCGTCTGCTGTTCGGGGTCGCCATCGGTGCGGCCCTCATGTTCCTCTTCGATCCCGAGCATGGGCCTGCCCGCCGTACCCGCATCCGCGAGCAGGTGCGGCCGAGCCGCCCCGTCCGCGAGGACGAGCTGGGATCCGACACGCGGTCTCGGTCGGTGAGTGGCGTCTCGTCGCCCCCGACCGACGGGTCGTTCGAGGTCGAGAGCACCATCACACCCCGCCCGCTGGCCGGGTGACGGGGGCATCGTCCAACCCCCGTACCCGCCCAACCCCTGAGGAGGAAGCCATGGCCGACATCATGAAGGCCATCGTCGTCGACCGACCTGTCCGCGAGGTCTACAACCAGTGGACGCAGTTCGAGGAGTTCCCCCGCTTCATGGAGGGCGTGACGAGCGTCGAGCAGCTGTCGGACACCGAGCTGCGCTGGGACGCCGAGATCGGCGGCGTCCACCGCACCTGGGATGCGACCATCGTGCGCCAGGAACCCGACCGGGTGGTGGCGTGGGCCGCCACTGAGGGAGCCGCCAACGCCGGCACGGTGTCGTTCGAACCCGTGGACACGGACCGGACACGCGTCGAGCTGCGCATGGAGTTCGAACCCAACGGCCTCGTCGAGTCCGTCGGCGACCTTCTCGGCTTCGTCGACCGCCGCGCCCAGGGCGACCTCGAGCGGTTCCGAGCGTTCATCGAGGAGCGCGCCAACCCGACCGGTGGCTGGCGAGGCACGGTGCACGGGGGCGAAGTCGAGCTGTCGTGATCCCCACGGGCGGCGTTCAAGCGCCGCCCGACCGCTTCACGGGCGGGGTAGGTGAGGAGCCTGCCCCGCCCGTTCCGCGTCCGTCGGGTCCGCGTCCGTCCGTAAGGCGCCGGCGCCTCCGGACGCCGCGACATCGGGGGCTGTGCTCTCGGTCATGGCTGTGCTCTCGGTCATGGCTGTGCTCTCGGTCATGCTTTCGGCCACGATGGCCGGCGCACCGAAACGCATGATCCGGCCACCGAAGGCGATCGAGCAGAGCGCGAACCACGCCCAACCGAGCGCCAGGCCGGCCATCACGTCCGTCAGCCAGTGCACACCGAGGAGCACACGGGTCGTCGCCACTGCGGCCGCCAGTCCGGCCGCCGCGCCGGCGATCAGCGCCCGCGTACCCGGGCGACGCCGCCGGCTGATCAGCAGGCCGACCGCGGCGAGCACGGCGGCCGCCGCGGTGCTGTGCCCGGACGGGAACGAGGAGCCCGAGAACCCGGTGAGCTGGCTGACGTCCGGACGAGCCCGGTCAACCAGGGCCTTGATGCCGTTGGCGAGGAGGTTCTGACCGACTGCTACCGCGGCCAGGAAGGCGAACGCGGCGCGCGACGGGATTCGGCGCTGCTCGACGATGGCGGTGACCGCGACGATCACGAGGATCCCGGCCGTGCCGCCGAGCATCGAGACGTCGCGCAGGAACCGGCTGGAGAGCTCGGTGGCCTGCTCGGCGCCCCAGCGGGCGGCCGAGAGGTCCCATCTGGCGAAGCCGAGGTTGCGGCGGACCATCAACAGCAGGACACCCACAGCCAGCCCGCCGCACACGACGATGACCGCCGCGATGGTGAGGGCGACGCCGGTGAGGGTCCTGGGACCGGCCTGCTCTTCCAGTACCTGGGCGGCTCGGGGATGCCGGTGGACCTCCTCCCCGATGGTCGCCGGGGGGACTCGGGGCGCCTCGACCGCGGGCCACCTCCTCGCCAGGAGCGTCACCAAAGCGCCGACCGCCAAACCGGCGGCGACCACGACTCCGATCACAGCCACGTCGCCATCCTCCCTCGTCGGGTTGCCTCACGTCATCCGGGGCGTCATCCGGGGTTTGCCCAGCCGCAACCCCCGGGTAAACGCCGACCATGCTTCGGACGAACGCCCCCGCTCCAGACGGAGACCGGACGTTCTTCGACCCTGCGACCGGGACGCTTCCCGACCGGGTAGCCGCGCGATACGAGAGCTCGCCACCGGCGGTCCCCGTCGTCGGGACCTACGTCGCCGGGTGGGCGGTGCTGTCGGCCGTCTTCTCCCTCGTGGGCTTGCTGCTCGTCAACGTCGTCCTGGCCGGGCGCGCCGGCGAGTGGGATGCATCCGTCAGCCGTTGGCTGGCTGACCGGCGCACCCCCTGGCTGGACGGGGTGACGGGGGCCGGCACCTTCATCGCCAACACCCTTCCCGTCGTCGCCCTCGTCGCGGTGTGCTGTGTCGTGCTGCTGATCGTCGGCCGCTGGCGAGAGGCCGTCTTCCTGGCCGGAACGCTGCTGTTGGAAGTGACGGTCTTCCTCACGGCCAACACGCTCGCCGACCGCAGCCGCCCGGACGTGCTCCGTCTGGACTCGACGCCCTCGACCGGCAGCTTCCCCTCCGGCCACGCCGCGGCCACCCTCGCCCTCTGGGCGGGACTGGCCATCATCGTGAGCACCAACGTGCGCCGCCGGGTCGTCGCGGTGCTGGCGTGGGGCGTGGCCGCCGTCCTGGCGGTGACCGTGGCGTTCGCACGGGCCTACCGAGGCATGCACCACGTGACCGATGTCGTCGCCGGCATGGCCCTCGGCATCGCCGCCCTCGCCGTTTCGCTGCTGGCCGTCCGCGTCGTCAGCGGCACGGTCGCCCGCCACCGGGCTCACAGTCAGGTCGTCGGCGGCCGCACGATCGAGCTCGCCATCAGGCCGACCACATCGTCATCAGCGTCGTCAACAGCGGAGGTCCCACGATGAAACCGATCGCCGTCATTGCCCACGCCAAGAAGTCCTTCGGCGGCGGTCTGGCCGAGTTGCGCAAGCGCCTCGACGCCGTCGATGCCGAAGTCATCTGGCACGAAGTGGACAAGAGCCGCCAGGCGTCCGAGCGGGTCGAGCAGGTGATCGAGGAGGGCGCCGCGCTGATCCTCGTCTGGGGCGGGGACGGAACGGTCCAGCGGTGCATCGACGCCCTGCCCACCCACGAACCACCGCCGCTCGGGATCCTTCCGGCCGGCACCGCCAACCTGTTGGCCTCCAACCTCGGCATCCCCTCCGACGTCGAGGGCGCGCTCGACGTCGCCCTGCACGGTGGGGACCGCCCGCTCGACGTGGGTCGGGTGAACGGCGAGCGGTTCGCTGTCATGGCGGGGGCCGGCTTCGACGCCGAGATGATCGCCGAGGCGGACCGGGACCTGAAGGACCGCGTCGGCCGGGTGGCGTACGCGTGGACCGGGTTGCGGGCCACGCGGAGCGACCGCCAGAAGGTGGTGGTCGACGTCGACGGCCGGCAGTGGTTCGAGGGCCAGGCCAGCTGCGTGCTCGTGGGCAACCTCGGGACCATCACCGGTGGCATCAAGGCCTTCGACGACGCCGAACCCGACGATGGCCGGCTCGAGGTGGGAGTCGTCACGGCGGCCGGCCCGTTGCAGTGGGGCCGCGTGCTCGGCCGGGCCGCCCTGGGTCGGACGGACGAGTCGCCGCTCGTCGCCATGACCGGCGGCACCAAGGTCGACATCCGGCTCGAGGACAAGACGCCCTACGAGCTCGACGGCGGCGCCCGCCCCGCCACCCGGCGGCTGAAGGTGCGGATCGAACCCAGGGCCATCACCGTTCGGGTGCCCCTGGTGGAGGTGGTGCGTCGGATGAGCACCGCCACCCTGGACGGGCTCGGCCTGGCCACCGTCACCACTGGATGACGGCGGCCGCTCACACCGCGCTGTCCGGCGTCGACGACGCGGCCAGGAGATCGGTGATGCGGCGCAGCAGACGAGAGACGTGCATCTGGGAGATGCCGACCTGGGCCGCGATCTGGTCCTGGCTGAGCTCGTCGAAGTAGCGCAGCTCCAAGATGCGGCGCTCGCGCTCGGGCAGGCTGGCGAGCAATCCCTCGACGGTCAGCCGGGCGTCCACCCGCACGAACCCCCGCTCGTCCCCGGCTAACGAATCGCCGAGCGTGCGACCCTCGTCCCGATCGATCGGCGTGCTCAGGGACGCTGGGCGGTAGGCCGCGCGCGCGTCGAGCGCCTCGATGACCACGTCCTCGCCGACACCGAGCGCTTCGGCCAGCTCCGCCACCGTCGGCGCGCGATGCAGCTGCTTGCTCAGCGCTTCCGTCGTCGCCGTGATGCGCGTCGAGAGCTCCTTGGCCGCCCGCGGCACCTTGGCCGCCCAGGTGTGGTCACGGAAGTGCCGCTTGATCTCGCCGACGATCGTGGGGACGGCGAACGCGGCGAAGCTCGAGCCGCGGTCGGGATCAAACCGCTCAACGGCCTTGACCAGGCCTTCGAACGCCACCTGCTCGAGGTCGTCCAGCGGTTCCCCGCGGCCCATGAAGCGGCGGGCCAGGCTGCGGGCCAGACCCAGGTGGTCGCCGACGAGTGCGTTCCGCCCCTCCGGCGTCGGGTTGTCCCGGAAGGCGCGGAACGGTGCGAGCTCCTCGCCCCCCTCTCGATCCGTCACCCCGCGGCGACCTCCACGGTCTTGTCGACCGCCAGCTCGATCCGGCCGTCGACGTGCTCGACGCGATACTCGTCGGCGAGCACCCGCACGATGCCCTCCGACAGCTCGTCCGGCTCCCACGGGCGACGGGCCGGCGCCGCAGCCGACGCTCGCAGCACGCCGTCGTTGCCGTCGAGCGTCACCGCGATCTGGTCGTGGGGACCAGCGTGCGCCAAGAGCAGCGAGCAGAGCTCGTCCACCACGGTCCGAACATCGTCCAGGTCTGCCACCGTCGCACCCATCTGGGTCACGAAACCCGTGGCCACCAAGCGGGCCAGGCGGATGTAGGCGGCGTCCGCCGGGATCGTCAGGGTGACCATCGCGTCGGTGGTCATGCGGTCGGGAAGTGGTCGGTCAGGCCGGTGATGTCGAGCAGCCGGACCGTGGCCGGTTGCGGCGTTGCGGATGCGGACGGCCTCCGGTCCGCCTCCCGCCTCCTTGCGCGCCCTGATCATGGACCGGAGCCCGGAGGAATCGATGAAACCGACCTCGCCGAGGTCGAGCACCAGCGAACGCGCACCGTCCTGCAGCGCCTGGTCGACGGCGGCATCCAGCGCGGGAGCCGAGTAGACGTCCAGCTCGCCGCGGACGACGAGCACGGGCACGCCGTCGTCGACCTGGACCTCTACCGTCAGCGGTTGCGGCTCGGCCGCATCGTTCAGCGACTGCGGCTGCGCCGCATCGTCCTCCGTCATCCGACCCCTCCTGTCGCCCGCTCATTCTGCGGCGCAACGCGTTCGCATACCCGTACCGCGCCTGGTCCAAACCTGCTGCCAGCCGGTTTCGCGGGCTTGTGCCACCCGATCGGGTGAAGATGGGCCTGCGACGTGTCCGGCGACCCGCGCCAGTACGTATCGTGCCCCGGTTCCTCCGAAGGGAGAACGGGTATGGCACGACGCGTGTCCCCGGTGACGATCGCCCTGGTCAACGATTACGAGCTGGTCCTCTCGGGCCTCGCTTCCATGCTCCGGCCCTATCGGGAGCAGCTGCAGGTGCTCGACCACGCCGTCGAGCGCGCCCCGGACCGCAAGGTCGACGTTTCGCTGTTCGACACCTACGGCTCCTCGGACGATCAGTTCCAGCGGATACGGGAGCTGGCGGACGACCCGTGCGCAGGCGCCATCGTCGTGTTCAGCTTCAGCACACATCCGGACATGGTCCGCGACGCCCTCGGCGCGGGGGCGGCCGGCTTCGTCTCGAAGACCGTCCGAGCCCGCCAGCTCGCCGAGGCCATGCTCTCGGTGGCCGATGGCCGACGGGTGGTCCTGACCCCACCTCCTCATCGGCACCGGGACCGCACGCTGTGCTGGCCCGGCCGTGACCGCCAGCTCAGCGCCCGCGACAGCGAGTTGCTGGTGCTCCTTCAGCAGGGCTGCACGAACCGCGAGATCGCCGAGCGCCTCTACCTGAGCGAGAACACGGTCAAGACCCACCTGCGCCGGTTGTTCGCGAAGTTGGGTGTCTCCAACCGCACCCAGGCGGCCATGGTGGCCACGGAGAACGAGGCCTTCCGGCCCCGACCCGTCGCCGCCGACTGAGTTCACCGTCAGTCAGCCGGGGCGCGCTGGACCCGAAGGCACTCCTCGACGCCGAACACCCGCAGCACCCGCTGCTGCGACGGCGGGAGATCGTCGACCACCAGCCCCACCGGCACGACCTCGGGCCGATCGATCGGGATCGTGCTGCCTTCGTGCACGAGCGTCGCCGACCCGCTGGCCAGGACGTTCCTGACCCAATCCGCGCCCGGACCGTACGGGAGCGCGATCACGAAGTCCTCGCCGACCGCGAACGGGCCGACCGGGGTGGCATGGCTGCGACCACTCGTGCGGCCGACGTGGTGGATGACCGACGCCGAGGCACCCGGTGTGCCGGCCGACCTCAGCACCCGCGGGTTGGTCACCTCGCGGTTGAACCGGCGGATCCTGTCGAGCACGAGCGGCGACTTCGTGCGCATGCCCACGACGAACACGACGCCGATGGCGCCGAGCGCGACGACGAGCAGCCCGAGCAGCCGTCCGATCCATCTCACGAATCAGAAGCTAGACCCAGTCCCAGGGGGATCGTCGCAGGGCACCGAGCCCGGTCCACGCCTTCGAGGCCGGTGATTCGCCCGAGCCGGCCCAGATACGTTGCGAGTTGTGATGGACGCGGCCCGGGCCCGAGACATGCGATCGATCGAGGCGCGCTGACTTGACCGAACACAAGATCGACCGCATCGTTGCCATAGCGATCGCCGCGACCGCCCTGGTGATCGCCGGCCTCATCGCCGCGCTCGGCTTCATGGTCGGCTGGCTACCAGCGGCGATCCTCTTCGCCGCCGCCGTCCTGTTCGTCTTCGTCGTGCTCGTGGTCACCTAGCGCCCGGCTGTCCCACATCCTGCCGATCGCGAGCCTGGCGGACGCCTTCGACCCCTGGTCTCAGGTCGACTCGCGCTCGCCCGCCGCACGGCAGTGATAAGCCGTAGGCCGAGGAGGCGAAGATGACCGACACGAGCGACGGTGACGTTCTCACGTCACCGGCGGCGACGACAACGCCCTACTACGACCAGGACGCCGCCACCGTGGTGGCCGCGTTCGACTCCGACGAGACCTCGGGGCTGACCGCGGCCGAGGCCTCGGCGCGATTGTCCCGGTACGGGCCGAACCAGATCACGAGCGAGAAGCCGCCATCGCTCTGGGCGGTCGCGCTGCAACAGCTCCGGGACCCGATGAACATCATGCTGGTGGCGGTCGCCGTCGTCAGCCTCGCCATCGGCGAGGTGTCCACCGCCCTGCTCGTCGCCGTCCTCGTCGTGCTCAACGTGGTGCTCGGGGCCCGTCAGGAGATGGCGGCGCGCGCCAGCGTCGACGCCTTGTCGAAGATGCAGGTGCCCCAGAGCAAGGTGGTCCGGGACGGTCAGGTGCTGCAGGTGCCGGCCATCGACGTGGTTCCCGGGGACGTCGTGAACGTCGAGGCCGGCGACATCGTGCCCGCCGACGGCCGGATCATCCGGTCGGCCACGCTCGAGACGCAGGAAGCGGCGCTGACCGGTGAGAGCGCGCCGATCGCCAAGCAGCACGCCACGTTGGCCGGTGGCGAGGTCGGCGTCGGCGACCGCTCCAACATGCTGTTCCAGAACACGTCCGTGACGCGGGGAACGGCGGCGATGGTCGTGACAGCGACCGCCATGGACACCCAGATGGGGCAGATCGCCACCATGCTCACCTCGGTGACGCGCACCCGGTCGCCGCTCCAGAAGGAGCTCGACTCGCTGACGAAGGTGCTGGGCGTGATCGCCTGGACGGCCGTCGCCATCATCGTGGTCGTCGGCCTCATCCGGGGGCTCTCGGGTACCGAGGTGCTGCTGCTGGGCACGGCGATGGCCATCTCCGCCATCCCCACGGGCCTCCCGACGTTCGTGTCGGCGATGCTGTCCTACGGCGCCAAGCAGCTGGCCGAGGCGAAGGCGGTCGTCAAGAACCTGACCGACGTCGAGACGCTCGGTGCCACCAGCGCCATCAACACCGACAAGACGGGCACGCTCACCATGAACCAGATGATGGTGTCGGTGCTCTACGCCGGCGGATCGTGGTTCACCGTCGAGGGTGAGGGCTACGCGAAGTCGGGTCGGATCCGCTCGGCCGCCGGTGTCCCGACGCCCGACTTCACGCGGCTGGCGTACGGCCTGGCCCTCGACAGCGACGCGACCGTGTCCGACGACGGCGCCGTCGTCGGCGACCCGACCGAGGCCGCGCTGGTGGTGCTCGCCGCCAAGCTCGGTGTGGACGCCGAGGAGACACGGCGGGCCTATCCGCGCCTGGCCGAGGTGCCGTTCGACTCCGAGTACAAGTTCATGGCGACCTTCCACCGGATCCCGGTCGACGATGGCGAGCGGTTGATCGAGCTCGTCAAGGGCGCCCCGGACGTCGTGCTCGCCCGCTGCTCGAGTCAGGGAAGCCCATTGAGCGGATCCCAGGTCGCGATCGACGAGGCTCGGGCCAGCATCGAGGCCGCCAACGAGGAGATGGGCGGGAAGGGCCTGCGCGTGCTGGCGTTCGCCGCCCGGCTCATCGACGACGCCGACCTGAGCGCGGTCACCGACGACCCCATGCCGTTCGCCCAGGACCTCTCGTTCGTGGCGATGGTGGGGATCATCGACCCGCTGCGGTCCGAGGCCAAGGACGCGGTGCAGGTCGCGCTCGGGGCCGGGATCGACGTGCGGATGATCACCGGCGATCACGCCGTCACCGCGCAGGCCATCGGCGAGACGCTCGGGTTGGGCCCGGGCGCGATCAGTGGCGCCGAGCTGCAGGCGATGTCGGACGAGGAGCTGGCCAGGAAGCTGCCCGAGCTCCACGTGTTCGGTCGGGTGTCCCCGGAGGACAAGCTGCGCCTGGCCCGGCTCATGCAGCAGGAGGGCCTCATCGTCGCCATGACCGGCGACGCGGTCAACGACGCGGCCGCGCTGAAGCAGGCGGACATCGGCGTCGCCATGGGCAGCGGCAGCGAGGTCTCCAAGCAGGCGGCCCGCATGATCCTGACCGACGACAACTTCGGCACGCTCGTCCACGCCGTACAGCTCGGCCGGACGATCTACTCCAAGGTCGTCTCCTACGTCCGCTACCAGATGACGCAGCTGCTCTCGCTCGTGCTCCTGTTCCTCGCCGCCACGGCGTTCGACATCAACAGCGGCGTGGCGATGACCCCGCTCATGGTGCTCTTCCTCAACTTCTTCATCTCGGTGTTCCCGGTGATGGTGATCATGGTGGACGCGGGCGATCCGGAGGTCATGCGCCGGCCTCCACGTGATCCGAACGTGCCCATCACCAACCGGGCGGCCGTCATCCGGTGGATCCTCTACGGAGGTGTCCTGTTCCTCGCCGGCCTCGTGCCCCTGGTCGCGGGACCGGACGACCTGTTCACGGACGCTCCCAGCGCGTCGATGACGATGTGCTTCGTGGTCATCGGCCTCGGCACGATCTTCAGCGGGTTGGTCATTCGGCGCGAGCCCTCGAGCGGCCTGACGCCCCCGATCCTCAGCGCGGTCAAGATCCTGGTCATCCCGACGGCGCTCCTGGTGCTGGCGACCGAACTGCAGTTCATGCAGGAGGGCCTCCTCACGCAGGCCCTGACCGGCCTGCAGTGGCTGGCCTGCATCGGCCTCGCGCTCGTCGTGCCGATCGTCGTCGAGGTGGACAAGTGGATCCGCCGCCGGCAGCAGCCGGCGCCCGCACCGCTCGACCCCGCCGGGGTCGTCAACCCCGGGCAGGGCTGTCGCCGTCGCCAGTGGCTCGGCGAGCGCTCCCCGCTCGCGCTTGAACGCCCGGCTGAACGCCTCCTCGGACTTGTAGCCGACCCGTCGGGCGATGGTGAAGACCGACAGCTCCGTCGTCGCCAGCAGGTCGGTGGCGAGGTGCATGCGCCACGCCGTGAGGTAGCGGATGGGCGACTGGCCCGAGCATCTGCCGGAAGCGGTCGTCGAGCGACGAGCGGGAGGCTCCAACGTGGCTGGCCAGCGTGGCGACGGTCCAGCGGCGGGCGGGATCGTTGTGCATCGCCGCCAGAGCCGGCGCCAGGATGGGATCGCGGAGGGCGGCGATCCAGCCGTGGTCGATCGCCGGGGCGGTGGCGAGATGGGCACGCAGCACCTCGGTCAGCACGAGCTCCGGCAGACGCGTGGCGAGCGGGTTGGACGAGCAGGTTCGAGAGGCGGCGGCGAGTCTGCGAGCGCATAGTCGATGCTGGCCTGGACCCACCGCGCGGCAGGACCGCTCGGCAGCCGCACGACGAAGACCGATGGCAGTGCCCGGAGTGTCGGGGTCGAAAAGCGGGTCGGTGGAGTGCATGTAGCCGCAGACCATCTCGGTACGCCGCCCGCCACCGCCGTAGCGGAGGAATGGCATCTCGGACCACGGCAGCGGGTCGAGCAGCGACAGGATCGAGACGCATTCCGCCGCGCCCTCGCCGCCCATGACGTAGTGGTCCGCGTAGGGCATCACGATGACGTCGCCCGCATCGGCCCAGTAGCGAACCGCGTCGTCGATGGCGACCCAGCACGACCCTGACGCCACGATGTGGAACAGCGTCAGGCGGTCCGCTCCCGGCACGAGCGCGTCGGCGAGGGCGAGCGGTGTCGATTCGAGCTCGAACGGCTCGCTGAGCTCGGAGCGGAAGAACAGCGCTCCGTCGAGGCGGAGATGCTCGAGCGCTGGGCGCTGCGGCATCGGTCACGTCGCACAGTCTGGTGTCGCGGCAAGCCGCGACGGGCCTCGGTCATGGGTTTCCGCTGCGGCGTCCCGGGATCATGCAGGGAGCTCAACACCCCTGCGAAGGAGCTACGAACCATGACCACGTTCCCCCCGCTCACCCACGTCGCACTCACCGTGCGCGACTTGTCGGTGAGCACACCCTGGTACCAGTTGCTGTTCGACAGCCGAGCCGGTGCTCGACGAGGACACCGATCCGGACTTCCACCACACCGTGTACCTGCTCGGCAACGGGACGCTGTTCGGTCTGCACCAGCACCAACACCCTGCACCGGCCGAGCGGTTCAGCGAGTTCCGCGTCGGCCTCGACCACGTCGCGTTCGGCTGTGAGGACCGCGGCGAGCTCGAGAAGTGGGAGCGGCGACTCGACGAGCTGGGCATCGCCCACGGTGGGATCAAGGACGCGCCGTACGGCTCCGGACTGAGCTTCAAGGACCCCGACGGCATCGCCCTCGAGTTCTTCGCCCCTCCCGCCGGCTGACCCCCTTCGGCGCCCTTGTCACGATGTGGTGGCGAGCCGCGCGTCGGCACCTCTCCAGCGGGCTACGGTGCCGCCGCTGGCGGGCGGACCGTCGGCGTGTCGTGTGCAGAGGGGCATCGTGGCAGTCGTATCCGTGAATGGGTTCCGTACCGCGCCGGGCAAGCTGGCCGATCATCTGGCCGCTTCGGCTGAAGCGCTTGGGCATCTCCGACGCCTCGGCTTGCAGGCGGTCAACCTGCAGGCGGTGGCCGGTGGCGATGTCGGGGTGATCACGACGTCGATCAACTATGCCAGCAACGCCGACTACGCCGCCGGCCTGCAGCGGGTCCTCGGTGACGGGGAGTGGCAGGAGTTCTGGGCGCGGGTCAATGCCACTGCGCCGGCCGTGCAGGTCGAGAGCTCGTTGTTCGTCGACCTCGACGCCACGTTCCAGCCCAGCGCGGATCGGCCGCTGGGAGTGATCTTGGTGACCCAGTGGCGGGCGCGGCCGGGCCGGCTGATGGACTTCGTCGGCAACGTGATGGCGGCGGTCCCGCTCATCGAGCAGATGGGTGGTCGGGCGCGGGCGATGCAGTCCCTGATCGGTCTGCACCCGATGACGATGTTGGTGACGACGGCGTTCGCCGACATCGATGCCTACGGTGTCTACGCCGACAAGACCGCGAGCGATGAGCAGTGGCAGACGTTCTGGGCCGGGGCGATGGCTGACCCCACCGCCGACCTGATCCGCAGCGGCCTGTTCGTCAACATCAGCGGCGACTGACCCGCGTTCGCGAGCTCCGAGCCAGCCGTCCCCGGCGACGTGCACGGCTGGCCGACGAGGCCGCCCGCCGCTCGACTCGCCCCCGCAAAAGTTCTGGTCAGACATGGGTGCTCTGGCGCGCGATTCTGACCAGAACGGCCACGGCGCGGATCCACCCACCGACCTCGGCACCGTGCGGGCCGCTCGCCGCCTGTTCGATCCGGCGACCACTACAACCGACCGGACATCTCCGGCTCAGCGTCGACCGCCCGAGCTCCGTGTTCCGTTCCACTTCGATCTCCTCCGGTCGCATCCATTTCAGCCGAATCCGGGACAGCTGGCACGGCAGTGGTCGCCGAGGAACCACCGTCGCGGCACATGGTTGTCAGACGGACACTCGTCCGCCGTACGGTCACTAGATTGTTCGGCGCCGGCGTGGTGATCGCGCGGTAGGTGCGCTCCCGACGTCGGTCGATGCAAGGGGGATCACGCATGTCCACAACGAAGCGAACCAGGGCGTTCGCCGTGTTCACCGTGGCGGCGCTGCTGTTGGCCGCGTGCGGCGACGATGACGGCGACGACGCGACGACGACAGAGGCCGAAGCGCCCGCCGAGACGACGGCGGCACCGGAGGAGACCACCGCACCCGCGGATACGGAGGCTCCCGCGGTGACGTCGGCTGTGGAGCCACCGAGCGGCGAGCCGGTCAAGATCGGCATCCTCACGTCGATCACCTCGAACTTCGCGCCGTGGGGACTGCAGGTCCGCGACGGCGCCCAGCTCGCCGTGGACGAGATCAACGCCGCCGGCGGTGCTGATGGGCGGCCGCTCGAGTTGGTGATCGAGGACGACCAGAACAGCCCCGAGGAGGCCGTGCCCGCGTACGAACGGCTGGTCGAGGAAGGTGTCGTGGCCGTCGGAGGCATCATCTCGAGCAGCGTCGGGGGAGCCACCGCTCCACTCGCCGAGAGCAACCAGATCCCGACCTTCCTCGTCAAGTCGGGTGACCAGACGATCCTCACGCCCGACAGCAGGTTCACCTTCCGCACCTGCCTGCCGGCCGCCCCGATGGTTGCCGGTCCGATCATCGAGTACGCGCAGGAGAACGGGCTCACCAAGATCGGGGCGATCGTCGCCGACTATCCATGGGGTCACGCCTTCCAGTCGTCGATCGAGACCGCGGTCGCCGACGCCGACGGCATCGAGCTCCAGCTCGAGGTCGCTCCGGTGCCCGAGCAGGACTTCACGACCTACCTCCGCGCGATCGACGAGTTCGGGCCCGATCTGCTCGTGGCCACCGGTCATCCGCCGGGAGGCGGCCCGATCATCGCCCAGTCGAACGACCTCGGCATGGATGTGCCGGTGATCGGTGCCTACTCACCGTGGGCGCTCGTGATGGGCGGCGCCGGCGACCTGGCGCTCGGCCGGTACGCCGACTTCGACTGCGCCGACTACCAGAGCCCGGAGTACCAGGAGCTGGCCCGCCGCTTCCTGGAGATGTCGTCCGACAACACGTTCATGGACGACGACGCCGTCGCCGCGTACGGCATCGTCACGATGATCGCCCAGGCGATCGAAGAGGTCGGCGACGATCCGGCGGCGATCGGCGAGTGGTTGCACACGCAGGAGTTCGACCTGCCCGGCTACCCGTTCCCGCTGAGCTGGACGGAGTGGGGCGAGATGGCCGCCGCGCAGCCGCTGTTCTCGATCGTCGGCGAAGGCCCTGCGCCGGAGGGCGTCAACGAGGCCGGCGACTGGTACCCCGAGACGCTGCTGCTCCCGACGCCCCTCACGCCGTACGATCCGTCGACGGGCTGACCGAGCAAGAGCGTGCCGTGGCGATCCTCGAACTGACCGACGTCGAGAAGCGCTTCGGCGGACTCCCCGCAGTTGCCGGTGTCACGTTCACGGTCGACGAGGGCGAGATCGTCGCCCTCGTCGGCCCGAACGGCGCCGGCAAGACGACGCTGCTGAAGGCGATCGGCGGCATGCAGCCGCCGAGCAGGGGCACCGTCGTCTTCGACGGCGCCGACCTGACCGGCTCCAGGGCTCACCGGGTCCGCCACGCCGGCGTGGCCATGGTGCTGCAGACACCGCGGACCTTCGAGACGATGACCGTCGGGGAGAACGCCGCGCTCGGCGCGCTGTTCGGCGGGTCGCGTACGAGCCAGGACGAGGCCATGCGCCGCGCGGCCGACATGCTCGAGTTCGTCGGTCTTGCCGATCGGCGTGATGAGCCCGTCGGCAGCCTGAACCTCCACGAGCAGCGATTCCTCGAGATCGCCCGCCAGCTCGCCGGCCGGCCCCGCCTCGTGCTGCTCGACGAGGTGATGGCCGGCCTCAACGACACCGAGCTCGCGAGCTCGATCGACATGGTGCGGCGTGCCCGAGCCGAGCTCGGCGTCACGGTGATCTGGGTCGAGCACGTGATGAAGGCGGTGATGAGCCTGGCCGAGCGGATCCTGGTGCTGAACTTCGGACAGCTCATCGCCGACGGCCGTCCGGACGACGTGATGCGGCAGCCCGACGTCGTCACCGCCTACCTCGGCGAGCGGGGGGTTGCGTGAGGCACGACGCGATCCTCCGCGTCGACGGGCTCTCGGCCGGGTACGCCGGCGAGCACATCGTGCACGACATCAGCCTCGAGGTCGCCGAGGGCGAGGCGATCACCGTGATCGGATCGAACGGCGCCGGCAAGTCGACGCTGTTCAAGGCGATCGTCGGCATGCTCGAGGGCACCCGCGGCACCGTCTCGTTCGACGGCGCCGACATCTCGAGGCTGGCGACCCACCGGATCGCCCGGCGTGGGCTGGCCTACGTGCCCGCCGAGCGCCACCTCTTCCCGCACATGACCGTCGCCGAGAACCTCGCCCTCGGCGCCTTCCCCGGTCGCCCCGAGGCCGCTCGCGAAGACCTCGTGTTCGACCTGTTCCCGCGGCTCGCCGAGCGCCGGAAGCAGGACGCCGGCACGTTGAGCGGCGGCGAGCAGCAGATGCTCGCCGTCGGCCGGGCGCTGATGTCGAACCCGAAGGTGCTGATGCTCGACGAGCCGACCACCGGGCTCGCGCCCCTGCTGGCGACGGAGGCCTACCGCGCGCTGGCGAGGCTCCGCGACGCCGGTCTCACGCTCGTCGTCGCCGAGCAGCAGGTGCCGCTGGCCCTCGAGCTGGCCAGCCGCGGCTACGTGCTGGAGAACGGCCGCGTCGATCTCGCGGGGACGTCCGAGGAACTGCTGGGCAATCCCGACGTCCAGCGCGCCTACCTGGGTGTCGCATGACAGAGGACGGGGAGGTGAGGTGAGGGCGGCGCTGCTCGATGGCATCGTGCTCGGCCTGCAGTACGGGCTGCTCGGTGTCGGCTTGACGCTGATCTACGGCCTGGCCGGAGTGCTCAACCTCGCGCACGGCCAGATCGCGGTGCTCGGGGCGATCGTCGTCTCGCTGCTGATGGATGGGGGCCGTCCGGTCGTGGTCGCGGCGGTGGTCGGGATCGTCGCCGCCTCGGCGTTCCTGGTCTTCCTCGATCTCACGCTGATGCGCGCCGTCTACCACCAGGAAGGCGAGCAGCGGATCCTGCTCGGCCTGCTGCTCATGCTCGGCGTCGCGTTCGCCGTCGAGGGGTTCATCACGTGGCGCTACCCGGTGCAGCAGCTCAGCATCCGCATCTCCGGCGATGCGGTGACGATCCTCGGCGTGCCGATGCCCGTCGGCGCGCTCGTCGCGTCCGGCATCGCCGTCGCCGCCGGCCTCGTGCTCGTCGTGTTCTTCCGCCTCACCACGCTCGGCCGAGGCGTCCGCTCGGTGATCCAGGACGAGGCCGGCGCGCGGTTGTGCGGCGTCAACCCGGCGACGGTGCGCACGTTGGTGTTCGGGCTGAGCGGCGCGCTCGCCTGCCTCGTCGCCATGACACGTTCGATGACCGGCCCGGTCGGCTTCGCCAACGCGATCGGCATTCACGACGCTGGCGCTGATCGTCGCCGTCGTCGGCGGGCTCGGCAGCGTGTCCGGGGCCTTCCTGGCCGGCGTGCTGCTCGGCATCGTCGACCGCCTCAGCTCGACGTACATCGGCACGTACGTCACGACGATCGTGCTGCTGCTCTGCGCGGCGCTGACGATCGTGCTCCGTCCGAGCGGGCTGCTCGGGAGGCCGGGATGAGCGTCGACGCCGACGTGCGCGATCGGACCCGCAGGGCGCCGATCGCACCGCGGCTGATCGCGTACGCACCGATCGCGGTCGCCGCCGCGCTCCTCGCCCTGGTTCCGCTGCGCTACCACCAATCGGGCTCGACGATGCGCGTGCTCACCGAGGGCATGCTGTTCGCCGCCTACACGGTGGCCTTCAACGTCATCTTCGGCATCACCGGGCAGTTGTTCCTCTGCATCGGCGCGCTCGCCGGGGTCGGGGGCTTCATGTCGGCGATCTTCGCCGACCGCGTCGGGCTGCCGATGGTGGCGAGCATCGCCGCCGGTGTGGCGCTCGCGGCCTCGATCGGCGGGCTCCTGAGCTGGGTCGCCGTGAAGCGGGCGCTCGGCACGATCTTCGTCGGGATCGTGACGCTCGCGTTCTCGCTGTCGTTCGACAGCCTGCTGCTCGGCCGCAGCGACCTCTTCGGCGGCGACGCGGGCCTGCGCGTGGAGGCCGGCAGCGGCACCATCCTGCGCGATCGGCTGCCGCCGTACTACGTCTTCCTGGCGCTGGTCGTCCTGTACCTGGTGATCTTCCGCGGACTGCAGCGGTCGCGGACGGGCTGGGCGTTCCGTGCGCTGCGCGACGACATGGTCGCGGCCGAGCTGGCCGGCGTCGACGTGGCGCGCTACCGGGTGTACGCGGGCGCGCTGGGCTCGGCGATGCTCGGCCTCGCCGGTGCGCTGTACGCGTTCTCGGGCAGCGGGCTCATCGGGAGATCGACGTACGAGTTCGGCCGCGTGGACGTGCGCGTCATCGTGATGCTCGCGTTCGGCGGGATCGGCTCATTGCTCGGACCGATCGTCGGCGCCGTCGCCTTCACGTGGCTCGACGAGTTCCTCGTCGAATACCGCGAGATGCGGCTGATGATCTACGGATGCGTGATCATCGTCCTGTTCCTCGGCTTCCGGCGCGGCGTCGTGCCGACGGTGACGGGATGGCTCCACCGGAGCAGTCGGCGCGCGCGGCCGGTCACCACCACCCGGGCGCGGTCATCAGACAGCGCACCCCACGAGCTGAGCTGAACCCCATCGAGGGGTGTTCAGCTCAGCGTGTCCGAATACCGCCGAGGTCGGCGTCCGTGTGTGTGTGTGTGTGCTTGGGGACCCGCGTCCTCAAGTGCTGGCAGCTTGCACCAGGTTGTCGGCGCTGGTGTCGACGTCGTGCTCGTCGTTGGCCAGCACAACGACGGCGACACCCCACCTCAACGATGGTGCCCGGGGTGGGGTTCGAACCCACACTCCCCATGCGGGGACGGGGGGTTTAAGCCCCCTGCGTCTGCCAGTTCCGCCACCCGGGCCGGGAGCACGGTGACCGGACCGCGACGGTAGCCCGAGACCGGCCGAGGCCGGCTGTGTCACGTTTGGACGCCGCAGAGCGTCATGAGATGTGACACAGCCGACGAGTGACGGACTTCCGCTCCGAGGAGCGATGAGTTCCCGGTGCGCCAGACGTCACAGCAAAGGATCTTTGGCCCAGGCCGAGACTTGGACAAGGATCTGCATCCCGCACCGAAGACTGAACCCCCGCACCCCGCAGAAAGGACCTGTGATGATCAGGCGCCTCGCACATGCTTGCTTCCGCCACCGGCTGAGAGTCGTCATCGGCTGGGTCGTCGCCCTCATCATCCTGATGGTGGCGTCCGGCGCCGTGGGCACCGGGTACAGCTCGGACTTCACGCTGCCGGACGTCGAGAGCAAGCGGGGCGTCGACCTCCTGGAGGACCAGTTCGGCGGCCAGGGCGCCGGCCAGGTCGGGAACATCGTGTTCCGGGCCGAGCAGGGCGTCGAAGACCCTGCGGTCCGCGAAGCCATGGAGCCGTTCCTCGCCGAGGTGGCCGAGATCGCCGAACGTCCAGTCGGTGACCAGCCCGTACACCGAAGAGGGGGAGCAGCAGATCGCCCGTGAGGGCCCGCAACGCCGGTCTCGATCGCCTACGCCGAGTTCGAGGCGCCGTCCGACGCGTCGTTCGAGGAGACGGGCGAGGTCGGTCGTCAGATCCGTGAGGCCATGCCCGACGCTGGACGGCCTGCAGGTCGAGCTGGGCGGCGCGGCGTTCGCCGAGTTCGAGGTGCCGTCGTCCGAGGCGCTGGGCCTCGGGTTCGCCATCATCATTCTCATCATCGCCTTCGGCTCGGTGATCGCCATGGGTCTGCCCATCGGCGTGGCCCTGGCGGGCATCTTCTCCGGCACGCTCATCGCCGGCCTGCTGTCGCAGGTCATCACGATGCCGGAGTTCTCCTCGACGATCGGCGTCATGATCGGCCTCGGCGTCGGCATCGACTACGCGCTGTTCATCGTCACCCGGTTCAGGGAGAACCTGCACAAGGGCCACACCATCGAGAGCGCCACGCTCATCGCCATGGACACCGCCGGTCGCGCGGTGCTCTTCGCCGGCACGACCGTGGTCATCTCCCTCATGGGCATGCTGATCATGCAGCTCAGCTTCGTCTCGGGCCTGGCCATCGGCGCCGCCGTCGTCGTCCTCATGACGATGATCGCCTCGCTGACCCTGCTGCCCGCCCTGCTCGGCTTCGCCGGCTCCCGCATCGAGCTCACCCGCTGGCGGGGGCTCATCGCGGCCGGCCTGATCGCGCTGGCGCTCATCGGTGTCGGCCTCGGCATCCCGGCCCTCATCATGGTGACGCTGCCCCTGGCGGTCATCGTGCTGCTGGCCAGCATCGCCGTGAAGCCACTGCGCAAGCCGGTGCTCGAACGGGAGCAGAAGCCGCTGCGGGAGACGCTCTCCTACCGGTGGAGCCGCGTCATCCAGCACCGTCCTTGGCCCGCAGTCATCATCGGCGTGGCCATCTTGGTGACCCTTGCGCTGCCGATCCTCGGCCTGCGCCTGGGCTTCTCCGACGAGGGCAACTACCCGGCCGACACCACCACCCGCCAGGCCTACGACCTGCTGGCCGAGGGCTTCGGGCCGGGCTTCAACGGGCCGCTGATCCTCGCCAGCGAGGTCCCCGAAGGCACGGACCCGGCCGCCCTGCAGGCCGTGTCCGACGCCATCCAGGCCGACCCGGGCGTCGCCCGGGTGAGCCCGCCGATCACCAACGACGAGGCCAACCCGACCGCCGCGCTCTGGCGGGTGATCCCGACCACCGCGCCGCAGGACGCCGAGACGACGGACCTCGTCAACCGGCTGCGGGACGACGTGCTCCCCGCGTCGACCGGTGACAGCGGCCTCGACGTCGCCGTGGCCGGTGCCGTGGCCATCAACGTCGACTTCACGGAGTACCTCTCCGAGCGGCTGCCCTGGTTCTTCGCGGCCGTGCTCGGCCTGTCGTTCATCCTGCTGATGGTCGTCTTCCGGTCGCTGCTGGTGCCGCTGAAGGCCGTCATCATGAACCTGCTGTCGATCGGCGCCGCCTACGGCATCACCGTCGCCGTCTTCCAGTGGGGCTGGGGCTCCTCGCTGCTCAACATCGAGTCGGCCCCGATCGAGCCCTTCGTCCCCATGATGCTGTTCGCCATCGTGTTCGGCCTCTCCATGGACTACGAGGTGTTCCTCCTCTCCCGCATCCGTGAGGAGTGGGACCGCACCGGCGACAGCAGGACCTCCGTGGCCGACGGTCTGGCCTCGACGGCCCGGGTCATCACCGCGGCCGCCGCCATCATGGTCGTGGTGTTCGGCAGCTTCATCGGCGAGTCCGACCGGGTCGTGAAGCTGTTCGGTCTCGGGCTGTCGGTGGCGGTGCTCATCGACGCCACCATCGTCCGCCTGCTCCTCGTGCCCGCCACCATGGAGCTGCTGGGCGACCGCAACTGGTGGATGCCCGGCTGGCTCGGCCGCATCCTGCCCAAGATCCACATCGAGGCGCCGGACGACCTGGACGCCGAGCTGGCCCAGCTCAGCGAGGAGGAGCAGGCCCGTACGGGCGGCGGCTCCTGACGAGGTGACGAGCGGGCGGGCGGTGGTGGACGCCGCCCGCCCCTCTCAGGGCGAGCGGTTCCACAGCAGCGACAGGCCGACGGCCCCCAACACCAGCAGCGCTCCGACGATGGCGAAGGCCACGCTGACCTCCCTTTCCTCCGTCTGCAGCTCGATCTCCCTCGGGAGGCTGGCGAACACGTTGCGCAGCTGATCGGCGTCCTCGGCGCGGTAGAAGGTGCCACCGGTGATATCGGCCACGGCCCGCAAGGTGGGCTCGTCGATGAGCAGGAACTGGGTGGCACTCAGGCCGCCACCTCCGGTCCGTCCGCCTCCCGGGAGGTCTCCCTCGCTGAACACACCGGCGCCGATCTGGTCGGGCAGGCACACCATCTCGGTCGGCGTCGTCGTGCCGAAGCCGATGGTGTAGATGCGCACCCGCCGGAGAGCGGCCTCCTGCGCCGCGGTCACCGGGTCCACCCCGCGGGTGTTGGCGCCGTCGGTGAGGAGCACGACGATGTCCGGCACGTACCCCGCCCCGGCCTCGGGTGGCTCGGGGTCCTCGACATCGATGCGCCCCACGCCGACGGGCGCGACCTCCGGGTTGACGGCCGCGATGGCGTCGAGGGACTTCAGGGTCGCGGCGCCGATGACCGTGCCGCGAGCGGTGGTCAAGGTGTCGATCACCTCGATGAGCGCGGCCTTGTCGGTGGTGGGCGGTAGCACCACCTCGGCGAAGCCCGCGAAGGCGACGATGCCGATGCGCGTGCCCTCCACCTGCTCCTCGACGAAGGTACGGGCCGCCTCCTGCGCGACGGCGAGCCGGTTGGGCTTCACGTCGGTGGCGCACATCGAGCGCGAGACGTCGAGAGCGAGGATGATCGAGGTCCGGCCGAGGGGCACCTCGACGGCCATCTGCGGTCGAGCCGTCGCGAACGCGAGGCCGGTCAGGCCGGCGAGGAAGAGTGCCACGGGCACGTGCCGGCGCCAGCGGGAACGGCGGGGCAGCGCCTCCCGGACGAGCGCCACGTTGGAGAAGCGCACGGCCTGCCCGCGGCGACGGCGGAGCTGCCAGAGGTAGGCGCCGAGCAACAGGGGCACGGCCAGCAGGAGCAGCAGGGCGAGGGGCCAGGCGAAGGACACGACTACACCAGCCTGCCGAACCACAGCAGCGACAGCGTCGCGCCGACGACCAGGAGGAGCAGGCTGATCCCCGTGATGATCCCGGTGACCTCGCGGTACTCGGGCTCGCGGACGAACTGCAGGTCGATCCGGTCGTAGACCTGCGCCAGCTCATCGGCGTCCTCGGCCTGGAAGTACTGGCCGTCCGTCACCGAGGCGATGTCCTCGAGCAGCTCCTCGTCGAGCGCGGTGGCCACGTTGAACCCTTCGACCTCCACGATGGTGCCGTCGGCGCTGCCCAGGCCTATGGGGTAGATCTTCACGCCCGCCACCGCAGCCAGCTCGGCCATGTCGAGCGGGTCCGGCTCCGTCGTGTTCTCGCCGTCGGACAGCAGGATCACCGCCGCCGAGCCGAAGTAGCCGATGTCGATGGCGTCGATGTCACCCTCGAGTGCGCCGGGCTCGACCTTGATCGGCGTGCCGCTGATCGCGTTCAGCGCGGTGAAGATGCCCTGACCCAGGGAGGTGGCTCCCTGCGACGAGAGGCGGTCGATGGCGGCCAGCACCTGCTCGTCAGACCTGGTCGGGGGCAGGGTGACGAGCCCACCATCGCTGAAGGCCACCACACCGATCTCGATCGAGCTCGGTTGCTGCTCCACGAAGGTGCGGGCGGCGGCCTTCGCAGCCTCCAACCGGCTCGGTTCGAGGTCGGTGGCCTGCATGCTGTTGGAGGCGTCGAAGGCCAGGACGACCGTCCCTTCCCGGCGGGGGATGCTCACGTTCGCCTCCGGCCGGGCGAAGGCGACGAGCGCCAGGATGATGGCGGCGAGGAAGAAGGCGAAGGGCACGTGACGCCGGCGCCTCCGCCGCTGGGCCGAGGCGGTCGGCACGAAGCCCTGGGCCGCCAGCTCGGCCGCCTTCTCGTCGCGGCGGCGGACGAGTGCCAGGTAGCCGAGCACCAGGAAGGGCACGCCGAGCAGCAGCACCAGCATCCCGGGCCAGAGGAACGACATCAGCGGGAGCGCTTCCGCCGGGATTCGACGATGCGCACCAGGGCGCGGGCCAGATCGTCCTCGGTCGACACCTCGTGCAGATCGACGCCCGCCCGCCGGGCGGCGTCCTCCAAGTCGCTCTGGCGCTGGCGGGCCGCGAGCTGGAAGCGGCGGCGGAACTCGGGATCGCTGGTGTCGACCGACAGCAGCTCCCCCGTCTCGGCGTCCTCCACGACGATGAGTCCCGCGTCCGGGAGCTCGAGCTCCCTGGGATCCGACAGGCGGATGGCCACCAGCTCGTGGCGCTCGCCGAGGAGCGACAGCGGGCGCTCCCAGCCCGGCTCGGAGATGAAGTCCGAGACCAGCACGACGACCGAGCGACGCTTGATGGTTCGGGCCGCAGCTTCGACGAGACCGGCCAGTGCCGTCGCCGTTCCCGTCGGCTGGGCGGGCCGCAGGAGCTCGCGGGTGAGGTGCAGGACCTGGTTGCGCCCGCTGCGGGGCGGGATCAGACGCTCGACCTCGTTGTTGTAGAGGATGGCGCCCACTCGGTTCCCGCCCCTCGTCATCAACCTCGCCAGCACGGTCGTCAGCTCGATCAGCACCTGCTCCTTCGAGCGATCGGTCGGCCCGAACCCCATCGACGGGGACCGGTCGAGCAGCAGCCAGGCCGTCAGCTCGCGGTCCTCGAGGTAGGTGCGGACGAACGGGGAGTCCATGCGAGCGGTGACGTTCCAGTCGATGTGCCGCACGTCGTCGCCCGGTTCGTACTCGCGCAGGTCCGCGAAGTCGATGCCGACGCCGTGGAACAGCGTGCGGTAGTCGCCCTGCAGGCGGCCGTCGAGGCGGCGGATCACCCGCCACTCGAGCCGGCGCAGGACCCGCTCAGGCGTCGGGGACGGTGCCGAGCGCACGGTCGAGAGGGGGTCCGGGCCGGGGTTGCCGCTCATGGAGAGGCACCTCGGGGAGGGCGATCGTGCCCAGCACCGCGTTGAGCACTTCGTCGGCGGTGACGTCGTCGGCCAGGGCCTCGTACGACAGCACGACCCGGTGGCGTAGGACGTCGAGGGCCAGGTCGCGGACGTCCATCGGCAGTGCGTAGTGCCGGCCCCGCACGAAGGCCAGCGCCTTGGCGGCCAGGATCATGTTGATGGACGCCCGGGGGCTGGCTCCATAGGTGACGTAGCGGGCCAGGTCGCCGAGCCCCACCGAGGCGGGATCACGGGAGGCGCCGACCACCCGCACGACGTACTCGATGAGCGCCGGGTCGACGTACACGGCGTCGACCATCCGCTGGAGCGCCATCAGTTGGCTGGTGTCGATCACCCGCTGGGTCGGCTCCAGCGCGCCCGTCATTCGCTCGACGATGACGAACTCCTCGGTCGGCGACGGGTAGCCGACGAGAACCTTGAGCATGAAACGATCGAGTTGCGCCTCGGGGAGTGGGTAGGTGCCCTCGGTCTCGATCGGGTTCTGTGTCGCCAGGACGAGGAACGGCTCGGGCACGGCCCGGCTCTCACGGCCGATGGTGACCTGGCGTTCCTGCATGACCTCCAGGAGCGCGCTCTGGACCTTGGCCGGCGCCCGGTTGATCTCGTCGGCCAGCAGCAGGTTGGTGTGCACGGGGCCCAGCGAGGTCTGGAACTCCCCCAGCTTCTGGTTGTAGATGCGGGTTCCCACGAGGTCGGCGGGGACCAGGTCCGGCGTGAACTGGATGCGCTGGAACTGACCGCCGATGGTCTGGGCCAGTGTCTTGATGGCCATGGTCTTGGCCAGGCCGGGCACCCCCTCGACGAGGATGTGACCTCGGGCGAGAAGGGCCACGATGAGCCGTTCGAGGAGCTCGTCCTGGCCCACGATGAACTTCTTCACCTGGTAGACGACGTGCTCCATCGGCTTCGGGTTGGCGAGCGAGCGGTCCATGGACGTAGTCGGTCTCCTCTCTCTAGAGCGCCGGGCCGGCGGCGCCGCCCGTCGCGGCGCCGATCGGGACCGCGAAGCCGATGCCGATGAAGTACCCCTGCTCGGACGGGTTGGCCAGCGCGGTGACGATGCCGATCACCTGTCCGTCGCGGTTGAGCAGCGGGCCACCCGAGTTGCCGCGGTTGACGGCGGCGTCGAACTGGATCAGACCGTCCAGGGTTCGCCCGCCCCCGACGGGGATGGACCGCTCCAGCCCGGAGATGACGCCGGCGCTGAGAGAGCCGACCAGCCCCAGCGGATGCCCGACGGCGAAAGCCTCGTCGCCGATCTGGAGGCCGCTGGTGCTCCCCAGCACGGCGGGCACGATCACCTCCGGCGACCGTTCGGCCATCAGGACGGCGATGTCGTTCTCCGGGTCCTCGGAGGCGACGGCGGCCCTCGCCTCGGTCCCGTCGGCGAAGGTCACCTCGACCTCGCTGGCGCCGGCGATCACGTGGCGGGCGGTGAGGATCGCCCCATCCGCGTTCACGATCACCCCCGCCCCCAGCCCGCCGAGCACGCCGCCATCCCCGCCGGCGCTGTCATCAGGACGCCCGGCCCGGATCACGACGAGCGAGGGGCCGATCGTCTCGTACACCTGGGCCGAACGGGCGGGCGCGGCTGCCGCCTCCTCGAGCCCCTCGGTGACCGCGTCCTCGGCGATCTCCGCCACCTCCGACCTGGAGGGCGGCGACTCGGTCGAGCCGCCGCCACCGACCAGCAGCCACGCCCCGAGCGCGACGGCGAGCACACCGACGCCCACCCCCAACCAGAGGCGTCGCGACCGCGGCTGACGCGTCACGCCTGGACCGTATCCCCCTGGCGCCGAGACGCGCCGTCGGGAGCCTGCACCCGGCCGCGTGAGGCGGCGAGGTGGGCGTTCAGGTGTCCGACAGGATGCGGAAGGCGTCGTCCGCGTCGGCGGCCTTGACCTCGACGGCGATGCCAAGGGGCAGCTCGACGGTCGGGATGGTGCCGCCCTCGGCCTGGTTGAGCACGGCGGACTCGATGCCGAAGGCCCGCAACTTCGCCATCGCGATCTCCGCCTCGCCGCTGTCGATGAACGTGGCCACGATCACGGGCTCACGGTGGTCCTCGCCATCGACGGGCTGGTCGCTCATGCCGGCACCGTAGCCGCGGGCGATCGCAGCACCTCCGGCAGCTCGTCTGCGCAGACGATCGTCAGCTCCTGGACGGCTCGGGTCAGCGCCACGTAGACGAGACGGGCACCACGTTCGGAGCCGTCCAGCACCTCGGTGGGCTCGACCACGACGACGCCGTCGAGCTCCAACCCCTTGACCTCCTCGTAACCGAAGACGGGGACCTCGTCGTCGTCGAGCTGCTGGACGTGCCCCACGGCGCGCAGCTCGACCTCGGCGAGGGCCTCGGCCAGCGGCGCGTGCCAGCGGGAGGTGGCGATGACACCGGTCAGGCGGTGATGGCGCCGCAGCGCGATCACCTCCGCGGCTGCCGCTGCGGCCGGGTCGGCCGAACGGCGGACCGCCGGGGGATGACCGTCCTGGCGGACGGAGCGACTGGCCGGCACGGCCACACCGGTGGACGGCAGGAGCCGGTTGGCCACGTCCAGGATGGGGGCCGGCACGCGGTAGCCGATGGTCAGGTGCTCGACGCGTGCTGACCCGTCGGCCGCCAGATGCTCGATCACGTCGTCCCACGACGACTGGCCGGCGGGGCCGGTCGACTGCGCCAGGTCACCCAGGATCGTCACGGACCCGCTCGGGCACCGGCGGGCCACCGCGGACAGTGCCAGCGCCGAGAGATCCTGGGCCTCGTCCACGACGACGTGGCCGACGGTCGCGGGCGGCCCGTTCAGCAGCGTGTTGGCCGTGTCGAGCAACACCTGGTCCGCGGGCGTCCATCGCTTGGTCCGTCCGGCGCGGGTGAGGACCAGGGCCTGCTCCTCGGGGGTCAGGAGCCCGGCCGCGGCGGAGGCCAGGAGATCCGGCCGCGACAGCAGCCGCTCGACCAGAGGGCGAGGCCGGATGACCGGCCAGGCCCGGGACAGCTCGGCCCGCAGCTTCGGGACATGCCCCCACACGTCGTCCCGGCCGGTGCGGCGTCGCAAGGCCTGCTCGGCCACGACCCGCAGGGTCTCCCGGCGCCGGTTGAGCGGTTGGGTGCCGGCGAGGGCGGTCGAGATCCACTCCTCGACCAGGTGCGGCTCGACGACCACGTTGGTCGATCCCAGCGGATCGCGGACCGTCTCGGCAGGAGGAACGATCTGGGCCAGCGCGGCCCGCTCGAGGACCGTGGCCATGACGGCGCGGCCCTTGACCCTGGCCGCGGGCACGGAGTCGGCGCCGGACACCTCCACCCGCGGGACGGCCAGCTCGCCGACCGTCCGCTGCTGCACCGACCGCTCACCGAGGGACGGCAGCACGTTGGCGATGTAGTCCAGGAACACCCGGTTCGGTCCGACGACGAGCACGCCTTCGCGGGCCAGCCGGCGACGGTGCTCGAACAGCAGGTAGGCCGCCCGGTGCAGCCCGACCGCGGTCTTCCCGGTCCCCGGACCTCCCTGCACGATCACCGCGCCCTCGAGCGGAGCACGGATGATGTGGTCCTGCTCGGCCTGGATGGTCGCCACGATCTCCCGCATCGCTCCGCTGCGGGCGGCGCCGATCTCGGCCAGGACCGGGTCGGGGATGCCGCTGGCGACGTCCGCGGCCTCCGGGTCGTCGAGGTGCTCGTCGAGGTAGGCGGTCAGCTCGCCATCGGCCAGGGTGAAGCGCCGACGCCGACGGAGACCCAGTGGGTCGTGGACCGTGGCCCGGTAGAACGGCGCCGCCACGGCAGCCCGCCAGTCGACGACGACCGGATCATGGCGGTCGTCCTCGATGTGCCGGCGGCCGATGTACCAGCGCTCCCCCGTCTCCTCGTCGAGCCGGCCGAAGAACTCGCCGGCGCCGGGCTGGGCGAGGTCGGCCAGCGCGTCGGCCACCACCATCTCGATGTACTCCTGGGTGAACTCGTCGGCCGCGCCCTCGCCGGCGGCCAGCGCCGTCAGTCGGCGCACCATCTCGTCCCGGCAGAGGTGCGCGTGGACCAGATGGGCCTGCTCGGCCGGCAGGTCGGGGAAGAGCGCTGACACAGGGGTCGGACAGTCTGCCCGACCCGCCGCGCGCGGGCCTAGGGGTTTCGGCTCCGGAGCAGGACCAGCGATCTGCCCTCCAGCTCCAGCGGCGCGCCGGGACCGATTGCTCGGTCACCGTCGATCGTCCAGGCGCGGGTGTCGACCTCGATGGTCCACGCCTCGCCCCAGCGAGCGTCCGGGACGGTGAAGGTCAGGGGCTCGGCGCCGGCGTGGACGCACAGCACGAACGAGTCGTCCACGATCTTCTCGCCCCGGCGGCCCGGCTCCGTGATGCCCTGGCCGTTCAGGAACACCATGAGCGAGCGGGTGGCCGACACGTTCCAGCCCTCGTCGTTCATCACCTCGCCCGTCGGGGAGAACCACTCGATGTCCTCCACCTGCGAGCCGTGGATGGCCCGTCCCTGGAAGAACCTCCGCCGGCGGAGGACGGGATGCTCGCGGCGCAAGCGCACCAGCCCGGTGACGAAGCCCAGCAGGCCGTGGTCCACGCGGGTCCAGTCGATCCAGGAGATCTCGTTGTCCTGGCAGTAGGCGTTGTTGTTCCCACCCTGAGTGCGGCCGAGCTCGTCCCCGGCCAGCGAGCATGGGGATGCCCTGGGACAGCAGGAGCGTGGCCAGGAAGTTGCGGATCTGGCGGGCCCGCAACGCCTCGACCTGCGGATCGTCCGTCGGGCCTTCGACTCCGCAGTTCCACGACCGGTTGTAGCTGTCACCGTCGGTGTTGCCCTCGCCGTTGGCCTCGTTGTGCTTCTCGTTGTAGGAGACCAGATCCCGCAGCGTGTAACCGTCGTGCGCGGTGACGAAGTTGATGCTGGCGTAGGGCTTGCGCCCGTTCGACTGGTACAGGTCCGAGGATCCCGTCAGGCGGTAGGCCACCTCGGCCAGACCCTGCTCCTCGCCCCGCCAGAAGTCCCGGACGCAGTCGCGGTACTTGCCGTTCCACTCCGCCCAGAGCGGCGGGAAGTTGCCGACCTGGTAGCCGCCCTCCCCGACGTCCCACGGCTCGGCGATGAGCTTGACCTGGCTGATGACCGGATCCTGCTGGATGAGGTCGAAGAAGGCGGACAGCCGGTCCACCTCGTGCAGCTCCCGGGCCAGGGTGGCGGCGAGATCGAACCGGAACCCGTCGATGTGCATCTCCGTCACCCAGTAGCGCAGGCTGTCCATCACGAGCTGCAGGGTGTGGGGGTTGCGCATGTTGAGCGAGTTGCCCGTGCCCGTGTAGTCCATGTAGTGCGAAGGATCGCCCGTCATCAGGCGGTAGTAGGCCGGGTTGTCGATCCCCTTGAAGGCCAGCGTCGGGCCCAGATGGCTGCCCTCGGCCGTGTGGTTGTAGACGACGTCGAGGATCACCTCGATACCCGCCTCGTGGAGCGTGCGGACCATCGACTTGAACTCCTGCACCTGCTGGCCGACGCCCGGGCGGGACGCGTACTCGTCGTGCGGCGCGAAGAAGCCGATCGAGTTGTAGCCCCAGTAGTTGCGCAGGCCGGCCTCGACCAGGCGAGCGTCGTGGACGAACTGGTGAACCGGCATCAGCTCGAGCGCGGTGATCCCCAGTCGCCGCAGGTGCTCGAGGAAGGCAGGGTGCGCGATGCCGCTGTACGTGCCCCGCAGCTCGGGCTCGATGTCGGGATGGAGGTACGTGGCGCCTTTGACGTGGGCCTCGTAGACGACGGTGTCGCTCAGCACCGTGCGCGGGCGACGGTCACCGGCCCAGTCGAAGAACGGGTCGGCCACGACGGAGCGGGGCGCGTAGGCGGCGCTGTCCGTGGTCTCCGGGGCCATCGGATCGCCCGCTCGATGGGAGTAGAGGGACGGGTGCCAGCGCATGGTGCCGTCGATGGCCTTGGCGTACGGATCGAGGAGGAGCTTGGCCGGGTTCCCCCGCAGTCCGCGCCGCGGGTCCCAAGGGGCCTGGACGCGGTAGCCGTAGTGCTGGCCCGGCCGCACGTCGGGCAGGTAGGCGTGGAAGCACAGCGCGGTCCGCTCGGTGAGCGCGATCCGCTCCTCGGTGTGGTCGTCGAAGAGGCACAGCTCGACGCCGTCGGCCACCTCCGAGTACAGCGAGAAGTTCGTCCCGGCGCCGTCGTAGGTCGCGCCGAGCGGGAAGGGCCGGCCGGGCCAGACCCGCCGGGTGCTCGCGATGGCCTTCCGCTTCGGCATCGCACCAGCATGCCCCGCGGCGCGGCCCGCGGAGCGGTCCCGGCTCACGCCACCTGCTGCGCTTGGCCCGCCTGGCCGGGCGGGTCCTCCACGACGGCCCGCCACAGGACATCACGGGCCCGATCGGCGGGCGGGCCCGACCAGGCCATTGGCCGCCACGACCCCTTCGACCATGTCGGAGACGACCGGGAGCCACGGTCGGCCGCGCACCCGTATGGCGACGGTCACCCGACCGGCCCGGGTCTGCAACGTGCGGTCCGCACCGACCAGGCGCGGTGGGCTCCGAAAGCCCGGCGCTGTCAGACCGGCCGCGCGCGCCGCCTGGGCCAGCTCCCGGGCGGCCAAGGCGAAGCGAGCGGTGGTGGCGGCCTCCATCGGTTCCGATCATGACCGGTGGGTGTCGCGGAGTTCCCCGAGCATCCGCGCTTGCCGGAGGCGGGCCAGCGGCCCTCGGACACGTTCTCGCGGAGCTGGGTTGCGGATTCCGCTACGAGCTCCGAGACGTCGGTCCGGTGCGCCCGATGCGGACGACCGACCGGTCGGGCGGCCCGGACCGCATCGTCACTCCGTCCGCAGGCCCTCCGCCGGCCGGGCCCGGGCGGCGAGCCGGGCCGGGAGCTCGGCGGCCAGCACCGCCAGCGACCAGGCCGCCGACGACCACGCCGGCGATCGGCATCCACGCGCCGGAAGGGTCCGGGACGACGCCGAGCCGGTCGGCGAACGCCCGCCACAGCGCGCGCCCCACGATCACCCCTCCCGGCACGGCCAGCACGACCGCGGCGACCATGGTGGCGACGGACTGCACGCGCACCGACGTGCGCACGTGCGCCCCGCTGAAGCCCAGCGCCCGCAGGATCGCCAGCTCGTGCCGGCGGGCACGCGTCGCCGCCCACGAGGCCAGCAGCAGCCCGGCCGCGACGGCGATGGCGAACACGACGCACACCGCGATCGGGATGGCGAGCATCGAGCGGGCGTCGACGATCTCCGACGGGCGGACCGCGGACGTGAACGAGGTGACGTACGTGATGCCTGTGCGGGCCGCGACGACGTCGTGCACCCGCTGCTCGTCCGCGGCGTCCGCGCCGGGCGTGAGCTCGGCACCCACGAACGAGGCCGCGAACGGGCGCTCTTCGGCGGACAGCGCGGCCTCGGGGAGGAGCACGCCCGAGCCCGTGGAGACGCGCTCGGCCTGGTACGGCCCGAGCGTCGGGAACACGGTCTCACCGGTGACCGTGACGACCTCCGAAGGACCTTCGATGCCGTGCAGTTCGACCTGGTCACCGACCTCGACGCCCAGCTCGCGCGCGGTCGTCCGTCCGATGGCGATCTCGCCGGGCGCGCTCGGCAACCGACCCGACAGCACGGGCAGATCGACGTCGGCGGTCGCGTCGTACCCGACGATCGCCGTGACCGGTTCGCCTTTCAGGCTCCAGCCGGGCTGGATGGCAAAGGCCGTCCAGCGGGCGACATCAGCGTCCTCGTCGAGCTGCTCGGCGAGGCGGTCGACATCCAGCCCCCCGTAGCCGAGGTTGTGGACCGCGGCGACGTCCCACGGCCAGCCGTAGGCCCGCGGCGTCGACACCAGCGTGGACAGGCTGGCGGCGAAGACGGCGGTGGCGACGAACGTCCCCGTGAGCACGGCGACACCGGCCACGACGGGGATCGCGCTGCGCGAGCCGTACGCGGCACCGACGCCGTCGGCGACCGCCGGGGAGCCGATGCGCCCGCGCCACGCAACCCGGGCCACCTCGCTCCGCCCGGCGGGCCGAGCCGCGCCGCGGGCCGACCAGAGGGCGAGGCCGACCACGGCCAGCGTGGTGACGACGACCAGACCGACGACGACGGCGAGGGCGACGCCGCTCAGTCGCCTCGCCGGGTCCGGCTCGACCACGCCCACCATGCCGACCGGACCTCGGTCGAAGAACCAGCCGGCGGCGATCCCGAGCGCGCCACCGACAAGTACGGCGCCGACGAGGGGGACGGCGGTCACGAGCGCCCGTTGGAGCGAGCCGATGCCGAGCTGGTGCCACTGGCGCTGGTCGGGCCGGGTACGCCGGAGCTCACGGGCGGCCACGAGGCAGGCCGAGCACGATCGTCACCGCCGCCAGCGCGGCGCCGAGCACCGCGAGGGCGGTCACCGTCGGCCCGATCGCCTGCGCCACGCGATCCGACATCCGTGCCGTCTCCGTGGAGAAGAGCTCGTAGGCCGGGACCTCGATCCCGTCCTCGGCGGCGGCGGCGGCCTGTGGGCTCAGCGCGGCGGCCCGGCGGACGTACTCATCGAGCGCGGGCCGCACGCCGGCCGATCCGTCCGCCATCGAGAGCGAGTAGAAGAGGTAGTTGCTCGCGCACGGGGTCTCCGTCAGCGCGGTGAGCATCTCCTCGTACGTCACCGACGCCACCTCGACGTCGAGCAGAGGGCACGTGTAGCGGGCGGCGAGGTCGGCCGAGAGGATGGCCAGACCGCGCTCGTACAGGTCGTCCGGCAGCACCTCGTCCGGCATCGTGACGATCCCCACGAGCTCGACCTGCTCGACACCGACCGGCCGAACCTCCTCCGCGAGGTAGGCCTCGTAGTCGTCCTCGACGGCCGACTCCAGGAGGACGCCCTCCCAGAAGGCCATCGGCGTGCTGTCGCCGACCTCGAGGCCGCCGACCACCTCCGCCAGGGCCGCGGTCATGACCATCTCGTCGGATCCGGTCGGCAACCGGCCCTCCACCACGACCGGACGGTCCATGTCGACGTACCCGCCGTCGGGTGACCCGACGACGGCCCCGAGGATCGGGATGCTGTCGGGATTGTCCACGTCGCGCCGCGGCCTCGGCTGGCCATCGTCCGGCGAGATCGTGAGCAGCGCGGAGACCGTCACGTTCTCGACCCCGGGCAGTGACCGGATGACGCTGTCGATCTCACGTGTCGCCCACGACGGGTTGATCACGACATCGCCGATGTCGGCGCGCCGCTGGTAGGCGCCGTACGCGTCGGACGTGCGCTGGCTGGCGGCGAGCGCCAGCATCGTGCCGGTCACCCCGACGGCGAGGATGACTGCCAGGGGCACCACCGCCAGCGCCCGCCGGCGCAACCATCGGACCGCCAACCAGCGCGTGGCCGCCCAGCTGCCGTCGGTGGCGCCTCCGGCAGCCGTCTCCGTGTCCTCTGGGGCTGCGACGAGCTGTGCCGTGGCCATCAGCCCGACAGTACGAGGCACGGTCCCGGCGGTGAACCGTGGCAGCCCGTCACCGAGAGGGGTGCCAGCCTCCCGCGCGGGAGGGGTCGCCAACGACGCGACACCCCCTCGGTACCGTTGCCCTCGTGAGCTCGCCCACCGCCTTCACCGCCGCGCAGCAGTCGGTCATCGCGCTGCTCGGGCGGCCCGAGCAGCCGCCGTCCTTCCCGGCCGGGTTGGGAGACGAGCTGCAGGCGGAGCTGGAGGACGAGCTCGCAGCGGTCGCGTCGGCGTACAGCTCCACCGATCCCCTCTGGGTCAGCAAGCACGCGCTGGCGACGGTTCACGGGTGCGAAGCCCACTACGTCGACACCACCCGCCGCCCCTTCATGTGGACGGTGGCTGCTGCTCGCGGCGCGGTGGCCCACAAGGCGGTCGAGCTCAGCGTCCACTGGCGCGGCGAGGCACCACCGATGGACCTGGTCGACGAGGCGATCGCCCGCCTCATGCAGAGCGACGGGCCGAGCCTCCAGCGCTTCCTCGAACGGCTCAGCGAGGGAGATCGGTCCGAGCTGCGCGGCGCCGCCGTCGATCTCGTGAGCCGCTTCCAGGAGTGCTTCCCACCCCTCAAACCGGCATGGATCCCGGTGACGGAGAGCCGTGTCCGCGTGGAGCTCCTCGGAGGGAGCGGTCATCCTGTCCGGCAAGACAGACCTCAGCCTCGGCCGCCCGGCGGGCGCCCTGGCCAACAAGGTCATCATCGACCTCAAGTCCGGTCGGCCCAGCACCACCCATCGTGAGGACCTGCGCTTCTACGCCCTGCTGGAGACCATCAAGCTGGGGGTGCCGCCCCGCCAGCTGGCCTCGTACTACCTGGAGTCGGCCCGGGCCCATCCCGAGGACGTCACGGTGGCGCTGCTCCATTCGGCCCTGCGCAGGACCGTCGATGGGATCACCAAGATCATCGAGCTGGCGTCTGGAGGCCGCGATCCCGCTCTCCTGCCCGGGCCGACGTGCCGTTGGTGCGCGCTGAGCGCCGACTGCCCGGAAGGCCGGGCGGAACTGGCGCGGGATGACGACGACGGGGACGGGCCGTGGTGAGGCGCCCTCGTCGAGTCCGAGCCAGCCCCGTCAGCGGTGTTCGGGCGCGGGGCTCATCAAGGCCACCGCCGCACCCAGTCCGGCCTCCCGGCGCACCGTGGCGATGTGCCGGTCACGCTGGACGGCCGGTTTCACGGGCCCGAGCAGGTCGCCGAGGTGGCGCGCGGCCTCCTCCAGATCGGACACCGTGAGCGCCAGGCCGTAGAAGCGGGCCGGTCCGTCGTCGCCACCGGGCGACCGACTGGCGACGACCTCCAGGATCACCTCGCCCAAGCGGAAGAACGCTTGGTGCACCGATGCCCCGCCGGCGTCCGCGTCGCGGGTGCGCAGAAGAGGAACGCCGACCTGCTGCTCGACGGCAGCGACTGTGCGGTCGAGGTCCGGCGTCAAGACGACGACGTGGTCGATCCCGATCACGCCGAGGATGCTGCCCAGCTCTGGGGGCAACGGCGATGGTGCCGGGCCCACGTTGGTGGGCAGTCCATCGACGTCGGAGATGGCGGCGCTCGATCCCACGTCGACCACCCACGAGCGCAGCCCGGGTGGCCCGAGTGTCGGGTCGACCCGCAGCAGCACCGATCCCAACCACCCAAGGCCCAGACCGTCGACCGGCACGCCGGCCGCCCGCCACGCCCCCCGCTCGGCGGAGACATGCACCTCGACCAGGCGCGTCACACGCCCGCGTCGACGCCCAGCTGCCATGTGAAGAACGCCAGGACGTCGGCCAGTTCGTCGGCCTGCTTGTGGAGCGGCTTGCCCTGCCCGTGGCCGGCGCGGGTCTCCTGGTGCAGCAGGATCGGGCGCTCGTGCGGGCAGGAGCTGGCCGCCTGCAGCAGCGCCGCCATCTTGCGGGCGTGGAGCGGATCGACCCGGCTGTCACCCTCGGCGGTGGTCAGGAGCACCGCCGGATAGCACACGCCGTCGCGGACGTGGTGGTAGGGCGAGTACCCGAGCAACCAGTCGAGCTCCTCGGCGACGTCCGGGTCGCCGTACTCGTCCGTCCAGAGCCGGGCGATCAGGAACTGCGGGTAGCGCACCATGTCCAGCAGCGGCACCGCGCAGTGGACGGCGCGGCACAGGTCCGGGCGCTGCGTGAGCGCGACGCCCACCAGGAGGCCGCCGTTCGAACCACCCCGGATGGCCAGCCGGTCGCGGGCGGTCCGGCGCGTGGCCACCAGATGGTCGGCGGCGGCGTGGAAGTCGTCGAACACGTTCTGCTTGTGCTGCCGCCGCCCGGCCTGGTGCCACGCCTCGCCTTCCTCGTACCCACCCCGCAGGCCGGCGACCGCGAACAGGCCGCCGGCTTCGGCCCAGGCGGCGATGGTCGGTGACCAGGCCGGGGTCTCGGCAATGGCGAAGCCGCCGTAGCCGGTGAGGATGCACGGCGTGTCGACGTCGGGAGACTCGTCGTCGCGATGCACGGTGAACAGGCCGATCTCGGTGCCGTCCGGCGACGGGTACGTCTCGTGCGTCACCGCGAACGCGGTCTCGAACACCGACGGACCGTCGGCGCGCCCGTGCGGCACGAGGCGTCGTCCCGCCCTCCCAACGGAAGAGGCTGGCGGGCCGGGTGAAGCCCTCGATCTGCACGAAGGCCAGCGGCTGATCACGCGTGCCGTCGAGCCCCACCACGGAGCACAGCTCGGGGAGCGCGATCTCGCCTGTCTCCCCGCCGCCGCGGTCGTGGTGGGTCACGCGGGCCATGGCGCGCTCCGTGCGCACGACGAGCATGCCGTCGGTCACCGGCTCGGCGTGCTGCACGACGCCATCGCCTTCCGGCACGACGGTCACCCAGCCGTCCGGCTCGACGGTGGCGTCGAGCGGGATGGCCACCACCCGCCCGCGGTCGGCATCGAGTGTCGTGACCGCGAGCAGGCGCTCGCCGTCGAACCGGGCCTGCGTCGTGGCGTCGACACCGCCGATCAAGGTGCGCCACTCGCCGGTCGACGTGTCCTGCAGGTGCAGGTCGGTCCGTGACCACCCCACCAGGGCGGTCACCAGCACGTGAGCGCCGTCCGGGGAGACGGCGACGTCGGCCCATGTCTCAGGAGTCGGCAGGTCGTCCCAGACGACCTCGTCCTCGCTCCAGGGGCGGCCCAGGGTATGGCGGAAGATCCTGCGGTTGTACTGGTCGCCCTCCGGATAGCGGGCGTAGAGGAACGTGTCCTCCCCCGGCAGCCACGCCACGCTGGCCGCCCGGGTGTCCGGGATCTCGTCCGGGCGGTGCCGGCCGCTGGCGACGTCGATCACCCGCAGGACGCTCCGCTCGTCACCCCCCTCGGAGACGCCGTACGCGACCAGCGCGCCGCTCGGCGACGGGTGGTACCAGTCGATCGCCGCCGTCGCGTCGGCCACCAGACGGGCGGGATCGACGAGCAGCCGAGCCGGCGCCTGGGGATCGTCGGCCGGGCGGACGACGAGGACGAACTGCTTCTGCCCGCCACCCCGCTCGAGGGCGAACACCCAGCGTCCGGCCAGGCGCACTCCGAGGGAGACCGGAAGCTCCAGCAGGGTGACCAGCCGGTCCAGCCAGGCCCGACGGTCGGGCAGGGCATCGAGCGCCAGGCGCGTCCGCTCGTTCTGCGCCTGGACCCAGGCGGCGACCTCGGGCGCGTCGCCGTCCTCGAGCCAGCGATAGGGATCGGGCACCTTCCGGCCGTGGAGCACGTCCACCACATCGTCCCGCCGGGACGGCGGGGCCGACGTCAGCACCACGTCCAGATCAGGGTCGCGTCGGCAGGACGGTCATCGACCCATGTTCGGGCGCTTGCCGTGGTTGGCCTTGGAGCGACGCATGCGCGCCTTCTTCTTCTTGGTCTTCTTGGACATAAGGGACCAGCCTACGGGCTGACCCGCACCCTCACCCAGGTCGGCCGCCGGCCGTGATGCGTGCGGGCGCTTGACGATAGCGAACGTCTGTTCGTACACTCGCTCGCCATGGCGGAACGGTTGACAGCGCACGAGGTGGAGGGACTGGCCCGGTCGATGGCCATGGCACCCTTGTCGGGCGAGAGCGTGGGACGGCTGATGAAGAGCCATGCGGCGCTGTCACGGGACTGGTCGGAGGTCGAGGAGCTGCTCGTCCGGCTGGCGCCCGCGTGGGCGGAGGTGCGCTCGATCCTGAACGAGCTCAATCGCGTCCTCGGGCCGTGACCCGGTTCGGGGCCCGGACCGCCAGCCGGGTCAGGCGGCCTCGGCCGTCTCGGTCCAGGCCAGCAGGTCCTCGATCGCCCAGGTGTTGATCACCCGCTCGATGGGCACCGCGCTGGCCGCCGCCTTCTCGCAGCCGTGCGGCTGCCACTCGAGCTGGCCGGTGGCGTGGGCGTCCGAGTCGATCGAGACGTAGCACCCGTACGACAGCGCCACGTCCAACAGCTCTTTCGGCGGGTCGAGCCGTTCCGGCCGGCTGTTGATCTCGACGGCCGTGCCGTACTGCGCACACGCCGCGAACACGTAGTCCGCGTCGAACACCGACTCCGGCCGCTTGCCGATGAGCCGTCCTGTGCAGTGTCCGAGGATGTCCACGTGAGGGGAGGCGGCGGCGAGGATCATCCGCTGCGTCATCAACGGGCGCTCCATGCGCAGCTTGGAGTGGACGCTGGCCACCACGACATCCAGCCGGGCCAGCAGGTCATCCTCCAGGTCGAGCTGGCCGTCCTCCAGGATGTCCACCTCCATCCCGGTGAGGATCCGGAACGGCGCCAGCTGCTCGTTGAGGACGGCCAGGTCCTCGAACTGGGCGAGCAGCCGCTCACGGTTGAGCCCGTGGGCGATCGTCAGGCGGCCCGAGTGGTCCGTCAGCACCATGTACTCGTGCCCCAGGGAGATGGCCGTGGCCGCCATCTCCTCGATGGTCGCCCCGCCGTCGCTCCAGGTCGAGTGCAGGTGGCAGTCGCCCCGCAAGGCATCCCGGTACACCTGCGCCTCGGGCGACAGCTCGATCACCGTCTCGGCTTCCAGCTTCGTGAGGTAGGCCGGGACCTGCCCGTCGAGGGCTTCCTTGATGACACGCGCGGTCGAGTCGCCGATGCCGGGAAGATCCGTCAGGGTGCCGTCGGCCGCCCGGCCCGCCAGCTCGTCCGGGTCCGTGGTGCGGACGACATCCAGCGCCCGGACCCAGGCCTTCGTCTTGAAGCCGGTCACGTGGGCCCGATCCAGACAGTGGACGATCCGTCGCAGGGCTTCAGCGGGGGTCACGACGCCAGGCTAGAGGCGCGGGTCGAGCCGGAGGCTTCTCGCGGCGAGCGGTCTCGCCCTGCGGGACGTAGCGCCGCGAGAACGGGGTCGGGGCGGCCTCTGGCCTCTACGGTCGCCGGTCGTGATCAGGCCCGCCACACCATCGGATGTCCCGGCCGTGCTCGGGCTGGTCCGCGAGCTGGCCGAGTACGAGCGGGAACCCGACGCCGTCGAGGCCACCGAGGACCGGTTCCATCAGGTCCTGTTCGGTCCCCAGCCGACGGTGTTCTGCGACGTCGTCGAGGTCGACGGCGCGGTGGTCGGCATGGCGGTCTGGTTCCTCAACTTCTCGACCTGGCTCGGCCGCCACGGCATCTACCTCGAGGACCTGTACGTCACCCCGGCGCACCGGGGCGCCGGCCACGGGAAGGCGCTGCTCGCCCATCTCGCCCGCCGGTGCGTCGACGCCGGCTACGGGCGACTCGAGTGGTCCGTGCTCGACTGGAACACCCCCGCCATCGACTTCTACGCCGGTCTCGGCGCGACGGGGATGGACGAGTGGACGACCCACCGCGTCACCGGCGACGCCCTCGCCACCCTGGCCCGGCAGGCAACCGGGCCGTGAAGCCCTAGCCTCAACGGTCCGCATGGAACGCTTCGGCCTCGTCGGCCTCCCCAACGCCGGGAAGTCCTCCCTGTTCAACGCCCTCACGGGTGGCGACGCGCCCGTCGCCGCCCATCCCTACTCCACGACCGAGACGAACATCGGCGTGGCGTCGGTCCCGGACGCGCGGGTCGACGCGCTGGCCGAGATGAGCCAGTCCAAGAAGGTGGTCCACGCCACCGCCGAGATCGTCGACATCGCCGGGCTCCAGAAAGGCTCGTCGCAGGGCGAGGGGCTGGGCAACCGGTTCCTCGGCGGCCTGCGGGAGGTGGACGCCATCTGCTACGTGCTGCGCGCCTTCCGCGACGACAACGTCCCCGGGGACGCGGATCCGCTCGATGACCTGACGACGCTCGAGCTCGAGCTGGTGCTGGCCGATGCCGCCAGCGCGGAGTCGCAGCTCGACAAGCGCCGCAAAGCGGCACGGGCCGACAAGTCGTTGGGCCCCGAGATCGACGCACTCGAGCGCGCCGTCGCGCACCTGCAGGGCGCCACCCCGCTCTACCGGGCCGGGCTCACCGACGAGGACCGCGCGCTGCTCCAGCCGTACTTCCTGCTCACGGCCAAGCCGGTCATCGCGGTGGTCAACCTCGGCGAAGATGACGTCGACGGCGCCGACGCGATGGTGGAGCGCGTCGCCGGCGAGCTCAACGGTGTGGCCGAGGTGCTCGGGCTCTGCATCCAGCTCGAAGCGGAGGCCAGCCGCCTCGACGCCGCCGAGCGGACGGAGCTCCTCGAGGGCCTCGGGCTCGGCGAGGGAGCGCTGCCCCGGCTGGTCCGCTCGGCGTACCACCTGCTCGGGCTGCGCACCTTCCTCACCACCGGGGACAAGGAGAGCCGGGCCTGGACGTTCCGGGCCGGCGCGAAAGCGCCGGAGTGCGCGGGCGTGATCCACTCGGACCTGCAACGCGGCTTCATCCGCGCCGAGGTCATCCGCTGGGACGAGCTGCTCGAGATCGGCTCGTGGAACAAGGCGAAGGAGCTCGGCAAGCTCCGCGTCGAGGGCAAGGACTACGAGGTCGTCGACGGCGACACCCTGGAGATCCGCTTCAATATCTGATGTTCGTCGGTCAAGCGCCGCGCCGATCGTGGCGGCGACCGCACCGACGGTGGGCGATGCTGCGGCTGTCGTGGTCAACACCCGCCTGGGCCGCGACCCGATCATCGCCAGCCCCGGACGCCCGCGCGTACCGTGGTCCGATGGGCGGGGGACGTCCGCCCGACAGGAGGGTCAAGCCCACATGCCTGCTGGAACCATGGGCAAACGGCTGCGGGTGGCCTCTCCGGTCGGCCTGGTCGTCGCACTGCTGGCCGTCACCGCGTGCGTTCCTCCTGACCCGGGGCCCAGGCCGGCGCCTCGGCCCGGCATCCTCCCGACCCTGCCGGGGCCGGTCGTCGCCGGGCGGGGCGGCTTCGGGCCGGTCGTTGGCTGGGGCGACTTCGTGGCCATCCATATGGTGGCCAGCCCCGACGGCGATGTCCTCATGTGGGACCGTGTGCAGGGCTACACCAGCGCCCGCCGGTGGAACCCGGACACGGGCGCCTTCACTCCGACTCCCGGGCTGAACGTGTCGCTGTACTGCGCCTTCCAAACCCGCATGCCCGACGGGCGGCTGGCCGTCATCGGTGGCACCGCCTTCCAGGCCGGCGACACCGGCGTGAACGCCACGCACTTCTTTGACTGGCGCACCAACACCTGGAGCCCCGGACCCTCCCTCAAGACCCCACGCTGGTACCCGACCGTGATCGCTCTGCCCGACGGCCGGTTGCTGACGCTGGGCGGACAGATCGACGCCTCCCGCCTCATGGCCAACCTCGCCGAGCTGTACGACCCGGCCACCAACAAGTGGAAGGAGCTGCCCGGTCTGGCCGAGTCGCGGCCGATGGGACTGTACCCACGCGCGATCCTGGCCCCCAACGGCAAGGTCTTCGTCGTGAGGAACGCCAGCGGCCGCTCCGCGTACATCGACGTCGACACCCAGCAGTGGACCGAGGTCACGACCGCACCGCCGAACGTGGCCGGCACCGGCCTGGCGATGTACGAGGACGGCAAGCTGCTGCTCTACGCCGCCGGCAGCAGCGGGACCGACAGCTTCGTCATCGATCTCAACGAGGCGGCGCCCTCCTGGCGCAAGGTCGGTTCGCTCCAGCACAAGCGCCGGAGGTTCAGCACCGTGCTCCTGCCCGATGGCCGCGTCATGGCCATCGGCGGCTCGACCAACTATGACTCGATCGTCGCAGAGGCCGTGCTCACGCCCGAGATCTGGAACCCGGCGACCGAGCAGTGGACGACCCTGCCGGACCTGGGCGTCCCCCGCATGTACCACTCGAACGCCGTGCTGCTGGCTGACGGCCGGGTGATCACCGGCGGCGGGGGCCGGGTGGGCGGGGCCCCCAACTTCCCCAGCGGTCAGGTCTACTCGCCGCCCTACCTGTCGCTGCCCGACCGCCCGGCGATCAGCGCGGCACCCAAGACGTGGACCGAGGGCACCTCCGTCGACCTGACGGTCACCTCGGCCCACGGCGTGCACTCGATCGTCCTCATGGGCCTGCCCGGCATCACGCACAGCACCGACACGCAGCAGCGCCGCCTGACTCTGCCTGTCACCGCCGCCTACGACGCAGCCACGGGCCGCATCTCGGTGGAGGCGCCCGACATCACGAACGCCGCACCGGGCCATTACTACGCCATCGCCCTGGACGCCCGAGGAGTACCGAGCGCGGCCAGGATCGTGCAGTTGCGTCTAAATTGCGTTTCAGCACTGCGACGCCACTCAGTGGAGTACGCACCGGACTTCGAGCCCTGTCGATCGACGCGTTGCCGAACTCATCACCGTCGATGCCCAGGTTGCCGTCACGGAGCCGGTCATCATCGGGGTGCCGCCGGGGCTCGGAGCGATGAACGAGCAGCAGATTCCAGCGGCTGTTTATCCGCTTCGGGCTCTTGTGCTTCGACGCCACGGTTGACTTCGATGCAGCGGCCCGCATCTACCGAGCATGCCGGCGCGTAGGCGTCACCGCGCGGAGGAATGATCGACTGCATGATCGCGTCGGTCGCCCATCGAGCAGTTCGTCAGCTTTCCCTGGAAGCGCAATGACGAGCGTCCTGGTGGCCGACTGGCAGCAGCGGAGGGTACATTCAACGACCGACCACACTCCGCCCTCGGGATGCTCACCCCGACCGACTTCCATCGCCGCTGGCGGATCACCGACCCCAGCTCTCATGACGGGCGGACCAACCAACCGGGGTCCGGTCACGTCGCCACGACCTCCCACGCTGACCCTCGACACGCTCAAGTGGGAGCCGGTGACGTCGCTTCGCAACTGGCCCGAGAACCTTGAGTGAGCGGCATCGTGCTTCTGTACTGTCTCGCGGACGCACGCCTTGACGCAGGAGGGACCATGATGAAGCGTGCCGTGATCACGGGGATCACTGGGCAGGATGGCTCCTATCTGGCCGAGTTGCTGCTCGACAAGGGATACGAGGTCCACGGCCTGATCCGCCGATCCTCGACGTTCAACACCAGCCGCATCGACCACCTCTATCGCGACCCGCACGACCCCGACGCGCGCCTGTTCCTCCACTACGCCGATCTCGGCGACGGAACGCGCTTGGCGACGCTGCTCAAACGGATCGACCCGGTTGAGGTTTACCACCTCGGAGCACAATCGCACGTTCGGGTGTCGTTCGACGAGCCCGTGCACACGGGCGACACGACGGGGCTGGGCACGGCGCGTCTACTCGAGGCGATTCGCGAGGCGGAGGTCAATCCCCGGTTCTATCAAGCTTCCTCGTCCGAGATGTTCGGCGCCTCGCCTCCGCCGCAGGACGAGGTCACGCCGATGCAACCCCGATCGCCATACGGCGCGGCGAAGGTTTACGCCTACTGGATGACCCGGAACTACCGCGAGGGCTACGGGCTGTACGCCGTGAACGGCATCCTCTTCAACCACGAGTCGCCCCGCCGAGGCGAGACATTCGTGACCCGCAAGATCGCCATGGCGGCCGCAGCGATCGCGGAGGGGCGTCAGGAGCACCTGTACCTGGGCAACCTTCGGGCGCGCCGAGACTGGGGGTACGCCCCGGAGTACGTGGAAGCGATGTGGCTGATGCTGCAACAGGACTCGCCGGACGACTTCGTGATCGCGACGGGGGTCACATACAGCGTCGAAGACTTCGTGAAGCTCTGCTTCGAGCATGTCGGGCTGGACTGGCAGGCATACGTCCAGCACGACTCCCGTTATGAACGTCCCACCGAAGTCGACGATCTCGTCGGTGACGCGTCAAAGGCAGCGCGGATGCTGGGCTGGCGTGCGTCGACCCTGACGCCTCAGCTGGCCGTGCTGATGGTCGATGCCGAGGTGGCTATGCGCTGATGTGGGCGTGCAGCAGCGTCGCTATGGGGCCGCTCGGCTGAGCGCGTCGTCTTCAACTGCCGCCGGCGTCGACTCCGACGGTCTCCATGCCCCGTACCTCGCCGTCGTGAGCCTGCCGATCGAGGAACCATTGGTACGTCGACTCGATGCCGTCCGCGAGGTCGATCGACGGGCACCAGCCGAGGTTACGCAGCTTCGAGACATCCAACACCTTGCGCGGGGTGCCGTCGGGCTTAGACGTGTCGAACGTCAGCTCGGCGCCGGGATACACGACGTCGCGCACCTTCTCGGCGAGCTCACGAATGCTGAGGTCCAGCCCGGTGCCGACGTTGAGGTGGCCGTCGTCGCTGTAGTGCTCCATCAGGAAGAGGCAGGCGTCGGCCAGATCATCGACATGCAAGAACTCACGCATGGGTGATCCGGTGCCCCAGATCTCGACATCTGCGCGCCCGGCCAGTTTTGCTTCGTGAAACTTTCGTATCAGGGCTGGCAGCACATGGCCAGAGTTGAGATCGAAGTTGTCGTTCGGGCCGTAGAGGTTCGTCGGCATCGCGGAGATGAAGTCGCGGCCGTACTGTCGGCGGTACGCTTGGCAGACCTTGATGCCGGCGATCTTGGCGAGCGCGTACCACTCGTTCGTCGGCTCGAGCGGTCCCGTCAGCAACTGTGCCTCGGTGATCGGTTGAGTGGCCTGTCGGGGGTAGATACACGAGGAGCCGAGGTACAACAACTTCTTGCTGTCGTACTCGTGGGCGGCGTGGACGACCGTCCCGTGGATCATCATATTGTCGTAGATGAATTCGGCCGGCCGGGTGCTGTTAGCGAGAATGCCCCCCACGGTCCCGGCGACGAGGAACACGTACTCAGGGCGGTTGGCCTTGAACCAATGCGACACCTCGGCCTGGTTGCGCAGGTCGAGCTGAGATCTGGTGACGGTCTGGATGTCGGTGAACCCGGCCGCTCGCAGCCGCCGCACGACTGCCGAGCCGACCAGTCCGGCGTGTCCTGCCACGTAGACGCGTGATGTGCGATCGATGGGGTGGTACACAGCTCCTCCGTGGTGCGTAACGCGAGGGTAGTGGAGAGCGGCGGTGGCCGCACCAAAGCTCAGCCGAGCGGCCCGACGACTCGCAGCCTCTCGATGGACGCGGTGGCTGCGTTCCGGCGGGAGCCGGTTGGCGGGCAGATGGCGATGCTCTGGGTGCTTACCTGTCCGACAGCGAGCACTTGCTGCTCGACATCGCCGAGCGGTTCGAGCTGCCGTTCGCCGCGGTGAGTGCCACGGCCGCGCCGCTCGAGGCGCACGGTCTGCTCGCCGAAGCCCTCGGACCGCAGAACGGCTGAGGATCTACGCTGGCGCGGGCTTCTGCATCGGGCGGATGCTCATGTCCGTGACCTCGGCGGTCGGGGCCAGTACGAGAGCGTTGAGGACGGCCGCGGCGACGTCGCTCGGCTGGAGCAGAAGCTCCGGGTGATAGGGCTTGCCCTCGGCGGCGTGGATCCTGGCCTGCGTGGGACTCGCTGTCCGCCCGAGGTACACGCTCAGCACACGCAGTCCGTCCTTGTTGACCTCATCGCGCAGGCTGTCGGCGATAGCCTTCAGCGCGTGTTTGCTCGCGGCGTACCCGCCGATCCCGGCGTGCGCGAGCACGCCGACGCTGGAGTTGATGAACACGATTTGCCCGTGGGCAAGCCGTAGCTGAGGCAGCACCGCCTGTGTGAGCAAGTACGGCGCGTGGACGTTGGTTCGATACAGCCGGTCGACCTCGGCGACGGGCATGGATTCGAGCTCTCCTATGGCGTGGACGCCGGCGCTGTGCACGAGGACGTCGATCGGACCGACGTCGAGACGCAACTGCTCGCCGAGGCGCAACACGCCGTCGTCGTCCGTCAGATCGACGACGTAGCACGTGGTCTCGGCGCGGTCACCGGCGGCTTCGGCCGTCCCCGAGAGCGTCGCCGCGGTACGGCCTACAAGACAAAGCCGCGCTCCCTCCGCGGCGAGCGCGAGCGCGATCCCCTGGCCGACACCGCTGCCGGCGCCGGTGACTACGGCCGTTCTTCTGCCAAGGCTGCCCATCCGCATCGCTCCTCGCCCGCACTTTAGAAGCGTCCGTCGAGCGTCCCTGCCGCAAGTGGCATCGGTGGGCCGGCGAATGCGAGGCTCCATCAACTATCAGCAGCAACCCTCCACGGTTTCGGGGGAAGCCCAACGGAGTCCTACTCGTCGTCTCCCACCGGGTCGCCCTCAACGACCTACGCGACGTCCACGACCGCCTCGCCTTCGTCAAAACCCCCCTCATCGGCTACATCTACATCCGACCCCACCAACCTCAGAGTCCGCAGGAAGGACGACACCGGGCCGGAGGAACGATCTTGAGCGAGGCCAACGGCACCGCCACCCGGGTCGCCGCGGTGCTGGCGGCCTACAACCGCAGAGACCTCACCCTCGCCTGCCTACACTCGCTCCACGCCCAGCAGCTACCCGGCGTGACCCTCGACCTGTTCGTGCTCGACGACGCCAGCAGCGACGGCACCAGCGAGCAGATCGCCGAGCAGTTCCCCGAGGTCACCCTGCTGCACGGCAACGGGCAGCTGTACTGGAACGGCGGTATGCGGCGCGCCTTCGCCGCCGCCATGGCCGGCGACTACGACTACTACCTGTGGATGAACGACGACACCCATCTGGACGACGGCGCCCTCGCCGTGCTGCTCGACACCGAATGCCGGCTGCGCGCTGACGGCCAGGGGCCGCTCATGGTCGCCGGATCGACCCGGCACCCGGAGACCGGGGAGCTGACCTACGGGGGAGTCGTCCACCCCTACCGCTGGCGGCCGTTGAAGAGCGTGCTGGTGCAACCGGGCGACGCACCGCGTCCCTGCGACACGATGAACGGGAACGTGGCGCTCGTCCCCCGCGCCGTGGTGCAGCGCGTCGGCAACTTCGATCCGGCGTTCGTACAGCAGATGGCCGACTTCGACTATGGGCTGCGAGCCCGGGCGGCCGGCTGCTCGGCCTGGGTCGCCCCCGGTACGGTCGGCACCTGCGCCTCCGATCCCAAGCGTCGCCCGGGCGAGCGGACCCTCGTCGAGGAGCTGCGGCGGCTGTGGTCGGTCAAAGAGCTGAAGCCCGGGCCGTGGGCGGTCTACAGCCGGCGGTGGGCGGGCCGGCTCTGGCCCCTGTACTGGCTGAGCCCGTATGTGCGCCGCGCGACCTGGCTAGTCCTCGAGCGCACACCGCTTGGCCGGCCGCGGCGCGGCGCGGTCTGAACGGGGGAAGCTCGGTTTGCCCTGCGGCGCACCGTGGCAACATCACACCGTCGCATCAATACGACACCCCGCCACCCACGCGTCGGCGCGTAGGAGCCGCGGAAGGAACCTGCTTTATGCCCGACGTGGTCTTTACAACCCGTATCCTCCCAAACTATCGGGTGCCGTTTCACGAAGCCGTGCGCACGAAACTGGCGACGAGCGGCATTCGATATCGGCTCTTGCACGGCGCGCCCAGGCCCGGCGAAGCCGCCAAGCAGGATTCGGCGGCCATCCGCTGGGCCGAAGAGGTCAGGTGCACCTACCTTGGTCCCGGTGGCAAGCTGGTGTGGCTATCGGTCATGGGCAGGGTGCGCGGCGCCGATCTCGTGGTGATCGGCCAGGAGAACGCGGTCCTCAGCAATTACCCATTGCAGTTCTGGCGGAAGTTCGGCGGCCCGAGGCTGGCGTTCATCGGCCACGGCAAGAACTTTCAATCCTCGAGGCCCGACAGCGCGGCGGAACGCTTCAAGCGGCTTTGGATCAAGCAGGTCGACTGGTGGTTCGCCTACACCCAGCGGTCCGCCGCCATCGTCGCTGGTGCCGGCTTTCCCCGCGATCGGATTACCGTGTTCAACAACGCCATCGACACCTCCGGGATCGCCGCAGAAGTCGCGGCGCTCGATCCGGCGGCGCAGACTGCGCTCCGGCAATCGCTGTTCGGCGGCTCGCAGAATATCGGCGTCTATGTCGGCGGGCTCTACCCCGAAAAGCGGCTCGGCTTCCTGCTGGACGCGGCTCGCCTGGTGCGTGAAGCCGTTCCCGATTTCCACCTGCTGATTATCGGCGGCGGACCGGACGCTGGGATCGCAGAAGCAGCGGCCGCCGAGCTGCCTTGGGTGCACTATGTCGGCCCAAAATTCGGGGCGGAGAAGACGGCCCTGGCCAGCCTGGGCCGGGTATTCCTGATGCCGGGTCTCGTCGGCCTCGGCGTGCTCGACTCGTTCGCCTACGGCACTCCGATGGTGACCACGGACGTTCCATATCACAGCCCTGAAATCGACTATCTCAGGCACGGCGAGAACGGGCTGATCGTGGCGGACGACGTGCGGACATATGCGGAGGCCGTGACCGAACTGCTGACCAACGAAGCGTGGCGGCTGCAGCTCAGGCGAGGCGCGGAGGCGGATCTGGAGACCTTTACGATCCAAGCAATGGCGCGGCGGTTCGCCGATGGGGTTCTCGAGGCACTCGCCAGCGGCCGGCGGGTCTAGGTGGGGCAGGGGGTGGGTTGGATGGTGTTGTTGGTGTAGTTGATGTTTCGTGTCGGTGAGGTTGGCGCCGTTGTCGGCTTTGACGCCGGTGGGGTGTTGGCCGCCGGTGGTGGCGCAGATGAGGTTGTCGTGGACGTGGAGGTCGTCGAGGAGGTGGGGGGGTGGGGTGGAGTCGGGTCGGTCCTGTTGGGTGCCGGTGATGCCGTTGTAGTTGCCGGATAGGCGGTTGTTGTGGATTTCGACGTTGGAGCTGGAGGCGACGGTGATGCCGCCGTCCCAGTACCAGCCTTTGCGGCGGTGTCCGTTGTCGTAGATCTGGTTGTGGCGGATGATGGCGTCTCGGCTGATCTCGTAGAAGATCCCTTCGGCGAAGTTGTCTTCGATCAGGTTGTGTTCGATGAGGGCGTCGTGGGCGTTGATGTCGGCCCATAGTCCTCGGCAGTCGTTGTCGTGGACGTGGGCGTTGCGGATGGTGACTTGTCCTACGTCCCATTTCATGCCGCCGGCTTCCCAGTCGCAGGCGGCGTGGAGGGTGTGGTTGTGGGCCAGTTCGGGTCCGTCGAGGGTGGTGGGGTCGTTGTCCAGTCCGTCGAGGAGGACTCCGGTGGCGGCGTTGCCGCCGATGCCGAGTTGGTCGTTGTCGTTGTAGTGGCCGCCGAGGATCTGCATGCCGTCGGCGGCGAGGAGGCCGGCCCAGCCGTTGTGGAGGGCTGAGACGTTGCGGACCACCCAGCCGCTGGCGTGGGTGTCGGGTTGGATGGCTGCGCCTTGCCGGTCGCTGGCGTAGTCCCGGACGGTGATCGAGTCCAGGGTGACGCCGCTGGCGGCGCCGGAGAACGCCGATTTCAGGGTGCGCCCGCCGTCCAGCACTGCGCCCGGTTCCCCGCAGAAGGTGTCGCCCGATCGGGGTTGGATGCTGAAGTTGCGCAGGTGGGTGCCGGTCTTGATCAGGTAGGTGGTGCCGGCGGGGTGGGCGTCCACTATCTGTTGGGCGATGTCGCCGACGCCGATGGGGACCGCGGCCCCGCTGGCGCATCCGGTGGATCCGGTGGGCGGCGTCGGGCAGGCGTCGGGGCGGGCGCACAGCCCGCGAGGGCGGCCCCGCCGGCCAGGGCGACCACTAGACCGGCGGCACCGATGACCCGGGGGCGCCGCGGGTGGCCCTGAACGCGTGTCATCGGCTCAGGCCGCCCGCTGCGTCGGTGGTGGAGGGTGCCTTCCAGCAGGTCCGTCATGCAGCAGATCGCAGTGTAGTGCGACAATACCGGAGGTCTCGTCGCCGATCTGGCGTTGGTGCGGGAGACAAGGGGAACTCGGTGATCGATCGGACGACCGAGCCGCCATTCAACGATCGGTGGCAGGGAGAATCAGATCCCACGTGGGGCGACCGTCCCGGCATCGTGGCGTCCCTGGTGCGTTACCGGGTGATCGTGGTGGCGGCGACGCTGCTGGGGGCGGTGGCCGGCTACGGCATCGTGCAACTGCTTCCCGTCCGCTACCAGGCCGACGCCGTGCTGATCCTGTCCGACCCTGGCGCCCCGGGCGTGCTCGGCGGCGGCGACGCGCTGGGAAGCAGCGATCGTCAGCTCTACCTGGACAAGCAGGCGGACATCATGGCCTCCACGGTGGTGCTGGAGCGCGCCCTCGAGCTCCTCGGGAGCTCTCAGTCGCCTCGTGAGGTCAGAGACGAGCTCGACGTGGCGCCCTCGGCCAACATGGCCAGCATCTCGATCGCCGCCACCAGCACCGATCCCCGGTCGGCGGCGGCACTGGCCAACGCGGTGGGCGCCGCCTACGAGCAGGTCACGCAGGAACGCGCCGCGGCGGACGCGGACCGGGCCATCGCCAGCCTGGAGAACCTGCGGGACCGCTACCAGGCCGACTTCGACGCCAGCCCCAAGTCGGCGGACGGCCAACTGACCGCCCGTCAGCGGCAGCTGGCCGGCCAGATCGCCGACGTCCAGCAACGCCAGCAGGACATCACCACCCAGGCCGAGGTGTACGCCTCCGGGGTGGAGTACTTCGAACAGGCCCAGCCCCCCACCTCCCCCTCGCAGCCCAAACCCAAGCTGGGCGCGGTGCTGGGCGCGTTGGTGGGCCTGGCCGCGGCGGGGGCGTGGGCCTGGTGGGCCGCAGCACGCCACCAGCGGGCCGAGAACCGGGGCGAACCGGCCCGGATCCTCGAAGCGCCCCTGCTCGGCGAGGTGCCACCGCTGCGCCGCCCCGCCGATGGCCACCGGCCAAGCGGTCACCCGCCGGGGCTCGACCCGACCCTCGAGGACGCCTATCACCTCATCGTCGCCTCGATGGAACACGAACTGGCCGGAGTGGGCGGAAAGACCATCGCCGTGACCAGCGTCGGGCCGGGCGACCACAAAACCTCCACCGCGCTGCACATCGGCAAGGCCGCATCGCAGGAGAACCGCAAGATCCTCCTCATCGACGCCGACCTACGCCTGCGGCACCTGTCCCAATACGTCGGCCCCGCCCCGGACGCAGCCGGCCGCAACAGCCAGCAGCCACCGCCCCGTCAACGCGATGGGCGCGGACGTCGGGCCCCCCTACCCCGAGACGAAACCGTCGACGCCCAGGACTACCTCGACCGGCTCGTGCCCACCGACGCCGGCATGGTCCTCCCCGTCGCCCCCAACCCCACCAACCCCCAACAACCGCCAGGCACAGACCGGGCCCTGGACCTACCCCACACCCTGCGCACCATCGCAGACATGTTCGACCTCGTACTGATCGACGCCCCGGCGCTCCTGGCCTCCTCCGACGCCCTCACCGTGGCCAGACAAGCCGACGCAGTCCTCCTCGTCGTCTCCCACCGCGTCGCCCTCAACGACCTACACGACGTCCACGACCGCCTCGCCTTCGTCAAAACCCCCCTCATCGGCTACATCTACATCCGACGACTCGCTCCACGCCCAGCGCCGGCCGCGGCTGCGGCGCGGGCTGAACAGGCCGACGTGGACACGGGCGAGACGCACGACCAGCGGCTCGATGGGGCGGACCGCCGGGACGGGCCGAGCCTGACCGCGCGGGCCGCGTCGGGCCTGGGCTGGTCCTCCGGCGGCTATGCGGCGCTGATGGTGGCGAACCTCGCCTACACCATGACGATCTCGCGGCTGGTGGACCCTGTCGCCTTCGGGCTGATGGCGCTGGCCCAGCTCGTCGTGCTGTTCGCCCTGTTCTTCGTCCGGATGGGGCTGGCCTCGGCGCTGGTGCAGAAGCCGGTGCTGTCCAGGGACGACATCCGAGCGGCCTCGACTGCTGGGATCGCCATCGGCGTGGTCTGCTTCGGTCTGATCTGGGTGCTGGCCCCGCTGGTCGGAGCCCTTTTCCGGGCGCCCGACCTTCCCCCCGTCCTGCGGTTGCTGGGCGCCACGTTCCTGTTCGAGGGCATGTCGATGGTGGGGATCGGCTTGTTGCGTCGAGAGCTCCGCTTTCGCGAGCTGTCGGTGATCACGGTGGTCACCTACGTCCTCGGCTACCTCGTGGTCGGGGTCGGCCTGGCCCTGCTCGGCGCGGGCGTCTGGAGCCTGGTGGTGGGCGCGCTGGTCTCCAGCGGCTCCCAGATGGTCTGGCAGTACGCCCTGCTGCGCCACCCGATTCGGCCGGTACTCCGTCGGGATCCCTACCGGGAGGTGTGCGGCTACGGGATGCGCTTGAGCGGCGCCCACCTCCTGGATTACGTCGGCGCCAACCTCGACACCTACACGGTTGGCCGCTTCGCCGACACGGCCGTCGTCGGCCAGTACACCCGGGGCTACTACCTGGCCTTCCAGCCAATGCGGGTCTACCTGGCGCAGGCGTTGACGCTCGTGCTGTTCCCGCACCTCAGCCGGATCCAGCATGACGCGACGCGCCTGCGCCGTGCCTACCTGAGCGTGCTCGCACTCAGCGGCATCCTCGTGTTCCCGGTGTGCGCCGGCATGGCGGTGGCGGCCCGCGAGCTCGTGCTGGTCGTGCTCGGACGGCAGTGGAGCGTGGCCGCCACGGCCGTCCCATGGTTCGCGCTCGCCGCAGGATGCAGCGTCATGTCGGCGCTCTGCCAGACGGTGGCGGAGGCCCGCGCCGATCTGTACCGGTCGCTGGGCGTGCAGGCAGGCTACATCGGGGTGCTGGCCGCGTTCCTTGCGGTCGCGGTCGCCCACCGGTCGCACGGGATCTGGGTGTTCGCGGCGGCTGTGGCCGCCGCGGAGGTCCTCCGCCATGTCGGCTACCTGGGCCTCATGCGCCGCGTCGTCGGGCTCACCATGACCCAGGTGTGGGCGTCGTACGCCCCGGCGGCGTTCGCGAGCGCCGGCGTGGCGCTCGCCACAGCGGTCGTCCGCCGCGCGCTGGTCACCGAGGCGCCCACCCTGGTGACGTTCGCGGCCGAGGTGGCGGCTGGCTTGTTGGCGCTCCCGCTGTGCATCCGGTTCTGCCCGTTCCCGGCGATCCGCCGAGAGCTGCGCATGCGGCTGACCGCGGCCGAGGTGCTCGGCGACGTCGGCAGCCTGCGCTGGCGCCTGGCACCGCTCGTTCTTGGCCAGCCGGATCCTCGATCATGATCGAGCTGGTACTGCTTGGGTTGGGGCTGGCGGCCGTGGGCGCGGTCGGCATCGCGGTGACCGAGGTGCTCGTCCGGCGAGCCGAGGTGGGTGCAGCACTGCTGCTCGGCGCCACGCTGATCAGCGCGATCCTGATCGACCGGGTGCCCTCCGTGACGCTGCCCGGTGGTATCAGGGTCCTGCTTTCCGACGTCGCCGTCGCCCTGGTGTTGGCGGCGGCGATCCTTCGGGTGCTGCGGCTGCCACGCTTCACGCCGTGGCAACGCTGGGCGCTGCTGGTCGGCATCATGCTGCTGCTGTCGCTGGTGAGAGGAGCAGTGGCGTTCGGTCCCCAGCACGCCATCGCCGAGTTCCGGCTGTTCCTGGCATTCGTAGCCGGCGCCCTCTACTTCTGCACCTTTCCGCCGTCCGGCCGCGTGAACGACCGGATCGGTCGGATCTGGCTGGCGCTCAGCATCCCCATGATGATCCTGGTCTGCCTCCGCTGGCTGGCCAACTTCGCCGGGATCAACCTCGGCGTGCCGCCGGAGCAATTCGGCGCCGACGCGGCCATCAGGGTGCTGAACGGGCCGTACACGTTCTTCCTGGCGGACGCGGTCATCCTCACGGTTCCCTTCTGGCAGATGCACGACCGCCGCTCAAGGCGGCTGACGTGGCTCGGCGCGCTGCTCCTGCTGTTCGTGGTGCTGCTGAACCGGCGCACGGCCTGGCTGGCGATCGTCGTCGGGCTGGCAGTCATCATGGTGCGGGGACGCAGGCTCAACCGCCGGGTGGTCGCGATGGTCGTCGGCGCCGTCCTGCTCACCATCGCGGCGTACGTCGCCCTGGGCGGGTCGGAGGGCCAGAAGCAGACCTTCGCCACTTCGGCGGTCAGCACGGGCACGCTCGACTGGCGCATCCAAGGATGGTCTGAGCTGCTCTCCGGACGGTCCGAGGATCCGGTGCAGTGGGTGATCGGCGAGCCCCTGGGGAGCGACTTCACCCGTGAAGTGCAGGGGTCTGAGGTGCAGGCCGAGCCACACAACTTCTACCTGACACTTCTGCTGCGGGCCGGAGTGGTTGGCCTGCTCGCGCTCGTCGCGCTGACTGGTGGGTTGTTCCGCGCGTTATGGCGGCTCCCGCCGCCAAGCGGCCAGGACGGCCTTCTCGCGCCCGGCGTGTTCCCGGCGTTGCTGGCGATGCAGATCGTCTGGTTCTTCGCGTGGATCCCCGGGATGGAGCAGGGAATCATCACCGGTCTCGCGGCGGGCCTGGCCGCCTACAGCCGTGGCGGTGTCCGGTTTCTCCAGGCGCGCCCGGCGGGCCTCGTCTCCGGCGGCGAGCTTGTACGGGGACGAGATGCACGAACCGGCAAGGAGCGGCGACCGTTGGAGACCTCAACATGAGCGTTCGACACGCCGCACGTCGTGCGGTGCAACGAGTAGGCCTCGACGTACAACCATTCCCCCGTTCGGCGCCTCTCTTCCAGGTGGTACGCCTCATGAACCGTCGAGGTGTTACCTGCGTGATCGATGTGGGTGCGAACATCGGCCAGTACGCGAGCGAGCTGCGCCGTTTAGGCTTCCGCAACTCGATCCTTTCGCTTGAGCCTCTGCGAGCGGAGTTCCAGGTGCTTGAGCGGCGGTGCGCGAAGGATCGATCCTGGAGGTGCGAGCGGTTCGCGGTAGGTGGGGAGCCGGGGGAGGCAACAATCAACGTCGCGGGGAACTCAGTAAGTTCAAGTCTCGCCCCGATGCTCAGCCGACACCTTCGGGCCGCTCCGGGATCGAGGTTCGTGCGCACGGAGGAAGTGCGCGTGACCACGATCGACGATCTTGCCGCCGCACATGAGCTTGAGTTGGCGACAACATTCTTGAAAGTCGACACGCAGGGCTTCGAGCGGCATGTTCTCGCTGGCGCTGCGAACTCTCTGGAACTTCTCACCGGTGTGCAATTGGAGACGTCCTTGGTGCCGCTCTACGAGGACGACCTCCAACTGTCTTCGGCGATTGAGTTGATGGAGGCAATCGGCCTTCGTCTCGCTGCTATCCTGCCGGGCTTCACTGACCCGGTGACATCGGAGACTCTCCAGTGCGATGGCGTCTTCCTTCGGCACACCGAGTAGTGGCGGCACTGACGTTGACCGCCCCGGGCGTGGGCCTGGCCCTGCTCGGGGCCGACGGGATCGCCCGATGCGGCTGAGCAGGCGGGGCGCGCGGCGTGGGGAATCCCGCCTCCTCTGGGTGGCGATGGACGACACGGCTCCGCACCCCTACCTGGTCGAGTCGGCTCGCCGAGCCGGCAGCGCGGTCCGCGACCTCCACTGGGACGTACCCCTAGACGGTGAGCGGTCGTTTGGCCGGCTCGTGGAGTTCGGGAACCGGACGGGACGGGAGTACCCGATGAGCGTCAAGCTGGTCAGCCCGCGGATGCTCCTCGAGTTCGCTCGCGCCCCGAGGACGTCCTGGTCATCTACGAGTTCGGGCTGGTCGGGCTGTACGCGGTTCTGTCCAAGCTGTTCCGGCCGCACAAGGTGATCTCCCTGGTCGAGGGCGACTACCGCCACATCGGCCGAACCGGCAATGCCTTCCTCAAGGTCGTCGTCCGTCGGCTCACCGCGCGCTTCGTCGACGTCATCGTGGCCAACAACACGCCCGCCCGGGAGTACCTGATCCGAACCCTCAACGTTCCGGAGGAGAAGATCATCGTCGGCTGGTGGCTGGCGGGCATGCCGGCCGACCTCGCGGCGCATCCCCCGGCCGTGGCGCCGGCCCCCGAGGGGGTGCCGCTGTTCGTCTGCGCCGGCCAGCTCATCCCCCGGAAGGGCACCGACTTGTTGATCCGCGCACTGGCGGTCTACCGGCGGCGGTTCGGCCCCTGCGTCCTGTGGATCATCGGCGACGGCCCCGAACGGGAGTCCCTGGTCGAGCTCAGCCGTCGGCTAGGCGTCGAGGACGCGGTCATCTTCCTCGGGACGGTGGACCACCAGACCCTCAAAGGCGCCTTCCAGGCCTGCCAGGCGCTCGTGCTCCCGACCCTCCAGGAGTTCATCGGCCGCGTCGTGGTGGAGGCCCTGAGCGTGGGTACGCCGGTGGTGGCGTCGCCGATGACGGGAGCGGTCGACACGATCCTGCACGATGGCGTGAACGGCATCGTGGTCGACCCGAGGGACGCGTCGGCGCTGGCCGAGGCGATGCACCAAGCCGCCGATCCGGAGACGTCGCGTGCCCTCCGCGAGGGCGTCCGGCTCAGCAACGCGGCCCTGCGCCCGGAGGCGGCCGCCGAGGTGGTGCTGAGCGCGGTCGCGCGGGCACGGCGGGCGGACTGAGCCGCCGTCCGGTCAGCCCGCCTTCGGGCGGGCCGCCGCCGTGGCGGCCGTGAACGCGGCCCGCACGGGCAGCCACTTCAGCGAGACGCCAAGGCCGCGAACCTCCGGCAGGTCGAACAGCCGCAGCACGTCCCGCGCCTCGGCCCGCCGCCCGATGCGTAGCTGCCGGTAGGCGCCGGCGAGGATGAACTGGTGGAGGAAGTCGGCCTCCCAGCGCCGGATGGTGCGATCGGGCACAAGCCCCAGCGCGATCGCACGACCGAAGATTCTGTGGGCGTCCTGGATGGTGCCGGGGTGCCACATTCCGGTCGTAGCCGCGGCCTCGTGAATCGTGTACGCGCTGTTGGCGTGCGGCACGCACCGCACCCCGTAGCGGGAGAACAGCCGGACCCACAGGTCGATGTCGGTGGCTCCGCCGACCGCCGGGTCGAACAGGCCTACTTGCTCGAAGGCCGAGCGGTGCACGACGACGCTGGGCGGCCGCACGAACGATGAGTTTCGCAGCAGGCGCCGGAACGCCTCCCTCGGCTCCAGGTACTGCTCGTGGCGGAATGTCTGTGACGCCGCCGCACGCCAGCGGCGTCCACGATCTCGGCGCCGAACACCAGCACGCGCTCGCCGGGCCCCGCACGGCGGATGGCGTCCAGCATGGCCGTACCCGCGCCCGGCAGCAGGTAGTCGTCGTCGTGGAGCTGCTGGACCCACTCGCCGGTCGCCAGCTCCATGGCACGGTTCATGTTCTCCACCATCGCCAGCGTGGTTGGTTCCACACATACCGGTGCCTGCCGGGCCAGTCCACCAGGAACCGCCGGACCACCTGCCCGGTGCTGTCGTCGTCCGACCCGTCCGACACGGCGACCTCGATGTGCCCAGCTACCGATTCGCTCACATGTCCGACCGACGCGAGCCACGCTCAAAGAGCCTGGCGCGGTTGCGTGTCGGCATGGTGATCGACAGCAAGGGCCTCGCCATGTCCGG
>CAWEYT010000018.1:0-184853 GCA_963813375.1 uncultured Acidimicrobiales bacterium | reverse complement strand
CATGTGATGTCTCAGGACATCCCGGACGGCTTGAACCTTTATTGGGGTTGGGGTCGTTGTCGTTTTCTGCTCGGGCGAGGGGTCGCGGTCGGCGAAAGGAGCCATGGTCGTCGCGGTCGGGGTTGAGGGTGAGGTTACGGATAGAGCTCGCCGGTGGCGGCGTCGATGACGTGGATGTCGAGGTCGTCGACGAGGAGCAGGACAGCGGGTTCAGGGCGAGGGTTCGTCCGAAGGCCGATGTGGCGGAGGCGGACCGTTGTGACGGAGGGTACCTAACCTCCGGCTTGGTCGACGATGTTTCGCGGCGGACGCGGTGGTGACGAGTCATCGAGCTTCGATCTGCAGGGGTTGATGCTTTGGGGCGGGCGGTGTAGGCGACGGCGGGGAAACAGCGTGGTGGGAAAGGGCGCGGTGGGGGCGCTAGTGGTTGTAGATGTGGGCGAAGCGGTCGAGGAGCTGTTTGGAGCTTGGTCGAGGGTCTCTGGCTGGAGGGTTGGCGGTCGAGCCAGTTCTTCATGGTCTGTTGGATAGCGTTCGACCTTGCCGCAGGTGCCTGGGTGGTTGGGTCGGCTGTTCTTCTGAACGACGCCGAGCCCGCGGGTGCCAGCGAATGTGAGGTCGGTGGGACACGTTGTCGACGGGGCCGCCACCCGCCAGCTCACACGAGGCTCAACCGACGCCTTCGTGAGGTGACACCGGCCGGACCCCTCATGGGCTGCAGCCATGAAGGATCGGCGCCGATTGGGCGTATCAGTCGGGGCGACGCCGCATCTACAGGGAGAGTTGAGGAGGAATGATCTCGATGTTGCAACCCTCGATGCCCACGAGCGCACGCCCGCACGCAGGTGTCCGACGCTGCCTCACACTGGCCGTGGTCGGAGCACTGACGATCACCGGCTTCGCACCACGCCCCGCCCTCGGCCAAACGCCGTTCGGCGACGGCTCCGCTCCTCCAGATAAGGCCCCGGGATAAGCGGAAGCTGCGTCGGCGGATCGAGCCCGCTCGGGCCAAGTGTCCGCAGTGAGCGAGTTTCTGCTCTCGATGAGCACGGGCGAGACCGTGACGGTTGAGACGGCGAACATCTCGGCAGGGGGAGATCCGGTCCTGCACCTGCTCGACTTCGATGGCACCAAGTTTGCCGTCGACGACAACGCGGCTGGTGGCACTGCGGCGAAGGTCACCTACGTGGCCGATGAACCGAAGACCGTCATCGTCATGACACGCTCGAAGGACCAGGGCACCGCCGGGACAGCTGATCTGCTGAAGAACGGCCAACCGTGGAAATCGGGGGTGACGTTCGCGGGCTGGTTCGGCACCTATGACGGACTCGTCGCCGGCGAGAACCTCCACACGGTTCAGATCCCGAACGGCTCTACCGGCTCGCACCGCATCTACATCCTCGAGCCAGACGGCCTCGGGCTGGCTCGGAGCGCGCTGCCGGCGGTGGTCCGAGTGGTGCAACGGCGATTCATCTTCCGTCCAATCTCGGGCAGCGCACGGTCATCGTCGGCGTGCCGAAGGTGGCGGATGCAGGACAGGCGCTCCTGTTGCGCAATGACGTCCTGACGGATGCCGACAACAACGGCTTCAAGGGTGACAAGCTCGAGGTCGCTCTTGGCACCTGCCCGAGGCTTTCCGGCACCGCCCAAGGTGGCAACGGTCACACGTTCGATTGCGCCCTCGCGGCCGACCCGCCCGCGACACCGACGGCGATGGCCTCGGCGACCGCTTGGAGGTTCTGGGTCGGGTCGTCGCCGGCGACGTGCTCGCTTCGGCCGACACGGCGATCTCCGGCGACCTGGGCGAGTGCATTGAGGGCGGCGGGTGGCCCGAACGTCGGCCTCCACCAGGAAGATGTTTCATTGCCACGCTCGGGCGCAGGATCCACATTCACAAGGACTTGTTCATCGAGGTCGACTTCATGATGCGGAGGCCCGACGAGACGCTGCGGCGCCTGGAACCCAGCATCGCGCGCCAGTTCACCGCCTTCTACGAGGACACGCTGGACAACCCGAGCCCGTCCGTCGAGCTTCACCGTGCGACCTCGCTGGTCAACCCGGATGGTCGGCGCGGGATCCAGACCCATCTTGACGTCGGCGTCTCTCCGCAAAGTCCAGAGGATGCAACAACCTATGGCGACTGGGGGGGCTACAACGCCGTTCCGCCAGTCCAGCGTGCCGACGGCACCTTCACCAGCACAGACCCGCAGAACGCGTGGAAGGGCAACATGTCAAAGGCCCGCCGCGGGGTCTTTCGCTACATCCTCGCCTACTCGAGTGGAGGGGGTTCGAATCCGCTCAACTCTGTGGCCGCCTCCGGCCCGATGAACAACGCCTGGGTGCTCGCGCACAACTTACGCGCGCGCCATGGGACTGACCCATTCAGGTCCGCCCTTGGCGACGGGAAAGGTAGATCCGAACTGCAAGCCGAACTACCAAAGCCTTCTCAACTATGCTTTCCAGAGCAGTTCAGATGTCGGTTTCTCGGATGGTCTTGGCACGTCCCCCCTGAACAACTCGGCTCTGGTCGAATGGCACGCAGTCTCGCCGGCGAATGTGGCCTATCTCGACGTGCTGGAGAACGTCTTCAAGTACTACGTTGACCGAGCTGCGGGCCACGTCGATTGGAACCACGATGGCGAGTTCGCTCCCGAAGGCACAACCGTTCGGGCCTACGCCAACTACTCGCCTGGCGGCGGGGGTCTGAGCGCACGCTACAACCAGTCCCACATCGACAAAGCGGCCAGCCTGCAATTTCCCACGATAGCTCGCCTGGGGAATCGACTGTACCTCTTCTATTCAGTGCTCGGTGGGGTCTTCTCACGTTCTCCACGAATGCGGGGAACCGCCCTCAGCCCTCGACCGAGGCCTGCGGAACGTGGATGAGCCGGAGCGGGTGTTCATCGACGCGTGCGGCGATCGATCTGGTCACCTTGGGGGAGAAGCAACGTCCGCCCGCCTACTGCTCGTGACGATCGATGGCAACGGGAACCATCTGGGAACGACGACTCCGGTTACAGTGTCGGCAATGAGAACTGGACTGACAGCCGGAATATCGTGGGCCACGCATCGGCGAGTGAGCCATCGATATCGGACTTCGGATTCTGCAAGATCTTCCTCGCCTACCGCGGCATCGAGGCAACGCCCACTACAACCGGTTCTGACGTGCACCGACGGATTCGCCACTGGTCCGCGAGCAGGACGTGCTCGACCAGAACAGCGATCCGGTACTTGTCGCCGAGTTCGCCTCGCCTGGCCTCGGGCGCTCCTACCTCGGAGAGCCGGGCTTGGCCTCGCTCTACGGTGCCTTCGCGGGCGAGGACGGCCGCCTCGACCTTTATGCGTTCAACGAAGGCACACACCGGTGGGACAAGACGGACGTTCTCGACTCCCGTCCCGGCCCGATTGAGGGCCGACCGGCGCTCGAATGGACCTCGGAGGTGACCGACATTGACTTCCCAGGGAGGTTCTATCTGATGTACATCGCCCATGACACCCGAGCGAACGTTCCTTTCCGCCAGCGAAACCGCAGGATAAACATGATGACCTCCTATGTCCGAGTGCAAGAGCAGCCCGACGGCAGCCTCACCAAGTCACTCAGAGTTGGGCTCGAGGGACCATTCGACAACGTTTGGCTCCATGCCTTCGGTATTGATCTCTTCTTCGAGGCCGGACGGGATAGTAACCTCAGAGCTGTGTTCTCCCGCTCGAGCGACAACCCCGACCAGGAGTTCAAGATATGGTTCCGCCCCAAGGCGGACGGCATCAACGACTTCGTGATGACCGACTACAACGATTGGGAGGTACTACGCCTAGGGCTCTGCAAGAACGTCGTCAACCCAGGAGGCCTCGTCGTGAACCCGATCACCTGTCCGGTGTCCTGACCAACCACCACTGCCGGGCATTCGGGATCGCCAACTTCCGGAGCCGTGGATCCGAGCTCCGCTTGACACCGGACGATCCCACTGCGACCGTCCCTCAGCGCCCCACCGACGCCACCTCACCGAGGCGGCGGGGCAGGCACGCAGTCGCAACCTGGCTAGGTCGAGGTGAGTCGCACCGCGTCGAGGAAGACCACCCGCTGCCGCGAGAGGGCGGCGAGAGAGTCGTCGCAGTCGAGCGGCATCGCGGGATCGATGTCCTCGACCTCGAGAACCACGGCGGTCATCCCTGTGTCGCTACGCTTGGCGTGTTGTTCCCCGCGGTCGAACAGGACCACGTCGCCAGCGCCGACCTCCGCTCGGACCGACTCCTCGCCTAGACCCACCCGCGTCCAGTGAGGACGATGAACAGCTGGCCGTACCCGGCCTCGTGCCGGCCGATCGCGCCGCCCGCCTCGAACTGCAGCACGTAGGCGTGCGCTTCGCCATGGCCGTCTGCGAGGACTGCTGACGTGCCGTGGGACTCGTACGTCGAGACGTTCTTGAGCCACCGACTGTCGGGGCGATCGTAGGCTGTGCTTAGGCCCCGTCTGGCTCGAAGATCTCCGCGGCCATGGCCGCAGCCGTGACGAGATCGAGGCCGGATACCTCGGCGGTGATCGCCGCAGCCGCCTCGTCTCCAACCTCTGCGCGGGCTCGTCGCATCGTCTCGTCGAGCAGCCGACGGTCGTCCTCGTAGAGGATGACCTCCGACGATCGGATGAAGATGTCCGCGAGGACGCCGAGACGAAGCGCGTCGGCCCAGGCTGCCGCACCGGCGGCGAGGCGCGCCGCTACGACCATCGAGTAGGCAACCATGATCGTGGAGCCCTGCTCCACTCCCAGGCGCAGGCTCGTTCCTTGGCGGCGGGCGGCCATCGCGCGATCGCCGATCCGCAAGGCGACCTCGGCCACATTCCCACTCGCGCTGGCTATCCACACCTCGTGGCCGAGCTCCTCGTAAGCGCGCAACTCCTCTTCGAAGGCGGCGAGCGCCGTGGCATCGTCCTCTCCGACGGTCGCGAGCCCGACGAGGTTCCACATGCGCGCCCGCCCGCGCGCCGAAAGGTTGCGCTCGAGCGCTCGGCGGGCCGTGGCCTCGGCGGCCCGACGATCACCGGCTCGGTTCTGCAGGTCGCCTCGGGCGCGGTCCACGCCGGCGTCGTCCCAGTCGGGTACCGCACCGACCTCGTCACGAAGCCGCTCGGCCTCGGCGATGGTGGTCTCGGCGCGGGAGAGATCAGCGAACCGCAGCTGCAGATCGGCCAACCGGTTGAGCATGGCGATCCGGCTCGTGGTCGGAGCGGTGAGAGTCCGCGGATAGCGCGTCAGCTCGGATGCACCTTGACGGTAGCTCCCGCTGGCGTCGTGGTACTGGCCTATCGACGCCGCGAGCTGCTGGGCGCTTTCGACGTCGTTGTCACCGAGCATGGTCACGACGGCGCGAAGGTTGTCGAGCTCGACGCCCACGAGTCCGATCCACCGTCGATCGAGCGTTCCCCAGGGCCCAGCCTCTTCGAGAAACCAGGTCGCGAGGCGTGACGCCACGGCGGTCGCCTCGCCGCTGTCGTTGAGGTGACGATTCGCGAACGCGCGCACAGTCTCCAGCAACCGGTAGCGGGTGTCGTTGGCCGAGAGGTCTGCCGTTGCGAGGGACTTGTCGACGAGCGACCAGACGAGCAACGGGACGTCGTCGGAAGCGGTAGCGCCATCGGCCACAGCGACCTTCGCGATGTCGATCGTGAATCCGGCCGGCAGTAGCGACAGCCGCCGGAGGGCGGCACGCTCGTCGGTGCTGAGCAGGCGGTGACTCCATCCGAGCATCGCCTCCATGGTGCGATGCCGATCATCGACGTCTCGCTCCGGGCTCCTCAGGAAACGGAACCGATCCTCCAACCCAGCAAGGATCTCTGACGGCGATTGGACCGAGACGAGGGCGGCCGCCATCTCGAGTGCCAATGGGAGTCCGTCCAGCTTGCGACAAATGTCGGTCACGGCAGAGGCGTTCCCGTCGTCCAATGAGAACGATGGCCGGACAGATTCCGCGCGCGCGACGAACAGCTGCACCGACGGACTGGCCACCTCCTCGGCCTCGGGCCCGCCGGCCCTCGGTATCGGCAGGGGCGGGACGCGCCAGGTCACTTCGCCCGGGATGCGCAAAGGCTCACGGCTGGTCACGAGTACGCCGACCGCCGGTGCGGCGAGGATCGAAGTGACGACCTCGGCACACGCGTCGACGACGTGTTCGCAGTTGTCCACCACGACGAGCGCGCTTCGGGATCTCAGGTGCTCGACGACCTCGTGGAGCGGGTCGGTGGCACCAGCGCGGACTCCGAGGGCGGTTGCCACCGCAGCGGGCACGAGCTCGCCGCCAGCCAGCGGCGCCAGGTCGACGAGCCACACCCCGTCGGCCCAGGCGGAGGCGGCGATGAACCCGACCTCCACCGCGAGTCGAGACTTGCCCACTCCGCCCGGACCGACGAGGCTCACCAGCGTCGTGGGTCCGATGCACGCGAGCACGCTGTCGACGGCGTCGTCGCGTCCTACGAACGATGTCCGTGGACGGACCAGGTTGTGGCCATCGGCGGGCAGCGCGCGGAGCGCGGGGAAGGACCCGGCCAGCCCCGGTCCACCGAGCTGATGAAGGCGAACCGGTGTGTCGAAATCCCGGATGCGGTAGTGGCCCATGGGCACGAGCCAGAGCCGGTCGTCGATGGGGAGGTGTCCAGCGACGTCGTCGGTGAGCAGCACCTGGCCACCGTGCGCGCAAGCCATCACGCGCGCGAGCTGATGGACCGCGAGGGCGACGTAGTTGTGACCGCGCGGTGACGCCAGGCCCCGGTGGATCCCCATGCGGACACGCACCTCCACGGCGGGTCCCCAAGGCTCGACCGCGAGGAGACGTTGGGCCTCGGCGCAGGCGCGCATGGCAGAAAGTGGCTCGGCGAAGGCGATCAGGCCGCCGTCACCCTCGACGTCGACCTCGTGACCGTCGTACATCGCCCACGCCGAGCGCAGGAGCTGCCGATGGCGCTCGAGGACAGACTCGTACGCCTCGCCGAGCCGTCGCATGAGCCGGGTGGACCCCTCGATGTCAGTCAAGACGAAGGTAACGAGGCCGCTCGGCAATGACGCCGTGGGAGGAGGGCGATCGGCGAGCACCTCGGCCTCAGCATTCCCTCGGGCCTCGTCGTGACGCTCCACGGGCCCTGGGCGGCGCGCACGCTGCACGGCGGCGGACACTACGGGTCGGACCGTTACCCCGCCACAGCCAAGTCGCCGGCCAGAGCGCCATGAAGCCTGAGCGGAGCGTCTGGCCGGACGACCGGGGTCACTCGGCTCAAGACGGTGATCTGACGGAGACCGTCGCCGCCGTCGCCCACATCTCCGCAACATGGAATCAGGGCGCCGCCGTTGCCGGCGCCGATCGGTGGTCCCCGACGGGGCGCTGTCCTGAGCGTCTGGCCCGGGCACGGAGCGGGGGGGGGGGGGGGATCCTCACGTTCATGTTGGACGATTCGAACTTTGCTTCGGCAGTCATATTGCTCAATCGTTGTGTTCGATAATCATCCTCGCCCTCGTCGCCGCGACACGGCTAGAGGCCACGGTCCTCACGCACGACACCTGGACCATCCACGCCAGTGCCGCCACGCCAGCGGCGGCACTCCTAAAGAGGCCTGACCTGAGCGGGTGGCGGGTGCCTTATCGCCGGATCGAGGCCGGACCGAACGGGCGATAGCACGAGCGAGGGCGAGGAACAGGGGCCGCTCCTGCGACGTGAGGCGGCGGGATGAGGTCTCGCGTGGCCCAGCCCTCGTCGGGCCGCCCTTCGGCATCGCGGACACATCGGGCGAAACGCGCCGCGAGCCGTTCGACGATGCCGGACCCGGAGCGGCGGCTTCGGCCGCCAGCTCAGCCAGGCCGAGCACCGGCCCCCGCCGAGAGGGAGGGGCCGGTCAGCCACGGGCTACTTCTTGTCTTTCTTGGTAGCCGAGCGGCGTGCATTGAGGGACATGCGACGACGGGCTGACTTAGTCGGCCGCCGCGTGTTGCCAGAGTTGCGGGGCATCGGTCTCCTCGGTGGTCCCGCTCAGGGTCGTGGACCGCCGATGAGACGGTACCGGCGCCGAGTTCCAGATCCTTCAATATCGGCGACGTCGTCCCAGTCGGTGGCCCTCGATCCCGCCAGCGTCGAATTGCGCGTCCCGCATGCGCTCCCCGCAGGCGGTGCGGTATGGGCGGTATGAGCCCACCCGATCTCGCGTCACAGACCAGTGGATCAGGGGCATCGTCGGCCGAGTAGTCACCGGCCGCGTCACCACACGCTGGGCGTCGGTCGAGACGCTCCTGCCAACGCTCGAGATGTCGTGCCTCCGACGCGGTGGAAGACAGGCTGCAACCGCCCCGGCCCGGCAGTCCGCGTTCACCGAGCGCACGTTCGAGCTCGACCGGCACTACACTGCCACTCGATTCAGGGAGTCGGTTCGGGCAACCGGTCCCAGAGTTCTGCGGTCTGGATGATCCAGAACACCGTGAATGAGGCGATGCCGACGACCTCGACCCAGAAGATCCAGGAGCTACCCGAGAGTCCAGCCGCGACTACCAAAGGAACCGTCGCGATCAGCGTCCATTTGTAGCTGCGGTAGTACTTCGGTGCTGGCTCGCGATATTTCGCGGTCGGTTTCGTCCAGGTCAGCATGTAGTGAAGCAACCGGTGGAACTTCTCGCTGAGCAGCGATCCGATCGCAAGGAAGATCGCGGCGAACAATCCGACGGCGGCACCGAAGTGCATGAACGTATACAGCGGCTGGTTGAAACCGATAACGGTTACGAGCGCGGCGATCGTCAGCACCGCGGCCGGTGCCACGCCGGTACGGAGCGAGCGCCCGAACGAGTCAGCCTCCTTCTTGAGCGTCTTGTGACGCGTGGCGACGATCGCGGTGACGATCAGGATCGTCAGGCCGGCGGCGAGCAGTGCGATGAGCGAGTTTGGCACGAGGTCGTCGCGGTCGACGGTGAGTGGGAGAGATGTGCCATCACACAGCCGTGCTTGTCGAGTCGTTGGCACGAATGCCACGACCGGCGCGAGCAGGCCTGCGACGTTGAAGAACGTGTCCTCCACCGTGGTGCGGCCCTTGAGGGCGACCATCGCGGCCCCAGTGGCGACGAGCGAACCGATGAAAAGACCGTGGACTGGCGTGTAGTAATAGGCGCTGATCGAGCCTTCGATGCAACCGGCACTCGCCAGCTGTCCGATAAGGGCAGCAGCGAGTGCGACCAGCAGTATCACAATGGCAAGCCGGAGATACCGATAGCTGCGCAAGAGGTACTCGTCGGTCTCAGTCTCCGGCGGCTCGGTTCCGGTATTCGCAGCTACTGAAGCCGCTGGTGCTTCATCTCCAGTTCCCGACATCGCGACGATGCTAGTGCGGTCCAATGCTGACCGATAGTGGCTTGAAATATCCTCATCGCCGTCGCCACGAACATCGGCGCGTTGCCGACACAGCCCCTCCCGGCAACCCACGATGTTCTCTTTGAAACGGTGCGTCACCACGACGTGACAGCGGCTCCCGATCAGCGCACGTGCGCAGCGAGACCTGGGGGACCGCGACTGTCGCTGATCACAGAACGCGACTCTCGGTGATCGCCACATTCTGTGAGCGCTCGACAGACGGCGGGTCTGGTGCTCACCGATACCCGCGGTTGATGTGCGCGTGGAAGGCCTCCCGGTTGGGCCGCGGCCCCGCCTGCGCGCTCGGTTACGGTGACCAGAAGTCCAAGCGCTTACCGCCGAACGTGGGGATCCCGCAGTGCAAGCGTTGGTGGTTCTGGGGGAAGGACACGCACTCGTATGAAGGTGAACCTGTTCCAACAGGCTCCGTATCGCTTCATGCCAGCTGGCTTCGAGGACAGCGGCATCCCATCAGTCGTGAGGCCGCCGTACGCCGAGCTGGTCGAGCCGGGGAAGATGTTCGACTCGTATCAGTGGTTCATCGACGAGTTGCTCGCCGGTGTGCGCGCCGGGTTCGACGGCGTGGCGGTGACCGAGCACGGCCAAACGTCGTACGACATCACACCGAACCCCAACCTGCCGGCGGCGGTGCTGGCGCACGCGATTCGGAGCGAACGACCCGAGACCGCGTTGATCGTGTTGGGGCGATCACTCGGCAAGACCACCGAGCCGCTCCGCATCGCGGAGGAGTACGCGATGCTGGACGTGATGAGCGGAGGTCGGCTCGTCGCCGGTCTCCCCGTCGGCTTGAGCTACGACGCGAACCTCAACAACGGGATCCCAACGGTCGAAACCCGCGATCGATATCGGGAGGCCGTCGAGTTGATGTTCCGCTCGTGGACCGACGAGGCGCCGTTCACGTGGAACGGTCGGTTCTCCCAGTACTCCTTGGTGAACTCGTGGCCGCGTCCTCTGCAGCGGCCTCGGCCGCCGGTGTGGGTGCCGGGGTCAGGATCACCGAGCACCATGCAATGGACCATCGATCAGGATCATGCGTTCGTCTACCTCGGCTGGTTCGGCCCGACGCTGACCGCGCAGCGCATCTTTGATCGCTACTGGGGACTGGTCGACGAGAACGGCCTTCCCAGGAATCCGTATCGTGTCGGCTTCGTTCAGAACGTCGTGGTGGCCGAGACCGACGAGCGGGCCGAGGTGGAGTACGGGCGGTATGTCGAGAAGGCGTTCCGTCAAGGTGTCGGGAGCGTCCCCGGCCACTACCTGGGCCTCCCGGGATACGTCGATCCGCGAGGAGTGGAGACGCTGCTCCGCGACCCCGGCGATCTCGGACTCGCCGCTGAGCTCTCGCATGCCACCTTTGGGCGGCTGGCCGAGGCGCGGTCGGTCATCGCAGGGAGCCCGTCAACGGTGCGCGACCAGATCATCGAGTTCGCCAAGGAGTTCCGCATCGGCAATCTCCTGGTCATGCTGCAGATGGGCGGCATGCCACACGACCTGACGATGAAGAACATCCACATGTTCGCCGAGGAGGTGATGCCCCACGTGAAATCTGTGTGGGACGACGGCAACTGGGAGAACAGGTGGTGGCCGACAGGTCTTCCCGAGCCAGTCGAGGTCTGAGATGACCACCCCACTGAAGATCACCGAGCGCGTTGTCCCCGTCTGGGGGTCGCAGCTGGACATGACCGTACAGGTCGCCGGGGAGGGCCCACCGCTCGTCTATCTGCACGCCGCGGGCGGGATGCTGTGGGATCCGTTCCTCGAGCAGCTGGCCGGGGCTCATACCGTCTACGCGCCGTTCGTTCCCGGCACGGTTCCGGGCAAGCCCCACGACATCGCGAAGGTCGACGACCTCTGGGATCTCGTTCTGATCTACGACGAGACCATCCGAGCGCTCGGTATCGGCGGTGCGACGGTAGTCGGGCAGTCCTTCGGAGGCATGTTGGCCCTCGAGCTGGCGGCGCACTTCCCGTCCTTGTTCAGCCGTGTCGTCGTGCTCGACCCGATCGGGCTATGGCTCGACGACCATCCGGTCGCGAACTGGGTCGCCACGGCGCCTGACGAACTCCCGAGCCTGTTGTTCCACCAGCCTGACGGCGACGCCGCCCGGGCGATGTTCACGCCGCCAGACGATCCCGAGGCCGCGATTGCCGCAATCGTGGGTATGAGCTGGTCCACCGGGTGCACCTCGAAGTTCGTCTGGCCCGTGCCCGACAAGGGGCTGGCCAAGCGACTCCATCGGATCCAAGCAGCCACGCTCATCATCTGGGGCAAGCAAGACGCGTTGATCTCGTCGGAGTACGCGGCTGAGTTCGGCGCGCGAATCCCCGATAGCCGGGTCGAGATCATCGACAAGTGCGGGCACATCCCGCAGGTGGAGCAGCCCGACCAGACGATGTCACTGGTGAGGGACTTCCTCGGCTGACTGCTGCCTTCCGGCATCAACCGACACAACCACAAGATCAGCAGTACGGTGAGCAGCCCCGGGTCGGGGTCGCTGCGCTAAGCGGTGAAAGCGCTGTGCAGCGGGTAGTAGGTGCGGGTCGGGACGATGTCAGGCGGAAGGTTGGGTCTGACGTTCTCGTCGAACCAGCGCTGACCGTCAGCCTCGGACTCCCACATCTCCACAACGCGCCACCCGCCCGCCGGGCTCGGACCGCCTGAGTGTGCGATGAAGCCACTCGCAGCCCGAAGCCCGGGCATCATCTGCCCGAGCATGCTGCCGTAGATCTCCTCGGTCAGGTTCGGCACCTCACCGATCATGAGGACAGGCATGTTGACCCCCTGAGGTAGTAGCGCGAACCCTATAGGGAGCGGCGCCGCTTCCGAGGCGCCGCGGACGTTGCGGCCTCAGTCGCTGCCCCACAGCCCGACCATGGTGGAGAAGGTGTCGATGAGGTGAGCGACATAACCGTCGAGCGCGTTCGCGACCGTGTGTGCCGTGGGTTGATGCCACGATTCGCTCCAGGCCGACAACTCGGTCAGCGACGCGGCCCACGCCGGCTCGATCTCGCTCCACCGCTGGGCAGCCGACTGGCGATCGGTGGTCCACGTGTGGTCGTGGACGCTGACCAACCCGGCGGTGGCCAGGAGGCTCTTGCGAGCCACTCGCCGCCCCAACACGGCGGGGACGCACCCAGCCTGCAACTCGGATCGCCAACGCCGGGCATGGAGGTCGATATCACCGTTGAGACCCCTCACCGCCCGCTGATCGGCCGGGAAGTCAGGCAAGCCCTCGTGCAGCGCTGGGCCGCACAGATGAACGCAGTAGTGGCGCAGGAACACCCGGTTGCCGTACGCCGCATCGCCGCTGCCGACCAGGTCGGATGGTTGTGCGACGGCGATGTCCACCGATCGGCAGCGATCAGCGAATTCCTGCGAAAGGCGCTGCGCTAGGGCCTCGGCGCGTTCCGTGTCCATCCCGAAGGTGAGCAGGTCGACGTCGGAGGTCGGGGTCTTCGCCAAGCCTGTCGCGACCGACCCGTACAGGTACAACGACCGCCCGGCGCCGGTCGTGGCCACGGCTTTCGTCGCGGCATCGACCACCGAGCCGAACGGTGCCGGAACACGTTCAGGGCCGACACCGGTGACGATCAATCCAGCCGGATCGACGCCTTCGTCCGGGTCACGCATTGGGCCATCCCATCGCCAATCCGGTGCTCAGCACATCACATCAACGACACCGGCCCTCCCGCACCACCGGCCGGGCTCGAGGGAACAGGACGCGATCAGGCTGCGGACATACTCACGGTGATGAGCGAGGGATCGGCCGAGCCGTTCGCAGCGGGAGGTCTCGAGGTCGGCGACGGCCATGTCCTCTACTACCAGCAGGTGGGTCGCGCTCGACGGAACTCCGGTGGTGTACTTGCACGGCGGGCCGGGCTCGGGTTGCACGCCTCAGGCGCGGCGGTACTTCGATCCACAACGACATCGGGCCGTGTTGTTCGATCAGCGGGCTGCCGGGCGAAGCACACCGCACGCCAGCGGGGAGGACGTGGACTGGGACAGCATCGACATGGACCACCACGTCGCTGATATCGAGCAACTGCGAGAGCATCTGGGCATCGACCGTTGGGTCGTGTTCGGGCTCTCGTGGGGATCGGTGCTCGGCGCGACCTACGCCGAACGTCACCCCGATCGGGTGATCGCAGTGGTACTCGCCGCGGTCAGCACTGGTACGGCCGCCGAGGTCGACTGGCTCACCGTGCACGCCGGCCGGTTCTTCCCGGCGGAGTGGCACGCCTTCTGCAACCACGTCCCTGTCGAGCTGCGTGCGTCTTCGACTGGTCGACGCCTACCACCGTCTGCTGATGGATCCCGACCCTGCCACTCGGGAAGCGGCCGCGGTGGCGTGGTGCCGCTGGGAGGACGCCCACGTCGCCACGACCCCGGGCGCCACACCGAACCCCCGCTACCAGGACCCGGCGTTCCGGCTCGGCTTCGCCCGACAGGTCACCCACTGCTGGCGTCACGACTCCTGGCTCGGACCCGACGAGATCGTGAGGCAACGCCGACCGGCTCGCCGGGATCCCCGGCTGGCTCATCCACGGGCGGCTCGACGTCAGCAGCCCCCTCGATGCCCCGTGGCGGCTGCAGCAGGCCTGGCCCAGCTGTCAACTCGTCATCGTCGACGACGAAGGACACGGCGGCCACACCATCACGGCCCATTGCCGCCGCATCCTCGCCCACCTGTCCTAGCCGGCGACCACAGCGGCCGTCACCCCGACTCCCATGCGTACTGCAGTGTGGACTGCTGCCGGTTCCGGAGCTCGCGTCCCGCGCGCCAGCCGTTGGTACTTCCGTGTCGGGAGGCGCGCACGGCGAATGCGACGGCGACGAAGGCGACGATCACCGGCCACAGCAGCATGTGCGGGTCGTCGGTGGCGCCGAGCCAGGAGAGGCGCAGCCCTCCGACGAGGTGGCTGAGCGGGAGCACGTCGGACAGGGTCTGCATCGGGCCGGTCATCACGTCGCGTGGCGGGCCGCCGCCGCCGAGCAGGAACATCGGAACGAACACGAGGTTGCCGAGGGCGTTGGCGGCCCGGCTGCTGGGCATGAGCATGCCGAGCGCGCCGCCGATGGCGATGAAGCAGGCCAGCCCGGCGACGAACCAGGCGATGGCGGCAGCCGGATCCTCAGGGGCGGGGACGCCGTAGACGGCGGCGCCGACGGCGAGCACGAGCGCGCTGGCCAGCGGTGCCGAGGATCGCTCCGAGCGACGATGTGGCTGGCGACGAGGGCGCCGGCCGCCGACCCCGGAGGCGCGGTAGCGGCGCAGCACGCCTCGTTCGCGGTGTTGCGGCCAGGGTGGCGGGGAGTGTGACGAGGCCCATCGAGGCGAGGACGACGCCGACGTAGCCGACGATGTAGTGCTCGCTCGGCACGACGCCGCCGAACTCGGGGTCGGGCGTCGGAGCCGAACACGCCGGCGAGGATGAGCACGGTGACGGCGGGGAAGGCGATCAGCCCGACGAGCACCCCGGGTTCGCGCCGCAACAGTCGCAGCTCGGTGCGGGTGAGCAGGGCGACGGTGCGGAGGGTGCCGGCCGGACGGACCGCATCGAGCGGTGGGTGGGCCGTGATGGCGGTCATGACGTTGACTCCTTGGTGAGGGCGACGAAGCGGTCTTCGAGCGACGGGCGTTGGACGCGCAGGTCGAGGGGTGGTCGGCCGAGGGCGACGAGGTGGGCGCCGACGTAGGCGAGCAGCGGACCGGTGCCGATCGACTTGGATCTCCGGGCCGTGCCGACGGACGGAGTCGACGCCGGGCAGGCCGCGGAGCGTGCGGGCGTCGAGGTCGGCGTCGGTGAAGCGCACGGTCGCCGTGCCGCCGAGCTCCTCGACGATCGCCGTCGGCGTGCCGTCGGCGACCACCCGCCCGCGGTCCATGACGACGATGCGGTCGCACAGGCGCTCGGCCTCCTCGACGTCGTGGGTGACGAGCACAACGGTGGTGCCGGCGTCGCGGACGTGGCGGATGACGTCCCAGGTGTGGCGGCGGGCCAGCGGGTCGAGGTTCTGGGTGAGCTCGTCGAGGAAGACGATCTCGGGACGGCCGACGAGGGCGAGGGCGACGAACAGCCGTTGCCGCTCGCCGCCGGAGAGCGCACCGTAGTGGCCGCCGCAGCAGCGGTCCGAGCTGCCACTCGTCGATCAGCTCGGCGGTCGGGCGGGGGGTCGGGTGCAGGGCCGCGAACAGGCGCAGCGCCTCGCCGACCCGCATCCGCTCGGGCAGGGCGGCGTTCTGCAGTTGGGCACCGATGCGGCGCCGCAGCCGGTCCCCGGCCACGGCGGGGTCGAGGCCGAGGACCCGAACGGTGCCGCCGTCGGCGCGGCGAAGGCCCTGGAGGATCTCCACGGTGGTCGTCTTGCCGGCGCCGTTGGTGCCGAGGAGTCCGAACAGCTCGCCCCGATGGACGGAGAACGAGACGCCGCGCACGACCTCGGTCGTCCCGTAGCGCTTCACGAGCCCGTCGACCGACACGACGGGTTCGTCGGTGGTGAGCGGCGCCTCCATCGGGGTGGTCGTCATCGTGATCGTCATGGAGGCGATCGTGCACGCTCCGCCCCTCGGGCGCCTCGGTCCACGGTCGATTCCCCATCTCCACCCGTGGGTGGACGGTGGCCCGCTCAGCCGGCCCGGGGGTCGACGATGCCGTGGTCGTAGGCGAACACGATCGCCGCCGCCCGGTCACGGACGGCGAGCTTGGAGAAGATCGAGCCGATGTGGCTCTTCACGGTGGGTTCGCTGACGAACAGGGCGGCGGCGATCTCGGCGTTCGTCGCCCCTCTCGCCATGTGGCGCAGGACATCGTGTTCACGATCGGTCAGGGCGTCGATCCGTGCCGCCTCGGCGATGCGCGGTCGTGCGTTCGACCGGAAGGCGTGCAGCACCCGCGGCGCGACCTTCGGGTCGAGCCAGGCGGCGCCGTTGGCGACCGCCCGCGCGGCGGCGATGATGTCTTCCGCCGCGGCGTCCTTCAGCACGAAGCCGGCGGCACCGGCGTCGAGCGAGTCCCACAGCACGTCGTCGTCATCGAACGTCGTGAGCACCAGCACCGGCGGCGGGTTCCCGGCCGCCGACAACGCTCGGATGGCCGCGACGCCGTCGACGCGGCGCATGCGGATGTCCATCAACACGACGTCGGGCTGGTGCTCGTCGACGGCGGCCACGACCTCGTCGCCATCGCCGCACTCGGCGACCACCTCGAAGCCGTCGCCGGGTCCGAGGATGCGAGCGACCCCGGCCCGCACCACCGGCTGGTCGTCGACGATCACGACGCGGATCACGACGGGACGAACTGATCAGCGCCCGCGTTCGGGAAGTAGGCCTCGAGCCGCCACCCGTCCGGCGGTTGGCCCGCATCGAAACGGCCCCCGAGCGACGCGGGTCCGCTCGGCCATCCCGACGAGACCGAAGTGCAGCCCCTGAGGGTCCGGCGGCGACGCCGGTCGGCCCCGATCGACGACGAGCAGGCGCACACCGTCACCGTCACGGTCGACGCGCACCTCGACACGGTTGCCCGGCGCGTGCCGGGCCACGTTGGCCAGTCCCTCCCGTGCGACGCGGTGGACGGCGACACCGACCGGCCCGGTCGAGCTCGGCCGCCGACTCGTCGATCGTCATCTCGACGACGAGGCCCGCACGGCGGTACTCGTCGACGAGCGCGGCGATGTCGGCCACCCCGGCCAGCGCCGGGTCGGTGCCCCGTTCGTCGGCGCGCAGCGAGGCGACCGTCGCCCGGATCTGGTCGAGGCTCGCCCGGCCGACCGTTTCGGCGTCGATCAACGCCCGCTCGGCCTCGGCGAGATCCCGGCGCAGCACGTGCCGGGCACCGGTGACGTGCAGCAGCATCGCCGCCAGCGTGTGCCCGGCGAGGTCGTGCAGCTCGCGGGCGATGCGCCGCCGCTCCTCGGCCACCTCCTGGTCGGCCAGCGCGCGACGGGCCTGCTCCAGCTGCTCGATCAACCGTTCCTGGCGGTACACGGCCCGCCCGAGGGTGAAGATGAACACGTTGGCGAGCACCCACGGCTCCCAGGCGATCCCCGACTCCGGCGCGAGCTGCTCCGCCACCACCCACGGGAGCGCCATCGGCGGCACCCGTGATGATCAGCGCCCGGGTCAACGATCCGAGTTGGGACGCCGTGTTGAACACCATCATCACGCCGAGGAAGAACGCTCCCTCCAGCGCCGCCGTCGCGCCCGACGGCCAGCGCGACCGGCACGATGACCATCACGGCGAACACCTCGGCGGGCAGTCGCGGCGACGAGGCCGCGGAGCACGAAGGCGACGACCGCCGGTGCCAGCACGATCAGGTCGAGGGCGGTGCCCGGGTCGGTCAACTGGGCGGCGACGACGATGACCACCGCCGTGCCGACCAGGAAGCCGAGCTCCTCCCGGCCCGTCGGGACCTCCGGTCGGGCGAGGTCGGCGCGCCAGCGGCGCCACAGCGTCACGGGAGGAGTGTACGAGGGCGCTTCTTCGAACGGTGAGCGACGAGTGCCCGTGGAAGAACCCTCAGATGACGCCAGGGGGTCCGTCGTAGGAACCGAGCAACAGGGCGCCGAGGAGTTCCTGTGCCAGGGCCTCGTGGCTGGACCCGGGTCAGTCCGAGGGCGCCGGGCCGTCCACGTTGATCGTCGGCGCACCTCGACCGGCGCGCACAACGATCAGGTGACTCTCCGTCTCTCCCCGGTTGCTCTCGCGATGGATGGCGCCCTTGGGGACGTGCAGGAAGTCACCGGGCTCGGCGTCGATCACCTCCGAGCCGCCGGGGCCCGACTCCATGCGCAGCGTCCCGTCGGCAACATAGATCGACGTCTCGTAGTCGCCGTGGTGGTGCCAGGCCGACGTCATGGCCGGCTCGGTGCGCACCAACCCCGCCCACAGTCCTTCGACCTCGATGGCCCGCTCGCGTGTCATGCCCGGCGTCGGGTCAGCCTCGACGCGCTCCACCTGGGCGGATGTGGTGGACCGGTTCGGAAGCGTTCATGGCGCAAGTGTGGCGCGCAGCAACCACGACCGATTGCGGGCTCGGCCGCGGCGGTTGGCGAACTGCAGCACTCCAGTGGGCAGAGCTGCCGCGAGCTCGTCGACGAGTCCATCGCCAGGCTCGTCTCGACTACACGGCTGAGGGCTCGCGGCAGCTGCAGCCGCGGGTGCACGGATCACGCCGGTGGCGGCGTGTCATCACCCATTCCACTCCCAGCAGGAAGAAGGCACCGACGACGAGGCCACCGACCACGTCCGAGAACCAGTGCACCCCCAGGTACATGCGGCTGGCTCCGATCGCGAGGATCAGCGCCGCCGAACCAGCGACGGAGGCCCACCAGATCCGCCGGTCGCGGGTGTAGAGCGTGACGACGAGCGGCACGAGGCCCCACAGCGCGACCGACGCCATCACGTGCCCGCTCGGGAACGACGGGCCGTTGCCGGCGACGAGGCGCTCGAGGTCGGGGCGGTCCCGGTCGACGATGGCCTTGAGGGTGAACTCGAGCAACGGGCGGCTGAGCATGGCGAGCAGTACGACGATCCCGACGGCCCGACAGCGACGCCATGCCAGCGCGGCCAGCACGCAGCCGAGTGAGAGCACGGCCCTGGTCGAGCCGAGGAACGAGATGGTGCGGAAGACCTCGTTGGTGATGTCGGTGCGGCTCGCCTCGACCGCCCGCTGGATCGGCTCGTCCCAGGTCAGCAGTATCGCCCCGCCGCCCGACCCAGGCGGCGGTTGCCAGCAGGGCGAAGATGACCGCCAACATCGTTCGCAGGCGCGGGCGGAGGGCGAAGAAGCGGACCGGAGTGAGCGGTGGCTCGCAATGGAGACAGCGAGCCGAGAGCTGTTCCGGGCGGCTCGCCATGGCGACCGCGGCGACCGTCGAGGGCACGAAGTCTCGGTCGACATGGTGTCCTGACCCTAACCGGCGTCAGGGCAGTCCCCGAGGCGGGCAGAGAGACCCGGAACCACGCTCCGGGGTTCCCGGGATACACCCCGAAATCCGTCGGGGTCGCCCGGATGGACGTTCGGGGATGTCCCCGATGGACATCCGCACCGCCTGCGAGTTGAGTCGTCACCACGCGAGTGTGACGAAGCGCACGCCGGCAGAGGGATGAGTTCGGGTGGTCTGGAGCGTTTACACCGCTACAGCCTCCGCCAGGCGGCGAAAGGAGGATCGGGTGATGTGCAGCACGACCTGGAGTGACGGACGACTGCTCCGGTCACTCACGCCAACCTCGACCTCGGGCGGACCCGAGCACGTGCGGTGAGCGCGGCCATGACCGCACCCGGTGCATCTCGCCACTGCGGCCGCCCAGGACGACCGCGATCCCCGCGGTCGTCGACCTGGACGCCGAGATCGGCCCGCGCGTGCCGATGTCGTCGGCGCCAAGGCCGTCCGCGCTCGCCCGGGCTCGTGCCGCCGGCATCCCGGTGCTGCCGGGCTTCGCAGTGACGACGGCCGGCACGCGGGCCGTCGCTCGACGGGCGCCGCCTCCTGGCATCACGCCGACGGCGCTGCACGACGCGTGGCGGGCCCTGTCCGACTCGGGCCGGCTCGCGCTCGTCGTGCGCTCGTCGTCGACGGTCGAAGACGGCGGTTCGCACTCGATGGCAGGCCTCTTCACGTCGGTGCTCGACGTGCGCGGTTGGGAGCGCTTCCTGGACGCCGTCGACGACGTCGCCCGTCCGGCGGCGACGCTCCGATCGCCGTCCTCGTGCAGCCGTTCCTCGAGCCGGCATGGGGAGGCGTGCTGTTCGGCGCCGATCCCGTGACCGGCCGCACCGACCGCCTCGTCGTCGCCGCCGTGCCCGGCGGTCCGGACCGCCTCGTCAGCGGTCAGGTCGACGGCGTGCACCTGACGCTGTCGGCGCGCGGTCGGCTGCGGGAAGCCAGCCCCGACGAGCCCGACTGCGCTGCGCGGCACGGCGGACCCTCCGCCAGCTCGTGAACCTCGCCCGTCGTGCGTCGGCCACGTTCGGCGGGCCCCAGGACATCGAGTGGGCGATCGAGGCCGACGGCCGTGTCGTGCTGCTGCAGAGCCGGCCGATCACCGCCGTTGGCGACGAGGCACGCGCAAGCGGTCCGGTGCTCGGTCCCGGTCCGGTCGCCGAGACGTTCGGTCTGCCGCTGCGCGCGCTGGAGGAGGACCTTTGGGTCGACGCCACTGCGCGACGGGCTGCGCGAGGCGCTGAAGCATCGCCGGCGCGACTCCGGCGCGGCGGCTGCGCGAGTCGCCGATCGTCGTCACCGTCGGCGGTCGCGTCGCGGCCGACCTCGACCTGCTGGGCGTGACGACCCGACGCCGGTCGGTGTGGTCACGCCTCGATCCGCGGCCGCCGGCGCGGCGGCTGAAGGCAGCCTGGCGGGTCGGTCGCTTGAAGGTCGCCCTGCCGGCGCTGGCCGACGACCTGATCGACGAGATCGACGCCGACCTGCGCTCGATCCCGCCGCTGTCGACGCTCGACCCGGCCGATCTCGTCCGGCATGCTGCGTCGGTCGCACCAGACCCTGGCGGCGCTGCATGGCCACGAGGTCCTCGCCGGGCTCCTGCTCGACGACGCCGACGACGGCGACCAACCGACCGCCGCGTCCGCCGCACTCCGCGTCCTGTCCGACGCCGGGGGCCGAACCGGCCGATTCATTCGGATGCAACGGATGACGAGCTGGTCGCCCGGCATCCCGTGCTGCTCACCCTCGTGCCGCCGTCCATCGGCGAGCCGCTCACCCTCCCCCCGCCTCCCGCCTCGCCGCCGGTCGCTCGCCTCCCCGGCCGGCGGCGAGGCGGCGGTGCGGGAGTCGCTGCGGCTTCGCATCCGCTGGGTCCAGGAGCTGACGGCGCGAGCCGCGCTGGCGCTCGGCCGGCGGCTCGTCGAGCGCGGCGTGCTGACGGCGCCGACGGCCGTGGCCAGCCTGCATCTGGACGAGCTCGCCGAGCTCGTCGAGTCCGGTGGGTCGCTGGTGCTCGACCTGCGCGACGGGTTCGAGCCGGGACCGCCGCTCCCAGCGTCGTTCCGCCTGACCGTCGACGGCGTCGTCGTGCCCGTCGGCACAGGGCGCGGCGAGAGTGGCCGGGGCGCAGGCGGTGGCCGCGGCGCCGGACCGGTCCACCTCGGCACGGACACGGCACCGTCCGCCGGCGACGTGCTCGTCGTGCGCACGCTCGACCCAGGCCTGGCGCCGATGCTCCCCGGGCTCGGCGCGCTCGTCGCCGAGACCGGCAGCGTCCTCTCGCACCTGGCGATCCTCGCCCGCGAGTACGGCGTCCCGACGGTCGTCGGCCTGGCGGGTGCCTCCGACCAGTTCGCCGACGGGACGTGGGTCGTCGTCGACGGCACGACCGGTGAGGTCTCCGCGCTGGAGGCCGGCGAGTGGGGTGCCGCGTGAGCACGCCTCGACGGATCGGGCTGGCCGCGCTGCTGACCGTGATGGTGGCCGCCGGCTGGTACGTCTTCGTGTACCTCTACCGGTGGGAGTGGAACCGGGCCCTCGTGTCCGGGATCATCTTCCTCGCCGCCGAGGTCGCCCTGCTCGGCTCGCTCGTCCTCGATCGCCTCGGCAAGCTCGGCCGGCGGCTGGATCGGCTCGATCGACCCGCCGAATGGCGAGCGCGTGCTGCGCCAGCTCCGAGAGCACTCACCGGAGCCGGCGAAGCCGTTCGCCTGGATGCAACGGCAGGAGATGAACGTCTTCGTCCCCGTGCTGTTGGGCGCCGGCGTGCTGCTGTCGGCGCTGGCGTGGGTCGTCGACCGGATCGCACGCTTGACCGCCGTGCCGACGCTCGAACGCGGCCTCGCCCGCAAGCTGTCAACGCTGCAGCCATCCCCCGGTGGGCTCCTCGGGGAGCCGCCGGTCGATCCGTTCGCACCACGATGAAACGCTTGCTGATCGTCATCGCGTTGGCGGCGGCAGCGTCCGTCGTCGTCGGCGAGCTCGGTGATCTCACCCAGAGCAGGCCCGACCCGGTGCGCGCCGACGCGGCGACGGAGTTGGTGCTGTCCGTGGACGAGGACCGCTTCGCGCCGGGCGAGGCGGAGCGCCGCGGCGGCGCTGTGGGCGATCTGCGCGGCGCAGACCAGCTCCCGCGTGACCGAGGACGGCGAGCTGCGGCCGATCGGCGACGGGCGCTACCGCGTCGTTCTCAGGCCGGCCGTCGGACACCACGAGCAGAAGAAGCTGATCGGCTGCCTCGAGGACCTCACCGTCGATCGGGTGGTCGGCGACGTCGAGTCGTTCCGTACGTTCTCGCTCGCCGGTTGACGTCTGCTCCTCAGCTTGTCGAGAGGTCCGTACGATCGCGCTCAACGACGACCGAGGAGGCAGGGTGTCTCATCTTCCCGCAGGGCCCATCCACCACATCCGACTGGCGGTCACTGACGTCGACAGGTCGAAGGCGTTCTACACGGAGGTGCTGGGCTTCGACGTGGCCGTCGATGCGCCGCCCCCGCCGGACGACGAGCACCACGAGCGTCATCGTCGACTCCCTCCAGGGCGGAGTCATCCTCATGCACCAGGGGATGTTCTTCGGGCTGCGGCCAGTGGACGTGGAACGGGCGACCAGCCGTGACCGTTTTGATCCCTTCCGAGTCGGGCTCGACCACCTCAGCTTCAGCGTGCCGACCCGAGCTGACCTTGATGCCGCTACCCGGCTGCTCGACGAGTCGGGGGTGGAGCACGGGCCGATCCGAGAGCTCGGCCCGCTGGGCCTGTGCTTCCTGGCCTTCTTCGATCCCGACGGCATCGCCCTGGAGCTCACCGCGCCGATCTCCGACACGACCTGATCCCGCCTCACGAGCAGGCCTCGGCGACGGGCCTGCTCCAGCCCACCGCCGCAGAATTTGGCGCCGCGCGGCGGCCGCGAGGCGCGAACCTCACAGGTGTGCACGGGCTCGCCGAAGCGTCACACTCAGCCAGATCCGGGATGTCGTAGCATGTCAGCGGACATGTCCGGAGATCCGCTCTCGGTGGCGCTCCTCCGCCATCCCATCGAGTACCGCCCGTGAGTCGAGAGCCCGCGACGCCGCCGCCGAGCCGCGGATGCCCCGCTTCACCGGCTGGCTGCGCCCAGTCGTCGACGCCGCGGCTCGCGTCGAACTCGGGCGTCCACCGCAAGCTCCTCTTCGGGTTCCTCATCGGCGCCTTGCTGCTCGTCGCGATGGGCGCCCTCAGCCTCGTCGTCATCCGCCAGATGAACGACCGCATGGTCGAGCTGAACCGTGCGCAGCTCAAGGCGACACGCGCACACGAGATGCTCTACGCGGTGACCGCGCAGAGCCACTACCGCGCCATGGCCTTGCTCCTCCCCCAGGATGCCGCCAGGTACAACGGCCAGGTCGAGGAGGCCAAGACGAACTTCGCCGAGCTCCTCGCCGCGATGGCGCGCGCCGAGCCGGCGAACGCCGCGTTCTACGCCGAGGTGGCGAGCGTCAACCAGGAGTACGAGGCGTCGGGCCAGCGGGTGTTGGAGCGGTTCCGGCAGGGCGACATCGCGGGCGCCACGACCCTGCACCTCGACGAGGAGCATCCGACGTCGCACACGCTCGAGGCGTCGATGAGGGACCTGATCGCGACCGCCAACGAAGACATGACGCGAGCACAGGCGGACTTCCAGGACTCCCGGACGTTCTTCACCGCGATGGTGGTCGCGTTCTCCGCGACGAGCGTCATCGTCGCGCTCCTGCTGGGATTCGTGCTCTCGTGGGCCTTCATCATTCCCGTGAGGAAGATGCAGCGTGGGCTGGCGGACATCACGGCAGGCGACTTCGACGAGCGCGTGGAGGTGCCGAACCGCGACGAGTTCGGGAAGCTGGCGCAGGATCTGAATGGCACGAGCGAGCGATTGGCGACGCTGTTCGACGAGCAGCGCACCCTCGCCACGCAACTCGGTCAGACGAACGCTTCGCTCGAGCGCGCCAGCGAGGCGAAGTCACGGTTCCTGGCCAACGTCAGTCACGAGCTGCGGACGCCGATGACGGCCATCCTCGGCTTCACCGATGCGCTCCTCGCCGGTGTGGACGGGCCGCTCAACGAGGAGCAGAAGGCCTCGCTGGGATGGGTCCAGCGGGGCGGGCAGGACCTGCTCGGCCTGATCAATGAGATCCTCGATCTGTCGAAGATCGAGTCCGGGAAGCTGACGATCGATACCGAGTCGTTCGACCCGCGTGAGGTGGTAGAGGCCGTGGTGGCGCAGCACCGCTCGCTGGCCGCGCAGAAGGGCCTCCGCCTCGCGTGGCGGAATGAGGGAACGCCGGCCGCGGTGATTCTCGACCGCCAGCGTGTCCGGCAGATCCTCGTCAACCTCATCGGGAACGCGATGAAGTTCACGGACACGGGCGAAGTGGACGTCGAGGCCGGGAGCGCGGCCGACGGCGGTCTCCGCGTCGCCGTGCGCGACACCGGGCCCGGCATCGCGCCCGAGCAACGAGAGGTCATCTTCGAGGAGTTCCACCGGGCGAAGGGCGCCGCGCCGGGCACCGGTCTCGGTCTTTCGATCAGCCGGCTCCTGGCCCGAGCGATGGGAGGCGACATCGTCCTGCAGAGCGAGGTCGGGCGAGGAAGCGTGTTCACCGTCGTCCTGCCGCTCGATTGCCGGTCGTCGCGCGACGCTTCCGGCGGTGTCCAATCGGCGGCCGCCCGCGATGGCGAGCACGCAAGGGCACCGAAGGCCCAGCTGTAGTGGCAACGATCCTGCTCGTCGAGGACACCCCCGCGAACCGGGCGCTGGCGAGCAAGCTCCTACAGGCGGCCGGGCACGAGGTGCTGTCAGCGGAGACCGCGACCGACGGCATCGCCCTGGCGCGGGAGCGCCTTCCCGACCTGGTGCTCATGGACCTGGGGCTTCCCGACATGGACGGCTGGCAGGCGTTGAGCGAGCTCCGCGGGGATCAGGGCGCCGCCGCGAAGCTGCGGATCGTCGCGTTCACGGCCCACGCCATGCTCGGCGATCGTGACCGGGCGCTCGCGGCCGGGTTCGACGAGTACCTCAGCAAGCCGATCGACTTCGCCACGTTCGTCGACACCATTCAGAGCCTGCTGCCGTGAGACGCGAGCGGCCGCTGATCCTCGCGGTGGACGACGAGGCTGGGACGCGTGCTCTGCTCCGCAAGCTCCTGGAGCGGCAGGGCTACGACGTCGTCGAGGCGGTCGACGGTGAGTCGGCGCTGCGTGCCGTCGAGGAGCAGATTCCCGATCTCGTCTGCCTCGACGTGATGATGCCCGCCCCCGGTGGCATCGAGGTGTGTGAGCGGTTGCGCGGCCAGCCCCAGTACGCCGGGCTGCCGATCCTGCTGCTCACCGCCCTGGACCGGCCGGAGGACAAGGCGCGCGGCCTGGAGGCGGGCGCCAACGACTTCCTGTCGAAGCCGTTCGACGCCAGCGAGCTGACGGCCCGGCTGCGCTCACTGCTGCGCACGAAGGCGTTGCAGGATCGGCTTGCCGATGTACTCGGACGCTATGTGAGCACGAGCGTTGCCGCCGAAGTTCTCCGTGACCCCTTCTCGGTCTCGCTCGGCGGCGATCGGCGGCGCGTCTCCACCTTGTTCGCCGATGTGCGTGGCTACACGGCACTCGCAGCCGAGCACCCTCCGGAGATGACGCTGGACCTCCTGAACCGGTTCCTGACGGTCGTGAGCGACGCGGTCGAGCGTCACGGCGGCACCGTCGCCGATTTCATCGGCGACGGCGTGGTGTCCTTCTTCGGCGCACCAGTCGGCCACTCGGACGATCCCGAGCGTGCCGTCCGCGCGGCCCTCGCCATGCAGGACGCGGTCATGCGCCTCGAGATTCCGACCCTGCCGGGGATACGACTGCATCTCGGCATCGGCGTCACGACCGGAGAGGTCATCGCTGGCAACATCGGCTCGGAGCGTCGCATGCACTACACGGTGGTTGGCGATCCGGTGAACGTTGCGTCGCGCCTGCAGACCGCCGCCGGTCCGGGCCAGATCCTCGTCGACGAGGTCACCCACGAGTGGGTGTCCGCGATCGTCGCATCGCAAGACCTCGGCAGCCTGCGACTCGCCGGCAAGAGCGACTGGGTCCACGCGTTCAACGTCCTCGCGCTGCAGACCGTGGCGTAGCCCGGTCGACGGCCGGTCCGGGCGTCACCAGCCTGGCGCGCTGTCGATCTCGCCGTCGCGGATGGCGGCGACGAGTTGGGCATGGTCGCGCTGGTTCTGATCGGCGTAGGCGGAGGCGAAGGTCACCATCGCCGCGTCGAACGCCCGGCCCTTGCCGAGATAGGCGTCGATGGCCGCTGCATCACCGGTGGTGGCATGGGCACGGGCGAGGACCAGGCCGCACTTGCGGGCGAACTGGCGGAGCCACGGTGTCACCTGCGCGCTCGACGGGATCACCTTCATGTCGCGGAACTGGCGGACGTAGAAGTCGACGCCCTGCACGCTGGTCCAGCCGACGAAGATGTCGGTGGAGCTCTGGATGAAGCGCCGGCCCACCGTCACTCGCTGGCCGTGGTTCGGGTAGCGACTTGGCTCGAGGAAGGCCTCGTACACGGACGGTCCCGCTTGCTTGACCTGCAGGAAGAGCAGATCGTCCGAGCGTGCGCCTTGGAGCAGCAGGAGGTACACGCGCATCCCAACGCTGCCCACACCCACCACCTGGCGGACGACATCCACCAAGAAGTACCGGTCGAGGAGGTAGCGCCGCTCCTCCGGCAACGACGAGCGATACGCCGCGAAGACCTCCTCGACGACGGCTCGATCCGCAAGGTCATCCCGAACGCGAAACGGCGGTGCCTCGACCAGGCGAACGCAACCGTCGACCACCTCGGTGAACTTCTTCGCCGCACCGAGGTTCGACCGCTTCCTCGCTCGCTTGTGGAGCCTCGCTGAGATGTCCGCCCGCTCCTCGGCCACAACCACGCTGAGCAGATCGTCGGCCGTGATCTGTTCGTACCAGACGTCGAGGAACCGGGCATCGGCGTACTGAGAGATCCCGCTGCGGTACCCGTCGAGCGCGGCGCTTACGGCCCGGCCAGCTTCGCTCGCGTGCTTCAGCCCCTCCTCGCGGGCGAGCACCTGCAGGCTCGCAACCATCCGCATCAGATCCCACTCGAACGGTCCTGGGAGGGTCTCGTCGAAGTCACGGAGGTCGAACGAGAGCTGCCGTTCGGGCGTGGCCCACAAGCCGAAGTTGAGGACATGAGCGTCACCGCACAACTGCACGGTCAAACCGCTGTCAGGTCGTGAGGCGAGGTCGGCGGCCATGACGGCCGCGGCACCGCGGTGGTAGGTCCAGGGCGAGGCCGCCATGCGGCCGTGGCGGATGGGCACCAAGTCAGGGGCGCGCTCGGCGTTCTGGGCGAGCACGGTGCGCAGGGCGTCATGGCCGCGCCCGTCGGGGTCCCAATCACCCGCATCCTTGCGAGGCAGTCGCGCCCGAGCTGCCCGTCCGATCGTCCGGCGCTCCTCGAGGGACGGATGGTCCGGACTCCCCATCACACTCATGGAAGCCTTCCCCCTGCCCGGTGGCATGGCTGCGGCCCTTCCGACCCTAGCTACGGACCCCCGCTCACAAGCGGTCCGGACAGCCGACGACCCAGATTCGGGGGCGGCGCCGGTAGCCTGGTGCTTCCGCGTGCTCGGTCCCTTCGTCAGCTTCTGAGGGTCGTCCACCTCAGCCCGAACGAAGGTTCCGATGTCGACCCCAGTCAAGCGTTCCACGAAGAAGAAGCCCGTTGTCACGCTGCCCGAGAACCGTACGGAGAGCGAGATCGTGGCGGACACGCTCCTGAGTCGGTACAACGACCTGGCACCGTCGCTGAACCGGATCATGGGCGCCGGCCTCGGTGAGACCGGCCAGCTCCACGCCATCACGTTGTTCCAGGAGTCGTTGGCTGCGCCGGGCGACCCGATGCGGAACCCGGTGAACGCGATCGAGGCGGGCCGGTTGAAGGACCGTGATTCAGGCTGACGTCTGAAGGGCCCGACGTCGAGCGACGCGACGCCACGCCCTGAATCGGGAGCGAAACGATGGACCCGAACGAGTTGATGCAACAGGCCAGGGACGCGCTCACCGTGACGCGGGTGTTCGGCGAGCCATACGAGCGCGACGGCGTGACCGTCATTCCGACCGCCTCGATACGCGGCGGTGCTGGTGGTGGTCGAGGGGAGGGCGAGACGCCGGACGGGACAGGATCGGGCTCGGGCTCCGGGGGCGGGTTCGGCCTCTCGGCGAAGCCGGCGGGCGTCTACGTCATCGAGGGCGCCAGGGTGCGCTGGCAACCGGCGGTCGATGTCAATCGAGTGATCCTCGGCGGGCAGATCGTGGCGATCGTCATGCTGTTGGTGGCGCGGAGCGTGCTTCGGCGAGGTCGGTAGCGACAGAGGGGTCGATGGACCAGACTGCGCACTCGTGGGGACCGCTGTCATCGGATTGGTCGCCGCCCTCATCGGGGCGGCGGCGGGCTTGATCGCTTCCTACATCACGGCCCGTCAACAGCGGCTGCTGGAGCCGAACGTCGCTCGCGCTCAGATCGCTGAGTACGACACGCCGGCTGACGACCTGTTCAAGCGCTTTCAGCGCGAACTTGCGTCATGGGCGCGGCAGTGAATCGCTGACTGCGATGCGTGCGACACGATTCACCGAGCTGGTCGGCTGCAATGTCCCGGTGCAACTGGCACCGATGGGTGGCATCGGCACAGGTGCGCTGATCCGGGCCGTCGTCGGGGCAGGAGCGATGGGCATGGCGGCCTTTCCGCTGCAACCTCCCGGCGCGGTCGCCGAGCAGCTCGATGCGTTGGCCGACGTCGCTCCGCTGGGAGTGAACTTCCTGGTACCGCTGATGTCCGACCCTGCGACCGTGACGATCGCGGCCGAACGGGGCCGCCTGGTCGACTTCTACCATGCCAGCCCAGATCCGGAGCTCGTCGGGCGGGCGAAGGTGCATGGGGTAGCAGTCGCCTGGCAGGTCGGTTCGGTCGAGGATGCACGAAGGGCCATCGATGCCGGGGTCGACCTGCTGGTGGTGCGTGGGATCGAAGGGGGCGGTCGCCTCCACGGTGGGCGCCCGTTGTGGCCGTTGCTGTTCGACGTGCTCGACGCGGTCGGCGCCGTCGTGCCAGTGCTCGCCGCGGGCGGCATCGCGACGGGCCGTGGGCTTGCCGCCGCACTCGCGGCGGGCGCCTCAGGCGTGCGGATGGGCACAGCGTTCGTCGCGACCGAGGAGTCCGGTGCTCATCCGCGGTACAAGGCTGCACTGGTCGCGGCCAGCGGCGGGGACACCGTGGTGACCGAGGAGTTCTCGGTCATGTGGCCTGAAGGACCGCGACCGAGCCGGGTACTGCGCAGCGCACTCGAGGCGGCTCGCGACGCTCCCGGATGGTCCGATCGGACAGATGCAGCTGGGCGCCGACCAGATCGAGTTGCCCCGCTTCGCGATTCCACCGCCGACCGTGGCGTTTCAAGGACAGATCGAGGCGATGGCTCTCTACGCCGGCGATGGTGTCGGTGCGGTGCATGCGGTCGAACCCGCGGCGAAGGTTCTCGCGCGCGTCGTCGCCGAGGCCGACAAGCTCCTCGGGTGATCGGCGTCATATTTGGGGGGTGGGACCGATGAGCTGGGAGATGGTGGACGAGGGCTGGGGTCGTAAGGCGGTCGACTTCGCGACCGTCGCCGAGCCCAGCCACTGCCGTGAGTACGTCTTCCTGCACTCACGCCTCGGCTTGGGCGACGCGGAGCGAGTGCTCGATGTTGCGTGCGGATCAGGGTTGGCCATCGAGCTGGCGCGGATGCGTGGTGCACGATGCAGCGGAATCGACGCGTCGCCGCGGTTGGTGGCCATCGCTCGATACCGGAACCCTGAGAGCGACATTCGGGTCGGCGACATGAACGCCCTGCCGTGGGACGATGCGAGCTTCGACGTGGCGACGAGCTTCCGGGGCATCTGGGGCACCACCCCACGAGCGATGGCTGAGATCCGGCGCGTCCTGCGAACGGGCGGCCGGTTCGCGATGACGGTGTGGGGTGACGTCGGCAAGTCCCCCGGCGCCTGGATGTTCGCACCGTTCCGATGGGCGACGACCGACAAGGTCGACCACCAGGCCGACATGGTGTCCCTCGGTTGGCCTGGCGTCGGCGAGGCCTTCCTGAGGGACAGCGGCTTCGAACCGGCGGAACGCTTCGTCGTGCCGTTCGCCATCGAGTACCCGGATCCTGAGACCTACGCGAGAGGGATCGCGTCGACCGGGCCTGCCTACGAAGCCATGCAGAACATCGGCGAGCACGTCTTCCTGGAGCGCGCCGCCGAGCTGGCCCGCGAGCACGTCGTCGACGGTGTGCCGCTGCGCGGCCAGATCGAGCTGTTCGGCTACATCGGCACGAAGCCGTGAACCCCTGACCGGCGAGCTACGTCGTCCCTGCTCCGCTTGGGCGAGCGTGCCCGTCAGGCGCTGAACCAGCCGGCGATGAGACCACGTTGCTCGTCGTCCAGTGTTGGGACTTCTCCGGCGGCGGCGTTCTCGACCGCCCGCTCTGGGCGTGAGGTGGCCGGGATCGACGAGCTGATCGCCGGGTGTGACAGCCCCCACGCCAACAGCGCCTGCGCCATCGTGGTGATGCCGGTGCCGTCCAGGTCCGACAGCATCGCCCCGTCGGGCGTGCGGGCGAGCAGCGCGGCCTTGGCGAACGGTCGCATCACCAGTACCCCGATGCCGAGCTCCATGGCGAGCGGCAGGATGCGCTCCTCGACCTCCCGCTCGATCGGGTTGTACGGCACCTGGATCGTGTCCACGCGGCCCGTACGCATCACGACCTCCAGGTCGGAGAACGCCTCGGAGCGCCAGTGCGTGGCACCGATCAGCGTGATCTGGCCGCGGTCACGCCGCGCTTCCAGCTGGTCGAGGCGAGTGCGCCAACCGACCAGATTGTGCACCTGCAACAGCTCGACGTGACCACCGTAGAAGCCGAGTGATGCATCGATCTGGCGCTCGGCCGTGGCATCGTCGTCCGTCCACACCTTGGTGGCGACGATGGCATCAGCGCGCCGGCCGTCCAGGCAGGTGCCGAGCACCCGCTCAGCCGCGCCGTACATCGGGGAGGAGTCGAACAACGTCGAGCCGGCGGCCAGCGCGGCGTCCACGACGGCCCGAGCCGCCGCGATGTCGTCGGTGTCGAGCGTCTCCGACGTCCCCATCCCCACGACGGGGACCAGCGGCGCCGATCCGGTTCGGGGCGAGAGCGATCGGCGATCCATGGCCGTCAGTCTCCCGCGGTCCGGCCTTCCGTGGTTGCTAGGACGACACGACGTCCCAGCCGAGCACGACGTCGTCGCCCGCGGGAACGATCATCCGGTTCTCGAGTCGGATGCTGTCGATCACGCGCTCGACCCCGAGGCTGTTGACTGCTTGGGTCCCGGCCCCCATGACCATCGGAGCGATGGCGACGATGAGGCGATCCACGACCCCAGCGGCGAGCAGCGCGGTGATGACGGTCGAGCCACCCTCGACCAGGACGGACTCCGTGCCCCCGGCCCGCAACGCCGCCAGCGCGCTCGGAGAGGTCGACGCGGCCGTCCCGTTCGGCGACGACCTCCACTCGGACCCCTCGCGTGCGCAGCACGGACCGCCGACCCTCATCCGATCGGTCGGAGGTGATCACGGTCGTCGCGGCATCGCTGCGGACGACCTTGGCTTCGACAGGGAGACGCAGGCTGGTGTCGAGCACCACGCGCATCGGTGAGGCTCCCGGCACCATTCGCACGGTGAGCTCGGGGTCGTCGGCGATGACGGTGCCGATGCCGACCATCACGGCATCACATGCCGCGCGCAGTGCGTGCGAGAGCTGACGCTCGGGCTCACCGCTGATCCACTTGGAGTCCCCCGTCGACGTGGCGATCCGCCCGTCGAGGGACTGCGCGTACTTGAGTACGACGAACGGCCGCTCAGGTCGGGGCCGGACCTCGCCGAGCAGCGCCATCGCGTCGAACGGCTGCTGGGCCTGATCGGCCGGTCCGTTCAGCCCGGTCGGCAGCGTGTGATCGAGACGCTGCGCTTTCGTGGTCAGGTAGGCGAGATTGCGGTGGTGGGGCGCGGTCGCCACCGGCACCACCGCGTCGACGCGCACACCGTTGGCCGCTCGAAGCCCGCTGACCTTGCGCGGGTTGTTGGTCATCAGGCGGATCGTCCGGACGCCGAGCGCGGCGAGCACCTCGGCTGACTCCGCGTACTCGCGTGAGTCCACGGGCAGCCCGAGGGCCAGGTTCGCATCCACCGTGTCCGCGCCGCCGTCCTGGGCCACATACGCCCGGAGCTTGTTGACGAGGCCGATACCCCTGCCCTCATGACCGGTGGTGTAGAGCAGGATGCCGCGCCGCTCCGCCGCGATGGTTCGCAGCGTGTGTCGCAACTGGACGCCGCAGTCGCAGCGCAACGACCCCAGCGCATCACCGGTGAGGCACTCGGAGTGCAGCCGGACGAGCACGTCCTCGCCGTTCCCGATCTCCCCGAGCACCATCGCCACGTAGACATGACCGGAGGGTCGCTCGAAGGCGTGGACCTCGAACACCCCGTAAGGGGTCGGGAGCGGAACGCGCACGGCCTCGGCGGTCAACATGCGGCGGCTGGGCTACCCACCGCACGCCGTGGGCAAACTGAACCCATGACGAGAGCTCTCTGGTTCGACGGTCCTCGATCAGTGACCGTGAGGACGGAACCGCCGCACCCCGTCGAGGAGGGCGAGGTCCGGGTCCGCACCACCTTCTCGGGGATCAGTGGTGGTACCGAGATGCTGGCGTATCGGGGCGAGCTCGATCCTGCGCTGCCCGTCGACGAGACGATCGGCGCTCTGGGCGGCACGTTCACGTTTCCCGTTCCGATACGGGTACAGCTGTGTCGGAGTCGTGGAGGAGAGCCGGTGCGAGCTCGACGAAGGCGCGGTCGTCTTCGCCTTTCAGCCTCACCAGGACTCCTTCGTGGCTCGCGGGAGCAATCTGGTCGCGGTCGGCTCGATCGCAGCCGCGAGAGGCGACGCTGTTCCCACTGGTCGAGACGGCGCTGCAGATCACGCTGGACGCCGGACCCCACCTGGGTGAGACGGTCGTGGTTCTCGGGCTCGGCGCTGTCGGCGCCCTCACGTCATTGCTGCTGCAGAGAGCAGGCGCGCACGTCCTCGCTGTCGAGCCCCGCGACTGGCGGAGGTCCGCCGCGGACGATCTCGGGGTGATGGCCGTCGCTCCGGAAGCCCTGCCCTCGGCGCTCCAGGCCGACGGCCGGCAGAAGCTGGTGCCCCTGGTCGTCGACGCTGCGGGGAGCCCTGACGCCCTCCGGGGCGCGCTGAGCCTGCTCGCGCACGAGGGCACGGTGCTCGTGGCGTCCTGGTACGGGACGAAGGAGGTCACCCTGCCCCTCGGGGCCGAGTTCCACCGCCGCCGCCTCACGATCCGCAGCACGCAGGTCTCGACGATCCCCGCGCACCTGGCGAGCCGCTGGAACCCGGAGACCCGGCGGCGCGCCGTGATCGAGCTCCTCGGCGAGCTCCCGCTCGATCGGCTGGCGACCCACACGTTCCCGTTCGAGGAGGCCGGCGAGGCCTACGCCGCCATCGATGCCGGCACGGAAGGGTTGATCCACGCCGCGTTGGGCTATCGATAGGCGAATGTTCCAGGTCGGCACCGCCATCGAGTTCACTGCCCAGCACGTCATGCCCGGTGTGGAGGGCCCGGAGGGGGAGCTCCACGAGCACGACTACCGGCTCGATGTGGTGGTCGAGAGGGAGAAGCTCGACGACCGCGGCATGGTGTGCGATCTCGACATCCTCGACGCCGCGCTGCAGCGGGTCCACGCGACCGTGGCCGGCAAGAACCTCGAGGTGATCCGCCCCGATGATGCCGAGGCCGTGACGGTGGAGGTGTTCGCGCGGTGGGCCCACGACTTCCTGGCCGACGCCATCCAGGGAACGGGGGCCGAACAGCTGTCGGTCCGGGTCTGGGAGTCGCCACTCGCGTTCGGTGGATACAGCGCCCGACTGGACTGAGCCGGATCGGGGGCGGTCCGGCGTGGTCGTCATCTCGCTCATCTCGCGCGGCTCGCCGTCGCAGATGACGGGCGGCCACCTGTACCACCAGCGGATGGCCGAGCAGGCCCCGGCGCACGGCGCAGTCGTCGAGCGGATCACCGCCGGTGGACTCCGCGATCCGCTGCGAAGGGCGCGTGGGGTCGTCCTCGTGGACAGCCTCACGGCGTGGTCGGTCGCCCCCTGGTTGGTGCGGCCCAGCCATCGCCGACGGCCCATCGCCGCCATCGTCCACCAGCGCCCCGGTGGTGTCGACCACGGCCGGATCCGCACCGCACTCCAACGACCGCTCGATCTGGCGCTCTACCGACGCTGCGACCTCCTGGTGGTCACGGGCCACGGCGTTCGCCCGCGAGCTGGTGGACCGCTGGGCATCTCCCCGCCGAGCGGATCCGCGTGGTCGAGCCCGGGTGCGACATCCCGGGCGCCGCACCGGCCACGGGTGAGGATCTCCGTCGCGGGTGCCGCATCGCGCTGCTCAACGTCGCCAACTGGTGGCCCAACAAGGGTGTGCTCGAGCTGTTGGACGCCGTCGCCGCCCTGCCCCGCGACCGCGTCACCCTGCACCTGGTCGGGCGAGAGGACGTCGACCCTGGCTATGGCCGGCGCGTGCACGCCCGCCTTCGCGCGCCGGACCTCGCAGAGCGGGTGGTGGTGCACGGGCCGCTGGCACCGGCCCAGGTCGGCGGGCTCTACGCCGGCGCCGACGCGTTCGTGTCGGCCAGCGCCGGCGAGACGTACGGCATGGTCTTCGGCGAGGCGCTGGCGGCCGGGCTCCCGATCGTCGGTTGGCGCGCCGGAAGCCTGCCGGAGCTCGTCGAGGACGGGCGGGAGGGGTGCCTCGTCCCACCGGGCGATGTCGACGGTCTCGGCCGGGCGCTGGAACGGCTGTCCACCGACGACGCGTGGCGCCGCGAGCTGGCCGCGGCCTCCCGGCGCCGAGGTTCCGTCCTTCCCACCTGGAGTGACACCGCTGACGGCTTCTTCGGCGCGCTCAGTCAACTGGCGGAAGGCCGCGGTTGAACCAGCGCACCACCGGGCCGTCCGGTCCCAAGTCGATGCGCGACACGCCCGCGTCCTCGACGTACATCCGCCAGGCGATCTCGACCGGGGCACCGAGGGCCCAGGCCAGCGCAGCCTTGATCGGGCTGACGTGGCTGACGACCACGATCGTGGACTGCGCGGCCCGCTCGATGAGCTCGTCACACGCGGCACCGACCCGAGCGGCCAGCGTGTCCAGCGACTCGCCTCCCGGGGGCGCGAACGAAGGGTCGTGGACCCAGCGCTCCCGCATGGCTGGCGGTACGGCCGAGGGCGGCATGCCGTCGAGCTCGCCGTAGTCGAGCTCGATCCACCGCTCGTCGACCTCGACCGGCTGACCGAACGCCGCCGCCGTCTCCTGCGCCCGTCCGAGAGGACTCGAGATCACGACATCAGGACGTCGGCAGTGCGGCCGCCAAGGCACGCGCCTGGCGGCGGCCCAGCTCGGTCAGCGGCGGATCGGCTCGCCCGAGGAACAGCCCCGATACGTTCGGCTCCGTCTCGCCGTGTCGCACCACCAGGAGCACGCCGGCCAATCTAGGGATCGGCGTCCCCGCGGCGTCGAGCCTCAACCTGCGACCGCACCACGGCAGAAGGAGCAGCACCATGACCGGTTCCGGCACCGCCGCCGATCCGTGGGTCCTGCGGACCCCGCCCGGCACGTCCGAGTTCACCATGCACCGCGACGACAGCGCCGACCCACCTGAGCTGGTGTGCCAGGTCGGGACGCACCAAGCTCCGGTACCTGGCGCGCTGCCTCGACGACGTTCCCCCGATGCTGGAGGCACACGGGGACTGGATGGAGCTCGGCAGCGCCGACGAGAACAAGGCGGCCAAGGACGGCACGCTCGAGGCGTGGGCCCGTGCCCCCGACAACCCGGTCGGCGGCTGGTACGGGCTGCGCAAGGGCTACCGCGGCCGCTTCGCGATGTACGTGCCGCCGCTCCTCGAGGAGCTCGGCCTCGTCGAACTCGAGCACAACCCGCGCAACAACCGCATCCGGGCCATCTGAGTACGGCCGGCGGGCAGCCCGCCCGACGCTGCACTACCGCTTGACGCGGGCGCCGCCGCCGGCCACGAGGTGCTCCACCTCGGCGAGCGTCGCCATGGACGTGTCGCCCGGCGTCGTCATGGCGAGGGCCCCGTGGGCGGCCCCGTACTCGACCGCGAGCTCGACGGAGAAGCCCTGCAACAGGCCGTAGATCAAGCCGGAGGCGAAGCTGTCGCCGCCGCCGACGCGGTCGTAGATCTCGAGGTCGGGCCGGTGCGTGGCCCTGTGCAGGCGTCCATCGGACCAGGCGACCGCGCCCCAGTCGTTGCGGCTGGCAGACCGCACCGCCCGCAGGGTGGTCGCCACGACGGACAGCCGGGGAAAGGTCGCGACGACGGCGTCGATCATCGTGGCGAAGGCTCCGACGTCGAGGTCGACGAGGCCCGCGTCCACGCCCGGCACCTCGAAGCCGAGCGCGGCGGTGAAGTCCTCCTCGTTGCCGATGAGCACGTCGACGTGCTCGACCAGTCGCCGGTTGACGTCAACCGCCCGGGCCTGCCCGCCGAACGCCTTCCACAGGCTCGCCCGGTAGTTGAGATCGAACGACACCAGGGTGCCGTGTCGGTGGGCGCTCGTCACGGCCGCCTCCACGACGTCGGGGGTGTGTTCGCCGAGTGCGGCGAAGATGCCGCCGGTGTGCAGCCATCTCACGCCGTCGACCCCGAACAGCCGGTCCCAGTCGACATCGTCCGGACGCATCTGGGACGCCGCGGTGTGCCCCCGGTCGGACACGCCGACCGCACCCCGCACTCCGAACCCTCGCTCGGTGAAGTTGAGCCCGTTGCGGACGGTTCGCCCGAGGCCGTCGTACGGCACCCAGCGGACGAGGCTGGTGTCGACGCCGCCCTGGCAGATGAGGTCCTCGATGAGCCGGCCCACCTCGTTGTCCGCCAGCGCCGTCACGACACCGGTGCGCAGGCCGAAGCACTTCCGCAAGCCCCGGGCGACGTTGTACTCCCCGCCGCCCTCCCACGCGCGGAGGCTGCGAGCGACTCGTATCCGGCTGTCCCCCGGGTCGAGCCGGAGCATCACCTCGCCGAGCGCAACGAGGTCGTACCGACACTCCTCCGCCGGCCGCGCGTTGAGCTACTCCGGGCTCGGGGTTCATGGGCTCCGCACCTCGGCGGCGACCGCGACGGCCTCGCGTGTCAGCCGAGCGATCTCGTCGAATCGGCCCTGCCGAAGCAGCTCGGGGGCGACCATCCAGCTACCTCCGACGGCGAGGACCGCGGGGATCCGGAGGTACTCCGCCAGCTCAGCGGGGCCGATGCCACCGGTCGGCACGAAGCGCATGGTCGGGAAGGGGCCAGCCAGGGCCCGGACGCCGGCCGGGCCGCCGAGGACCCCGGCCGGAAAGAGCTTCACCACGTCGAGGCCGGCGTCGAGTGCGCGCATGACCTCGGTGGCGGTGGCGACGCCGGGCAGGACCGGCACGTCGAGCTCGCGGCACCGGTCGACCACACCGTCGCTGAAGCCTGGGCTGACGATGAAGCGGGCACCGGCCTCCACCGCCTGGTCGACCTGCCGCGCGGTTCGTACGCTGCCGGCGCCGGCCAACAGGTTCGTACGCTCGGCGAAGGAGCGCAGGGCATCCAGCGCGTCGGGCGTGCGCAGCGTCACCTCGACGCATGGGAGCCCCCCTTGCACCAGCGCGTCGGCGAGGGACGGCACCAGCGTCACCGACTCGATGACGACGACGGGGACGAGCCGCCAGGTGCCGAGGAGCGTGCTTGTTGTGTTCACCGGGCTCTCCCGTCAACCACTTCGTGCGGCGCTGACCAGGCGTCGGAGTGGACTCCTGAGCAGGGCTCGGACGTCACCTCGCCAGAACCGCCTGGCCTGCTCGAGGACTTCGCCGCGGAAGGCGCGCTCGGCGGGCGAGAGGCCCGCGGGGAACCCCGGCAGGTCCAGCAAGGCGGCCGTCGCATCCTCGGGAGACGTCGAGTCGACCGCGGGCCGCGGCCGGCTCTCCGGGGCCAGGACCGCGTCGTCGATGGCGAAGGACGCCGACCGTGGGCCCGCCATGCAGGCGGCCCAGGCGGCGAGGACCTGCGCGCACCGCACGGCGGGCGCTCCGGCGGCCAGGCGCGCCCGTACCGTCGGCACCAGCCGCACGGGCAGCTTCTGGGATCCGTCCCCGGCGATCTTGGCCGTCGTGTAGCCAAGGGCCCGGTTGCCGAAGCGCTCCAAGACCTGCTCGGCGTACGCGGTCGAGGTTCCAGCCGGGTGGGGCATCGAGCGTCGGGAGCACTTCACCCGAGAGCAGATGGCGCGTCGCCTCGAGCAGGACCGGGTCAGCGACGGCGTCGGCCACGAAGCGGTGGCCGGCGAGCACACCCCAGTAGGCGAGCGCGGAGTGCGCGGCGTTCAGGATCCGCAGCTTGGCCTGCTCGTGGACGGCGACATCGTCGACCAGTTCGACTCCCGCCCGTTCCCAGGGCGGCCGTCCCGTCGGGAATGTGTCCTCCAGCACCCATTGTGTGAAGGGCTCCGTCACGACCGGCCAGGCGTCGACGAGACCCTTGCTCCTCAGGTGCTCACGGTCATCCGCTGTTGTCGCCGGAACCATCCGGTCGACCATCGACGATGGGAAGGCGACGTTGCCGTCGACCCATGCGGCGAGCGAGGGGTCGCGACACTCGGCGAGCTCGCGCACCACGCGGGCGGTGGCGGGACCGTTCGACGGCAGGTTGTCGCAGGACGCGACCGTGAACGGGTCGGTGCCGCTGGCGCGTCGACGAGCGAGCGCCTCGACGAGGAGCCCAGGAAGCGAACGGGGGGAGTGAGGCGCGTGCAGGTCGTGCACGATCTCCGGGCGGTCGAGGTCGAGTGCGCCGCCCGGGCCGACGCTGCAGTAGCCGTGCTCCGTGACCGTGATCGTCACGACCGTGACGGCCTCGTCGGCCAGTCGTGTCCAGCGCGGTCTGCGTGCTCTGGGCGGCGACGTCCACTCCGAGGAGCGCACCAACGGGTCGGACGACTTCACGGACATCGCGGCCGTCGCTGGCGCGCTCGACGACGTGGTAGACGAAGCCCTGAGGCGCGAGCGAGTCCCGGACCGCGGCCGATCGCAAGGAGATGCCGTACACCGCGCCGGTCTGTGAACCCGTTCGGAGCACGGCGTCGCCGTACACCGCCTGGTGGGCGCGGTGGAAGACGCCGGGCCCGATGTGCACGACGGTCGGCTGGAGTGCCTTCCGGTCATAGGCGGCGAATGGTGCTTGCCTTGTCATCGAGCCGTCGGCAGGCAGGAGGGCCCGGCCGGCTCACTCGACTTGTAGGTGAGCACGAACTCACGGTGCCCGAGGCGCTCGCTGGCTGTCGGACGCCCCGCCGCGGTCCGGTGGATCGCGTCGATCAGTTCGTCGGCGACCTCGGCGATGGTCGCGCGACCTTCGAGGATGCGCCCGGCGTCGAGGTCCATGTCGTCGCTCATCCGCCGGTACGTCTCGGGGTTGGCGCAGATCTTGATGACCGGGGACACCGCCGAACCGACGACCGACCCGCGGCCCGTCGTGAACAGGACCACGTGGGCACCGCACGCGATCAGCTCGGCGATCTCGGCGTTGTCGTTGATGTTCGGGAAGCCCCAGCGGGGAGGACCTTCCGGCACGACGTCGAGCAGATAGAGCCCCGGGCCGGGGATGCGCTGACCCGGTGTGACCACCCCGTGGATCGGTCCGCTGCCCGACTTCGAGTAGGCGCCGAGGGCCTTCTCCTCGAGGGTGGTGAGCCCGCCCTCGGCGTTGCCCGGCGAGAAGCTGCCGTGGCCCATGGCGGTGTAGTACTCGGCGGCCTTCGCGACGCGGGCCTCGATCTCCCGCCCGAGTGCATCGGTGACGGCACGCGTGGCCATGTGGTGCTCGCAGCCGATCAGCTCGCCCGTCTCCTCGAAGACGGCCGTGCCGCCCGCGGCGACGAGCGCGTCGAACACCCGGCCGACCACAGGGTTCGCGGTGATCCCGCTCGTGCCGTCCGACCCACCGCAGATCGTCCCGACGACGAGGTCTGACAGCTCCATGGGGACGCGGCGCGTCCTTGGCGCGCTGGCGCGGACATCCTCGATCCAGTCCCTGCCTCGTGTGATCGTCGCCCGGGTTCCGCCGAGGTCTTGGATCACCAGCGTCGTGACCGGTCGTCCGGACGCCTCGATCAGCTCGGCGAGCTCCTCCCGGTCGAAGCCCTCACAGCCGAGTGACACGAGCACCGCGGCGCCCGACGTTCGGATGGGTGCAGAGCTCCTCCAGCATTCGCTGGGCGTAGCTGTTCGGGTAGCAGCCGCCGAAGCCGATGACGTGGACGTCCTCCGACGCCTGCCGCGATCGCCTCCGCGACGGTGCGGGCGCACTCCACGAGGTAGACGACCGCGATGGTGTCTCGGATGCCGACCCTGCCGTCCCCCCGCAGGTAGCCGAGGATCGGTGCCGGCCGGGCGGCGCTCACCGCTGACCGCCGCGGTGCGCGAAGGTCGCCAGGTAGTCGCTCCTCAGGTTGTGGGTGTGCACCCACGCGCCGCGCTCGATGTCCGTGCTGGCCGAACCGATCGGTACGCCGCACCGAACGACGCTCGCCCCGGCCGCGATCGTTCGCGCGGCCACCTTGTGGCCGAGTTGGACGGGCTCCGTCACGAGGACGTCCTCACCGGACGAGGTCAGGTGAGGCCCCGGCCGGAGGTCGCAGGCCGCGATGAGCACATCGTCACCGTCGGCGAGCAGGAGCAAGCGTCGGCCGCGACTCGGGTCGCTCATGCCGGGTCACCGTCGAGGTCCACGACGGTCTTCACCACCCGGCCGGGGTCGGCGGCGAGGCCGGGCAGCTCGTCGACGATGCCTGCGAGCGTCGTGCGGTGGTTGACCCAACCGAGGGCGTCGAGCGTGCCATCCCGGGCGGCGCTGATCACCTCGGTCCAGTCAGCGACGGTCGCGTTCCGCGACGCGCGCAGGTCGAGCTCGCGGGCATGGAAGGAGGGGTTCTCGAACCTGATCGACTCCGTCGTGTGGCCCACGAACACGAGGGTGCCGCAGGATCCCGTGAGGCCGAACGCGTTCTCCATCGACGCGCGGCTACCCGTCGCGTCGAACACGAGGGACGGCAGCGCGCCGCGGTTGTGGTCCAGCAGTCGTTCCTCGAACTCGTGGTCGACGAGGAGCGCGTCGTGGCCCGATGCTTCGGCGAACGCCACCCGTTCGGCCGAGACGTCGGCGACGACCAGGAGATCCACCCTGGCGCGCGCGGCTTGGGCGACGGCCAGACCGATCGGCCCCGCGCCGAGGACGAGCACGCTGTCGTCGGGCTGCGGCTGAGCCCGGGCTACCGCGTGCCAGCCGACCCCGAGCGTCTCTACGAGCACGAGCTGGTCCAGCGTGAGGTCGGGATCGGTGAAGAGGTGCGAGGCGGGAACGACCATGCGCTCCCGCAGACCGCCGTCCCGGGTGACACCCATCACGCTCGATGCGGTCGCAGCAGTTGGCCCGGCCGCGCTGGCAGCCGTAGCAGGTCCCGCAGGACACGTAGGGCAGCACGGCGCAGAGATCGCCCGGTCGTAGCCCGCGTCACCCCGGCACCGACTGCGAGCACCTCGACGGCGAGCTCGTGCCCGAGCACGCGGGGGTAGACGAAGAAGTTCTGCATGCCCCTGTAGGCGTGGTGGTCCGTTCCGCAGATCCCGACCCGGCGCACCGCGACGAGCGCCTCGCCGGGTCCGGGATCGGCGGGGTCGGCATGGTCGACGAGGAGCATGCTCCCCGGGCTCTCCAGCACTGCCGCCTGCATGGCGCCTCCTGTGGCGTCGTCGGTGGGCGACCGCGAGGGTTGCGGCGGCCACTGAGGACCGTCGCAACCCGTCGGCGGCCCTACTGGAACTGAACGAACTCGGAGGCGTTGTCGGCCGTGACCAGCTCGGTGCCGGTGTCGATGAACGGTTCGACCGTCTCCCCGTTGCACGGCGTTGACCGCGGCTTCGACCCCGAGGGCGGCCATGCGGCCGGGGAACTGCGCGATCGTCGCGTTCATGTCGCCGGCGATGATCGCCTTCGCGGCGTCGGGCAGGCCGTCGTAGCCCATGACGAGAACAGTCTTGCCCTTGTCCTTGGCCACCTTGGCCGCGGCGATGGCGGGGTCATCACAGGCCGAGTAGATGGCGGTCAGGTTGGGCTCGCGCGTCAGGAGGTCCTCGGCCACGGTCGCGCCTTGAGCCGAGTCGCACTTGGTCTCCGCCCCGCCGACGATGACCTCGACACCGGTGCCCTCGAGAGCGTCCTTGACACCCTGGATCCTCGCGTCCAGCGCCGGTACCCCTCGGACACCCTCCATCAGCCCGATCGTGTCCCCGGACTTGAGCTGCGTCTTCAGGTACTCGCCGGCGGCCTGGCCGCCCTTCACGTTGTCGGTCGCCGCGACAGCGGTCTTCTTCGTGAACTCGTCGAGGTCGTTGTCGACCAGGACGACCTTCACACCTTGGTCCGCGGCGGCATCCAGGGCGGGGATCACCTCTGGGCCCATCGGTGTGATCACGATCGCCTGGAAGCCCTGGGCGACCGCGTCCTCGATCTGAGCGGTCTGACAGGCCACGTCGGCCGGGGTCTTGCAGGAGAAGTAGGAGATGTCGACCCCCGGGTTCTCCTCGGCCCACGCCTTGGCCGCGTCGTCCATGGCCGTGAAGAAGGCGACCGGGAACTTGGTGATGAAGGCCACCTTCACGGGCTTCGCCGGACTCTCCGGCTGACGCGGCGGTGGTGTCGGCTGCAGCCGTCGTGACCGCGGCCGCCTCAGTCGTGCCGGACTCGGAGTCGTCGCCGCTGCTGCCGCAGCTGACCGCGAGAAGGCCGAGGGCCCCCACGCCGAGGGCGAGGATCTGCTTGGACCTCATGAAAGCATCTCCTTTTCGTGTTGGTGGGTCTGCCTGTTCGTGAATCGATGCCTGCGCGGTCACACGGCCCGGGCTCCGGTGGCCCCGACGATCCAGGCCACGATCTGGGCGTGGTTCTCCTCCGTCGGCACGGTCTCACCGACGGTGCGACCGCGACGCATGACCACCGCCCGGTCCGCCACGGCCATGACGTGGTCCATGCTGTGCGAGATGAGGATGACGGCCACGCCGTCGTCCTTCAGGTGGCGCACGAGGTCGAGCACCCGCGCCGACTCGCGTAGCCCGAGCGCCGCGGTGGGCTCATCGAGGATGACGAGCTTGGAAGAGAAGGCGACGGCACGCGCGACTGCGACCGCCTGGCGCTGGCCGCCCGACATGAGTGCCACCTGCGCTTCGAGGTCCGGCAGGTTGACCTGCAGACGGTCGAGCAACTCGCGCGTGCGGTCGGACATCGTCCGCCGGTGCATGACACGCAGGCCACGCGGCAGCCATGTCGGCCCGGCAAGCTCGCGGCCGGCGAAGAAGTTGGCTGCCGGCGGCAGGTTGTCGAAGAGCGCGAGGTCCTGGTAGACGGTCTCGATCCCGTGGGCGCGCGCCGCGGTGGCGTTGGCCGACGTGATGTCGACTCCGTCCAGGGTGATGGTCCCGGCGTCGAGTCGGTGCACGCCGCTGATGGCCTTGATGAGCGTCGACTTGCCCGCGCCGTTGTCGCCGAGCAGCGCGAGCACCTCGCCCGCGCCGACGTCGATGGTGACGCCGTCGAGCGCGACGACAGCGTCGAACCGCTTGCAGGCGTCCCGCACCTGGAGCATGGGGGCCGGCGACGCGGTCACGGGCCGCTCACCGCTTGCAGGCTGCGGAACCGGCTCTCGAGCCGACCCCGCACGACGTCGAGCTCGACGGCGATCACGATGACGGCTCCGGTTGCCATGTACTGCCAGCTCGGCTCGATGCCGAGCAGGTTCAGGCCGTTGCGCATCACCGCGATGACGAGAGCACCCGTGATCGCGTTGAGGACGGTGCCGCGCCCCCCGAGGAAGCTGGCTCCTCCGATGATCACCGCCGCGATCGCGTCGAGCTCGGCCAGGGCGCCCGAGGTCGGTGATCCGGCGTTGCCCTTGCCCATCATCAGCAGCGCGGCGACGCCGGCCAGCAAGCCGCACACGACGTAGACCGAGATGAGCACGGACCCGACGGGGATGCCGGTGCGGACCGCGGCCTCGGGGTTGCCTCCGACGGCGTAGATCCAGCGACCCCACACCAGACCCCTCGTCACGAGCGTGACGAGCAGGGCGACCCCGAGGACGACCAGGGTCGCGACCGGGAACCATCCGATCTCGCCTCCCCCGGGGATCCAGGAGATGCGCCCTGTGCCGATGGTGTTCACGATCGGCGGCGCTCCCTGGATGGTCTCGTTGTGCGAAAGGAGGAGCGCGAGGCCGCTGGCCGCGGAGAGCATCGCCAGGGTCGGGATGAACGGGTGCGGCAGGCGGCCCTTGACGTAGATGACGCCGTTGATCACGCCGACGAGGGAGCCCGTCGCCAGCGCGGCGAGGACGGCCAGGGTGGCCGATCCGTGGTCCCGCCAGACGATCGCGCCCACCACGGCACTCAGCGAGAGGTTCGCACCAACGGACAGGTCGATGCCGCGGGTGACGATGACGAGGAGCTGGCCGAGGGCCAGGACGCAGATGACTGCGGACTGCTTGAGCACGTTCCCGACGTTCTCGAACGAGAGGAACACGTCCGACAGCACGCTGAGCACGACGACCAGCAGCACGAGGATCATGACGGGCCCGAGCCGCATCGCGGCCAGGGCCACCGTCAGGCCTCGATGCGCGGCGGAGGATCTCGGAGCAGTCGGGGGAGTGTCCGAGCCGGCCGTCCCCTCATGCGGAGCAGCGACCGCCGTTGCACTGCCTTGTTGCGTCACTCGTCCTCCCCCAGCCGGAGCTCGCGATCGTCGTTCCTCGCACGCGCCAGGACAATATGCCATTTCCTATAGGACATAGGCAAGTGGATCTCGGTGTAGAGTTGCCGTTCGCAAGGACCAGGACCGGGAGACCCGTGACGAACATCGACCTCGAGGTGGTCCGCTCGACGCCGGCCGAGCGCCTCCTCAACGACCGCCCTCCGCTCGTCGACGACGTGCACGACGTGCTCGTCGACATGCTGATGAACCACGACCTCGACGCCAGCGCCCGGCTGAACATCGATGCGCTGGCCCGCGCGCTCGGGGTGTCACCGACGCCGGTTCGGGAAGCGTTGGTCCGCATGGAAGCCGAGGGGCTCGTCGTCAAGGAGCCACGACGCGGCTACACCGTCACTCCGCTCACGAGCCTCGAGGATCTGCGGGCGCTGATGGACTTCCGCCTGCTCATCGAGCCCGCGGCGGCTGCCGCCGCTGCTCGGCGGGTGACGGCCGGCGAGGCTGCGGCGCTCCGCGCCTTCGCCGGTAGCGGCGGGGCCGGCGACCACGACGCGACGGCCAACCGGCTCGACATGGTGTACGACGCGACCTTCCACGACCGCATCGCCGAGCTCGGCGGCAACCGGTGGCTCCGGGAGTCCCTCGCCCGCCTCCGCAGCCACCTCCACATGTACCGCCTGTACCACCACGCCGGTCAGGCGGCGGCCACGAAGCCCGAGCACGTGGCGATCGCCAGGGCGATCGGCAGGCGGGACCCGGACGCTGCGGCCGAGGCGATGCGAGAGCACCTGCAGACGGCGATGAGGCGGCTGGACGACGTGTTCGCGTCAGGCAGGATCCAACTCCCCGGGTGAGCAGGTAGAGACCGTGCGCAGTCGTGGACAGCCACGTTCACGTGTGGAGCGCGCAGCGGGCCGAGTACCCGTGGCTCGGCGATGTTCCGGAGCTGCCGCGAGACGTCGAGCTCGACGAGTTCTGGCCCGACCAGGCCGCAGTCGGGGTGGACCAGGTGGTGCTCGTCCAGGCCGCCGACAACGTCGAGGACACCGAGAACATGTTGCGGACAGCGCGCTCTCACGCCCAGGTGGCTGGCGTCGTCGCCTGGGTGCCGCTCCGCGACGCAACCGCGGCCGCGGCGCTGCTCGATCGATGGCGGGACGAGCCCGTGGTCGGCGTCCGGCACCTCGTGCACCGCGATCCCGATCCGGATCTTCTCCGGCATGCGTCCGTCCAGGAGACCCTCGACATGCTCGGCGAGCGACACCTCACGTTCGACGTGTGCGCCGAGATCCCCTCATCTCCTCGGCCTCGTGCCCGCCCTGGCGGCGCGCCATCCGCGCACGACGTTCGTGGTCGACCATCTGGGCAAGCCGCCGATCCGCGAACGAGGGTGGGAGCCGTGGGCGAGCCTGCTGGCGGCCGCGGCCGAGCCGCCGAACGTCGTCGCCAAGCTGTCTGGTCTGGACAGCGCAGCCGCACCAGGCTGGACGTCGGCCGATCTCGCGCCGTACGTCGACCACGCGCTGGAGCTGTTCGGCCCTCAGCGCCTCATGTACGGCGGGGACTGGCCTTTCGCGCTCCTGGCCTCACGCAACTACCGGCAGGTCTGGGACGGCATCCAGGACACCATCGAGCTGCTCGAGGGCGAGGACCGGCGTGCTCTCCTGGGCGACACAGCCCGCCGCGTGTACGGCCTCGGCCGACCCGGTCAGCGGCTGGTTGACCGGCTCGCTGGCCGGGTTCACTCCGCCGGCTGGTCGGCCGCCGGATCGGGCCAGCAGCTCGCGCGCCGTGGCGGTGGCCGACGAGCTCGTAGCCGACGACCGTGACGGCCGGCGCCACGGTCAGGACCAGGAGGCAGGCGGCGAGCGGAGCGTCGATGGCGGCCAGCACGATCGCGCCGACGATGCAGACGGCCGTGCCGGCGAGCAGCCAGAGGTGGAACGGGTCGATCTCCCGGGTGAGCAGGCTGTACAGCCCGTACAGGCAGAGCACGTACACGGCGAGTGGCACGGCGGTCGTCGCGACGACGGCCACCAGGCTGATGTGGGCCTCGCCCTCGATGGAGAGGGCGGCGACGTGGAGCCCGGCACCGGTCGCGGCGAGCGAAGCGAAGAGCGGGAGGTGTCCGTAGCCCCAGCCGAAGGACCGGCTGCGGAAGCGGTGGAGCAGGTCGCCGTACGGGATGACGAAGTACATCCACCACATCCCGAAGGCGAGGCCCACGCCGGCGAGCCCGACGAGCGCCGTCTCCATCGTCCATCCGTCCTCCCGCACGACGGCGTCGAGCGCGGCGACGGTGCCGAGGATGACCTCGCCGAGGGTGATGATCACCAGCAGCCCGTAGCGCTCGGCGACGTGGTGGGCGTGCCAGGGCGTGCCGCCGACCCGGGTCTCGGCGATGTACGGACCGGCCAGCTCGATGAGGATCGAGCACGGCGGCGACGGAGAACATCACGCCGATCGATGTGTCGGCGACCAGGAGCACGATCCAGCCGATCTGCGCCGCGGTCAGGGTCGTGACGTAGGTGAGGGCGGACCGACGTCGCGGCGGATCCTGCCGGGCGGCACGTAGCCACAGTGCGATCAGCCCGACGCGCATGATGACGTACCCGAGGACCATCACGCCGTTGTCGACCTCGACGCCGTGGTCGATCGACTCGTACATGGTCGGCAGACCCAGGGCCAGGACGAGCACCCCGATCATCTGGACGAGCGTCATCAGGCGGTAGATCCAGTCGTCGGTGTCGTACGCCGAGGCGAACCAGGTGTTCTGGATCCACGCCCAGATGACGGCGAACATCGCGAACCCGAAGCCGATCAGCGCGGTCCGCCAGTGACCCTCGGCGGCGAAGTGCGCGGCCTCGTTGGCGGCGGCACCGAAGGCGACGACGAACGTCAGGTCGTACAGGAGCTCGAGCGGTGTGGCGGTCCGATGGTGCTCGTGCGGGTCCCGGCCCGTCATCGGCACCACACGATGGGCGATGCTCGTCGGCATCCCGAGATGATGTCAGGACATCGTGCGCATTCTCGGCGCCGTCCCGCTCCCGGGCGTAGTCGCCAGCGTGGCCATCGGCATCGCGGGGGCGCGCTCGACGACATCATCGCCCTCGCCATGGACAACCTGCCTCTCCTCGACGCCGCACCACTGGCGAAGAACCCGACGTTCCAGTGGGCCGGGCGACGGTCCGACCCGGAGCTCCGAGCCGCCAGTCGCTCCGTTCGACGCTGCTTCCCTCGTCGCCCGCTGTCGCCGGCGAGCAACCGACCCTGCGGCAGCGGGCGCACGTCCGGGCCGCCGCGGTGTGGGCCACCTCCCGGGCGGCCGCCGCCGTCGACACCGCCTACAGGGCGGGAGGTGGCAGCTCGGTCTACATGGACTCGCCCCTCCAGCGCCGCCTGCGGGACGTCCACGCCGTGACGCAGCACTTCCTGGTCAGGCCAGATGCGATGACGGTTGCCGGGGCGATCCTCGCCGGCAACTCCATCGACCTGCCTCTCTTCTGAGGTCGCGATCGCGGTTCAGGAGTCGACCCGTCGGGGTAGATCTCCATGCCATGGCCGAGACTGAACCCGTCGCCGAGCTCGACACCCGCTTCAGTGACCCTGACGCCTCGGCGTCGTCCTGGGCGGAGGTGCGCAACGCCATCGAGGAGGCCGAGCTCTTCTGGATCTCGACCGTCCGCCCCGACGGCCGCCCGCACGTCACCCCGCTGCCGACCGTCTGGCGCGACGGCGCCGTGTACTTCTGCACCGGCGCGGACGAGCAGAAGGGCGTCAACCTGGCAAGGAATGACAACTGCGCCCTGACCACCGGCAACAACGCCTGGAAGTCGGGGTTGGACATCGTGGTCGAGGGACCGGCGCGACGCGTGAGTGACGATGACCTCCTGCAGCAGCTCGCCGACGCGTGGGAGACGAAGTACGAAGGTGACTGGCACTTCGAGGTCGTCGACGGCACGTTCCGGCACGGCAGCGGCGAGGCACTGGTCTTCGAGGTCCTCCCGACAAAGGTCCTGGCGTTCAACAAGGGTGCCTTTGCGCAGACGCGCTTCCGTTTCTCGGCCGCACGGGCGTAGGCGCGCGCCGCCTTACCGCGGGACGGTGGTGCTGTCGGCGGACGGCACGACGAGGGACATGAACGCCGTCAGCAGGTCTTCGCGGCTGAGGCCGGAGTCCTGGGCGAGGGCCAGGCCGGCGTCGGTCAGCGCCCCGAACAGCAGGACGGCGAGAGCAGGTGACGCCGCGTGGTGGCCGGCGACCGCGTATGCCGTGGTGGCCAGGTCGCGCGCCTCGTCGTGATGGCCCTGCCGGCCGAGGATGCGGGCGAGCAGGCAGCGGGCCAGCGGCTCCATGATCCCTGGCTCGCCGCCTGCCGTCAGGAGGGCACGAAGCTCGGCTTCGGCTTCAGGCCATCGTCCTCTGCTGACGCGGACCGCGGCGCGGGTGAGCGAGAGCCGATACTCGCCGGAGAAGAACTCCGTCCCCTTGGCGAGCTGGAGGCCCTGCTCGACGTACCGCTCGGCGACGTCGAACCGTCCGGAGCGATAGGCGGCGCCCGCCGCGTTGACGCAGGCTCGGACGGCGAAGTCCGTGCGGGCGGAGGCGGACAGGATCGCGATGGCCTCGTCGAGCTCCCGCGACCCTGCGGTGTCGCCGCTGGCCAGTCGCTCACTGCCGCGGTACATGAGGGCGTAGCCCCGCAGATCGCGTTGGCCCAGCTGATCGGCCAGGGCGAGGGCGCGCTCGGCGTGAGCCGCGGCCAACGGGTTGCCCTGCGCCACCGAACCGATCGTCACGAGCTCACCCAGGGCCCGTGCCATGTCCGCGTGAGCGGTGGCCCGCAGCTCGGCATCGCCGTCTTCTCCCAGGGCGTCGAGGGCCTGCTGGATGGTCCGGCACGACGCATCGGGGCCGACCGCCCAGAGCGCGGTGCGCCCGTGCCCCATGAGTGCCCGGGCGCGCGCCTCGGGATCCTCGAGCCCTGCGGCTGCCTCCACGGCTTCGGTGGACGACGAGAACGAGGCATCGAACCGGTTCAGCAGGTAGAGGGAATGGGTCCGCAGGGTGAGCAGCTCAGCGCGCTCGGCGGGGGTGAGGCGCCCGCATTGTCCCAGCACGGCGTCGAGGTGCTGCACTGCTTGACGGTGCGCACCCGCGGCGACGGCTTGGCGAGCCGCTACCGGCCCGGCCTCGATCAACAGATCGATGTCATTGCAACGAACGGCGTGGTGGACGACCCGTGCCGGATCCTCGCCGCGCTCATGGAGGTGGCTGGCGAGGCGGCGATGAAGCCGCACGGCCTCGGACGAGGCCAGCGTGTCCTCCACGGCATGGCGCACCAGCTCGTGCCGGAACCAGACGTGGGAGGCGTCGCCGGTCAGGATCCCGCGTTGCTCGGCCGCGACGAGGCTGGCGTCGCAGTCTCCGCACAGCAGCTCGACCAGCTGGCGTTCGATGCGGACGGGAACGACCGAGATGGCCCGGACGACCTCGACGTCCTCCGGGGACAGCTCGCCGAGCCGGCTGACGACCGCGTCCTTGATGCTGCGGGGCAGCCTGCCGGGTGGGGTCGCGATCAGCTCCGTGACGAACAGCGGGTTGCCGCCGCTGGCGTCGAAGACCTCCGCGGCGTCACGCTCGGAATCGACCGCCAAGACGGCGACCGAGTCGGCGCTGAGCGGCCCCAGTCGGAGGTGGGCCACATGGGGGCCCCGGATCGTGCCGAGCAGCTTTCGCAACGGATGGCCGAGCCCGACGTCCTCGTCCCGGTAGGAGATGACGACGACGAAGGGCAGGTCCCGCACCCGCGAGGTCAGCTGGCGGATCACGTCGACCGTGGCGTCGTCGGCCCAGTGCACGTCCTCGATGACGATCACCCCGCCGCGCCCCGCCCCGGCCCGGAGGAGGAGTCGGGCCAGGCTGCTCCCGCCGAGGTCGTCCGCCACCTCGGCCTGGAGGTCGTCGGGAAGCTGGGCGACGAGGTCCCTGATCGGACCGAGCGGCCGCGGCGCGAGCAGGTCGTCGCATCCGACGACGACCACGAGCTCCTCACGGCCGAGATGCTCGACGAAGCTCGCCAAGAGCGAGGTCTTGCCGATGCCGGCCTCACCGACCACGCACACCAGCCGGCCGGAGCCGGCCCGTGCGGCGTCGAACGCCCGATCCAGCTCCGCGAGGTGGTCGTCCCGCTCGAGCAACCGGAGGTCGCCGTGCTCCAGCATCCGGGAGCTCGGCGGGCTGCCGGTGCTGCCCCCGTCCCGATGGTGCACGTCCACGACGACGCGGTAGCCGCGACCGTGGACCGTGGCGATGACAGCCTGGCGGGTCCCGTCATCGCCGACCGCACGGCGGGCGGCTTTGATCCGGCTCGTCAGCGCCGATTCGCTCACGAAACGGTCGCCCCAGACCGTGTCCAGCAGCTCCTCCTTGCTCACGACCCGAGGCGCGTTGGACACGAGCTGGACGAGCACGTCGAAGACCTGCGGCTCGATGGCGACCCGGGCGCCGGCGCGTCGCAGCTCGTAGAGGTCGAGATCCAGTTCGACATCGGCGAAAGCAAGGATCAACGTGCAGCTCCATCACGCCTTGGCGAGGCACCCAGTGTCGCGGACCGCCGACAGCCACCGAGGAGACAGCCGGCACGCGACGCGGGCACAGTAGATTCGCGGGAACCCATGGCCCCGTCCGCTCGCAGGATGACGATGCCCGACGCCCGCGATCCGCACGCGGGACCGGCCGCCGTGTGGTGGTCGGTCGCGGCGACCTGCGTGGCGGTGGCCATCGTGATCGTGACCGTCGTCGGAGTCGTCCGCCTCCTGACCGTCCCGAGCAACGGTGAGACCGAGATCAAGTTCTGGGTCACGCTGGTTGCCCTGCTCACCGGTCTGACGTTCGCGACGGTGGTCGGGACCTGCGCGGTCCTGCTCCGGCGCGTCCTCGATGTGCCCTTCGACCAGCCGATGACGACCGCGGACGGGGAGCGTTGGCCACCGCCGCCACCCCAGCTCCCCGAGCCGGAGTACGTGCCCGGCGCGGGCCAGCCACCGCATGGCTGACCGGCTGACCGACGAGCAGGTGGACGAGTTCCTGGGCGACGCCGGCCCCGACGTCTCGGCAACGGCTCGCGCGGTGCGGGCGAAGCTGCTCGGAGTCTTCCCTGACGCCATCGAGACGGCGGAAGGGGGAGAGCTGGGCCTCGGCTTCGACCGCGGCTACACCGGGCTCGTGTTCACGATCTCGCCCCAGCGCGGGTACGTCAACCTCGGTGTGGCCCGGGGGGCCTCACTCGACGATCCGGCCCGGCTCATGGAGGGCCGGGGGCGGGTGCACCGCCACCTCAAGGTCCGGAGCGTCGGCACAGCTCGAGGACGCGGATCTCGACGATCTCCTGGGTCGAGCGCTGGCGGCACGGCGCGCGGAGGCGGGGACCTGAACCGGGAGCCGGATGCCCGGTGAGCGCCGACGACCAGCGTCCCGCTCGCGTGGACGACGTGCACGAGATCGCCGCCGGCATGCCCCACGTGACGGTCGCCGGCGGCTCACAGGACAATCCCGTGTACCAGGTCGGCGGCAACTCGTTCGTCTTCTTCCGCAACCGTCGTCCGGACGCCTTCGACCCCGATTCGGGCGAACGGTACGACGACGTCATCGTGATCTGGGTCGAGTCCGACGACGACAAGGCCGCCCTGGTGCAGGACCCGGGCTCACCCTTCTTCACGACGGACCACTTCAACGGCCACCGGTCCGTGCTCGTACGGGCGAGCCGGCTCGGTGAGATCACCAGGCAGGAGCTGGCGGAGCTGATCCAGGACGCGTGGCTGTGCCGGGCCTCCAAGCGGCGGGCGCAGGCGTGGCTGGACGATCAGTCCGGTGCGAGCAGGTAGTACACCTCGGTCAGCAGCTCCGATGGGTCCTCGTGCCAGTCCCCGTAGATCTCCCATCTCGGGCCGGCCAGCCGGCGGTCGTTCGCCTTGCACCATTCCCAGATTGCGTCGTGGGTCGTCCCCAGCCGGTCGTACGGTCCGCGATGGAGCGCCATGGCCGTCGGTCCAGCAGGCAACGCGGACGCCACGACGTCACCCGTCGGTGTGAACGGCACCTGCACCTCGACCCCGACCTCGACTGTGGGGAGGTCGTCCTTGTAGAGCATGACGTTGTGCCCGCGGTCGCGGGGATCGATCGCCTCGAGGCACGCGTACACCTGATCGAGGAGGCGTCCCCACAACGAGGGGAACTCGTCCCACGTCGTCACCGCCACCACGACCGCCGTCGGACGGGCGGTCGTGGTGACGAGCCGAACCTCAGCGCCCACGGCCACCCTCCATCCAGGTCGAGTCAGCCGGTCGGGCCGAAGCGTTCGACCCGGATCCGCTCCGCGGGCACACCGGCCTCGAGCAGGACGGTGCTGGCGCCGTCGGCGAAGCGGGCCGAGCCGCACACGTAGACGGTGGCGCGCTCGTCGATGGTGCCGAGGTCGTCGACGGCCAGCCGGCCGACGACCCGAGTGGCGCCCGCAGGAGCGGCCCGCGTGTAGACGATCGTGGTCTCGGGGCCCGGCAGCTCGTCCGCGTAGTAGAGGTCCTCGGGGCTGCGGACGGACACGACCAGCCGGACGAGCTGCTCAGCACCGATGCGGCGCGCATGGCGCAGCATCGCCATCAGCGGGACGACGCCGGATCCACCCCCTACGAGCAGGGCGGGGGAGTCGCCGTCCCACACGAACCATCCCCCGATCGGTCCGCGGACCTCGAGCTCGTCACCGGGCTCGACCACGTCGTGGAGGAACGGCGAGACCTCGCCGGCCGCCAGCCGCTCGATGGTCAGATCGAACTCGGGCCCGCCATCGGGCGGGGAGGCGATCGAGTAGGAGCGCTGGGCCGTGTACCCGTCCGGCGCGGTCAAGCGGACGACGACGTGCTGTCCGGCGCGGTGACGGAGGGGTTGGTCCAGCGCCAGACCCAAGGTGACGGCGGTGGGTGTCTCCGGGCGCACGTCGAGGACGGTTGCCGTGCGCCACGCCCCTGCCACCGGTGTCACCGGCCGCTCAATCGCCCTGGTAACGCTGTTCGAGCCACGGGTCACCGCGGTCGTGGTAGCCGTTGCTGCTCCCAGAACCCGGGTTCGTCGTGATCCATGAGCCGCAGGCCGGCCACCCACTTCGCGCTCTTCCAGAAGTAGAGGTGCGGCACGAGGAGGCGGGCAGGACCGCCGTGGTCCACGGGCAGCGGCTGCCCGCCGACGCTCCACACCACCCACGCCAGCCCACCGGTCAGGTCGGCCAGCGGCAGGTTCGTGGTGTAGCCGGTGTGGCTGAACGCCATCACGTGAGTCGCTGACGCCAGCGGCCGGGCCACCGCGAGGAGCGTGTCGACCGAGACGCCTTCGAAGTCGAGGTCGAACTTCGACCACGTCGTCACGCAGTGGATCGGTCCCTCGTAGGTCGCTGCGGGCAGGGCGTGGATCTCGTCCCAGGTCCAGGTGGTCGGCTGCTCGACCAGGCCCTCGACCCGGAAGGTCCACGTGTCCGTCGCCAGCCGGGGGGTGACCTCGGCGTTCAGCACCGGCCAGTCGGTGCCGGCGTCGTACTGGCCCGGGGGCAGGCGGGGATCCCGGGCGGTCCGGGCCCGACCGAAGAAGCCACGCGTCACCTTCGCCACCGCGCCATCGTACGAGCCCCACCCACCGGGCCCGCCCCCTCGGGCTTCTGGCGCGAGTTCGTCGCGGGGCTCGCGACAGATCCGCGCCGGAAGCCTCCGGTCGACTCAGCGGGCTGGCGGTCGATGGCTTCTGGCGCGACTTCGTCGCGGGAGCCGCGACAGATCCGCGCCAGAACCCTCCGGTCGACTCAGCGGGCTGGTCAGGTCGCGGCGGTCGCCAGCTCGGTCTCAGCGGCGTGGGGCAGGCGGCTGATGGCGACGGCGACCGCGGCGGTGCCGGCGATGAGCAGCATCGCGGTGGCGACGCTGGTCCGCTGGGCGATAAGACCCATGAGCGGTGACACGAAGAGGAAGCCGAGACGCGCGCCCGACGAGAACGCGGCACCGTTCCCAACAGTGGAAGGCAGACGGACATCACCGCGGAGGTCGTCACCGTCATCGTCCGGCTCCCTCGACGGTCGACGCACCACCCGCTGATCAGGCTGGCCAGCAAGCCCCGATGCCCCACCGAGGAGCGTGAGGCCCAGCGCGGCGTCGGAGATGCCGAGCTCCGCTTGCAGCTCCGGCAACCGGGGGGTCCACGAGGACAGCGACGCCCCGTTGACGAAGAAACCGCGCCGATGGCCGCTGCGGCGCGGACGGGTGCGGTGGTCACGGCAGCAAGGCTGCCTTGGCCATCCGCTCCACGTAGCCCACGTACTCGTCGACCGTCCACCCGCGCTCGAGGACCAGCCGGCGGGCGGGGATGGGATCCATCAGGAGCTCGGCGATCGCCGCCGCCCGATCGACGGGGAGGTCCTCGCGGAGCCCACCGAGCTCAGCGAGACGGGTGACGAACCAGCGGGCGGCCTCCGAGCGGTTCGCCTCGGCGTTCGCCTGCAGCGCCGCGGCCTCCGGATCGCCGTCGGCGGCCACGGTGAGCACGTCGAACAGCGGCGCCAGGCGGCACGCGATGGTCCCGTTCTGTCGCGTCCACTGTTCGATCAACCGGGCGGGATCCGGCTCGTCGAGCATGCGCTTGACGTCCGGGCGGTCCGCCATGGGGACCGGCTCGTCGTCCCCGGCCAGGGCCCAGTCCCAGGCCAGCTTGAGGACGCCGGCCTTGCCCCCGACCGACGTGAACACGGTCTTGCGGCTGACCCCGGCGCGGGCGGCGATGGCGTCGACGGTCGTCGGCACGTAGCCCTGCTCGACGAAGAGGTCGTGCCCGGCGGCGACGATCCGGCGCCGGGTGCCTCTCGCCTGCTCCTCGCGCAGCGTCGATCGATAGGGGCGGTGCGGGCTCGATGTTGACACGCGTGGAGCTTTCAAGTTACTCTCAGTGTAACCAAGTCATCATCAGTATAGCGAAGGACCCCCCATGGAGATCGTCATCATCGGAGCCGGACCCACCGGGCTCACGGTGGGCGCCGCGTTGGCCCGCCGAGGCCAGAGCGTCGTCGCCTTCGACCCTGACCCCGGGCCGGGACCCGACGGCACGTGGCGTCGCCGTGGGGTGATGCAGTTCGAGCATGCCCACGGGTTCCGTCCTCAGGTGCGCGAGCTCCTGTTGGCGGAGTGGCCGGAGGCGTATGCCGAGTGGGTCGGCCTCGGGGCCGAGGAGCTCACGGTCGAGATGCCCGGCTCGCCGGCCATCGTCGTCGTGCGCTCCCGCCGCCGCACCTACGAGCGCGCGCTGCGGGCCGCGGCGGCGCGGGCGCCGCGGCTTGCCCTCCGCACCGGTCGCGTCGAGCGCCTGCTCCAGGAGCGAGGCCGGACTGTCGGTGTCGTGGTCGATGGCCATCCCGTGTCAGCGGCGCTCGTCGTCGACGCGTCCGGACGGGGGCCGAGGCTCGGCGGTCCGGTCGTCGAGGAGATCGGCGGGGAGTGCGGTCTCGCCTATGTCGACCGCCGCTACCGGCTGCACGAGGGGGCTGAGCCCGGACCGCTGACCCAGCCGTACGTGTGGGGTGGGAGCTTCGACGGCTTCGACGCCATGGTCTTCCCCCACGAGCGCGGGCACTTCTCGGTCGTCATCGTGCGACCGACGGCCGATCAGGCGCTCAAGCAGCTCCGCCACCGGGAGCTGTTCGAGGTCGCCTGCCGCGCCGTCCCCGGCCTCGACGCGTGGACGGACCCCGACCGCTCGGTGCCCTGCGGCGACGTGCTGCCCGGTGGCCTCCTGCGCAACGTCTACCGGTGGCAGCGACCGCTGAGCGGTGTGGTGTCCGTGGGCGACGCGGTCGCCACGACCACGCCGACGGCCGGACGCGGCATCGCCATGGCCAGCATGCAGATCGGCCTGCTGCTCGGGCTGATCGACGGGGGAGCGGACCTTGTCGATGTCGCCGCGCCCTTCGGTGAGCGCTGTGAGACCGAGATCCTCCCGTGGGTGGAGGACCACATGGCGACCGACGCCGAGCGGGCGGAGCGCTGGCTCGGCGCCGCCATCGACCTGACCCGCCCGCTGACGTCGAGGACCATCCTCGACGCCGCCGCCGTCGATCCGCGGATCCTGGAGCACGCCGGCGGCTATCTGGCCATGACGGCCCTGCCGGCGACGCTGGCGCCGGCGGAAGCCCTGGCCCGCGCCGTCTACGGGACCGGGTGGCGACCGCCGTTCGCCGAGGGGCCGAGCCGCGACGAGCTCGTCGCCACGCTCGGGCTCCCGACGAGCGTCGCCCTGGCCTCCTGAGCGCACGCCGCACGGGCCGCTCGTCACCGGGGGCGTGCCATCATCCTGTCCGTCCGCCAAGGAGGCAGCGTGGCCCGAGTCGATCCTCCGTTTCGTGCCGATCACGTCGGCAGCCTGTTGCGCGCGCCCGAGGTCGTGGACGCCCGCGCCCAGGCAGCCGCCGGCACGATCACGCCGGCCGAGCTCCGAACCGTCGAGGACGCGGCGATCGCCCGCAACGTCACCACGCTCGAGAGCCTCGGGATGCGCAGCATCACCGACGGTGAGCAGCGGCGGGCGTGGTTCCACCTCGACTTCCTCCAGCAGCTCGAGGGCGTGGCCGTCACCGGCAGCATCGCGTCGAGCTCGGACTCGGCGTCGACCGTGCACATGACCCCGCCCAAGTTGTCCGTGGTCGCGCCGCTCCGGCACGTCCGGGACATCCAGGTGGACGACTTCCGCTACCTCGCCTCCGTCACCACCCAGACGCCGAAGGTGTCGATCCCGTCGCCCACGATGGTCCACTTCCGAGGGGGGAGAGCGGCCATCGACCTGCAGGCGTACCCGGACCTGGACCAGTTCTTCGACGATCTCGCCGCCTGCTATCGGGCCGAGATCGCCGCGCTGTACGACGCCGGCTGTCGGTACCTCCAGCTCGACGACACGAACCTGGCCTACCTGTGCGACCCCGTGATGCGGGCGGGGGCAGTCGAGCGGGGCGACGACCCCGACGAGCTGCCCCGCGCCTACGCGCAGCTCATCAACTCCGCCCTCGCCTCGCGGCCGGCGGATCTCACCGTCGCCATCCACCTCTGCCGAGGCAACTACCGCAGCACGTGGTTCGCCTCCGGCGGCTACGAGCCGGTGGCGGAGGTGCTGTTCAACGACCTCGGCGTCGACGCCTACTTCCTGGAGTTCGACGACGAGCGGTCGGGTGACTTCTCTCCCCTCCGCCTCGTGCCGGAGGACAAGGTGGTGGTGCTCGGGCTGGTGACGAGCAAGCGGCCCGAGCTCGAGCCGTACGACGAGCTCGCGGCCCGGATCGAGGAGGCCGCCGCGTACGTCCCGCTCGATCGACTGTGCCTGAGCCCGCAGTGCGGGTTCGCCAGCACGATGGAGGGCAACGCCCTCACCCCGGACCAACAGTGGGCCAAGCTGGCCCATGTCGTCGACGTCGCCGCCAGGGTCTGGTCCGCCTGACTCCCCGAGCCCCCTCCGGCCGGAAGAGGGCATCGATCGAGGCGGAGGACCGTGGGAGGATTGAGCCATGGACGGCGTCCACGACATGGGCGGCATGCACGGCTTCGGCGAGGTGCCCTGCCAACCCGGGCAGGAGCCCGTGCACGACGAGTGGGAGGGCCGTGTAGCTGTCATGGCCCGGGTGGTCATGACCGGTACGACCATCGACCGGTTCCGCCACACCATCGAACAGATGCCACCGGACGAGTACCTGGCGACCCGCTACTACGGCCGCTGGCTCTGGGCCATCGAGCGCATGGCCGCCGAGCAGGGCCTCCTCGACGGGTCCGGCCAACCCGAGCCCCTGCCCCGGCCGAGGGGTGAGCCGGCCACCCCTCGTCGCTTCGCCGACGGACAGCGGGTCCGGGTCGGCAACCCCGTGACATCGATGCACACCCGGGTGCCTCGGTACGTGCGCAACCACGAGGGCACGATCGTCACCCGGTCGTGCGCCTGGTCGCATCCGACCGAGGCGGCGGCATCCGGCCGTCACGGGCCGTCGGAGCACGTGTACGCCGTCGAGTTCGATGCCCAGGAGCTCTTCGGGCCCGGCGCCGACCACCGGTTGGTGGTCGACCTGTGGGAGAGCGATCTCCAGCCGGTGACGTGAGCTCGTGATCGACACCATGCACCGTCCCGCATGAAGGAGGCGACATGACCGAACTGACCCCTGCGCAGCGGGCCGAGGTGCTCGAGCGGCATCTGCACGAGCACGGCCACATCCATCCGGAGGAGATCGACGAGACGCTGGCCGCGGCGGACCGCGGCGAGGGTGCCAGCACCGCCTTCGGCGCCCGCATCGTCGCCCGGGCCTGGACCGATCCCGACTACAAGGCCCGTCTCCTGGCGGACGCCACGACGACCATCTCGGAGTTGGCGAAGCAGACGATCCCGATCTCGGTGCTGGAGGACACCCCGACGCTGCACCACGTCGTCGTGTGCACGCTCTGCTCGTGCTACCCGAGCGGCGTGCTGGGGTCCCCGCCGGACTGGTACAAGTCCTTCGAGTACCGCAGCCGGGTCGTCCGCGAGCCCCGAGCGGTGCTGGCCGAGTTCGACATGCTGATCCCCGAAGGTGTGGAGCTGCGCGTGGTCGACTCGACGTCCGAGCAGCGCTACCTCGTCCTCCCCATGCGACCCGAGGGCACCGACGGCTGCTCCGAGGAGGACCTGGCCGCGCTCGTCACCCGCGACTCGATGATCGGCACCGGCCGGCCGCTCTCTCCCTAGGCGTCGGAGACCCCGCTCGATGAGCCTCGACGACTTCGAGCGCTACCCGCTGACGTTCGGCCCCTCGCCGATCCACCCGCTGCCTCGGCTGAGCGCGCACCTCGGCGGCCAGGTGGAGATCTGGGCCAAGCGCGAGGACTGCAACTCCGGGATCGCCTACGGCGGCAACAAGACGCGCAAGCTCGAGTACCTCGTCCCGGATGCGCTGGCGCAAGGCTGCGACACGCTCGTCTCGATCGGCGGGGTGCAGTCCAACCACACCAGGCAGGTGACGGGGGTGGCCGCCCACCTCGGGCTGAAGGCTGTCACGGTGCAGGAGGCCTGGGTCGACTGGCCCGATGTGATCTACGACAAGGTCGGCAACATCCAGCTCTCCCGGATCATGGGCGGGGACGTGCGGATGGACCCAGCCGGGTTCGACATCGGTCTGCGCGACAGCTGGCAGCGTGCCATCGACTCCGTCCTGGAGGCGGGAGGCAAGCCGTACCCGATCCCTGCCGGCGCGTCCGACCACCCGCTCGGTGGCCTCGGCTTCGCCAACTGGGCGCGCGAGGTCGCCCAGCAGGAGGCGGAGCACGGCATCTTCTTCGACCACGTCATCGTGTGCACCGTGACCGGCTCGACGCATGCGGGGATGATCGCCGGGTTCGCGCTGGAGGACCGGCCCGGTCGACGTGTCATCGGGATCGATGCATCGGCAACCATGGAGAAGACCCGGGGCCAGGTGACGAGGATCGCGTCGGCGACGGCCACCGCCATCGGGCTCGAGCGGGAGTTGCGCGACGACGAGATCGTCCTCGTCGACGGCTACTCGGCCGGCATCTACGGGATCCCCGACGCGGCGACGATCGACGCCATCCGCACGTGTGCCCGCCTGGAGGGGATGCTCACGGACCCCGTCTACGAGGGCAAGTCGATGGCGGGCCTCATGGGCCTCGTCGGCTCCGGGGAGATACCAGCCGGCTCGAAGGTGCTCGTACGCGCACCTCGGTGGGCAGCCCTGCCTCCCCGCTTACGCCGGCGTGCTCTGACGGGGATGGCCGCGAGATCGGGAAGCGGGCAGGAGGAACGGGACGGGGTCAAGCTCACGAACCTCGATCAGCCGCTGTTCGACGGAGCGGGGACGACGAAGCGGGCTCTCGTCGACTATCTCGACGCCGTCCGCGAGCGGCTCTTGCCGGCGCTGCACGACCGGCCGCTGTCCGTCATCCGCGTCACCAGGGGACAGCGGCCGTTCATGCAGAAGAACCTGCCCGACCATGCGCCGGACTGGATCGTGCGCGCGCCGCTGTGGGCGGAGGCGTCGCAGCGGACCGTGGCCTACGCGCTCTGCAACGACCGCCGCACGCTGCTGTGGTTCGCCAACCAGCGGGCCGTCGAGTATCACCCGACCCTCGTCCACGTCGACCGGCTGGACCACGTCACGCACGTCGTGCTCGATCTCGACCCGCCGAGTGGTGACGCGTTCTCCAGCGTCGTCGCCACGGCCAAGCTCGTCCGGCGGGCGCTCGACGAGGTCGGCCTGGCCGGAGCGGTGAAGACCAGCGGATCCAAGGGTGTGCACATCTACGTGCCCATCGACCTCAGCACGCCGATCGAGGACGCGGCCGCGGCGACGCGGGCCATCGCCGTGCGGGCCGAGCGTCTGGATCCGACCATCGCGACCACCGCCTTCCTCAAGGAGGACCGCGAGGGCAAGGTCTTCATCGACTCCACCCGCAGCGGCGGGGCGACCGTCGTGGCCGCGTACAGCCCGCGGGTCCGTCCCGGCGTGCCGGTCTCGTTCCCCCTGGCCTGGGACGAGCTCGACGACGTCGTGCCGAGCGAGCTGACCATCCTGACCGCCCTCGACCGTTTGGGTGAGCCGCGATCCCTGGGCGGACGCCATGCCCGCGCCGCAGGTCCTCCCGGCCGACCTGGTGGCCGAGGGGCACACCATCCCGGTGGCCCGGGTGGCCGCGATGCACGAGGGCAAGCGTCGGGCGCGTGCCCGGCGCCAAGCGCCACCGGCGCCCGATCCGGAGGGGTAGGGCCCCAGCGCGGCCCCAGCAGCCGGAGCGGACACCCTCGAGCGAAACAGGGTGTGGCAACCTCCCCGGTATGAGCTTCGACCTGATCGGGACCGGCATCTGGAGCGGACAGCTACGCCACGGCGACGCGGGCCAGGCGGCGGAAGCCGCCGCCGAGCTCGAGGAGATGCGTTGGACCGCGCTGTGGGTGCCGGATGTGGGAGGCGACGTGTTCGGCGCGCTGCGCAACCTGCTCGGTGCGACGCGCGCGGTGGTCGTCGCCACCGGCATCCTCAACATCTGGATGCACGGAGCGGAGGAGACGGCCGCCGAGCACGCCCGCCTGACGGCCGACCACGGTGACCGGCTGTTCATCGGCCTCGGCGTGAGCCACCAGCCCCTCATCGACCGCGTGAACGAGCCCGGCACCTACCGCCAGCCGTTGGCGAGGATGGTGGCCTTCCTCGACGAGCTGGACAGGGCCGACCCTCCGCTCCCGACGGACCGGCGGGCGCTCGCCGCGCTGGGGCCGAAGATGCTCGAGCTGGCGCGGGAGCGGTCGGCCGGCACCCACCCCTATCTCGTGACGCCGTTGCACACGCAACGGGCGCGCGAAGCGCTCGGACCCGACGCGCTGGTGGCGCCCGAGCAGGGCGTGGTGCTCGACTCCGATCCGGCGACGGCGCGCGCCACCGGCCGGCGCCATCTCGCCCGCTACATGGTGCTGCCGAACTACGTCAACAACTGGCGGCGGTTCGGTGTCGAGGAAGAGGATCTCCTCGACGGGGGGAGCGATCGGCTGGTGGACGCGCTCGTGGCGTGGGGTGACGAGTCGGCCATCGCCGCCCGTGTCCAGGAGCACCGCGACGCCGGCGCCGACCACGTGTGCGTCCAGGTGTTGACCGATGAGCCCGCCGAGTTGCCGCTCCGCGAATGGCGGGCGCTCGCGCCCGCGCTCGTGTGACGCCCACCCGAGGTGGTGGTCCGGTCAGCCCCGGATCATCTCCGCCATGAGGTTGTGGTAGTGGGCGATCTTGAACTCGCGTGACGAGAGCAGGTTCCTCGTGTAGGCGCTCGACCGTTTGGTGCGCTCGAGCTGCTTGTAGATGTCGATGTCCTCGCCCACCACGACCTTGAGGTGCTCCCAGTGGTTGAGCATCCTGTCCTTGTAGGCCTCGTACTCGGGATCCTCGTCGTCGCCGGGGTAGATGAGCTCCCAGCAGAGGAAGCGGGTGCGGTCGACGTCGATGGGGATGGGGTTGAACACCTGGATGTGCTCGGGGTTGCAGTTGAAGACGGTGTTCGGGAACACGACGTAGTGGCAGATCGCGTACTGGTGATGGTCCCAGCTCTCGGCCAGCTGGTCCCGGTACTGCTGGCGCGGGACGAAGCACATGTAGTTGTGGTCGTTGACCACGTGGAAGGTGGTGTCCTTGGCCGACTTCGTCCACGCCGAGCCGACGTGGTGGAGCGACGCCGTGTGGTAGATCTCGTTGAACCCGTCGACGATGGCCTTGTAGCTCACGGGGACGTCCCACTCGAGCACCTCGAGCAGGACCATGTCCTCCATCCCGAAGCGCCCGAGGTCGGCCGCGATGTCCTCGCCGATCCACTCCCGCAGCGGGGGAGCGGCGTCCGGCCCGGACAGGTTCACCCAGATCCAGCCTCCCCACTCCTCTGCGGCCACAGCGGGGGCGCGGAGACCCTGCAGTTGCTCGTCGGCGAAGTCGACCCGCTCGGGGACGCCGACGACCTTCCCGGTCGTGTCGTAGATCCAGCCGTGGTAGGGGCAGGTGAACTTCTTGGCCCCGCAGCCCTTCCACTCGGTCACGAAGGTCGGTCCGCGGTGCTGGCACACGTTGTGGAACGCAGCCACCGAGCCGTCCGGCTGGCGGGTGACGACCGCGGTCTCGCCGTGGCTCTCGAAGCTGAGCCAATCCCCGGTGCCGGGGATCTCCGACGAACGGCCGACGAGCAGCCACGTGGTGTTGAGGACCTTCTCGCGTTCGAGCTCGAACTGCACCGGATCGGTGTAGGGCTGGCGACTGATGGCGCTCGGCCCGTAACCAGGGGTGATGGGTACGCCCGGCCCGAGACGGACGGGGGCGTCACCACGAGTCGGCACGTAGACCACGGGACTCCTCCTCGCTGCGCGCGGCGAACTTACCACGCACGACATGAGCAATAACGTACGTTATATAACACTTGTGATACATTGTCGTCAATGCCGAAGGTCGTCGACAGCGCCGAGCGGCGGGCCGAGCTGGCTGCCGCGGCAGCACAGCTCATCGCCCGCGCCGGCGTCGGCGCGGCCACCCTGCGCGACGTGGCGGCGGAGGCCGGGTGGACGACCGGGGCGCTCACCCACTACTTCGCCGACAAGCGTGAGCTCCTGCTGTTCACCTTCCGGTCGTCCCTGGCCCAGCGCCATGCGGCGCGAGACGCCCGTGACCCGCGACGACCGAAGGAGGCGTTGCTGCACTCCCTGGAGGGTGCCCTGCCGCTCGACGACGACGGTCGGCGCCACTGGATGGTCACGGTGGCCTTCTGTGCGCAGGCGGCCGGCGACGAGGAGCTCTCCCGCGCGCAGCGCGACGCGTATCGGGACTTCCGGGACGGGCTGGCCGACCTCCTGCAGGCGTGCGACGAAGGTCGCGGGGCCGGTCGCGGGGCCGGCCGTGGGGATGGCCGTGCCGCATTCGTGGCGCGGGCCGAGCAGCTGATCGCCGTGGCTGACGGCATCGCCCTGCAGGCCCTCTTCGACCCCGAGAGCTGGCCGGCGTCCCGCCAGCTGTCCACCCTCCACGCCACCGTGGAGCCCATGCTCGCCCGCTGACTGCTTCTCGTCACCACCGGCGGGAACCTGTTGCCGCCGATCGGTGTAGGAGGGGCATGAAGCGTGTCGTACTCGCCGTCCTGTTGGCCGGGCTCGCCGTAGCCCTCGTCCCCTCGGGTCAGGCCGGGGCCGGTGGCTTCGCCGTCACCACGCTCGACCCGTTGTCCGCGATCACGCCGGACGAGCCGACGCCGGTCGGGTTCACCATCCGGCAACACGGGGTGACGCCCGTGGCCCTCGAGGGCGTGCGGCTCATCGTCCATTCCGAGGACGGCGGGGCGACCACGATGTTCCCGGCCCGCGCCGAGGGTCCTCTCGGGCACTACGTCGCCGACGTCGTCGTTCCCGCCGGCACCCACCGTTGGGAGGTGATCCAGGGGTGGTTCGGGCCGCAGGATCTCGGGCCGCTCGTGGTGGCGACCGGTGGTGGCGTGGCTCCCTCGGGCGACGACGGGCGGCGCTGGCCCGAGCCCGTCCGCTACGGCCTGCTGGCGCTGACGGCCGCATCGGCGATCGTGTTCGTCGCCGCCCTCGCCGGCCTGCCCCGGCGTCGCCGGCCCCGCCGGTCTGCGGTGGCCTGATCTCGGCGGCCCGGATCGTGAGCACCCGTGTCGCGGTGGCCGCCGGTGCGCTCACCCTCGGCTTGGCGGCCCTGACCGGGTGGGCCTGGGGCTCCGAGCCCTCGGCGGTCGGCGATGCAACGCCGGAGCCCGTCACCGATGGGGCCACGCTCTTCATGGCCAAGGGCTGCGCCACCTGCCACGACGGTCCCGACAGCTCGGCCCTCATCCCGGCCGGGCCGACCCTCGCCGACGTCGCGACGTGGGCCGGGGACCGCCGGCCGGGCATGAGCGCAGAGGAGTACGTCAGGGAGTCGATCACCGCGCCCGGGTCCTTCGTGTCGCCGGCGTTCGTCCCCACCGGTCCGGTGGCGGCCATGCCGGGCATCGCCGTGTCGCCCGTCGAGGTGGACGCGCTCGTCGACTACCTGCTGAACGAGCCCTGACCGGACTCGACCCGTACTCCACCGCGGCACGCCGAGGCGGCGGGGGTGCAGGGCAGAGGGCGCGCACGCGCCTGCGGTGTGAGGGATGCCTGCCGGACAAGATCATGTTGTCCGCGGTCATTGGCCGTCCGACACTGAGGGGCGATGGCTCCCGAACATCTCGGCCTTTCGCACCGGTACCGCGCCGAGCGGCACGGGCGTTGGTCGTCCGGTGCCGCCCGTGCCGCGGTGTTCGGCATGAGCGACGGGCTGGTGTCGAACCTCAGCCTCGTCGCCGGGGTGGCCGGCGCCTCCACCGCCCGCGCCGACGTCATGGTCGTCGGCTTGGCCGGTCTCGTGGCCGGCGCGCTGTCGATGGCCGTCGGGGAGTACGTCTCGGTTCGGGCCAACCAGGAGCTCCTCCAGCACGAGCTGGACATCGAGCGCTCCGAGATCGAGCACGACCCCGCGGGCGAGACCAGGGAGCTGGCCGGCATCTACGTCGAGCGGGGTCTCGACCGGGCCACAGCCATGACGGTGGCCGCCAAGATGATGCAGGACCCCGAGACGGCCCTCGAGGCCCACGCCCGGGAGGAGCTCGGCCTCGACCCCGGCGCGCTGGGATCGCCGACGCTCGCCGCAGCATCCTCCTTCGCGGCGTTCTCGACCGGCGCGGCCATCCCGCTGTTGCCATGGTTCTTCGCCGGCGGAACGGTGGCGCTGGTCATCAGCCTGCTGCTCGGGGTCGTCGCCGCGCTGGTGCTGGGCGCCGGGCTGGCACTGCTGACCCGCCGCAGTCGCTGGCGCTCGGCGCTGCGGCAGGCCGGGTCTGCTCCTGCTGGCCTTCGTCGTGACCAACCTGGTCGGCCGGCTCGTCGGCGCCACGATCTAGGGCTGGCCTAGGTGCACTAGGACGGTGCGTCCCGCCGGCCGAGCCGCTCCAGGGGGAGGAAGGCGGTGAGGGCCACGACGTGCGGGAGGAAGATGATCGAGATCGCCAGGTAGGTGATCACGTGGAACGCGATCAAGCTGGCGACGAGCGCGTACCTGGTCCGCTCCCGCCGTACGACGAGCAGCAGCGGCGCGGCCAGCTCCAGCAGGAGCAGGAGCCACTGGAAGGTGCGGAGGACGCCGGGATGGTCGAGCGTCCACTGCGCCAGATCGGTGCCGCGGCGCAGGACGGCGCGGGTCAGCGTGGCCCCCGTGGCCCAGTTCCAGCCCCCGAAGCGGAGCTTGCCCCAGGCGGCGAGGAAGTAGGTCGCCACGACGGCCACCTGGGTCATCCGCACGGCCCAGCCCGCCTGGAGCGAACGGCGCTGCTGTCCCAGTGTGGCTGCGCCGACCGTCGGGAGCACGCCGAGGAGCACCAGGAAGGCGAACCGGTCGTGGTCCACCTTTCCGTAGGACATGGCCACGAGCATCCACCAGCCGTAGAGCGCGAACACCGCCGCGCCGGCGGTCCGCACGAGCGTGGTCGCCCGGGCCAGGACGGCGACGAAGGCCGTCGCCGCGGCCACCAACAGCGCCAGCTCGAGGAGGTCGACGCCGGTGCGGGTGGGCGTCGGGAGGTGAAGGAGGCGGGCGACCATCACCGGCCGGTACAGGACTCCGGGGACATCGCCGTGCTGGCCGACCCAGGCCGTCGTCAGCAGCACGTCGACGGGAACGAACGCGTAGGCCAGCAGGCGGAGCGCGGCTACCCGGCCGAGCGCGGTCGGCGGGAACCACCAGCTCCCGCGGTCGGGCCGGGAATGGCCGATCGGCTCCGCGCCGAGCGCGTCCGCCGGGCCGGGGACGCTCAACGACGCCACGTGGCCACCGTCTCGCTCGTCGGATCGCCGGACGGACGGCCCCCGTCCAGACGCTGGCGCCATTTGACCAGGTGGACCTCGGCCAGGTCCGGTCCGCCCGGCCGCCGCACCTCGTAGGCCGAGGCCAGGTCGCCCAACAGGCGCGGGTCGGCCACGAAGCGGGGGATCTGGCCTTCGAGCTCGGCCCTCCGCAGGCCGTAGGCCGCGCCGGGCAGGACGACCCGCTGGCCGTCGACCGTCGTCGCCTCCAGCTGATACCAGCTCGTCGTTCCGTCGAGCCGCTGGCGGGTGGCGTACATGCGGAACGGACCGAAGGGGAAGTGGTCGTCCTGCCCCCATGCCGTGCCGGCCAGCAGCACCGCGAACACGACCGCGGCGACCACGAGACGGGCCCGCCGCGCGCCGCCGGTCAGCTCCGTGGCTGCGACAGCCGCAGCCGAGTCGGCCGCGCCGCCCTGCACGCCGCGAGGGTAGCGCTGAGCAACGCGTCACCGCAGGGCCGATCCCGTGCACGGCACAGCCGGCCGGACTACACATTGGCCACCTCGCGAGGTAGCGGGACCCGCCGCGGGCAGGAGGAGCGATGGTCGATCAGTTGAACGGGCAGTGGCACCCCGACCCGACGGGCCGCCATCAGCTGCGGTGGTGGGACGGTCAGGAGTGGACCGACTTCGTGGCCGACGGCGGGTTCACCGCGATCGACCCCGTCGCCGGGTCACCCGCCCCCGGCCAGGGCTACGCCGCTGCCGCGCCGGTCCAGTACCAGCCGTACGCCACCGCCGCCGGTCGTGGGGAACGAGCGGGTGCCCGCAGGCATACCGCTGACCAACCCCTGGGCCCGGCTGGGCTCTTCGCTCATCGACCTCGTCCTCATCATCGTGACGCTCATCATCGGCTGGCTGATCTGGACGCTGATCGTGTGGTCGAAGGGGCAGACGCCCGGCAAGCAGATCTGCGGGCAGCGCGTCGTGATGAAGCGGACCGGACGGGCGGCCACGTGGGGCGAGATGGCGCTGCGGGACTTCGTCATCCGCGGCCTGGCCATCGGCATCATTGGCCAGATCACCTGCGGGATCTTCACGCTCGTCGCCACCTTCATGATCTTCTCGACCTACCACGAGACCATGTGGGACAAGTGGGCGGGCACCCTCGTGGTCGACGATCGCGAGGGCAGAACGCTCGCCCTCGCCTGACGTCCCGCCGCCCCCACACCCCTCGGGTGGCCGAATCTGTGGGCAGCCTGTCGTTGACGCCAGGCCGGTTCCTCGGGAAGCTGGCACCGTGCCTGACCGTCGTGTCGTCATCGTCGTCTACCCGGGCTGTCAGGCCCTGGACCTGGCCGGACCCCACGAGGTCCTCGCCGGGGCCAACGAACTCCTCGACGCTCGGCACCGGGCCGATCCCCGCTACCGCCTGCTGATCGCCGCGGACGAGGCCGGGCCGGTGCGGACCGAGAGCGGTCTGACGATCATCGCCGACCAGGCGCTGGCCGGCGTGCGCGGCCCGGTCGACACCCTGCTCGTGGTCGGGGGAAGCGGCGTCTACACCCTCGAGCCCGGCGGAGCGCTCATCACCGGCATCCGGCGCCTGGCCGGGCCGGCCCGCCGCGTGCGCGAGTGTGTGCACCGGCGCGTTCGCGCTCGGCCGCCGCGGGCCTGCTCGACGATCGAACCGTGTGCACGCACTGGGCGCGCAGCGAGCGGCTCGCCCGGGAGCATCCCGCGCTCGACGTCGATCCCGACGCGCTGCATCGCCGTGACGGCAAGTTCTGGACCTCGGCCGGGGTGACGGCCGGCATCGATCTGGCGCTGGCGCTGGTCGAGGAGGATTGCGGTGCCGAGGTGGCGCAGACCGTCGCCCGCTGGCTGGTGATGTACCTGCGCCGGCCGGGCGGCCAGTCGCAGTTCGCGGCGCCCCTCTGGCACCCTCCGAGCGAGGTGGCGGCCGTGCGCCGGGCGCAGGAGCTCGTCCTGACCGATCCCGGTGCCGACCACTCCGTGCCCACGCTGGCCGGCGCAGTGGGCATGAGCGTCCGCAACTTCACCCGCGTGTTCACGAGGGAGTTGGGGACGACGCCGGCCCGCTACGTCGAGCGGGTGCGGGTCGAAGCCGCCTGCCGGGCCCTCGAGACCACCGACCTCACGGTCGACGTCGTCGCCCGCCGGGTCGGTTTCGGCACCGCGGAGACCATGCGCCGCAGCTTCCTCCGCACGCTCGCCGTGCCCCCCACGGACTACCGACGCCGCTTCACCTTGGCCGGCTGAGCCGGCAGGAAGGACACACCATGCAGATCGCCGCCGTGCTCTTCGAGCGCCTCACCGCCCTCGACCTCATCGGTCCCTACGAGGTCCTCCAACGACTTCCCGGAGCCACCGTCACCTTCGTCGGCCATCGCCGGGGCGAGGTGCGGACGGAGAACGGGTTCCTCGGCCTGACCGTGGACGCCACCTTCGACGAGCTGCCCCGACCGGACGTCATCGTCGTCCCCGGCGGCGTGGGCACCCGCGCCCTGCTGGACGACGAGCCTCTGCTGTCGTGGCTCCGCAGCGCGCACGAGACGTCCCGCTACACGACCTCGGTCTGCACAGGATCGCTCGTCCTCGGTGCGGCCGGTCTGCTCGACGGGCTCTCGGCCACGACCCACTGGGCGAACCTCGAGATGCTCCGCCAGTTCGGTGCCGAGCCGACGTCGGAGCGGGTGGTCGAGCACCTCGACCGCCGGATCATCACCGCCGCCGGAGTGTCCTCGGGGATCGACATGGCACTGCGGCTGTCCGAGCTCCTGGTGGACGACATCGCCGCCATGGCCATGCAACTCATGATCGAGTACGACCCCCAGCCTCCGTTCGACGCCGGCGCCGTCGAGAAGGCCGACCAGCGGGTGGTCGAACGGGTCATCGAGTACGCGCAGACCAAGAGCTGAGCTGGTGTGCCATCATGATGGCTATAAGTGTTATCATGATGGAATGATCAGGACCCAGATCTCTATGACGGGTGACCAGGCGGAGGCCCTACGCCGCTTGGCGGCCGTCCGGCGCCGATCGCAGGCCGCGCTCCTCCGCGACGCGCTCGACGAGCTCCTCCGCGAAGACACCCTGGCCCGCCGGGCGGACCACGCCCGTGACGTCATCGGGGCCTTCCGGTCGGGCACCAGCGACACTGCCGAGGAGCATGATCGGGCACTGACGGCCGCGTTCGACACCTGACCATCCTCGTGCCGACCTGCTTCATCGATACGTCCGCGCTCTACGCGGTCCTCGATGCGGACGACGGGAAGCATCGGGCCGCCGCCACCGGTTGGGAGCGGCTGCTCGATGGCATCGTGTCGGGGACCGCCGAGGCGATCACCCACAGCGGCGTCGTTGTCGAGTCGGCGGCGCTGGTCCAGCACCGAATGGGGATGCGGGCGGCAGCCGCGCTCCACCGGCACGTCCTGCCTCTGCTTCGCGTCGTCTGGGTGGACGAGGCGCTCCATGGCCGGGCCGTCGCCGCGCTGCTCGCCGCCGACCGCCGGGAGGTGAGTCTGGTCGACTGGATGTCGTTCGAGCTCCTGCGCGCTCGACGCGCTCGACACGGCGTTCGCGTTCGACAGCCACTTCTGGGAGCAGGGTTTCACGAGCTGGGTGTGAGGCGAGCCCGTCGACGGCGCCCGTCCCCCAGTCGATGGCGTCGGCGGCGGTACGGTGCGCGTGGATGCGCATCGACGAGGTCGAGCTCCGGGTCGTGTCGCTCCCGTTCCGCTCGCCCGTCCGGACGTCCTACGGCACCGAGACCGAGAAGATCGCCGTGCTGGCGACGGTCCGGTCTGAGGGGATCGAGGGCTACGGCGAAGGCGTCATGGAGGCCCTTCCGCTCTACCGGGAGGAGTCGGTGGACGGCGCCCTGGCCCTGCTGCGCCAGGCCCTCGTGCCCTGGGTCCTCGCCAACGAGGTGTCCCACCCGGACGAGCTCAGCGAGGCCTGGCAGCGGTGGCGGGGGAACCCCATGGCCAAGGCCACGCTCGAGCACGCGGTGTGGGACTGCTATGCCCGCCAGCGGGACCTGCCGTTGTCGGAGGTCCTCGGCGGCTCCGGCGTCGCCGTGGCGGTGGGAGCCAGCCTCGGGCTGGCGCCGGTCCCGGACACGCTCGAGCGGGTCGGTCGCCACCTGGAGGAGGGCTACCAGCGGATCAAGCTGAAGATCGAGCCCGGCGCCGACGTCGACACGCTCGCCGCCGTCCGCACCGCGTTTCCCGAGGCCGCGCTGAGCGCGGACGCCAACTCCGCCTACTCGCTGGCCGACGCCGGTCATCTCCGCGCCCTCGACGCCATCGGGCTCACCTACCTCGAGCAACCGCTGCACTGGGACGACCTCGTCGAGCACGCCGCGCTGGCGGGGATGCTGGCCACGCCCCTTTGCCTCGACGAGAGCCTCACCTCCTATGAGCGCACCGTGGCCGCGCTGGACCTCGGCGCCTGTGCCGTCGTCAACCTCAAGTCCGGGCGGGTGGGCGGCCACGCCGTCGCCCGGCGGATCAACGAGCTGTGCGTCGCCCGATCGGTGGCGATGTGGTGCGGCGGGATGTACGAGCTGGGCGTCGGGCGGGCGCACAACATCCACCTCGCCACGCTGACCGGGTTCACGCTCCCGGGGGACACGGCTTCGGCCAGCCGGACCTACGAGCGTGACATCGTGCAGGAACCGCTGGAGGCCGTGGACGGGTGGATGTCGGTGCCCGCCGGGCCTGGCATCGGCGTCAGCCTCGATCGCCCGTTCCTCGAGTGCGTCACCCGCAGCGCGGAGATCCATCGCCGGTAGGGCACCGAAAGAGGAGCAGGAGGAGCAGGAGGACGACATGACCGAACCACTGCTGCCGACCGCAGTGCGCCTCGCGCACGCGGCCGAGGCGCTGGCCGCGCTGGCCGCCCACATCCGGGTCGAGACCGAGGGCTCGACGCCGATCCCCTCGTGCGTGACGTCCTGCGCGACATCGCCGTCGAGCTGACCGGGTCCGCCGAGGTCGAGCCCGACGGACCCGGGCCGCAGGTGGTCGGGATGGCGCGCTCGTTCCTGGCGCAGTCGCTGGCGTTGGTCGACGACCCCGGTCCGACGGGCCACTGGGGTGTGCTGGACGAACGGGTCCTGCAGGGGATCGGGCGGCTGTCCATGTCGGTGGTCCAGGCCTTCGGCGCGGCCGCCACCCGGCTGCCCGGCATGGGCGACGCGCTCGCCCGGCCGGGCGCCGCGTTCCTCGACGTCGGCACCGGGACCGGCTGGCTCGCCATCGCCACGGCGCGCGCCTTCCCGGACGCGCAGGTGGTGGGCATCGACGTCTTCGAGCCGGCGCTCACCCTGGCGCGCGGCAACGTGGCCGCCGAGGGCATGGCCGAGCGGGTCACCCTCCGCACCCTCGACGTCGTCGCGCTCGACCACACCGAGACCTTCGACGCGGTCTGGCTCCCCCTGCCCTTCCTGCCCCGGGACATCGTCACGACGGCGATCGAGCGGGGCCGGGGCGCGCTCCGCCCGGGAGGCTGGCTGCTGCTGGGCACCTTCGCGGGGCCCGACGAACCGCTGGCCCGCCTCCTGACGGATCTCCGCATCCTCCGGTCCGGGGGGCATCCGTGGACCGCCGACGAGGTTCTCGGGATGCTGGCCGCCGCGGACCTCACCGGTGCGTGCGAGGTGGAGCGCACGTGGCCGGGGCCGGTCCGACTGTTCGCCGGCCGGCGCGAGGAGCGCTGAGCCAGGCTGTGCTCGCCGCGAGGCCGTGCTCGCCGTCAGGGCGTGCGGACCTCGAGGAGGCGGCGGACCTCGCCGGCCAGCCAGGCGGCGGCCGCGCCGTAGCCGGGCGGCACCAGGTGGGGACAGCGGTTCTCCGAATACTCGGGGTGGACGGCCAGGAACGCGGGATAGTCGACGAGGACGAGGTTGGGCCAACGCAGCGTGGCCACCTGCAGCTCCTCGTTGGCCCGCACGAGGGCCTGCTTGTAGCCGTTCGAGCAGTCAGCGGTGCTGGCCAGCATCGGCCACACCACGAGGCGCGGTCCTGCCGCCTGCACGACGGCGTCGATCCGGCCGGGGAACCGGCCCTTGCCGACCTCGGACCGGGCGTTGTGGAAGCCGAGCATGACGAGGGCGACGTTGGACGGCGCCCCGCCGGCGCCGGCCAGCAGGTCCGCGCCGACCCCGATCGGCATCCCGCCGTACGCCTCCTGCCAGACGAGCAGGCAGCCGACACCGCCCAGTGCCTGGGGGAGCCCGTTGCGCAGCGTGCCCAGCCCGAGGGAGTCACCGACGAAGCTCACCGCGCAGGGCACGGGGGCGCGCGTCGTGGGGGGAGGTGGTGTCGTGGGCGGCAGCGTGGTCGGCGGCAGCGTGGTCGGCGGGATGGTCGTTGAGGGTGCAAGCTTCCACGGCGCGGGCCGGCACGGTGACCGGTCGGCAGGCCCACCACGCGGACCTTCACCGGGGCCGGTGCGCAGCCGGCCACGACGAGCCCGACCGCGAGGAGCACCGAGCGGCCCAACGTCGCGCTCACGGGAGCAGTGGCGTGATGGCCGCGTCCAGGTACGGCGCCAACCACGTCGCCGCCGTCGCCGTGAGGTGGTTCGCGTCCCGGTAGACGAGGACGTCACCGACGATGACCGGGCAGGCCGTCGGTGAGCACAGCCAGTTGCTGGTCGACACGAAGGCGGCGTCGTGAGCCGCCGCCACCCCCTGCTCGACGCCCAGGCGATCGTCGCGCACGGCTTCGGCCCGCGGGTTCACACAGGCCGAGACCCGGCCCAGGTTGGCCGAGACGCAGGCCGGGATGTCCCGCGCCGGGGTCGGCGTGTCGCCCAGGATCAGCACGCGATCGGCCAGCGGCCGGTACGCGGCCAGCGTCGCGCTCAACCCCTGCTGCCAGGCCTGGTTGCTCTCCACCCCGGCCCAGGCGCCGGTCTGCCGGTACCGGTACGAGGACATGAGGACGAGGTCGGGCCGCTCGGCGGCCAGTCGGGCGGCCACGTTGATGCGCCAGGCGTCGCACTCCCGCAACTCGCGGTTCACCATGGGGCTGAACACCGAGATGCTGGCCGTCGGGCAGCCCTTCTTCGTCAGCACCAGCAGCCGCCAACCATGCTGGTCGGCGAGCTGCGCGAGGGCCGGGAACCACTGGGCGGCATGCGAGTCGCCGAACAGCACGACGGTCGTCGTCGACGCGGGGTCGCCGAACGTGCACGGTCCCGGCATCGTGACCGGCGGCGTCGAGGTGGCAGCCGTCCTGGTAGATGGCGGGCAGATCACCTCGGGCGCCGCGCAGCGCCGGCCGCAGGTTCGCCGGTGCCGCTTCCGTCTGCAACCCGGCGAGGAGCTGGGGCTCGTTGAGGACCGCGAGCTCGTCCGGCCCCGGCCGCGCGGTCGTCGGTGGTGTGGAGGGGATGGGGGCGGAGGTCTGGACCGTGGCCGAGGCGGTGGACGACGTCGCCGCCTCCGGTCCCGTGGTCGGCGACCGGTCGACGCTCCCCCCGGCCGCCGTCACGGGCGAGCGGGCGAGGGTGCCGGCCGGCGTGATCGGAGCCGTCGGCGCGGAGGTCGGGGCCGTGATGACCACCGGAGCGGCGGCGGACCCGGTGCCGACGAGCACTGGCGTCGTGGCGACGACGGCCACCGCGGTCATGACGGACGCCGTGATGAGCCCGCCGGCCATGACCAGCCCTCGGCGGGCCTCCGCGGCCAGCCACTTCCAGTGGCGCACCGGGTTCTCGAGGATCCGGTAGGTGACGGCGGCGATGGCGACGGACGCCAGCAGGGTGGCCACCCGCTCCCACGCGGCGAGTGGTCCGAGCTCGGCTTCGACCAGCACCAGCGCCGGCCAGTGCCAGAGGTAGATGCTGTACGACCGCTGCCCCACCCAGATCATCGGCCGCAGGTTGAGCAGCCCGACAGGACCCCGCCCGAGCAACGGCCCACCGAGGATGACCGCCGCGGTGGCGCACACGGGCACCAGAGCAGCCGGTCCCGGGAACCGCGTCGCCAGGTCGAAGCGCACCGCCGTGGCGACGATCACGACGAGACCCGCCCACGCCGCGGCCCCCCGCACGAACGCGGGCACCCGCCGGGCATGGACGACGAGCAGCGCCAGCGCGGCTCCGGTGAGCAGCTCCCAGGCGCGGGTCGAGAGGCTGAAGAACGCCCAGGGCTGGTTGCGGCCCGTGAGCAGAACGGAGGCGGCGAAGGAGATCGGCCAGCCGACGACGATCAGCAGCGCCACGGCCGCGCGGCGATGGTGCCGGTAGCCGGCCACCAGTTGCAAGAGCAACGGCCACACCAGGTAGAACTGCTCCTCCAGCGCCAGCGACCAGAAGTGGAGCAGCGGTGAGGGCGCGAGGTCGGCGGCCAGGTAGTCGTTCTGGCGCCATGCCAGCACGATGTTGATCGTGAACGTGGCGGCGGCGAGCGCGTCGCGAGCCAGATCGGTGAGCGACAGCGGGTCGAGCACCGCGGTCCCGGCCAGCAGGGTGGTCACGATGACCAGCGACGACGCCGGCAGCAGCCGCCGGGCCCGGCGGGACCAGAACCGCCCCAGCCTGATCGACCCGGTGCGCTGCAACTCGGCGAGCAGCAGCGACGTGATCAGGAACCCGGAGACGACGAAGAAGACGTCGACGCCGATGTAGCCGCCGCTGAACGGGCCGAGCTCGGCGTGGAAGCACAGGACGAGCAGGACGGCGACAGCCCGCAGTCCCTCGATGTCGAGCCGCAAACCCGCCCCGTCGGCGCGCGGTGGCCAGTGCGGGGGCGGCCAGGATGGCTGTGTTCTCGAGGGCTGTGAGCTCGACGGCGGCGGGAGCCCCTGACGTGTGCCCGGCTCAGGTGGTGGGAGCGCGCGGCCCCCCCGCCGGGCACCGACCGACGGCGGTGGGAGCACCCCAGCCGGAGCCTGTACCACCGTGTGACGGTACCAATCGCGTCGTCCCACCTAGGGGATCACACCGGCCGACGCGGACAGTTCAGATGATGGGGACCTCCACATGCCGCCCGAACACGCCTGCCAGCGCACCCATGACCTCACCGAGCGTGGCGTAGGTCCCGACCGCGTCGATCAACGTCGGCATCAGGTTCACGGACGGATCGGACGCTTCGGCGGCGAGTCGGTCCAGCGCCGCGGCCACGGCGTCCGCGTCCCGGTCGTGGCGGACCTGATCGAGCCGCTTGAGCTGCCGGGCCTCGTCGGCGTTGGTGATCTGGAGCAGCTCGATGCCGTTCTCCTCGTTGCCCTCGGTGAAACGGTTCACGCCGACCACGATGCGATCGCCCTGGTTCAGCTTGCGTTCGAGCTCGTAGGCGGAGTCGGCGATGCGGCCCTGGAACCAGTTCTCCTCGATGCCCCTGATGACCCCTTCGAGGATCGAGCCCGAACCCAGCTCATCGAGATGGGCGAACAGCTCCTCGGCCTGGCGCTCCATCTCGTCGGTCAGCTCCTCGACGAACCAGGATCCACCGAGCGGATCGGCCACGTGGGCCACATTCGTCTCGTACGCAATCACCTGTTGCGTGCGGAGCGCGATGCGGGCCGCCTTCTCGGTCGGCAGCGCCATCGCCTCGTCCATCGAGTTGGTGTGGAGCGACTGGGTGCCACCGAGGACGCCCGCGAGTGCCTCCACCGCGGTCCGGACGATGTTGACCTCGGGCTGCTGAGCGGTGAGCGACACGCCGGCGGTCTGCGTGTGGAACCGGAGCTGCAGGGACCGCTCGAGTTGGGCGCCGTAGCGGTCCCGGAGCCAACGGGCCCAGATGCGCCGCGCCGCCCGGTATTTGGCGATCTCCTCGAAGAAGTCGATGTGGGCGTTGAAGAAGAAGCTCAGCCGGGGGGCGAAGGCATCGATGCCCAGGCCCGCCTGCAGCGCCAGCTCGACATACGCGAAGCCGTTGGCGAGGGTGAAGGCCAGCTCCTCGGCGGCGGTCGAGCCGGCCTCGCGGATGTGGTAGCCGGAGATCGAGATCGAGTGCCATCGGGGCATCTCGGCGGCGGTGAAGTCGACGGTGTCGCGCACCAGCCGCATCGACTGGCGGGGCGGGAACACGAACTCCTTCTGGGCCTGGTACTCCTTCAGGATGTCGTTCTGGAGGGTGCCGCCGAGGCGGGAGCGATGGACCCCGGCCTTCTCGGCCTGCGCGACGAACATGGCGAGGATGACCGCGGCGGGGGAGTTGATGGTCATCGACGTGGTGATGGTGCCGAGGTCGATCCCGGCGTAGAGGTCCTCCATGTCGGCGAGGGAGTCGACCGCAACACCGCAGCGGCCGACCTCGCCGAGCGACATCTCGTCGTCGGAGTCCAGCCCGAGCAGGGTGGGCATGTCGAACGCCGTCGACAGCCCGTCGCCGCCGGCGCGGATGATCTCCTTGAAGCGCCAGTTCGTGTCCTCGGCCGTACCGAACCCGGCGAACATCCGCATCGTCCAGAGCTTCGAGCGGTACATCGAGGCGTACGGACCCCGGGTGTACGGGTAGGCGCCCGGGAGCTCGGCTCCGTCGGGTCCGTACACCGGCTCGAGGGGGATCCCCGACATGGTCGAGAAGTCGGCCTCGCGCTTCGCGCGACGCGTCGTAGGCCTCCTGCCAGCGGGCTCGGCGATCGTCCATGCGGCAAGGATACTTGGACGTCAAAGCAACGGCCAGGGGCCGGCGGCGCGGGCCGGGGGCTCTCCGTCAGCTGAAGTCACCGAAGGCCCGGCGCAGGTCGCGCAGGACCGAGAACAGCGTGTCGAGGTCGGCGACCGGGAGCGGGACCTTCGCGAACACATCCCGGTTGAGCTCGGCCGAAGCCTCGGCGGCCAGGTGGCGTCCACGCTCGGTGATGCTGGCCAGCACGCTGCGACCGTCCTGCGGGTTGGCCATCCGTCGGACCAGCCCGTCGTCCTCGAGGCGGTCGACCGCGTTGGTGACGCTGGCGGGGTGCACCTGGAGCCGCTCGCCGATCTTGCCGACCGGCAGGGCCCCCGTCCGGCTGAACGACAGGAGCATGAGCACCTCGTAACGGGCGAAGGTCAGGCCCATCGGACGCAGCACCCGCTCGACCTGTTGCAGCAGCAACTGCTGCACCCGCATCACCGAGGTGACCATGGCCATGCCGGGGGTGGCGTCGGCCCATCCCTGCGCCGTCCAGTTCTCGATGGCCAGCTCGATCGGGTCACGGCGCGACCGCGGGCCGGTGGGCTCCATGCGCACCAGTGAACCAGTCGCGCCTGGCCGACGCGGGACGGCGGTCGTCGATCCGGACCGCCCTCAGTCCGGACCGCTCGGGTGCCGAGCCGGTCCCACCGGCGGTGAGCCGCCGGAGGTTGAGCTCGCGGAGCTCGTCCTCGGTGGCGCCGATGTCGTAGGCCGGTGACGTGACCGCCATGGCCCGCTCGACCCGCACGATCACGATCCCGCGGATGCGCTCGCGCGCCCTGACGGTCCCGCGCGCCTCGTAGAACGCCACTCCCTGCTCGAACAACGGGCCGTCGGTGTGCACGGTGGCTGTTCCCTTGAAGCGGTAGCCCTTGCGGACGAGCTGGTCGACGGCATTGATCTCGATGCTCGGGTTCGAGCGCAGGTTCTCGACGGTTCCGGGCGACCGCAGATCCGCGAAGACCACGTGGTCGTCGTCCCAGACCGCTGTCGTTCCCTTGGGTGAGAGGTTGGGTGTGCCGTCCGGGCAGACCGTGGCGACGAAGCCGAGCTCCGCCTCGATGACCCGGCGCATGTCCTCGGTGAGGATCCCCACGCCACCATTCTCGACCCTGCCCCCGGTGCCGTCACGACCTCGGCCGTGCTCGGACCTGCTCGGCCGCCCCGAATGGTGCTCGGGCACGACGCGGGACACCGGCCTCGTGCGCCCGGGACGCCCGGCCCCTGACGATGCCGTCATCCGCCAATGAAAGGGGCATCCCATGAAGCGTTCCCTGAAGATCCTGCCGGTCGTCGGCGCCCTCGGCGCCGCGGCCGTCCTCCCGGCCGCGGTCGCGTCGGCCGGGTCCCCGGTGCCCACGCTCCGGGGCCGGGCCATCCTGCCGGCCGAGGCGCTGTCCGACGGTCCCCCGTCCGGGGCCGCCATCGGCAACGGGCTGGTGAACGGGATCCAGTTCCCCCGGCCGTCCCAGCCGGTGATCGGGTTCTCGGCCGTGGTGGCCGGGCCGCACGCCGGGACCTACGTCGCCATGCCCGACAACGGCTTCGGCGCCAAGGCCAACTCGGCCGACTTCCTGATCCGCGCCTACCAGATCCGGCCTGAGTTCAAGACGGCCAAGGGCGGATCCGGTGCGGTCGATGTCGGGGGCTACGTGCAGTTCCGTGACCCGAACGGGAAGTTCCCCCATGCCATGACCCGGGCGGACCGCCTGTTCACCGGAGCGGACATCGATCCCGAGTCGATGCAGCGCGGGAGCAACGGTGACCTCTGGATGGGTGACGAGTTCGGACCGTGGATCCTCCACTTCGACCGTCACGGCGTGCTGCTCGACGCCCCGTTCGAGCTGCCCGACGGCCTGCGGTCGCCGAGCCACCCGCTGGTCCTCCAGGGCGGTGCACCGGCCACGCAGCCGAACAGCCGGGGCATCGAGGCCATGGCGATCTCGCCGAACGGCAAGTACCTCTACGCCATCCTCGAGGGCGCCACCGTGGCGAAGGGGACGAGCACGGAGCGCGATCGTCTTCGAGTTCAGCACCCGCCACAAGGCGTTCACGCTTCGGAGGTGGACCTATGCGACCGAGAACGCTGCGTACCTGGTGGCCGACGCCTGGGCCCTTGACGCCAACCGACTCGTCGTCATCGAGCGTGACGCAGGCCGGGGCCTCGACGCCGTGTTCCGGAGCGTGTACGTCGTCGACCTGAGGTCCGCGCCCGTGGTCAGCAAGCGTCAGGTGGTCGACCTGACGGCCATCGCCGACCCCAACCTGGTCTCGCTCCCCGAGCGCTATCCGGGCGACGTCGGTCTGGGCAACCCGTTCCGGGTGACGTGCGAGTCGGTCGAGGCCGTGCACGTGCTCAGCGCTTCCCGCCTGCTGGTCGGTTGCGACAACAACCTCCCCAACTCGGGGCGCAACCCCGGCCGGGCCGATGACACCGAGCTCATCGTCATCGACGTGCCTGGCCTGAAGAGCGGCCACTAGCCGGCCGGCGGGTGAGCGCCCGTGGAGGGGCGGGCGCCGGTCAGAGGGTGGGTGCCGTCAGGGCGCCCACCCTCCCCGCGCGCCGGCGCCAACGACGGTCAGCGGGCCCGCTCGACGTGGCGGGCGACGACGTTCTCGAGGTGCTCCTGCCGGCCGCTGGCCCCGGTCGGCTCGCCCTGGCCGAGCTGGCGCTCGTACAGCAGGGCGAGCGAGTGCTTGCCGGCCAGCAGGTCACGACCGAGCTCGGTGTCCCAGCCCGCGTACCGCTCGGTGCGGAAGTCGTCCAGCTCGCCCGTCTCGATGATCGACGCCGCGGCGAGCAAGGCCCGCGCCATGGTGTCCATGCCGCCGATGTGGGCGTGGAACAGGTCGTCACGGGCGATGGACTGGCGGCGCAGCTTGGCGTCGAAGTTGAGGCCGCCGGTCGTGAACCCCCCACCGCGGAGGATCTCGAGCATGCCCAGGGTCATCTGCTCGACGCTGACGGGGAAGCGGTCGACGTCCCACCCGAGCCGGTCGTCGCCGGCGTTGGCGTCGATCGAGCCGAAGATCCCGGCGTTGACCGCCGTGGCCACCTCGTGGGCGAAGTCGTGGCCGGCCAGGGTGGCGTGGTTGACCTCGATGTTGACCTTGATCTCGTTCTCGAGCCCGTGCTCCTGCAGGAAGGCGTACACCGCGGCGACGTCGTAGTCGTACTGGTGCTTCGTCGGCTCGAAGGGCTTCGGCTCGATGAGGATGGTGCCCTCGAACCCGATGGCGTACTTGTGCTCGACGACGAGGTTCATGAACCGGCCCAGCTGTGCGAGCTCGCGCCGCATGTCGGTGTTGAGCAGCGTCTCGTAGCCCTCCCGGCCGCCCCACAGCACGTAGTTGCTCCCGCCGAGCCGGTGGGTGACGTTCATGCAGTGCGCGACCTGACCGGCCGCGTAGGCGAACACCTCGGGATCCGGGTTCGTCGCCGCGCCGGCCATGAACCGCCGGTGCCCGAACAGCTTGGCCGTGCCCCAGAGCAGCTCGATCCCGGTCCGGTCCTGGTACCCGGCGGCGAGGTCCGCCATGTGGTCGAGGTTGCGGGCGGACTCCGCGAACGTCGGGCCCTCGGGCGCGATGTCCCAGTCGTGGAAGCACCAGAAGGGCACCGTGAGCTTGGACATGAACTCGAACGCGGCGGCCATCTTCTGCTCCGCCGCCTCGAGCGGCTCGACGGCCCACCGTGGTCCACGGCCGGTCCAGCGTGCCGTCTCCGAAGATGTCGAAGCCGTTCCACGAGAAGCTGTGCCAGTAGCAGGTCGCGAACCGCAGCTGGTCTCGCATGGACCGACCCAGCACCTGCCGATCGGCGTCGTACCAGCGGAACGTCAGCGGGTCGTCGGACTCCGGTCCAGCGAACCGGATCGGCTCCACCCCTTCGAAGAACTCGGTCACGACCTCTCCTCTCCCGGTGCCGGTCCGGCACCGCCCTTCGTCACGCGGGCTCGACCCGCGCCGTGCTCGTCATCGCTCTCGTCACCACGTGAGAGTGAGTATTGCCGACACGGTGACCACGTCGCCCGGCCGCACCTCGGTCCGTCGAGCCCGTCGCGGTCACCAAGCATGCACAAATCGCGCCAAGTGACCGCTCGGCGGACCCCTGGCGCGATTTGTGCTGGAGAAGTGACCGTGGCGGGGCCTCAGGCGGCCTGGCGCGCCAGCTCCTCGTATGCCGCGGCCAGGTCGTACAGGGCCTGCTTGCCGTCGCCCTGGAAGGACGGCCCGTGCATGATGGCCAGCGTCGCCGGCTCGAGGTCGCCCAGGGCCCGCATGGTCTGGCCGGTGTGCGGCGCGAGCGCGGTGGCGTGGAACATGCTCTCCGCGGCCAGCGCCGGTCCGACCACGTCGTCCGTGGTGAGCGCCGGCCCGCTCCCGACCTGGCTGAACAGGTCGCCGCAGAGCAGCGTGGCGGTCGTCTCCTCGTAGAGGACCTGGGCCTCCCAGCCGTGGGGCACGTGCGGGGTCGAGATCTGGCGGAGGCGCTTGCCCCCGAGGTCGATGACCTCACCTTCGGCCAGCGCGCGCGGCGGCCGGTCGCACAGGTCGTTCAGGGAGATGTCGCATCCCAGTGCCCCGTGGGCCACCTGGCTGCCGGGGGCGGCCGTCAGCCACATGTTCATCGAGCCGCTCTCGTCGGCCTCGATGTGGCCGAACGTGATCCAGCGGATGGACTCCACGGGCACGACGCCGGCGACAGCTTCGGCCACCAGCGGGAACAGCGAGCGCATGCCGGTGTGGAACAGCAACGGCTCGTCCCCCACGACGAGGAACTGGTTGAAGGTGAATCCGTCAGGGGACACCTCGGGGACCCAGGTCGAGATCCGGTAGATGCCGTCGGCGATCTCGTCGACGGTCGGTTGCAGGGCTACTGGCGTGAATGTCATACCCCGAGGGCGTTCAATGCCGGCCCGGTCCGTTCAGTCAGGACTGAACGATCCAGCGGACCGGGTCCGTCTCGTCCGGTTGGTACACGCAGTACAGGCCGGTTCGGACCCGTCGATCGAGGGTCGCGCCGGCCTCCGGCACGACTTCGCTCACCCTGACGATGGCGGCCCGGAGGGCGCGGGTGACGTTGAGGCGGGCGCGTTCGGCCGCCGACGCGGCGCGGCGGCTCCGTCCTCCGAGGCCGAAGGCCTGGGCCAGCTGGCCGACGAGCTGGTCGAGCTCGGCCTGGACGGCCTCGGCGGTCTCGAGCTGTCCCGCCGCCAGAGCGTCGTCGGCCTGCCCCCGGAGCTCCTCGATGCGGCGCCGGTACGCGGTCCGTGCCCGCGCGTCCAGCACCTCCCCCGCGTCGCCGAGCGCCCGCCGGTCCACACCGTCCGGCCCGACGCCCTCCACCCGATCCACCAGATCGAGTGCGTGCTGCTCGACCCCGGGCCGTGTCACCAGCTCGGCCACGTAGCGCAACCCCTTCGTGTCCGGCAGCCTCACGCTGGTGCTGCCATCCGAGACGGTCCACCATCGGCCGCTGCGCTCGAGGTCCACCGTGCGCGCCGACCGGTGGCGGTCGGGTCCGGGAACGAGGCGGTCGAGCAGGCGTTGGTGCTCCGGGCGCACGATCACGTCGAGCGGTGCCAGCGCGGCCGCGGCCGCTTTGGCATCGAGCCCGGCGGCGGCCCGATCGCCGATCTCGTCGTGCAGGCGGGCCAACTCGACGAGCAGCGTGGCCCGCAGCCAGGGAAGGTGGTCGGCGTCGAGCTGACCGACGGTGTCCTCGAGGAGCGCGATCGCGCCCGCCTGGTCTCCGCCCGCGGCCAGCACGCGGGCCCGGGCGAGCTCCGCGCGCGCCCGGAGGCTCGGCACTTCGATGTCGGCCGTGCGGCGCTGCAGCTCGTCACAGTCGAGACAGGCCGTCCCCGCGTCCCCCAGCGCCAGCGCGGCCTCGACGGCCACGGTCAGCAGTTCGACCGCGCGCAGGCGATCGGCACCGAGCACGCGCAGCCCGCGTCGGGCGGTGGCACGGGCCAGCTCGGCGTCCCCTCGCTCCAGGTGCAGCTTCGCCGCTGGCAGGAGCGCCTGGAGCGCCTGCTCCTTCCCGAGCAGCAGCTCCTCGGCCTCGGCCAAACGGCCCTGGCGGATCCGCAGGTCGGCCAGGGCGATGGCCGGGTGCCAGCTCGGCATCTGCATGGCCGTTTCGAAGTCGGCCTTCGAGCGGGTGAGCACGGCCTCGGCGTCACCCCAGCGGCCGAGCTCCATGAGCAGCGTGGCCTGCACGCTGTCGCAGTGGCCGGCCAGGAAGATCGACGGTGGGCTTCCGGGTCCGATGCACCCTCGCTGACGGAGCAGGTCGGTCCACGAGTCGGCCCGGCCGAAGTCGGCCGCGAAGTAGCACGCGGTGAAGAACGAGCACACGGACTTGCTGACCGTGTCGAGGTCGTCGGCCGGCCCGCAGGCCAGCGCCATCGCCTCGTCGAGGAGCGCCATCCCCTCGACGAGGCGGCCGGCCTGGACGTGAGCCAGGCCCGCGTCGGCCAGCGCCTTCGTCTCGAGGTTGACGTCGCCGAAGCGGCGGGCCCGGTCGAGGGCGAGTTGTGCCGCGGCCAGGAGGTGCGCCGGATCATCGACGTCGCACCCCAACGCGGCCACCGCCACCCAGCCCTGCTCGAGGCACGGTGGCTCGTCGGCGATCAGGCGCCAGGCGCGCGTGAACCAGGCCCGGCCGGCCGTGACGTTGCCCAGGCGGTTGGCGAACGCTTCCCCGAGGCGGGCACTGGCCATGGCCGCGGCTCGCGTCTCGCCCGCGGCGGTGAACGCCCTGACCGCGGCCGACAGGTGCGTGACCACCCCCTCGATGTCGAAGCGCCCGTAGCAGGCGTTGGCAGCCTCGAGCGCCCGCTCCGCCTCATCCACGCCGGGCATCGACTCAGCATCGCGCGCCGCACGGCCGCCCATGGGTGCGTCGTTCAGGACGGTTCGTCGTACTCGTCGCCGAAGCAGATGCCGAGGTCACGCCCGGCGATGATGGTGTCGCAGTCGAGCGGGACGTTGCGCATCTTCTTCGTGGCGGAGACCAGCGGCACGAAGTTCACGGCCGGCGGCTGGAGCGCCACCATCACGCCGCGGTGCCCCTCCTCCAGACCCCGCACGGCGGCAGCGCCGAAGCGGAGCCCGAGCAGGCGGTCGAGCGAGGTCGGCGTGCCGCCCCGCAGCAGGTGGCCGAGCACGACCGTCCGGGCCTCCTTGCCGGTCAGGCGCTCGAGCTCGGCGGCCACGATCGCGCCCACCCCGCCGAGCCGCTCGGCCTGATCCACCCGCTTCCCGATGATCGAGCGCTCGCCGCCCCTGGGCTGCGCACCCTCCGCCACGACGACGATGGCGAAGCGGGCGCCGCGGGACTCCCGGCGGGCGATCATGTCCGCGATCGGCACCAAGTCGAAGGGGATCTCCGGGATGAGGATGGCGTGCGCTCCGGCCGCCAGCCCGGCGTGGAGGGCGATCCATCCGGCGTAGCGGCCCATGAGCTCCACCACGAACACGCGGCTGTGCGAGGTCGCCGTCGTGAAGAGCCTGTCGATGCCCTCCGTCGCCACCCCGACCGCGGTGTCGAAGCCGAAGGTGGCGTCGGTCATCTCGAGGTCGTTGTCGATCGTCTTGGGCACGCCGATCACCCGCAGTCCGGCGTCGGACAGCTTGCGGCCGATCGTGAGTGACCCGTCGCCCCCGATGGTGATGAGCGCGTCGATGCCCGCATCGGCGAACATGCCGACCAACTCGTCCGTCCGGTCGACCGTCTCCCAGGTTCCGTCCAGCCGCTGGACGGGGTACGCCGTCGGATCACCGCGGTTGGTGCTGCCGAGCACCGTGCCGCCCAGGTGGGCGATGCCCCGGACGAAGTCCCGGGTGAGCGTCATGATGCCGCCCATCTCCGGGTACTGCTCGGGGAACATGAGCCCGTTGAAGCCGTCGCGGATGCCCACCACCTCCCAACCGCGGCGTACCGCGGACAGGGTGGCGGCGCGGATGACGGAGTTGAGGCCCGGTGCGTCGCCTCCCCCGGTCGAGATGGCGATCTTCACCGAGCCTGCTTAGCAGCCTCCGGACGGGGACTCGCCGTGCCGTCCCGGCGGGCCGATGGGCGACGGCTGACGGGCGGCGCGGAGGCGGCCGACGAGGGCGTGCCCGCCTCAGAACAGGCTGTCGGCGTGCTCGGCGTCGGTGTAGATCTTCTCGCTGCCGTCCGGGTAGCGGGCGTGGGGCACGAGCACACCGTCGGGCGCATCGTGCAGGTACATCAGCGTCTGGCCGACGACGGCATGGTCGTGCCCCCGCTCGCGCCAGTGCTCCTCGCCGTGCTCGTCCCGCCACTGCTGGACGGCGTCGGCCGCGCCCGGCAGCGCGGATGCGGCCTGGATCTTGCCGATCATCTCCTCCACGGCTCGCAGCTCCAGGATGCGAACCTCGACATCGGCCGGCAGCCCGTCTCCTGACGTCCCCTCGGTGCTCATCGCCGCACAGTGTGGCAGGTGGCCCGAGCGAGGAGCAGACCGAGCAACACGGGCACCAGCAGGTACGCCGGGCGCAAACCCACGACCTCGGATACACCGGCGAGGGCCAGCGGAGCCGCCCCGACGGCCAGCGCGCTGGCCAGGGCCGCGCGCCCGGCGGCGGCGTCTGGCCGCGCGGGCCAGGCGGACACGACGCGAGCGACGGTCACCGGGTACAGGAGAGCGACGCCACCGCCCAGGACGACCAGCCCGACGGCCGCCACGACCAGATCCGGGCCGGCCCAGAACGCCGCGAAGCCGGCGATCGCGACGAGAGCCGATGCTGCTGTCACGCGGCGCGGATCCCGACCGGCCAGGAGGCGGGCGGAGCCCGCCCGCACCACCGCCATGCCGAGCACGAAGCTCGCCGCGAGGGCGGCGGCGAGGCCGGCGCCCGCGTCGTGCCAGTCCATGAGGGCTTCGGGCGCCCAGAAGACGACGCAGAACTCGACGCTGATGGCGAGCAGCAGGTTGCACCAGGCACCGAGGATCGGTCCGTCGTCGGCGGATCGTTCGATCTCGCCGGCGCCGGACGGATCCCTGCGGGGAGCGATCGGAGCGGCGGGGGCGAGGTGCCGGGTCAGTGGTGAAAGGGCGACGGCGGCGGCGACGGGCAGGGCGAGGAAGCCGGCTCGCCAGCCGAGGCCCAGCCCGATGGCGGCTCCGACACACAGCGGTCCGGCCACGGCCGCCGCGCTGCTCAGCGCGTTGGCCTCGCCGAGGGCAGAGGCCGCAGCGTCCCCATGAGCTTCGGTGAGGGCGGCGGGCACGAGCTGCACCACGGCCGCGGCCCCCAGCCCCAGCAGTGCGGCGCCGACCATGGTGAGCGGGCGGTTGCCCGAGCAGAGCGCGACGCCACCGAGCAGCATGAAGAGGAGCGCGAGGCGGCTGTAGGTGACCCGGCCGGTCCGGCGGACGACCGCCGTCCCCGCGACGCCGATGACGAGGAGGCCGACGGCGAAGAGGCTCGGGTAGAAGGCCACCTGAGCACGGGAGACGTCGAGGTCCCGCTGCAGTGGCGCCAGCGTCGCGCCGAGCGCGGTGAGGAGGTAGCCGACCAGACCGAGCAACCCGTAGAGGGCCCACGTCTCAGGGTCCCGCCCGCCCGGGCGGCTGCCGGGCTCTTGCTGCCCGTCCTGCGTGCCCTCCCGATCTTTGTTCTGCAACCGCACAAATTCTACTCTACGCCGATGCCCCCGGCCGGTGCTCGTCGTGCCGAACAATTCGACGAGCGGCGCCCTCCTTCCAGCCGTCGCGACAGCCTCGGTGCCGCGCTGCGCCTCGTCCACACCGACGGCCCCATCCGGCGCCGCGACCTCACGGCGCGCCTCGGTCTCTCCCGCAGCGCCACGGGAGCGCTGCTCGAGGAGCTCCGCGCCCTCCGGCTCGTCACGGTCGAGACCAGTCCGCCGCCGGCCGGCGTCAGCGGGCGGCCGTCCCACGTGGTGGTCGCCAACCCGACCGGCCCCGTCGCCGTCGCGATCCAGATCCGCGCCCGCGCCTATCGCGTGGGCCTGGTGGGGATCGGCGGGTTCGTCGTGGACTCGTCGGTGCACGCACTTCCGCGACCACCGGCCCCGGACCGGGTGCTGGCGAAGGTGGCGTCGTCGGTCGTGGAGGCCCGGCGGTCCACGCGACGAGCCTGCGTCGGGCTCGGTGTCGCCGTGCCGTCGGCCGTGTCGCGCGCCGACGAGCACGCCCTGGCCGCGCTGTACCTCGGGTGGCCGTCGGCCGTCCCGGTCCGGGAGACCCTGACGGGCCTCGTGGACGAAGCCGGGGCTGCCCTCGCCGTCCACGTCGGCAACGACGCCAACCTGGCCGCGCTGGCCGAGCACCGCCACGGCGCGGGCGTCGGCGCGTCGGTCATGCTCTTCGTCACCACCGCCGGGCGGGGCGTCGGTGGCGCGCTGGTGACCGACGGCCACCTGTTCACGGGGAGCGCCGGGTACGCCCTCGAGGTCGGTCACATCACCGTGGAGCCTCGGGGCCGTCCGTGCCACTGCGGCAACCGTGGCTGCCTGGACGTCGAGGCCGATCCCCTCGCCCTGCTCCCGCCGCGCCTCGCCCGTGGGCTGGGGCTGGACGACGACGTCGAGGCACTCGCGCGCGGGATCGTGCGAGCCGCCGGCACCGACCGCGAGGCTCGGGCCGCCGTCCGCCGGGTGTCCGACCGGCTCGGTGGCGCGCTGGCTGCGCTCGTCAACCTCTTCAACCCCGACCGCATCGTGCTCGGTGGGCTCTTCGCCGACGTCCGGGCGGCCATGCCCGAACGGCTGGAGGCCACCGTCCGCCGGCGCTCGTTCCTCGACGCGGCCAGCCAGGTGCCGATCGTGCCTGCCGCGCTGGGTGAGGACGCCATCCTCCTCGGTGCGGGGGAGTTGGCGCTGCAGCCCGTCCTCGAGGATCCCCGGTCCGCGCCGGGGGGCAGGCGTGGTGGCCCGTGACGGATCCTCGCCGCCCACCCCTGCTCAGTGGGCGTCCCGTCGGCACCACGGGGACCGTCGTCGCTGTCGGCGTGCTCGTCCTGGTGGTGGGAACGGTCAACGTGTCCCGCTCGGCGATCGTCCCCGACCGGTTCCACCTGGTGCTGAACCTGGCCCTGGCTGCGGTCGTCGTCGGCATCGGCGTGGCCGCCGGGATGACCGCGATCGAGCTCGGGCTGGCGGAGGCCGACCTCCCGAGCGGCCTGCGCTACGGCGCCGTCGCCGCAGGTCTGGTGATCGCTGTCGTCGGGATCGCGGCGCTCGTGCCCGCCTTCTCGTCGGCGTTCGACGACGACCGCGTCGAGATCGGTCTGGGCGCCATGCTGGTCAAGGCGCTGCTCACCATCCCCATCGGCACCGTGCTGGTCGAGGAGCTCATCTTCCGCGGCGTGCTCCTCGGGCTCCTCCGGCGGATCACCCCCACCGTCGTCGCGGTGCTGGTGGCGTCGATCCTGTTCGGGCTCTGGCACGTCTACCCGGCGTGGCGCGGCGACGCCGAGAACGAGGCGCTCGTCAGCGCCGGGAAGCTGAGCACCGTGCTCGGCACCATGGCGGCGACGACGGTGGCCGGCCTCGTCTTCTGCTGGCTGCGGGTCGCCTCGCGGAGCCTGGTGGCGCCGATGCTGGCCCACTGCGCCACGAACTCGGCGCCCTTCATCGCCGCGTGGGTCCTGAGCCGCTGACCCGGCCCACTCCTCCCACAGCCCTCACACAGCCCAGGTCGACCAGAGCCGGTCCAGGTCCCAGCCGGCCCGTGCCTCGACGGCCTCCATGGCGTCGAGCACGAGGTCCTCCCGGTAGCGGGGCCCGATGAGCTGGACCCCGACCGGCAGACCATCGACCAGATCCACGGGGACGACGCCGGCCGGAAGCCCGAGGAAGTTGACGCCGTAGCTGTAGATGGCGGAGTCGAACAGGTCCCGCACCGCGGCCGGTCCCTGAGCGTCGTAGTCCCACGGGAACCACGGCCGCATGAGGAGGGGCGCCAGGACGAGCGGATGCTCCTCCTGGAACAGGCTCCAGGCCCGCATCATGCGCGTTCGGTCCGAGAGCACGGCGCGGTACCCGGCCAGGTCGAGCAGCTCACCCATGTCGTAGTAGGCGTCGAAGACGGCGCCCAGCTCGTCGCTGCCGTGGCGGCGGACGGACTCGTCGAGCGTCAGCTTGATCTCGGTGATGCCCGCGCTCATCCAGCCACGAGCCGGCTCGGTGATCGGTGGCGGTTCGACGGCGTCGACCGCGTAGCCGGCATCGGCCAGGAGCGCCGCCGCCCGATCGACAAGGCTCGCCACCCGCTCATCCAGCGGATACCCATGCGGGTTGGTCGTGACCGCGACCCGGATCGGAGCCGGGACCGGAGGGCCGTCGAAGGGCGCCGGCGACCACCACGGGTCCCGCGGATCACGCTGCGCCATCACCCGGGTGGCGAGCCGCACGTCCGACACGGTGCGGGCGAGGATGCCCTGGCACGACATCAGCCCGGCCAGCAGCCCCCGTTCGGTGGCCGAGGTCGGGTTGAAGGCCGGAAGGCGGCCCTGGCTGGGCTTGATGGTGGCGACGCCGTTGCACCACGCCGGAACCCGCAGGCTCCCGGCGATGTCGTTGCCGTGGTGCAGCGGCCCGAAGCCGGCGGCGGCGGCCGCACCCGCGCCACCCGAGGAACCGCCCGGTGAGGCGTCGGGGCTCCACGGGTTGACCGTGCGGCCCTCGAGCGGGTTGGAGGTCGTGAACCGCATGGAGAGCTCGGGCACGTTGGTGCGGCCGACGAAGACGGCACCGGCCCGGCGAAGGTTGGCGGTCACGGCAGAGTCGTCGGGGGCCACGTTGTCCTTGAGCGCCGGCAGGCCGTTGGGTGTGGGCTGACCGGCGACGTCGATGTTCTGCTTGATGGTGGCGGGGACGCCGTGCAGCGGCCCGAGCGGCTCGCCCCGCTCCCGCGCCTCGTCGGCGGCACGGGCGGCGTGGAGTGCGTCCTCGCCGAGGTCGACCACGATGGCGTTCAACGACGGGTTGCGGGCGTGGACGTGGGCGACGACGTCCGCCACGACCTCCGCGCAGCTGAACGCGCCGCGGGCGTAGCCATCGAGCAGCTCCGTGGCCGAGAGCCTCCACAGGTCCATCGGCGGGATGGTACGTGCGCCGCCCCGTCGCCCGTGGCTCCCCGTCACCCGCCGCTCCCGCGGCGACGGGACGGGCTGTGCGCAATAGATTGCCGGGCTCATGCAGCGGGTCCGGTCAGTGCTCAGCACGGTGCTGCTGGTGCTGAGCGGGGTGCTGGTCCCCATCGGCGTGATCGCGGCCTGGGCCGACTCGACCATCTACGACAGCGCGACGTTCAGCCGGCGCGCCGTGCAACTCCTCGACTCGTCGTCGGTTCGTCGGGAGGTCGCCGAGAAACTCACCGAGCAGCTCGCCCGCGCCGGCAACGAGGAGGCCATCGCCTTCCGGCCGGCCGCCATCCTGGCCGTCGAGGCGGTCGTCGACACCGACACGTTCCGTTCGATCTTCCGCGCGGCCATCCGGCAGACGCACGAATCGCTCGTCGAGGGCTTGGGTGGTGCGGGCGGTCTGGACCTCTCCGACTCGTTCGCACTGGTCTCGGCCAGCCTCGAGGAGCCGTCATCGAGCAGCTCCGCCAAGTCCAGCGGCTCCGGACTCGGGCGGAGCCTGGCCGACGTCACGAGGCGGGCCGACCAGCTCCACATCTGGGAGCTCGACGACGCCATCGAGCTGGTGGCGGTCATCGGGATCATCGGCGGCATCGTCCTCGCCGCAGCGGCCATCGCGCTCAGCCTCGACCGGCGGCGCACCGTCGCCGGCGTGGGCTGGATGCTCGTCGTCGACGGCATCGTGATCGTGGCGCTGCTGAAGGGCCTTCGCATCTACGCGGGCCAGCGGATCGACAGCCCCGAGCTGTCACAGGCCGTCCAGGGTGCGCTGGCCCGGGCCACCGCGGACCTGAACACCGCGGGCTTCTGGATCATGGGGTACGGGATCGTCACCGCGGCGGCCGCCGGCGCGCTCGGTGGCGCGGCCATGCGGCTCACACCGAGCGTGGTCCGGTCCCGCTCCGCGGCCTGGATCGAACGGCGCCGGGCCACGACAGGGGGCACGATCCTGCTCGGGGTCCTCGGCCTGTTCATCGGCCTCCTGTTCATCCAGGACCCGCAAGGCAACTTCGAGGTCCTGATCGTGGCCGGCGGGCTGTGGCTGAGCTACCTCGCCGTGACCGAGCTGGTCGGCCTGATCGGCTCCAGTGCCGCCGGAGCGGCGAGCGAGCACGGGCGGCCGGCCCATCGGGCCCGGCATCTGGTCATCGCCGGCTCGGCCGTCGTCCTGGTCGGCCTCGTGACGGTGGGCCTTGTCGTGAGCACGCGCCAGGCCGGCCAGAAGGCGGAGGCGCTCGGGGTCCAGCAGTGCAACGGCGCCGAGGAGCACTGCGACCTGCGGCTGGACCAGGTCGTGTTCCCCGGCACCCACAACTCGATGGCGTCGGCGCTGTACCCGGGCTGGCTCTTCGGTGAGCAGGTCAACACCATCAAGTCGCAGCTCGACGCCGGGGTCCGGGCCCTGCTCATCGACACCCACTACGGGGTCCCGTCCTCGGCCCGGCTGCCGGGAGCCGGCACGCCCCTGGTGATCACCGACCGCGTCGGCCCGCCGGCCACCGCGCAGGACGAGGAGCTCGATCCCACGGTGGTGGCCCGCGCCAACGAGCTGGCCGCCCGGGCGCCCCGGGCCGCCAACGCCAAGCGGTCCATCTACCTCTGCCACAACTACTGCGAGTTGGGCGCCGTCAGCTTCGCCAGCGTGCTCGCGGACGTGAAGGCCTTTCTCGACACCCATCCGGACGAGGTGGTCATCCTCGACATCCAGGACGCGACCACGCCGGCCGACACGGCCGCGGCCATCGAGCAGGCCGGGCTCGGCGATCGCGTCGCCATGCTGAACCCGAGCGAGCCGTTGCCGACGCTCGGTGACCTGATCGACGCCGGCACCAACCTGCTCGTGTTCGCCGAAGTGGGCGGGTCGGGCGGGCCGGCCTGGTACCACCAGATGTACGAGTGGTTCCAGGAGACGCCGTTCACCTACCCGAGCGTCGAGGCGTTCGACTGCCGTCCCAACCGCGGGCCGGCGGCAGCGCCGATGCTGCTCATCAACCACTGGGTCAGCAGGAAGGGGCTCGCCAATCCGGCCGCGGCCTCCCAGGCGAACCACCGGGACGTCCTGGAGGACCGGATGGAACGGTGCATCCGCGAGCGAGGGGTCTTCCCGACCATCGTCGCCGTGGACTTCGCCGGTCGCGGCGATCTGGTCGACACCGCCGACCAGCACGCCCAGCAGCTCCGCTCCCTGCTCGACGGCCTCGGCGAGCCGGCGGCGGGCGCATCGACGACGGTGGCCGGCGCGGTGGCCAGCACCAGCTCCACGTCACCGGCCACGACGGTGGCGGTCGACTCGGGCCCGCCCCTGACCGCGACGCCGATCACGCAGCTCACCGGCGGCGATCCCGACCGCGTTCTGCGCCGCCCTCCCCGACGCCAGACGGACGATCTACGCGTGGGCGTTGGGCGCGTCCACGGAACCTGACAGCGAGGCGGGCCAGCACGACCTGGCCTTCGGACCGGCGCTGGCCCGTCGGCTGCCGGCGTTCATCGCTGCCGCGCCGGCCGAGCTGGCCGAGCGGGCCCAGCCCGTGCTCGAGCGCGCTCGGGCCGCGGTGGTCGCGCTGGAGTCGCTCGGAGTCGACGAGGCCGCAGCCGACCGCCTGGCCGACCGGGCCGACCAGGCGTTGAGTGTCGTGACCGGCCTCGACACCACGGCCGCCGAGCAGGAGGTCGTTGCCGCGGCGACGGAGGCCGTCGGGAGCGACCGTTTCGCGAGCGGGGCGGCGGCCTTCGCGGCAGCCAACCCCCAGACCCCGGACCTCTTCGACCTGGGCGACGTGCCCGAGGCGGTCGGCGTGCCCGCCGGCTACGGCTGCCTGTACGAGCCGGCCGGAACGGTTGAGGCCACGGACGCCGCGACCGCTCCGCCGACGGCGACCGGCCAGGGATCCTGAGCCGCGAGCCCAGGGCCGGAGAGCGCGCTAGAGCCAGTCCTTGCGTTTGAACACGACGTAGAGGCCCCCCGCCATGACGGCCATCAGCCCGGCGGACACGTACACGCCGCTCGACTCGCCGGCGGTGGGGTAGGGAACGTTCATCCCGTAGTAGCCGGTGATCAGCGTGGGCACGGCGATGATCGCCGCCCAGCTGGTCACCTTCTTCATGATCTGGTTGGTGCGGTAGTCGCGCAGCGCGAGGTTGGCGTCGACGATCGTCCCCACGAGGTCCCGCAGGGCGTCCGTCGACTCGCTCACCCGGAGGACGTGGTCGTACACGTCCTGGTAGTAGGGGAACAGCGCATCGGGCATCGCGGGGTTCTCTCGCCGCATCAGCCCGCTCACCGTCTCCCGCATGGGCATGACGAGCCGGTGGAACCGCACGAGCGCCCGCCGCATCTCGAACCAGTGGCGCTGCTGCGTCGGCTGGAGCGGGTTCTCGGAGAAGACGCCTTCGCTGATCTCGTCGAAGTACTCGTCGAGCGCGCGCTCGGCGTCGAAGTAGCCGTCGACCACCACGTCGAGGAGCCCGTAGAGGAGGAAGCCGACGCCGTGGATCGCCAGGTCGGGCGACTGGTCCCAGCGGTCGATCACGGGCTGCATGGGGAAGTTGTGGTCCTTGCGGACGGTGATGAGCCAACGGTTCGAGATGAACGCGTCGATCTCCGTCTCGTCGAGCCCTCCTGCGTCGGCGTTCACGCGGACGGAGTGGCACGACAGGAAGGCGTGCGTGGGGTAGCGGTCGATCTTGGGCCGCTGGTGCGGTCCCAGCGCGTCCTCGACGGCCAGCTCGTGGAGCCCGAGCTCGTCGGCCAGCTCGTGGAGCTGGTCCAGGGACGGCCCGCACAGGTCGACCCACACGACCGTGTCGGGTCGTTCGAGGTGGTCCGACACGTCGGCGACCGGGAACCCCTCCGCCTCGACGACACCCTTGCAGTACACGCGGGTGTGGGCCATGGGCCGACTATGCCACCCCACCGCCCCGAGTGACGGACAGGGTCTGGCCCTCGCGGGCAGGGATGACGCGGCAGATCCCGCGCAGCGCGTCCGCCGCCGCGGCGTGCATCTGATCCAGCTCGGCGTCGCTGTGCGTCGGGTCGTAGTGGAACGGGACGTAGGTGCGGGCACCGACGGCGGCGACGAAGGCCACGGCCTGGGCGACGGTGCTGTGGCCCCAGCCCTTCCTCGTCTCGTACTCGGCGTCCGTGTACTGCGTGTCGTGGATGAGCAGATCGGCGCCGCCGGCGAGGTCGAAGCCCGACGTCCACTCGGGTGGTCCGGGGAAGTCCCGCACGCCGAGCGCCGGCTCGTGGTCCGACAGATAGGTCACGGTGGCACCGTCGGCCTCGAGGCGGTAGCCGACGGTCGGCGCCGGATGGCGGACCAGCGCGCACTGCACCGTGAAGCCGGGGATCTCGAACCGGCCGAGCGGCACGTCGTGCAGCGTGAGAGCCGGCAGGTCCCGCAGCCGGACGGGGAAGAGGGGCGGTGACAGGTAGCGGGTGAGCCGGGTCCGCAGGGACATGGTCGTCGACGCCGGCCCCCACAGGTGGACCTGGCATCCCTCCCGGTAGAGGCACTCGAAGAAGCCGAGGCCCTGGACGTGGTCCATGTGGAGGTGGCTCAGCAGCACGTCGACCCGCTCGGCGTCCGCCGGGATCGTCCCGGCCGAGGGCACGGATGCCCGTGCCGGCGTCGAGCACCGCCAGGTCCCCGGCGTCGGTGCGCACTTCGACGCACGAGGTGTTGCCGCCGTAGCGCACGGTGTCGAGGCCGGGGCTGGCGAGGGATCCCCGCGTGCCCCAGAACCGCACCATCACGGTTCGCCGGCCTCCCAGAACAACGCCGCCGCGCCCGACGTACCTGCCCGGCCTGCCCGAGGAGCGGGATGGCCGTGACCTCGATCAGCCGTCGCCCGCCGTCCAGCCCGCGGATCCAGAAGCGCTCGTGCTGCGGGCGGCCGTGCTGCAGCGCCGCCACCAGCGGGAGCTGCTCCGGCCTCGAGCGGCTGGTCGTCCTCGTCGGTGGCGGAGAACATGCTCGTCCAGTCCGACATGGCCATCGGCCCGGTCTCGTCGAAACGGGTGCCGAGCAGGCGCTCGGCGGGCTCGTTGTAGTAGATCAGCTCGCCCTCGGGGTCGACGACGAACACGGCCGTGGCCAGGTAGCTGGCGAGCTCCCGGGTGAGGATGACCTCGATCTCGTGTTGCGCCAAGCCGTGGCCTCCGTCGGTCGGCGCGCCCGCGGGACGCTCAGCCGGTGGTCGGACGGCGGCGGGCGGCCAGGATCAGGACAGCGGCCAGCCCGATCACCGGCAGGGCCCAGCGCCACGCCGCGATCAGGCCGTTCGGGCCGGTCGCCGGGATGGTCGGGCTGACCGAGGTCGGGGAGACGCTCGTCGCGGCCGTGGTGGGGGCGACCGTCGTCGTGGTCGGCACCTGGCAGACCTCACCCCAGGTCACCTCGGGGCCGGCGATGTTGCCGGCTCGAGTCGCCCGGCGTGATGAAGACCGCCTTCATGTCGAGCTGACCGCACTCGATGCGGGGCACGACGATCTGCGCCGTCGTCTGGCCGGCCGGGATCACGCCGTCGATGAACTGCCGGGGGTCGGAGCTGATGTCGGTGTAGCTGTGCACCGACGATCGGCACGTCGGCCTGTTGCACCGGGTCCATCGTGAAGTCGACCACGGCCTGACCGGTGGCGTCGACGTTGAGGGTGATCGTGAAGGTGATGTTGTTGATCACCCGGGTCTCGGTGCAGCTGTACGGCGCCTGTTCGATCACGTTGTTGCCGGTGCACGTATTGGCCTGCGCGTGCGCGGCGGTCGCGCCCGACATCACCAGACCCAGCCCCGCCAGCGCGCTCACCGAGGTAGCGACGGCCAGCCGTCCAAGCAGCCTCATCGCAACGTCCTTCCCTCTCCGTCTGTTCCGTCGGGGCACGGTACTCGCGTCGTCACCCGGGCTCGATCACGGCTGTCCAGGGATACGGTGGCGCTCCGATGGAGAGCGACATCCTCGTCGGGATCGGCTTCATCATCGTGCTCGGGGTCGGGCTGCAGTGGCTGGCCCGGCTGCTCCACTTCCCCTCGATCGTGCTGCTGCTCGCCGGCGGGCTGGTGGTGGGCCCGTGGCTCGGGCTGGTCGACTCGGACGAGATCTTCGGCGACGCCCTGTTCCCCGTGGTGTCCCTGAGCGTGGGCATCCTGCTCTTCCTCGGCGGGCTCGAACTGCGGGTGAGCGAGCTCGGGCCCGCCATCCGCCGGCCCGTGACCTGGCTCGTGACGGTGGGGGTCCTCATCACCTGGGTGCTCGCCACGGTGGCGGCGGTCCTGTTCTTCGATGAGCCCCTGCGGGTCGCGGTGGTGCTGGGCGCCATCCTCGTCGTGTCGGGTCCGACCGTCGTCATCCCGCTGCTCCGGCTGGCCCGCCCCCGTGGATCGGTGGCCACCATCCTGACCTGGGAGGGGATCGTCGTCGATCCCATCGGCTCGGCGTTGAGCGTGTTCTGCTTCAACGCCGTCTTCGTGCGCCACTTCACGCTGGGCGAGATCTGGAGCGAGTTCATCGTCGTCGCTCTGGCCGGCATCGCCGCCGGGTCTGGTGGCGGCGGTGTTGCTGGTCGCCGCGTTGCGCCGCCTGCTCGTCCCTGCCGATCTCGAGGTCGCCGTGACGGTGATGTTCGTCGTGGCCGCCTACGTGGCCGCCGAGAACGTGCGCCCGGAGGCCGGGCTCTTCGCCACGACGACGATGGGCATCGTCCTGGCCAACCAACACTTCGTCGCCTTGCGGTCCTTGCGGATCTTCGGTGACCCGATCCTCACGCTGCTCATCGGGTCGCTCTTCATCGTGCTGGCGTCGAGGGTCGAACCGGGGTCGATCGTCGACCACCTGCCGGGGATCCTCGGCTTGGCGCTCGTCCTGGTCCTGATCGTGCGACCTCTCGTCGCAGCCACCTGCACGATCGGGGCGTCATCGATGACACCCCGGGAGCGCGCCTTCCTCGCCTGCATGGCGCCTCGCGGCATCGTGGCGGCCGCGACGGCCTCGTTCTTCTCGCTGCGGCTGGAGCAACTCGGTCAGCCGAGCGAGATGCTCGTGCCGGTCACGTTCGCGATCATCATCCTGCTCGCGCTGCTCTACGGGCTGGGTGCCCGCCCGGCCACCCGGTTGTTGCGGTTGGAACGGCCCCGGGCGAGCGGGCTGCTGCTGGTGAGCTCCAGCCCGTGGGCCGTCGGGCTGGCCCGGGAGATGCAGCGGGCCGGCGTGCCCACGGTGCTCGTCGCCCGGGGGAGCTGGGATCTGGCTGCCCGCCCCGACCTGGACTTCACGGTCTTCGCCGGGCTGGTCAGAGACCTGCCGGACTCGGGCCTGCTCGACGACGTCCAACATGCGGTCGTGGCCTCGACGGACGACGAGACCAACCTCATCGCCATCCAGGTGCTGGAGGAGGAGCTCGGCGTGAAGCACGTGTCCCTCCTGTCGAGCGCGGCGTCCGTGCGTCACGATCGGCGGGAGCACGACGTCGAGGCGTGGACGCAGCGGCCGTTCTCGTCGGGTGTCAGCCTGGAGCGACCTCGAGCGGATCACCGACGAGGCCAGCGGCGTGCGCACGGTGGAGGCGGTCGCGGTGCCCGCCGGCGCACTGGTGCTGGCCGCCCTGGATCCCGGTGGCGGGTGGACGACGAGCCCCCGCGGCTCGCCTTCACTGGGCACCCAGCTCGTCGTGGCCCTTCCGCCCGAACCGGCCGACAGCCCGGCCACCGCCGCGACCGACGCCCCGACCGTCGACGACGATCCTTGATGTGCGGGCCTTGATGTGCCGGCCTTGATGTCCGGGCCTGAGCGCGGGCCCCGCTCGTGAAGGAGGGGTGCGGCGGTACTGTCGAGCCATGGCCGACGAGGTGCCAACGGGCCCGTCCATCACGAGCGTCTGAGGTCGCCATGCGCATCGGAGCCGTCTTCTCGCAGGCCGACAGCGGCACCGACGCGGACGCCATCCGGGCCTGGGCCCGAGTGGCCGAGGAGGCCGGGTTCGCCCACGTGATGGCCTACGACCACGTGCTGGGTGCGGACGCCGCGCTCTACCCGGACGGGGTGGGCAGCTTCCCCGCACCGCCGTACACGCACGAGCACGTGTTCCATGAGATCTTCGTGCTGTTCAGCCATCTCGCCGCCGTCACGACCTCGCTGGAGTTCGTGACGAGCGTGCTCGTGCTGCCGCAACGCCAGACGGCGCTCGTGGCCAAGCAGGCCGCCACGCTCGACCTCCTGAGCGGCGGGCGGCTGCGGCTGGCCGTCGGTGTCGGCTGGAACTGGGCCGAGTACCAGGGGCTCGGGACCGACTTCGCCACTCGGGAGGATCGGCTGGAGGAGCAGATCGCGCTCATGCGCAGGCTGTGGACCGAACCGCTGGTGACCTTCGACGGTCGCTTCCACCAGTTGGATCGCGTCGGCCTGAACCCGCGACCGGACCGGCCGCTCCCGGTCTGGATCGGCAGTGGGGCGACGCCACGCGTGCTGCGCAGGGTGGTGCGCTGTGCCGACGGCTGGATGCCGCTCCTCGTCCCCGGGCTCGACCCGGTCGCGCTCCCCGACGCCGTGGAGCAGCTGCGCCGGCTGGCCGAGGAGGAGGGCCGGGATCCCGCCACCCTGCCCATCCACGGGCGTGTCTACCTCGGTGAGGGCTGGGAGGCCGAGGTCGAGCAGGCGCTGACCCTGGGCTTTTCGGACCTGTCCGTCGGGTTCAACCGGCTGCGCCAGCCCGGCCGGCCCCACGCCGAGCACCTGGACAGGATCGTCGAGGCGAAGGCCACGCTCGATCGGCTCGTCGGCGCGTGACCGCGCTCGTCGGGATCACATGAGGAGGACATCGTGGGCGACAACCTGATGCCGGCCGCCTTCTTCGGACACGGGACGCCGATGAACGCGCTGGACACGAACCGCTACACGGAGGCTTGGCGGGCGTTCGGCGGGGCCGTCCGACGCCCCCGGGCCATCCTCTCGGTGTCCGCCCACTGGTTCATCAACGCCACGGCCGTGACGGCGATGGAGGCACCTCGCACCATCCACGACTTCTTCGGGTTCCCGCCCGAGCTGTTCGCCTACCAGTACCCGGCCCAGGGCTCGCCCGAGCTGGCCGCCGAGGTGCGGAAGGTGGCCGACCCGGTCTGGGTCGGCGCGGACGAGGACAGCTGGGGCATCGACCACGGGACCTGGTCGGTCCTGGCCCATGCCTTCCCGGACGCCGACATCCCGGTGGTGCAGCTCTCGCTGGACGCCAGCAAGCCGCTCGCCTACCACCTCGACCTCGGCACCCGGCTGGCGCCGCTCCGGGAGGAGGGGGTGCTGATCATGGGCAGCGGCAACACGGTCCACCACCTGGGCCGCCTCGACTGGAGCAGTCCCGACCGTGGCTACGACTGGGCGGTGCGCTTCGGCTCGGCCGTCTCCGAGCGCCTCACGTCCGGCGACCCGGCGTCGATCGTGGACCTGGAGGACGACGCGGACTTCCCGAACGCCGTGCCGACGCCGGACCACTTCCTCCCCGTCCTCTACCTCGCCGGCCTCGCCGCAGCGGCGGGCGAACACTGCGAGCCGATGGTCGAGGGGTACGCGTTCGGCTCGCTCTCGATGGACTCCTTCGTGCTGGGCGCCCCCGCTCGGTGACGTCCGCGGCGGGCGCCGAACGCTCGGCCGTGGCTGCCGGGCGGGCCTCGGTGCAGGCTGACGTCCGGTCCTGGCTCGAGGGCCACTGGGATCCCGAGCTCTCGCTCGTCGCCTGGCGTCGGCTGCTGCTCGACGCTGGATGGGCCGCGCCGTCCTGGCCGGTCGGCTGGCACGGACGGGGGTTGCCGGAGTGGTCCGACGGGGTCGTGGCGGGGGCGCTGGCGGTGGTCGGCGCCCCCGGCCCGCCTCCGGGGGTCGGCACCGCGCTGGCCGCGCCGACGCTGCTGACCCACGGTTCCGACGACCTGAAGGGAATGCTGCTGGGCCCGATCCTCACGGGCGAGCACCACTGGTGCCAGCTGTTCAGCGAGCCCGGTGCGGGTTCCGACCTCGCCGGGCTCACCACCCGAGCCGAACGCGACGGTGACCAGTGGGTGGTCACGGGTCAGAAGGTGTGGTCGACGAGCGCCCACCACGCCGACTTCGGCCTGCTCCTGGCCCGCAGTGACTGGGACGTCCCCAAGCACCGCGGCCTCACGTGCTTCGTCCTCCCCATGGACCAAGATGGCGTCGAGGTCCGACCGCTCCGCCAGATGAACGATCACTCGTCGTTCAACGAGGTGTTCCTGACCGGGGCCCGGATCCCGGCCGGTCACGTCGTCGGCGAGGTCGGCGGCGGCTGGCCCGTCGCGCTGACGACGCTGGCGTACGAGCGGCGCTACGGCGTGGCGATGGCAGGGCGCGACGCCGCGGCCGGCGACGGACGAGCGGCGCGGGAGGCCGAGATCGAGGCGGCGGAGCATCGCCGTACCTACGCGTGGTATCCCCAGCGCGCCGGCCGCCCGGACCTGCTGGTGGAGCGGGCGCGGGCGGCCGGTCTCGCCGCCGATCCCGTGGTGCGCCAGCGGGTGGCGGCCGTCGATGCGCTGACCCGGGCCAACCGCTGGACAGCGGAGCGGGCCCGGGCGGCCCGTGCGCTCGGACGCGCTCCGGGCCCCGAGGGCTCGCTCGGCAAGCTCGGGACGAGCGTCGTGGCCCGTGCCGCCTCGCAGGGCCACAGCCTGATCGGCGGCGCCGCGGGCCTCCTCACCGGATCTGATGCCGCGCTGGCCGGCGCGTCGGGCGCCGTCGCCGCGGAGGTCCTCGTGTCGGTGCCGGCCCAGTCGATCGCCGGCGGCACCGACGAGATCCAGAAGACGATCGTGGCGGACCGGGTGCTCGGTCTGCCGCGCGAACCGCAGACGGACCGGGACCTCCCGTTCCGTGCCGTCACCCGAACGATCGAGAAGTGACGCGCGGGTCAGTCGGGGTCCTGGCTGGCCGCCAGCAGGGCGTCGTGGATGAGGCCGTTGCTGACCACGACGTCGGCTCGTCCCTCGAGTGGCGGCGGCCCGCCATCGAAGCCGGTGACCCGGCCGCCGGCCGCTTCGACGAGCACGATGCCGGCGGCGACGTCCCAGGCCCACAGGGCGTCGCGCTGAGCCATGCCGTCCAGCCGGCCGCAGGCGATGTACGCCATGACCAGGGCGGGCGATCCGAGCACCCGGACGCCGCGGCAGGCGCCGTAGAGGGACACGATCCGGCGGCCGAAGGCGGCGATGGCCTCGGGGTCGTCGTTCTGGATCCCCGTGCCGACGACGGCGCTGGCGAGCTCCGCGGTGGTCGACACCGCCAGCTCGGTCGGTCGTCCCCGCGCCGCGGCGAAGCACTCGTCCCGCAGCGGGTCGTACACGACGCCCGCCAGCAACGGTCCCCCCGTCTCCCGCACCGCCACCGACACGCAGAAGAACGGGATGCCGTGGGCGTAGTTCGACGTCCCGTCGAGCGGGTCCACGATCCACATCACCTCGGCCGCCGGGTCCCCGACCGCCCCTTCCTCCCCTTCGATCCGGTGCTCCGGGTAGGAGCCGGTGATCACGTCGACGATGGCGGCCTGCGCAGCCGCGTCGGCCCAGGTGGTGATCTCGGCCCGCCCCTTGGCCACCACCTCCTTGGGTCGCTGCTGCCCTTCACGGAGGACGGCGCCACCGGCCCGGGCCGCCGCCTCTGCCACCGTCAGCAGGTCGGCGGCGTCGGGCACGGCGGGCACGGTACCGCGCGCCCTCGGAGCGGTCCCTCCTCGCGACGGGCCCGCGGGCTCAGATCGGGGGGAGCTCGGCCTCGGCAGCCAGTGCGACGAAGGCCAGCGTGGCGCGAGACGGGTCGGTCGATCGCCACACGAGGTGGAAGTCGTCGATGCGCTCCACCGGCCGCAGGGGACGGACGGCGACGCCCTCGCGCTGTGCGCCGCCGGCCTGCCAGTGGTTCAGCCAGCCGATTCCCGCACCGACGGCCACCATGTCCAGCATGCGCTCGGCCTGCGTGGCCGGGTGCAGCACCCACGCCGGCCGGATGCCGACGGAGGCGCAGTAGGCGAGGGTCTCCTCATGGGCAGTGGGCGCGTCGGCCCGCTCCACCAGGAGCACCGGCTCGCCGTCCAGATCGCTCGCCTGCACGACGTCCTGAGCGGCCAACCGGTGCGCTGCGGGCAGCGCCACGTGATCCATCGGCACCCGCGACAGTGGTTGCGACGCGAACCTCCGCTGGTCGGGCAACGGTGGTCGCACGACGGCGATGTCGACCCGGCCGGCCCTGATGGCTTCTACGGAGCGGATCGAGGTGAGCGCGTCCGGCCGCACGACGGTGTCCGGGTGAAGGGCCTGGAAGGTCCGGATGAGCCCGAACGTGCCGAGCTCGCTGCCGTGGCAGTAGCTGATGGCGAGGACGGGCCGGCCGGCCGACGCGCTCTCCCGGGCGACCCGCTCGAAGCGGTCCGCGGCATCGAGAAGGGCCCTGGCTTCGACGAGCAGCCGCTCACCCGCCGGAGTGAGCGTCACCTTCCTGCTGGTCCGGTCGAACAGCCTGACACCGAGGTCGGCCTCGAGCTCGTGGATGCGTTGGGAGAGCGGCGGGGCGGAGATGTTGAGCCGGGCGGCGGCCCGGCCGAAGTGGAGCTCCTCGGCCACGGCCACGAAGTACCGCACGCGCCGCAGGTCCACGGCCGAACGCTATCGAACGCGACATGATCGGACCCCGGGCGGGCGGCCCGGTCCTCGCTCAGTGCGGCGCCGGCTCGAGGGAGCGCAGCCGGCTGAGCACGTCGTCGCGATCGACGTAGCAACCCTGGAGGTGGCGGGGCCCGCTGTTGGGGTCGAACTCCGAGCGCCCGTGTAGCACGCGGTAGTTGTCGAAGCACATGACGTCACCTGGTTGCAGCCGCAACCGAAGCTCGAACCGTCCCGATCGCAACAACCGGGCGAAGGTGCGGACGGCGCGATACGTATCCAGCATCTGGTCGGCTGGGACGTCCAGCGGGGCCAGGAGGGCGTTGCTGTAGCGGACCTCGTGGACAGCGCCGTCGTGGTCGAGGTGGATCATGGGCACGCGGTTGAAGAGGTCGGTGCCGGCGCCGTCCCGGTACCGGAAGGGCAATGGCGTCGTGGTCAGCAGCTCGTACGCCTCGGGATCGGTGGCGGCCAGCTCGGCCGCGCAGGCGAAGCCGTCGACGAGGAGGCTGTCGCCCCCGGCGGCGTCGAAGACCAGGCAGTGGAGGAGCTGGACGCCGGGAAGCATCTCCCGGCTGACGAGGTCCACGTGCGGCGCCAGCGCATGGGCGGTGTAGGCCAGGCTGTCCGGGTCGGGCTTGGACACGACGTCCCACAACAGCCCGAAGTTGCTGTTGCGCAGGAACGCCACCCGTTCGGCGATCCCGGGTGCCGTGCCCGGCACCGTCGGTGCATCCCGGATGAAGCTGACCCCGTGACGTTGGAGCTGCACGAGCCACGTGCGCAGGCCCTCGTCGGTGGTCATCACGTCGTCGTACGCCACCTCGGGAACCGGGTCTGGCGGGCCTGCCGTCCACAGGATCCGGGGCTCACCGGCCGGCGGGCGCGGCCCGTCGTCGTAGGAGTGACGGGCCAGCCAGGTCAGCGGGAACGTCGACCGGTGGCCCTCGCCCGCCCAGCTGATGACCAACTCGTCGGTGGGGGAGAGCTCGACCGTCGGCCGGCGCGATGTCATCGGGGATCGAGGTGGTGTCGACCAACCGCTCGGGCACGGACGGGTGGCGGCAGGACGGGCAGAGGCAGTTGTCGCGGAGCCAGAGGTGGTGGAACGTGGAGCGCTGGCCGTCGCCCCAGGCGATCACCAGCCGGTCGTCGAGTTGCTCCACCCCTATGCCGGCCATCCCGATGCCGGAAGTTCCCGTCATGGCGCGGACAGTACCCCGCGCCCCGGCACGCGGTCTCGAGTGTCGCGCCGGCTCAGTGGGCGACGCGGCCACCGTTCACGAGGATGGCCTGGCCGCTCACGAACGCGCTGTCGGGGGAGAGCAGGAAGATGATCGTGCCGAGGAGGTCGTCCACGGTGGCCACCCGGCCGAGGGGCGTGCCGCTCACGTCGTACGTCGCCGCCGAGCCCAGCACGCTGGCCCCTTCGGTCTCGGGCGTGAAGCCGGGGGCGACGGTGTTGACCCGGATGTTGCGGGGACCGAGCTCGCGGGCCAGGGCCCGTGACATCGAGACCACGGCCCCCTTGGACGCCACATAGTGGACGAAGCCGAAGGAGCCGGTGAACGCTGTCTCCGAGGCGAGGTTGACGATGGAACCACCGCGCGGCATGCGGCTCGATGCGGCTCGCGTGCACAGGAACGTGCCGGTCACGTTGACGGCCAGCATGCGGTTCCACTCGTCGAGGGGGATCTCCTCGAATCGGCGCCGGCCGACCAGTAGCGCGGCGTTGTTGACCAGCCCGTCGATGTCGCCGATGGCGGCGAAGACGGCCTCCACCTGCTCGGCGTCGCTGACGTCGCACTGGTGGTCGACGCCCTCCGGGTTGAGATCGAGCGTCACGACGTCCGCGCCCCGGGCCCGCAACCGGGCGGCGAGCGCCTGACCGATTCCCCTCGCCGCGCCGGTCACGACGATGCGCGTTTCGTCGAGCAGGCTCACCGGTGCACCCCCATGCCGTCAGGTGCTCGGACGGTAGCAAGCGCGTTCGTGCAGGCGGCAGCCGACGACGGTCGGTGAAGCGCGTCATGCGCGGAGGAAGGTAGAACAGGCGCTTGCTCGATCTCGACGCCACCGCGCTGTCCGCTCTCGTACGCGACGGCGACCTCCATCCCCGTGAGCTGGCCGAGGCGGCGATCGCGGCCATCGAGGAGCGGAACCCGACGCTCAACGCCGTTGTCCACCCGCGCTTCGAGCGCGCGCTCGACGAGATCGACCGAGGGCTCCCCGATGGGCCGTTCCGCGGCGTTCCGTTCCTCCTGAAGGACTACGGCGCCGAGCAGCAGGGCGAACCCCACCACCAGGGCATGGCCCACCTGCGCCGCCTCGGTTTCCGGGGCGAGGCCGACGGATCACTCACCGCCGCCTTCCGGGCTGCGGGCCTCGTGCTCCTGGGCCGCACCAACGTGCCCGAGATGGCGCTTATGGGCACCACCGAGCCGGCCGCCGCCGGGCCGACCCGCAACCCGTGGGACGTGGGACGTTCCCCGGGGGGCAGCTCGGGGGGCTCGGCCGCCGCCGTCAGCGCCGGCATGGTGCCGGCCGCGCACGCCAACGACATCGCCGGGTCCATCCGCATTCCCGCGGCCCACTGCGGGCTCGTCGGGCTCAAGCCCACCCGGGGCAGGGTGCGCACGGGTCCCGACGCCGACCCTCCCGTCGGCCTCTTCGTCGAGGGCGTCGTGACGCGCTCGGTGCGGGACACGGCCGGTCTGCTCGATGCCATCGCCGCGCCCGCGTCCGGCGCGTACTGGGCCGCGCCGCCGTTGCCCGGCCCGCTCGCGGCCGAGGTCGGGCGACCTCCCGGGCCGCTGCGGATCGCGTTGTGCCTCGCCGCACCCAACGGCGCGAAGGTCGATCCTGGTTGTGCGGACGCGGCCGCGGCTGCGGGAGCGTTGCTGGCCGAGCTCGGCCACCACGTGGACGAGGCGGCACCGCCCGCGCTGTTCGATCCCGGAGTGTTCGAAGGTGCGCGGACGGTCCTGGCTGTCACCGCGGCCCAGGTCGTCGAGGCCTGGCAAGCGCGAACGGGCACGGTGATCGGCGAGGCAGATGTCGAGCCCACCACGTGGGCCGCGGTCGACGGCGGGCCGGTCGGTCAGCGGGCCGGAGCTGCTGCAGTGGCTGGCACGCTTGCAGCTCCTGGCCCGGGGGATCGCCGGGTGGTGGGCCGAGTCGGGCATCGACCTGCTGGTGACGCCGACGACCGCCGCACCCCCGACGCCCATCGGCGACTACCTCCGGGGCTACGAGGCCGGCCGGGGGAGCGCGTTCACGCGGCCGTTCAACGTCACGGGCCAGCCGGCTCTCTCGCTCCCGCTCGGATGGCCGGACGACGGCCTGCCCCGGGGCGTGCAGTTCGTGGCCGACCTGGGCCGCGAGGACCTCCTGGTCCGGGTGGGCGCGCAGCTCGAGGAAGCGGCGCCCTGGGCCTGGCGCCACCCTCCATCGCTCACTGCCTGAGCCGATCCGGCCCCACCCGGCCCGTCCGATCCGTTCATGGCCGATCTGGCACGTGAGGGCCGGCAGCCGGCGGCCGGTGCGGCCGGTGCGATCCGACGTCGCAGCGCGGCACCATGCGCACGCGGCGGCCAGACTGGACGAGTGGAGTCCGGTGGGCGAGCGCTGATCTGCGGCGGCGGGATCGGTGGGCTCTCGCTGGCCCTGTCCCTCCACGCCGCCGGCTGGACCGATCTCGAGGTGTTCGAGGCGGCGCCCCGCATCGAGGAGCTCGGCGTCGGCATCAACCTTCTGCCCCACGCGGTTCGGGAGCTGACCGAGCTCGGCCTGGCGGACGAGCTGGCCGCGGCCGGGCTCCCGACGGCCGAGCTCGTGCTGTGCAACAAGCACGGCCAGCACATCTGGCGAGAGCCCCGAGGTCTGGCCGCGGGCTACCGGTGGCCGCAGTACTCGATCCACCGCGGGCGGCTGCTGGGGCTGCTCCACCGGGCCTTCCTCGAGCGCCTGGGCGAGGACCGCCTGCACACCAGCCACCGGGTCGTGCGCGCCGAGGATCAGGGCGATGCGATCGAACTGCACTTCACCGACCACGCATCGGTTCGTGGAGATGTCGTCGTCGGCGCCGACGGCATCCACTCCGCGATCCGGGCTCAGTGCTATCCGGACGAGGGAGCGGTCCTGTGGAACGGCCAGACCCTGTGGCGGTCGACCGCCTGGGCCCCACCGTTCCTCACCGGCCGCTCGATGGTGGTGCTCGGCTACTTCGGCTACCGCGTCGTCACCTATCCCATCAGCGAACCTCGGGCGGACGGGCTCGTGCTCACGAACGTCGTGCTCGAGGCCCAGACGGCGGCGGGTCGGCCCATGCCCCGCCACGCCTGGGACCACACCGCCGATCCCGAGGAACCGAGGGCACGGTTCGGGCAGCTGCGCTTCGACTGGCTCGACGTGGCCGCGCTCATCGACGCCGTCCCCATCTGGTGGCAGTACCCCATGGCCGATCGCGATCCGCTGCCGCAGTGGTCGTTCGGGCGCTTGACGCTGCTCGGCGACGCCGCCCACCCGATGTACCCCGTCGGCTCGAACGGGGCGTCGCAAGCCATCCTCGACGCGAGGACCCTGGCCCGGGCCTTGGCGCTGCAGCCGACGCCCGAAGCGGCCTTCGCGGACTACGAAGGCGTGCGACGGCCGGCCACTGCGGCGATCGTGAAGTCGAACCGCGGGGTCCTGTCGGAGCGGTGCATGGAGTTGGCGGAGGAGCGGGCGCCCGACGGCTTCGACGATCCCAGCGACGTCTTCGCGCCCGGCGAGCTCGAGGAGCTCAGCGCCGAGTTCAGGCGCATCGCCGGCTTCGATCCCGCGGTGCTGAACGAGCGTCCGTCGCTCAGCGTCGCGCCCCGCACCTAAGCAGGCCTACCGCCCGTCGCTGACCGTCCAGCCGCCGTCGACGGCGATGACCTGGCCGGTGATCTGGCCGCTGCCGTCGCCGCACAGCCACGCCACGGCGGCGGCGATGTCACCGGCCTGGAGGAACCCACCGGCCAGGGGCTGCTTGCGCTCGGCGTACGCCACGGTGTCGGGGTTGGTGGCGGCCCGCCGGGCCATCGGTGTCATCACGAGGGACGGCGCCACCACGTTCGAGCGGATGTGCTCGCGCGCGTAGGTGGTGGCGACCGCGTGGCTCAGCCCGATCACCCCGGCCTTCGCCGCCGAGTACCCGTGGGAGCCGGTCATGTCGGGAGCGGCGTCGAACGCGGCCACGCTGGCCACGAAGACCATCGAGCCGCCCTGGCCGACCCGGCGCATCACGCGCAGCCCCTCGCGGGCGGTGAGGAAGGCCGTGGTCAGGTTCAGCCGGATGGTGGCCTCCCACGCGGACAGGCTGACGTCGGCCAGGAGCCCGTCGCCGAACGGCCGCCCGCTCCCGCCGGCGATCACGCCCAGGGCGTCGAGGCGCTCCAGCGAGGCGAAGGCGGCCTCGGCCTGGCCCTCGTCGGTCAGGTCCGCCACCGCCCAGGTGCCGCCGACCTCGTCCGCCAAGGCGCGGGCGTCGTCCTCGACGTTCGAGACGACGTGCACGGCGGCGCCGTCGGCGGCCAGCAGTCGGGCCGTGGCCGCGGCGATGCCGGTCGCGCCGGTCACGGCGCACTGCCGCCCGGCGAGGGCGCCCGTCGCGCCGTCGACTCATGGACGAGCGGGGAAGCTGGTCACCCGGGCGACCTCCACCGGCGGGCGGGCCGGCGTCTCGACGTCCCGGGCCGGCCAACCGAGGTAGACCACGCCGACGATCTCCGTACCCTCCGGGAAGCCGGCCAGCCGCAGCACCTCCGGTGCGTTCGGCACGGGTGGGCTCGACCAGAACGACGCCAGCCCGGCGGCCGTGGCCGCGAGCAGGAGGTTCTGGAGCGCGGCGGCGACCGCGTAGCCGTCCTCCAGCGCCCGGCCGGGCTCCGGCGAGCTCGATCCGACCAGCAGCATCGCCGGCGCCCGCAGGTACTTCGTGCGGGCCTTCGTCACCTTGGCGTCGTCAGCGCCCCTGAGCTGCAGCGCGGCGGCGTACGCCTCGCCCAGCGCCGACCGCCCCTCGCCCGTGAACAGGCAGAAGCGCCATGGCCACGTCCGCTTGTGGTTCGGGGCCGACACCGCGATCTCGCACAGCTCCTGCACGAGCTCCGGTGCCACGTCGCGGTCGAGGTCCATCTGGAGGTTCGTGCGGCGGGCCCACGCCAGCCGGGCGAACGCGTCCAACCCGCCGACGCTCCCGACGTCAGTCCCTGCGAGGTCCGTCGCGCTCGACAGCTCCGTCATCGATGCCATGACGGGGTGATGTTGGTGGGGATCTCGATCTCCACGCCCCGCCCCCGGTAGGTGACGATGGCGTGCTCGAGATCGGCGAAGACCCGGATGCGGACGTCCTCGACGTTGTAGGGCTCTCCCGGGTCGTGTCCGACGGCCGCGGACGCGAGGGCGCGGAGCGGTCCCGAGTGCCCGCACACGAAGAGGCGCAGGTTCGGCGGAGCGTCCCGGAGCTGCTCGACGATGCCGGCCCAGTGGCGACGCACGACGTTGATGGGGGGCTCGAAGTAGTGCATGGGCTGGTGGAGCCACTGCGTGATCGGATCCGCGCCCGCGGCCTCGATCTTGTAGAAGCGGTCCATCTCGACCATCCAGCCCGGACGGTCGCCGGAGCCAGACCGCTCGTACTCCTCGAGCGTGCGGGCGTAGAGCTGGAACCCCGCGGTGACGTCCATCTCCTTGCCGTCGCACCAGACCTGGAAGTTGTCGAAGGCCTCGGCCGGGACCGGTTCCTCGACCGTCGACCTCACCGATGCCGTAGCGGCTGAGCGCCTGCAGCACGCCCTCCCGCACGGCGACGGCCGTCTCCTGGGCGCGGGCCGTCGGCGCGTACAGCATCCGGACGGTCGCCCCCTCCTTGATGCCCTTCGCGAGGTCCTGGCCCTTGCGGTGGGCCTGCCAGCGGCCGAGCGGGGTGAGCGCGCCGTCCGAGATGTAGCCCTGGGTCTGGCCGTGGCGGATGAGGCGCACGTCGGTGGTGGCCGCCATCCGGTTGCGGAACGACTCCGGCATCTGCAGCTCGCGAGGCGACGTGGTTGCAAATGCAAACGCCTCGGTTCGACCCGGGGGAGCGCCGTGCTGATCGAGCTCGGCCAGCGCCCGATCGGTCGCCCGGGCGCGGGCCCGGGCCACGAAGCCCGGCTCGTCCGGATCGGGGTCCGGCTCGGCGAGGGCGGCGGTCCGGCGGTTCTCGTAGCGGATCAGGTACGCGGGGGCGTCGTCACGTGACGTCGAGATGCGCGGCATCGGTCCCGTCCGCTCCTAGCTGTGGATCGTGACGAAGGACTCGACGATACGGTTCTCGTAGTAGAAGAGCGCCTTGCCGAACTGATCCTCGGTCCAGGTGATGACCTCCCAGTCCGGGTCGACGTGGTAGCCGCCGGAGAACACCTCGTTGCGGTTGCCGACCGGGTCGAAGAAGTAGATGGTGTGGCCGCGGGTGATGCCGTGGCGGGTCGGACCGATGTCGATGTCGACGCCGTTGAGCCGGAGGATGTCCGCCGCCCGCCCCACGTCCGACCAGCTGTCCAGCCAGAAGGCGAAGTGGTGCAGGCCGCCGCTGGCGCCGCGGGTGAAGGCGATGTCGTGCGGCTTGCGGGACCGCTCCAGGAAGACGATGAGCTGATGGCCCTCGTTGCTGATGAGCTGCTCGGTGACGCGGAAGCCCAGCGCCTCCTGCATGAAGCGGCCGGCGTCGGGCACGTTCTCCGTGGTGAGCAGGCAGTGGTCGAGCCGCGGCGGGGCGATCCCGACGAGGTCCATGGGCATCGGTGGGGGGTTGAAGCGGGGGAGGCCGTTGCCGACCTTCTCCATGCGGGCGTAGATGGAGAAGATGTGGCCGCTGGGGGAGTCGAAGCGGATGGCGTCGCCGACCGCCCGCTCGTCGCCGGGCTGCAACCGTTCGACCGTGCAGCCGTAGCGCTCGAGGGCGGTCTCGAAGCCCTCCAGGTCGTCGACGGACTCGCACTTGAACCCCAGGTGCTCCAGGCCGTAGCGGGGCGCCTCCGTGAGGATGACCGAGTGGTGGTCGTGCTCGTCCCAGGCCTTCAGGTAGACGCGATTGTCCACCCGCTCCACCTCACGCAGCCCGAGGACCTCGGTGTAGTAGGCCGCGCACAACTCGAGATCGGGCACCCGGACCTCGACATAACCCAGACGGAAGATTCCCATGCCCTGATCATGCACCGACCGATGGGGAGGGAGAAGGGTCGGTGTTCCAGATAGTCGTACGCTGATCTTGCGTCTGGAACGCGCCGCGGGCGAGGGTGACGGCCACCCGGGCCGCGCCCGGGCACGGCAAGGACGGAGCACAGGATCACAAAGGGGGGTCGATGAGCTTCGACGGTGAGGCGTTCGTGCAGGACATGCGCGAGGAGCTGATGGCATCCGGTCGGTCGCTGGACCGATCGGACTGGGTCGAGCGGGTGGTGCAGGGTGAGGCGACCAAGGAGGACCTGGTCGGGTGGGCGCGCCAGCACTACTGGGGCGTGACCTACCACACCCGCCGCGTGCTGTCCGGCTGGGTCACCCGCATGCCGTACGAGATGACCGATGCAGTCATCGAGAACGTGGCCGAGGAGGTGCTCGGCACGCAGTCCAAGAGCGGGCACAGCCACCTGCACTGGCTGTTCGAGTTCACGCGGGCCCTGGGTGCTCCCGACGAGGTCATCACCGAGGCGACGCCGAACGTCGACGCCATCGCCTGCTCGAGCTTCCTGTACAACCTGGCCTTCCACCGGCCCTGGTACGAGGTCCAGTTCGGGGGTGTGCTCGGCATCGAGAACCAGATCCCGCCCGCGTACACCCGTGTGGTCGAAGGCTTCAAGACGCACTACGCCGACGTGCTGGCGCCGGACGACTACGCGTTCCACACCATCCACATCTACGTCGACGAGGACCATGGAGGTGGTGTGGGCGCGTTCGCCGAGCGCTACCTCGACACCGAGGAGAAGCGGCGCGACGCCGCGGGTCGCCTACCTCGCGGGCGCCGAGCTGACGCGCCGGTGCTGGGACGCGCTCGACGGAGCGGCCTGGTAGGCCCACCCGTGGAGCAGCGCTCCGCACCCGACCCGGCCGGCCGCTCGTCCGCCGGCTACACGACGGTGCGCAAGGCGATGGCGGTCATCTCCGCGTTCAGCTACGCCGAGCCGGTCCTCGGCGTGTCCGAGCTGTCCCGGCGCCTCGGGCTCGGCAAGAGCACGGTCCACCGCCTCCTCACCACGCTGGCCGCGGACGGGTTCGTGGAGCGCACCCCCGACGAGCGGTACCGCCTCAGCCTCAAGCTCTACGAGATCGGCCAGCAGGTCGTGGCCAGTCTCGAGCTGCGCGAGGTCGCCCACACCCCCCTGGAGCGGTTGCGCAACGCCAGCGGCGAGACCTCCCACCTGGCCGTGCTGGCCGTGCCGGACGTCGTGTACCTCGACCGGTTCGAGAGCCCCAGCACCCTGCGGATGTTCACCAGGTTCGGGCGGCGGACGCCCGCCCACTGCACGTCGAGCGGCAAGTGCCTGCTGGCCTTCGGGCGTGCCTCCGACGTCGAGCGGGTGATCGAGGCCGGGCTGCCCCGCCTCGGCCCGCGGACCATCACCGGGCGCACCATGTTCCGGCGGGCCATGACCGAGGTCCGGCGGCGGGGCTACGCGCTGAGCATCGAGGAGTCGGAGTCCGGCGTGGTGTCGGCCGGGGCGCCGGTCTTCGACCACTCCGGGGACTGCATCGCCGCGGTGTCGGTCGCCGGGCCGATCATCCGGATGCCGCCCAACGATCTGGACCGCTTCGTGCGTCTGGTGGTGGCGACCGCGGCGGAGGTGTCGACGGCGATGGGGGCTCGCGCCAGTCTGGCGGGGTCACGATGACGAGGCCGTCGAGCCGCGGTGCGGGCAGCAGGCACAGCCGCGCCAGCTGACCGTCCACCTCGCACTCGCACGTCCCGCAGAGCCCCTGCTCGCAGCGGCTCGGGATGCGGGGCCGGCCGAGCAGACCCTGGAGCACACGCAGCGCCGACTCGTCCGACCACACCTCGACGGTGTGGTCGGCGCCGTCGATCGACACCGTCACCGTCGTGCACTCGAGGCGAGGGCGCAGCACGCGAGGCAGGCTACGGCGCGCGCGCCTGTGTCGAGTTCCGCACGGAGGTGTCGCCGCGTGACACGTGGTGTCACTTTTCGACACCTCCGTTCGAGATGTGACAGCGCGGGGCCGCCTATGAGCGGCGCTGCGATCGCCAGGCCTCGAAGTCGGGCCGTCGTGCGTCGGCCAGGGGGTACAGCCCGACGATGCTCTCGCCGGCCGTGACCCGCTCGAGCGCGAAGGTCTCCTGCTCCTCCTGGACGACGGCGTCCCTGGCCACCTCCTCGGCCAGCGCCGCGGGCAGCACCATCGCGCCTTCGTCGTCGCCCACCACGAGGTCGCCCGGCATGACCAGCACCCCCGCGCAGGCGATCGGGACGTTGGTGTCCAGCGGGAGGTGCAGCCGCCCGAGCGTGGCCGCATGGGGGGCGCGGGCGTAGACGGGCAGCTCCATGCGGCCCACCGACGGGGAGTCACGCACGCAGCCGTCGGTCACGACGCCCGCCGCTCCCCGCTGGAAGGCCCGCATGGCGAGGATGTCCCCGATGGTGCCGGCCCCGTCCTCCTCCCGCGCCTCGATCACGAGGACCTCGTCCGGGCCGATCGACTCCACGGCCCGCTTCTGCGCGTTCAACCCGGCCTGCAGACGATCGAGCAGGTCCTCGCGCTGGGGGACATAGCGCAGCGTGTAGGCGTAGCCCGAGGAGCCGGCGACCCGTCTGGAGAGGCCGCAGGCCCGTGAAGTACGTCGAGCGGATGCCGCGGCGCTGCAGCTGACTGGTGAGCGTGGCGGTCGACACGCTCGACAAGGCCCGCCGCAGCTCGTCGGTCAGCTCGATCGGGCGGGGTGCGGTGGCGCCGAGCGCCGCGGCCCGGTCGGCCGCCGTCACCCTGGGCACCGGACCGATGGCCGACGGGGGCTCGTCCGACGTGCCGATCGTCGTGCGCACGCAGGAGAGCACGCCCGAGGGGCCGCTCAGCTCGACCTCGACCACGTCCCCCGGCTCGATCGGCCGCGAGCCGGCCGGCGTGCCCGTCAGCAGGAGGTCGCCCGCTTCGAGGGTCATGGTGCTCGAGACGTCGGCCACCAGGGCCGGGAGCGAGAAGAGCAGCTCGTCGGTCCGACCCTCCTGCACGACGGCGCCGTTCACCCGGGTGACGATGCGGAGTGCCGCGGGGTCCAGCCCCACCGCCGTCGGCCGGCGGACCGAGCGGCGTGCAGCCGTCCCATCCTTTCGAGTGCACGTTCGATCCGCGGTCGGCGTAGCGGAGGTCGTACACGCCCAGGTCGTTGGCGGCGGCCACGTGGGAGACGCACGACCAGGCCTCGGCGGCGTCCACCCGCCGAGTGGTGCGGCCGATGACGAGCGCGATCTCGCCCTCGTAGGCCAGCAGCTCGCAACCCTGTGGGCGCTCGACCGTGGCGCCGTCGCCGCTGATGGTCGACGGGGGCTTGAGGAAGTACGAGGGGTAGGACGGCGTGGCCCCGCGCTCGGCCGCCCGGCTGCGGTAGTTGACGTGGACGGCGACGATCTTCGTCGGCGGTGGAGGTGACGGCATGGAGGCGGCCCCTTGCATGAAGTTAACGCGTTAAATAGTCTCAGCCCGTGAGCGCGGCGTCAAAGCTCGACCACCTCTGGGGCTCCGTCCCGCCCCTCGTCACGCCCTTCCGCAACGGGCACGTCGACGACGAGGCCTACGCCGCGCTCGTCGAGGCACAGGTGGCGGCGGGGTCCCACGGCATCCTCGTCAACGGGACCACGGCGGAGCCCTCGCTCCTCACGGTGGAGGAGCGCAACCGCCTCGTGGACATCGCGGTGGAAGCGGCCGCCGGGCGCCTGCCCGTGGTGGCGGCCACGGGGTCGCAGTCCCTTGCGGAGTCCCGTGAGCTGACCGTGCACGCGGCCGAAGCCGGCGTCACGGCGCTCCTCGTGGTGACGCCGTACTACGTGCGCCCGCCGCAGCGCGGGATCGTCGCCTACTACCAGCAGGTGGTGGCCGGGCTCGACACGCCGTGGATGGTGTACCACATCCCCGGACGGGCGGCCGTGGGCGTCACCGTCGACACCCTGGCCGAGCTGCGCGACGTCTCGCCGACGTTCATCGGCATGAAGCACGCGGTCAACGACCTCGGCTTCGTCTCGGCTGCGCTGGCGCGGCTGGGGCCGGACTTCAAGGTCTTCGTCGGGCTGGAGGAGCTCAGCTTCCCGATGATGGCGGTGGGCGCCTGCGGGCTGATGAACGCCGTCGGCAACGTGGCACCGGCGCGGCTGGTCGAGATCTGCGAGGCGGTGCGGGACGGTGACCTGCACCGCGGTCGCAAGCTGCACGAGAGCCTCTACGAGCTCAACGAGGCCGTGTTCTTCGACACGAACCCCATCCCCGTGAAGTACATGATGAAGCGGCTCGGCCTGCTGGCCGACAACGAGCACCGCCTGCCGATGGTGCCCGCGTCGCCGGAGGTGGCGGCCCGGCTGGACGCGGTGCTCGAACGGGCGGGGCTGGCACCGTGACGTCCGGTCTTCCCATGCGGGACTTCGCCCACTCGCTCCCCATGGCGCTGCTGGAGGCCAGGGAGGCGGTGATGGCCGGGTTCCGCCCCGACCTCGAAGCCCACGGCCTGACCGAGCAGCAGTGGCGGGTCCTCAGGGTCCTGACCGAGCACCCCGGCATCACGGCGGGGGAGCTGGCCGAGCGGGCCGCCCTGCTGAAGCCGAGCCTGTCCCGCATCGTCGGCCGGCTGGAGGAGCGCGGCCTCGTCGACCGCCGGCCCGGCGCCCGCGACCTGCGCCTCGCCCGCCTGACCATGACGGTGGCCGGGCACCGGCTGGTGCGCAAGATCGCCCCGCGGTCGGAGGCTCGCTACCGGGCCATCGAAGCGGCCTTCGGGCGGGAGCGGCTGGCCGAGCTGCACGGCATGCTGGAGGCGCTGATGGCCAGCCTGGAACCGAGGAGGGTGAGCAGCGTGCAGCGGGCATGGGGCGAGCGTTCCCGGCGGCAGCCCGCCGGACATCGTCCGGTCGGCGTACGCCGAGCTGATCGTGACGGACCTGGCCCGGGCCAAGTCGTTCTGGGTCGACCTGCTCGGCTTTGTGGTGTCGGCCGAGGAACCCGGCGCGCTCTACCTCCGCGGCTACGAGGAGTTCGTCCACCACAGCCTGATCCTGCGGACCGGTCCCGCCACCGCCTGCGGGCGCATCGGCTTCCGGGTGCGCACGCCCGACGACCTCGACCGGGCCGAGCAGTGGTACGGAGCCCGCGGCTGCCCCACCAGGCGCATCCCGGCCGGCACGACCCGCGGGCTCGGTGAGGCCGTGCGCGTGCGCGATCCGCTCGGCTTCACGATCGAGCTCGTGCACGAGATGGACAAGGTCGAGCGGCTGGTCCAGCGCTACGACCTCCGCCGGGGCGCCAGCATCTCGCGGATCGACCACGTCAACATCGCCGTGCCCGACGTCCCTGCCGCCTACGAGTACTACACGGGGCTCGGCTTCGGTCTCTCCGAGACCATCGAGGACTCGGACGGCACCCTCTACGCGGCTTGGATGTTCCGCAAGCAGACGGTCCACGACGTCGCCTTCACGCTCGGGGCGGGGCCGATGCTCCACCATCTCGGGTTCGCCGTGCCGGAGTCCCATCACGTCCTCGGGCTGTGCGACACCATCGGCGCGCTCGACCTGGCCCACCACATCGAGCGGGGTCCTGGCCGCCACGGGGTGTCCAACGCGTTCTACGTCTATCTCCGTGACCCGGACGGGCACCGGGTCGAGCTCTACACGTCGGACTACTTCACCGGTGATCCGGGCCACGAGCCGCTGCGTTGGAACGTCCACGACGAGCGCCGCCGGGACTTCTGGGCCAACCCGGTCGTCCCCGGCTGGTACCTCGGTTCGGCTCCCGTGCTGGACCTCGACGGGCAGCCCGTGCCCGTCGTCGACCAGGAGCCGACCGAGCGGACCGTCACCGTCGGGGCTGACGGCTTCGACACCGTCGTCCACGAGACCGTGAACGAGACGGTCCACGAGGCTGCCGATGCCTGACGGCGCCGCGCCGACCGCGCCGGCACCGACGGCTGCTGCGCTCCCGGCCGGCTGCCCGATCGACCACGACTTCGACCCTCTCGCGCCGGACTACCTGGCCGACCCCTACGCCGTGGCCGACCGTGTGCGCGAGGCGACGCCGGTCTTCTACGCGCCCTCGTTGGACATGTGGGTGGTCTCGCGCATGGAGGACGTGGAGGCGGTGTTCAGCGACCACGAGACCTTCTCCGGCCGCATCGTCCAGGACCCCGTGTTCCCCGTGTGTGACGCCGCCCGCGCCGTCCTGTCCGAGGGCTTCCACCCGCTGCCCGTGATGTCCAACAACGAGCCCCCGGACCACGGGCGTATCCGGGTCCACACGACCAAGGGCTTCTCCAACCGGCGCATGGCCATCCTGGAGCCGTTCATCCGTGCCAACGCCGAGCGCCTGGTCGGCGAGATGCTGGCCGGCGAGCGTCCGGCCGAGTTCGTGCACGCGCTGGCCTTCCCGCTGCCCGCCTACACCGTGTTCCGCCACATCGGGTTCCCCGACGAGGACGCCGAGCAACTCAAGCGCTGGTGCGGCAACCGAAAGCTGTTCCAGTGGGGCCGGGCCACCGAGGCCGAGCAGGTGGCCATCGCCGAGAACATGGTCGCCTACTGGCACTACTGCCAGGAGTTCACCGACGCCAAGCTCCACGACCTGGGCGACGACTTCGCCAGCGACCTGCTCCGGGCCCACCTCGACGATCCCGAGCAGCTCACGCTGGACGAGGTGAAGAGCGTCGTCTACGGCTTGTCCTTCGCCGGTCACGAGGCGGTGACCAACCTCCTGTGCAACACGGTCCGCCAGCTCCTGGCCCACCGGGACCAGTGGGAGGAGGTGTGCGCCGATCCCGAGCTGGTGACGGCGGCCGTCGAGGAGACCCTGCGTTACGACTCCAGCCAGATCTCATGGCGCCGGATCACCAAGAAGCCGGCCGTCGTCGGCGGGGTCGAGATCCCGGAAGGGGCCAAGGTGCTGCTCCTCTTCGCCTCGGCCAACCACGACCCGCGCCGCTTCGACGATCCCGGCCGGTTCGACATCCACCGCGCCAACGCCCGCCATCACATCAGCTTCGGCAAGGGCATCCACTTCTGCCTGGGCGCCGGCACGGCCCGCCACGAGGCGCGCATCGTGCTCGACACGCTGATCCACATGGTGCCGTCGTTGCGCCTGGCCGCGGACCAGGACTTCCGGGTCTTCCCGAACATCACCTTCCGCGGCCCCGAGCAGCTCTGGCTCGACTGGGACTGAGCCGGTCAGCCGTTCAGGCCGGCGCGTCGGCCCGCAGCAGGTCGTCCATCTGACCCATGGCGGCCGTCAGGCCTTCCTCCATGCCCATCGTCAGGAGCTGTTCCATGGCTTCGGTGGAGGGGAACGTCGTGACGATGGCCATCCGAGTGCCCCCGCCGGGCCGCTCGCTGAGGTCGACCTGCATCTGCATGGTCGGCATCTCCGGGTTGGGCTCGCCGTCCTCGCCGGCGAAGCCGTCCTCGAGCTCGATCCGGCGGGGTGCCTCGGCGACCACGACCTTCCACCAGCCACGCGAGCGGTCGCCGTCCGGGCCGGTCATGTAGTAGCTCGTGCGACCGCCGGGCCGCAGATCGTGCTCGACGAAGGTGGCGGGGTAGGTCGGCGGACCCCACCAGCGCTCGAGCAGCCGCGGGTTCTGCCACAGGTCCCACACCCGTTCGATCGAGGCGTCGAACTCGGCGGAGACCGTCATCGTCCGGGTCTGCGGGTCCTTGCGCACGTCGGTCACGGTCACGGGGTGTCTCCTCTCGTCGGATCGGCGAGGACTTCGCCGAAGCGGTCCAGGCGCTCACGCCACACGACCTCGAGCTGTTCGAGGAGCCGCGCGGCGTGGCGCAGGGTCTTGATGTCGGTGCGAACGAGTTGCTCACGTCCGCGGCGCTCCTTGATGACGAGCCCGGCCCGCTCCAGCACCGCAACGTGCTTCTGCACGGCCGCGAAGCTCATCGGGTAGCGCCGGGCGAGCGACGACACCGAGTGCTCTCCGGACACGGCGAGCGCCACGATGTCGCGCCGGGTGGCGTCGGCCAGGGCGTGGAAGACCCGATCAGTCGCGGCAGGACCATCTACAACCATTCGGTTGTAGATTATTCGGCGTCGCCGTCCCGGTCAACCCTCAGGCGTCTGCTCGGACTTCGGCGAGAGCTTGTCGGTACGCCTCGACGTTGCGCATCTTGACGCCCTCGTAGCCGCGCACGACGTCGACCAGTCCGGCCGTGTGCGTGGCGCGGTCGGGCTCGGTCGCCAGCATCGGCAGCAGCTCGTCGACCAGGGCGACGTACTCCTCGACCAGCCGGCGCTCGGTCCGGCGCACCTCGGCCCGACCGAACGGGTCCAGCCTGGTGCCGCGGAACCGCTTCATCGACCGCAGGCCGGCGAGGGCTGGTCGGGCCCAGGGACCGAGCTTCAGCTTCCGCTGCAGGCCCATGGCCCTGAGCATCGGCGGATGGAGGTTCCAGGACACCTTCTCGACCTCGCCGAAGGTGCGCTCCACCTGGTCACCGCCGTCGAGCAGCAGGCGGGCGACCTCGTACTCGTCCTTGTAGGCCATCAGCCGGTGGAGCTGGTGAGCGACGGTGCGGGCGAAGGTGCCGTCACCTCCGGCGCGGCGTTCGGCCTCGACCGCCCGGCGCACGACCGCGAGGTAGCGGTCGGCGTAGGCCCGATCCTGGTAGGCGGTGAGCTCGGCCACCCTGATGGCCAGCATCCGCTGGAGCTCGGCGTCGTCCGCGAACTCCTCCAGCCCCGCCGTGGTGGCGGGCGTGGCGGCCCGCACGCCGGCCTGGCGCTCGACCCGTTCAGGATCGACCACCCACAGCCGACCCCAGCGGAAGGCCTGCTGGTTGAGCTCGACAGCCGTGCCGTTCAGGTCGATGGCGGCCTCGATCGACGACGCCTTCACCGGGACCACACCGGCCTGGTACGCCACGCCGAGAAGGAACACGTTGGCGGTGACCGCATCGCCCAGCAGGCCGGTGGTCAACCGCGAGGCGTCCACGTAGGTGTTGAGCTCGCTGGCGAGTGCGGGAGTCCAGCTCGGTGACCAGTGGGGTCGGGTCGAGCTCGGCGGTGGCGACCCGACCGACCATGCGCCCGGTCGGTGTGATGGTTGTTGATGCAACGACGATGCTCGTTCCCGCGTCCAGGCCGGCGACGTTGGCCGCGGTGACGGAGGCCAGCAGGTCGAACCCGATCAGCACATCGATGCGCCCGGGCTCGTGGTCCCCGATCGAGACGGTCGACACGACCGGGCCGGCCTTCTGGCTGAGGCCGGTCTGGTCGACCGAGTGGGTGGCCAGCCCATCGATCTTGGCCGCCGCGGCCAGCATCTGGCTGACCGTGACGACGCCCGTGCCGCCGATGCCCGGCATGCGCAGGGTGGCGCCGGCAGGCACGATGCGGTCCGGCTCGGGGAGCTCGGCGGCGTCCAGCTCGCCGCCGGGACGGCGGTTGCGGCCACCACCCTTGACCAGCTTGACCGTGATGAAGGCCGGGCAGTCACCCTTGAGGCAGCTCACGTCGAGGTTGCAGCTGGCCTGGTCGATGGTGGTCTTGCGGCCGAACTCGGTGTCGATCGGTTGCAGGCTCAAGCAGTTCGACTTCACGCCGCAGTCGCCGCAGCCTTCGCACACCCGCTCGTCGATCATCAGCTTGAAGCCCGGCCGCGGCAGCAGCCCCCGCTTGCGATCCCGGCGCTTCTCCGCCGCGCACTGCTGATCGTGGATGAGGACCGTGACCCCGGGCACCGACCGCAGGTGCTCCTGCGCGTCGATGATCTTGTCCCGGTGCATCACCTTGGCGCCCTTGGGCAGTGACACGCCCCGGTACTTGCCGGGGTCGTCCGTGGTGATGATCACCTCCTTCACGCCCTCGTGCAGGAGCTTGCCGGCGACGTCCGGGACGGGAAGGAGTCCCGTGGCGTCCTGGCCCCCGGTCATGGCGACCGCGGCGTTGTAGAGGAGCTTGAAGGTGATGTCGACCCCGGCGGCCACGGCGGCCTGCACCGCCAGCTGGCCGGAGTGGAAGAAGGTGCCGTCGCCGACGTTCTGGAACAGGTGCGGGTCGTCGACGAACGGGGCGATGCCGATCCACTGGCTGCCCTCGCCGCCCATCTGGGTCATGCCCGTGATGGTCCCCCGGGATCCGCCCCCCATGAAGCTGACCATGCCGTGGCAGCCGATGCCCGCGCCCACCAGCGACCCTTCGGGCACGAGCGTGCCGGTGTTGTGCGGGCAGCCCGAGCAGAAGAAGGGCGTGCGGACCGCTTGGGAGCTGAGCGAGAGCTGCAGGCGGGGCACGGCGCGGGACGGGGCCAGCCGGTCGGCCGGGAGGGCCAAGGTGAGGACCCGGCGCAGCGGCTCCACCAGCCCGTCGGCCGTCAGCGCGCCGTTCAGCGGGATCAACGCCTGCCCGTCGGCGTCCCGCTTGCCGAGCACCAGCGGCTGGTCGGCGCCGCCGTAGAGCGCGTCCCTCACCAACGTCTCGACGTTCGGCGCCTTTTCCTCGACCACCAGCAGCGTGGTCGTGCCCGTGGCGAGCCGGCGTACAGCCGCACGGTCGAACGGGTTGAGGGCGCCCAGCTTCAGCACGCGGATGCCGGCCTCGCGGAGATCGTCGGCGTCGAGGCCGAGCGTGGCCAGCGCCTCCATCACCTGCTCGCAGGCGTACCCACCGGCGACGATGCCCAGCCATGGTTGCGGCGGGTCGACGAGGATGCGGTTGAGGCCGTTCTCCTGGATGTACGCCAGCGCCATGTCCATCCGCGGACCCAGCACCTCGGCTTCGAGGCTGGGCGTCATGATGTGCGGGGTCAGGGTCGGCGCCCACGGCTGACCGTTGATCTCCAGCGCGGGGAGCACCGGCCGGATGCGGTCGGGATCGACGGCGGCCGTACCCGAACCGTCGGCCACCGAGGTCACGATCTTCACCGCCGTCCACAGGCCGCTGGCCCGGGACAGGGCGACGCCGTGGAGACCGAGGTCGAGCACGTCCTGCACGGTGCCGGGGTAGAGGACGACGAGACCGAGGGCGGCCAGCGTCACCTCCGACCGGGACGGCAGGGTCGAGGACTTGCAGGCCGGGTCGTCACCGCACAGGGCCAGCACGCCGCCGAGCCGGGCGGTGCCGGCGAAGTTGCCGTGGCGGATGGCGTCGCCGGCGCGGTCGACCCCGGGCGACTTGCCGTACCAGATGCCCAGCACGCCGTCGTACCGATGGGAGGCGAAGGTCGACGAGAGCTGGCTGCCGCACACCGAGGTCGCGCCGAGCTCCTCGTTGACGGCCGGCCGGTGCACGATGCCGAGCTCGTCGAGCAACGGGCGCTGCGACTGCAGCTCGCGGTCGTACCCGCCGAGGGGCGAGCCCTGGTAGCCCGAGATGAACGCCGCCGTGTTGTGGCCAGCGCGGCGATCGGCGCGCATCTGGTCGAACGGCAGCCGGGTGAGGGCCTGGACGCCGGTGGCGAGGATCTCGCCGGAGATGGTGCTGTACCGATCGCCGAGCGAGAACGAAGGGGTTGCCGACGGCCGGGCCGCAGTGTCGGTCATGCGCGGAATGTACTCCCCGACCAACGAGCGGCCCGGGGTCGCCGCGGGTCACCTCTGGCGCACAAATCGCGGCCGGTGACCGCGACACGGTCACCTTTCGCGATTTGTGCGGGAAATGTGACCGGTCAGCGGATGGTGACTGGGAGGTGGATGAAGCCGCGGAAGTTCGGCGTGGTGACGCGGCGGGCGCTCGTGTAGTCGGGCTCCCACCGATCGGTGACCGCCAGCAGCTCCTCCCACGAGATGCGGGCCAGCATGCGGCCGAGGGGGGCACCGACACAGAAGTGGGTGCCGTGGCCGAGGGCGAGCTGCCGGGTCGTCAGCCGATCGAGCTGGAAGACGTCAGGGTCCGGGAACTGGCGCTCGTCGCGGTTGGCCGAGCCGATGTGCACGAGCACCTGGGACCCGGCGGGGATGGTCCGTCCGTGCAGTTCGACGTCCCTGGTCGGGGTGCGGACGAAACCCTGCGCGGCGGAGTCCCAGCGGGAGGCCTCCTCGGCCAGCGCGGCGACCAGCGAGCGGTCGGCCCGGACGGTCTCGAACAGCCCCTCGTTCTGGGCGAGCGCGTGCGCGATGTTGGTCAGCAGGTTGTTCGTGCTCTCGAAGCCGGCCGTGAGGAACGTCATCGTGGTGACGACGACCTGCTCGTGGCTCAGCCGCGCCCCCTCGTCCTCGGCCGCGATCATGGCGCTGATCAGGTCGTCGCCGGGTTCCGCGGCGCGCGCGGTCGCCAGGTCGTCGAGCGCCCCGCGGAGCTTGGCCATGGCCGCCACGTGCAGCGGCTCGCTGCCGTCCTCGGGCACCTCGCGCGTGAAGAAGTCGTCGAGCCACGGGCGCATCCGCAGCACCTCGTCCTCGGACATGCCGAACATCGCCCCGAGCACGTTGGCGTTGAGGGGGGCGGCGACGTCGTGCACGTACTCGATGGTGCCGCGCTCCCGCGCGGCGGAGGCCAGCGCCCGGGCGTGGGCGCGGATCGTGGGCTCCAGCACCGCGACCGTGCGCGGAGTGAAGGCCTTGTTCACCAACTTGCGGGCGGTCGTGTGGCGGGGAGGGTCCGTCGTGCCGAGCGTCTTGCCGATGCGCTGCGGCATGTCGTTCAGGAGGTTCCCGCGCCGCTCGCTGGACCACGTCTGCCAGTCGCTGAACGCCGCCACGCAGTCGGCGAAGCGGGTCAGCACCCAGATGTCCTCCGTGGCCGAACAGTGCGCGGGGTCCTCGTCCCGCAGCTCCCGGTAGTACGGGTACGGGTCGTCACGCTGGGGGACCGAGAAGACGTAGTCGTCAGGCATCGTCGTCTTCCAGGACCTGGCGGGCGACCGCGAACGCGGCGTGGCCCGCGGGGACGCCGCAGTAGATCGTCGCGTGCAGCAGCACCTCCGAGATCTGCTCCGGTGTCAGGCCGTTCCGCCGGGCTGCTCTGACATGGGTGGCCAACTCCGCGGTCTTGCCCAGCGCGGTGAGGATGGCCATGGTGACCGCGCTGCGCGTCGCCCGGTCCAGGCCCGGCCGGTCCCACGCCTCGCCGAAGGCGTAGGCCGTGATGAGGTCCTGGAGCGGCGCGTCGAACGGCGTGGTGCGGGCCAGCGAGGCGAGAACGTGGTCGTCGCCCTGGACGGCCCGCCGCACGGCCAGGCCCCGGTCGTAGCGGTCCTGGTAGTGCTCGAGGTGGGCCAGGATGGCCGCGGTGGCCCGCGCGGGCTGCTCCATGGTGGCGAGGTGGGCGGAAGCCGGCAGCACCACGAGCTGGGAGCCGGCGATCGCCTCCTGGATGACGAGCCCCATGGCGACCGGCGTCGCCTCGTCCTGCGCGCCGCAGAGGACGAGGGTTGGCGCCGTGATCGACCTGATGTCCTCCCGCAGGTCCATCCCGGCGATCGCCGAGCAGCACCCGGCATAGCCCTCGTCGGACGCGTCGAGCAGGCCCTGCCGGAACTCCTCGACCATGGGCGGCGCCGCGGCGCGGGTGGCGGGGCTGAAGTACCGCGCCGTCATGGCGTCGACCAGCGCCCCGGTGCCCTCGGCCTGCACCAGCGCGATCCGCTCCAGCCAGCGGTCAGGCGGCCCGACGTACGGCGACGTGCAGCACAGCACGAGCGAGCTGATCCGCTCCGGCGCGTGGACGCCGAGCCACATGCCGACCATGCCGCCGAGCGAGAGCCCGCCGTAGGCCACCCGTTCGAGACCCAGACGGTCGAGGAGAGCGAGCACGTCGCGGCCGAGGTCGGCGAGCTCGTACGGCCCGGGGGGCGCCGGCGAGCGTCCGTGGCCGCGGTGGTCGTAGCGCAGCACCCGGAACCGGCGCGACAGCGCGGGCACCTGGGGCGCCCACATGGCCGAGCTGGTGCCGATGGAGCTGCCCAGGACGACGACCGGCGCGTCCGGCGGGCCGTCCAGCTCGTAGTGCAGGTCGATCGAGTCGGTCATGGTGTTCCTTCGGAGACGTGGGCGTGAGCCAGAGCATGGTCGATGAAGGCGTCCGTGGCACCGAGGTGCTCGCTCGGCTCGAGCGCCCGCGCCAGCGCCTGCGGGTCGAGCGCGCCGGCGACGAGCGGATCGGTGGCCAATGCGTCCGGCAGCGATCCGCGGCCGGAGAGCACGGCGCCGGCCGCGGCCTCGACCGCGGCGCGCGCCTGCGTCGCGTCCAGGCCCCGCTCGACGAGCGCGGTGACGACGGCCTCGGTCATCACCAGCCCCCCGGTGAGTTCCAGGTTGGCCCGCATGCGATCGACGTCGACCTCGAGCTCGTCGAGCAGGTCGGCCAGGCGCTCGGCCGCGCCGGTGGTCAGGGCCAGCGCCGTCCGCAGCGGTTCCCACTCGGCCTGCCAGGGGCCGGCGGCCCGCTGGTGCTCCTGGAGCTGGGCACCCAGCACGATCGACGCCAGACCGTTCACCTGGTGGGCGGCTGAGACGACCAGCGTTGCTCGGGCCGGGTTCTGCTTGTGGGGCATGGCCGACGAGCCACCGCTGGAGCCTTCCCGGACCTCGCCGACCTCGGTGCGCGCCAGCGCGATCACATCGGTGGCGATCCTGCCCAAGCTGCCGCCGACCACCGCCAGCATCGCCGCCAGCTCGGCGACCCGGGATCGGGTCGTGTGCCACGGCAGCGGTGGCACGGCCAGCCCCAGACGGGCGGCCAGCCGCTCGACCACCACCGGACCGGCCGCACCCAAGGGCGCCAGCGTGCCCGCGGCCCCGCCGAGCTGGACGGCCAGGCGCTCGGTGGCGACGCGCGCGGCCAGCGCCCGGGCGTCGACCAGGCCCACCAGCCAGGTCGCCGCCGTGAGCCCGAACGTGACGGGCACGGCGTGCTGCCCCAACGTGCGCCCGACGGCGAGGTCGCTCCGGTGCCGTTCGGTCAAGGTGGCGGCGGCCGAGGCGGCCCGGTCGAGCTCGCCGTCCAGTAGCGCCAGCGATCGCGCGGCCAGCAGCATCAGCGACGTGTCGATGACGTCCTGGCTCGTGGCGCCGACGTGCACGGCCGCCCTCGCCTCCGCCGGTGCCGCGGCGCGCAGGTCCGCGACGAGTGGGATCACGGGGTTGCCGGCCGTCGCCGCCCGCCGTCCGAGGTCGACCAGATCGAAGCGGTCCGCCCGGCAGCACGCGGCGACGGCGTCGGCCGCGGCGCGAGGGACCACGCCCGCGTCGGCCGCGGCTTGCGCCAGCGCGGCCTCGACCTCGAGCATCGCCTGCAGCCAGGCGGTGTCGTCGACCTTCGCCCACGCCCGATCGGAGGCCGTCGACGGCCCCAGCAGTGCGCCGTCAAACGGCAAAGAACACCGTCTCCCGCTCGCCCTGGAGGTGGATGTCGAAGCGGAGGCCGCCTTCGTCGGGCCGCGCGACGAGCGTCGATCGGGCGTCCGCATCCGGCACCAGCAAGAGGACGGGATCGGCCGCGTTGGCCTCGCCCTCGTCCGGGAAGTAGATCCGGGTGACCAGGCGGTCCAGCAGTCCCCGGGCGAACAGCGACACGAGGACGTGAGGTGCCTGGATCGTGCCGTCGGGTCCGGGGACCGGTCCGGGTTTGACCGTCCACAGCTCGTACGAGCCGTCGGCTGCCGTGGCCACGCGACCGAAGCCGGCCGACGGACCAGTCGGACCAGCGTCCTCGGGCTGCTGGTAGCTCCCGGACGCGTCGGCCTGCCAGACCTCGATCAGCGCGTCGCCCACCGGCTGCCCGGCGCCATCGATGAGCCGCCCCGTGATGCGCACCGCGCCTTCGCTCCCGGGCGGAACGACGTGACCGCCCCCCGGGAGTGGCAGCTCGATGTGGTGGAACGGGCCCACCGTCTGCGAGGGCGTCAGCGCGACCGCCGGATCCGGGGCCATCGTCACCGCTCCATCGGCGTGGCCGCCGGTCCGCGCAGCACGATGTCCCAGCGGTAGGCGAGGGAGTCCTCGGGGATGCCGGCATCGAGGTCGAACGCCGAGATGAGCCTCGGCCGTGCCGCCTCCGGCACCGACGAGAAGATGGGATCGAAGGGGAACAGCGGATCGCCGGGGAAGTACATCTGGGTGATGAGGCGGGTCACGAACGCCGGTCCGAAGAGCGAGAAGTGGATGTGGGCCGGCCGCCAGGCGTTGTGGTGGTTCTTCCACGGGTACGGGCCGGGCTTGATCGTCACGAAGCGGTAGCGGCCCTCGTCGTCCGTGATCGTCCGGCCCCCGCCGGCGAAGTTCGGGTCGAGCGGAGCGATGCCGTCGTCGCTGTCGTGCCGGTACCGGCCCCCGGCGTTGGCCTGCCAGACCTCGACGAGCGTGCGGGGGAGTGGGCGGCCCGAACCGTCCAGGACCCGGCCGTGGACGATGATGCGTTCACCCACGGGTGGAGCGGCGTGCTGCGCGGTCAGGTCGTGGTCGCCATCGGCGACGGGCCGGTGCCCGAAGACCGGGCCGGTCAGTTCGGAGATCGTGTGAGGCGCGACGACGAGCGGCCGCCGCGGCGCCCGCGTCACGGACGACCGGTAGTCCGGGTAGTCGAGCGGCGGGTTCACACCGTCCGGCACGCGCTCGTAGTCGCTGATGGACCCCACCCCGGTTGTCATCCCCACGGCGTGAACGATAGGCGTCAGCCGCGGGACGCACGCCAGAGGCGGATCGGCTCCGGGATGCCCTTCATCACGACGGGACCCAGCTCGTCGAACGAGACGCCGGGGATACGGTCGTCGACCTCCGCGCGCGCGGGCTGCGACACCAGCACCTCGCCCGGCGCGGCCTGGTCGACGATGCGCGCCGCGACGTTGACGTCGTGACCGACGAGATCGTCGCCACGACGGCGAGCCTGGCCGGCGTGGAGACCGACCCGGATCCACAGCGGCAGGCCGGTCGCGTCGGACTCGGCGTCGAGGCTCTCCTGGAGCGCCAGGCCCGTGCGAACGGCGGCCACCGAGTCAGGGAAGAAGAGGAGCAACCCGTCACCGAGCTCCTTCACGACCCAGGCATCCGCGGGCAGGGTCTCCGACACCACCCGGTCCTGCGCGGCCAGGAGAGCCAGCGCGGCCTCGTCCCCGGACAGTGCCGTGAACTCCGTGAAGCCGACCAGGTCGGTGAAGACGATGGCGCCCTGCACCACCGTGGCCGCGGTCGTGGTGGCGACCATCAGCGGGCGGTGACCACGACCGACCCGCTCACCGTGCCGACCTCGACGACCACGTCGTCGCCCGGTTCCCATCCGCCCGTGACCGGTCGGGACGACGTGGTCTTGATGGCCGGGCGCACTCCCGGCGGCAGGTGCACCGTGATGCCTCCCGAGACGCTGCGGGCGCGGACCGGTCCGCCGGCGCTCGAACCGATCGTCATGCCGCCACTGACCGTTCGCGCCAACGCCTCGCCCTCGACCCGTTCGATGTGGATCGTCCCGGACACCGTGGACACGTCGGCGGAGCCCGTGGCACGGACGGTGATCGACCCGCTCTTGGTGGCGACCCGACAGCCCGCCCGGCACCCGTCGATCTCCACCCGACCGGACTGGGTGCGGAGGTCGGCCTCGGCCACCTCGGCCACGCGGATGGAGCCGCTGGCCGACGTGACGCTGACCGCCCCGAGCAGCCCGTGCAGCTCGACGCGGCCCGATGCTGTGCCGATGACGAGATCGCAGTCCGTCGGGCAACGCACGTCCAGCGACGACGATGGCTTCGCGGGCCTGACCTCGAGCACGCCGTCGGCGAGCGTCACGGCCGTGCCGCCCCGCTCGACCACGACGCCCGAGCGGTCCTCGGCGGTCACCTTCACCTTCCCGGACGCGGTGGCGATGCGCAGCTGGAGCCGCTCGGGTGTTGGTGTCGCCGGGACCGTCATGACGCCATTGTCGCCGAGGTGATCCCGCCGGACACCTGAATCGAGCATGCCACCTGACACACCGCGACCGTCTCGAGCGTCAGCGCGCTTCGGCGGCCAGGACCTTCACGGGCCCCTCGATCCACACGGTCACCTGGTCACCGGCGTGCCAGTGGGTGAAGCCGGCCCGCCGGCTGCGCACCTGCTGCCCGCTGGCCAGCTCCAGCTCCACCAGTTGGTGCGGTCCGTAGTAGGCGCGGCTGACGACGCGGGCCGGCCACCGTGCCGTTCGTGCTGCCGTTCGTCCCGTTCGCGTCCCTCGCCTCTCCTATCACCTCACCTATCGCGATGGCCTCGGGCCGCACCAGCACGTCGACCGCTCCGGCGGGGGCCCCGTCAGCGGGGAACCGGCCGAGCTCGCACACCGCCATCCCCTCGGCCACCGTGCCCGGGAGCACGTCGACCGCGCCGAGGAAGCCGGCGGCCCAACGGCTGGCCGGGTGGGCGTAGATCTCCTCGGGAGGACCCTCCTGCTCGACGCGGCCGTCGCGCAGGAGCGTGATGCGGTCGGCCAGCGAGAGGGCCTCCTGCTGGTCGTGGGTGACGAACAGCGCGCTCGGCGCCCGTGCGGCGCAGGATGTCCGCCACCTCCTCGCGCAAGCTGGTGCGCAGGCTGGCATCGAGGGACGCGAACGGCTCGTCCAGCAGGACCACGGCCGGTTCGATGGCGAGGGCCCGCGCCAGGGCCACCCGCTGCCGCTCGCCGCCGGACAGCTCGTGGGGGTAGGACGCAGCGCGATCGGCCAGGCCGACCAGGGCCAGGCACTCCTCGACCCGGCCGGCACGGGGCTTGCCGAAGCCGACGTTGGCGGCCACGGTCAGGTGGGGGAACAGCGCTCCGTCCTGGAACACCATGCCGACCCGCCGGCGCTCTGGCTCGACCCAGGCACCAGCGCCCGCCACGGGCTGCCCGCCGATCGCCACCGTGCCCGTGTCCGGAGCCTCGAAACCGGCCACGAGACGGAGCAGGGTGGTCTTGCCGGAGCCGCTCGGGCCGAGGAGCGCCACGATCTCACCCTGGGGCACGATCACGGTGGCCTCGTCGACCGCCTTCGTCCCGCCGAACGCCTTCGTCACGCCCACGGCAGCGATGGCGTCGTGCCCGGCGGGTTGCACATCGGGCTGCACGTCGGGCGGCACGGTCACTTTCTCGCAGGGTACTCGCAACGTGTCCGAGAAGGACTGTTGAACACGTGGCATTAGGAGGCCCTAATCGGTACGCTCGGACGCCGCCCCCCGCCCCCCAGAAGCATTGGAGCCCTGGAGCCGCGATGTTGTCCCGTCTCATCCGGATGCGCTGGCCGTTGCCGGTCGCGGCGCTGATCCTGGTGCTCGGGATCGGTGGCTGGGCGGTGGTGGCGGCCCGGGCCGGCGGCGCGTCGGTCGTCGTCTACAACGGACGGGCCCACTACGGCGACGAGCAGGTGTTCAAGGACTTCGAGGAGGAGACGGGCATCCATGTCGTCCTGCGCGGCGGAACCGGACCCGAGCTCTTCGAGCGGCTGCGGAGCGAGGGTGAGGACACCCCCGCCGACGTCCTGATCACGACCGACCTCGCCAACCTGTGGCGCGCCGACGAGACCGGGCTGCTCGAGCCCGTGACGACGCCGACCCTCGAGGCCGACATCCCGCCCGAGCTGCACGCCGCCGACGGCGCGTGGTGGGCGCTCAGCACCCGCCTGCGCGTCCCGGTCGTCTCCACGGAGCGCGTGCCGGAGGGCGCGGTCACCAGCTATGAGGACCTCGGCGACCCGCAGTACGAGGGGCGCACCTGCCTGCGCACGTCCAACAACGAGTACAACCAGTCGCTCGTCGCCGACATGATCGCCAAGCGCGGGGAGGACGCCACCCGGGCGCTGCTCGAGTCCTGGATGTCCAACGACCCCCAGCTCCTGAACTCCGACAGCGAAGTCCTGTCCCTCATCGCCGCCGGTGACTGCGACGTCGGGCTCAGCAACCACTACTACCTCGGCCGGGCGCTCGAGGAGGATCCCGACTTCCCGGTGGCCCCGGCCTGGCCGGACCAGGACGGCGCCGGGGCGCACGCCAACGTGTCCGGCGTCGGCCTCGTCAGGTGGTCGGACTCCCGTGAGGACGCGATCGCTCTCATGGAGTACCTCACGACGCCGCCCGCGCAGGAGGAGATCGTCGAGCGGAGCGAGTTCGCCGCCAACCCCGCCGTGCCTCCCGCCGAGCACATCCGGGACTGGGCGGACGTGAAGATCGACCCGATCGCCGTCGAGGAAGCCGGGCCCTTGCTCGACGAGGCGGTGGCCCTGATGCTCGAGGTGGGCTGGAACTGAGCGGCGTCGCGCTGGGCGAGCCCGCGCCCGTCGTCGCCCCGGCCGGGCCGCGCACCGAAGGCCGTCGCCCGCGCGGCCTCGGCGCCCTCGGCGTGGTCGTCGCGCTCGCGCTCGTGGCACCCCTCGTGGCCCTCCCGCTCGCCTACGTCCGCGGCGGGGTCCAGTTCGACGCCATCGCCCGGGCGCTGCTGCCGAGGGCCTTCACCAACAGCCTCGTACTGGCCCTGGGCGTGGGCGCCATCACCCTGGTCGTCGGCGGCGGTCTCGCCGTCCTGGTCTCGTTCTACGACTTCCCCGGACGGCGCTGGCTGGACTGGGCCCTCGTCCTTCCTCTGGCCATCCCGTCGTACGTACTGGTCTACGTGGTGCTGGGCCAGTACGGGCTGGCCAACCCGCTCCAGTCCAACCTGTTCGGTGACGGGCTGCGGCTGCCCGGCGTCCGCAGCCGGGCGGGCGCCATCCTCGTGCTGAGCGCGGTGCTCTACCCGTACGTGTACATCCTGGCCCGCAGCTCGTTCATGGGGCAGTCCCGCCAGGCCGTCGAGGCTGCCCGCAGCCTCGGGCTCCGGTACCGGCAGGCCGTGTGGCGGGTAGCGGTGCCCCTGTCCCGACCCGCGCTGGCCGGCGGCACGGCCCTCGCGGTCATGGAGGCGCTGGCCGACTTCGGCACCGTCGACCTGCTCGGGGTCCAGGCCCTCACGACCGCCATCTACCGGGTGTGGTACGGCGCGTTCGACAAGGACGCGGCCATGCAGTTGGCCACCGTGCTCGTCGGGCTGGCGCTCACGCTGCTCGCCGTCGAGCGCGTGCTGCGCGGCCGGGCCCGCTATCACCAGGCGCTGGGACGGGGCGACGCCATCGCGCCGGTGCGCCTTCGGGGCTGGCGCGGCTGGTTGGCCGTCCTTCCCTGCGCCGCGCTGCTCCTTGTCGTGTTCGTGATCCCGGTCGCCCAGCTGGTGGCGTGGTCGGTCGAGACGATCGCCGACGGCCGGGTCGACCCACGGATCGGCAACGCCATCTTCAGCACGCTCATGCTCGGTGCCGTGGCGGCCACGGCGGCGGTCGCCACCGGGGCGGTCATCGCCTACGCCCTGCGCGTCCAGCCGTCCCGCCTCGGCCGCTCGACCTCCCGCCTGGCCACCATCGGCTACGCAGTGCCGGGGACCGTCGTGGCCGTCGCGGTGTACGTCCCCCTGGTGTGGGTCGACCGGCGCCTGGTCGACGGCGCCGATGCCGCGTTGGGGATGGACATCGGGCTGGTGTTCACCGGGTCGATCCTCGGACTGATCATCGCCTACCTCGTGCGCTTCCACGCGCTCTCGTTCACCTCGATCGAGTCGCGGATGGGCCGCATCCAGCCGAGCCTCGACGACGCCGCCCGGTCGCTCGGTGCCGATCGGGCCCGGGTCTTCGCCGACGTGCACCTGCCCCTGCTCCGACCCGGCATCGCCGCCGCCGCGCTGTTGGTGCTGGTGGAGGTCATGAAGGAGCTGCCGGCCACGGCGCTGCTCCGGCCGCTCGGACGTGACACCCTGGCCATCACCGTCTGGGAGGCGACCAAGGACAGCCGCGTCGACACCGCCGCGCTGCCCGCGCTGCTGATCGTCCTCGTCGGTCTCCTCCCGATCATCCTGCTCGTGCGCGTCGGGCGCAGCGGTGCGGCCAGGTCGTGACCCCGGGCCGGCTCGGGATGCCGGTCAGTACATTGTCGCCGTGGCTCCCGCCCCGTCCTCCGGTGCCACCACGACCGTCTCGGTCACCGACCGGGGGCTGGCCGCCGAGGACGTCGTGGCCGTCGCCCGGGACGGGGCTGCGGCCGAGCTGACCCCGGCGGCGCGAGACGCCATGGCGGCGAGCGCCGCGCTCATCGACGGCTTCCTCGCCGCCGACGAGCCGGTCTACGGGGTCACCACCGGGTTCGGCTCGCTGGCCACCACCTCGATCCCGCCCGAACGAACCGCCGAGCTGCAGGTCGCGCTGGTGCGCTCCCACGCCGCCGGGATGGGGGCGCCCGTCGAGCTCGAGGTCGTGCGGGCGATGATGCTCCTGCGGGCCCGCAGCCTGGCCATGGGCCGCTCCGGTGCCCGTGCCGAGCTGGCCGACGGGTTGCTGGCGCTGCTCAACGCCGGGATCACGCCCGTCGTCCACGAGCACGGCTCGCTGGGGGCCAGCGGTGACCTCGCGCCCCTCGCCGAGGCCGCCATGGTGCTCATCGGGGAGGGCGAGGTCGTCGACGCCTCCGGGCGGCGCCGGCCCGCGGACGAGGCCCTCGCCGAGCGCGGCCTCGGGCCCGTCGTGCTCCGGGCCAAAGAGGGTCTGGCCCTCATCAACGGGACGGACGGCATCCTCGGCATGCTCGTCCTCGCGCTGGAGGACCTCCGGCGGCTGCTGAAGGCGGCCGACATCGCCGCCGCCATGACCGTCGAGGCGCTGCTGGGCACCGATCGGGCCTTCGCCGCCGACCTCCAGGCGCTCCGGCCCCAGCCTGGTCAGGCCCTGAGCGCCGAGAACCTCCGCCGGTTGCTGGCCGGCTCCGCCATCGTGGCCAGCCATCGCGAGAACGACCCCCGCGTGCAGGACGCCTACTCGCTGCGCTGCTCGCCGCAGGTCCATGGCGCTGCTCGCGACACGGTTGCACATGCAACGACCGTCGCCGACCACGAGCTCGTGTCGGCCATCGACAACCCGATGATCCTGCCCGACGGCCGTGTGGAGTCGTGCGGCAACTTCCACGGCGCCCCGCTCGGCTACGTGTGCGACTTCCTGGCCATCGCCGTGGCCGACCTGGGCGCGCTCTCGGAGCGGCGGACCGACCGGATGCTCGACCGCACCCGGTCGCACGGCCTCCCGCCCTTCCTGGCGCCGGACGCCGGCGTCGACTCCGGCATGATGATCGGCCACTACGCCCAGGCCGCGATGGTGGCCGAGAACAGGCGGCTGGCCGCGCCGGCCTCCGTCGACACCGTGCCCACGAGCGCCATGCAGGAGGACCACGTGTCGATGGCCTGGGGCGCAGCCCGCAAGCTGCGGGCGTCCGTGGCCAACCTGACCCGCATCCTGGCCGTCGAGCTGACCTGCGCGGCGCGGGGCCTGGACCTGCGGGCGCCGCTCGTTCCCGCCGCGGGCACTGGCGCGGCGCTGACCGCGCTGCGGGCCGTGGTCGGCGGGCCCGGCCCGGACCGCTGGCTGGCCCCCGAGCTGGCCGCCGCCGAGGACCTGGTAGCAAGCGGCGAGGTTGTCGCCGCCGTCGAAGCAGCGATCGGAGCACTCGAGTGAGACCCCTTCCGTCCCGTCCTTCCTCCCGTTCATGGCCGACGAGACCGGAACAGTTGCGGCGAGGTCGGCCATGAACGGTTCGGGTGCGAGTGCGGGTGAGGGATCGGGGGCGAGCGGGCCGCGTCCGGTGCGGGCGGCGCGGGGGAGCGACCTGAGCTGTCAGAGCTGGCCGCAGGAGGCCGCCCTGCGGATGCTCATGAACAACCTGGACCCGGAGGTGGCCGAGCGGCCCGACGACCTCGTCGTCTACGGCGGCACCGGCCGGGCGGCCCGGAGCTGGGACGCCTTCGACGCCATGGTCCGCACGTTGCGGGGTCTGGCCGGTGACGAGACGATGCTCGTGCAGTCCGGCAAGCCCGTCGGTGTGTTCCGGACCCACGAGTGGGCGCCGCGGGTGCTCATCGCCAACTCCAACCTCGTCCCGGAGTGGGGGACGTGGGACGAGTTCCGCCGCCTCGAGCACCTCGGCCTCACCATGTACGGGCAGATGACGGCGGGGTCCTGGATCTACATCGGCACCCAGGGGATCCTCCAGGGCACGTTCGAGTGCTTCGCGGAGATCGCCCGCCGCCGTTTCGGTGGCACGCTGGCCGGAACCATCACCCTGACCGCCGGCCTGGGCGGCATGGGCGGCGCGCAGCCGCTGGCCGTCACGATGAACGACGGCGTGGCTCTGTGCATCGACGTCGACGGTCACCGGATCGAGCGGCGGCTCGAGACGCGCTACCTGGACGAGGTGGCCGACGACCTGGACGACGCCATCGCCCGCTGCGATCGGGCCAAGTCCGACCGGCGGGCCGTCAGCATCGGGTTGCGGGCCAACGCCGCCGACGTCGTCCCCCGCCTGCTGGATCTGGGCTTCGACGCCGACATCGTGACCGACCAGACCAGCGCGCACGATCCCCTCAGCTACGTCCCCAACGACCTGTCCGAGGAGGCCGCCGACACGCTGCGCCGCACGGACCCCGACGAGTACGTGCGGCGGTCGCGGGCGTCGATGGCGCTCCACTGCGCGGCGATGGTCGGCTTCCTCGACGCCGGCGCGGAGGTGTTCGACTACGGCAACAGCCTCCGCACCGAGGCCCGGCTGGGTGGCTTCGAGCGGGCCTTCGACTACCCGGGCTTCCTCCCGGCCTACATCCGGCCGCTCTTCTGCGAGGGCAAGGGGCCGTTCCGTTGGGTGGCCCTGTCCGGTGATCCCGCGGACATCGCTGCCACCGACCGCGCCGTGCTGGACGAGTTCCCGGATGACGAGGGGCTCGCCCGCTGGATCCGCCTGGCCGAGCGAGCGGGTGGCGTTCCAGGGCCTGCCGGCCCGGATCTGCTGGCTCGGCTACGGCGAGCGGCACCGTCTGGGCCTGCGGTTCAACGAGATGGTCGCCCGGGGGGAAGTGTCGGCCCCGATCGTCATCGGTCGGGATCACCTGGACTCGGGTTCGGTGGCCTCGCCCTATCGGGAGACGGAGGCCATGGCCGACGGCTCCGACGCCATCGCCGACTGGCCGTTGCTGAACGCGCTCGTCAACACCTCGTCCGGCGCGTCGTGGGTCAGCATCCACCACGGTGGCGGGGTCGGCATCGGCCGCTCGATCCACGCCGGCATGGTCTGCGTCGCCGACGGAACGGATCTGGCGGCCGAGAAGCTCTCGCGGGTCCTGGTCACGGATCCGGGCATGGGTGTCATCCGCCACGCCGACGCCGGCTACGAGCGGGCGATCGAGGTGGCCGACGACCGAGGGGTCCGCATCCCGATGCGCGAGGTCCCGTGACCATCCGCAAGATCGCCACCGTCGGCCACCCGGTGCTGCGGGAGCGGGCCCGCGACGTGAGCCCGGAGGAGCTGGCCTCGCCGGACGTGCAGCGGCTCATCGACGACATGATCGACACGATGCGGGACGCCAACGGCGCCGGGCTCGCCGCCAACCAGGTCCACGAGACCGTCCGCATCGCGGTCATCGAGGTGAACCACAACCCGCGCTACCCCTACAAGCCGCCGATCCCCCTGACCGTCGTGGTCAACCCCGTCGTGGAGCCGCTCGACGACGAGATGGTCGACATCAACGAGGGCTGCCTGTCCGTGCCGGACCTGCGGGGCACGGTGTCCCGCCACGTCAACGTCCGCGTCCGCTACCTCGACCGGACGGGCCAGGCCCACGACGAGGTCAAGCGGGGACTGACGGCTGGCACCTTCCAGCACGAGCTCGACCACCTCGACGGCACGCTCTTCCTCGACCGCGTGACCGACCCGGCCACGCTGACGACGTGGGCCCAGTTCGAGCGCTGGCACCGCGCCGCCTTCATCGAACGCATCACCGCCTTCGTGGAGCGAGTCGGGTCCTGAGCCGATGCGGCTGTGGTGCGAGTGGGCCTGGTTGGGCGGTGATGCCGCCCGCGCCGGAGTGGTGCTCGCCATCGAGGGCGACCGACTGGTCGGCGTCGAGGTGGCCGGCGAGGCACCCCGCGACGCCGAGCAGGTCCGCGGCCTCGTCCTGCCGGGACTGGTCAACGCCCACTCCCATGCCTTCCACCGGGCGTTGCGCAGCCGGACGCAGGCCGGGCGGGGCACGTTCTGGACCTGGCGGGACCAGATGTACCGCCTGGCCGCCACGCTGACGCCGGAGTCGTACGCCCGGTTGGCCACGGCGACCTTCGCCGAGATGGCCGAGGCCGGCATCACGACGGTCGGCGAGTTCCACTACCTGCACCACCAGCCGGGCGGCCGCCCCTACGGCAACCCGAACGAGATGGGCGACGCCCTGCGTGCCGCCGCCGACGAGGCCGGCGTGCGGCTCACGCTCCTCGACACCTGCTACCTGCACGGCGGCATCGGCGCCGAGCCCAACGAGGTCCAGCGGCGCTTTGCCGACGCCTCGGCCGAAGCGTGGGGCGAACGGGTCTCGGCGCTGAAGGACGGGCCGACCGTGCGGATCGGCGCCGCCGCCCACTCCGTCCGCGCCGTCGCGCCGGCGGAGATGGCCGTCGTCGGCCGGTGGTCCGCCGAGCGTGGGCTCGCCGTCCACGCCCACGTCAGCGAGCAGCCGGCCGAGAACGACGACTGCCGGGCGGCCTACGGCGCCACGCCGGTCGAGGTGCTCGCGGACGCAGGGCTGCTGGGCGAGCGCTTCACCGCCGTGCACGCGACCCACCTGACCGACGGCGACGTCACCGCCCTCGGCCGTTCCCACGTGTGCTTCTGCCCGACCACCGAGCGGGACCTGGCCGACGGCATCGGCCCCGCCGCGGCGCTGACCGGCGCGGGCGCCGGGCTCTGCCTGGGCTCGGACTCCCACGCCGTGATCGACCTGTTCGAGGAGGCCCGGGCGGTCGAGCTCGACGCCCGCCTGGCCACCGGCGAGCGGGGGCATCTCCCCGCGGCTGCGCTGCTCACGGCGGCGACGGTCGGCGGGGCCCGGTCGCTCGGCTGGCCGGAGGCCGGGCGCCTCGAAGCCGGTGCGCTGGCGGACCTCACCGTCGTGAACCTCGACAGTCCGCGCACCGCGGGCGCAGCGCCCGGACACCTCGTCGAAGCCGCGGTCTTCGCCGCCGCGGCGGCGGACGTCCGCGACGTGATGGTCGGCGGTCGCTGGGTCGTCCGTGACGGCCAGCACGTCCGCCTCCCCGTCGGCGAGCGACTGGCGGCCAGCATCGCCGAGGTCTGGGACGAGGCGCCGGCATGACCGCCCTCGTCGTCGACGGCATCGGGCTGCTCGTCACCAACGATCCGGCCCTCGGCGACGGCCCGCTCGGGCTCGTGCCTGACGCGGCGCTCGTCATCGAGGGAGGAGTGGTGACCGCGGTGACGGCGGCTGGTGCCGCCGAGGCCGATGAACGCATCGACGCCGGCGGCCGGTGCGTGATCCCGGGCTTCGTGGACAGCCACACCCACCTGGTCTTCGCCGGTGACCGGGCCGAGGAGTTCACCGCCCGCATGGCCGGCCGGGCCTACGCGGCCGGGGGCATCGCCGTCACCTCCGCCGCCACGCGGGCGGCCGGCGACGACGAGCTGCGAGCGCTGGCCGCTGACCGGCTGGCCGCGGCCCGCCAGGGTGGCACGACCCACCTGGAGATCAAGTCCGGGTATGCCCTCGACGTCGAGGGCGAGGCCCGCCTCTGCCGGTTGGCCGCCGACCTCACCGACGACGTGACCTTCCTCGGTGCCCATCTCGTCCCGGCGGAGTACGCGGGCCGGCCCGACGACTACGTCGCCCTCGTCACCGGCGAGATGCTCGACGCCTGCGCGCCCTGGTGCCGGTGGATCGACGTCTTCTGCGAGACCGGGGCCTTCGACGCCGAGCAGTCGCGCGCCGTGCTGGAGGCCGGCGCGGCCCGTGGCCTCGGGCTCCGGGTGCACGCCAACCAGCTCGGTCCGGGCCCGGGCGTGCAGCTGGCGGTCGAGCTGGGCGCGGCGTCGGCCGACCACTGCACCCACCTCACGTCCGAGGACGTCGACGCCCTGGCCGGCGGGACCACCGTGGCGACGCTGCTGCCGGCGGCCGACTTCTCGACCCGCCAGCCCTATCCCGACGCCCGCCGCCTGCTCGACGCCGGCGTCACCGTGGCCCTGGCCAGCAACTGCAACCCGGGGTCCAGCTACACGACGTCGATGCCGTTCTGCATCGCCCTCGCCGTGCGCGACATGCACATGACCGCCGAGGAGGCGTTGTGGGCGGCGACGGCGGGGGGCGCGGCGGCCTTGCGCCGCGATGACGTCGGCCGGCTCTCACCGGGAGCCACCGCCGCCGCGGTCGTCCTCGACGCGCCCAGCTACCACCACCTGGCCTACCGCCCCGGCATGCCCCTCGTCGCCACCGTCCTCCCCTGACCGCCCTCCCCTCCTCGTTCTGGTCACCGTTCTGCACCGCCGGGCGCGCAGATCTCTGACCGGAACGCCGTCGGTGTGACCTCAGGCGAGACCCATGAGCTGCTTGGGCGGGTAGGTGCGGAACGTCCCCAGGTGCCGGCCGACGGCGTGGATGAGCGCGTCGGTGTACGCGAGCTTGCGTGTCATGTAGCTGTGCTGCTCCTTGGGATCCAGGTAGAGGTTGTAGAGCCGCGCGTACGTGTACCGCTGCGTCACCCCTGTGAAGCCACCAGGACCGGCGACGTCGGTGTCGTCGTCGCTCGTCGACACCAGCACGAACTTGTACTCGCCGATGCGGATCGCGGCGAGGTCGCGCAGCAGCCAGTAGTACTGGCACTTGCGGTTGGACAGCGCGGCGGGCCCCAGCAGGAACGAGGTCTGGTCGACGCCGTCGATGTAGCGGTCGGCCGGCACCGTGTCAGGGACGCCGGCGAGGCGCAGCGCGGTGGGCAGCAGGTCGGAGAAGGCGAACAGGCCGTCGCTCGTCCGGTCCGCGTCGATCATCCCGGGCCAGGACACGATGCCCGGCACGCGCACCCCACCCTCCCAGGTCGAGCCCTTGGCGCAGCGGAACGGCGTGTACCCGGAGTCCGGCCAGGTCTCCATGTGGGGACCGTTGTCGGACGACACCATGATCATGGTGTGCTCGAGCTGGCCGGTCTCCTCGAGCGCGGCGACGAGGCGCCCGACGATGTCGTCGAGCTCGACGATGGTGTCGCGGTACGGGTGCTTCGCCGGTGAGGACCCGAGGAACCGCTCCTGGGGGTAGTTGTCGAAGTGGGCGCCGCGGGTGCCGTGGTAGAGGAACCACGGGCGGGCGTCCCCGGCCATGCGGCGGATGAAGTCGACGGAGTAGTCCGCCCAGCGATCGTCGAGCGTCGAGAGGACGGGGATCGTGACCTCCTCCACCGGCTCCGGCTCACCGCCCCGGGTGGCGTGGACGAAGCAGCGGTTGAACGGCAGGTTCTCGACCCACTCCGTGCGAGCCTCCGAGTACACGATCTCGGGGAAGAAGTGGGGATCGCGCCACTCGGTGTACATGTCGCTGACGGACAGGAAGCCGTAGAAGTCGTCGAAGCCGACGTTCTGCGGCTGGCTCTCGAGGTCCTCGCCGAGGTGCCACTTGCCGACGGCCTGCGTCACGTACCCCGCGTCGTGCAGCAGATCGGCCACCGTGATCTCGCCCTGCAGGCCGCCCCGCTCCCCGTACATCGCCGGCCGCTGGAGGCCGTGGCGGATCGGGAGGCGGCCGGTGAGGAGCGTGGCCCGGGACGGCGTGCACGACGGTTCCGAGTAGCACGAGGTGAGCAGCAGGCCCTGGCGGGCGAGCCGGTCGAGGTTGGGCGTCGGCGCGCCGAGCGCCGCCCCACCCCCGTAGCAGCCCAGGTCCCCCCACCCCACGTCGTCGAAGAGCACGACGAGCACGTTCGGCCGCCGGCCGTGGCGCTCGCGGTACGCGCCGAGGCGGCGGTCGGCCTCCTCCTCCTGCTCCCCGTGCACGAAGGCCGGTTCCCGGTGGTCGCCGACCGCCACGGTCGGTGAAGCGATCGGGTCGAACGCCATCGAAGCCCCCTTCGGCGGGTCAGAGTTGGGTGTTGGCCAGGAAGCGGTCGAGCAGCGCCACGTCGCCGGCGCGCTCGAACCGCGCCGCGTCGTCCGCCGAGCGCCGTCGGTAGAGCAGCAGGAGGAGATCCGAAGCCCGGCCGCTGACCGTGACGTCGGCCGAGCGGTCGGACCAGTCCCAGGCGTAGCCGGCCGGGACCAGACGGATGGACCAGGAGCTGTCGCGGTCGACGGCCCGGAAGGCCACGCAGCTCGTCGTCGCCCCGCAGCTCCGCGATGTTGGGCGCGAAGTAGGCGGCGTGAGGGAGGTTCGACAGCAGCTCGTCGATCCCGTCGGCGGCCACCTCGGCGTCGATGTCAGGCTCGACACCGAGGGCGAACGATGCGTCGGCGCCGTGCACGACCGTCTCGAACAGCATCCGGCGGGGCCAGAACCGTGCATGGCGATCAGCGCCCCATCCCCACACCGCGGCCTCGGGATCGCTGGTCCGGAAGATGCTCATCATGGGCTCGATGGCCTTGGCCAGCCACTCGGGCGTCGCGCCCTCCGTTGGCCGGCCGAGATCGAGCGAGCGGGGGTCCAGGCGTGCTCGCGCGTTCGTGGCGACGTGGGCCGATGACCAGTGGTAGAGGGTCCCGACGTGCTCGACGACGTCGGCCACGACCCAGCCGGGGCAGGTGGGCACCGGCTCGGCCTGCGCGGCCGGGTCGGCGACCAGCTCGGCCAGGCGCGTCGCCTCGTCAGCCAGCGCGTCGCAGTGCTGCGCGTGGTGCATCCGGCGGACGCTATCCGCGCCCGCGAGCCCCCGGCCGAGCGACTCCGCCCGCCCACCTATCCTCCCGTCGCGTGATCGTCTGCGCGGGGGAGGCCCTCGTCGATCTGGTGCCCGAGCCGCGCTGTGGCGGTGGTCCGATGAACGCCGCGGTCACCGCGGCCCGGCTGGGCGCTCCTGCGGCATTCGTCGGTCGCGTGTCCACCGACGGGTTCGGCGACCTGCTTGTGGGAGCACCTGAGGAGCTCGGGCGTCCGGCTCGACGCCGCCGAGCGGGGCCCGGAACCGACGGCGCGCGCCGTCGTCGAGCACGTGCCCACCCCGAGGTTCCGCTTCGAGGGCGACGACACCGCGGACACGATGCTGGCCGCCGCCGACCTCACACCGCTCGGACCCGGACCGCACCTCCTCCACGGCGGGACCCTCGGGCTGTTCCGGGGGATCACGGCCCACACCCTCGCCGACCTGGTCGAACGGACGGAGGCGCTCGTGTCGCTCGACCCGAACGTCCGCCCGCAGATCATCGACGACCGGGCGGCCTGGTTCGCGTTCTTCGACCGCTGGCTGGCCCGGGCCTCGATCGTCAAGGTGTCTTTGGAGGACCTCGACTGGATCTGGCCCGGCGACAGCGACGAGGCGGTGGCGGCGCGCCTCCTCGACCGTGGCGTCGCCGTGGTCCTCGTGACGAGGGGTGAGGCCGGCGCCGTCGCCCACCGGCCGACCGGGCCCGTGTCCGTCGGGGCGCCAGCGGTGGAGGTCGTCGACACGGTGGGAGCCGGGGACGCCTTCTGCGGTGGCCTGCTCGCCCACCTGTGGCGGGAGGGCATCACCGATCGGGCCGGGCTAGACGGGTTGGATGACGACGGCTGGCGATCCGCCCTCACCGCGGCGGTGGGCGTGGCCGCCCGCACGTGTGCGCGCGCCGGCGCCGACCCTCCGTGGGCCGACGAACTGGCTCGCGGGTAGGACGGTCCGTCGGTGCACGTCCTGTTCGCCACCAGCGAGCTGTCGCCCGTGGCGTCCGTCGGCGGCCTGGCCGTTGCCGCGGCCGGGCTGGTGCGGGCCCTGCGCGACGAAGGGATCGAGGTCACGGTGGCCTTGCCCGACTACGGCGACATCCCCCTCGTCGAACGGGAGTCGCTGTCGCTCGACGTCCCCGAGTGGGCCGGGCCGGCCATGGCCCGGCGGGGCACCGTCGCCGGCGTCGGGCCACTGACGCTCGTCCGCGCCCACGGCAGTGCCCGGCCGCATCCGTACAACCAGGCCGACGGCACCGGCTGGCCGGACAACGATCGCCGGTTCTTCGCGTTCTCGGCCGCGGTCGCCGCGCTCACCGCCATCGAGCAGCCCGATGTGCTCCACCTCAACGACTGGCACACGTCGGCCGTCCTGGCCTTCGGCTGGCCGCTGCCGCCGTCCGTGCTCACGATCCACAACTTGGCCTACCAGGGCTGGGCGGAGGCGGAGTGGCTGCTCGCCTTCCCCCACTTCCGCGAAGCGTTCTACCGCGACGGTGGCTGCAACCCGCTGGTCGGCGGCATCCGGCTGGCCGATGCCGTCATCGCCGTGAGCCCGACGTACGCCCGGGAGATCCTGACCGAGGCCGAGGGCATGGGCATCGAGGACGAGCTGGAGGCCCGGGGAAGCTCGCTCGTCGGCATCCTCAACGGCATCGATGCCGCGGTCTGGGACCCGAGCGCGGACAGCCGCCTCCCGGCCACCTACTCGTGGCCGGACCTGGCCGGCAAGGCCGTGTGCCGGAAGGCCGCCCTCGAGCGCATGGAACTGCCCGAGCTCGGGCCGAAGTCCGGCGGTCCTCTGATCACCGTGGTGTCGCGCCTGGTGCAGCAGAAGGGGGTCGATCTCCTGCTGCCGCTCGTCGGCCTGCTCGAACGGCTCCCCGCGCAGCTCGCCATCCTCGGTGACGGCGACCACGAGCTGGCCAGCGCGCTGGAAGCGGCGTCTGCGGCCGCGCCTGATCGCATGGCCTTCTGGCGCGGCTACGACGAGGGGCTCTCGCACCTCCTGTTCGGCGGTGGGGACCTCCTGGCCATGCCGAGCCGCTTCGAGCCCTGCGGCCTGGCGCAGATGCAGGCCATGCGCTACGGCACGCTGCCGGTCGTCACCGACGTCGGCGGGTTGCACGACACCGTGATCGACATCGACGACCACCCGGCCGAGGGCACCGGCGTAGTCGCTCAGGAGCCGAGCACCCTCTCCGTGCTCGACGCACTGCACCGGGGCGTGCGCGCCCACCGCATGACGACGCGCCGTCAGGCCATGCAGCGTCGCGGCATGAGTGCCGACTGGTCGTGGGCCGCGCCGGCCCGGCAGCACATCGACCTCTATGAAGGACTGATCGGAGGTTCAGCACGATGGACGCCGTGATGATGGGACTGAGCGAGCCGAAGGTGCTCGTGATCGTCCTGGCCGGAGGTGAGGGCAAACGTCTGGCGCCGCTCACCGCGGACCGGGCCAAGCCGGCCGTGCCCTTTGGCGGGTCCTACCGGATCATCGACTTCGTCCTCTCGAACTTCGCCAACGCCCGCTACCTGAAGATCGTCGTGCTCACCCAGTACAAGAGCCACAGCCTCGACCGGCACATCACCCAGACCTGGCGGTTCTCGACCCTGCTGGGCAACTACGTGACGCCGGTGCCGGCGCAGATGCGTCGCGGTCCGTACTGGTTCTCGGGCTCGGCGGACGCCATCTACCAGAACCTGAACCTCATCAGCGACGAACGCCCCGACATCGTCTGCGTGTTCGGTGCCGACCACATCTACGCCATGGACCCCCGCCAGATGGTCGAGCACCACATGCAGAGCGGTGCGGGGGTGACCGTGGCCGCCATCCCCGTGCCGAGGGACCAGGGGCCGGAGTTCGGGGTGATCGAGGCCGACCACGGCGGCAAGATCCTCGCCTTTCACGAGAAGGCCGCCGACCCGCCCACCATGCCGGGCGACGAGACCCGCGTCCTGGCCTCGATGGGCAACTACGTGTTCAACACGGACACACTCGTCGACATCGTGACCCCGGGATCGGAGCTGACGGCCAAGGATCTCGGGGGCGACGTCATCCCGGCCCTCACGGCCAGCGGCGTGGCCCACCTCTACGACTTCTCGACCAACGTCATCCCCGGGCAGGAGGAGAACGAGCGCGGCTACTGGCGCGACGTGGGGACGCTCGACGCCTACTACTGGGCCAACATGGACCTGCTCGGCGCGCTGCCGTCGTTCAGCCTGTACAACCCGGAGTGGCCGGTCTACAGCCTCCAGCTCCCGCTCCCGCCGGCCAAGCTCTGCTACGGCAGCGACGGCTCCGCGGCCAGCGTCGACAACAGCCTCATCTGCACCGGGGCCATCGTGTCCGGGGCGCGGGTCGAGCGCTCCATCGTCGGGCCGGACGTGCGCATCGAGTCCGGCAGCGAGGTGACCGAGTCCATCCTGCTCCCAGGGGTCCGGGTGGCGTCGGGCGCCCGGCTGCATCGGTGCATCATCGACAAGAACGTGCACGTCCCGCACGGGTACCGCATCGGAGTGGACGGGGGAGTCGACCCCGAGCAGTTCGCCCGCTCCGACCAGGGCATCATCGTGGTCGAGAAGGACCGCGTGCTGGGCTGACCGCCGGAGGTTGCCGTCCGGATCCAGGTGGTGGCAACCCCACCTGGGGTCGGGTACCAGCCTGGTGGTTGCGATCGGGCGGATCTGTCACCATGCCTTTGTCGAGCGTGATGTAAAGCTCGTCAGAAGGAGACCGAGGAGGTCATGGTGCAGGTGCTGGTGGTCGACGACCAGGCCCCGTTTCGCGCCGCTGCACGGGCTGTGTTGAGCCGGATCGCCGAGTTCGATCTGGTCGGTGAGGCCGCGTCCGGGGAGGAGGCGGTCGCCATGACCGCCGAGCTCCACCCGGACCTCGTCCTCATGGACATCAACATGGGCGAGATGAACGGCATCGAGGCGACGCGCCAGGTGATGGCCGTCGACGGCGCGCCGATGGTCATCCTCGTGTCCACGTACGCCGCCGAGGACCTTCCGGCCGACGCCCGCTCGAGCGGCGCCGTCGCCTACATGCACAAGGACGAGCTCAGCCCGCGCCTGTTGCGGGGGCTGTGGGAATCGGGGGGCGACCCCGAGTGGCCGGTATCGGCCTAGGAGACAGGAGGAACAGGAATCAGCATGCGGATCGAACGAGCAGTGACCACGGTGTCCTGGATCCCGTCGGACTCACTGTCGGGGATGCTGAAGGCGGGCGAGAAGTTGGGGATGGCTCATCATGACGAGCCGCCGCCGGATGCCTTGGGTGACTCGGCGGAGGAGACGCTGAAGATGCTGCGCCTCCATGACCGGTACCGCTTCTCCAACCACCTGCGGGCGTGGGTGGAGGTCGAGGGCGACACCATCGTCGCCAGCGGGTTCAGCGGTCAGGGGTTCATGGGCTCGACCACGGTCAGCCTCGGTGTCGGCGACGTCACCGTCGCCGCCGTCTCCTATCCGGACCTCCCGGCCGAGCCCGAGATCGGGGAGGGCTGGGTGCGGTTCCGCCAGACGACCGGCGGTCGCACGGGCGTCCCCATCCCCCGGAAGGTCAAACGGGCACCGTTCTTCCAGTTCACCAGTCCGACCGTCTGGACGACGCTGGAGCTGACCATCTGGGCCGACGGCCGGCACGAGGGTCGGCTGGTGGGGGCCAGCGGTTTCCCGCGGCACTGGGTCTACGACGACGCCGGGGCGCTGGTGGCCAAGAGCGGCCTCACGGACCTGAAGTCGTGGCTCAACACCAGCTTCGGTCAGCAGACCCCGTGGGGGACGCATGACGCCGAGGTGCTGGTGACCGAGGTGGAGTCGGCCCTCGAGCGCGAGCTGTCGACCCATCTGATGCGCCACGGCGACGCCGAGGTGATCCGCCTCCGCCAGGGCGACGTCGTGGTCGAGCAGGGCCAGCGCAGCACCGCCGTGCTCGTCGTGCTGGACGGCGTGCTGGCCGTCGAGGTGGACGGCCGCGAGGTGGCCGAGCTCGGCCCCGGCGCGGTGGTCGGCGAGCGGGCCGGCCTCGAAGGCGGGGTGCGGACGGCGACCCTCCGCTGCACGACGCCGGTTCGCGTCGCAGTGGCCAGCCCGGACAGCGTGGATCGGGACCGCCTGGTCCAGCTGTCGGCGGCCCATCGGCGCGAGGACGACCACGACGACGAGGTGGCTGCGACCTGACGTCCGCTGGCGCGGCGCTCGGCGGGTCGCTCGGCCGCGGCCGGGCGCCGCGTAACCTGCCCGCCGATGATCCGAGTCGTCGTCGCCGAGGACAACGCGCTGCTCCGTGACGGTGTCCGGCGCATCCTCGAGGCCGAGGACGACCTGGAGCTCGTGGGGTCGTGCGGCTCGCTCGACGAGCTGCTCGATCTGGCCCGTGAGCAGTCCCCGGACGTGGTCGTGACGGACATCCGCATGCCGCCGACGGGCACCGACGAGGGCATCCGGGCCGCCGCCGAGCTGAGGGCCAGCCAGCCGGACGTGGGCGTCGTCGTGCTCAGCCAGTTCGTCTCGCCCCAGTACGCGGTGGCTCTGCTGGACCAGGGCTCCCAAGGGCGGGCCTACCTGCTCAAGGACCGTGTGGCCGACGTCGACGACCTGGTCGACGCCATCCGCGTGGTGGCCCGCGGCGGCTCGGTCATCGATCCGCAGGTGGTGGACGAGCTCGTGCGGGCCCGCTCCCGCGCCGACCGCTCTCCCCTCGAGCACCTGACGCCGCGTGAGCGAGAGGTCCTGGGGGAGATGGCGTCCGGCAAGTCCAACGCAGCCATCGCCGGGACCCTGGTGCTGTCCGAGCGGGCCGTCGAGAAGCACATCAACTCGATCTTCTCCAAGCTCCACCTGGCCGAGGAAGCCGACGTCAACCGCCGCGTCAAAGCCGTCCTCCTCTACCTCGCCGCCTCGACCTGACCCGCTTCGATGTCTGGTCCAGATCGGCGCTACGCCGCCGAACTCGGACGGACATCGGCGTTCAGGCGAGGTGGCGCCGCAGCGTCGCGATCACATCGGCCGGCTCGTCGCGGACCTGCCGGTTCGTGAACTCGAGCACCACGAAGCCCAGCGCTGCAGCTCGTTGCGTCGCTGGGCGTCCTTGGCCCGCTCGGCATCGGAGGCGTGTCCACGGCCGCCCTGAGACCTCGACGATGACTGGCCTCGGGCTCGAAGCTGAAGTCCACCCGGATCACCGTGCCGTCGGTCGTCACGGGAATGGTGCGCTGGCGGATCGGGTCGGGGCAGGCCGGCACGCCGGACGAGCTCGAGGAACCGGCGCTCGAGGTCGCTGTGCCCGCCAGAGTCGACGAGCAGGCGGTCGAGCACCCGCACCCCTCGTGCCGGGGCGAAGTGCACGTCAACCGGTGGGCCAGGAAGGTGGGCGAGCTGAGGCCGTCCCTGACGGCGCTGTCGATGGCCCGCTCGAGCGCTCGGACCGGAGCTGATCCGGCGAGGTCGATGACGGTCCGCGATGCGCTCGTGCAGCGGAAGCCGTCGACCTCGACGCGGTCGATGCGCTCCAGCCGAACGGTGGTGTGGACCCGCCAGCCCACACCGCTGCCGCGTCGCCGTCTCGGCTGCATGAACTCGACCGGACCGTGGGTCGAAGCCATCGAAGCCGTGGAGGGCGGCGGCGGCACGGTGCGACACGACCGCGTCGTCGCCGAGGTCGAGCAGCCCGGCCATCAGCTCCTGCTCCCAGGTCGCCGGGGCGCCGGCGATCCGCAGGACGTGATGACCCAGCCGTTCGACGCGCCCGGATCGGATGCGCCGGTACACCTGATCGCGGCGTGAGACCAGCGCCCAGCGCCTGTTCGATGGTGGCGCAGCCGTGCTGTCCGGCCGCGATGAAGGCGAGGCGTTGATCCGGAGTCATGCGGATCAGTGAGTGCCTGAGCGCGCCCGATTCGGAAAGCCGGCGCGCCCGTGTCGTCCAATTCGGCGCCGACGCGCCGATCCGCCCGACATCGAGGCGGAAGTCAGGGGAGGGGGATCGCTCCGCTGATCTTGGTGCCTTGGCCGGGGGCGGACTCGATGGCGAGGGTGCCGTCGATGGCGCCGAGGCGGTCGCCCATGTTGACGAAGCCGTGACCGAGCTCGCCGAAGCCCCGGGTGCGGTCGACGGTGAACCCGGCGCCGTCGTCGGTCACCTCGAAGTGGAGGATGTCGTCCTCGTCCCACACCCGGACCCGGGCGGTGGCGCCGTCGCCGGCGTGCTTGCCGGCGTTCTGCAACGCCTCCAGGCAGCAGAAGTACACGGCGGCCTCGATCTCGGTCGGATGCCGGCCGGTCGCCACGTCGACCGTGGTCGGGAGGGCGGCCCGGCTGCCGGCGGCGGGCAGTGCCTCGGCCAGCCCGCCGCTCACGAGAAGGGGCGGGAAGATCCCGTGAGCCAGCGCCCGGAGCTCCTGGATGGCGTCCTGGATGTCGGTCCGCAACTCGTCGATCATCTCGATCGCGCCGGGCGGGTCGTCCTCCACGGCGTCCTTGGCCAGCCGGAGCTTGACGGCCAGGGCCACCAGGTGCTGCTGGGCCCCGTCGTGCAGGTTGCGCTCCAGCTTCCGGCGCTCGGCATCGCCGGCGGCCACGATGCGGGCCCGGCTGGCCCGCAGCTGCTCGTTGGCCATCCGCAGCTCCGCCAGCGACGCCTGCAGGGCGGAGTCGAGCTGCATGTTGTGGAGGGCCAGTCCGACTTGCCGGGCCAGCTCGGCGAGGACACGGTCGTCCTCCTCGGTGAAGGCCTCGCCGTCGTCGGCCCGCCGGCAGATGATGAGGCCGAGCAGCTCGCCCTGGTGGGCGAGCGGGGCGACCCGGAACGAGGAGCTGGGATGGCCGCCGAGGAGCTGGCTCAGCCAGATCTCCAGCCAGCGGCCGCCGGACACGCCGGCCCGGGCGACGACCGGCCGCTCCTTCTCGCCCACGAGCAGCGGCGCCGGCGCCCGGTGCGGCACGCCCGTCGCCCACTCGTAGTGCCCGTCGGCACCGGTCCAGACCTCGGCCGAGACGAGGTTCATGGTCTTGCGGAGGCTCTCGCAGAGCTGCAGCAGCAGCTCGTCCATCGGGATGGCGCGGGTGAGCCGGGTGCCCCACGTCCGCAGGGACTCGTCAGGAGAGACCCGCTCGCCGTACACGATGCGGTTGACGAGGTCCGACAGCCAGTGACGGGCCGGCAGCCACACGAGGGCGGCGAGGGCGGCGGCGCCCATTGAGAGCAGCAGCAGCGTCCGCTCCGAACCCTCGGGCGTGCGGCCGAGCGCCAGCACCACGACCGCATACACGCCGACCACCAGCGCCGTCAGGCCGGCCAGCGAGACGGTGTGGGTGAGCAGCCGGTCGACGCGGGCGATGGCCCGGGCGTGTGTGCTGGCGATGAGCGCGAGGGGCACGACACCGGTCACGGCGATGACCCACGCCTCCGGATCCTCCGGGTGGCCGGTGAGGGCACTGAGCGCGATGACGACGAGGACCGCCTCGCCGCCCACCGCCAAGGCCCATCCGACCCACTGCATGCGCCGGCGATCGGTGGCGCCGGCCGTCTGGTACCGGGCGTGGGCCCCGGCCAGCCCGCCCCCGAGGGCGATCAGCCACAGCAGCACGATGGGCCACGCGACCAGCCCATCCCGGTCGGACATGAGGGCCAGGCCGGTCAGGGCGGCGACGGCGTACATGGTGGCCGCGGCGCGTCGCCGGCCGGACGTCTCCAGGTGGCCCTGGGGCAGGGCGAGCAGGAAGTGCATGGCGATCGCGGGGAGCAGCGCCGCGGAGAGCCGGACCGCGAGGTCGACGATCGCGCCGCCCGCACCCGTCGGGGCGTGGTGCGACTCGACTGCGTTGGCCAGCGCGCCGAGGGCGCCCACGGTGGCACCGCCGAGGACGATCGGCCCCAGGCGGCTGTGCCGTCGGCGGGTGGTGAGCATGGCGCCGGCCGCCGCCCAGAGGACGACGAGCACCGCACGGACCACTTCGGCTGCCGACGGCTCGCTGCCAACGAGGAGCGACACCACGGCGAGGGCGACCGCGGGCAGCGCCGAGCGCAATGCCCATGGCGGACGAGGACCGCGCCTCCGGCTCGACCGCGACCGTGGCCGGCAGCACGCCGGGGCGATCGGTCACGACGGCCATGTTGGCCTCCGAACAGCAGGTGCGTGGGGGATCATTCGGTCCTCAGCTCCACGGCGGGACGCAGTTGCGCGACCCGCCGACCCGCCAGAACCGCCAGCGCCAGTGCGAGCCCCAGCGCGAGGAGCGGCGCGAGCAGGACCATCGAACGCGACACCTCGACGGACACGAGCGCGCCGACGCCGTGCACGATGCGCTGCCAGATGACCCGTCCGACGAGGACACCGACCACCAGCCCGAGGCCCGCACCGAGGACGGCCGGGACCGCCGCCTGCCATCGCACGACCGCTCGGGCCTGCACCGGCCGAAGGCCGAGCGCCCGCACGACGGCGACATCGTGGCGGTGACGACGGACGCTGATGGTCAACGAGTGGGCCAGGCCCGCGGCGCCGATGAGGACGAGGAAGCCGGCCAGCAGCCACGGCGTCGAGCCGATCTCGCCCAGGTTGTCCACGATCGAAGGGGTCGGCACGGGCTCCAGGTCCGGCTGGGTCTTCAGCAGCCGCGCCACCGTGTCCTCGTGGTCGGCGCCATCGCGGAAGGCCACGGCGGCGCCCTCCACGTCGACCCGGCAGCGCGCCGAGTCGTCGCCGGAAGGGCAGTCCCGCGCCCGCATGGCCTCGAGCGTGTCCGGCGTGACGACGAGTCCAGCATCGAGCTCGTCGGTGCCGGGGTCCACGAGCCAGCCGGTGACCCGCAGAGCGACATCGCCGTCATGTCCCTCGACGACGACGGTGTCTCCGATGCCGGCGTGCAGCTGGCCCCCCAGCTCGGTGCCGATGGCGGTCTCGCCGGTGCCCGGCGGCCGTCCCGCCGACACCACCGGCGGCCGGGAACCCTTGTACCACTCGTAGGCCGTCGGTTCGGCCACCGAGCGGCCCCGATCGCTGCGCACCGCGACCGCGCCGTCGTCGGCCAGGAGGCTCGAGCGCGTGCCCACCGCGTCGACGTCGGGGTCGCTCGCGAGCTGCTCGATGACGGCCTGCGGGTCCTCGATCCCGAAGAAGCCCATCTCCAGGTCCCAATCGGCGCCGAACAGGCGGGACTCGGCCAGGAGGTGGTCGCGGGAGCGTTCGATGGTGGCGACGCCGACGAGCCCGCCGACGAGCACGGCGGCGCCCGCGATCCCGGCCAAGCCCCCGGCCAGACCGCGGCGGCGGTCGCGCTCCAGCGCGAAGCGGGTCCCGAGCCCGGGCACGGCGGGCACCGAAGCGGCGAGGCGGTCCACGACCGCGAAGCGCCGGGCGCCGCCCAGCCCGGTCGGGGCACCAGCCCGAACGGTGCGCCAGCTCGTCAAGAGCGTCAGCGTCGCCACCATCAGCAGCACGAGGAGCGCGCCGAGGACGACCACCGGCGCGTCCACCCAGAGGCCCGGGTCCGGGTCCGCCAGCCGGGCCAGCCCACGCGGGAACAGCGACGACACGCCGACAGCCAGCGGCACCGCGCCGAGCGCGCCGAGGACGATCGCCGGCGCGAGGGTCGCGGCGGTGGCGAGGACTTGGCGTCGCCGGTCGAGCCCGATCGCGCTCAGGGTCTGCTGGTCCGTCGTCGAGCTGCCAGCGCTGCGCGCCAGCGCCTGCCCGATGACGAGGAGGCCGGTCAGGCCGGCCGCCACGGCGAAGACGCCCAGGACGGTCACCTCGACATCGATGGTGTCGCGCACGCGCTTTGCGAAGTCGTCCTGGTCGACGGCCGGCGCGACGGCGAAGTACGGCCCGACGGCGTCCTGGAGTGACGCCACCACCTCCTCGACGCGGCCGGGGTCGGTGTTGACGAGCGCCGTTCCGGTCAGGTGCCGCGACCTCGTCTCCCCAACGGTCGACGAACCCCGACGAGGGCATGAAGTAGGGCTCTGGTGCGTCGGAGATGTCCTCGATGTCGCGGATGATGCCGGTCACACGCATGGGGATCCGTGGTCCCGCCGGTTCCTGGAACTCGTACTGCACGAAGGCCTCGAACTGGTTCGGCGCGAGGGTCGTGAGCTCGACCTGGCTCCCGATCCCGAGCCCCCAGTCCTCGGCGCCGGCTTCGTTGATCGCGATCTCATCCGCCGCGTCGTCCGCCGGCAGGCGCCCGGCGACGAGCCGCGAGGTCGGCGCCTCGCCAGACTCGGCGCTGGGCACGATCGTGAAGAGGGTGTCGACGTCGTCGCCGATCCCCGCGGCCAGGAACGTTCCCACCGTGACGCCCTCCACCCCCTCGACCGCGGCGATGCGGTCGGCCAGCTCGTCCGGTGGCGGGATGACGCTGACGTCGATCCCATCGGCGGTCTCGGGAGCCTGCACCTCGACGGTCACTTCGAACACGTTGGTGACGTCGCGGAGGCGATCGAAGGCGGTCGACGTGCGCCGGGCGCCATTGACCACCGCCAGGGTGATGCCTCCGACGACGGCGATGAGCAGGCCGAGGCCGAGCAGGCCGAGCCAGCGGCGTGACCACTCCTTACGGACCCACAGCGAGACCCCGGCCATCGTCGTCGATCGTCGTCCTCGTGGGCCCGAACCCGGTCAGGCGGTGGCGCCGACGGGCTCGGAGTCGCCGTTGTCGTCCACGATGGGATCACGACCGCCGTGATCCACGACCCGCCCGTCCTTCATCCTGACGACTGCGCTCGGCGGCGTCGGCCACCGGCTGGTCGTGGGTGACGAGCAGGATCGTCTGGCCTCCGGTGTGCAGCCGCCGGAACAGCTCGAGCACCTCTTCGCCGCCCTCGCTGTCGAGGGCGCCGGTGGGCTCGTCGGCCAGCACGAGCGTGGGCTCGTTGGCCAGCGCCCGGGCGATGGCCAGACGCTGCCGCTGGCCGCCGGACAGTGTGGCCGGTGCCTGGCGTGCCTTGTCCCCGAGCCCGAGCAGGTCGAGCAGGTCGCGGGCCCGGGACTCGGCCGGCTTGCGCTTCACGCCGGCGATGAGCGCCGGCATGACCACGTTCTCGAGGACGGTCATGCCCTCGAGCAGGTTGAAGAACTGGAAGACGATGCCGATGTGCGACCGGCGCATGATGGCCAGCGCGTTCTCGTCCATCTTCGTGAGGTCGAGGCCGGCCACCTCCACCTCGCCCTCGTCGGGGCTGTCGAGGCCGGCGATGAGGTTGAGCAGCGTGCTCTTCCCGCAGCCTGACGGTCCCATGACCGCCACGAACTCTCCCCGGCTCACCTCGAGGTCGGCGCCCCGCAGCGCCCGCACCGGGGCCGTGTCCCGTTCGAACGTGCGGTACACGCCCCGCACCTGCACCACCATGTCTGCTCCGATGCTCTCGGTCATCCGCCTGCTCCTTTGTTCGTGATCAGGTCGTCCGTGGGGATCGAGGGGCCGATCCGGTACGGCGACACGGGGTTGTCCCTTCCCTTGACGAGTTGTGTGTCGAGCCGCTCGGCGCCGGCCGGCGGGTTCGACAGGCGGCTCCACGTGGCCTCGCTCAGCACCGTCTGTCCGGGCTGACCGAGCTGCTGCAGCCGCTGCGAGAGGTTCACGGCGTCCCCGACGACCGTGTACTCGAGTCGCTCCTCGGAGCCGAGGAGAGCGGCGGCCACCTCGCCGGTCGACAGGCCGATGCCGAGGCCGAACGGCGGGAGCCCGGCGAGCGCCCACTCGTCGTTGACGGTCTGCTGGGCGGCGTGCATCGCCAGCGCCGCGGCCAGGGCGCGGTCGGCGTGGTCGGCGGTGGGTGACGGCGCCCCGAACACGGCCATGACGGCGTCGCCGACGTACTGCATCACGGTGCCGCTCTCGCTGATGATGGACCGGTTCATCTCGGCCCGGTGGCGGTTGAGCTGCACCGCCAGGTCGGCGGGATCGGTGCGCTCGGCGATCGTCGAGTAGCCGCGGATGTCGGACATGAGGACGGTGACCTCGAGGCGCTCGGTGTCGCCGATCCCGGCGCCGCCGTTCACCAGCCGCTCCGCCACCCCGCCGGGAAGCAGACGGCTGAGCGTCTCGCCCTGCTCCTCCCGCTCGACGATGGCCTCGTGGAGCCGGCGGAGGCGGCGCAGCGCCTGGTCGTCCCCGTGGGAGACGCCGGTGGCGAGGGTGCGGAAGAGCCGCTCGACCTCGTCGGCCATGGCGGACGGTGTGGTCCGGCGGGCGGCCGCGATGGCCTTGATCGGCTTGCCCTCCGCCACCATCGACAGCAGCGCGTCGTCGTCCGGTGACAGCCCGCCGTTGGCCTGGACGGGCCGGACCAGCGCCCCCACGATGGCCGGATCCAGCATCGAGCCGCCGGTCGCCACCTCCCGGATGGCCCGGGCGAGCTGGTCGCCCTCGGCGATGCGGTCCTTCAGCAGGTAGGCGTAGCCGGCCGCGCCCTCGGACAGGAGCGAGATGGCGTAGTCCGGGTCGTCGTACTGGGAGAGGATGACGATGCCGGTGCCCGGATGGCGCTTGCGGATCTCCTTGCAGGCGTCGATGCCCTCACGCTGGAAGTTCGGGGGCATCCGGATGTCCGAGACGATCACCTGCGGCTCGTAGGTCTCCGCGCCGGCGACCAGGGAGTCGTAGTCCTCCGCCGCCGCGACGACGTCCAGGTCGGCCTCCGCAGCCAGCATCGCCCGCACGCCTTCACGGATGATCACGCTGTCGTCGGCCACCAGGACGCTGATGCTGGAGCTCCCCACATCCGCCAGTGGACGCATCAGAGCAACGCTACGGCAAGGGTGAAAGCTCGCGGCATCGGGGGGTGCCAGCCTCACCGGGGGGCGGGTGGTGGTGCCCTGCCGGGCCTGGAGATCGGCCGGTACCCTCTCGGACATGAGCGGCGGCGGCGGAACAGCACCCTCTACGAGCGCGCTCGCCGCGGTGCGGTTGCTGGCCTCGGCGTTGCGCAGAAAGCACTGGCGCGCCTCCCTGCTGCTGGTCCTGCTGATCGGCGTGGCCGGAGGAGTGGTGCTCACGGCGATCGCCGGGGCGCGCCGGACCGAGCGGGCCCTGCCCGAGTTCGTCGCCTACAACGACCTACCGAGCCTGCTGGTGGCTCTCTGCCCACCGGACGCCACCCCGGAGACAGTGGCCGAGGATCCGCTCGCGTGCTTCTTCTACGAGCCCGACGGCGAGCTCGACGAGCTGGCCCGCCTCCCCGGTGTCCGCGCGGTCGGACGAGGTGCGGCCGTGCTCGCGTCGGCGACCCGCCCGGGCCGCCCGGACGAGTGGGCCCGGGTACTGCTGTTCGCACAGCAGGCGCGCAGCACGGCCCGGAGCTTCGGGCGTCCCCTCGTGATCGAGGGCCGCACGCTCGACCCGGAGGCTCCTGACGAGCTGGAGATCGACGAGCAGACGGCCCGTGCGCTTTCGCTGGATGTCGGCGACCAGCTCGTGGTCAGCCCCTATCTCGCCGGCGAGATGGATGTCGCCGGTGAGGGCTCGGTGCCGGCGTCGGGTCCAGCGACGTCGCTGACCGTCGTGGGCATCGTCCGCCATCCGCAGGACGTCGCCTCGCCCGTCCGGAACGAGGTCGGGTTCACCGAGGGTGATGACAGCGAGCTCTACGTCGGACCCGGCTGGTGGGAGGCCAACGGGCCGGCCGTGGCCACCTACGGCTCCATGGTCGCGGTCCACACCGACGACCCCAGGACGGTGGAACAGACCATCCGGGACCACTGGCCTGGGCGGCCCGTGCTCTTCGAGACCGACGACGAGCTGGCCTCGGACGATGCCGAGCAAGCCATCCGACTAGGGGCGAGGGCGTTGTGGATCGTCGCCGCCGTGGCGCTGCTGGCCGCCATCGTGTTCGTGTCACAGACGGTCGGCCGTCAGATGCGCCGGGAGCTGCAGGCCGCTGGGGCCATGCGGGCGCTGGGCATGACCAGAAGAGAGCTGACGCTGGCTGTGGCGCTGCGGATGGCCACCGTGGCGGTGGGCGCCGGGCTGCTGGCGGCGGGGACGGCGGTCCTCATGTCGCCTCTGGCGCCGGTGGGGATCGCTCGGCGGGCGGCGCTCGACCTGGGGCTGGCGGTTGATGCTCCGGTGCTTATGGCCGGTGCGGCACTCGTGGTCGTCGCCGTCCTGGCGATGGCGCTGCCGGTCGCGGCTCGATCGTCGGCGGAGGAGCGGGCGACGACGCGCCCCCGGATGGTCGGCCCGCGCGCCCGTCGCCTCTCCGCGGAGGGGCTGGCGGGTCTGCGCCTCACCGGACCTGGAGGCGGACGCTCCGTGGGGACCGCGGTGCTCGGCGTGGCGGTCGCGGCGGCCGCGGCCATCAGCGCGGCCACGCTCGTGCAGACCTTGGGGAGGGTCAGCACCACCCCCGCCTCGTGGGGCTGGGGCTTCGATGCCGGGGTCGGCAACGCGTCGGACCTCGAGCAGGAGGCGGTGAACCTCGAGAAGGTGCTGTCGCTCCCCGTGGAAGCCGCCGCCGCCCAGCTCGAGGGAACGTTCGAGGTCGTGTCGCCCACCCGGCGGATCGAGACGACGCTCGTCGCGCTGGAGCGGGTCGAGCAGCTTCCCGGTGCGCTCACCCCCGTGATGACCGACGGTCGCCCGCCAGGCCCCGGAGAGATCGCGCTGGGCGCCATCACGCGACGCCAACTCGACGTCGACCTTGGCGACGTCGTGGCGGTCCGCGATCCCTCGCTCGGCGAGGACGCTGCGCCGGCCACGGAGCTCGTCGTGGTCGGGGAGGCCCGCGTGGTGGACATCTCCGGCAGCCAGCCAGGCCACGGGGGCTACGTCGACGCCGCGCTGATCAGAGGCGGCCTCGAGTACAGCGCCCAGATGTTCTGCGCTGCGCTTCGACCGGACGGTGGACCGCGACGACGCCCTGGCCGCGACGGCAGCGGCCTTCCCCAAGACCGTCGTGCTGGCCACGCCGCCGCAGGCGGTGGCCAACCTCGGCCGGCTGCGCTGGATCCCCTGGGCCATCGTCGCCATCGTCGGCACCCTTGCTCTGGTGGCGCTGGGGCACGCGCTGTTCACCGCGGTCCGCGTGGGCCGGCGGGACCTGGCCGTCTATCGCGCGCTCGGGTTCACCAGCCGTCAGACAGGCACGGCGGTCACCTGGTTCGGGACCTTCCTCGCGGGGCTGGCCGTGGCGATCGGCGTTCCTCTGGGCGTGGCCGGTGGGCGCTGGCTGTGGCGGCTGGTCGACCGCGGCGTCGGGACGGTGTTCCCGCCCGTCGTGCCCATCGCCCCGCTCGCCGCGGCCGTCGTCGTCGTCTTGGTCGTCGCCAACGTGGTCGCACTCCTCCCGGCCCGCCGGGCCGCTCGCCTCCGGCCGGCGCAGGTCCTCCGGTCCGAGTGACCCGGTGAACGCTCCAATCGTGCGGAATTCGAGCGGGCGGGAGGCGGCCCGGCTGCGGGCGGGCCTGCTCTTGCGGAGCCGTTGGCGGTCGGCGGTCGCCCTGGGTGTGATCGCCGGGCTCGGCGGTGGCGTCGTCATCGGCCTGGTCAGCATCGCCCGGGACACGTCCTCGGCCATCGACCGCTACGTCGAGCACCTGGGCGAGCCCGATGTCGCCGTCACCATCTGTCCGCCCGGCACCGACGCCGCAGGCCGCCGAGGACGGTGCCTGCTTCGTCCACGATCCTGTCCGGGAGGTTGCTGCCCTGCGCCGGCTGCCCGGGGTGCGGGCCGCGGCCCGGGTCTCGCCGACCCCCGTCGCCGTCCGCGTGCCGGGAGGCGAGTGGCGGCCGAGCTTCGCCTGGGTCGTGCACGATGATGTCGAGCTCTTCGAGCACCCGCCGCTGGTGGCCGGGCGCGAGCCGAGCTTGGCCGGCCCGACGAGACGATGGTCAACGAGGCCTTGGCCGAGCTCCTCGATCTCGCCCCCGGCGGGCACCTCGAAGTAGCGCCGCTGGCGGACGACGAGATGTCGACCGACACCGCCTCGTTGGCCCCTCGCCTCCCGGCCACGGACATGGAGGTGGCGGGCGTCGTGCGCGTCGGCGCTGACCTCGTCGAACCCCAGACCGAGGGCAGCCTGGCCACGATCGAAGCGGCCATGTTCCTCGGACCGGCCTGGGCAGACGCCATGGCCGACAGCGACTACTACCGCTACCAGACCGGCGTCGGGCTCTGGCTCGACGAGGGCGCCGACGTCGAAACTCTCGTCGCCGAGGCCGCGCCCGGGCAGTTCCACGTCGTCGAGGGGGGTCTCACTGCCGACGACACGTCCGGCCCGAAGGAGACCGTCGACTACCAGGCGCGGGCCGCTCTCGCCGCCGCGGCGCTGCTGGCGTTGGCCGGGATGGTTCTCGTCGGCCAGATCCTCGGACGTCAGGCCCGCCGCGAGCTGGGCGACGCCGGCACCCTCCGCGCCCTCGGTATGACCCGGCGCGCACTCACCTCGTCGGCGCTGCCCCGTTGGATCGCGACGGCGGCCGTCGCCGGGGTTGTCGCGGCCGTGACGGCGGTCCTCATCCGGCCGCTCGGGCCGGTCGGCATCGCCCGTCGTGCCGCCGGTGCGGGACGGGGCGTGAACGTGGCCGTGGTCGGTCTGGGCGTGCTCGCCGTCGTGGCCTTCGTCGCCGGGATCGGGTTGCTCGTGACCTATCGCGGGACAGCGGCCCGCAGGTCCGCACGGACGCGGTCGTTCGGCCTCGCCCCGCCTTCGCGCCTGTCGGCCGAGGCGTCGGTCGGCATGGCGCTCACCGTGAACGCCGGCCAGGGGCGCCGGTGGGCCGGCCCGGCCGTCCTGGGCAGCGCGGCCGCCATCGCCGCGGTCGTCGCCGTACCGACGCTGCACTCCAGCCTCGACCACCTGACCGGGGAACCTGCGCGCTACGGCGTCGGCTGGGACGCCGTCGCCACCGGCGTCATGGGCAAGGCCAGCACGCAGTGGATGGCGGGCGAGTTGCAGAAGGTGGACGACATGGCGGCCGTGGCGACGTCATGGGGGACGTCGAACGCGGTGATCGACGATCGCCATCTCTACCTGTATGCCTTCGAGACCGTGCCCGGGCTCCCGTCCGGGATCGTCCCGACCATCACGGCCGGACGGGCCCCGGCGGCGACGGACGAGGTCGCCCTCGGCGCCCAGTCGCTGGCGGACTCCGGTGCTCGGATCGGCGACACGGTGACGGTGGACCTCCTCGACCAGACGTACCCGATGCGGGTGGTCGGGACGGTCGTGGTCAACGACAACTACGAGACCGACCCTGGGCGGGGAGGTGTCGTGACCGCTGATTGGCTCCGGGCCGCGGACCCGGCCGGGTACGGATCGGACTTCATGATCCGGTTCGCCGACGGTCATCAGGCCGAAGGTCTGGCCGCGCTCCACCAGCGGTTCCCCGGCCTCGTCAGCGCACCTCTGGCGCCGGACGACATCGTCAACCTGCGTCGTCTGGAGTCGTGGCCGGCTGTGCTGGCTGGGCTGACGATGCTGATGGCCGGGGCCGCCTTCGTGCACGCACTCATCACGTCGGTGCGGGTGCAGCGCCATCCCCTCGCGGTGGTGAAGGCCCTGGGCTGGTCCCGCGCGGAGGTAGGCCGCAGCATCTTCTGGCACGCCTCGTTCCTCGCCCTGCCCGCAATCCTGGTGGGGGTGCCGGCCGGTGTCGTGCTTGGCCGGTGGGGCTGGGGCGTGGTCTCGCACAGCCTGGGCGTGCCGTCGGTTCCGGTCGTGCCGCTGACCTTCCTGGTGGCCATCGCCGCCGTCGCGCTGGTCGCCGCGAACGTCCTGGCCATCTGGCCGAGCTGGCGTGCGGCTCACATCACGGCCGCGGACGCGCTACGCAGCGAGTGACCGTGCCACACTCTGTCGGTGCGACGTGGCCGACTCATCGCGTTGGTAGTTGCAATAGCAACCATGACGGCCTTCGCAGCCGGCTGTGGTGACGACGACAGCGGCGGTGACGGCGACGGCAATGGCAGCAGGTGTTCACGGCCTCGCCCATCGACGTCGCGGTGGACGACACGTTCGCGATCGAGCTGGAGGCCAACCCCAGCACGGGCTACAGCTGGGAGTTGGCCGGCCCGCTGGACGAGGCCATCGTGGTGTCGCTCGGATCGGACCACGACGCGGGCGAGAGCGAGGCGGTCGGCGCTCCCGGCACCCAGGAGCTGAGCTTCAAGGCCGTCGGGGCCGGCACGACCACCATCGCCCTGCAGTACATCCGTCCATGGGAGACCGGGGTGGCGCCGGCCGAGACGAGCGACTTCACCGTCAACGTCTCGGGCTGAGTCCCGCTACACGCCCGTCACACTTCTATGTGGCCGACGACGAGGAGCTCGCCGGCCTGGTAGCCCTCGAGCGTCACCTGACCTTCGGTGACCGGGCACGGTGAGCGTGGCGGCGACACCGACGTCGGTGCTCATGAGCGGGCGGCCGTCGTGCCAGGCGTCCACCCGATCGATGCCCGTCGTCGTGAGCTCCAGGTCGACCGATGACGCCGAACGGCCGGCCACCGTCGCCACGAGGGCCCGCTCGGGCTGGGCTCGCAGCAGTGCGATGGCGGCGGCGATGAGGTCGGCGTTGTCCTCGAGCAGGTCCCGCTTCGTCATCTCGTGGCGCTGGTCGGGAACGACGCCGAGGTCCTCGAGCGGTGTCCCGGCGCTGTCGCCGGCGCGGGTGATCCGGCGGATCGACACCCGGAACGACGTCCCCTTGGGAAGGGCACCGAAGGGGCTCCCTGGCCCCGGGAAGACCTGACGGAGCAGCGCGTGGTCCCACACGTTGGCTCCACCGGCGCCCGTGTTGCCGCTGGCCCCGAGGACCGGGCCGACCTGGTTGTCCTGGAACCCGGCCGCGAAGATGTCGGTGGCGCTGTAGCACAGGGCGTCGGTGACCAGCACCACCGGCCCCTGGTAGTGCTGACCCCGCTGGTTGGCGACGGCCGGGTCCTCCAGGGTCAACGCCTGTGAGTAGGGCTCCCCGGTCTCGACCGAGCGGGCGATGGACGGCGCCCACTGGGACACGAAGTCGAAGCGCTGGCACAGGTCGAGCGTGAGCGGCGTGCAGCGGAACGAGAGGCGGCTGGGTTCCACCTGACGGGGCGTGAGGAGCTGCAGGAGGTTCTCGGCCGCGGTGATGAGGCCGCCGCCGTTGCCGCGCACGTCCAGGATCAGGCCCTTCTGGGGGAGCAGGCCGACGATGCGGATGAACTCGTCGAGGAACGGCCCGTCGTCTTCCACGGAGAACGTCCAGATGCGGACGTAGCCGTACGGCCCGCCCGGGCCGTCGACGGGGCGGAACGAGAACACGTCGGGCATGGTCGAGGCGTCGGCCGGGCCGGATGGGGGACCATCGCCGCGCCTGCCGGCCCTCGACGACCGGGCCCGGCTCCGCATCGTCGTCTCCTCCAGGTCCATCGCGTCCCGGTTGAACAGGCGCTTCTTGGCGCGGCGGACGGCCTCGAAGCGGGCGTCGATGCCGAGCTGTCGGGCCGCCGGGTTCCGGGCGTCGGTGGGGTCGACCCCGTCGGGCCCGGGATCGGCACCGAGGACCTTCCAGTCGAAGCGGTGCTCCCGTTCCTCGCCGTCCAAGCCCCGTGTAGCCGACGATCACCCAGTCCTCGTCCGGCATCGGGCTCATCCCGAGCCATCGGATGGTCATGGCCTCCAGGCCGCGGGCCCGGCGGGCATCGAGGTTGCTGCCGGCCTGGCGATCGGCGTTCAGCTCGACGGCGCGGTCGAACGCGATGCCGTTCCACGACGTCACGGTCACCCCCGGGCCGAACTCCGGGGCCGTCACGCTGCTCGCCACCTTCGTGACCAGGTATCGGAGGCGCCCTTGCTGCAGGTGCTCCTCGACGAGGAACGGCAGCACCGCGGTGCGGTCGGCGAACGGTGCCGGCAGCACGTAGTTGGTGTGGAGGTCGCGCAGGTCGGTGAAGATGTCGATCAGCTCGTCGTGGAACTGCCGCTCGGAGAGGAAGGGCAGGCGCTGGGCCAGGAGCCGCAGGCGCTGCATGGGATCGGTGGCGTGCATCGCCCGCTTGAGGGGGAGGTGCACGTAGAGGCCGTCGATCATCGCCATCGCCTGGCGGACGATCGTGGCCCGCTGCGCCTCGGTCAGTGAGGTCTCGCTGGAGCGGAGCTCGGAGAGCGGGACCGTGGCGGCGGAGTCGGTGCGGCCACGGGTGCGTGCGGGGCGCGTGCGGGTAGCTGGCATGTGCGTTTGAGCGGCAGGTCCGGCGCTTGATACGTGCCGGATGTCGCCGGCCCGGTGTGTTCGTCCCCCGGACGGGACGGATGCGCTCGGTACGCTCGGCGATCGTGCCCGCTGCCGATGCTGCCCCGCCCACCGTGCTGCCCTATGGCTCCTGGCCGACGCCGATCACGTCCGAGTTGATCGTGCGGGCGGCCGCCGGGCTGTCGGAGGTTCGGGTCGACGGCACCGATGTCTGGTGGTCCGAGCAGCGTCCGGGGGAGGGCGGGCGCACCCAGCTGGTGCGGCTCAGCTCCGGTGCGGCGCCGGTCGACGTGCTACCGGAGGGCTGGAACGCCCGCACTGCGGTCCACGAGTACGGCGGCGGCGCGTGGTGCGTGAGGGACGGCCGGGTGTGGTTCACGAACTGGTCCGACCAGCGCCTGTACCGGCTCGACCCGGGCGGGGAGCCCACGGCACTGAGCGCGGAGCCCGCGGTGGCCCGGGGGGAGCGGTGGGCCGACGGTGACCTCTCGCCCGACGGTCGCTGGCTGCTGTGCGTCCGTGAGCGCCATCCGGCCGACGGCGGCCCGGCCGACGTCGTGAACGAGATCGTCCGCCTCGAGGCGCGCGGTGACGGGCCGCCTGACGCCGAGGTGGTCGTCACCGGGCCGGACTTCGTGTCCGACCCTCGCTGGAGCCGTGACGGTCGGGCCATCTGCTGGCTGGAGTGGGATCACCCGGACATGCCGTGGGATGCCACCCGCCTGATGGTCCGGGAGGGCGACGGTCCGCCGGTGCTGGTGGCCGGCGGCGACGCCGAGTCGGTCGGCCAGCCCCGCTGGCACGAGGACGGCTCGCTCTGGTTCCTCTCCGACCGGACCGGCTGGTGGAACCTCTACCGCTGGACGCTCGGCGGGCGGCGTCGAGTCGATGGTCGTGGTCGACGGCGAGATCGGCGAGCCGCAGTGGGTCTTCGGCCAGTCCCGGTACGCGTTCCTACCTGGCGGGCGGGTGGCGTTCGGGATCAGCCGCGACGGGTTCGACAGCCTGATGGTTCGCGAGGCCGACGGCTCGCTCCGGGCACTCGATCTCCCGTTCTCGACGATCGAGTCGGTGGTGGCCGGCGGTGAGGGAGTCGTGCTCATCGGCGCCTCGCCGACGACCGAGCCCGCCGTCGTCGCCGTCGACGTGCAGGGCGGCGTCTCGGTGCTCCGCCCGCCGCGGGACCTCGGGCTGCCGGCCGAGCTGTTCTCGGTGCCCGAGCCCATCGAGTTCCCTACCGGTTCGCCCGGCGAGGGCGCCACCGCCTTCGGGCTCTTCTACCCGCCGACCAATCCGGGGTTCATCGGACCCGAGGGCTCGCGCCCGCCTCTGCTGGTGATGATCCACGGCGGCCCCACCGGCAGCGCCTTCCCGGCCCTGCGCCTGAGCGTGCAGTACTGGACGTCGCGAGGGTTCGCGGTCGTGGACGTCAACTACCGGGGCTCGACCGGATACGGCCGGGCCTTCCGCAACCTCCTCCGGGAATCGTGGGGCGTCGCCGACGTGGAGGACTGCGAGGCCGCGGCCCGCTGGTTGGCCGAGCAGGGTCGGGTGGATCCGACCCGCCTGTGCATCCGGGGTGGCTCCGCGGGCGGCTTCACCACCCTGGCCGCGCTGGCCACCGGCGACGTCTTCGCCGCCGGGGCCAGCCACTTCGGCGTCGCCGACCTCGAGGCGCTCGCCACCGACACCCACAAGTTCGAGAGCCGGTACCTCGACCGGTTGATCGGCCCCTACCCGGAACAGCGGGACCGGTACGTGGAGCGCTCACCCATCCACCAGCTCGACGGCTTCGACCGGCCGCTCATCGTGCTGCAGGGCCTCGACGACGCCGTCGTGCCGCCGTCGCAGTCCGAGATGATCGTGGCCGCGCTGCGGGACCGGCGCGTACCGGTGGCCTACGTGCCCTTCGAGGGCGAGCAGCACGGCTTCCGCCAGGCCGCCAACATCCGCAGGGCGCTCGACGCGGAGCTGTCGTTCTACGGCCAGATCCTCGGCTTCGAGCTGCCGGCCGCCGAGGGGATCGAGCCCGTCACCATCGACCGGGGATGATCGTGGCGCGGTTCACCCGCGTCCGCATCCGAGGACTCGTGCCTGCTTGCCGGTAGGCTCCCGGGGTCCGGCAGGGTGCCGGATCGACGCCGGCAGTCGTTGCCGGTGGGCCCGCAGGGCATCCCCGTAGGAAGGGATCCACTCGAGCTGGCCTCTCATCGCCCTCGAATGGAGCATTCCTTGACCCCCACCTTCGCCGACCTCGGCGTGCCCGCCGCGCTCGTGGCGACGCTCGACCGTCGCGGCATTACGACCCCCTTCCCCATCCAGGCCGCCGTGCTGCCCGACGCGCTGGCCGGCCACGACATCGCCGGCCGCGCCCCGACGGGCTCCGGCAAGACGCTGGCCTTCGCCCTCCCGCTGGCGACGCGCACCGAGAAGTCGCGGCCCCGCCGGCCGACCGCTCTCGTGCTCGTCCCCACCCGGGAACTGGCCGAACAGGTCCGCAAGGAGCTGGTGCCGCTGGCGTCGACCGTCGATCGGCGCGTGGTCGCCATCTACGGCGGCGTCGGCTACGGACCGCAGCGGTCGGCCCTCGAGCGCGGCGTCGACATCGTCGTCGCCTGCCCGGGCCGGCTGGAGGACCTGGTCGCCCAGCGGGTCATCGACCTGTCGGACGTGCGCATCGCCGTCGTGGACGAAGCCGACCGCATGGCCGACATGGGCTTCCTGCCCGCCGTCCGGCGGCTGCTGGACGCCACGGCCGCCGATCGCCAGACCCTGCTGTTCTCGGCCACCCTCGACGGTGCCGTCGACGTGCTCGTGCGCCGCTACCAGCGTGATCCGCGCCGCTACGAGGTGGTGGCCGACGAGGACGAGGCCGGCGACGTCCGCCACCTCTTCTGGCGCACCGACCCGTCGAGCCGGGTAGCCCTGACCGCCGACATCGTGTCCCGGCACGGTTCGGCCATCGTCTTCTGCCGGACCAAGCACGGCGCCGACCGGCTGGTCAAGCAGCTCGGCACCGCGGGCGTGCCGGCCGTCGCCATCCACGGCAACCGGTCGCAGCCCCAGCGGGAGCGGGCGCTGGCGACGTTCTCCGCCGGCCGGGCCCGGGCCCTGGTGGCGACCGACGTGGCCGCCCGGGGCATCCATGTCGACGCCGTCGGCTGTGTCGTCCACTTCGACCCGCCGGCCGACCACAAGGACTACGTGCACCGCTCGGGCCGCACCGGCCGGGCGGGGGAGAGCGGGACTGTGGTGTCGCTGATCCTGGACCCGCAGGTGCGGGCGACGCGGCTGATGCAGCGGGCGCTCGGCGTGGACGAGGGCGTCGCCCGCCCGGACGTCGACGTGCTCGGGTCCCGCCGGCCCGTCGAGCGCACGGTGCGCGTCGTCGCACCGGCCCCATCGACGTCGTCGTCGGCGTGCTCCGGCTCCCGGGCGCCGGAACGGCCCGCGACGCGACGGTCATGCCGGGCAGCGGCCCCACCGCGGCGCCAAGCACGGCGGCCATGGCCACGGTCGTTCGCGTGCCACCGCGGGCCGATCGGGCGGGAACGCCGGCCAGCGCGGCCGCCGGAGCGCCTGACCGGGGTCGGTCGCTCAGCCGCCGCCGATGCGGCCGCTGGTGCCGGCCAGCGGCGCCGCCGGCCGACCCGATCGCTCGGCCAGCACCTCGGCGACGATGGACACCGCGGTCTCGGCCGGCGTGCGCGCCCCGAGATCCAGCCCTGTCGGACCGTGGTACCGCTCCATGGTGGCCTCGTCGACCCCGGCCGCCTGCAGCCGGGCTCGCCGCTCGGTCTGGGTGTGGCGGGAGCCGAGCCCGCCGACGTAGCCGGCCGGCCCCGCCAGCGCGGCGGCCAGCACGGGCGTGGCCAGATCGTGATCGTGGTCGACCACCACGATGAGGTCACCGGGCTCGAGCGCTTCGGCCTGGGCCAGCGACTCGGCCGCATCCGTGACCACCGCGGCCGGCCAGCCCAGCAGATCGGCCTGGGCGACGAGGGCATTGCTCAGTGCCGATGCGCCCACGACGACCAGCCGAGGCACGGGGTGCCACGCCTCCACCACGGCCTCGCCCTCTTCGGTCCGAGCGCGGCCGACGTGGCGGCCAGGCTGGCCGAGGAGCGGTTCGGCCACGGCACGGGCAGCCTCGTCGAGCGCGGGCGCCCCCAAGCTGCCGTCGGCCGGCTGCTTCGGGCGGTGGACCGCCGAGCCCGAGCCGTCGAGCGCCGTCGCCAGCGCCGCCGGTCGACCATCGGCCAGTGCCTCCCACAGGGCCGTCGGCACCTGGTCGAGCCGCTGGATGAGCACGTTGACGTGCCCGCCGCAGGTGAGGCCGGCCCGCTCCGCGTCGTCGTCGCCGATGTCGAGCCCCAGCGTGGTGAGCGGCACCGTCCCGGCCAGAAGGGTGCGGGCGGCATCGGTGAGGGTGACGTCGAGCGAGCCCCCGAGCAGGGAGCCTTCCGTGCGCCCGCTGTCGTCGACCAGGAGCAGCTCGTCGGTGGGTCGAGGTCCGAGCCCGACCGTGTCGGTCACCCGGACGAGCGCACCGGTCCGCCCTTGCTCGATCCATTCCGTTGCGACGGCGGCCTGCTGGGCGATCGAGGTCATGCCGGCTCCGCTTCCAGGACCCGGCGGGCCTCCTCGTTGGCCACGTGGGCCTCGGCGCTGACGGTCGGGAAGGCCAGGTCCATCGAGCGGATCGTGTCGACCACGACGCCGGCGACCAGCATCCGCATCAGGGGCTTGTGGTCGGCAGGGATCACGTACCAGGGCGCCCACCGGGTCGACGTCGCCGTGATCGCCTCCTCGTAGGCCCGCATGTACTCGTCCCAGTGGTGCCGCTCGGCCACGTCGGCGGCCGAGAACTTCCACTCCTTGCCCGGCTCGATCAGGCGGTCGAGCAGCCGGCGGCGCTGCTCCTCCTTGGAGACGTGCAGGAAGAACTTGACGATGGTCGTCCCGTTGCGGGCCAGGTGGCGCTCGAAGTCGTTGATGCTCTCGAAGCGCTGCTTCCAGAAGCGCTTCCCCCTGTTCCCCGGCGGCAGCTGCTGCTTGGCGAGGAACTCCGGGTGGACGCGGACGACGAGGACCTCCTCGTAGTGGGAGCGGTTGAAGATGCCGATCCGCCCCCGCTCGCGGCGCGGCCTTGGCGGTCCGCCAGAGGAAGTCGTGGTCGAGCTCCTCGGCCGAGGGTTGCTTGAACGAGGTGACCTCGCAGCCCTGCGGGTTCACGCCGGACATGACGTGCCCGATGGTGCCGTCCTTGCCGGCGGCGTCCATGGCCTGGAAGATCAGGAGGAGCGACTGCGAGTCGTCCGCCCAGAGCAGCTCCTGCTCACGGGCGATCTCCAGCCGTGACTGCTCGAGGTCGTGCTCGGCCCGCTTCTTGCCGCCCTTGCCGCTGAGGTGGGCGAGGGCCTTGCCGCCGTGCCAGCTCGGGTTGCGGCGGGCGAGGCCGGCCGGCTCGCCGGGGTCCACCCGCAGGCGATCGAGGACGGAACGACTGATGGTCATGGCCGGTGATTCTTCCTCATGTGCTGCGTTCGTGGGCGTCGAGGCGCGGCATAGCGTCGCTTCAGTGGGCCCGGGGGAGGGGGTGCAGCTGTGGTGGCAGGTCCCCGTTGCGGTGCGTGTGGTGGCGGCCTCGGCGGTCCTGGAGGTGCTGGACCCGCCTGCCGGGCGGTGGCGTGCGCTGGGGGCTCCAGGCGGCTCGGGCCGGTCGTGGCGTCGGTCCGCTGGGTCGCCGGGGTAGGGGTCCCGGTGGTACTCGCAGCGGCGGAATCGTCAAGGTTGGTTGACATCGCCGCGTGGATGGAGCTCGACGAGCCGCCCTCGGGGGCTCCCGTGGTGGCTCGGTGGTCAGGTCTGCAGGTCGTCTGCGCGGACGGGGCCGTGGCGCCGGTCGAGGCGGTCATGGTGACGTTCCCTGTCGGGCGGTCGTGGCGCCGGCTGGACGTGCAGGTGGACGGCGAGGGCGTGCTGATGGTGACGAACACGAGGCGCCGGACGAGGAATCAGGCCGTGCTCCGCTTGCCGACCGCCGGGTAGGGTTGCCCCTCGCTGTCCCGTCAGGGACCGCCTGGCGACGTGGCCGAGTGGCTTAGGCAAGGGCCTGCAAAGCCCTGTACCCGGGTTCGATTCCCGGCGTCGCCTCCATTCCTTGCCCTGCTATTCTTCCTGGTCAAAGGCGCTTTTCCGTGTCGCCGTCGGTGTCCGCCAGAGACGAGCAGGTGTCCTGGACTCACCTCCAGTTCGCGGCCCAGTTCGCGCCCAGCCGCGCCCAAGTCGGAGGTGACCGTGGGCCACATCCAGAAGCGTGCCGGTCGGTACCGGGCACGGTTTTGCCACCCCTGGGGACGAGTGCAGTCAAAGGCGTTCTCGCGCAAAGGCCATGCTGAGCGGGTCCTCCTGCTCGAGATGGAGTCTCATCCACAACAACCTCCCACCCACCCGATCCACGGGCGACCCTGGTGGACCGACCGCACCTCCGACGAGAAGCCCACCCCACCACCCCATCACGCCGGTCGCCGCAGCACTGCACCACCACCCTGACACCAGCGATCGTCTGATAGCTCGGTCCACGTGGCATCGAAGCGAGTCTCCGGGCAAACGCCCCTCCTGCCCACATTGCCCGGCCCTGGACAGGGCTGAACCGCTCTGATGAATCCGGAAGCTCTGTCCCTTGATTGATGGAGCGATGCCGACGCCTTGACAGCTATCCGAACGAGCTGCATGAGCGGGCGGTGGGAATGCTTCCTCGATCACGGACGCGACCACGGATCACAGTAGGGAGCGATCTGCTCGATCGTTGAGAAGCTGGGACCGAAGACCGAGCGGAACACCTGTGTGTAACCACGCCGGGTGCGACCTCGGAGAGGGTGGCGCCGTAGGTGAGCGCTTTGCCGGATCTCGCCGGTCGGCCGTGCTGACGGCCGCGGCGGACTTCCGGCGGCCCGCCGCCTCGGCGTCAGTGCTCCGGAAGTACCCGTGCGTGTGCAGAGCACGTATCGGCGGATTTCCAGCGCCCGATCGAGATCGACCGGTGGCGGGTGACCCGCGTCATGCCTACGGTGCAGTGGTGGACCGAGCGGAACCGAACGCTGACACCATCGGAAACGAAAACCGACTGCACGATGATCTGATGAACGAGTACTTCAAGCTGGTCGATCTCGTGCGCGACGTCGACCAGCGTCTCCTCACGATCAAGGGATGGGGGGTCACGTTGAGTCTGGCGAGTCTCGGGTTCGGCTTCCAACAGGACCACTACGGGCTGTTCCTCGTCGCCGCGGTGAGCGCCCTGGCTTTCTGGATCGTCGAGGGTACGACAAAGGTCCATCAGATGCGGTACTACCCTCGGATGGGCGACATCGAGGTCGCTGCCTTCCAGCTGTTTGGACTCGAGACCTCGCGGGCGGGACCGGTGTCGGCGCCGCTGATCGACTGGAGTTGGTACACGGCCAGTGCTCGGGTGCTGGGCGGCAAGCTCAAGGGATCGTCCCGCGTTCCCGAACCATGGCCCGAGGAGCCGAGCAAGGCTCGATCACACCCGTTCCTTCTTCCGCACGTGATGTTTCCGCACATCATTACCATCGTGGTCGGCGTCACCCTGTTCGTGATCGGCCTCGCTGGTGGTCTCGGACCGATCTGACCCCGGCGAGATCCTTCGACGCTTCGCCGAGCGTGCGGCCGCCGCACTACGACCGCGGCGGCGCATCACACCGGGTACGGGTGGGCTGCGGCAAATGCGGCAGCGGAGAGAAGTGGTGCGACGGATTTGGCGGAGCCGAGAGGTGCTATCGAGCGTCCCAGCGTCTGAAGTTCACCGCGCTCGAGGTCACCCCTCAGGCCGCAGGGCGAGACCCCGGTTGAAGGACACGTCGAGCGTCGTCGGGGGTCAAGACGAATGGCTACCCGTACTGGCGCCCGATTGCCCTAGTCATCGGTGGCGGCTCGGGCACGGTTTCGTCACGTTGAACACACCGCGATCGTCGACAACGCCAACAACGGCACCGCAAGCAATCCCCGCCATCTCACCGAACGTGAGCGTGACCGAAAACGGCGGCACCGGCAACTCAGGCGCCGGAGTGCCTGCTAATCGACACGTCGGCCACCGTTAGGCGGACGCACAACGCGCGCTCAGGAACACACCCGTCAGCAGACCCAATCGAGCCCCGCGCGACGGGATGCGCCCCTCATCTTCGGCGAGCGTCGATCGTCTCATCTCGCAGCGCTCTCGGTCGCTAGCGGCCGGTTGACGCGCTCACAGTCGACCGCCCGCCCACCATGCCGTTGACGTCCGTCACGACAGTCGCTGTCTCGGACTCTCGTGGTCGAACGACTCGCTCGCAGATGGCTTCACGGTGCCGCAGTAGCTTTGGGACTCTCGGTCGGGCCAGCCCAGGGAGGGTTCCGTATCATTCGTGATCGTCGCTCCGCGCTGACCCTCGACGCTGTCGAGCTGTCTGCTCCTCTGGCGTGCGCGGAGGTTCGTGTTCGATTCCACTTCCAGTCGACTGCGCGGCGCCGCTTCGAGCGATTGGCTGTGACGCTGGAAAGCGCCGTCGGTATCGTTCGTGCGGACATCCCTGCCGCGGCGCTGGGAGTCGCCGCACTCGAGGGCGAAGCTGAGTTGCCACTGCAACTCGGCGTGCTGCCGGCTGGGGAGACCACACTGACGCTGACGCCGATCGATCGAGCAGGTCGATCAGGGTCCGGCAGGTCGATCTCGTTCGAGACGCCGGCTGGTGACCCCGGCGACGGACCGCGACTCGGCGACGTTCGTCCGGTGCGTGACGTCCTGCGCCGCCCGGATCGCTCGGGCGACCTCGTGTCGGTCCGCTTGTTGATCGGCGCCCGGCCGGGCAGTCAGCCGATCGCGTCGGTCCACGTTGCTGCGGTTGCGCCGGACGGTTCGGAGTCGGGCGTCCTCCTCCCACCACTGGAGGCGAACGGGTTCGAGTCGGCAGCGGTCACGGTCGCAATGTTCGATTCGAGCACGGTTCCCGGCAGTCACGAGTTCCGCGTCGCCGTCATCGACGCGGCAGGATCGACGAGCGAGGTGCTGCCGGTCGGCATCACGGTGACCGACGACGACAGTGCCCCCGGCGGACCCACCGTCGACTCCCTCGAGCCGAGCGAAGTCGCGGCGGGCGATGTCGTAGGGCTCCGCGGCAGGGGGTTCGAGGGGCGCGACCTCACGGTCGAGGTCGGCTCGGTGGTCGCGCACCTGATCGACGTCGGATCGGATCAGGTGACGTTCGCCATGCCAGACCTTCACCGTGCCGATCGCGTCGTGGTCCGCACGGCCGATGGAATCGGCAGGAGTGAGGTCGAGCTTTCGCCGCGGGTCACCGTCCAGATCGTTCCGTCCGAGTTCGAGATCTCCGAGGGCGACGAGATCCAACTCGTCGCCCTCGTCACGGGCGCGGCCGATCAGCGTGTGACCTGGACGGTGGATCCGAGTCGCGCGACCGTCGACCCGACCGGCAGGCTGACCGCCACGTTCGCCGGCAACGCAAGACGGATCGGCGTGACCGCCACAGCCGTCGCGGCCCCACGCTCCGCGGGTTCCGCCTCCGGCCGCGTCGTCCCGATGCCCCCGCGTGGAAGGCCCAGTGACGATCGGCGTGAACGGCGGCACGGTGCTCGATCAGACCGGCGGGGTGCGCTTGACCATTCCCCGCGGCGCGCTCGCCGAGCCGACCACGATCGAGCTGCACCACGTCCCGTGGGGGCTCGCGCCCGACTGGAGCGTGGCCGCGGAGACACGGATCGAGCCGTCCGGTGTCGAGCTCGCCCGGCCGGCGAAGTTGGAAGTCCCGTTGCGGGTCTGGCACGACCCAGGGTCACGTCTCGCCGTCCGGCACCACATCGACCCCGGTGACCAGTGGGAGGACATGGAGAGACCGGCGGTCGTGGATCCGACCGGCTTCCTCGCCCGGCTCGCGACCACGCGTCTGGGGATGCTCCGGCTCCTCAAGCCGTTCCCGATGCCCCCGCCGGTCGGGATGTTGCCCGTCGATCCGGAACCGAGAGTCAACAGTGTGCTGCCGGCGACGATCGAGGAGGGAGCGACTGCGGCATTCCTCGTGACTGGCACGAACTTCGTCCCGGGCTACACCCACGTCGGCCTCTGGGACCATACGATCCCCGGTTGGGAGTCGCGGGCAGAGACCCGCTCGGTCGCCGTGACCGTCGATGGGACAAGGCTGGCGACGACGATCAAAGTTGGGGTGATGACGGACCTCCCGGAGGGAGCGACTCGTCAGTACTCGCTCCTCGTCGTGACTCCGGCCGGGAGCGACGACCAGGGAGTGATCACGGTCGTCGGCCGCGATGAGCTGGACGTCCCGTCCGGCACTCGGACGCTCTCGACGTCGCGCCGCTTCTCCCGCATCGACATCGGTCAGTCCGCGACGGTGGTCATCACCAACGCGCATCCACCACTGACCTTCGACGTCAATGAGCGCGCCACGATCTCGGCGAGCTTCACGTCTGGCGGCTCGGTCATCAGCCGGGGCGCGGCTGGCAGCGATGGCGTTCCCGGCGACGCCACCGTGACAGGCGGGACGGGTGGACCTGGAGGTGGTGGGATCGGCCCGCCGGCGCTCGGTCGAGGCGGAGGCGGAGGCGGAGGCGGTGCGAATGGGAACTCACCAGGAGCCGCCGGAGCCGCCGGGGGAGCATCGTTGACGCAAGCGGGTGCCGGTGCGGGTGGTGGCGGCGGCCTCGGTGGCGGGGGCGACGGGACGCCCGGATCTGGCGGGCAGCGGACCCTCGGCGCCGCGATCCCGCCGATCGTGGAGGTCGGCCCCGGCGGCGGGGGTGGGGGCGGCGGCGGGGGTGAGGGCCTGTTGGTCGCGCAGCTCGGCGGCGGTGGAGGAGGTGGAGGAGCCGGCGGAGGTGCGTTTCGGATCAGCGCAGGCGAAGAGATCCGCCTGCTCGGCGACGTGTTCGCGCTCGGGGGCGATGGAGGGTTCGGCGCCTATCCGTTCACGACGCCAACGGTCCCGCCGGTCCCGGCCATGGCCGCCGGTCGCGGCGCCGGCGGGGGCGGCGGCGCCGGGGGAGCGATCGAGCTCTCCGGCGTCGGTCAGTGGGCGACCATCGTCGTCGCTGCGGGCGGCCAGAACCGTGGAGTGCCGCCCTACGACACCGTGCCCCCCAACGTCGACACGCCGCTCCAGACCATCCTCAAGCAGCCGCCCACCGGGGTGATCCGGATCGACGGGACGAAGCCAGACACGATCCCGGCGACTGCGATCCGAGGACCCGACCTCAGCTACCGCCAGGAGCTGGTCTCCACGACCCCACAACTGGTCGTCTCCGGATTCAGCGCGGACCGGGTCCGCGTGCTCGATCGATTCGGCACTGTACGTACGCACGTGCCGACGGCCTTGCCCGGTGGAGCGTTCGACTGCACTGTCAACCTGTCCGACGGGTTCAACGACCTGTGGGCTGACACCGTGGTCGGCACGGGGCCACCGGCGATGACGAACGCGGCGATCCGCAGCCGGACCGTGATCTACCTGGCGAACGTCGTGTCGTCGTACTCGTTCAGCTGCTCGATCACGCCCGCTCAGGCGACGGTCCTGACGGAGGAGTCCGTCACGCTTACGGCGTCGGTGACCGCCAGCCAGCCGAGCCCGATCGAGTGGGGGCTCCTCGGTACCGGAGCCCTCGTCGGGACGCTCTTCCCCCTTCCGGGCAACCAGGTGCGGTACACCGCGCCCTGCTCTGCACCGGCCCAACCGGTTTTCGTCGGCGCAGCCTCTCGACTCGTCGTCAATCAGATGGACCCCACCGGCACGTTCAGCTGCCGGGCCCAGGTGAACGTCGTTCCGGGAGTGGCCCTCGCGTCGACGGCTGCGGTGGGGATCCCAGCAACCGCCGCGATCGCCTCGGCGAACGTGGGCCAGACGATCGCGATCACCATCCCTCCGGCCGTGCTCGCGCAGCTCAACCGGAAGTTCGTCCCCGGTGATTCCGCCACGTTCCAGCTGATCGAACGGTCGGCGACGGGTCAGTGTGAGGAGTCCACTGTGCCGATCCAGGGCTTCGTCGGTATCGGCATGACCTCCCTCGAGGTGACGGTGCCAGCGTGTGCCTACCCGGATCAGCAGGTCCGCGTTCCCGGCCATGGCTGCGTGCGACTGCTGGTCGTTCCCACGATCACTTCGCTCGACCTCGACCCGGCGATCGCGCCGGGCATGTTGATCAAGGGCACGGGCTTCGTCTGCGGTGCGACGAGGATCTTGTTCAGCGGCGTCCAGGTGGCGCCCGGCAGCATCATCTCGGTCACGTGTGGTCTCGTCCACCTGGCCACGCGGCCGAGCTCGGGCGAATGGATCGCGGTCTCCACGGCGGGCGGTGGGAGCAACGTCGTCGTCATCAGCTGATCGAGGCGGCTAGTCATATCCGGCCAGGACGTTGGTGCCGGGGCGATGTGGGGCGGCGACACGGCTCGAGCATCGACGTGGCCAGGATTGGTTGGCCGGTGGAGCTCGATCTGCCAGCACGCACGATCAGCAGGATCCTGCGCCGCCACCATCTGCCCCGACTGTGCACCTTGGATCCGCTCACCGCCGAGACCGCACGGCGGCAGGGCGGCAGCATCCTCGGTCCCGACACCCCCGCCGCCGCTACACAGATGGGCCTTGGGTGGAGGCGGGACCGTGGGGATCAGCGACTCGAGCGTCGGACCGCTGGCGCCCGCTACCCCTCCGGCAGCCGAGCTGTATGCCGCCGGCGGAGCGCGGACACCGCGCTCACCAACAAGGCAACTCCGATGCCGATGGGCACCAGCACGAACGCCAGCTCCAGTGCTCCGTTTCCGCCGTCCGGCTCGAACCCCAGCGTCTCCTCGATCCACTCCTTCGACAGCAGAGCGAACCCCACGCCGATCAGGATCAGCACAGCTCCGGCGATCAGCCTGATGCGAACAGTGTTCACGCGACCTTCCCCTCTCAGCACGACCATGGAGCATCATCACGAGACATGAGCGGCTCGTGGCCCCTCGAGGGCTTCCTCGAACCGTGAAGGTATCGGGTAGCTGGCCGGGGTGTGGTCGATCAACGCGGCGGTTTGCAGCGCTCATTCCCTGGGCGACGTCACCCTTGACAGCCGGGGTGTCCGCTGTTTGTGTTGCACAGGGCGCGGACCACCGGGAGGGCGAGTGAGCCGACTCGAAGCGGCGGCGAACGTGGCCCGGCCGTGAGTCCGGCGCCCCGCGATGTTGTTCGGGAGATGGCCCGCCTCCGGAAGGAGGGCATCTTCAGACCGCCCAAGGACCCGTTGCCGCCCGGCGAGCATCTCGAGTCGATCCGGCTCGATCTGCCGACCCTGCGAAGACTGACCCCGGGCGCCGCGGGGAGGGCCCTCGGGCAGGGCGACGGCAGCAAGGTGACTGAGGTGATCTGGTCGGAGGGTGGCGACGAGCTGAGCATCGACCCGGCCAAGATCGACGTGAAGACGACGACCGGCGCCATCTTGTTCTCGATCCCGGTGCGCTGCGACCAGTCCGGGCAAGGAGTGGCTGACGTCGCCCTCGCCGTCGGTTCCCCCGAGCGCGGCGCGGGCATGTTCGCGGCGGCGACGAAACGGCCGCACGGTCCGGCGGCCGTCGTCGAGCGATGGGCCGACGCCCTCGTTCGTGTTGGCCTGGGGCACGCTCGTCGAGTTGGCCAACTCGATCTCGGGCATCGCCGGCCGCGACGACAGCGGCGATCAGCTGATCCCGGGGAGCATCGTCGCCGACGACGACGGCCTGCTCCTCGTGCCGTACGCCCGCCATCGCCTCGGCCCGCTGCTGAAGTGAGCCTCACCGCCTCCGACCTCGGCGTGCTGGGCGATCTCGCCACCGCGCTCGGCATCGTCAAGGATGGCTCGGCAGATCCCGGGCTGGTTCAGCGATCCCGCGGCCCGGCTCGGCAATGTGCTGGCCGACGACGACCAGCGCCAGGCTCTCGTTTCTTTCCTCGACACCGTGCTCGACGACGGTGCGGTGGAGAGCGACAACCAGGGAGTTGTACGGCTGCCGATCTTCACCCACGACGACCCCGACCTCACGGTCGCCGTCGTGCTCGAGCCCAAGGAGTCGACGGTCGTCGTCAGTCTCGGCGTCGAGCTGCGCACCGCGGCCACCACCGGCGCTCAGGCCCGGCCCGCCACCGAGAGCCGGCTCGACATTGCGCTCCTCCACGTGGCGCGCGGCAACGCCGCCACGCCCGATCCCGTGCTGCTCCTCGGCCACCGCGGTGGGCGCATACGAGTCTCCAGCGCGCTGCACCTCGACGGCACCGCGCCCGCAGCCGACGAGTTCCATCTCGGCTCGATAGCGGTGTCGCTCGACGTGCCGACGGCCAGCGACGACGACGACCCCGCGATCGGGCTCAAGCTCGGTGCGCTCCAACTGCCCGGCGGTACGCCGCGGGACCTCGACCTCAGCCTTAGCCGCCTCGACGAGCTCGACGACATCGCGCTGGACCTCGTGCTCGGCCTGGTACGGGCACAGGCCGCCTCGGCGACTGGCTCGTTCCAGGCGCTGGCCACCCTGCTCGGGCTCGGGACGAGCACCACCATCCCGCCCCTGCCCGTCGAGCAATTCGCGACCATCGGCGTGGGGGCGATCACCACATGGCTCGACGATGTGCTCGCCGACGCCGCCCGCCGCGCCGCGTGGTTCGGCGAGCTGGCCGGCCTGATCCCCGGGTCGACGGTGACGCCGACCGGGGACGCCATCCAAGTCACCGTCGGTGACGCCGAGTTCGTCGTCGGCGTGCGCAGCCAGCCCGGGCCTTCGGGCCGCCTGAAAATCGTTCCCACCGTCCAGGCCCGCTTCGGCACCGGCGCCAACCGCGTCGAGGCGATCGCCGACCTTCTCGAGGCCGACCTGGGCGGGGGATCGATCACGGCGTTGCCGCGGCTCGCATTGTGGGCCCACCTCGGACGACGAAAGGATGGCAACGAGCCGGTGGTGCTCGACCTGCCCACCGCCACGCCCGCCGTGCGGGTCGAGGCGGTGCGGATCGGAATCCAGCTCGACGAGGACCGGCGGCCGGTGTTCGTCCTCGCCGCCGACCGCGTCGACATCGGCACCAGCGACTACGACACGCTCGATCTCACCTCGACCGACGCCCTGATGGACGCTGCCGGCGCGGCCGTCGAAGCGATCGTCGGCGATCTCCTCGCACAGCTCGGCGGCGCGGGCGAGGTCACGAAGCTGCTCGTCGGCTTGGAGCCGCCGCCCGGTCAGCCGTCCGTGCCGACCACCAAACTCTCCGACCTGGCGCAGAACCTGCTCGGCGCCGTCGTGGGTTACTGGCGCACCCTCGTCACGGCGCACCCGGGTGCTGTTCCGCGCTGCTCGGCGTGGTGCGCGATGTCCTGGCCGCCGACGGTACGGCCGCGCTCGACATCCTCGGCGACGGCACCGAGGCGTCACCGTGGCGCATCCGTCTCGCCCCGAACTTCGAGCTCCAGCTGCACCTCACCGGTCCAGAACTGCACGTGGCGGCCATGGGCACCACCAGCGTCGACGAGTTCGGCGACCGCTGCACGGTGATCGAGGGGAACGCCGGGGTCGAGCTGGCCACCATCGACCTGGCCGGTGGCCACGCGGCGCGTCATGACCGGCCTGATCGGTTCCGCTCTCGATGCGGGGACGGGGGCTGAGCCCCTCACGGGCCGTGCTCGACATCGGCGCGGCGCGGCTGGAGGCCGAGCACGTCGCCGTCGGCATGCGGTGGGCGCCCACCGGCGGCTTGCGCTTCGCCGTGGATGCTCCCGGGCTGACCGCGGTGATCGGGGACAGGGCGATCCCGCTGGCGCTGCCCACCGAGGACGCCCTCGACGACGTCGCCCTCGACGCCATCGAGTCGCTGATCGGCCTGCTCGCCCCGCTCGCCCCACCATGGCTGTCGTCGACCGTCGGGCTGCTCGGCTGGGCCAGTGGTGTCGACGCGCCCCGGCTCCCGCTCGTTGGCCTCGTCGGCAGCAGCGCCGATCCGGCCGCATTCATCGGCCCGTGGCTGACTCCGGCGATCAACCAGTTCGGGCGGACGCGCTGTCGCTCCTGGCCGACCTGCTCGCCGGGAGCGGTCCGCTCGCCGGACAGGTGACCGGCGACGGCACCCCCGATCGACCCTTCGAGCTGGCGCTCACGGGTGACGGGTCCGGCCCGACCCTGGCGATCTGGTTCCCGCCCGCCGGTCCCCAGCCGCTGTTCACGCAGGCCGGCGAGGAGCTCGTCAAGTGGCGCCCGGGCGATCCCGGGCTCACGACCGGCGCGCTCGTCGCAGGGCTCGAAGCCGAGGCCGCCATCGCCCCGGACGTCGCCGATCTCATCTGGAACCGTGACCTCGCTCCTGGCCTGGACGGCATCGTCGCCCGCTGGAGTGGTGGCGACGGGCGCATCGTCCCGCCGCTGAACCCGCCCGCCGGCGTGGAGGTCATCACCCTCGAGGACGTGGCCGCCAGCCAGGTCTTCGACGCGCTCGACCTCGAGGATCTGCTCGACCACGTACCCCCGGTGACGCTGCACGTCCGGGTGGCGACCAGCGCCACCGATCTGTTCCCCGATGCCCCGCCCGAGCGTATCGTCGACCTGACAGCCGCGAACAGGGCGCCCGAGACGTTCAGCGCGCCCACGCCGGCCGCCGGCGAGTGGTTCGTGGCGTTGGGGACCCGCGACGGCTGCCGGCTGGCGACCGGCGACCCCGATGGCACCCTGGGGCAGAGCGCCCGCCTCGGACGGGTGGTGGACGCCTTCGCCAGCCTGGGCACCGGCCAGCTGCTCGTCGGCGATGGCGGCGCCGGCCACGCGGCGCGACTCGTCGCCGCCACCGCGTCGAGCATCTCCGACGTCGTCACCGTCGGCACCCCCTACGGGCCCGTCTCGCTCACCGTGCTGGACGAGGCCGCCGCCGGCGACGCCTGGCGGCTGCTCAAGGACCTGCTCGTTCCCGACACCGGCACCGACGACGCCGATCTCGCCCGCGGGCGAGCGCTGGTGGCGGCGCTGGCCGAGGTCGACGCGCGCACCGATCCCGCCGTGGAGCTGCGCCTGCCGGCGGCCGGCATCCCCGACCGCAATGACCTGAACGTGCACGCCGTCTTCGGCGTCGTGACCGAGCCCGCGGTGAGGGCCGCGATCACCGCCATCGTGGCCTCCGGGCTCGCTTCCCGGGCCAGCCAGCGCGCCGCCGTCGGCCCGCCGGCGTCGCCGACCGGGGTACGACTGGGCTTGCGGCTCCCGATGAGCGCCGCGCCGACCGACCGCATCGTGGCGAACGGATCCGTTCTCGTCGAACTCGGGGGCCTCGACGTCGGCGCCACCGGCATCGAACCCGCCACCGATCTCGCCGTCCGCACGCGGCTGCGGATCGGCGCCCGCCAGGGCTGGCTAGCTGGTGGACCCGACCCCTTGCGCGGCACCGGCCGCTCGCGGGAGCACGCCCTGCGGGCCCTCGTGGCCGACGTCGTGATCCCGCACCGACCGGGCTCGACCGCCACCGCCACCGGCCACATCACGCTCCTCGACGGGCGCGTGTTCGATGTCGATCAGGAGCGTCGCGACGTCGCCGCCGGCGTGGAACCGGTCGCGGCCGAGGTCCGCCTCCTGCTGTCGCTGGCCGCGCAGCGGCTCGTCAGCGAAGCCACCGCGGTCGTGCCGTCGACGATCGCCGTCTCGTTGCGTTCGGCCTTCGAGGCGCTCGCGCTGCTGGAGGCCGACGGCAGCGTCGCCGACGCGGTGGAGCAGCTGATCCACGATCCCGCCGCGCTCGTGGCCAACGTGCTGGGCGACGCCGTCCGCCGAGCGAATCTGGCCGAGGGAGCACGCACGCTCCTCGCCGCCGGCCCTGCCCTCAGCGGTGACGACCCTGCCGCCGTCCGCCTCGTCGCCGACCCCCTCACCGTCCTCGCCGATCTCAACGCCCGCTCGCTCACCATCGACGCGCCGGCGGGCCAGGGCCGCTTCGGCTGGGCGGCTCACGTCGAGCTGACGTCGACCACCGCCAGCTGGTCGGTGCGGCTCGGCACGGACCACGACGGCTCGCCGGCCGGTGCCGCCTGGCTGGAGCTCGACCCGACCCGCGCCGTGTTGCGGTGGCGGCCGGCCGGAGGATCGGCGCCACGGGACGTCCCACTGTGGCCCCACCTCGATGCCAGAGCCGTCATCGACGCGCTCGTCGAACTCACGCCGGCGCTCCTCGGTGAAGCCGCGTTGGAGATCGCGCGCGCAGCCTGGACGAGACCGCGAGGCCGGTCATCGACGTGCTCCTCGGCGCGTTCGGTCTCCTCGACGACGCGCCCGAACCGGCGGTGCGGCTGCCCTTGGGCCTCCTGCACGACCCGGCCGGCTGGCTGCGCCACGCCGGCGCGCTGGGCGGCCAGCCAGCGCGTCTCGTCGCTCTCCTTGACGCGCTGAAGCCGATCCTCGGCGTCAGCGGCCAGCCCGGTGAGCTGGTGTTCACGCCCGGCGTCACGCTGTCCGGTCACGACGCCGCCGGCTCACTGGAGCTGCGCGCCCTCGTCGACACGGCGCAGTTCGCCGCCCCGCCCGCCACCCCCCTCGGCCGGCTCGCCGCCGGCCTCCAGGCCTCTGTGCGGATCCCCGGCTCCGGTGCTCCGACGCTCGCCCTCGATCATCAACCTCGGCGTCGTCGGCGCCGCGCCCGGGCGCAAGGCGCTCCATGCGTCGCTGGACGGCGGGCTACGGGTGTTCCTCCGCCCCGAGACCGGCGCCGACATCGTCCTGTACCCGGCCGGGCCGGGGTTGGCGGCCGCCGCGGCCGCAGGAGTCATCGATGCCGCCAACCACGCGCTGCCCTTCCTCCTGAACAAGCTGGCCGAGCAGAGCGGTCCGTCGCTCTCCGGCACCGTCGGAGAGCTCGTCGCCGAGGTCGGCGACCTCCTGTCCCTGCGCGACAGCACGCCGAAGTTCACCCACGACCTGCTCGCCGACTTCACCTCCGATCCCGTCGGTCGCCTCGAGTCGGCGGCCACCAGCAACCTGGCCGCTGTCCTCCCGGACCTCCGTCAGGCCCTCGACGACGTGCTGCCGGCGAACGTCGACGTCCAGGCCGTCGGCCAGACGCTCCAGGTGACGGTGGGCCCGGTCGTTCTCGGTTGGCAGGCGAACCCGTGCCGGTTCGAGGTCACCGCCGCGGCCACCGGCGTCCCGGCCGTGGACCGGGTCGATGCCACGCTGGCGCTCACCCCGAGCGGGGTCGACGACCTGTCCGTCGTCGTCGGCCCGGCGCCGGTCCCCGCCGGTCCGGTCGAGCTCCGTCCGGTGCTCGCGGTGTTCGCCGGCGCCTCGCCCGCCGGTGGCCGGCGGGTCGAGCTGGGGCTCGACCTCGACGGCACCCGTCGCTTCGCCGCGCAGTGGCTGCTCGACGTAGCCACCGTGCAGCTCGCCGTGCTCGAGGACTCGTCGCCGCCGGAGACCGACCCCGCCGCGGTGGCGAGCGCGCTGGCCGAGGTCGTCGCGACCCTGGCGGCGTCGGTCGCACTCGCCCAAGACACGGTCCAGCACCTGCTCGCCATGCCGGTCGGCAGCACGACCGTGAAGCAGCTGCTGCGCGGCGTCGTGCTGAAGAACGACGACTCGCTCGACCCCGCCGTCTGCGCGCCCGCCGACCTCCTCCGGCGTGTCGCCCGCCTGCTCGACAACCTGGCCGGCGCCAACCTCGCCGTCACCATCGACGGCAGCCTCAGCGTCGGCATCGCCAAGGACGCCGGCGACGTCCTCGGCATCACGCTGGGCCTCGGTCAGCGCGTGCAGCTCACCTCCGGCGACGTCACCGTGTGGCTGGAGGCCGACGACACCTGGATCGAGCCCCGTCCACCCGTTGCCGGCGTCGCCGTCGGTCTCGTCAAGCTCACCGGCGACACGGTCACGCTGACGCCATCCGTCACCGTGTCCGGCCTCGGGATCCGCGTCGGGCGCCAGAGCGGGCCCCTGCTCGACCTCGGTCTCACGCTGGAGTCCGTCGCGCTCCACGCCTTCGCCGCCGTGAGCCCGGCCGACACCAGCGGCGGGGTGCACCTTCAGCTGAGCAACCTGGCCGTGGCCGTCTCCGGCGCCACCGGAGGCAACCCGATCGCGTCGGGCATCCTCCACGACAGCGCCTCCAGCGGACAGAAGCCCAAGCCGGCGTTCTCGCCCGCGCTGGCGGTGCAGAAGCACGGCAGTGGCCCGATCGACGTGTCGCTGCGCGGCGGGCGAAGGCGACGGGCCGTGGTTCGTCGCCATCCAGAAGGGCTTCGGGCCGCTCTACTTCGAGCAGGTCGGCCTCGGCGTGACGATGCCGCAGCACAAGGTGGAGTCGATCTCGCTGATCATCGACGGACGGGTGTCGCTGTTCGGGCTGACGGCGGCCGTCGACGACCTCTCGATCACCTACTTCGTGGTGAAGGGCGACTTCTTCAACACCGACAACTGGGCGGTGGACCTCGGCGGTCTCGCGATCGCCGCCGACATCGGCCCGCTGTCCATCAGCGGCGGCCTGCTCAAGAGTGGGACCGGCGACAACGTCGAGTACCTCGGGATGCTGCTCGGTCGCTTCGGCGTGTACGGCATCACCATCTACGGCGGCTACGGCAAGACGAACGGCGTGGTGTCGTTCTTCGCC